>NZ_OZ252047.1:1562281-3034563 GCF_965247905.1 Candidatus Spongiihabitans sp. | reverse complement strand
ACGATGGTGGACACCGAGATGATCGCCAGCGTGGACATGGTGTCTTTCCACATGCCGAAATAGCCGATGGCGAGGAAGGACAGCACGCTGCCGACCACGATTTTCACGCTGCGTGAACCGGTCCAGGCTAACGCCGCCACGATGATGATGATTAGCGGCCAGGGCGCGGCGATCAGCAGTTTTTCCAGCCGCACCAGGAACCACAACAGCGGCTCGAAAAAATTCTCGATGGCCTCGCCGTATTCCCGTGAAAACTCGCGGAACCCGGTGTCAATGGCTTTTTTCAGATCGCGAAGATCCTGGCGTTCCATCGCCGGAAATTGTGAAAGAAAACTCATAAGCGCCCCCGCCTTGATGTAAAAATGCCCGAAAGAAAAGATGAAAAAAAGATGAAAAAAATGCCCGCCTGTTCAGCACAGGCAGGCACAGGTTTTGCATGTTTTTTATGCCGTCATTAGGTTGATCAAAGCGATGCTTTCACCTTGCTTGCGACCGCGGCATCCACCCATGTCTCCCACAAATCGCCGTGCTGGAGCAGGAATTCGGCGGCGGCATCGGCGCCTTCGGCTTGGTTGTCAGCCATGTAGACCAGCATGCCGTTCATCACCTCGCCGGGGAAAACTCGCTTGCCCAGATAGCCCATGACTTCGGCGCCGGCCTGGTTCTTGAATTTATCCGTAACCACCGTATACACCTCCGAGTTGGTCCACGAAGATGGCTTGGGGTCGGCGCATTCCTGCTCTGGCTTGACGATGCAGCCATCCCAGTTTTCCGAGCCGGCAAACGGAATGCCGAAGTCGAGTTTGACCATCTTGTGTTTGCCAATCATCGCGGTCGGCGACCAGTAGTAGCCGAACCAGTTTTGGCCGCGCTCGACCGCTTTGGTCATGGAGCCGTCAAGACCGGCGGCCGAACCCGGGTCAACCAGTTTCCAGCCTTTCTTTTCCATCTCAAAGGCGCGGAACAAGTTGGCGTTGGCTAACTGACAACCCCAGCCCGCCGGACAGCCGACGAAGGCGCCTTTGGACTTGTCTTCGGCGTCCGGGAACAAGTCCGGGCGCTTCAGCACATCCAGTACGGTTTTCAGTTCGGGATATTTTTTGGCGGTGTGCGGCGGAATCCACCAGCCTTCGCCCAGCCCGGTGATCGGGGCGCTGTTGGCGGAATGCAGCGAACCCGCTTCAAACGCCTTGCCCAGCGGTTCGCGCACGGCGTTAATCCAGAGTTCGCCGGCGATATCCGGCTGGCCCTTTTCGTTCATGGACGCAAACGTGGTGGTGGTGGCGCCGGGAATCAGTTCCACATTGCAGCCATAACCGGCTTCCAGAATGATCTTGTCCACATTCGCCATCAACTCGCCCGAAGCCCAGTTCCACTCGGCGATCTGAACATCGCCGCAGTCCGCCATGGCAACATTGGCGCTCAGCAATAATGCCAGGCCTAAGGTCGTCTTTTTAGTGCTCTTGTCTATTTTCATTTTATTCCTCATCGTTTTAGTGTTGAAGTGTAATCATCGGGAAGGTGGCTGGCCGATCCGCAACCCTCCGCCCGCGCCAATCGGAGCAAGCATTATACCCGTCTGCCGGGAAAAAACAACTGCCCGCGCGATCCATGTGATAAGCGGGGCGATAAGTGGGGCGATAAGTGGGGCGATAAGTGGGGCGATAAGTGGGAAATTGGCGCCGATAGGTTGGCGGCTTCGCCCCTCCGGCGTTGAACTGCCGTCCGCGATGAACAAAGTGGATATCATGCTGGATATTCATGTCGGATATTATGGCGGTCGCAGTCATGTTTTGGCGATGGCCCACACGCTGACGCGTTCGACCCCAGCGCCAATCAATGCTTTGGCGGCGGCGTTCACGGTATTGCCGCTGGTCACCACATCGTCCAGCAACGCGACATGGCGATGAGAGGTTGGATTTTTTCCCGCACATGCTTTCCCCACAAAGGCTTTCCGCACATTTTGTCGTCGCATTTTTTCATGCAGCCCGGTCTGTGTCACGGTATTTTTTACTCTTTTGAGCAACGTTTGATCGATGGGAATACCGAGTTGCTTGTTCAACACCCGGGCAATTTCGGTGGCTTGATTGAAGCCGCGCTGGATAATTCTGTTTCGATGAAGCGGCATCGGCACGATAGTGTCGGGCCATTGAGCCGGATTTTTCATCGCCCACAGCGACAACATTTTGCCCATCGCCACTGCGTGCGACAGCTGGCCTGAGTATTTCAACGCCTGGATTTGGTCGGAAATAGGGGATTGATAGCGAAAAGGAATCATCGAATCCTGATATACTGGCCGGCGATCCTGACAATGACCGCAAACTCCGGGTTCGCTTAAATGAACACTGCAAATCTCACAGGCGCATTCTGTCCATGGCAGCAGTTGCTGGCAGTTGATGCAGAATCCCAAATCGCTTATGCACCGACAAAGCGCGCATTTCTCAGGCAGCAAATAATCCAGTGGCCCGCTTAAAATCGACCCGCTTAAAATCGACCTGTTGAAAACCGACCTTATCGTCTGCATCGTTAGCCTCCTTAATTTATGTTGATTTTCCATCATCGGCGGTGCGCTATTGGAACTTGATCTACAAAAAATCGCAAGGATTCGCGCAAGAAATTTTGACCAAGCCAGCGCGATGAATTATTTATTGTCGCCCATTCGCAGGGAGCTTGAGCGGCGTATCGACCTTGCCGCCGCCGAGTCCACGGATAGTTTGGTCATTGATTTTTTAGGCGGCGATTTGCTGCAGAATCACGCGGCGGCGCGGCGTTGTTCATTATTAGACGCCAGCACTGATGTTGCATTCGCCGACGTTGATTTCGCCGATCAATCATTTGATTGCGTGGCCATTAATCTGCAATCATCATGGCTGCAATTCGACCCGTTGATCGCGCAAGCGAGGCGGCTGTTGCGTCCCGGCGGGTCGCTGTATTTTTCCGCATTTGGCCCCGACACCCTTGGCGAGCTTCAATATGGCTGGGCGCAAGCGGATGATTTATTCCATGTGCACCCGTTTGTCGATATGCATCATTTAGGGGATGCGCTGTTGCAGGCCGGATTTGTCAAGCCCATCGTTGATGCCGATTGGATTTATGTGGATTATCCCAGTATTGACATCTTGTTCGCAGACTTAAAACAAGAAGGCTTCGCCAACATTCATTCGCAACGGCGCAAGACCCTGACGGGAAAACACCGATTTGAGAAATTCAAGCGCGCGCTGGCCGAGGTCGCCACCAAAGGAAGTCATATCAATATTACGTTTGAAATCATTTATGGGTTTGCCGAGTTGTCCGACCGGCCCGACATGTCAGCAGACCGATCGATTCGAGTGATGCCGCCGTCGGCAAGCGGCTTGTAATTGTTGTTGCAAGGGTTCTTCAATGGCATGGAATGAAATCGGTAGAACCGGCATGATCGAATTAGAACTAGCCCTTGCCGATCTTTTTCTGCAACGCCAGTTTTTCCTGCAAATCGCTGAGTCGCGCGGCAATGCTCTGCGCTAAATATCCTTCCGGCTCGGATTCCCGCAACGCCAGTTTCAGCGATGCGATGGCGGCCGCATAATTGCCCAAAACGGCATGATAATCCGCATCGGCTTGATGGGCTTCGGCCAGGCTGCCCTGTTGCGCATTGGCGCGGGACAAGAATCGGTATAACCGATACAAATCGGGGTGGCGGCGAATTTGGTAGCGCACGGTTTTTTTAGCCAGGTGCGGTTGTCGGTTGAGCAGGAACGCATCCGCAAGGTAGTAAGTCAAGTAAACCTTGTTCGGGTTGTTGCTGATCAGCGTCCGGTAACGGACAATGGCTTGCTCAACTTTGTTGTCCGCTAAATCAATTTCAGCCAGGGCCGCTTGAATCCACGGATGAGCGGGATATCGCTCGCTCAAAGGCGTGAGCAGCGTTCGCGCTTGCGCCAACTTGCGCGACTGGGTTAGCGCAAGCGCGGCGCCGTAAATGGCGGCGTCGGCTTTGGCATCCTGCGTCGCCCTACCGCCACCATTATTGCCATGGATGGTATGTATGTCGCGGGCGCAGGATGCGCAGGAGCGACCCATGGCGGCGCCCTTGATTTCGGTTTGCTCGGATTCCATTTGCTCTTGAAAGAACGCCATCGGGTCGTCTCTGCGCTCGGTGTATAGCGCCCGAATCCTGGCTTTGGCAAGGTAAAACTCGAAGCTGCTCGCATAATCTTGGGGAGGATATTTTCTGGCGCGCGCTTCGGACTCGGCTATGCGGGTGAAAGAGAGCGGGTGGGTGCGCAGAAAGGCCGGCGTTTGCGCGCTGTCGTGGCGGGCGTGGCGCTCCAACTCGCTGAAAAACTCGGCCATTGCATTGGGGTCGTAGCGCGCGCGCGCCAGCAACCGAATGCCGATGGCGTCCGCTTCGCGCTCAAATCCGCGGGTGTAGCTCAGCTGGCTGGAGGCCGCGGCCGCATTGGCCGCGGTCAGGCCAGCCAGCCCGGTTTGTCCGCCGACCAGGATTGATCCGATGACCGCGGCGATCAGGGGAAATTTATTTTCATGCGCCTTGGCCAGCAGTCGCGGCAAATGCCGTTGACTCAAGTGGGCGATCTCGTGACCGACCACCGATGCTAACTGGCTTTCCGTTTTGGTGGTCATGATCAAGCCGGTGTTGAATGTAATATAGCCGCCGGGCACCGCGAACGCGTTTAAGGCATTGTTCTTAAGCAAGTTGAACGACAGCGTGCCGCCGCGCAAATTCGCGCTGGCGCCGACCCGATCGCCGACTGATTGCAAATAATCCTGCAACGGGTAATCTTCGACATAGGACGGGTTGCGGATAAGCTGGCGCAAGAACGCCTGGCCGATTTGTTTTTCCTGAGCCGGGTTCAGGTATTGAGTGGCGCTGTCGCCAAGTTCCGGCAAGTCGTTTGCCGGCAAGTCGTTTGATTGTGCAAAAGTCAAAGCGTTTGCCGTCATCATCGCCAACAATAATAGTCCGCAATATAAAAAAGTTTTCAATGTCGGCGACTTCATATTTTGCTGTTTCTGCAGTAGAGTGAACACAATTAGGAATTTGCAAATTTCAGCGGGTATCATAACTGTTTGGCATAACTGTTTGAAATGGAAAAAGGCTTAAAGTTCGGTAATTTTAAGACGCTGTCGCGCTCGGCGAAATTACGCAATCATTGAAATCGGAGAGATAAAATTGCAGCACTACACCACGCTCATAGCGGTTGACCAACTAGCGTCATTGATGAAGTCGAATGATGTTCATCATCCGCTTATTGTATTCGATTGTCGATTTTCCCTGGCCGATACTGAGCTTGGCCGCGGCAAATATGAAACCGGCCATATTCCCGCGGCGATTTATGTTCACCTTGACCATGACTTGGCCGGGGACATCACGCCGCGCAGCGGGCGGCATCCGCTTCCAGAAGTCGGGAATTTCGTCCAACGAGCGCGCGCCTGGGGCATTAACAGTCACACTCAGGTTGTGGTTTATGATGACGCCGCAGGCGCTATCGCCGCGCGACTGTGGTGGATGATGAAATGGATTGGCCATACCCGGGTTGCGTTGCTGGATGGCGGGTATGCGGCTTGGCGGAACTCAGGCCGGCCAATATCCGACCAAGTGGAAACGTCGATTAAAACCGAGCGGCAAAACGCAGCGCCTGCGGAACAAGAATTGGCGGTCAAGCGCAATGAAAATAGTTTCGAAAATAGTTTCATTGAGGTGGACGAACTTAACGAATGGCTAAAATCTCAGCGGGTTAATCTTTATGACGCCAGAGCCGAGCCGCGATTCGCGGGCGAACACGAGCCTATCGACGTCATCGCCGGGCATATTCCCGGGGCCGTGAACCTGCCCTTTGAGCACAATCTGGATGAACATGGATTTTTTCTTGGTGCGGATGCGCTCAAGCGCCGCTTCGAGTCTATATTGACTGAAAATGAAGGTGAGGGCGCGCACATCGTCCACATGTGCGGTTCAGGGGTTACCGCTTGCCACAACATCCTGGCAATGGAAATCGCCGGGATTGCGCCAACCCGGCTGTACGTCGGATCGTGGAGTGAATGGATTCGCGATCCGGCGCGCGCGGTCGCCAGCGGCCAATAACCGCCCGCTGGTTTGGTTGGATTATTCGCGTCAAATCAATCAGTATGTGTGTTTTTTCTTCAAGCTGTCAATAAGTACCCAGTGGTTGGTGTCAGGCATTAAACACTCCCAAAACCTCCAGCCATTTACAGAGTTTCCAGTGATTGATATTGCTGCGGCCGAAGGGGCGGTAAATCGTTCGCCGTATACCACTAAAGCACCATTTTCAACTCGGCCGTTATGTTGCTGCCCTTTGTATATCGCTCTGAATTCTGTGCCGTGGGAAAAAATTACGCCCTTGCATACCCAAGAACGTCCGCCAGATTCTGTGGACTCGGGGTGAGATTCAGGCTTTGGGGTCGAACCGTTTAGTTTAAGCACACCCCGAATCACATCGTTGTAGGTTACTGATTCCGATGCGCGAAGAGCTGTAAGTTTTTGAAAAACCTCAAAATCTATTTGAATTTGCATGACATTTTCTAAAATAGTTAAAAAAGTAGGAGTAATAGTAGCATTTATAGTATTTTTGTCAAGTTTTTTCACATATCAGCGAAATTCAGCAAAATAACCAAATGACTGTGCTCATTTGAGCACCTCCACCTCCGACTCTCTGCCAAGCAACAACACATCGGCGCCACGGATAGCGAACAAGCCCACGGTGACCACGCCGGGAATTTGATTTATTCTACGTTCCAGTTCCACCGGATTTTCGATGTCCAGATTGCGCACATCGATGATGATATTGCCGTTGTCGGTGGTGAAACCGGCGCGCAGTTGCGGTTGTCCGCCGAGTTTGACCATCCGCCGGGCAACCATGCTTTGCGCCATGGGGATCACTTCCAGCGGCAGCGGAAACTCGCCCAGGCGATCGACCAGTTTGCTGTGGTCGGCGATGCAGACGAATTTCTCGGAAGCTTGGGCAACAATTTTTTCCCGCGTCAATGCGCCGCCGGCGCCCTTGATTAAATGCAAATGCCGGGTCGCTTCGTCGGCGCCATCCACATACAGCGGCAGGTCACCCGTTTGGCTCAGCGCCATCACCGCGATGCCATGCCCGCGCAATCTTTCCGCGCTCGCTTCGGAACTTGCCACCGCGCCGTCGATCTTGCCTTTAACGGTGGCCAATGCGGCGATGAAATAATTCGCCGTGGAGCCTGTTCCCACGCCGATGACATCGCCATTTTGGACATATTCCAGCGCCGCTTCCGCCGCTATTTTTTTCTGGTCATCGATAGTCATTGCATTTTTCGTTAGTTTTTGCGTTGATTAAAATTTCAAAACAGTGACGCGCTGAGTTCGTTCACGGCTTTGAGCATATCCGGATCATCGGTCAAAGTCTCGGAAATCGCGCCGCGGCAGGCAACGCGCGGATCAATGCCGCTGACCATGAGTTTCGCCGCATGAACCAGCAGCCGGGTGCTGGCGCCTTCCTCCAAACCGCTGCCTTTCAAGTTTCGGGTCATGCCGGCGTATTTGACCAAGCGCGCCGCCATTTCGCCATCCAGCCCGGATTCCTTAACCACAATATCCGCCTCAAGCTCAGGTTTCGGATAGTTGAACTCGATGGACACAAACCGCTGCCGCGTGCTTTGCTTCAGGTCTTTGAGCACGCTTTGGTAGCCGGGGTTGTAGGAAATGGCGAGGCAGAATTCGGCCGGCGCGACCAACAACTCCCCGGTCTTCTCGATCGGCAGCGCGCGCCGATCGTCGGCCAGCGGATGAATCACCACGGTGGTGTCCTTGCGCGCTTCGACGATTTCATCCAGGTAGCAAATCCCGCCGCCGCGCACCGCCCGGCTCAGCGGCCCATCAGCCCATCTCGTCTCGCCGCCGATGATTAAATACCGCCCGACCAAATCCGCCGCCGTGAGGTCGTCATGACACGACACCGTGACCAGCGGTCGTTTCAGCCGCCAGGCAATATGCTCCATAAATCGGGTTTTGCCGCAGCCAGTCGGGCCCTTCAACAGCACCGGAATGGCGTTGCGATACGCCGCCTCGAACAACTCAATCTCGTTATTCTGCGGCGCGTAAAAGGGTTCGTCAGGAATTTCGTATTCTTTGAGCGTGGCCCTGGGATTTGTCTTGGGATTTGCCTTGAGACGGGTTGGTGCGGTCATGGTATATTTAGTGAATAGACATGGGAAAATATTAACCGGAGCAAATATTAAAAGCCGAGTTTATCAGTTTCAAATACATATGGAACCGAGAGCGAGACCTCTGGTCAATTCCCGGTCGCCCAAATGCGCCTGATTCACTATCTCTATCCGCACGTTTGAAATACTGGTTAGGCAATAGAACGGTTGAACTATCCTATACTGCAATAAATAAGTATAGTTGCACAATGAATTTCTGGCCATTTTTTAGAGCATACCCGATAAATAATTTATGAGTAATATTGTTGCGACCAATGAAACCATCCTCGTCATCGGCGGCGGCATCAGCGGCATGACCACGGCGTTGGAGGCGGCGGAATGCGGCAAGGACGTGATTCTGATCGAGAAAAATCCGGCGCTTGGCGGACGGGTTTCGCAATTGTATAAATACTTTCCCAAACTGTGCCGCCCCAGTTGCGGTCAGGAAATCAACCTGCGGCGCATCAAGGCGAACCAGCGCCTGCGTGTTTTGACCATGGCCGAGATTGAAAATCTCAGCGGCGAAGCCGGCAACTATACCGCGACCATCAAAATTCATCCGCGATATGTCAAGGAAAATTGCACCGCCTGCGGCGCCTGCGCGCGCGCCGTGAGCGCGCAAATAGATGATCCGTATAACTATGGCATGAGCAAAATCAGCGCGGCCTATTTGCCCAACAACATGGCGTATCCGCAGCGCTATGTCATCGATCCGTCCATCGTCGGCACCGAGCAAGGCGAAAAAGCCAAGGCCGCTTGCCCGGTGGACGCGATTGATTTGGAGATGCAGGAGCAGCGCATGGAAATCACCTGCGGCGCGGTGGTATTCGCCACCGGTTGGCGGCCCTACGATGCGGCGCGCATTGAGCCGTATGGCTACGAGCGCTATGAAGATGTCATTACCAGCGTCGAGTTCGAGCGCATGATGGATCCTTTCGGGCCGACCGCGGGCAAGTTAGTGCGCCCCTCAACGGGCGAGGAAGCCAAAGACATCGCCTTTATTCAATGTGCCGGTTCCCGCGATCGCAACCACCTGTCTCATTGTTCGCGGATTTGCTGTATGGCGTCGCTGAAACAAAGCACCTACCTCGGCGAAAAATACGGTGACGACGAAGATGCCAAGGCGACCATTTATTATATCGATATTCGAACCATCGATCGCTTCGAGGATTTTGAGCGACAAGTCCGACAAGACAAGAAGGTTAAATTCATCAAGTCCAAGGTTGCCAGTGTTATAAAAGATCCGGATAGCGGCAAACCGGTGCTGATAGGGGTCGATACCCACGGCTATCACCGCTACGAAAACGCCCACGATTTAGTGGTGCTGGCGGTGGGTATGCAGCCCAGCCTCGATATCGCATCGATCACCCATACCGCGCATGGCATCGCGTTGGACAGCAGTGGATTTATCGAACTTGATTCTGCAAATAGCGGGACCGACAATGCCCCGGTGAATGCCGCCGCGAATGGCGTGTTCGGGGCCGGCTGCGCCTCCAATCCCCTGGATGTCAATCGTTCAGTACAAAGCGCAACCGCAGCGGCATTACGCGCCATACAAGTGGTCAATCGGGTGGCGGCCGGATCGGCGAGCACCCGCTCAGTGACGAGTAAATAATTCAAATTAATGATAGAAATCAGATGAAAATACCAGGCTATTCTGAGCGTGGGATTTTGAATGCACTGGTCGATGAAATTCGTTGCGCAGATGACGCGGATGCTTTGTTTGGAAAACTGATTGAAACAGCAAAATTTCCACGCTGTGAAGACAAGCCGCCCTCTGGAAAAATAACCTTCCTGAATGAGCATTCCTTTTCTGAGTTTGGCGAACCGGATGCGATTGCCCTTATTTCCTCAAAGGAGGAAAAGTGCGCGATATTTATTGAGGCCAAAGTAAAAACATGGGCAGAAAAAGGCTGGTTTTTGCACAAAGAATTTTCCGTTTTTGCGAATGGCGTGGAGTTGCCCAAAATGCCAGCCGGTTTTTCCTCGAACCTTTTTACTCAGCTTTATTATAAGCAACAGATTGTCCAACACAGTTTCAGCGAACTCGAAGCAAGCATAGAATTCCCGCCCTGGTCTTTTACAGAAGAGAGACAAAAGAGCGGAAACACAAAAAGAAAGGTCGGCAAAAGCCCTATTGTCCATAAGGTCATTAAAATGGTGCAGGAATACTGCGAAACCGTGTTTTATTTGATGTTGATTCCTGATTCCAATAAAAATGCCGAGAAGTTTTTTGAAGACGACTTGCCGACCACTCTGCCGAAAGTTTCCGGATGGGACGCGTCGCATTACGGCTATCTCACCTGGGCCACGGTCGAAAAATTTTGCGGGAACCACGACTTGAAAGACACGCTTGCAGTATTCAAGCACAACGAGGGCGACAAAGACTACAACGGCCAAATCTATAAAAAACACCAATGAAATATACAGACTACAAACGCAACTACGCCATCCCGCCCGGGCGTGAGCAGGTGTTGGAGTATTTTCTCAATCAGACGCATGAGGGCAAGCGGCATAAGCAGCGGCACAAGAGCAATTCCAATAGCGAAGATGCTTTGACCTGGTCGTGCTTTGAGGTATTGGCGAGTTTGCTAATCGCAAAACAACTTAGGGTTTTGCGGGAAGTGTTTGAGGATGCGTATAACGGCAAGGAAAAGCCGGTTTTTCATGACGGATTGGGTGAGGGCGACCTTCAAATTCATATCGGCAAGGAATACATTGGTTCTTCCACGGGCGAATCCACCGAGCTGGATGCTAGCATTGAATTGCCGGGCAAACTAATATTTTTTGAGGCGAAACTATACAGTTCCATGAGTGTGGCGACGCCGCAAAAGCGCGATCAGATTGCGCGCAAACTGCGCGTTGGCGTGGACCTGCCGCTTGGTGATGACCGCGAGTTCTTTTTTATTTTTCTTGACATCGCGCCGCCGGACAAAATGAAAATGATGCGCAACGCCGGCGACCCCGAAAAAACGGCAGCCGCCTTCAAGGACAAGTGGAAGAGCGCGTACTGGTTTGAACAATACAAAAACGGCGATGATCTGACGGTGTTGCGCGCGGCGCTTGACGGCATAACCGCGCAGCCGTTGCAACCCATCGCTGACAACATGGGCTGGCTGACCTGGAGTGATTTATTTAAAAGCATCCTGCGGGGCGTGGTCTCAAAATAATGTGGCTAATCAAATGAAAGTAGCGGCTTATATGTGCAAAGGGTGCGGGCTGGGTGAACGGTTGGACACCGAGCGGTTGGTTAATATCGCTCAGTCTGAGGGCGGTGTGGACATTTGTAAATCCCACGATTATTTATGCAACAGCGATGGCATAGCCACTATCCGCAACGACATTGACAATGAAGGGGTTACCCACGTTGTCATTGGCGCCTGTTCTCGACGCTCCAAGACCGAGGCGTTTAACTTTATTGCCACGGACGGCATGTATGCCGCGGGCGCAGGACGCGCAGGAGCGGCGGACGATGTCGCCGAAGCCGCTCATGGCGCGGGCGTGGCAGTGGCGCGGGCGAATTTGCGCGAAGGCGTGATCTGGACGCAGCCGCATGACGATGATGCGCGGCAATTAACTCAGGATATGGCGGACGACTACGTGCGTATGGCCTGCGCCGAAGCGAAATTCATGCAGCCGCCGCAAGCCAGCGCGGAACGCGGCGTAAATAAGCGAATTCTGGTCGTTGGCGGCGGCATCAGCGGCATAACCGCGGCCCTGGAAACTGCAAAAGCAGGCTATGACGTTTTATTGGTCGAAAAAACCGCGCAACTGGGAGGCTGGACTAAAACTTTTCATCAGCGGCTTCCCGTCAAAGAGCCTTATGCCCATCCTCAAGATAACAACATCGATGAATTAGTCCATCAAATCGAAGTTTCCGCCAACATCATGGTATTTTTGAATGCCACGCTGACCAAAACCAGCGGTGCGCCGGGGCAATTTTCAATAGACATCACCACTGAAAGCGGTGTAACGACGACCGAAAACGTCGGCGCGCTGGTTCAGGCCAGTGGCTTCACTCGTTACGATGCCAACCAACTTCCCGAATTTGGCTACGGCAAAACCCCGGATGTGGTCGATCAAACGGAACTGGAAGCCTTGGCAAAAAGCGCGAATGGCCCGAATGGCCCGAATGGCAAGGGCGGCATTGCTCGACCGTCCGATGGCAAGCAAATCGAAAGCGTGGTGTTCGTGCAATGCGCCGGACAGCGTTCCGATAAGCCGGGACATCTGCCTTATTGCTCGGGATATTGTTGCAACGTCAGCATTAAACAAGCAATGTATTTCAAGGATCAAAACCCCGGCATTGATACCAACGTGATTTATACCGATCTGCGGACGCCCGGCAACGGCGAAGATTTTTATCGCTCGGCACAGTTAAAAGGCGTGGTGTTCACCAACGGTTCTGTTAATAAAATTGAAGTTACTAAAGTTGAGGCCGCTGGTGATCAATTGGCAGTCAATTTTCATGATCATATTCTCGATCAGGATGCCATTACTCACGCAGACCTTGTGGTATTGGCAACCGGGCAGGTGCCGAACTCGGGCGTGGATATTGCGCAGGGTGATGGTGATGCGGAGAGCGATGATGCCGAAAATGCAAAACCCGGCGAAGTCAGGGTTTCGGTGGAATCGATTTTGAATCTGGACTATCGACAGGGCCCCGACCTGCCGCATTTAAAGCACGGGTTTAGCGATTCCCATTTTATTTGTTTCCCCTACGAAACCCGCCGCACCGGAATCTACACTTGTGGCCCGGTGCGCCGACCGATGGACATCGCGCAATCCATCGAAGATGCCACCGGCGCGGCAATGAAAGCGATTCAGGCGGTCGAAGGCGCGGCGATGGGTCGTGCCGCGCATCCGCGCTCGGGGGATTTATCCTACCCGAGTTTTCGCAAGGACGGCTGCACCCAGTGCAAACGCTGCACCGTGGAATGTCCGTTCGGCGCCATCGACGAAGACGCGGACGGTTACCCGGTATTTAACGAATCGAGATGTCGGCGCTGCGGCACCTGCATGGGCGCGTGTCCGGTGCGGGTCATTTCCTTCGAAAATTACTCGGTGGATACCGTAGGCCAGCAAATCAAGGCTATCGATATGCCGGACGAGTTCGATGAGAAGCCGCGCATCTTAATCCTCGCCTGCGAGAACGATGCCTATCCGGCGCTCGACATGGCCGCGCACAACCGCATTGAATACAGTGCCTTTGTGCGTATTATCCCGGTTCGTTGCTTAGGCTCGGTGAACTTGATTTGGGTCACCGACGCGCTCAGCGCCGGCTTTGACGGCATCATGATGATGGGCTGCAAAAAGGGCGACGACTACCAGTGCCATTTTGTCAGCGGCTCTGAATTGGCGCATGAACGCATGAGCAAGATTGACGACACCCTGAGTCAATTGCAACTGGAGCCGGAACGGGTTCAGACTTATGAAGTCGAAATTACCGATATTGAGCGCGTGCCCAAATTGATTAACGATTATGCCGCCAAAATCGACGAAATCGGCATGAATCCGTTCAAGGGATTTTAGGCGGGAGTTTTAGACATGCAACAAATTCCCAATCGCGCGCTGTTCACCGGCGACAACCTGCCGATCTTGCGCGGCTTCAACTCAGATAGCGCGGACTTGGTCTATCTCGACCCGCCGTTCAACTCCAACAAGCATTATTCCGCGCCGGTCGGCAGCCTGGCCGCAGGCGCGTCGTTCAAGGATGCGTGGACGCTTTCGGACGAGGACGAGGCGTGGCACGCCGCGTTGAAATCGCATCAGCCGAAGTTATACGCGATCATCCACGCGGCCGGCGCGGTCGGCGGCGTGGGCGACAAGTCGTATCTGATTTACATGGCGATTCGCATTTGGGAGTTGCACCGCATTATGAAAGACAGCGGCAGCATCTACCTGCATGTCGACCCGACCATGAGCCATAGTTTGAAGTTGCTGATGGACGCGATCTTTGGCAAGCGATGTTTTCGTAATGAGGTTATTTGGTGTTATCAAGGCAGGGAGTTGTCAAAAAAACAATACAACAAAAAACACGATGTGATTTTGTATTATTCCAAAAGCAAAAATTTTGTATTTAACTGGGAAGCGATTGGAGCGCCGTTGTCGGAATCGTCGCGCCAGGCGATGTCTCGTCATGTTGATGACGCAGGGCGCGCGTTTGTTTTACGCTATAAAGACGGTGGTGGATTTGCCCCGCTCAGCAAGGACAAGAGCGATGAAACCTATCGCCAGTATGTGCCGGAAAAAATACCGCCGCGCGACTGGGTCATCATCGATTATTCGAGAAAAAACGAGCGCATGGGCTATCCCACTCAGAAGCCGCTGGCGTTGATGGACCGCATCATCAAGGCGAGCAGCAACGAGGGCGACACCGTGCTCGACCCGTTTTGCGGCTGCGCCACGACCTGCGTTGCGGCCGAAGTTTTGCACCGCAAGTGGATCGGCATTGACATCAGCCCGAAGGCGTTGGAGTTGGTGAAGATGCGGCTCGGCAAGGAAGTGCTCGGCGCCGGCAAGGTGTTCACAGGCGAAGTCGTCCACCGCACCGACATCCCGCACCGCACCGACATCCCGCGCATCACGCGCTCCGATGCCGCGATCCGCAAAATGTTATACGGCAACCAAGCCGGGATATGCAACGGCTGCGGCTTGCATTTTCAAATTCAGAACTTCGAGCGCGATCACATTGTTCCCACTTCCAAAGGCGGTCCCGGTATAATGGAGAACTTCCAACTGCTGTGCGGCAACTGCAACCGCATCAAGGGCGACCGCACCATGGAATACCTGAAGGCGCGACTGAGAGAGATCAAATGAGAGAGATCAAAAATGAAACCCGATGAAGACGGCGATCAGTTCGGCGTTCGCGCGTATGCCATCCAGCAGTGAGGCGAATCCCGTGAACACATCACCCGTGGAAAAATACCGCAACAACTTCCTGCGCGAGGTGGAAGCCAATGTGGAGGACGGGGATTGGGTGAAGATGTGCATACAATGCGGGGTTTGCTCTGGCTCGTGTCCGCTGGGGGAGGCGTGGGAGCATCCGCCGCAGGAATTGTTTATGATGATTCGCGCCGGGCAGCGCGATGAGGTGCTGCGCAGCGAGTCGATGTGGATGTGCACTTCCTGTTACAGCTGTGTGGTGCGTTGTCCGAGCGAGCTGCCGATCATGCACATTATGCACGGCTTGGCGAACTACGCCAACCGACTCGGCCTCGCGCCGAAAATGAATCCGACCAAACGCTTCGCCAAATTGTTTTGGGACAACATCGCTGCCACCGGCCGAGTCAATGAATCCAGACTTTCCATAAAATTGTATTTTATGAACGGTTTGGTGAGCGGTATTAAAACCGCGTTTAGCATGCGAAAAGTGGGTCTCGGCATGTTAAAAACCCGCCGACTCAACCCGATGGGATTTTTCAGGGCCGGCGGAATCAAGCAAAAAAAACAGTTGCAACAGATGCTGCAGAAGGCGTATGAAATCGAGGACAAACGCAAGGGGTTCAGTTGACATCACGAGTTGACATCACATATTTGAATCATCACAACCAATGGCTTTAAATTATGGCTAGAAAAGAATACTCGTTTTATCCAGGTTGCTCCTCTGAGCGCAACGCATCGGCATCCAACTATATGGTGTCGGTGCAATCAATGTGCAAAACGCTGGACATTAAACTCAATGAAATCCCGGACTGGAACTGCTGCGGCGCCTCCATCGGCTATGCCGACGGCGGCGAGCTGCCGCGCCATGTGATGAATGCCAGAAACATCGCTTTGTCTCAGAAGCACAACGCCGGGCAGGATATTGTCGCCACCTGCGCAGCCTGCTGGATCGGCGCCAAAGAATCGGTCGAACGGCTGTCAAAGTCCGAGCAACTGCTGGCCGACACACAAAGCATCTTGGCGGATGTTGGCTTGAAAATCGATATCGATGAAAAAACCGCCAGCGGCGTGCGTCACATGGTGGAAGTATTGATCGAGGATCTTGGCTACGATGAGCTCGCGGCGCCGGTCAAGAAACCGTTGGAAGGATTAAAAATAGCCGGTTACGTTGGTTGCCAGACCAACCGCCCGTTTGGCATCGACGGCGAGTCTTTTGAAAATCCAAAATACCTGGACAAGATGGTGGAAGTCATGGGCGCGCAACCGGCCGATAAATATGAACAAAAAGTGACTTGTTGCGGCGGCGCTCTGGCCTTCTCCGAGCCGCAAAAAAGTCAGGCGCAAATCAAGGAAATCGTTGAATCAGCCTACGACCACAATGCCGACATGATCGTTACCCCGTGCCCGGTATGCCAAATGAACGTAGAGGTTTATCAGGAACAGATCAACAAAACCTATAACAAAAATTTTAATATGCCAGTGGTGTACTACAGTCAGTTGATGACCGTCGCCTACGGCGGCAGCGCCAAGGAAGCCGGGCTGAATGGACAGATTATTCGTTCCAAAAAATTAGAAGCGATCGCGGAAGCCAAGTAAAACCCGAGCCAAGTAAAACCGCGGCGGTGCTTCTCGGTTGTGGCGTTTTTGAATTCGCTACCGGCTATCAAACGCACAAAATAAAAGAGTGTCAGGAGCAAATAGAACTGTCCGGATAATTGACACATAGTCTGTCCGCTTTCAGTAACGTCGGCGATGGCGCGCAGGACGCAGTCCGCAACGGAATCACCGGCGGGAATTTTGCGCAGCGGCGGCACACCACCTGCCTGTTTTCTTCGCCCTCCGGAATTAATATCCCCTGAGCCGTATGGCAGCCTCGCTCCGCGTCAGTCGGTTGCCTTGGCAGCCTGCATGCGCTTGTTCAAGTTTCATCCGCTTCAGCCGCACGTGAAACGCCGCCCGGCTCAGCCGTGCGCCCAAATAGACGCGCAGCAAACCGGACAGGTTGCGCGTTAATTAATAGACAGATAATGTACTCGTAACAATTTTTATTATATTTCTGGTAAACTCGGATAAATTGTCTTATAGTAGGGTGTATATGGCGACAGATTTTGTTATTGGCAGTTTTTGGTTGTTCCCTCCGTGTTACCCCACTAAATTCCCTGTTTCATCAGCTGTACGCATTCTTTTTTTAAATTTAATTCAGGTAAAGTTTTATGACTACAGGTACTGTAAAGTGGTTTAATGAAGCCAAGGGTTTTGGTTTTATTTCACAAGACGATGGCGGACCCGATGTGTTCGTTCATTTCCGCGCAATCAACGGCACAGGTTTTAAAACCTTGCGCGAAGGTCAAAAAGTGACATTTGAGATAGAGGACGGCCCAAAAGGCCTGCAGGCAACCAGTGTTACCGCCTAGGCCTAATCTCATTTGCACCCGCGCTCATTATGGGCATGCTCTCAATGGGCATGATCCCGTTTGCCAGGCCGACCGTGAACCTCGCCGCGGCGAGGTTCTTTTTTGAGAGACTATTATAGAGACAACAGCGTCCATACCGTAACAGAGGAACCGCATTGAAAAAATTATTTATTGGCAATTTAGCCGCCAGCACCAAAGAAAACGATCTACAGACCCTATTTTCAGAATTTGGCACTGTGCGTTCCTGCAAACTTGTGATGGACGTTTTTTCAGGCGAATGCAAGGGTTTTGGTTTTATCGAAATGGAAGGCCATGAAGCGCGCGCCGCTATTGCCGGCCTGAATGGCAGGGATTTTAACGGCAAATCCATCAAGGTGAACTTCGAAACGCCCAGACCAAAACGCGGACGTCGATAGCATTTAATCCGGCTGCGGCAATCAAGATGCGGTAAATCAAGATGCAGTAAGCGCGCTTTGGAGATCGCTGCTGTCGCGGAATACCGAAGTCTATGCAGGACAGATTATTGGCATAACCTATTAGCGAATAGGTGCGGGTTGGAGCGTGTGCGGCGTTGATGAACGACTTGGCGCAACGCCTGTGCCTTTATCATCAACAGCCCATGTTGTTTGCTCGAATCGCTATCCCTGATTTTTTAGGTCGCGTAACAACGCCCGCATAAAACTCAATCTGGTCTGATGAAAACAGCCCATGCGCTGCAAATGCATTACGGTTGCGGGTGGCCGCAATGGCACTATTGCGGGGCTGACGCAGGGCATTATTTGGGCGGATTTCAAACCCAGGACTTGCTTATGCAAGAGGGTGCAGCCTAGCCTTGACAATAAAGGTTTTCGACAAAAATAAGAGTGCCGCTAACGTTGGCATAACGGCAAGCGGGAGTCGGCCGATAAGCCGGGTTCTGTCGAGGACAGTTATTCATCTGCGGTATTCGTCGCCGAATGCCTCTAGCGACCTACCCGGATCCGGCGAGGGCGCGCCAACGGATCTCTATTCGGTCTTGCTCCAGGTGGGGTTTACCCAGCCGCTATTGTTGCCAATAGCGCGGTGCGCTCTTACCGCACCATTTCACCCTTACCCCGCAAGCGAGGCGGTATATTTTCTGTGGCACTTGCCGTCGGCTCGCGCCGCCCAGGCGTTACCTGGCACCTTAGCCCAATGGAGCCCGGACTTTCCTCCCCGTCCCTGTGATTAGGATTATCAAAGCGGGACGAAGCAACTGTCTGGCCGACTCCCGCGCCGATAGTAACCGATTAATGTGCCTAAAACAAGGTCCACCACCTTTGGAAAGGTCAGCGGCTTGCGCCGCTGGGTGTTTCACTGGATTATCGGGTCAAGCCCGATAATGACGGGGCGGGTCGGCGGCGGGCAAATGAAGCCCCCATAATAAGGGAGGGTCGGGGGATTACGATAACGCAACATCGCGTTGCTCCTCGCAATGACGACCTCCGCCACTGCTGCCGCCGTTGCGACTCAACGTAGGGACAGGTCGCGACCTGTCCCTACTTCCGGTCGGACGCGGGACTTTAGTCCCGCCATTTGCAATGGGCCTAGCGAGGCTGAAGCCTCACTTCCGGGCCGCGCCTTGCTTAAAACCGCAACTCGCCTTTGAGCAGGATGGAGTCGGTTGGGGTGCTGCTGTCGGTTTCGGTGTGTTCGCCGGTAAGATCAAGGCCGAGACGCTTGCCGAGTTGCCATTGCAGGCCTAAGCGGTAGCGGTTGCTGGCGTCGGTTAATGTCATCTCGGTGTAGGGGGTCAGCAATGTGGGCTGTCCGCCGAGCCACGATGGCGCTTTGGTGCCGGTCATGCCGTAGCCGAGGCGTGCGTCCAGGCGCATGGCGTAGTCATGGGCGGTGGCGGCGTTGTCGTCATCGGCATCGCGCAAGCCGTCCTGCCACATGCGTTGCATATCGCTGGCGGAGTCGCCATAGCCGGGGCTGAGGCTGAATGACAAGCCCTGCCCATCGGCGCCGGCGGCGAGTCGGATGGCGCCGCAGATGCCCCATTCCTCGGCATCACCGCTATGTCCGAGCAGAGCGCGCGCCTTGCCTTGATCAGCGCCGGGGGCGCCTGCGGTTGTCGCCGGTGCCTGGGCGCGCAGGGTTTGGCAGTCAGGGCCGCCGGGTTGCCGCCGGCCTGGCGCAGGGCCTGTTTCCAGCGATAAAGGGTTCTGCGACTGAGGCCGAAGGCATCACCGGTCGCCGCTTCGCCATGATCCGCGAAGAAACCGAGGATTTTGAGACGCTCTTGAGCATTTTTGGAAGTCATCTCCCAAAGCATGCCCTCGTGAAAACGTGGGATGCCCTAAAGCGGCTGCCCGGTAAAAGCCTTTGTTCGGTATCCGACATGCTGGATTTGCATGGCTCTCCTTCTGCATCAGAGTGCCAAAGGTATCTGAGCTTATACACCACCGGGTGGCGTGATTACGCTAAACTCAAGGCCTATGCCCACCATTAACTTCATGCTTGCTGACGGCGCGGAACATGCCATTGACGGAGAAATCGGCACGCCGGTTATGTATCTTGCCAAAAGAAATGAACTGCCAGGCATACTGGCGGAGTGCGGCGGTCAATGTCGCTGCGCGACTTGTCATGTGCATATCGATCCGCGGTGGGCGGCGAAGTTGCCCAAGATGAAGGATGACGAACGCGAGACGCTGGAATTTGCGGATGGGGTGGATGATTTGAGCCGATTGAGTTGCCAAATTAAAATCACGGACGAAATGGATGGATTGATTGTGCATGTGCCGCAATCGCAGTATGGCGCCGACTCAGAACCAGAACCAAAACCAAAACCGGAGCCAAGTTGAGCAAGCCAGCGCCTTTGTGGCGGCCGTCGCCGCAATCCGTTGCGAACAGCAACCTCACCGCCTTCATGGATTCGGTGTCAAAAACCAATACATCGGTAACAGACTATGATTCTCTTTACCAATGGAGCGTGGCATCCAGCGCGCAGTTTTGGGCTGCGGTGTGGGCGTTTTCGGGCGTCATCAGCAGCCGGCACTGGGACGCCGTGCTGATCCAGCCCGAGGCCATGCCGGGGGCAAAATGGTTCAGCGGCGCGCGGCTGAACTTCGCGGAAAACCTGCTGCGCTACCGCGATGACAAGGTCGCGATTATTTTTCACGGCGAGCACGACGCAGCGCAGCGCGAAATCACATACCGCGAGTTATATCGCGAAGTGGCTCGATGCGCCGCGTTATTAAAATCCTTAGGCGTGGCGCAAGGCGATCGTGTCGCCGGTTATATGGCGAACACGCCAGAAGCGGTCATTGCCTTGCTGGCGAGCGCAAGCATCGGCGCGATTTGGTCGTCCTGCTCGCCGGACTTTGGGGCGGCGGAAGTGTCGCAGCGACTCGCCCAAATTCAGCCCAAAGTATTATTCGCCGTGGACGGCTATCGCTATAACGGCAAAAGCATTGAAGTGCTGGACGCGGTCAAGTCGGTGGCGGAAAAAATACCCAGTATAGACAAGGTCATTATCGTGCCGTTTTTGCATTCATCGCGGCGGGTTAATCTCCGCGCCAGCGACATTCGCAATGCGATGCTGTACGACGACTTTGAAACCGACCAGACAGAGATTGATTTCGCCCAGTTGCCGTTTGATCACCCCTTGTACATATTGTATTCATCGGGCACCACCGGCCAGCCGAAGTGCATTGTGCACTCTGCCGGGGGGACGTTATTACAGCATTTAAAAGAACATCAACTCCATACCGATATCAAGCGCGATGACAAATTGTTTTACTTCACCACCTGCGGCTGGATGATGTGGAATTGGCTGGTTAGCGGACTCGCCAGCGGATGCACCATAGTGCTCTACGATGGCTCGCCGTTTTATCCGAGCAAAAACAGCATGTGGGATTTGATCGACCAAGCCGGCATCACGGTGTTTGGCACTAGCGCCCGCTTTATCGCGGCTTGCGCAAAACACCAACTCAGACCGAAAGCGCGCTCAAAACTGCCGACCTTACGCGCCATTCTGTCGACCGGCTCGCCGCTCGCGCCCGAGAGTTTTGACTATGTTTATAGCCAAGTTAAACGCGATTTAATGTTGTCATCAATATCCGGCGGCACCGACATCGTCTCGTGCTTCGTGCTCGGCTGTCCGGTGCGCCCGGTGTATCGCGGCGAGATTCAATGCCGTGGATTGGGCATGGCGGTGGAGGTGTATGAAGACGGCAAGCCGGTGCGCGGCAGGCGCGGGGAGTTGGTTTGCACGAAACCCTTTCCGAGCATGCCTTTGGGGTTTTGGAATGAAGCGGATAATCAACGCTATCATGCCGCTTATTTCGCGCGCTTTGAGCATGTTTGGGCGCAGGGCGATTACGCCGAAATCACCGACCACGACGGCATCATCATCCACGGCCGCTCGGACGCCGTCCTCAACCCCGGCGGCGTGCGCATCGGCACCGCGGAAATTTATCGCCAGGTCGAGAAAGTCGATGAAGTGCTGGAGAGTTTATGTATCGCTCAGCAATGGGATGGCGATGTCCGAGTTGTGTTGTTCGTGCTGTTGCGCGATAAGATAACATTGACCGAAGCATTAAAAGCGAAGATTCGTCACACCATTCAAGACCACACCACGCGCCGCCATGTGCCGAAAAAAATTATCGCGGTGGCCGATATTCCAAGAACCTTGAGCGGCAAGATTGTGGAGTTGGCGGTGCGCGATATGGTGCATGGCGATGAGGTAAAAAATACTCAGGCATTGGCGAACCCTGAAGCCCTAGAACATTTTCGCGACCTGCCGGCGTTGCAGGAAGAATGAACGCGGTCATTATTTTCACCCAAAAACCAGAGGCGTTTTCATTGAATAAAAACGAAGTGGTTGTCGTCAGCGCCGCCCATTCATGGCGCTGCAAAGATGTGCTTAGTGATGTTTTGGGGTATAGTGCCATGGAATTGGCAGCGCTGAAAGACTTGAACATTATGTTAGCGCGCCCCGTTAAAGTGTCACGGCAGAAATCCATAAGCTTTTGAAATGAACGACAGAGTAGTATTGACCCGCAATGGCGCCGAGGAATTGCGCGCCGAGTTGGCCAAATTGAAAAGCGTCGATCGCCCGAATGTGATCGCCGCTATCGCGGAAGCAAGATCGCACGGCGATTTGTCGGAGAATGCGGAGTACGATGCCGCCAAAGAACAACAGGGTTTTATCGAAGGGCGCATCGCCGAGTTGGAATCCAGCCTGTCCATAGCGGAAATCATCAACCCGCTCAAAATTGCCCAGGATGGAAAGGTTGTGTTCGGCGCCTATGTGAATTTATACGACACCGAGCAGGATAGCACTGTGCATTATCAATTGGTCGGTAATCTGGAAGCCGATCTTAACAAAGGGCGCATATCCATAAGTTCTCCAATCGGAAAGGCGTTAATTGGAAAACATGTTGACGATCAAGTCGAAGTCGCCGCGCCGCGCGGAAAACGAGTTTACGAAATTCTCAAAGTCGCCTATAAATAGCGTTCCATAGACTTCATGGCGTCTCGATATAACAAATCGCTGCCGGTGCGCAGGCCTGAATTTGTTGGTTCATTTTATTGGTTCATTATTAGCCCATTAT
The DNA here is from genome assembly GCF_965247905.1 of Candidatus Spongiihabitans sp. GTDB lineage: Bacteria > Pseudomonadota > Gammaproteobacteria > Arenicellales > Poriferihabitantaceae > Spongiihabitans. The sequence goes on along the minus strand of NZ_OZ252047.1, from coordinate 3,011,486 downwards.
TAGCCCATTATTAGAGTGGCATGATGTCTGACCAGATGATGCTGTTTTCATTGCTGGGCGTCGTATTTGCCCTGTTGATTTGGGGCAAGATACGCTATGACCTGATTGCTTTTGGCGCATTGATTGCCGCGGTCGTCATCGGCGTGGTGCCGCAGGAAAACGCGTTTGACGGCTTCGCCCATCACGCCACCATCATCGTCGCGCTGGTGTTGATCGTCAGTCGCGGCCTGTCCAATTCCGGCGCCATTGAACTGATCGCCAAGCATGTAGTCGATGCCGGTCGCTCATTGTTTCTTCATATCAGCATCATGTCCGCGCTGGCCGCGGGCATGTCGGCGATTATGAACAATGTCGCGGCGCTGGCGCTGCTCATGCCGATCGACATGCAAGCCGCGGCAAAGGCCAAGCGCAGCCCCGCGCTGACCCTGATGCCGTTGTCCTTCGCCTCCATCCTCGGCGGCTTAATCACGCTGATCGGCACGCCGCCGAATATCATCATCGCCAGTTTTCGCGAGCAGGCATTTGGCGCGCCATTCGGCATGTTCGATTTCTCGCCGGTGGGGGTGGTCGCCGCGGGCGCGGGCGTTTTGTTTGTGACGCTGGTCGGCTGGCGCCTGATTCCCAATGTGACCAGCGACCAGGGCGCGGCCCGGGAGTTGTTCCAAATCCAGGCTTATATCGCTGAGGTCAAGGTGGCGGCAAAGTCATCGGTCATCGGCAAAAAAGTGCGCGATCTGGACGCGGCCGGCGAAGAGGCCGATGTCGTCATCATCGGCTTGGTGCGCCGCGGCCAGCGCTTCCCGGGCCATGCGCGGCGCGAGACGATTAAGCGCGGCGACTTGCTGGTAATACAAGCCAACGCCGCCAATATCGACGCGTTCGTCGGCGCGCATCATCTGGAGTATGTCGGCGCGGAAAAACACGATTCCTTGATCGGCGAAGATCTGGCGCTGATTGAAATGGTCATTCCCGAAGGCGCGAGAATCGAAGGGCGCACGGCGCTGGACGTGCGCTTGCTGTATCGCCATGGCGTGACCTTGCTGGGCGTGTCGCGTCAGGGCAAATCGTTTCGCGATCGGGTTCGAAAATTGACTATTCAGGCTGGCGACGTGCTGCTGCTGCTTGGCCCGGCCGAGCGCTTGGCGGATATTACTGTCTGGTTAGGCGGACTTCCCCTGCAGGAACGGGATTTGCAAGTGATACAACGCCACAAAGCTGGAATTGCCGTCGGCGCTTTCGCGCTTGCCATTGCCGCCGCCAGCGTCGGCATACTGCATTTGCCCGCCGCGTTAGCGATCGTGTGTCTCATTATGGTTGGATTTAACATCGTCCCGGTGCGTGAAATCTATACTTCCATCGAATGGCCGGTCATCGTCTTGCTTGGCGCCATGATTCCACTTGGTTCTGCGCTGGAGGCCTCAGGCGGCACGGCGCTTATCGCCCACAGCATTGTTAGCCTGGCCGAGGGTTATGGGGCGATGATTGTGCTGATATTATTGATGGTGGTGACCATGACGCTGTCCGATGCGCTCAACAACACCGCCACCACGGTCATCGCCGCGCCCATCGCCATCGACATCGCCAACCGCTTAGGCGTCAGCGCCGATCCTTTTCTTATGGCGGTGGCAGTGGCCGCCTCGTGCGCGTTTTTGACCCCCATTGGCCATAAAAACAATACCCTGATTATGGGGCCGGGCGGCTATGGATTTGGCGATTACTGGCGCATGGGCTTGCCATTGGAGATCATTGTCATTGCGGTGTCGGTGCCGATGATCGTTTGGGTATGGCCGTTGTGAATGAAATCTTGATCATGGCTAGTTCCGGTATCGATTGACGAATCGGTTGAGCATCTGCTTTGGCACCGGCGTATCTTCATCCTTAATGACGGCAATAAGCTGTTCCGCAGTCTCTGGCGGAAAATAGCCGTGATGTTTGTATGCGTTGATTCGCACCGCAAAGCCCTCGTAGTCTCCCTCTGGATGGAACTGGGTGGCATAAATATTGTTTTTCACCCGGAACATCTGCACCGGACAGGCCGCTGAGCGCGCTAAAAGTATCGCGCCGGGCGGGATGTCATCGCAGGCCTCCTTGTGTCCGAGCAGCACGCGAAATGTGGTTGGGAATCCGCTCAGCAAAGGATCTTTTTCCCCTTCTGCAGTGAGCGTAATGTCGGCTCCGCCAACCGGCTCGGCGTATCTTGTCGAGACACTCGCTCCGCAAAATGTGCCCAGCAATCCACTGCCGGAGCAGGCACCTAAAAACGGGAAATCCGCTGCCACCACACCTTCAAACAAATTCATAAAGTCCGCTTCAATCTTTTTCTGTATTGCGCTTTTCTGATATTCGGGCGCGCTCACATCAAGCGGGCTGCCGCCGACGATGATGGCGGCGTAGTCATCCAGGCTAAGGTCAGGCAGGCCGTTGCGCTCAACCCGAGCCCGGATTACCTCATTTTGCCGAAGCCCGCCGTATCGCAAAATCGCTTCAAATTCGCTGTTCGCTGTCTCATCCTCGGGCCGCAGTTGAATAATCAGAAAAGGTTTTTTCTTGTCTGGCATAGTGATGGTCATTTTTCTGGCAGGGTATCTCGGTGCGGTAGCCGGTTTCGATGGCGCATGTTCAATGGGGCATGGCGGGATTAGATGACCGACCAGGCTAAACCATTTTAGCGGGCGGTTGGGCCGAAACCAACCCCGCTGGCAAAACTAGACCGGGACACCGCAGCATGATATCAAACATGATATCAAACATGATATAATCCATGCGTAACAAGTCTCAACGGGGCGCAAATGCTGAGAGGCTCTGGTGTCATGCCGTACAGGCATACAGATATTCCAGGGCAACCCGTCTAACCTGATCCAGATAATACTGGCGGAGGGATTGAGACCACCGCAAAACCCGGCCAAAAATCCGAGACTTTCCCGGAACATGGCTCGCTTCTCCGCGCTGGTTTTAAGTTTTCCGCTAATTTAATGAGGTAATAACCATGCGCAAATTTATCCTTGTTTTACTGCCTTTGTTTTCGGCAACCGTGTTTTTGGCGGCTGCCGCCAATGTATGCCTGGCCGGGGAGCGGCCGGTTCTCAATGTTTATACCTATGATTCCTTTGCCGCGAAGTGGGGCGCCGGCCCGAAAATAAAGCAAGCGTTTGAAGCGCAATGCCATTGCGAATTGAATTATGTGGCGGTGGACAGCTCCACCGGCATCCTCAGCCGAGTGCAGCTTGAAGGCGCCGAGTCGCGCGCCGATGTCGTGCTTGGCCTCGACAATGGCCTGATGGTCGATGCGCAAAAAACCGGGCTGCTCAGCCCGCACAACGTCTTCCTCACCAATCTGGATTTGCCGTTTGCGTGGGACGACCCAACTTTTTTGCCTTTCGATTACGGCTATTTCGCTTTCATTTACAACAGTGACAAGCTGAGCCAACCGCCGACCAGCTTCCAGCAACTGGTGGATGCGCGCGATTCGTTGAAAATCCTGATCCAGGACCCGCGCAGCTCGACCCCGGGACTGGGGCTGGTGTTGTGGGTTAAGGCGCTCTACGGCGATGGCGCCGCCGCCGTGTGGCGCCAGCTGTCCGGCAAAATCCTCACCGTCACCAAGGGCTGGTCGGAGGCCTATGGCCTGTTTCTGGATGGCGAAGCGGACCTGGTTTTGAGTTACACCACCTCCCCCGCCTACCACCTGATTGCACAAGGCCAACAGCAATACCGGGCGGCCGCCTTCAGCGAAGGCCACGGCGTGCAAATCGAGGTGGCGGCGCAGCTCAAAAACGCCCCCAACCCGGCGCTGGCCCAGCAGTTTATGGATTTCATCCTCAGCGACGGTTTTCAATCGGTCATCCCTACCGGCCAATGGATGTACCCGGTTAAAAACATCGCGGGGGGATTGCCGCCAGCCTTCGACCAACTGGTGAAACCGGCGGCAAGCCTGATGATTGACCCGCGCCGCATCGCCGAAAACAAGGCCGCATGGGTTGACGAATTCAGTCAGGCGCTGAGCCAGTAAGGCGCGTTAGCGACCCGCTTATTATGGGCAGTTAGCGGCGGCGGCGCGGTGATTGGGCTGGCCACGGTGCTGGGGATACTGTTGCTGGTGCTGTGCGCCATCGGCGGGCTGGTGGTCGAAGCCGGGCAACTCGCACTGTTGGCCGAACTGAATAAACCAATCACGCGCTCGATCATCCGTTTCACCTTGTGGCAGGCGGCGTTATCGACGCTGTTGAGCGTCGCCCTTGCCATCCCGCTGGCGCGCGCGTTGGCGCGACGCGGCCGCTTCCTCGGGCGTCGCCTGATCATCCGGCTCAGCAGTATTTCCTTGATCATTCCCACCATGGTCGCGGTCCTCGGCATAGTCGCGGTGCACGGCCGCAATGGCTGGATCAACCAGCTGTTGTCCGCGCTCGGCTTGGCCCGCCGCGACTACCTGTACGGCCTGGTCGGCATCCTCATCGCCCATGTGTTTTTCAATCTGCCGCTGGCCACCCGGATTTTTCTCAACGGCTTGCTCGCCCTGCCGCAACACAGTTGGAACCTGGCCCGACTGTACGGCATGAAACCACGACATATTTTTCGGCACCTCGAATGGCCGTTGCTGCGCGGCTTGATTGCGGGCACCGCCGGCATGGTTTTTCTGTTGTGTTTTACCTCTTTCGCCATCGTTCTCACGCTCGGCGGCGGGCCGAAATCCACCACCCTGGAAGTGGCCATCTACCAGGCGATCCGTTTTGACTTCAATCTGTCCAAGGCGGTGGCGCTGTCGCTGATTCAGATCGGCATCTGCACCACGCTGGCGCTGGTGTTTTTCGCCGGCGGGGCGCCGTTTCCGCTACGAGCGGGCGATTATCCCGGCATCCACCGACCGGACAGCGGCGCCCGGCTGCCGCTGCTGACGGACTGCGTGGTCATCGTCGTGGCCTCGGTTTTTCTGATCTCTCCATTGGCCGCGGTGCTGATGAAAACCCTGTCGCCGGGCGGCTGGTCGATTCTGGCCGAAGTCGATTTTTGGTATGCGGTGTGCTGGACTTTGCTGATCGCGCTTGCCGCCGGCCTGCTTTCCTGCCTGCTTGCGCTGGCGGTATCCAACTCGATCGTCACGCTGCGGCGCGCGCGCCTTGCCGTGTGGGCGGTGGGCGCGGAAATCGTTGGCCTCCTGACCTTGCTGGTGCCGCCCATTACCTTAGGCGCCGGATTGTTCCTGTTTTTCCGCCACTTCACCGATGCCCTTTCGCTGGGGCCGCTACTGGTCATCGCGCTCAACGCCCTGCTCGCGCTGGCGTTCGGCATTCGCATTTTGGTGCCGGTGCTGCAGGTGCAGCGCAACCGTTATGACCCACTGTGCGCCAGCCTGGGCATCAGCGGATTCCACCAATGGCGACATATTCTTTGGCCGACGCTGCGCCAGCCGATTGCCTATGCCCTGGCGATCGCCACCACTCTGTCGGCCGGCGACATGGGGGTGATTGCGCTGTTTGGAACCGCTGACCTGCACACCCTGCCGCTGTTGATGTATCGCCTGATCGGCAACTACCGGCTGGAACAGGCGGCCGTGGTGGCAGTGTTGCTGTGCGCTTTGTGCTTCGCCTTGTTCTGGGCGATTGAATGGCTGGGCGCCGCGAAAACAACCCGCCCGGCAACCACCGATCAATGAAAGACAACCGCCGCCATGCTTGAGGTCGAAAATGTCCATTTTGATTATGCGGGTGAACGCTCTGGCGATTACCCCGGCGGCGCAACCATTCGGGCGGATTTCACCGTCGCCACCGGCCATTCGGCGGCGTTGATGGGCCCCAGCGGTTCGGGAAAATCCACCATACTCAACCTCATCGCCGGTTTCCTCCAGCCGCATCGGGGCGACTTGCGCTTTGCCCGCCAAAGCCTGCTGGGCCTGGCCCCGGCCAAGCGTCCGCTGACCTACCTGCTGCAGGCCCACAACCTGTTCCCCCACCTCACCGTGCGGCAAAACCTGGCCATCGGCCTGCACCCCGGAATGCGCCTCTCGCCGCAACAGAATGTCGCCATCGACCAGGCCCTGGAATCGGTATCGTTATGCGAATTCGCACACCGAAAACCGGACAGCCTGTCCGGCGGACAACAGCAACGCGTGGCACTGGCAAGATGCCTAGCGAGGAACCGACCGCTGCTGCTGTTGGATGAGCCCTTCAGCGGCCTCGATGAAACGCTGCGCGCCGAAATGCTGTCGCTTATTTTGCGGTTGCAGGAAAAGCGCGCGCTGACCTTGTTGATCACCACCCACCAGCAGCGCGACGCCGATGTATTGGGGGCCGAGGTGGTGATGGTTTAAGGCGGCGCCATAGACCGGTTGGAATGGCTGTCTCTCATCCGCATTCTGGCATTCAGCGGAGGAAAAGTCGGCGCTTCCTTCAAGCAGCGGTTTAATCCAGGCGCTCCAGACAAACTGCTGGCAGACCTGAAAAAACCGCTCAAGAAAACTTATCAGGCGAAATTTATTAGGCGAAACTTATCAGGCAAAATTTATTAGGCGCCAGCCCCTTATTTCATAAACCGTTTTATAAAACGTTGCCTTTGGCGTTTTCCATTAACGCCTCTGCTTGCAGTAGTTTCCGGGCGCTTCGACGAATTTCATGCCAGCGAAATCGCACCGAGTTTTTAACGATTTCCTTATCGCGATTTTTGAGTTGATCGGCAACCGGCGCCCAATAAAAAAGGGCTTCGGGGCTTTTAATAAATGCAAATTCATTGTCCGGGATAGATGAAAAGTCGCAGTTGGCCACACGTCGTTTGAGGCTTTCGGCGGTGTCCGGGAATTCAGGCGAGGCTTCATCGGGTATGCCGACGGCGGTTAGAATTTCATTGATGACCGACGATAACACCAAGCGAATATCATCGTGGCGGGCATCGGTGCGCTGGTGAATCAAGCCGCCAATATAGATTGTTAAATCCGACAGACAGGCCAGCCAGATTTGCCATTTTGCCATATTGATCGATAGCAAAATTCCCGGGTCTTCGAATAATTCCGGGTAGCGCGTGCCGGCCCGGGTTCTCAAATATCCGTACAGCGAAGTTTGCGCGACATGGCTGGCGCGAGTTTGTAAAAATTGTCCCAGTGATTCCGAATCGGTTAGCTGCGGGGTTTTATGGCCTCTGCCTATTCCGGTATAATCTGTAAACGCTTTCCAAAAATCGATTGAAATCAGTGCTTTAGGAAGCACTAGTAATGTTTTTGCCAAAGAAGTCACTATAAATACGCATCAAAATCAGGTTGTCAAACCCTGAATTTTATCTTATTTCAAGATGACTTTGGTGTTGCTTGCGGTTATTATCGGGCCATGCACGCGCGGTATTTTATGTTCACGAGAGTGCTTATTTTTTAAAACCACCTTCACTTGAGGAAGAGGTATGACCGACACAAGCCAAAGAGCGGTTCATTGGAAACGCACCAAGCGACTGATGATCATTACGCTAACGATATGGTTTATTTTTTCTTTCGCAGTCCACTGGATCGCCGATTCACTGAATGCTTTTTCATTTCTGGGCTTTCCATTGGGTTATTACATGGCCGCGCAGGGATCCGAAGTGATTTTCGTTATCCTGATTTTCTGGTTCGTCTGGGCGCAACAAAAAATCGACCAGGAAACTGGTTTTGCGGAGGAGTAGAAAATGATTAAAGGCAACTTTATCGACAATCTGCCTAAGGTGTACGGCATGTACACCGGCGGATTTTTAGCCTTCGTTCTGCTGATGGCCATTCTTGAGCAGCTGGGCGTTGGCGCTGATACCATCGGCATCCTGTTCGTCGCCTTCACTGTGGTGATCTATGCCGGCATCGGCTGGTTATCCCGCACCATGCAGGTTGACGCTTACTACGTCGCCGGTCGCCAGGTGCCCGCCGTATTTAACGGTATGGCGACTGCCGCCGACTGGATGTCTGGGGCATCATTCGTGGCAATGGCCGGTGGCATCTACTTCGGCGGACACGGTTATTTAGCGTTTGTGGTCGGCTGGACCGGCGGTTACGTATTGGTGGCGTCGTTGATGGCGCCCTACTTGCGCAAGTTTGGTTGCTACACCGTGCCCGATTTTATCGGCACCAGATACGGCGGCAACCTGGCGCGATTCTTCGCGGTGGTGGTTTTGACCGTGGCCTCGTTCACGTATGTGACCGCGCAGATCAACGCCACCGGAACCATCGCCTCGCGGGCCTTGCAAATTCCGTTTGAAGTGGGCGTCTGGTTCGGCCTGTTAGGCATCTTGCTGTGTTCCATGTTAGGCGGAATGCGCGCGGTCACCTGGACTCAGGTTGCGCAATATATTGTATTGATCATCGCCTATCTGGTGCCGGTATTCTGGATGTCCAACAAGCAAGGTTTCGGGCTGGTGCCGCAATTTGTTTACGGCGACGCGGTGGCCCGAATCGGCGAGTTGGAAGCGATGTATAATTTAGGTGGGCTGGAAGCGGTGGAAGGCGCGAAGAAAGGGCTTAAAGCGTTGAGCGTTGCTCATGCCGCGGCGGGCGATAGCTGGAAGTTTGTAACCCTGGTGCTGTGCATGATGGCCGGCACTGCGTCATTACCGCATATCCTGATGCGTTATTTCACCACGCCGTCGGTCAAGGCCGCACGCCAGTCGGTGGCTTGGTCGCTGCTCTTCATCTTCTTGCTGTATTTCACCGCACCGGCGTTGGCGACCTTTACCAAACTGCAAGTGCTCGATCCCAATCTTGCGACTGGCATTATTGGCAAGGCCATCTCCGACGTTAGCGCGTTGGATTGGGTGCAGAAGTGGGCCAATATTGGCTTTGTGCAGATTATCGACGCTAACGGCGACGGCCTGTTGCAGATTAATGAGTTCTTCATGCGCGGAGATATTGTGGTGTTGGCGACGCCGGAAATTGCCGGACTGCCTTACGTCATCTCCGGCCTGGTGGCCGCTGGCGGCATGGCTGCGGCGATGTCAACCGCGGACGGTTTGTTGCTGGCAATCGCAAATGCACTGTCGCATGATTTGTATTACAAAATCATCGATCCAAAAGCCGAAACTAAAAAGCGCTTGCTGGTTGCCCGTATCCTGTTATTGGCAATTGGCGCGGCCGGCGCCTTCGTCGCCAGTCTCAAACTCACCAGCATCTTAGGCGCGGTGGCATGGGCTTTCGACTTCGCATGTTCAGGCTTGTTCTTCCCGATCGTGTTGGGAATCTGGTGGAAGCGCGCTAACCGTCCCGGCGCATTAGCGGGCATGTTGTGCGGTTTCATTGCCGGCAGCCTCTACCTATACTGGGTGGCCCCCGCGTTTCTTGGCAATGACCCATGGCTTGGCATCGATCACCTGCGCTTCGGCATCATCGGTATGCCAGTGAGTTTGATCGCAATGGTTGCGGTGTCGCTGATGACCGCCGAACCCGATGCGGAAACCCAGGCAATGGTGGATGAAATCCGCGTGCCTTCGGGTAAAACGGTGCTTGATTCTACGCATTAGTTTCCGCGCATTAGTGCTTTCGTTCCGCCACGGATGGCGGGGTGGTGGCGTGATGGTGACCGCCAGGCCCGTCATTCCGTGCTTGACACGGAATCCAGTAAGACATTACGCGGCGAAGCCGCGACATTATGGTTTTGTGTCTCGCTTGCGCGAGACGAATATAATGACTGGATTCCTGCTTTCGCAGGAATGACGGTGAGGGGGCGATAGCCGCACCTTTTCCGCGGCGGCTGTGTCCCGCTTAGCGGGACACAAAACCGTAATGTTAGCGGTGACGATGACGACGGCGATGCCGCCGACCGCGGCGTAACCACAACAACAAAGTCAGCATAACTTCGCGACAGCAAAATGTATGAGCATTTTCCAATTTGGCTGTTAGCCGCCGACTACATTATGGGCGTGATCATGTGGACCCTGATCGGTCGATTTGCAATGGGAATTTTCCTGCCCCAGGACAGTTCATTTTTCTTTATGCGCTTCTTCGTGCGCGCCACCAATCCTTTGTTAAAACTGTTTTCGCCGATCACCCCCGGGTTTTTGATCGGGCCTTTAACTCCACTGTATGTGGCCTGGTTTTTTTACATGATACGGTTTTACCTGATGCCGTTGTTGTTAGGCTATTCGGTCATGGGCACGTTGTCGTTTCCTTTGGAAAGCGAGTTCGCGCATGGCATTGCAAATTTAATCGGGAAGTTTGTGAATTGAAAAGTTTCAAGCCCATTCGAAAACGATGAAATGTAGATATGACCGCTGAGCTAACATCGCTTTTTGTCGGATCGTTGCTGGCATCCACGCTGGTTCCCGGTGGCGTTGAGGTGGCGTTATACTATTTGTATCAATCCGGCGAGCATGGTTTTTCCTCGCTTTTGGGGGTGGCAACTTTCGGCAATACTTTGGGTGGAATCATTACCTATTTTATGGGAATTATTTTACACCGAGGCCTTGCAGGATTTGGCTGGCATCAGCGTATCCGGCGATTATTCAAACTGGAGGATAAAGCGCTGTCGCGGGTTAGAAAATGGGGAATCCCGGCATTGTTTTTTAGCTGGATGCCGATAATAGGCGATCCGTTGTGTCTGGCTGCGGGGTATTTGCGACTTTCATTTTGGCCAAGCGCGGCAATGATATTTATCAGTAAGTTTGCGCGCTACGCAGCCTTGCTATGGGTGTTTTCCCAACCCTGGTTTACCGCGCCCTCAAGTTAACGCGCCGCCACAACTGCTGCCTGCGCCCGCAGTGCATCCAAAGCAATGCTTGGCGACTGCAATGGGGCCATCCTCGAGGTCGCCGCTTGCAATTTCCCATAGCTGTTTTCGTCCATGGTTTCGTCCCTGTTTTCGACCGGGCGCCGCCAACGGCAAGCCCAGCATCTGATTGAAATCGCAGTCGTAAACATAGCCTTGCCAATCGACGTTAATCAAATGTCGGCACATCAGCGCCTCGACCGCGGCCGGATTGAAATTTTCCGCCAGCAACCGATGATAACTCTGCGACTGGCCGGTGCGATTCAGGTAATGTTCAAAGCGATTAATGGGCAGATTGGTTATGGTTAACAGGCGATTAAAATCAATATCAAAATCTTGCTTGAGCCGGGTTTTGTAATCATTTTGCAGTTCGGTTTGCGCCGGCGGTAATACCGGGCCAATGGGGTTGTAAACCAGATCGATGGTTAGCTCTTCGGTTCTGCCATAGCCCGCCGCATTGAATGCCTGCAAGCCGGAGATGCTTTTGCCGAATACGCCTTTGCCGCGCTGTTGGTCAACATTTTTTGAGGTGTAGCACGGTAATGAGCAAACCAGCCGAATCTTCCTTTCCGCATACCATTGCGGCAGGTCTTCCTGACCCGGTTCATATTGGACGGTGATGTTGCAACGCGAGGTGATGCTGATGCCCTGCGCCACAAAGCCATCGCAAAACTTGCGAAAATTCGGAATCAATTCCGGTGCGCCGCCGGTGATGTCTACAGATTTAATGCTGTTATTGCTTGCCCAGTCCAGAATTTTTTGCATGGTTGCCCAAGCCATCATCTCGGTTCGTTTAGGCCCGGCATCGACGTGGCAATGCGCGCAGGCTTGATTGCATAAGTAGCCGACGTTGATTTGCAGTTCCGATAACGCGGCCCGACGCAGGGGAAAGTGGTTGTGGGCTTTGAGTGCCTGATTGAAATCGTGGTGTACGTTAATATCCATCTTGACTATCTATGTTGTGCGGGTGCGGGTTCGTTTTATTTTAGTTGTGCTACCATCAGGCGCTGAGCCCGCGTTGATATTGAGATTGTATCGCAAATGTGATCGCGATTAGTCGCTAATTGCTCAGCCGGGTTCAACCGCATCTTTTCAACGGCCTCTTAGTGGTAACTATGAGCGGTATCGCAAATATCACTCAAAATACACTCGGCGCATTTAGGCTTGCGCGCGATACAGGTATAGCGGCCATGTAAAATAAGCCAGTGATGGGCGTTTAGTTTGAAACGATCGGGAACCGATTTCAATAATGCTTTCTCAACCGCCAGCACATTCTTGCCTGGCGCGATACCGGTACGATTTGAAACTCTAAAAATGTGCGTGTCCACGGCGATGGTGGGTTGGCCGAACGCGGTATTGAGTATCACGTTGGCGGTTTTTCGCCCAACCCCGGGCAACGCCTGCAGTTGTTCTCTGGTTTGCGGGACTTGCCCGTTGTGATGTTCCAGCAACAGCGCGCAGGTTTTGATGATGTTATTGGCTTTGGTGTTAAACAAACCGATTGTTTTAATGTGGCGCTTTATTTTTGCGACCCCGAGGTCTTTTATTGCCTGCGGGGTATTGGCCGCCGCGAAAAGTTTTTTTGTAGCAAGATTGACTGAAACATCGGTTGCCTGGGCCGATAAAATCACCGAAATCAATAACTCGAATTCGGACTGATAGTTTAATTCTGTGGTCGGCGTGGGCGTATTCTTTTGCAGTCGCTTAAACGCAACGGTAATTTGGCGGGGTGTCATCTTTGTAATCCTGGTTTGTAATCCTGTCGCGCAGTTAATTTTGCGCCGCCGTAAAACGGGTCATCATGGCTTGCCAAAGTATGCTTTGCCCGGTGTTTGTTTTTGAGGTTGTTGCTGAGATTTTCGATTGACGGCCGCAAGAATTTCTTGTTGCATTTGTTTGCGCGCGATCACTCTTTTGCGCTTGATTCTAACCTGTTCGCGTTGCCGGTTTCGTTCGATTGTTTGCTCAGTATTAAGCCGCGCCCGCGCAACCTGCTGCAGGGTAAAGTCAGGCCACGGGCTGTTTTGCTGCCCTTTGGTTGATTGTAAATCGGGTGCCACCAGCACGATGCAGTCGGTCGGGCAAACTGGAATACAGAGTTTACAGCCAGTGCAATCATCAACGATGACGGTGTGCATTAACTTTACCGAACCAACGATACAATCCACCGGGCAGGCTTTTATGCATAACTTGCATCCAATGCATCCAGCCTCGTCGATGTAGGCGATTTGTTTTGGCTCGTTCGCGCCGTGCTCTTCATTGAGTGCCAACGCAGGTTTATCAAGCAGCTCCGACAATGCATTTATGGTCACTTGCCCGCCCGGAGGACACTGATTGATCTCGGCTTTGCCCTGAGCAATCGCCTCCGCGTATTCCCGACATCTCGGATAGTCGCACAAGGTGCACTGGGTTTGGGGCAGGCATCGATCGATGCGGTCGATCAACGGGTTTGTAGAGGTGTTTGTCATTGTTAGGGCAATGGAATAAATAGGCGGGTATTGTATTGTGGATTATATGGCAGTGAATGAAGCATTGAGCGATTGCCAACAATAATGATGATAAACTTCGCCGTAATTATCTTCGCCACTATTATATTCAAGCCAGCGAAACAGTGCATGCGTACAAGGAATACACTGGCAGGATCAGAAATACAAACTTTATGACCAACATTGTCCTCAACGCCATCAGTGACTACCAGAATTGACTACCCGCAAAAATTCGAGCGCATCGTCGCCCAAACCCAGTTTGGTTTATTGCCGACAGCCGAGCAGGCGTTTCTCAAACAGAAGGCCTATGAATTTCGGTTCACTCAGCAGGAGTTGCGTCTGCTCAGCGAGATGGCTTTGGAGCGTGTGCGCTGGAAGGAATCGCCGCTGTCCGGGCAATGGCCGGTTGGCGGGATTAATGGCGCCGCTGTAAATGACGCCGCTGTAAATGACGGTGCCGCGAAAAAACGCGCCTTTGCATTATTAAGAGAAAAACAAGATGCGTTGCGGAGTCAGGAAAACGACTACCGCAATTTATCGCCGCGCGATAAACCTAGAACACAAAAGCCGTTGCTCAAAACCGTGGCGCGGCCAAAGTTAGGCTTGGGCCGTTGCCCGGTGGCTTCCGAACGCACCCGTTGCTGCAATTTGATGACGCTGGATGCGGTGAAAAAATGCGGGTTTGATTGCAGTTATTGCAGCATCCAATCGTTCTATCATGGCAATCAAGTGCAATTCGACAGTGGCTTCGCGGATAAATTATCGCGCCTCAAACTTGACCCGGATAAAACCTATCACATCGGTACCGGTCAGTCTTCCGATTCCTTAATGTGGGGAAATCACCAGGGCGTGCTGCAGGCGTTGTGCGATTTTGCCGACCGCCATCCGAATGTGATTCTTGAACTCAAAACCAAGTCCAGGAACATCGGCTGGCTATTGAAAAATCGCGTGCCGCGCAACGTAGTCTGCACCTGGTCGCTCAATCCGCAAACCATCATTGATTGCGAAGAGCATTTGTCGGCGAGCCTTAGCCAACGACTGGATTCGGCAAAGGCGCTTGCCGATAAAGGTTGCGTGGTGGGGTTTCACTTCCATCCGATCATCCATTACCGCGGTTGGGAAACTGATTATCGGGCGATATGCCAAAACTTGATGGCGCAATTTGACGCCAGCCAAGTGGCGATGGTGTCGATGGGTACGCTGACTTTCACCAAGTCGGTCATGAAAACGATTCGGCAACGGGCGTTGACCAGCAAGATTTTGCAAATGCCGATGACGCAATCGGCCGGAAAATTCTCTTATCCAACCGACATAAAACTGAAACTGTTTCGGCAGGTCTATGGCGCGTTAGGGGACTGGCATGACCCAGTATTCTTTTATCTTTGCATGGAGCCGCAGGCGTTATGGGAGCCGGTTTTCGGATTTGACTACGCTGACAATGACGCCTTTGAGGCGGCCATGAAAAATGCCTATTTCGCCAAGATAATCAACATAAGGGCAAATACCGGCCATTTATAGCATCCGACAATAGATAAGCCATGAACAAAAATCCAGGACTAACCGGCGTGGCGTTGTTGCATGATGCCGCCCACAATAAATCCACCGCCTTTACCGACGAGGAGCGCGACCGATTAAAGTTGCGCGGGCTGTTGCCGGCCGCGGTCGGCAGCATGGCGACTCAATTGAATCGCGTGCGGGCGAATATGCGGCGCAAGGACAGCGACATCGAAAAATACATTTTTCTTTCGGCGTTGCAGGAGCGCAACGAGCGTTTGTTTTACCAGTTGATTATCGAAAACATTCGGGAAATCATGCCGCTGATTTATACCCCGACAGTCGGGCAGGCGTGCAAGGAGTTCGCCAATATTTTCAGGCGCGAGAAAGGGTTTTATATCACCGCCAATGATCGCGGCAGGATACGGAAAATACTCGATAACTGGCCGCACCGAGACATTAAAATCATCGTCGTCACCGATGGCGAGCGCATCCTTGGGCTGGGCGACTTGGGTGCCAATGGCATGGGCATCCCCATCGGCAAGCTGAGCCTGTACTGCGCTTGCGCCGGCATCCCGCCGCAGCAGACATTGCCGGTGATGTTTGATGTCGGCACCGACAACCAAGCATTGTTGGCCGATCCGGTTTATCTCGGCGTCAACCAAAGACGACTGCGCGGCGATGATTATTTTAGTTTGATGGACGAGTTTGTCGCCGCCGTGACCGACGCCTACCCCGGCGTGCTGATCCAGTTTGAAGATTTCGCGGCTGATAATGCGTTCGCGCTACTGCAAAAATATCGGCATACAACATTTTGTTTTAACGATGATATTCAGGGCACGGCCGCGGTGGTGCTGGCTGGCGTTTACGCATCGACTCGGCTATCCAAAAAGAACTTCAAGGACTTGAAGTTCACTTTTTTAGGCGCAGGCTCAGCGGCCTCGGGCATCGGTTCCATGATCGCCCAGGCGCTAATGGCTGAGGGACTGAGCCATGACGAAGCGCATCAGCGATTGTGGTTTTTTAACAGCAAGGGGCTGGTGACTCGGTCTCGGGAAAACCTGCCGGCGCATATTAAAAACTTCGCCCACGATGTGCCGGACTGCGGATTTTTGGACGCCATCGATATTCATAAGCCGGATATCCTGATTGGCGCGACCGGCACGCCCGGCACCTTCACCGAAGACATCGTCGCCAGGATGGCAAAGATCAAAGCGCGCCCCGGCGTATTTGCGTTATCCAACCCGACCAGCCGCGCCGAATGCACCGCGCAGCAAGCCTATCAATGGAGCGCCGGCCAAGCCATTTTTGCCAGCGGCAGTCCGTTCGATGAAGTCATGCTCAATGGCAAGACATTGCGGCCGGGACAGGGAAATAACGCTTATATTTTTCCCGGCGTAGGATTAGGCATGATCGCCTGCCAGACAAAAACCATTCCCGATGCGATCTTTTTGGAATCCGCAAAAGCATTAGCGGAGTTTGTGACCGAAGATGATTTAGCGTTGGGCTCGATTTATCCGGTCATCAACGAAATTCGCGCGGTGTCCCTGAACATCGCCACGGCGGTGGCAAAGTATGCCTATGCGAACGGCTTAACCGAGCAAGCGGCACCGAAAGATGTCGAGGGTTACATCCGCTCTATGATGTACGAACCGGAATACTGAGGCAGAGTGGGAGCGAAAGCCGAACCGCGCGCATTTAGTCATTCGACAAGTGCTACAGCAAAGGTAAATATTCCTGGAATGCTTCTCCAGTACGCGGATGCGCGAGCGGCGGCATTATCGGCTCAATATTCTGAAAATGCTCGTCAATGGTGTACATGATTAAGCGGTTATATTCCTTCGCGCCCATTTGTAGCGTTCCTGCTTGGGCGATACATTTTCTGACCGCGGGCGTGTCCCATTTTTCCAATGTGATGAAAACGCCAATCGCCGCTTTGCCGCCGGCGATCATACCGAAAAAAGCGCGCAGGGAATCGATGCTCGGTTTCCCGCCTTTCACTTGTGCGAAGCACAAATGCTCCTCTTTCGCCGCCCCATAAATCAGTGCGCGACCGTCGATGCCGCCGTCGCCGCGTTGCACCGTGTTCGGCGCAAAGCCGGGGATGCGCGTGACCGCCCACTTCTCGAAATCGAACGGGTTTCTCTCAGCAAAATCGGTCGCTCCTTTCAGATCTTTCGGCACACCCGCCAGTTCGATATCCAAATCTTTCATGCGCTCGCGTCGCACCACTTCAATTGCATAAGCAGAAATATCAATGCCGATCCAATCGCGCTTTAAGGAGTGCGCGGCTTCAATGGTGGTGCCGCAACCGCAAAACGGATCCAATACCAAGTCGCCTTCGTTGCTACTCGCCATGACAATTCGTTTCAGCAACGCCAACGGTTTTTGCGTTGGGTAGCCGAGTCGTTCTTTTGCCATAGGGTTTAGGGTTTGTATATCCACCCAAACGTTCACCGGCAACTTTGTTGTATCACTGGCATCTATTCGTGCCCCTTTTGGATTTTTAGCGCGCTCTAATGATTTTTCGGCACGCTCCATCATGACGTTTTGAGGATTGAAGGTATAATGGTCTGTCTTGGAATAGAATAAAATCGCGTCATGTTTTTTTGCATAATGTCGCTTGCTTGCGCCGCCTGTTTGGTAGTGCCAAATTATTTCATTCCTGAAATTACTCTTGCCAAACACCTCGTCCATAATGATTTTCAAGTAATGCGATGCGGTTGGGTCGCAATGTAGATAAATACTGCCAGTACATTTCACTAAGCGGTGCATCGTTGCAATGCGCTCCGCCATATACGAAAGATAGGAAAGCATGCCGCTGCCGTCCGGATAGATTTCTCTGAATGCGCGGATGGCGCGATGGGCCGGGTGGGCAATCGCACTGTTTATCAAATCAACACGTTTTTCTGCATCGCCATCCCATTCCCATGTATCGGTGAAGGCGGTGAGCTGAGCTAGGTCGTTTTTATCGCCGCCGTTCCTTTTAGTACCGAAAAGAATGTTGTAGTTTGCCTTGCTGTTGAATGGCGGGTCCAGGTAAATCAGGTCAACAGAGTTGTCGTCCCATTTGCCCATCACGTCCAAACAATCGCCGTAGTAGAGCGTATTTTTTTTTCATGTGTGGTGCATCTATAACAAACTGTAGCGTGAAATCAATTATTATACCAAAATTAAATGACCGCAAATGCCAACGTTGGAATAGTTTCCTCCACTCACACTGGAAACATCACCAGGTGATCGATTTCCAGTTTTATGCCGAGATCTTCGCCGATGGCGTGGTTATGGTGCGAGGGCACCAACGACAGAATTTCGGCGCCGCTGGGCAGTGCCAGGGTGTACAGATAACTCTCGCCGCGAAATATTTTTTTCTTGATCCTGGCGGTCATTTCGCTGTCATCGTCATGGATGATATCGTCGGGTCGAACCAGCAGCTGAATGCGCTTGCCGGGTTGGGCATCGTCTGGAAGATCACCGGTAAGCACCGCCAGTTCAGACCAGATTTTGTTTTGATCCAGAATAGCGGCATCCAGAAACACGCCATCGCCGACGAAATCCGCGACGAATCGAGTGGCCGGTTTATGATACAAGTTATACGGCGTATCCCACTGCTCAATTTTTCCGTCTCTCATCACCCCGACCTGATCGCTGAATGTAAACGCATCTTGTTGATCATGGGTCACCAAAATACAGGTGGTGCCGATACTTTTTAATAACTCACGCACCTCCTGCCCGAGGCTTTCCCGCAGCTCCAAATCCAGACTGGAAAAGGGCTCATCCATCAGCAGCAATCTCGGTTCAGGCGCCAACGCACGAGCCAATGCAACCCTTTGTTGCTGCCCGCCGGAGAGTTCATGCGGATAGCGGTTGCCGAATCCGGACAATCTGACATAGCGCAGCATTTCTCCGACAATGGCTTGGCTGTTTTTTTTATCACGGCCATGCAATCCGGCGGCAATGTTTTTTTCCACGGTCAGGTGCGGGAACAGCGCGCCGTCCTGAAACACCATGCTGAGATGGCGTTGCTCCGGCGGAATATTGCCTTCGCGGCTGGAAATGCAGGTGTTGTTCAGGATGATGGAACCGCTGATGAGTTTTTGAAATCCTGCAATAGCGCGCAACACGGTGGTTTTGCCGCAGCCACTCGGACCCAACAAACAGGCCAGGGTGCCTTGTTCGAGTTCGAATGAGGTGGAATCCACCGCGCTCTGATTTTCATAGCGGCAACTAATCTTCTCTACTTTAAGTATCGGCGGCATTGGATGACATGGGATGACATTCGAGGGGATGGGAGCCAGGACTAATCGGGCTGGCGCGCTAAAACTTGAGAAGACGAAATTGTTTTGCTTAAAACAATCACTGGAATAAGCCCGCAAAGGACAATGAATAATGCGCCGAGGGCGCTTTGCTCGATCATTTCATCTGCCGCAAATAAGTAAACATGGGTGGCCAGGGTTTCAAAATTGAATGGGCGCAGCAACAGAGTCGCGGGCAACTCTTTCATGCAATCGACAAACACGATCAAGGCGGCGGTGAAGATGCCGCTTTTAATCAACGGCAAATGATAGTGCCGCAAAGTTCTGAACGGGGGATGCCCGAGCGTGCGCGCGGCCATGTCAATGGAGGTTGAAATTTTGGAAAAACTCGATTCGATGCTGCCGATTGATATTGCCAGGAATCTAATCACATAAGTCAATATCAATGCGAAGGTTGTGCCGCTCAGTATCAATCCGGTGGAGACGCCAAATTGCGCTCGGAAAAATCCATCCACTGCATTGTCAAATGCGGCCAGGGGAATAATCACGCCCACTGCCAGCACCGCGCCGGGAACGGCATAACCCAGCGACGCCAGTTTTGATGCGCCGCCCAGCCAGGCATTGTCCTCGATGCGCCTGGCATAGCTCACGAATACGGCGAGCACGATACAGCATATTGCCGCAATGGTTGAAACTGACAGGCTGTTTAGCGCGTATTGACGAAACTGCGCGGTCCAGGATTGCTCGAAGTAGGCGACCCCGTAGTTAATCAGCATGCCGAGCGGGATGAAAAACCCGGCCAGAACCGGCACAAAACAAGCCATGAACGCGCCCCATTTTGCCAGCCCGGTCAGTTGAATTTTTTCCGTGCTGGTGAATCTGCCCACGCTTTGGTAAAAACCGATGCGTTTTCGCCCGATATATTCCAGGCCGATTAGCAACAGCACGAAACTCAGCATCACCACCGCGATCTGCGCCGCGCCGCCCAGATTGTTCATGTTAAGCCACACATCAAAAATCCCGGCAGTCAAGGTATGTATGGCAAAATAATCGACGGTACCGAAATCGTTAAGCGTCTCCAGCAAGGCCAAGGCGATGCCGATAACAATACCGGGTCTTGCAATCGGCAATGAGACAAACACAAAGGTATTGAACTGAGAGCGCCCCATCAGGCGGCTGACATCGAGCAGGTGGGGCGATTGCTCCAGAAACGAGGCGCGCGCCATCAGGTAGACGTACGGGTATAACACCAACCCCATCAATATTATTGCGCCGCCCATGCTGCGCACATTGGGGAACCCGTAGTCGCGGGCAAGTTGCCAGCCAAACAATCCGCGCAGCATGGTCTGGATCGGCCCGGCGAATTCCAGCAGGTCGGTGTATAAATAGGCGATGACGTAGGCCGGGACGGCAAGCGGGAGGATTAACAGCCATTCAAAATATTGTCGACCGGGAAACGCGCAGGCGCTGACCAGATAAGCGGTTGATACCCCAATCAGGAAAACCGATAGGCCCACACCGGCCATTAGCATGACTGTGTTGGAAAGGTAGCGCGGCAACGCGGTGCTGAGCAGATGAGGCCAGATGTTTTCGGCCGGGAACAACGCCAGCCAAACTATGGCAAGCACCGGCAGCATTGCGATCAGGGCAATGCAAGTGGTGCCGATGCGCCAGGCGGCGGCGCTATTGCCGAGGCCTGAATGCGTATCGGTCATGGGCGATCATGGTCGGTCATGGTCAGTCATCGTAACCGACGCGGTCGGCCATCTTGGAGGCTTCGCGTCGATAGGAGGCGACTTCGGCGAGGTCGACATGGTCGCGCTTGAAGTCGCCCCAGGCTTGGACTGAATCCGCCAGCGCAACGCCTGGCTTGACCGCATATTCGCCATTCAATTGGGCATACATTTGTTGGGCTTTTTCGCTGGCCAGAAATTCCATGAGTTGCAAGGCGTGGTCGCGATTAGGCGCATGTTTGGTCATCGCCATGCCGCTGATGTTCATGTGGGTGCCGCGACCAGTTTGCCCAGTTTGCCCAGTTTGCCCAGTTTGATTAGGAAAGACAACGCGCACCGCATCGGACCAGGGTTTTTGTTTCGGGTCGGCAAGCATTTTATGCATGTAGTAATGATTGATCACGGCGATGTCGCATGCGCCCTGCTTAATCGCTTTTACCTGCGCGCGATCATTGCCTTCGGGTCGGCGCGCCAGATTGGCTTTTAGTCCGGTCAGCCATTGCTCGGCGCGCGCCGCGCCGTGATGGACGATCATGGCCGCGGTCAGCGCCACCATGTAGGCGTGCTTGCCCGAGCGGGTGCAGATCATGCCCTTGAATTTCGGCTCCGCCAAATCTTCATAGGTGGTCACGTCGCCGTCGCCAACGCGATCTTTTGAGGTGACGATAATGCGCGCTCGGGAGGTCAGGCCAAACCAGTGATGTTCAGGGTCGCGCATACTGGCCGGGATGTTGTTATCCAATGCTGTCGATTGAACCGCCTGGGTCAAGCCGGCATTCTTGATATCCGATAAAGGTCCAATGTCGGCGGTGAACACCAGGTCGGCCGGGCTGTTGACGCCCTCGCTGCGCAATTTCTCGAGCATGCCTTTTTCGGCGAATACCACATTGACCTCTATTCCGCTGGCGGCGGTGAATACATCAAACATCGGCTGGATAAGCTGCGGTTTGCGGGTTGAGTAGACGTTGACCTCAGCGGCCGCATCGCTGATGGAAACCCCCGGTAGAACGATGGTCGTCAAGGTGGCCAGGGTAACTAAGGTGACGGATAGCCGTGTTTTCATAGACGAATGGCCGGTTCAATGGACTGTTCAGAGTAGGTAATGCCTGAATCGTAATGCAAGTGATAATGATTCGCAATAGCATTTGGCTATTTTATTTTCACGGTAAAAGCAGATTTGCTGCGCCGTGGAGCAGGCAACAGGTCGCCGCGGCAACCGCGACGGCGTGACGGTCACGGCGACTCAGGCTGATTTAGGCGCGCTGCGCCCCGCCCCGAGAAGTCCTAAATCTTGGCCGAGCGCAGTCTGAGGGCGTTGAGGATGACCGACACCGACGACAGGCTCATGGCCGCCGCCGCGAACATCGGCGAAATAAGAATGCCTGAAAACGGATAGAGAATTCCCGCCGCCACCGGCACGCCTGCGGCGTTATAGATCATCGCGAAGAACAGGTTCTGCTTGATGTTGCGCAGGGTCGCCCAGGACAAACGGCGGGCCCTGACGATGCCGTTGAGGTCGCCCTTGACCAGCGTGAACCCGGCGCTTTCTATCGCCACATCGGCGCCAGCGCCCATGGCGATGCCGACATCGGCCTGGGCCAGCGCGGGCGCATCGTTGACGCCGTCGCCGGCCATGGCGACTTGCCGACCTTCGGCCTGCAGTTGCTTGACCATATGCGCCTTGTCCTGGGGCAGCACGTCGGCGCGGATTTCATCGATGCCAAGTTTCGCGGCCACCGCTTTCGCGGTGCGCTCATTGTCGCCGGTGGCCATGATGATGTGGAAGCCTTCCGCGCGTAACGCGTTCAGGGCGGCGGGCGTGGTTGCCTTCAGCGGGTCGGCGACCGCGACCAGGCCGGCGATTTGCGCGCCGATGATGACGAACATCACCGTTTCTCCCTGATCGCGCCGGGCATTGGCGGTCTCAGCCAGACTGGCATGATGGCCGCCATCCAGCCCCATATCGGCGACCAGCCTGGCGTTGCCCAACGCAACCGCCTTGCCATCGACGATGCCCTTGACGCCCTTGCCGGTAACCGCCTCGAAATCCTCCGCCTGGGTGATCTTGATGCCGCGCTCCTCGGCGCCACTGACGATCGCCTCGGCCAACGGATGCTCCGAGCCGCGCTCCAGGCTCGCCGCCAGGCGAAGCACCTCGGCCTCGTCGTAACCCGGCTCGGGCAGCACCGCGACCAGTTTTGGCTGGCCGAGAGTCAGCGTACCGGTCTTGTCGACGATCAGCGTGTCGACCTTGGCGAAACGCTCCAGCGCCTCGGCGTTTTTGATCAGCACGCCGGCCTGGGCGCCGCGTCCAGTCGCGGTCATGATCGACATGGGTGTCGCCAGGCCCAGCGCACAGGGGCAGGCGATGATCAGGACGGCAACGGCCGACACCAGGCCATAAGCGAGCGCTGGCGGCGGGCCCCAGATGGACCATGCGACAAAGGCGAGGATGGCGACGCCGATCACCGCCGGCACGAAAGCGCCGGCCACCCGGTCAGCGAATTTCTGGATCGGCGCGCGGCTGCGCTGCGCATTCGCGACCATCTCGACGATTTGGCTCAACAGAGTGTCGGCGCCGACGCGTTTCGCCTCAATCACGAGACTGCCGGTGCCATTGATGGTGGCGCCGGTGACCGCGTCGCCCGCGACTTTCTCGACCGGTATCGCTTCGCCCGTGAGCATCGACTCGTCAATCGAGGAGCGACCCTCGACCACCACGCCGTCGACTGGCACCTTGTCGCCCGGGCGGACGCGCAAACGGTCGCCGACCTGGATCTCCTCAATCTGGATTTCCTCTTCTTGCCCGTCCTCGCGCCCGTAATTACGAATGACCAGGGCGGTCTTGGGGGCGAGATCAAGCAGTGCCCTGATGGCCGACCCGGTGCGTTGCCGCGCCCCGAGTTCCATCAACTGGCCGAGCAGGACCAAAACGACGATCACCGCGCCGGCCTCGAAATAGACGCCGACGTTGCCGTCCGCATCGCGAAATCCGTCCGGGAAAATTGCCGGCATGAGCACCGCGACCAGGCTGAACAGATAGGCCGCGCCGACGCCTATGGCGATCAGCGTGAACATGTTCAAACTGCGGTTAATCACGGATTTGACGCCGCGCGCCAAAAACGGCCACCCGGCCCACAGAATGACCGGTGTGCCGAGCACCAGTTCGATCCAGAGCGTCGCCCGCTCGCCGAAGATATCGCGCACGCCGAGCCCCACATAAGGCCCCATGGTCAGCACCAGGAGCGGCGCGCTCAGCACCGCGCCAACCCAAAAGCGGCGCTTGAAATCAGCAAATTCGGGGTTTGGTTCGTCGGCGTTTGCGGGCACCCCCATAGGCTCGAGCGCCATGCCGCATTTCGGACAATCGCCCGCTTGGTCGCGCACGATCTCGGGGTGCATGGGGCAGGTGAAGCGGGTGCCGCGCGGCGCGGGCGCCGGTTTTCCGTCAAGGTAGCGGGCCGCATCGTCCTCGAACTTTTGCCGGCAAGTTGTTGAGCAAAAATAGAAGCGCTGGCCGGCGCGCTCAACCACATGCCGAGCGGTTGCGCGCTCAACGCTCATGCCGCAGACCGAATCCCGGACTATGCCGGCCGCGTCATGGTCGTGCTCATGTGAATCGGTGTGCGTGGTCATGAGCAGGATGTGCAATATATTGAGGGTACAGAATGCATCATACGTAGATCAACTTCAGTATACGATGATTATATGGCATGTGGCGGAGTTTTTTCCAAGGCATTATCCGATTGCCCTATCCGATTTCCTGGCAATGAAAACAAGGTACAATCGCGCCCCAGTTTTCAATGCCTTGCCCGGTTCAGGACACCATGAAAGATATCGTCATTCACCTTCTCGCTCAAGCGGTGGAAGCGCTGCAAAAGCAAGGCGTGCTGGATGAATCCGCGGCGCAGTCCATCAGCGTCGAGCGCACAAGAGAGGCCGCGCATGGCGACTTCGCCAGCAATCTGGCGATGAAATTGGCCAAACAGGTTAACACCAGCCCGAGACAGTTGGCGCAGAAAATTGTTGCGGCGCTGCCCCAATCCGAGGTCATTGAGACAGCCGATATCGCCGGTCCTGGGTTTATCAACTTTCATCTCGCACGGTCCGCCTATCTTTGCGTGATTGACCGAATTCGTCATGAACCTGCGGCATTTGGGCGCAGCGACATCGGCCGCGGCCAGCGCGTGATGGTGGAATTTGTGTCAACAAATCCAACCGGCCCGCTGCACGTCGGCCATGGCCGCGGCGCGGCTTACGGCGATGCCTTGGCCCGAGTGCTGCGCGCGGCCGGTTATGATGCCCACAGCGAATACTATATTAATGATGCCGGCCGGCAGATGGATATTCTGGCGCTGAGTGTGTGGCTGCGCTATTTGCAACGCTGCGGCAAGGAAATTCAATTTCCAGAGAATGCCTATCAAGGCGATTACGTCCGTGACCTGGCCGCGCAATTGAAGGACCAAGCAGGCGAGTCCTATTGTATAGACACCTCTGAGCTGTTTAAGGCGCTGCCCGATGCCAAAGAGGAGTCCATTGATCGGCTAATCAGTCGTTGCCGGGAGCATCTGGGCGATAAGGATTTCAGGGTTTTGTTCGATCTTGGCTGCGAGGCCATGGTGGATGATATTCGACAGGATCTGGCCGAGTTTGGCGTGCTGTTTCAGGCCTGGTTTTCCGAGCGCAGTTTATTGGACAACGGTGATATCGATAAATCAATAAAGACGCTGGAACAGAATGGCCATATTTACGAGGCCGACGGCGCCAAGTGGTTCAGGGCCACGGATTTTGGCGATGACAAGGACCGCGTGGTGGTGCGAGCCAACGGCGCACATACCTATTTTGCATCGGACACGGCCTATCACTACAACAAGGCGCAGCGCGGCTTCGATAAAATTATTAACATTTTCGGCGCCGATCATCATGGCTATGTCAAACGCCTGCATGCGTCATTCGAGGCGCTCGGAAATGACCCCGACCGACTCCAGTTTTTAATCGTGCAGTTCGCGATTTTGTATCGCGGCGGCGAAAAAATATCGATGTCAACGCGCACCGGCGAGTTTGTCACTTTGCGCGATTTGCGCGCCGAAGTGGGTAATGACGCGGCGCGGTTTTTCTATGTGCAGCGCAAGCCCGACCAGCACCTGGATTTTGATCTGGACTTGGCGAAATCCCAGTCATCGGACAATCCGGTGTATTATATTCAGTATGCCCACGCCCGAATTTGCAGCGTGTTCCGCCAACTTGAACAAAGAGGCATGCCGACATTAACAGACGCGACGCCGAATTATGCCTTGCTCAAGGCGCCGCAGGAATTCGATTTGCTCAAGACGCTGTCGCGCTTTCCCGAAGTGGTGGAAGCCGCGGCCAGTGGTTTTGCGCCCCACCAAGTGGCATACTATTTGCGGGAGTTAGCCCATGTATTCCATACTTACTACAATGCACATCCGTTTCTGTCCAGCGCGGACGATGTCCGGCTTGCCCGGCTGGGGCTGATTGACGCAACCCGCATCGTGATTGCCAATGGCTTGGATCTGCTGGGCGTTACCGTGCCGGAAAAAATGTAGGGTCATGGTGATGACGATGACGACGCGCGGGAATTAATCATGCCCCAGGCAAAGCGCAGAGCAGCAAGGTCAGGGGCCAGCCACAGGCAATCCTTTCATGGCCTGGGCTTGTTGTTGGCCGGCATGGTGATTGGCTCGCTGGCGACCATACTCTGGCAGGGGATGCAGGCCGGGGACGGCGGGGTTGGCGCTGGCATTCGCGGGTTGTTTGAACAGTTCAGGCAAGCGGACAAGAGCAAGGGCAATACCCCAGAACATAACCGCGGGCATAACCGCACGGCGAGCACTCAAGCCAAGCCGCAAGCCACATTTGATTTTTATACGGTGCTGCCGGAAATTGAAGTCGTGGTGCCCTCGGTTGAATCTGATTTATCATTCTCACTATCGCCAGCAAATGTTCCCCGGAAGACGACTGCCAACGTCGCCGCTAAGGTCAGCGATGCCAACGTTGCCAGGGTCAGCGATGTCAGCGCCTATATGCTGCAGGCCGGCTCCTATAAAAACCCGGCGGATGCCGACCGCCTCAAGGCCGAACTGGCATTCCAGGGCCTGGTCTCCACCATTCAAAAAATCAGTATTCAGGACCGGGGGGATTTTTATCGGGTCCGGTTAGGCCCCTATGCCAGCTACGAGCAAATGGCGGCAGCCGATCAGAAACTTGCGCGCCAGGGCATAAAAACCTTGCGTTTGAAAATTTCAACCGGCGGATAATGGGTTTTGCGTTTGTCGGTCTTGCGGCATCGAAGAAAATCCCAACCAACCTGATTGACCATGAAAACGTTGCGCATTGGAACACGAAAAAGCCCGTTGGCGCTATGGCAGGCAAACTATGTGCGCGCCGCATTGCTGAGCGCGCACCGGGATATTGAGGTTGAACTGGTGCAGATTATCTCCGCAGGGGACAAAATGCTGGACACGCCGTTGTCGGCTGGCGGCGGCAAAGGCTTGTTTTTAAAAGAGTTGGAATTGGCTTTGCTGGAGGGCTCGATTGATCTGGCGGTGCATTCGATGAAAGACGTGACCGTGAAGCTTCCCGATGGGCTGCATATCCCGGTGGTCTGCCGGCGAGAAGATCCACGCGATGCCTTTGTGTCGAATGAATTTGCATCGCTATCCAACATGCCCGCAGGCGCTTTGGTGGGAACGTGCAGCTTGCGCAGACAATGTCAGGTACTCGCGCATTACCCGCATTTGGCGACTAAAAATTTAAGAGGCAACGTGAATACCCGCTTGGCGAAACTCGATGACGGTCAGTATGCCGCCATCATTCTTGCTGTGTCCGGGCTGAAGCGACTGGCGTTTGAGCATCGAATAACCGAGGCGATTGATCCCGCAATTTGTTTGCCTGCGGTCGGCCAGGGGATTGTGGGCATTGAATGCAGAAGGGACGATCAAAAAATTAATCAATGGATTGCGCCGTTGAATGACCGCGATGCGTCGGTGCAAGTTAATGCCGAGCGGGCGGTCAACCAACGCCTCGGCGGCGGTTGCCACGCGCCGATCGCGGCCTTCGCCGAACTACAGCCAGCGCCGCGCGAACAATTACGGCTACGTGCATTGGTCGGCACGGTCGATGGCGCGCGCATTCTGCGTAGTGAAATCACCGCCGCCGCGTCCGCTCCTGAAACATTAGGTTTTGCTGTGGCCGACGATTTGATTGGCCAGGGCGCCGCCGCTATTCTTGCTTCCGCGCCTAACCCCTAACCCTTAACCATGAACCATTAATCATGAACCGGGATTCATTGCACGGGCTGAAAATTTTAATTCCGCGCCCGCGCCCTTTCGGCGAGCGCATTGCAAGTTGTGTCGAGTCCCGCGGCGGCACCGCGATCCTGTTTCCGGTAATTGAAATCACGCCACCCGCTGATTTCGCATCGCTGGACGCAAGCCTCCGTCAATTGACCGAAGTGGATTTAATGGTATTGGTCAGCGTGTCGGCGGTCAATGGAGTGGTTGAGCGTCAACGCGCATTGCATCAACCCGCCGGGCGCGCGGCGATTCCTGAAGGCTTAAAGGTTGCTGCGGTGGGCGCAAAGACCGCGGCGCGCTGCGCGTCATTGGGGATTAACGTGGATTTTGTCCCCGGCCAGCGCATGAGCAGCGAAGGCTTGCTCGAATGTATGAACGGATTTAGGGTCAAGGATAAAAAAATCGTCATTTTCCGCGGTCAGTCCGGCCGCGAGTTATTGAAAACGGAACTGGAAAAACTTGGCGCTCAGGTCAAGTATGTCGAGTGTTATCGAAGACGCACCACATCCCAATCCATACAGCCGATTATAGGGAAATGGGCGCGCGGCGACATTAATGCCGTGCTCATAACCAGTGTTTCAATATTAGAGAGTTTAATTGAGTTGTTGGGCAAGCCCAATTTTGAATTGCTGAAACAGACCATAGTCATCACTATTAGCCGCAGAATTGCCAATCAATGCGTACAGGCGGGCATCGACCAGGTTGTGGTTGCGGACACGCCCGACGACGAAAGTGTTTTGGAGAAGTTGCAATTTATCATGACGAAATAATCGCAAAGAAATCATCGTGACGCAATCATCGTGACGCAATGAAGGCGCGGTTGATTGTGACAATGAACTCGGGTTAGGGTAGGATAAACCAGCATTCATTATTTGAGAGAAAAAAGGTGGCAGCCAGCAAAACAACAACCGGGCGGCAAGGCCGTTCCGTTGCAAAAAAGAAAACAGGCAGGAGCAAGGTCGGCGCAAAAAAAACGCCAAGCACTGAGGCAAATGATTCGGGGACCTCGCCGTCCATTGATACGCCGGCGAATAAACCAGCGCAGAAGGTTAAATCAGCGGGCAAGGTGGTTGCGTGGGCCGCATTACTGGTTAGTGTTTTAGCGTTGGGCGCGGGCGGCTATGCCTGGTATTTAACCGCCGTGGACTCCCGGCTTGATGTGGGTCAGCAGCAGGAGCGATTTAATGCACGATTTAATACACGATTTAATACAATTGAGCAAAGGATGAGCGGTTTCGATGCGGTGCAATCCGATGCCAACTTGCAGGTCGGTCAATTACAAAACCAAATTGCGCTGGCTGAAGATAACTTCAGTGACCAGATTAGAACTATTCGAGGAGAAATTGCTGCACAGGAATCCGCGGTGCGTGAGCAAGTTTCAACGTCTGAGCGAGTCATCAATGCTCAAGCGGATAATTTTCGCCAGGAATTTAACGCGCTGTCGGATTCAATGGTAAAACTGCGCGCTGAACTGGGACGCGGCATCGATAGCTGGATGCTTGAAGAAGCGGAACAGTTAATTTTTATCGCCAATCAGCAATTGCAATTTGCCGGGCAATTTTCGGGAGATAGCGGCCTCGCCAAACGCGCTCTGCAATATGCGGATGAACGATTGCGAATGTTGGCCAATCCTGCGCTCAACCAAGTGCGGCGGTTATTGGCGACCGAAATAACCGCGTTGGACAATGTGCAAGTTGTCGATGCCGTCGGGGTATTGAATAAGTTGTCCTCATTGTCAGGCACGGTCGAAAATCTCGCGCTTGCCGGTGATATTGTCATCCCAGAAAAAACCGGGCCGGGAAAAACCGGCGGCGCAGTTTCAGGATCGCGCTCAGAGCCATCCACAATCGAAGACGCTGAAACCGCGAATTCGGGCGCGGAAGTCTCCGGCATGAAGCGCTACATGCAACCGATTATCGATGCTGGCGCATCGTTTCTGGCCAGCCTGGGCGATCTGATTCAGGTGGAGAAAAACGGCAAATCCATAAAGCCGGTCATTTCCGCGGAACTCAGGCAGATGACTTATGCGAAAACCAAATTAATTTTGGAATCAGCGCAAATCGCATTTATTCGACAACAGCCTGAGCTGTATCAAAATCGAATTCAAAGCGCCGCAATTTGGGTTGCTGAAAACTTTGCTCAGAATTCGGAACAAACAGCGCATTGGCTGGCGCAACTTGATGAAGTCGGTGCGATATCGCCGCAAGCAAAAATACCCGATATTTCCGGATCTTTGAAAGCGATTCGCGCGGTAATTAAAAGCGCAAACTGAGTTGCGGAAAACCGGATTATGAAATTAGTTGTCACTATTATCCTCGCGCTCGCAGTGGCTGTCGGCTTGGCGTTGGCAGCCATGGATGACCCGGGATATGTGACGCTTGCCAGAGATCCTTATGTTGTGCGACTGCCGTTGTTGTTGTTCGTGTTGCTGCTTGCTCTCGGATTTGTAGCGCTGTACTTGCTGTTCAACTTTATTGCCGGGCTATTTCGAGTGCCAAAGCGGTATCGGCAATGGCGAACCCAAAGCAATGAAAATAACGCGCATAAACATACCATGGCGGGTTATGCCGGACTCATCGAGGGAAACTGGGCCAAGGCCGAACAGGCATTGCTGAAAAAACTCGAGTACAACAAAACCCCGCTGATGAACTATCTTGGCGCCGCCTATGCCGCACAGCAACAAGGGCATACCGCGCAGCGCAACCAATATCTTGATGACGCCCTGAAAAAACACCCGCGGCATCAATTGGCGATTAATCTTGCGCGCGCACGATTGCTGTATAAAGCGGGAGAAATCACGGAGTCGAGAAATTATCTTGAAAACTTGCGCAAGAGCGTCCCGAAAAATGTTGCCGTAGCCAGACTGCTGGCGGATGCTTATCAGGCGTTAGGCGACTGGTCGTCGCTGGTTGATTTAGTGCCGGCATTGAAAAAACTGAACGCGTATCCAGAGCAGGAGATGAGTCACAGAGAGCGGCTTGCCTACGATAATTTGATGGCTTCGCCGGCGCTGCTGCATGATGAACTGCATGACGAACCTGGGCGCCCGGCAACAGCCTGGAAATCCTTGCCGGCGGCAAAAAGAAAAAATCCGCAAATGATTGCCAGTTATGTCACTCAATTGATCAAAGCCGGCAAGTTCAAGCAGGCTGAAAAAGATTTGCGCAGCGCGCTTAATCGTAAATTCGATGCCGAATTGATGTATCTATACGGCAGGGTGGAGAGTCCATTTCTTGAATATCAAATTCAATTGGTGGAATCCATCAGCAAGAAACAAAAACAATACAGCGCGCATCCGGATTTGTTGTTGACCCTGGCGCGGTTGTATCGGTATAACGGCGAATATGAAAAAGCGAAACAATACTTTAA
Source organism: Candidatus Spongiihabitans sp. (assembly GCF_965247905.1). Lineage (GTDB taxonomy): Bacteria > Pseudomonadota > Gammaproteobacteria > Arenicellales > Poriferihabitantaceae > Spongiihabitans. Next base: position 2,980,132 of record NZ_OZ252047.1, on the reverse strand, counting down.
GCAATCCATCGCCGCCGGCGGGCGCCATGAAGCGTTTATGGATTTGGGATCTTTGCTGGAGCAGACCGGGGATAAGGACGGCGCTTTGTTCCACATTAAAAAAGGCGTGGAGGCGATGGCGACTGATGTCGGCAATCACCTCAAAAATCACCCCCAAAATCACGCTGCCGCCCATCAGGGAGAGATCGTGTTTTTGGAGGACCGCGGCGCAGACGGCAGGGAGGTGATGCCGATCGTGCGTTAATGGTCGGTCGCAATAGCCATTACGCGACACCAGAAGTCAGGCGGGCTTGGCGAACTCAAAAGAGTCGAAGAAAAATCGATCCTGATTCAGTCCCTTTGCCAGCAAACTATTGCGAACCGCATCAATCATTATCGGCGGCCCGCTGGCATAAACATCGTAATTTTCGAAATTATCGAAGGCTTTGCTGACAATGTCGTGGACAAATCCGGTGTCGCCTTGCCAGTCATCGGCAGTGCTGTCTGACAGCACTGGGGTATATTTGAAGTTAGGGTATGTTTCGAGCCACTGTTTAATCAGATCGCCCATGTACAAATCCTGCTCATCGCGCGCGCCCCAGAATAAATGAATATCCCGGTCGGGGTTTTGCGCTGCCGCTTGCTGGAACAATCCTTTGATCGGGGAGAAGCCGGTGCCGCCGGCAATCATAATCATCGATTTATCCGCTTCGGACTGTAAAAAATAAGTGCCGAATGGTCCTTCAAATCGCAATAAGTCCCGTTCTTTCATCGAGTCGAATACTCGGGGGGTAAAATGACCATCGGCAACGCGACGAATGTGCAGTTCCAGCCCTTGCTCCAGTGCTTGTTCAGGTAAATTCGCCACGGAAAAACTTCGTCGCTGACCGTCCTTTAGAATAATATCGACGTACTGGCCAGCGATGAAACTGAATTCCTGGGTTTTCGGCAAGGTCAAAAACAGTTGAATGACATCTTCTGCCAAGCGCGCAATTTTTCCAACCCGGCAGGGCAGCATCTTGATTTCAATATTGACGCCGGTCATTATCTCCTGAACATCGATGACCACATCTTCCAGTGGAATCGCCTGACAAAGCAATACTTTCCCTTGCTCTTTTTCGGCATCGCTTAACGCGAAATCCTCATAGTCGCCGTAATCAACCAGGCCGCTTATCAAATCGCTTTTGCAAGCGCCGCAGACTCCACTGCGGCAACCATAAGGATAAATTCGATTGTCGCGCAACGCCGCAGTGAGAATGGTTTCGTTCTCGTTAGTCGAGAAACTCGTGTCGTTGCGTTGATTGGTGACCGAAAAGGGCATGGGTTGATTGTGCGCCAAAAAGTGGTAGCCTTATTATAGAGTAACTTTCGACTTGTCAATAAAATGCCTGAACAACATGCCTGAACAACATGCCTGAACTTCCGGAAGTGGAAACCACCATGAATGGTATTCGTCCGTATCTCGAGAGGCAGACCATTGATCAACTAATCGTGCGCGAACGGCGGCTGAGATGGCCAATTCCGGCCGGTTTGGAAAAATCTGTCAACGGCAAAAAGGTGACAAAAATCGAGCGCAAGGGCAAGTATATCCTTATTCATTTCGGTACAGGCGGGTTAATCATTCATCTCGGGATGTCGGGTTCCATCCGAATCTTGCGCGCACCCGAACAGCCGGGCAAGCACGATCACTTTGATCTGATTAACAAATCCGGGCAGATAGTGCGCTACCATGATCCACGAAAATTTGGCTGCTTGTTATATTGTTCATCAAGTTTATACGATCACCCACGATTACAGGCGTTAGGCGTAGAACCGTTAACCCAGGATTTCAATGGGAGGTGGCTTTATGCGCTTTCGAAGAAAAAGACGATTCCGGTAAAGACATTGATAATGGATGGGAGAATCGTCGCCGGCGTCGGCAATATTTATGCCAGTGAAGCCTTGTTCGATGCCGGAATTCATCCGTTGTGCAGATGTTTCAGAATTTCGTTAGCGCGCTATGCCCGGTTAGTGGAATCCATTCAAAAAATACTGCAGCAGGCAATCGCAAAGGGAGGCACAACGCTGCAGGATTTTGTCGGCGCAGACGGCAAGCCCGGATATTTTGAACAATCACTCGCTGTTTATGGGCGGGAAGGCCAAAGTTGTATACGATGTCGGTCGTTGATTAAAAGAGTGGTGATTTCCCAGCGATCGACGTTCTATTGTCGGCAATGCCAAAAGTAGCCGCCAGAGCTGATTTAAGTGGAAAAAACAAACTCAAACACATATAATCAAACACAAGCAAGATGTTTGTCGCTTTAGGTATGATAGACATGAAATTCATGCTATTATTAAATAAACAGGCATATTCAAATGAGAGCTGAATTAGAGACTGCATCGCCAGCCCGCGGAAATTTCGGGGCAATGTCATCGGTTTCCCTTGCTTCCATGGCGATGGTGGTGTTCATGTTTGGGGCTTCACTAACGAGTGCCTACGCTGAGGATTCGGTGGCTATAGAGGGCTTGGGGTTTAACGCAATGCCTGACGATAGTTTATTGTCGCCTGATTTTAATCAACCCCATTTTAATCAGTCTCATTTTAATCAATCTCAGGGGTTCAAGGTGAACAGAATAAGCGCGTCCTGGGAAACCGAAGCGGGCAAGCTCACCGTAGGCAATGACTGGGCAAGTTTTCAAGATCTTTTGAGTATAAACAAGGGATTTGAGTCAGTGAATGTTAGTGCCAAAAATCGTACCGTGGTGAGTCAAATAAAATGGCTGTCGCCAAACGGTTTTTCCATCTCCCTGGAGGATTCTCCCAGAACATCGTTATATTCAACCGACAGCGGGTTTTCAAACAGCAGGTCTTCAAACAGTAATGAAAGCAATGCTTCGCCCAGCCTGGTTTTATCTTGGCAAGGCGGGCCGGGAGGTGCGGCGGGCGTGTACCGAGTTACTGCTGCGGGTAAAAAATTCGAGGTGCCCGCGAGTGATGAAAATGTAGACCGTGACGACATCTTGGGCTGGGGATTAAATCTGGAGGGAGGCTGGCGGATGGGCGATTTATTTGCCGCGCTTTCGGTAACCTTTGGCAAGGGAATCGATAGTTACACACTGCAAAGATTGGGAAATGATCTTGTGGTCGCCCCAAATTATCTTGATGAATTGGGCAGTTCCCTGAGCATCCAGCCGAGCCTGTACTATCGCTTGAACAACAATTCGAATTTTCATGTTTCTCTCGGACACTACGCTGCGGAAGGCTCGTTTAATAATTCAGGAATTGATACTCTGGATACCATCAACATGGGCTATAGCTGGAGCCCGTGGCCGAGCACAAAATTTGGTGTTGAAATCGTTGACCAGGACACGGATGGTCGAAATGGGTTGGTTGAAGAGTCCACTCAAGTCAAATTCGATGCCCAAAAGAGATTCTAGCGCACGCCCTAAGAATCATCCTGATCGTCTCAATCTTCCCGACCGAAGCGGGTGCCGTTAAAACGGCTGTGTTCGGTGAGGCGACGTTAACAACGAACAAAATGCGCATGGCTCGGTTCCGCTCCCCCCGGCCGTCATTGTCGGGCTTGACCTGATAATCCAGTAAGACATGGGCCAGTAAGACATGGGCGAAGTCAGGTTTGTAAATCGCCGCGCTTGAAGCCACTCGACCAAGGGCCGATCAAGAGCCAACAAAATCGAGAATTAAATCAGTCAACCCACCACGGGGATTTCTCCAAATCGTCTGCTAAATCGGTTTTTTGGCAATGCCGGAGCCGGCGGGGTTTTTTCATCGGTTTGTGGATGCGCTTTTTCCGGAATTTCTATCTCCGCCATTGATTTGTTATCGGGCATCGGCGGCGCATTCCGCTTTCTGCCTGGAGGCTGAGCATCTTGGGTTGAGGCGTCACGATCTCCACTGGGCCGGCCTCCACTGGGCCGATCTCCACTGAATTGATTCGGGTCGCGTTCATTCACTGCAGATTGATCTGCGATGCTTGGCGCTGCTTCAAGTTCGCGTGGGTCATCTTTAGCGGGGCTTGCACTGCGTTTATTGTCATGGCCATGATCATTTAGTGCGGATGTATCGCTATGGCTGATTTTTCGATCCTTGGGTTTATGGGAGGATTTATCCTTTGAGAAATTTTTGCCCCTGTTTTCCCCCTTGGTTTTTCCCAAGTATTGTCCCGCCGCTTTTTCTATGGGCATCAGCAACGCCGGGTCAATTTCCTTTTTCGGGATGGCGTGACCGATAAAAGATTCGATTTCCATGATGGAATAAGCGTATTTCTCGCAGATAAAACTGATGGCTTCACCGCTGTGCCCGGCGCGGGCTGTACGGCCAATACGGTGGATATAATCCTCCGCATCCTGCGGCAGGTCGTAATTGAACACTTGACTTACCGCCGGGATGTGCAAGCCGCGCGCCGCCACATCGGTGGCAACCAGCACTTGATATTTTCCGTTTTTGAATCGTTCCAGCAGGCTTTCGCGTTTGCGTTGCGGCACATCTCCCGATAATGCCGCGGTGCTTACTTTATTCGCGGACAATGTTCGGGATAGTTTATCCGCGGCATACCGAGTATTGACGAAAACCAGCACCCGATCAGGCTGGTCGCGATGCAGCAAATTGATTAATAATGTGGATTTTTCTTCGTCTGCTGGATAGTAGGAATACTCGTCGATCTTGTCGGCAATCCGGGTCTCGGCATTAATCTTGATTTCTTCGGGGTTATTCATGTGTTCGTAGGCTAACTCCATGACCCGGAACGACAGGGTTGCGGAGAACAACATATTCAGGCGCTCTTCCGGCTTCGGCATGCGCCGCAGCAAATACCGAATATCCTTGATGAAGCCGAGGTCGAACATTCGATCGGCCTCATCCAGAACCACTACCTGGACAAGTTTCAGGTCAAACAACTTTTGTTTATAAAAATCGATCAAGCGTCCTGGCGTTCCGATTAAAATATCCGCGCCTTTGGCGAGCATTTGTTTTTGATCATCATATCCAGTGCCGCCATAAACCAGGCCTAATTTAAGTTCTGTATGCTTCGCCAGGACTTCGGCGTCTTTGTAAATTTGGATGGCGAGCTCTCTGGTGGGTGCTAGAATTAATGCGCGTGTATTGGTCGGCCGTCTGGTCGCTGGGGCTGGCTTGGTCACCAGTTGTTGACAGCAGGCAAGCAGAAATGCGACGGTTTTTCCGGTGCCGGTTTGCGCCTGACCGGCGACGTCTTTTCCGGCCAAGGCGATGGGCAAACTGGTCGCCTGAATCGGTGTGCAATACTCAAATCCAGCGTCGGCGACGCCCTGTTTTAGGGCGTCGATCAAATCTAAATCGGTAAATCTTTGATCTGTAAGATGTTTTTTGGTCATTTTTATTAAACAAATTATTCCAAGTTATTCCAAGTTATTCCGGGCAGGTCATTTATTTTTGGTAAAATACTTGATTACTGGCAGCAGTGACTGCATATTTACCCTATTCAAAAATCAAGACAACTAAATCGGCTTATGTCAAATAATATTGTGCATGTGAGCGACCAATCGTTCGAAGAGGAAGTACTCAAAGCTGACGCTCCAGTGTTAATCGATTATTGGGCCGAATGGTGCGGGCCTTGTAAAATGATCGCGCCGATTCTCGAAGAACTTGCCGATGAGTATGGTGAAAGAATTAAAGTTGCCAAGCTCAATATTGATGATAACCCGGAAACGCCACCCAAATACGGAATTCGTGGCATCCCCACGTTGATGCTGTTTAAAAACGGCAACGTGGAAGCAACCAAAGTGGGCGCGGTTTCAAAATCCCAGTTAGCCGATTTTATTGACAGCAATATTTAATGAACAGCAATGTCGACAGCATCTAAATATTAGCCTGAATATCGACCTGAATCGACTAGTTCCCGAAAGTCCAACCTCAAAAGGTCAGTATTCAATGCGGTTTTTCGCTGTCCGGGCCGTGGTTCAGGCCTGATTCTTCAACCCGCGCAATACGTTAAAACAACTAAATTTCTTCAGCACCAACATAGACATCTGTGCAAAAGCACTATATGATACCTGAATAACACCTGAAATGCAGTCGTTCAGATTGCATTAAACAACAAAACACGCCATAAACCTTTTCTCCCGTATACAGTGTCAATGATGATGCTTGTGCGGAGTAGGCAATCCGCAGTTTACCAACCCATTCCTTATCCTCATGGCCATTAATCTTAGCGAACTAAAATCCACATCCCCGATCGATCTGGCTGAGCTGGCGCGCTCATTTAATCTCGACAACATCAGCCGAATGCGAAAGCAGGATCAGATTTTTTCTATCCTGAAAGCCCAGGCTAAACAAGGAGAAAAAATCGTCGGCGACGGCGTTGTGGAAATACTGCAGGATGGTTTTGGATTTCTCCGATCCGCCACATCATCTTATTTGGCGGGGCCTGATGATATTTATATGTCACCGAGTCAAATACGCCGATTTAGTTTAAGAACCGGTGATACGGTTTCCGGTCAAATTCGCCCGCCCAAAGACTCTGAGCGTTACTTCGCGCTGTTAAAAGTTGAAGAAATAAATTTTCAATCCCCGGAAGAGGCCAGGAATAAAATCCTGTTTGAAAATTTAACGCCGTTGCATCCTGATGAACGGATGCGTTTGGAACGGGCGAATGGCTCCGCAGAGGATCTTGCTGGCCGAGTCATCGATTTAATCGCGCCCATCGGAAAAGGCCAGCGAGGCTTGATTGTGTCTGCACCAAAAACCGGCAAGACGGTTATTTTGCAGCAAATTGCACAATCCATTACCACCTTGCACCCCGAAACCATCGTCATGGTGTTGTTGATTGACGAGCGACCGGAAGAAGTCACGGAGATGCAAAGAACCGTTCGCGGAGAAGTGATCTCGTCGACATTTGATGAGCCGGCCACACGCCACGTGCAAGTTGCGGAAATGGTTATCGAAAAAGCGAAAAGGCTGGTCGAGCATAAAAAAGATGTGGTCATCTTGTTGGATTCGATTACCCGGCTGGCGCGCGCCTATAACACCGTCGCGCCGGCATCGGGCAAGGTCTTGACCGGTGGCGTTGACGCCAATGCGTTGCAGCGACCGAAGCGGTTTTTCGGCGCGGCGCGTAATATCGAGGAAGGCGGAAGTTTGACGATTTTGGCGACCGCGCTCATTGATACCGGCTCGAAGATGGATGACATCATCTACGAAGAATTCAAGGGCACCGGCAACCTGGAAATCCATCTGGATCGCCGCATCGCAGAGAAACGAGTCTATCCGGCGATGGTGATTAATCGCTCGAGCACGCGACGAGAAGAATTGCTCACCGACCCGACCGAACTGCAGAAAATCTGGCTGCTGCGAAAATTGATCCATCCGATGGACGATTTACAAGCAGCCGAGTTTTTAATCGAAAAACTGAAAGCGACTAAAACCAACGAAGAATTTATCAAGTCTATGAATCGGTAATATGCGGAGAATATTTCGATGGGCAGGCTTTGGCGCGCCTTCTCCGTCCGTCATTGCCGAAAACTTATCGGGCAGTATAAAATGCCGCCGCAGGCTACGTTTTATCTATGAGACCAGACATTCAAACACTGCCGCCTGAACTCGAATCGGTCGATGCCGTAGCGCCGGCGGCTTTGGAAAAACTGCCGACAATGAGTGATGCTGGATTGGAATCCATCCACCGGGTACAGTCGCATAACCAGTTTGGCGACGAGCAGACCATCAACATCGTTGGCGAGTTGCCGCTGACCATTAAGGTGGACGGTCAGGAACTGGTGACTTTGATGACGCTGGGAACGCATCCGGAAAAACTGGCGCTCGGCTACTTGCGCAACCAGACCTTGTTTCAAAATCCCGCGGAGATCGAATCGGTCATGGTCGATTGGGATCGGGAAGTGGTTGAGGTCGCCACGGTTGCAGGCAAGGGCGTGCCAATCTTTGATGAATTAAAGCGAACCGTCACCACCGGTTGCGGGCAGGGGACTATTCTCAGTTGCACGCTGAACAAATTATATGACCATCGGTTGCCGCACATCAAAATCAGGCAGTCCGCTATCTACGCCGCGCTAAAAGCGGTGACCCAGTGCAATAAAATCTACCGCGCCGCGGGCTCGGTGCACGGCTGCGGACTATGCCAGGACGGCGAGGTGTTGATGTTCATCGAAGATGTCGGGCGGCACAACGCGATGGACACCATCTCCGGCGAAATGTGGCTAAAAGGAATGAACGGCCACGATAAAATTTTCTACTCCACCGGTCGTCTCACCTCGGAAATCGTGATGAAAGCCGCGCTCATGGGTATTCCAGTGCTGGTGTCGCGCAATGGCACCACCCACATGGGCTTTGAACTGGCTGAGGAGCTCGGCGTGATTTTGATCGCGCGCGCCAAAAGTCGCCAGTTCGTCGCGCTCAATGCTAACAATATGATATTTGACCAGCCACCGCCAAGGAATAAAAGGGTCGAGTGATTCATGCTGGTAACCCACTTGCTTGATTAATAAACACAGGTATATCGCAGCCAATCCTGAACTTTTGCAGCTAAAATTTTTGACCTGAAGCCGTCGATGCCTGAACCTATTCAACAACCGCCGAATCGCGCCGAAGGCGATATTAATCTGTCACCACGCCGCAAACGGTGGGCTGCCGAGCACATTGATAAACAGACCGCAGCCCTGCTGACACAAGATCAGCGTTATTTCCTTCATCAGTCGCTCTCCACACCTTGCCTGAATGCGATCAAGGGAAGCGAAGGCATTTATCTTGAAGATCTACAAGGTCGGAAAATCATGGATTTTCACGGCAACAGCGTCCATCAGGTCGGATATGGAAATCCACGGGTTATTGAAGCGATAATGCAGCAGCTGGAACAGTTGCCATTCTGCCCACGGCGCTACACCAATCAGGCTGCTGTCGACTTAGCGCGTCGATTGGTCGAGCTTGCCCCGCACGGATTGGGCAAGGTATTGTTCGCGCCGGGTGGGACGGCGGCAATGGGTATGGCGCTTAAATTGGCGCGCTATGCAACCAATCGCCATAAAACTATTTCCATGTGGGGTAGTTTTCATGGTGCGTCGCTGGATGCAATTTCCATTGGCGGCGAGGCACTGTTTCGAAAAGATGTCGGTCCGCTATTGCCGGGTGCGGAACATATTCCGCCGCCCACACAGGGCAAATGCTATTTTAATTGTACCGATGAAGCGCATACCGGCTGTACTGACTATCTCGACTATATACTTGAAATGCAGGGAGATGTGGCCGCAGTGATCGCCGAACCGATACGCTGGACCACGGTTGAGCTTCCGCCGAAAGGCTATTGGCTCAGGGTCAGGGAAATTTGTGACCGGCATGGCGCGTTATTGATTTTGGATGAGATTCCTTCGGCGTTGGGTCGAACCGGAAAAATGTTTGTTTGCGAGCACTTTGACGTGGCCCCGGATATGTTGGTGATCGGAAAAGGTTTGGGAGGCGGGGTCTTGCCGATGGCGGCGCTGCTCGCAAGGCGCGAGCTTGATATCGTTGGCGACCGCGCCCTTGGCCATTACACCCATGAAAAAAGCTCGGTGGGCTGTGCGGCCGCGCTGGCGACATTGGACTGTCTTTATGAAGATAACTTGATTCAGGCAGCCATCGACCTTGGAAAATATGCTTTGCAGAGATTGAAGGCGATGCAAGATCGTTACCCGTTAATCCATGAAATTCGAGGTCTGGGATTGTATTTCGGCGTAGAACTAAGACAACACGGCGAACCCGCGTGCGACCAGGCGGATACTGTTCTCTACCATTCGTTGTCGAATGGGCTAAGTTACAAGGTCGGCGGCGGTTGTGTGCTGACCTTATGTCCGCCGATGACCATTACCCGACAACAACTGGACACGGCTCTGGATATCCTCGAATCAGGCATACAGTCGGTATCCTAGCCCGTATAGTGCTAAATTTTTGCGCGTATGTATGAAGGAATCAATCACGTTCAGAATTATCTCAATTTTAACGCTACTCATATTCATTCAATTCTCTCATGCCGCAGAAATAATCAAAAAAAGAAATTGGTTGGATAAGAAAGAAGGCATAAAATAAATCCAGGTTGCACTTGGGGAGTTGAATTCGCCTTTTTTAATAAGAGTCTATCTTCTCTTCAGCTATTTGTTTGAATTTTTTATTCAATTGATCCTTAAACTCTTTCCCCACATTATCAAATGCTTGTAATAAATCAGGAAAAGTATTTTTACCACCGATAAAGTTCCAATATTCGTCTCCAACCAAGAAATCATGCGGCGGATTCATCATTCCAGATTCTGTAAAACGGTGATACGGTTTAGGATGATATGGATTATATGGAAATGCGAGAAATACATTTACAGGCATTCTTTTTCTAGCAACCCATTCTAATAATTTAGTTTTGCTTTTTTCAAAAACATCAATGTTTGGTTTTACTGTTTTAATCTCAAAATAATATTCTTTATCATTTTTTTTCATATAGAAATCAGCAATATTGCCAGATTTTTGAAATTTGCCTTGTTTTGTAGAAGAGTTTAATACTTCCTGAATTTCCGTATCTATTTCCGCGGTTCTAGTCCCATTCCTAAGGTTTGAGATAATATTTGATATGGTGGTTTTTTGAGCATTAGAAATTACCCCTCCCACTCCGTAATTTCTGAAGGCTTCATCAGCTGTTTCTGAAGCAAGTATCACAGACACATCTTCATAAACGCTCATGCCGAGAGTCGTAGATATAGAATGTATGAATGAATAAGCAGCGATTTTTTCATTGTCTTGAATCAATCTTGCTAAAAATGGCATTGCAGTGGTTTCTCTTCCATATTTTTCTAATTTATGTTCGATCTTTTTAGACAGAAGTTCTTCTATTTTTTGCTTTTGGGAATACGATAATGCCATTATTATTTTTCTTTCATGTGAAAAATGATTTCCGCATAGGCAGACCTGTCTTTTTCGACACGATTCAAAACAGGCCTTTTATATTCGTTTACAATTTTCATTTGCGCCAATTCTGCGATTTGTGGGTATAGTCCATATTTATCATTCGCCACCAGCAACACGTCGTAGTTTTGCTTGAAGGACTTTTTGCAATTTTTTAGGACATCGGAAATTCCTTCAATATAAGCTTTCCGTGCTTCTATGCCTTGCCCTTTGCATAAAGGACCAATTTCTAAATTATCATTTCTCTCAAAACCAAGTAAGTCGTAAGCATATGCATGTTGCTCATGGTAATCTATTAAACCAACATAGGGAGGGCTGGAAAAAATTCCATCTATTTTATTTTTTCCAGTCAACTTCCCAAAGTTAGGGTTTTTATTTTCTAACTCATTCACTATGTCGATTGTTCGGCTATTCCCCACCAAACATGTTTGAAAAGTATTAGTCCTCAAGCGGTCAAACTGTTGGATTCTTTTTATCGTGTCCTTTGTGTATCTTTCCCACCAACTTAGTATTGAAAATAATGGCTTGCATATCTTGCCGTGTTTTTTGCAATAATAAGCAACTGTCGTAGGCTCCTTCAATGTTCCTAAATCAGCATGCGTGGTTGCGCGGCATGACCGCATGGTGCGACTCAAAATTAAAGCAAGCATTTTTTTTGTTGCCTGATTTTCGACAGATTGTACTTGATTAAAAACAAAATTAATTTCATCCCTGACAACCTGCAAAAACCAAACATCTAAAAAAGATTCACTGCGGTTTTGTTTCAAGGAAATGTTGTATTTTCTTACAAGGTCAGTGTAGGTCTTTAGGAATTCTTCTGATTTTTGTTGACCATATATTTTTTCATCTATTTGTTTATTCCTAACCTTGTGTCTAAAATCTGGAGATGGGAAAAACTGAGTATTAAATATCTTTAATCGCTCTAACAAGTTCACTTCAAAGGCAATATTATTTCTTGTTCTTTGAAATTCAATAAGCGCTCGGGTTATTTCATCAGAGAGCTTACTAATGTGATGAATATCATATTGGCCAACTTTAGCATTGCTAATAAATGAATTAAATGCCGAAATATCAACTCCAATAGCATGTAAATTCAGTTCGCTTGCTTGTACCAGTGTTGTCCCGCTACCACAAAAAGGGTCCAACACGATACTGCCAGCCTTAAAAATGGCTTTATGCTTAAAATCGTCAGTGTGTTGATCTAAAAAGTATTCAACAAGCTGTGGGATGAACTTCCCTTTATACGGGTGGAGCCTATGCACATGCTTTGTTGTTTCAGATTCTTTGTATTCTGAAAAAGATAATTTCCAGTTCAAATCGTTTCCAAGTTGCTTTTTCCATAGTTTCTCTTTGGTGCCATGGTTAGCATTATAATATCTTTCCAAATCACGTTTGTTGACTAAAAGAGCACCGTTGTTTTCTATTTTTGGGATTCGGCCATATTGAATTAAGTATGTTATGTTTGACGGCGTGACGTTTTTACCTAATAGTTTGGATGCCCAGACGCTTGCATCTTTAACTGTCATCATATTTTGCATTTTTTGCTGTTCATCAGATTAAGCAAGCAGATTTTAATCTGCAATTGAATTTACTCATTAAAATAAACACTGTTGCCCGTAGGCAATAAAATAAACACTGTTGCCCGTAGGCAATAAAATAAACACGTTGCCCGTAGGCAATATTCATTTTCCGTATTTCCTTAGCCAAGTGCAGACTATATCATGTCATTCATGATTAGCAGCAGATATAGGATACCTCAATCCCCACATAGAAATCAGTAAAAGGTAAGCAGCCTGGCCGATTTATACGACCCCAACATAATCCGCCATCCATAAGAAAAGCCCATCAAGCACCAGGACAGCCGCTTAATTAATTACCCTTATCTCAGCATTTTTCCGGGATTTAATAATCCCTTTGGATCCAATAATTTTTTTATCTGTCGATAAAGCGCCATTTCGGTTGGGTCTTTATACTTGTCCATTTCATCCAGTTTGGAAATACCGATACCGTGTTCGGCGCTAAAAGAACCTTGGCAGTCATGCGTAATATCATGCAGCAAGGTGTTGATTGCTTTCCAGTTTTCGAGAAATTTTTCCTTATCCATATCTGCTGGCTGGGAAATATTGAAGTGAATATTACCGTCACCGAGATGTCCATAGGGGTAGGGCAGCGCGTTGGGCATAAACGCTTTAACTGCGCGGTATGCGTGCGCCATAAATTCCGACACTTTAGAAACCGGCACGGAAACATCATGCTTGATGCTGCCGCCAAGAAACTTCTGCGCTTCGACAATATCCTCGCGCAGCAAAATTAACCGCTGAGCCTGAGTGTGGTTTTGTGCAATTACCGCATCCTTAATCAGGCCATCCTCAAGGGCGGTTGCCAGCGCGCTTTCTATTTGATGCGCAAGCTGGGAATCTTGCTCGCTACTATGCGCCACCGCTAAAATATACCAGGGATGAGGTTTATCGAATGGATTGGCTTGGCCATGGATATGTTTTACCGCAGTTTCCACCGCGATTTGCGACATCAATTCGAATGTGGTTAAGCGATCGCTGCTGGCGCATTTCAACCGGCTGAGCAAAGCGACACCCGCATCGATGGATTCAAGCCCGATGAGCGCAACAATTTGTCCTTTGGGGTAAGGGAACAGTTTTAATACGGCCGCGGTGATGATGCCCAAGGTGCCTTCGCTGCCGATGAATAAATTTTTCAAGTCGTATCCGGTATTGTTTTTTCGCAATGCGTTAAGGCCATGAAAGATTTTGCCGTTCGCCAGCACCACTTCGATTCCAAGCACTAAATCACGGGCGTTGCCGTAATGCAATACATTAATGCCGCCGGCATTGGTTGCCAGATTGCCGCCGATTTGGCAACTCCCCTGAGACCCTAAACTTAATGGAAATAATCTGTCGTGCCGCTTTGCGGCTTCCTGAATATGCGCCAGAATACAGCCTGCCTGAACGGTCATGGTATAGTCCGCCGCATCCACCTTAATGATCTTGTTCAGACGCTTGAGATTCACGATCAGTTGATCTTTATTGGCGACGGCGCCGCCCATGGCGCCGGTATTTCCGCCTTGAGGCACCAGCGTTAGATTTTGTTGTCCGCAAAACCTGACGATGCCTGATACTTCTTCTGTCGTTTCAGGCAGCACAACGGCCAGGCAATCGCTGGCATATCGCCCGCGTTGCTCTTCGGTGTAAATTGTGGATTGCTGTTTATCGGTTATAATGTGCTGTTGACCGACAATACGTCCTAACCCCTCAATTACTTCGGTCATTTCGATAAAAAGATTGGTCAGCAAGCGGTGCAGATTCGCACTATTGTGCGTTCATTAATCGGCACCCATCGTTGGAAATTAAATTGCCTGTAATCTTACACCAAACAAATAATCCAGGAATGTTGGGCAGCCATTATTTCAAACCCGGCCTCGAGAAAAACGGCAATGAAAAACAGCAATGAAAAACAGCAATGAAAACCGCGATAAAAATTTCCGCCCTGCTCACCGTCATCGTCATTGGCATCGGCATCGCGGCTATTTTGTTATTTGTCATCAACGGGTCGGCGGCGTCCGCGCAATGCGAGAAGTCAATTGAACGCCTGTCGAAAATGCACGTCGAAGAAATATCCCTGCTTAACGATTCCGGAAAGATTATTAAACTTGAATCTCATATCGCCGATAACACCAGGGAGCGCGCCGCGGGTTATCAACATATATGCGAGCAGGTTATCGATAAAACCACGATCCTGTTCGTCTATTCGCAGCCCATTGATGGCCGATTTCATATGCAAAATGTCAAGGCGCCGTTGGACATCGGTTTTTTCGACGGCGCCGGAAAGTTAATCCGAACCCTGGTCATGGATACCTATGACGATGGCAATAAAAGACTTTATCATCCGGGTCAACAATTTCAATATGCCCTTGAGGCGCGCGTTGGATTTTTCAAGGAACATAAGTTGTCTGAGGGTAAAGCCCGACTCGTGGTGCATTCCGTGAACGACTCGCTCGGGCAGTGACCGAAAGCATCCGCAGATTACGCAGATAAAAAACTAATCATATTAAATCTGTGAACATCTGTGAGCATCTGCGGATAAGATGAATATGAGCGACCCGACTGTCGGCAAAAAGGAGATGCCCTATGGATTGTGGAACAGCGATGTCGCTATTGAATCGCTGATTGAGCAAGCATCGCCGCCCGCTTACCCGTTTAAAAACCAGGGCGCACTGTATTGGCTGGAAGCCCAGCCGCGGGAGGCCGGGCGCATCGCGCTGATGCGGGCGCATTCATCGTCCGCGTCGCCGATTTGCATTACCCCTGAGAATTTCAATATCCGAACCGCAGTGCATGAATATGGCGGCCGATGTTTTTGCGTCGTGGGTGACAGCATTATTTTTAATAATTATAAAGACGGCAATTTATATCGGCAGACGCTGCCGCCGCCTGAGCGATCACCTGAGTCAAACTCAGCGCCGCAACGACTGAGCCGTAACCCAGCGCCGCATCGTTGTTGTGGATATGCCGATTTGGTTGCGGTCGGCCGATTTTCTGCTCCTGCAAAATCGGCACTTCCACCCTCCATGGCGGTCGGCGGCGCATTCATCATCGGGATTATGGAGACCGCCGAGGATAATGGACCGCATTGCAACCGCATTGTCGCGCTACCGCTTGGCCTGGACTCCGACGGTCAAGTGATGGCATCCGAGCCCATCATTCTCGCGCAAGGCGCGGATTTCTATGCCAATCCGGTGGTGTCCGGCGATGGCAAAAAAATCGCCTGGTTTGAGTGGAGCCATCCCAACATGCCGTGGGATCAAAGTCGCCTAATGACCGCCGAACTCAAGATTGAAGGCAGTGCGATTTTCCTTGATGATACGAAGGTCATTGTCGATGAGCCAAATTGCGCGGTGTGCCAACTGGGGTTTTTGGATGACGACCGACTACTATTTGCGAGCGATAGCGATGCCTGCGATTATTGGAGCCTGTTTCAGTATCGGCACGGAAAAATCACGCGCCTGACAAATGGCAATGAAGAGTTCGGCGAGGCGCATTGGCTATTCGGGCAACGCCGATGGCAGCCGGTCGGCGACGGCAATATCATCGCGGTGGCGACTCGCGAGGATCACGATGCGCTGGTGAAAGTGGATAGCGACAGCGGCCGTTGCGCGGTGTTGCACGAGGGGTTTTCGGCATGCCGCCACTTGCAGATAGTTGATTCCGGCGAATTATTATTCATCGCGCACTATTCAAGCCGTGGCGCGGAAATGGTCAGTTTAAGCCTGCCGTCCGCCAGCATGGAGACGTTGCCGATCCGGTTGTCGGTCGCCGACCATGCAGGCCATAGCAAGAGTCACAGCGCACCGCGGCTGATCAAGTTTCCCATTTCAAAAAAGGGCGCAAAGACGGGCGCAAAGACCGGCGCGCCGCAGGACCTGGCTTATGGCTATTTCTATCCGCCCTGCAGCCTGAGGTATTGCGCCCCGAAAAACACATTGCCGCCGCTGATGATCGTTATCCACGGCGGTCCCACCAGCAGAGCGACCTCAGCGCATTCCAGTTTGAAACAATATTTTTGCTCGCTGGGATTCGCGCTGCTGGATATTAATCATCGCGGCAGCACTGGGCTGGGCCGAAAATACCGGCAATCGCTGCTGGGGAACTGGGGGGAATTCGACGCCGATGACATTGCCGCCGCCATTGATTTCGTCGGCGATAAAAAATGGATCGACAAAGAGTTGGTGTTCATTCGCGGCAGCAGCGCCGGCGGGTACGCGGTGCTGCGCGCGTTGACCCGATTCCCGCAGCGGTTCGCTGGCGGCGCCTGTTACTACGGCATCGGAAATTTAGCCGCATTAAGCCGCAGCACCCACAAATTTGAATCGCACTATACCGACCGACTGGTCGGCGAGAAATTTGATGCCGAAACATCCATGAATCCTGAAAGCCGGTTTGTGACCCGCTCGCCGGTTTTTCAGATGGATAAATTGTCCAGCCCGCTGATCTTGTTTCACGGCGCGCAAGACCAGATTGTTCCGCCCGGCTTGTCGCGCGAAGTGGCGGCGCTGCTGAAAACAAAAGGCATAAAACATCGTTACACGGAATACCCCGGGGAAGGGCATGGCTTTCGCCAAACTCAAACCAAGGCCGACGCATTACGCCAGGAGCGCGCGTTCTTTGCTGCAATAATCAGGCGCGCACAACCCAACGGCACGCAAGATGATGTTGAATAGGTTCGCCGCCGCCGTGCGCCATTGCCGCCTGGGCTGTCTATTCCACTGGCTAATATGCGATAATGACGCAAATTAACACGCGCTGTTAGAGGACATTCATGGTCACTATTTTAATTCTGTTGTTACTGGTCTTTGGGTTTGTATGGCTCAAGTTGCCGTTCAAGAACTGGCTGATTGCGTCATCGGGCGTGCTGTTGGCAACGATGATATTCGGCATCACCAATCTATTCTTGTCGCTGATATTCATTGTTATTTTCTCGGCGATGATGGGGTTGCTGTATTTCTTGCCCGCAGCCAGAAAGCAGTTTGTCAGCGCCCGACTATTCGGCATGGTCAAGCGGACGATGCCGCCGATCTCCCAGACCGAACGCGACGCCATCGACGCCGGAACGGTATGGTGGGACGCGGAATTATTTTCGGGCAAGCCAAACTGGGAAGTCCTGTTTGACGCCAAAACACCCGAACTCACCGAACCGGAGCAGGCGTTTATGGACGGGCCGGTTGAAGAGCTGTGCGCCATGACCGATGATTGGCAGATTACGCACGAGTTGAACGACCTGCCGGACGCCGTTTGGGACTTCATTAAAAATAATCATTTTTTCGGGCTTAATGCGGCAAAGGAATATGGCGGCTTGGCGTTTTCCGCGTATGCCCAGTCTTGCATCGTGCAAAAACTGGCGACTCGAAGCGGCAGCGTCGCCGTGACCGTGATGGTGCCGAATTCCCTCGGGCCCGCGGAGTTGTTGCTGCACTACGGCACCGACCAGCAGAAGGCATACTACTTGCCGCGTTTGGCGAACGGCGAGGAAGTGCCGTGTTTTGGGCTGACTAATCCCTGGGCTGGATCCGATGCCGTGGGCATGCCGGATTATGGCGTGGCTTGCAAGGGTAAATACAAAGGCAAGTCGGTGCTGGGGTTTCGGGTTAACTGGGAAAAACGATATATCACCCTCGGCCCGGTTGCAACCTTGTTGGGGCTGGCGTTCAAAGCCTACGACCCTGATCATTTATTGGGGCCCGACCATGAACTTGGCATCACCTGCGCGTTGGTGCCGACCGATGCCAAAGGCGTGTCCATTGGAAGACGGCATCTGCCGCTGAATGGGTCGTTCCAAAACGGCCCGAACTGGGGCAAGGAGGTGTTTATTCCGATGCAATGGATTATCGGCGGCCAGGAAAAAGTCGGGCAGGGCTGGCGCATGCTGATGGAGTCCCTGGCCGCGGGAAGGGGAATATCCTTGCCGGCGGCAGCCGCCGGCGCGGCCAAGGTGGCGGCGCGAACCAGCGGCGCCTATGCCCGAATTCGCGAACAATTTGGTATCGAGATCGGCAAGTTTGAAGGCATTGAAGAAGCGCTTGCGCGAATTGGCGGACTGACTTATTTGCTCGATAGCGGCAGGATGCTGATGACCACCGCTTTGTCATTGGGGCAAAAACCGGCAGTGATGTCGGCCATGGTCAAGCAGCAATGCACGGATTTATCGCGCAAGGTGGTGAATGATGCCATGGACTTGCATGGCGGCAAGGGAATCTGTATGGGCCCGGGAAACTATTTGGCGAGAATTTACCAACAAATTCCGATTGGAATTACCGTCGAAGGCGCCAATATTTTAACCCGCAGCCTGATCATATTCGGGCAGGGCGCGATGCGTTGCCATCCGTATTTACTGAAAGAGATTCAGGCGGCAGCCATGCAGGATGAGGTCGAGGGGCTTGATCAATTTGATCATGCCATGGTCAGTCATATCGAGCATATCTCGAGTAATAAAATGCGCTCCTTTGGTTATGGCCTAAGCCGTGGTTGGCTGGCGACAGGAACGGGGCGAGGCTTGATTAAAAAACATTCCCGCACCATCGAGCACTTGAGCGCGGCGTTTGCCTGGCTCGCCGACATCACCCTGTTTTCGTTAGCGGGGGAGTTGAAACGAAAGGAAATGTTGTCCGGAAGATTCGCCGATGTCATGAGCAACCTCTATTTGGCGTCCGCGGCCTTGAAACGATTCAAGGACAATGGCGAACCGGAAAACGAAGCGCCATTGGCAGACTGGGCCTGTCAATACGCTTTATATCAGGCGCAACAGGCGTTGGACGGCGTGTTGCGTAATTATCCCAATCGGATTTTTGGAAAACTGCTGAGAGTGGCTGTTTTCCCCGGCGGTCGGTATTTGCATATGCCGACCGATGCGCTGTCCCGCGCCGTGTCGGATGTGCTGCAAACGCCGGGCGCGGCGCGAGATCGACTCACCCAGAATATGTATATCTCAACCGACCCGGACGATATTATTGCGCAGCTTGAATCCGCATTTGAATTAATGGTGGAAACCAAGGAGTTGCGCAGGCGATTAAAAAAATCCGGGCAACAGCCGACTGAAACACAAAGCTACACCGATTGGCTGGCGCAACTGGTCGCGGAAAAAGTCATCACCAAAAAAGAATCATCGTTGCTCGGCAAGACGCGCGACCTCGTGCGCAAAGTGATTGATGTTGATGACTTTGATTGAAGAAAATCCCCTAACCCCGACATGGCAAACGAAAGCAGGAGTCAAGCCTCGATGGTATAATGGCTTGCAGGAATC
Source organism: Candidatus Spongiihabitans sp. (assembly GCF_965247905.1). Taxonomy (GTDB): domain Bacteria; phylum Pseudomonadota; class Gammaproteobacteria; order Arenicellales; family Poriferihabitantaceae; genus Spongiihabitans. The sequence continues at coordinate 2,960,436 of NZ_OZ252047.1, read as the reverse complement.
ATCACATTCCGCAATGGACGCATAAGCGCCACAAGGGCGATATGCCGATGATTGGCCTGCCGCCCACACTGGCCAAGCGGCAGCGGTTGATTTTCGCCCAGGCAGCACAGTTCCGGCCCAGCGGAGCCAGAGTTAATCGTTTGCGCATGATGCGGCAAGCTATCCCTCGCGCATCATTGCACATGCGGCCAGCGACAAATCGGTGGCGCGATTCGCGCAAGGATGAGCGCGAGCCTCAGGCCGGATGTCCTCGATGCGCCGGAGGCCGACTGGAGCACGCGCTGTATGCGATCACAGCGTTTAAGCCCATTCATCCACCGCCTGATTAACGTTGGAAAAACCGCATGACAACAGATGTCATGGCTGATGGCGGTTGTCATTCACGCATCCGAATAATGAGACCACCAACAATAATAGGCATGGCGCCTTGAAAGACGAGCGTTTATTCTCTCAAATCAGCGAAGCGCCAGACAAAATCCTGAGGGTATAAACATGAATCAATAAAACTCATGCTTTAAACAAAAATTGATTACTCTAAATCGGAATTTGGGAAATCCGTATAATAAGCCATGACCGATTAACCTGGACTGAAAAATAGTCAATGCCAGCATCGAAGCCCCGATAGGGGTGTAAAACATGATACTGGATCATCTGCAACACAACAATCAATCGGCACAAACCAAACTCAGTGCGTGACCCTCCGAAAAATACTCGCCCTGTTTCTTCCTGCTCCCAATGTCAACGCACCGACACGATGACCATCCGAACATCGTACGGATTCTTTGCCGCACAATTTTAACAAAACCTCAAGAGTCAATCCACTATCGTGTCCGGGTTCGCCATATATGAGACAAAATCAGGTCGCCACGGCGGGTTGCCGATAGCGCGCCATCGGTGTCATCAATCCAAGCCATCGTGCGGTCGGCAAGGATTATAGGTCCGCGGGCGGGTTCGGGTTGATCGCGGTCGCCGTCAACGTTCATGCCGCCGCCAGCACAGGATTCTTGCGTTTTGCCGCACTGGAATCAAGCCCTGAGCGGCTGCATGGCCGGGCGGCCTCAATCGTGCTAAGTGGCGGAATAATCGCCGCCCTATTAGGCCCCAATTACCGGCCCGGCTGGCCGATGTTTTGCGGACTGACATCTACCACAGCCTGGGCATCGCGTTATTAATGGTCAATGCCATTACATTAATTATGGGCGTTAATTATTTGCTTTATCATCGAATTCCATTCGCCCGCGCCAACACAAGGCAACGGCGGCAAGGATCGTCGGCGCGCAAGGGTGAGATTATTCGATTTATTTGGCCGCTCGAATTTTACCCGTGGCGTTATCGCATGCGCCGGAGGGTATGGGTTGATGACGCTGTTAATGAATGCGCCCCCTCTGATCATGACCACAATATACCGATACCCGATACAAATGACCGAACAGGTTATGACCTATCATTTTCTCGGCATGTTTGTTCCATTTTTAGTATCCGGTGTTTTGCTGGATAAAATTGGCGCAGCCCGAATGATATACACCGGCCTGTTTTGCTATCTGTTATCCATAGTTTGGATATCGGCATCAAGCCGTGTTTTCTCGTTTTCCGCCGCGCTCTCATTGTTTGGCATCGGCTGGAACTTCCTTTATCTTGGCGGCACAACGCTGCTGTTCCGCAGCCTGAAAGCCGAAGATTCTCACCTTGGACAAAGAGCCAACGAACTGTTTGCGGATGGCATAAACCTGGCTGCATCATTCTCCGTAGGCTTTCTCCTGTTTGGACTTGGATGGGAAAGCATTCAGGCGGCGTCGGCAATTTCTCTGCTTGTTATTGCCTTTGGTTTTATACTGATGAGGCGAAGACAGGGGCATTATGATTCATAGCAGCAGCAAAAAATGTCTTCGCTGTCGCAACTGGGGGAGGGTCGTTTCACTCCACTAATCAATCTTGGGGACACTTTCTCCGAAGCGACGTTTTTAGAAGGAGATTCGGGGGCATCCTCAAGGTTGTTTTGATGGGTGTTATTTTACCAGTTTGGTGGGGCGGGAGTGGATTATGCAAAGGTCTCGTTATAATGACTTGTCCGCACCGGATCGCTGCGCATTCGCCAATCTTGATTTTATTTGCGCGATTTCCACCAGGCCGCGGTTAAGTTTGCGGCTCAATGAGGAAAAATCCGCGCCAGCGCACATTTCCGCGCACCCATCCACCATCGCATCGCGCAATTCCGGAGTCAGTTCCGGCGCGACCAGACGGCTCCACGGCAGTTTCAATGCCGCACCGAACTGATTCAGGCAGTAGGCCATGCCGCCTTCGCCGCCGCCAACATGGAAAATCTCGCACGGCCCCATCAACGCCCATCTCGGTCCCGGGCCATTGACCACGGCGTGGTCGATTTGCTCCACCGTGGCCTCGCCATTCGCCACCATGTGCAACGCTTCGCGCCAAATCGCTTCTTGCAGCCGCGTGGCGATGAAGCCCGGCACTTCTTTGTTCATCACCAACGGCGCTTTGCCGGCGGCTTTATAAAACCGTTCAGTCCATGCCACCGTTTCGCGGCTGGTTTTTTCGCCGCCGACCATTTCAACCAGCGGCAATAGATACGGCGGGTTAAACGGATGCGCGACCAGCGTGCGTTGCGGTGTGCGGCAATGAGATTGTATGTCGGTCATTGACAACCCGGAGGTGCTGGATGCGATCACCACATTGGGGTCAACGATGTCTCCCAGTTTTTGATACAGATTCTGTTTTAACTCGAGCGCTTCGGGAATGCTTTCCTGGATGAACTCGGCATCGGCGACGGCGTCCTCTAATGATGTTGTCCATTCAAGGTTATCCAGGGATGCGCCGGGCGCCAACCCCATTTCCGTCAGGCTAAGCCATGCGGTTTCCAGCAAGCGATGCAAGCCGTCAATTTCTGCGGTATCGTGGAGGTAGGTTGTGACGTTATATCCACGCGCGAGGTAATGCGCGCTCCAGCCGCCGCCGATAGGGCCGGCGCCGATGCAGGTGATGTTTTTGACGGCTTGTGGATTTGCGGTCAGCATAATTGCGCGCCTTGTTATTGTCTCTTGTTATTATTGACCGTGGAAGTCCGGCTTGCGTTTTTCAACAAAGGCTTTTACCCCTTCGGCCGCATCGTTGGAGCGCAGCATCTCCCGATAGGTGGGCAACTTGTCGTTGCGCATTTTGTGAAACGAGTCTCGAATGCTTGCGCCGTCCACGGCGCGCAGCACCTCCTTGATGGATTGTAGCGCCAACGGCGCGACCTGCGCCAACTGAGCAGCCCATTGCCGCGCCGTCGTCATCAGTTGCTCGGCTGGAACCACTTTATTGATCATGCCATAACGCGCGGCCTCGGCGGCCGGCATGCGCCGTCCGAGATACAGCATTTCAAGCGCGATGTTATAGGGCAGGCGTCTCGGCAGCCGCTGCATCGCGCCCGCGTCGGGGATCATGCCGAGCGGCAGTTCCGGCAGCGCGAATTCGACATGCTCGGCGGCGATAATCAAGTCGCACGCCAGCGCGATTTCAAATCCGCCGCCGATGGTCAGTCCATTGAGCGCGGCGATGACCGGCTTGTTTAGATTCCAGAGTTCGGTAATGCCAGCAAATCCGCCCAGACTGGCATCTTCATTTTCCCACCAGTTATCCAGTTGGGTCGCGCCGCTATCCAGGGATTTCAAATCCCAGCCGGCGGAAAATATTTTTTCTCCGGCGGCGGTGATGATGCACACTTTCAACTTCGGGTCATCGCGAAAGCGCGCCAATGCCTGACCCATCTTGCGGCTGGTCGGGAGGTCTATGGCGTTGACTTTGGGGCGGTTAATGGTGATCTCGAAGACCGCGCCATTTTCCGCCAGAATAATGTCCTGTTCAGATTCGCTCACGATTTTCTTCCACGAAAACTATTGTAAGGTTTAACGCTCGGGATGAGTGTCGGGATGAGTTTAAACGAGGGCGGCGAAAATTGGTATCATGCACAGGGCATTTTTCGAGATGACAAGGCATGGCTTAATATGAGATCAGAATCACTATGAGATCAGAATCACTGTGGATTACCCATTAACCGAACAGCAGCACATGCTGGTCGCCTCGGTGCGCGCATTTGTTGAACAGGAGTTGGCGCCGCATGAAGCGGAAGTTGACCGAACTGGCGAGGTGGCCGATGAATTAGGCGCGCGGATCAAGAGCAAGGCGTTGGACATGGGGTTTTATGCGCCAAATTTACCGGCTTCGGTCGGCGGCGGCGGGCTGGATTACAAATGCCTGGCGCTGATGGAAAGGGAGTTTGGCAAGACCAGCTATGGACTGCATGGGCATGCGCATCGCCCGTCGGAAATTTTGATGGCGTGCGCAGGCGAGCAAATCGAGGAATACTTGACGCCGTGCGCGACCGGAAAAAAGCACGAGGTGTTTGCATTGACTGAGCCCGGCGCGGGCTCGGATATTATGTCGATGCAAACCAAAGCGGTGCGCGACGGCGAGCAATTTGTGATCAATGGCAAAAAACATTTCATCAGCAGCCCGGTGATCCCGGACTTCGCCATTGTGTTTGCGCAAACCGGCGTGACCGAAACCCGGCGCGGCGAGCGTAAATTGGTTACTGCATTTCTGGTTGATGCCGGAACTGCGGGGTTTAGCATTGATCGTGGCCCGACTTGCGCGGCGCAGCGCGCCTACCCCACTTGGCAACTGACCTTTGACCGTTGTCGGGTGCATCAATCCAAAATTCTGGGCGAACAACATAAAGGGTTTGAATTGGCCGACCAATGGTTGCGCATGGGGCGCGTGTGGGTGGCGGCAGGCTGTTGCGGCAAGATGGAACGATTGCTTGGGCTGGCGACTGCCTGGGCGGTTGAACGCAAACAATTCGGCCAGTCCATCGGAAAATTCCAAGGCACCTCGTTTAAGCTCGCGGACATGGCCATGGATTTAAAGGCATCGGACTTGCTGGTCATGCGCGCCGCCGAAAAAGCCGACCATGACATGATGAAAAATGAAGATGCGGCCATCGCAAAATTATTTGCCTCGGAGGCGGTGGGTCGGGCGGCGGATAGCACGATTCAGATATATGGTGGCATGGGACTGATGGAAGAACTGCCCATTGAACGAATATGGCGCGATGCTCGACTGGATAGAATTTGGGACGGCACCTCGGAAATCCAGCGACACATTATTTCCCGAGCCTTGCTAAGAGAAGCTGGCGGTTGAACCAAAAACAGCGACAAAACTGATTCAGGCTAACTGATTCAGGCTAACTGATTCAGGCTAACTGATCCAGGCTAACTGATCCAGGCTAACTGATCCAGGCTGTTGGCGCCGCGTCATATCGCATTTATCGGCGCGATGCGGATTACGCGGCCGGCCAATGCGCGGCCAGATTCAACGGCCCGGTTTGGGGGGTAATCCAAACCGCGCGCAGTTAGGCGGGCAACCCTATCGGGCGCGGATGAAGCGCATCAGGCGTTGTTCGACCAGCTCGGCGTAGCGCGTGTTGAGGCACCTGAAATTTTGCTGGAAACGCTAAAATTTATGGCCATCTCAGGCGCGCCAGGAGGCAACCGCATTGCGGCGTTTTCCTGCTCCGGCGGCGATGCCCTGATGGTGGCGGATTATTGCGCGCGCAAAATGGTTAATTGCGACGGGTGCCGACCCCAGCGGATTTAGCATGAGCATTCCGCTGGATAAAGTATTGGCGGACTGCATGCTGGCTTTGTATCAGAACGGGGAGTACGCGCGGCCCGAAAACGGTTTCCCAATGCGGCTGATCGTGCCGGGCTGGGAGATTGTTTTAACTGTTTGAAACGAAAATTCGCGGAAACGGGAATCAATCGGTAACGTAGCCGCTAAAGCAAGGCGTCCTCTATTAATTGTCTTGTTCCGTGAGCGCACGAAAGCGCCAGCCGCTCGCATCGAATATCCATGAAGGTTATGCGCATAGTCATTATTTTCATGGCCAGTTAATATTGGGGCGTATTGGCGTCTCCATCAGTGTATATTTAGGCGGGTGATTTGATAAACTTTGGTTTTGTTCCCTAATGCAGTGCATCGAAAAAGGCGCGATTTTCGGGTGGTGGTTCGGTGCTCGCCTCAGCCTGCGATAATGTTTCATCCTTAATGCTATATGACTGAAGACACTAGATTGGCTCAACCGACAGCGTCGCGGTTTCGGTTGTATATACGGCGATAATATGGGCCTGGCCCAGCTGGTTTTTCTGACTATATGGCTGCTGTTTATTGCCGTGCTCGCCCCCTTCCTTTGGGCGGCTGAATCTGATATCAAGGTAAAGGTGCTCTATTTGGGACAGGAATATTCCGGGAAAAAGCCGCTGGCCCTGGTTCAGCAAATCACGACGGATGGGGGCTTGCCAGGGATACGGTTGGCGATGGATGATAACGCGACCACGGGGCAGTTTCTGGGGCACCAGTATCAATTGGACGAGCTCATATTTCCCCATGATGCAGACAATCAACAATTAATTGATGCCGTAAACCAAACCGACAAGCCATTTGTTATCGTGGATTTGCCTGCGAAACAGTTGCTAGCCATTGTCGACGGCCTTGATCCAATCCCCCGGCGTTTGTTTTTTAATGTGCGGGATAAATCAATTGCATTACGCGAGCAACACTGTCGAACCAATGTATTGCACATCCTGCCCGATCGAGCGATGCTGGCAGATGCGCTCGCACAATATTTGCTGGTCAAGCGCTGGAACAAATGGTTGCTGGTGGTGGGCAAGCATGCTAACGACCGCGCTTATGCCGATGCGATTGAAAACGCCGCTAAAAAATTCAATGCCAAAATTGTCGCTAAAGAAGAATGGCGCTTTGAATACGGCGGCCGCCTGGTCGACTCGGGTCATGTTACCGCCAAACAGGAGGTTTCCTTGATGACGCAGGCCAGGGGCGAAAATTACGATGTGGTTGTGGTGGCGGATGAGGATGACAATTTTGGTGAATATTTACCCTATCAAACGTATATACCGCGTCCCGTAGTCGGAACGCAAGGTCTGATCGCGACCGCCTGGCACCGCGCGAATGAACTTTGGGGCGCGACTCAGATTCAACGGCGCTTTAGCAAGCAAGCCAATGGTCGATACATGACTGAACGCGATTATGCGGCCTGGGTGGCCGGGCGCGCGCTTGGTGAAGCCGTTACCCGCATCAATTCGACGGATGTCGATGCGGTGCGAACTCAACTATTGAGCAACGAATTTCAACTGGCTGCATTCAAAGGCGTGGCGCTTAATTTTAGAAACTGGAATGGGCAGCTGCGCCAACCTATTTTATTGGCTGCGCCGCGGATGTTAGTGTCCGTGTCGCCGCAGGCAGGGTTTTTGCATCAATTCAGCGCGCTGGATACGCTGGGACTGGACCGGCCGCAAACGCGATGCGGCGCTTTTAAAAATTAATGCGAAACCTGTACTATGCCGGCGGTTGATTAATAAGCATGCGATCTCTGCAAAACATTGCGAGCGCAGACAAGGCAAGGCAAAAACAAGCGAGAAAGCGCAGGGTTTTTAGCATTTGATATAACCCATAAAGACAACAGACCAATGCCTAAAACAATATTTAGAAAAGCGGTGTCGGGCGTACTGTTCTCCAGTATGCTGTTATTGTTTCAAACAGCAGCGGAATCTTTCGAAGTTTATGTTTCGAGTGAAAAAGACAACACCATTGAAGTGATTGATGGTGAAACTTTTAAGGTGATCGATAAAATAGCAGTCGGTGAGCGTCCAAGAGGTTTGACGCTCAGCCAGGATAAAACCAAATTGTATATTGCTGCGGGCGAGGACGACATCATTCAGGTGCTCGACCTGAAAACGCGCAAGTTAGTGGGCACACTGCCCTCCGGGCCCGACCCCGAACTCATGGCCCTCAGCCCCGATGGTCAGCGGCTTTATATTGCTAATGAAGATGATAATATGGTCACGGTTGTCAATGTCCAAAGCGCACAAAAGATCAAGGAAATCCCGGTGGGTATTGAGCCGGAAGGGGTGGGAATAAGCCCCGATGGCAAGTGGTTGGTGAGCACCTCGGAAACGACCAATATGGCACATTTTATCGATCTGGAAACTCTGGCTATTGTCAGTAATGTATTGGTCGATAGTCGTCCGCGTGTTGCTCAGTTTACACCTGATGGCATGCAGGTGTGGGTGTCTTCGGAAATTGGGGGCACTGTGAGTGTCATCGACAGCGCACTGCGCAAAATTATTCATGTCATTCACTTTGAGATTCCAGGCATCGATAAGTCTGCGATACAACCCGTTGGCATCGCAATTAACCGGGCCGGAGATAAAGCTTTCGTTGCGCTGGGGCCAGCCGCCAGAATTGCGGTGGTCGATGCTCTAACCTTTAAAGTGGAAAAATATCTATTGGTCGGACAACGAGTTTGGAACTTGGATTTCTCGCCCGATGAACGCTTGCTGTTCACAACTAATGGCGTGAGTAGCGATGTGTCCGTTGTGGATGTTGATAAACTCAAAGTCATTAAAACCATCAAAGTTGGCCGTGCGCCCTGGGCGGTGGTCACCAATGCCCGCTCGTATCATTAAATAACAAGAGAAAACAGTTGAAGCATTCGACTGAGCAAAGCCCGGCGGCAATTTCTATTCGTGATGTTTGTTTTTCCTATGGCAATGGGAAGGCGCAAAAACGGGTGCTGGATAATGTGAGTTTAACGGTTGAAGCGGGCAGTTTCAAAGTGTTAATGGGCATCAACGGCGCGGGTAAATCCACACTATTCTCGCTACTCAGTTATTTATTTGCGTGCAGCCTGGGGCAAATCCGTATTTTTGGTGAAGATATCAATAAACGGCCTATGTCGGCCTTACGGCATTTGGGGATTGTGTTTCAACAACAAACGCTGGAGCCCGGTTTGAGCGTATTGCAAAATCTGCAATACTATGCCGCCTTGCAAGGCTTGTCTAAAGTTCACGCTAAAAGGCGAATTGAAGAACTGCTGGCATTAGTTGCTCTTTCGGAGCAGGTCAAACAGACGGTGGCAACACTGAGTGGCGGCCAAAAACGGCGCGTGGAATTAGCGCGCGCCCTGCTCCATTCGCCCCGGTTATTGTTGATGGACGAAGCCACCACCGGTTTGGATGTTAAAAGCCGATATGACTTTATTGCAACTATCCGCCAGCTTTGCAGCCAGCACAAGGTCAGTGTCCTATGGGCCACACACCTGGTTGATGAAGTGCTCGATGACGACCCCGTGGCCATCCTGCACCAGGGGCGAATATTGGCCGATAATCGAGCAAATACAGTCATCAAGACGCAGGGTTGTCATTCCATTCAAGCCGCTTTTTTAAAAATCACCGGACCGCCTGAGCAAGCGAAAGCGCGCCTCAGTTTGTCTCAGACATTAGCGCGGCATGGTTTGAAAGATGGGATAAACAGATGAGCTTTATTCACATTTGGCGCTGTTTCAATGGGGTAATAAAACGCGAGTTTTTACGTTTTCTGCATCAGAAAGGGCGCTTTTTCGGTGCATTGGTTCGCCCACTGGTATGGCTGTTTATTTTCGCAGCGGGTTTCCGCTCGATATTGGGCGTATCAATTATCCCGCCTTATGAGACGTATATACTTTACGAGGAGTACATTACACCGGGATTGCTGGGGATGATTCTGCTGTTTAACGGCATGCAAAGCTCCTTATCGATGGTCTATGACCGCGAACTGGGCAGTATGCGAATATTGCTCACCACACCATTGCCACGTTGGATTTTGCTGTGCTGTCGCCTGTTTGCCAGCGTGGTTATCGCGCTGTTTCAATGCGCTGTTTTTCTAATCATTGCTTATTTATGGAATATCCAGCCGCCCGCTATCGGCTATTTATCGGTGCTGCCCGCGATCTTTCTTGGCGGAATAATGCTCGGCGCATTGGGTTTGTTGCTCTCCTCATTTATCAAGCAGCTGGAAAATTTTGCCGGGATCATGAACTTTGTTATTTTCCCCATGTACTTTGCTTCATCCGCATTGTATCCATTGTGGAAAATTGAAGACGTCTCTCCCTGGCTATTCAAACTATGTAACTGGAACCCATTTACCTACGTCGTTGAATTGATTCGGTTTTCCCTATACGGGCAATTCAGCGCAAAGGCGCTTATTATCGTAACCGTCTGTGCCGTGATTTTCATGTTTTTAGCGATTATGGGTTATGACCCCAAACGCAACGGCAACACCAGGATGGAACAGGTCTAAGGTCGGGTTATGGAATAATTTGACAGCTTACTGTGATCAAGTCATAGCCTGCGACTAGAGCGCAAGTACAGCTATGGAACGAATTCAATCAACCGGGTTAATCGTCATCTGCGGATTTGCGGTCAAAACATGTTAAATCCGATAGACTGCTCGGGCTGGTCCTTAGAATTTGGGCATCAGAACAATCATATATTATCGCTAACTATTGTATCTTCAGTGAACCCGTCATAAACAGAGTTGTAAAACATTTGAACCCTGAACAGCAACAAATGACATCACCAAAAGCCGGCGCATTATTGCTGGGGATGATGATTGTTGCGCAAGCGAATGTGCAAGCGCAGGAAAATGATTGGCCCTGTGCGCAAATATTAGTGGCTACAGTCACTGCCGCCGTGGTCTGGCCCTATCCGCTTGATGAGAAACTCGCTGACCGATGGCGGTCAAATGCGAAAATTAAAACCCTGGCCGCTAAAGTGGCTAGTCGGTTTTCTGCTGGTGACGATGAGATCGCGCTGATTGATCAATTTCTGGGTGACACGAGTTCGGCTAATCGATCAGAAACCGCAACAGGTTTGTTTATGGCAACACTTAACGAGTTTAATCTAAGGCGGCAAAAATATATAAAGGGCATCCAGAAATTCACGAAAAAACAAAAAGGCCTGGCGCATCGTTTGACCTCCTTGCTTGAGCAACGAGATAATTTGTCAGCGACAGAAACATCCTTTGACCCGCTGACTGAAGAGATAGCAGTGGTTGAGCAAATCTTCCGCAATCGAGAAAATATTCTGGTAGACTTATGTGAGCAACCTGTTCGGATAGAAGAGAATCTGGGGGTTGTGGCGCGCGCGATTGCAGAGTACGTGAACTGATTAATACGCTTCGGTGTAAGCAGGTTGATTTATTTTTCTATTGTTTGAGTTATAAATTTGGTTAACGCAGCAGAAATTATTTGGAGGCAACCGATGACAGCAATCCCGGTATTTAGACAAAGCATTCGTCTGTTTACGGCGCATCGCATCCGCTGCGGTGTATTCGTATTGTTGCTGAGCTTGACCGGCGGTGAATCAGCGTTGGCGGTCAGCGTGGCGCCATTGAACAATCCATTGAGCGGCTATAATGACTCATCAGGTGTTAATGAAGGAGCGAATATCACTCCGCGTTGGCTGACGGTTAAGCGTGAAGTGCTGGGAGATCGTGAAATACGGGACGGCAGCGCGCTGATTAGCCTGGAGGCGCCCGAGCGCGCCTATGATGCGGCGCTCGTGCCTGTTTCAGTCAAGGCATTGCAAACACAGACCGCTGAGCGATATATTAAAACGTTGTATCTGTTCGCCGATAACAACCCGGCGCCCCTGTCAGGTAAATTTACGTTTCCGCCCAATACGGGCTGGCAAAACCTCGAAACGCGCATCCGAATTAATGAATACACCTATGTAAGAGCCGTGGCGATTACCAATCAAGATCAGGCTTATATGGTAACTCGATATGTCAAGGCTTCCGGCGGTTGTTCGGCGCCGGCCTCAGGCGATGCTGAAGCGGCATTGGCAAATGTGGGCAAATTTAAACTTAAACTCGAATCCAGTCCGGTAACGGGTGAAAATCACGAACGTATACGGCTTAATTTCCAGATCAAGCATCCCAATAATTCTGGTATGCAGTTTGATCAGATTACTCGGCTTTATATTCCCCCCTACTTTATTCACACGATCGGGGTGAAATATAATGACGAGGAGATGCTCAATCTTGAAACCAACTTCTCTCTCAGCGAAAACCCGACCTTGCGCTTTGATTTCATTGCAAAAAAAACGGGTGGCACGATTGATATCTATGCCGTTGATTCAAAGCTCAAACTTTTTGAACGACAATGGTCATCATCGTCCAAAATGTAAACGCCCAACCGCATTTTTCCAGATTGCAAGGAATACCAACGGGCAGCGCTGGCATATAAGAGGATATTGGGCTTTAAAAGCATTCTAATGATGATGCGGATTGTATCGCCTGCAATTCATTCACCATGTCTTTAGCCCACCCGGATTCCCGGAATACTGCGCCTTTGGTGCCTTGATCAAGTTGCGCCCTTAACACCGTGTCTGCCTGTGTGTATTTTTCAAATGAAAGTTGCGCGGCGATATAATCGATACTACAAGAGCACTTTGCCAGATTTCCAAGATCCATTCCGTTAGCGGCCAAGCAACCCATGACATATTCTACTTTAACCGCTGTTGGATAACCATCGCCATTGGGGTTGATGTATTCGCCATGGTGTTTAAATGCATCGCTGACCGCGTTGTTTTTTCCCGCCGCTGAGGTCTCTTGGGCTGTGACTTTAAATACCCAAACTATTGCCATAACGAAAATCATGACCATCACAATGTGCTGACCAGAGAGGGCCGAGGCCAGGGGCGTTGTTTTAGCATGCATGTTTTTTCTCTGCCTGGATGCAGGCGGCTCTAATGGTTACAAACTGTTTTGTTAATGACACATTTGATACAGTGGTTTATAATGCCGCACGAGCAACCGACCGCGCGCAATCGACCGCGCGCAATCGACCCGCGCACAATCGACATGCTGCTTCGGCATAAAACCAAAATGCATACAGTATCAGATGACTATGATCAGATGACTATGCGGTGTCTTGTGTTTGCGCAATTTGTAACGAAATGCTTGAATAGTGGCGTCATGTTTAATTGGCGTAAGGCTTAATTGATTTCACCATGCCGACAGAAATTCCCGCGATGAATTCCACTAGGGAATAGCATAACATAATCAATCGGTTGAAAGGCGCGTGATTTTTTTGGCGGGTAGAGAATGAGCAGGATTTATCCCAATATTCACACTCGTTGTAGAGCAAATTTATTCCCTGTTCACATGCGAAAGCTATACCGGGCTGGGTTATTACTGGGTTTATTCTGTTTGCCTGGGGTGGTTCAAGCAGACTCTTTCCTGCAACCGCTCCAACAAATAAACACTGTTGCAGAAGCCTCTCCTGAGTCGAGCCGCAGCTATATTCACTATGGAGAGGTGGCCTTGCTTAATGCGAGCAATCAAGGGGATATAGCCAACATAGGGGTATTAATTGGCCGACATTCCATTGCGATTATTGACTCAGGCGGTTCATCGTTCGTCGCTGAACAGCTGTTGAGCGAAATCCAACGCATTTCTGAATTACCCATCAGTCACATTATCATCACCCATGCCCATCCAGACCATTGGATGGGTTTGCCTACGCTGCTTGAGAAAACCAACGCGCAACTGCTCGTAAATCACGCCTTAGTGCCCGCGCTGGCTCAGCGGATGGCCAAGGATATTGCGCGGCTAAATGACGCGCTTGGAGGGGAAACAACGCAGGCAAGCCATCTTTCTTCATTTTCGCTTGAGAATTATGCTAATCGCATACAAGTCGTTGATGAGCCAGTGACGGTCAGTATTGGCGGACGCGATTTACGCCTTAGTGCATTGCCAGTCTCCCACACTAATCATGATCTAGTGCTCTGGGATGAAATAAACCAAACACTATGGGCGGGTGATATGTTTTTTGTGGACCACGTGCCCACCTTTGAGGCGAGTCTGAAAGGGGTGCTAAACAGTCGCAATGTGATCGAGGCGTATTCGGCAAATTTGATTGTGCCGGGACATGGGCGACCAGAGCCTGACTGGCGGGGGAAATGGCAAAAGCAATGGCAGTATTTTGCCGCCTTGATGAACGGTATTCGGCAGCAAATTTTAGACGGAGTCTCTTTGCAATCCGCTCTGGTGGACGCTGAACAGACAATTAGCAACAAGGACGCCTCAAACAACGCGACATCGTTTGGCGATTGGCGGTTGATGGAGACTTTTCACCCACGCAATGTCTTGCGCGCTTACCAGGAGTCAGAGTGGGAATAGTCGCCATTCAGCAGATAAAATCAGTGGATGAAACACTGTTTGCGACCAACATTAAATCACTCAAACATGCCATTATTGAAGGATAAAGAATGACAGACGCACAATGACATTCGAGTGCAGCCCGGCGTGCACGCTGTACCACTAACAACCGCTCCCAGAGCCATTTATATCCTGGAGGCGGTGTATCGATGCATATGGCAATACATGCAAATAAATACTGGTTATACCTCATTGTTTGATGTACACTGTTAGTGTGGTATTTTATCGTAACATAGACATTAATTTAGGAGTGGAAAAATGAAACTGTCAAACTCGTTAAAGGCTCTCATAACTTCGCTTGTTTTCCTGGTTGCACTGATGGCCGGACCGGCGCGGGCTAATGAACAACTTATCGCATTATCAAAAGATTCTTCGCAGTGGGTGATGCCCACTGGCAATTATGCCAACCATCGCTATAGCGAACTGGATCAAATCAATACTGAAACGGTCAAGGACTTGCGCCCAGTGTGGACATTTTCAACTGGCGTGCTGCGCGGCCACGAAGGCGGGCCGTTGGTGATCGGTGATGTCATGTATTTCAATACGCCGTTTCCAAATAATGTTTTTGCACTGGACTTAAACAATGAGGGTCAGGTGATTTGGGAATACAAGCCCACGCAGGATCCGACTGTTATCCCGGTGATGTGTTGCGATACGGTTAATCGCGGCGTGTCTTATGCTGACGATAAGATTTTCCAGTATCAGGCCGATACCACTTTGGTTGCGTTGGACGCCAAAACAGGAAAAGAAGTCTGGAAGGTCGTCAACGGCGACCCCGCAGCGGGGGCAACCGGCACCTCCGCACCGATGGTTGTTAAAGACAAAGTTATCGTCGGTATTTCCGGTGGTGAATTTGGTGTGCGTGGGCATATTACGGCTTATTACATCGCGGATGGCTCTTTGGCTTGGCGAGGTTACTCAATGGGCCCGGATTCAGACACATTAATCGAGCCTGGCGTGACCACTGATATGGGCAAGCCGGTCGGAGCCGCTTCTGGCATTGATACCTGGGAAGGGGACCAGTGGAAAATTGGAGGCGGCACCACATGGGGCTGGTATTCTTATGACCCTGACTTGAATTTGATGTACTATGGATCGGGCAACCCCAGCACCTGGAACCCGACACAACGCCCAGGAGATAACCGTTGGTCAATGACCATATGGGCGCGGGACGTGGACACAGGCGCCGTAAAATGGGTTTACCAGATGACCCCACATGATGAGTGGGATTATGACGGCATCAACGAAATGATCCTGGCAGACATCAAGGTGCAAGGCGAAGATCGCCAGGCGTTGGTGCATTTTGATCGCAATGGTTTTGGCTACACGTTAGACCGCGTGACCGGCGAGCTATTGGTTGCAGAGAAGTTTGATCCTGCGGTGAACTGGGCAACCCATATCGACATGGAAACCGGTCGTCCGCAGGTCGTTGACCAGTATAGCACCCAGTACAACGGCGCAGACGTGAACTCACAAAACATTTGTCCGGCCGCCTTAGGCTCTAAAGACCAGCAGCCGGCCTCGTTCTCGCCAAAATCGGGCATGTTTTACGTGCCAACCAATCATGTCTGCATGGACTACGAGCCATTTGAAGTAAGCTATACGGCGGGGCAGCCATACATAGGCGCTACCCTGTCTATGTTCCCAGCAGGTAGAGTAACGGGGGATGGCACCAACAACCTTGGGAATTTCATTGCCTGGGATGCGGGCGAAGGAAAAATAAAATGGTCCAAGTCAGAGCAATTCTCCGTTTGGAGCGGTGCGCTGGCAACGGCCGGCGACGTGGTTTTCTACGGCACGCTGGAAGGCTACCTTAAAGCAGTTGATGCCGCGACAGGCGATGAGCTTTATCGCTTTAAAACACCTTCCGGCATCATCGGTAACGTCAATACTTATATGCACGATGGCAAGCAGTATATAGCCGTGCTGTCGGGGTTGGGCGGCTGGGCCGGCATTGGCTTTGCCGCTGGGCTTGAAGGGGATACTGAGGGCTTGGGTGCAGTTGGCGCTTACCGTTCAATCGGATCTTTCTCCAGGCTGGGCGGTGTATTGACTGTCTTTGCCTTGTAGGGCGCCGGATCGCTCCACCAACCTAGTGTTGTATATTGAAAAGGGTTGGCAGTGAGGCAAACCCTTTTCATTTGTTTGGATAAAGATTCAGTCTTGGCACAGCTTGGTAAGCCTGCAACTGACCTGCGCGCCTAAGAAATGTGTAAATTGCTGTTTAAATTTACTGCCGCAACATGGATCGTGCTATGGCTCGTGCTGTCGGCATCAATGATGAACATGGTCTCCGCGCAGACGGGTGAACCAGAATTTAAGCTGATGAATGGCAAAGTGGATATCGGCACTTTTAACGGCTGGCGCCGTTTTCACAGTACCTGCCACGTTTGTCACGGTCCCGATGCGTTAGGCAGTAGTTTTGGTCCTAATTTGATTGACTCGCTTAAAACAATGGATTATCAAACTTTTATAGAAACGGTGACCAACGGTCGTCAAACTACGCGTGTTTCAGGCGAAGTCAGCGTGATGCCAGCCTTTGGCAAGGACCCTAATGTTGCCAAACATCTGGATGACATTTATCGCTTTTTAACTGCGCGCGCAAAGGGTGGTTTGGCGCCGGGCAGGCCGAAAAAATAACGCTTTAGATGAATGCCGTATTTTGGGATGGCTTGTTAATACATGACGGGACAATAATTCAACAGCAATTGTGTGCAAATTTGGGAAAGAAGAGCTCGCCAGACTGGCTTTCATAATAATTGCCGTACTCACTCAGGGCTTCGCGGTGAGCATTTCTGATGCGGCGGAAAGCACCGCTGGTCGTGAGGCGCTTTCGACCCGCACACTGCGCGTTTGCGCTGATCCCAATAACTTGCCGTATTCTAATGACCAGGGAGAAGGATTTGAAAACAAGATAGCCGAATTATTGAGCGCTGAGCTTGGTTTGCCGATCCAATACACTTGGTTCCCACAGTCCTTTGGCTTTATACGCAAGACGCTGAAATTAAGACGTTGCGATTTGGTGATCGGCATTGCAACCACATCGGAGTTAGTGCAAAACACCAATCCATACTATCATTCAGTTTACTCGATGGTATTTCGAGAGGATTCTGGCATCGATTCGAATGGCCTTAAACTGGATAAGATTAAAGAAAAAAAATTTGGCGTCGTTGCGGGAACGCCGCCGGCCTCTTTGTTGGCTAAATATGGCTTGATGCGACAGGTTAAACCTTATTTATTAGTCGTTGATACCCGGCGGTTCAAACCTGCGAAAGAAGCGGTGGCCGATGTGCTTAATGGCGAGACGGATGTTGCTATGGTGTGGGGACCATTAGCCGGGTATTATGTCCAGCAATTTAATCGGGATTCTTCCAGTCCCAGGTTGGTAATGGCGCCAATGGTGCATGAGGATGACTCTATACGCCTTGATTTCACGATTTCGATGGCGGTTCGGAAACGAGAATATGTTTGGAAGCATAAAATCAATCGGGCGCTTGCCAAATTACAACCGGATGTCGATCAAATATTGGGTGAGTATGGGGTGCCCTTAGTGGATAAAGCGATTGAATGAAGACCCTGGTTCAAACCTTGTGATTACGTTTCCCATTTGTGCAGGGTCATTTCCGACGAAGGCGCCATCTTGAACTATGTCTCTTTATTGCTGATCGGTTCTCGCATCATATTGGTGTCCATTGTGTTTGCGTTTTCTCCCGCCAACAGTTTCAGCGGCCACGACCAACGACAACAAAATAATCATGATGATGCGGTGACAGGTGCGGCTGGACAGCAAATAAATGCGGCAAACGACGCCGCTTACAGTGATCAGCCCATTGGGTTTCGGTTAGCGAACTATCGTGCGCCCGTGCCAAAATCCTTGACCGGGGCTACTACGATCAATACTGCAGAGTTGGAGGCGTTACTGATTAAAAAACAGGTCATGCGGCCACTGCTAATCGATGCTTTACCGAAATCAAAAAAACCAGACGGGTGGCCTCAAGAACAAGTTTGGCTACCGGAGCCGCATCTGACTATACCATCGGCTTACTGGTTGCCTGAAATCGGTTTTGGCACAATCAATGAAATGGTTGAGATCGCCTACAAAAAGTTTATGCGGGCTATGACCCACAATAATCTCGCTTATCCTGTCGTTGTTTTCTGCCGGGAAAATTGCTGGATTTCATGGAATGCCGCGAAACGTTTACTGCAATACGGTTATCGCCAAATTTATTGGTATCCTGAGGGGATGGATGGCTGGATTAGAAATTTAAACGATACCGCGATAGCGGAACCGGAGAAATTAGAGCAACCCTGACACGTCCGACTGCTCATCAGATTTATTCCTGCATTGTTCCATTCTCTGTGTTTTTTGTGATCTCCGTGTCTATACATCACCCACTGGAGATGACATAGCCCCAAAACTATAGTTGTCGGATTTGTCCATGCCTTTCGTGGCAATCATAAAATAAATCACGCGGTTCTGAAAGAAAAAAACTCGCCGGCACTGAAAACACCAACGGCATTCGCCGCATCACATTGATTTGGATCGGGCTGCAACAGCTCCGCCAACTGATAAAAAACCGAGCGGGTGATTTTGGCTTTCAAGTCGTTGCGCACCGTGATATACGGCGCCGGCTCGCCGCTTTGTGCATTTGTTATTACGCTGAGCGGATGAAGATGGTCTGCCAAAATCACTTCGTCCATATTGGTGCGAAAATACAATTTTTGTATTTTCTTGTCCCGGACGCGCTCCTTGACTTGTTGCATTTCCACCGCGACAAACGGCGCGTCATCCACCTGAATTCGATATTTCGCCGGCGGCGTCACCAAAAAATACTGTTCGCCTTCGCGCCGCAATACCGACGAAAATAATTTAACCATGCGCTGCCGTTGAATGGGCGATCCCAGATAAAACCACTCGCCGTTTGCAGCGATGCGAATATCGATATCGATGATTTTTACCGGCTTCCAGTCATCGATAGGCGCCAACTTAAAGGCTTCCAGTTGGTCAAAAATCGCGCTTACCTCCGACATGCAAGGCCCCCATAAAGCGCCCGATAAAGGTTACTGGGTATGGTTAAAACTTAACGCGCTGCCGACTAATTTTGCGGTAACGTCAACTGCAGAAATCACTTCGTCATATGGCATCCGGGTCGGCCCAATGACGCCGAGCACCCCGACTTTTTTATGATCCACCTCATAGGGCGCGGCGATCACGCTGCAATCCCTAAAGGGCTCATAGCCGGATTCCTCGCCGATGAAAATATTGACGCCTTCGGTGAACATGCTTTTTTGCAATAGATCAAATAGCACCTGCTTGGTTTTAAAGGTGTCAAATAACCGCCGCAGTTTATTCAACTCCGAGAATTCCGGGATCGACAGTAAATTATTCTCTCCGCTGACCAACACATTTTCATTGGCTTGAACCGCGTCATCATCAAACAGCTGGCCGGCCATTTTCATTGCGGTGCGCATTTCCCGGCGCATGTTTTTGTGATCTTGTTTCATGCGCGCGGATAATTGCGCTCTGACGCCATGCACCGACTGGGCGCTGTATTTGGCGTTGAAAAAGTTTGCCGCTTCAATCAGTTCCGATTCGGAGTATTCGCGATGGGCGATGAGCACCTTGTTTTGCACTTGTCCATCGTCGGTAATGAGAATGGCCAGCACGCGCTTTTCCGATAAATTCAAAAACTCAATCTGGCGAATTTGCGCATCGTTATTGCCGGGCGTTGAAACAATGCCCGCAAAAGAGGTTATTTGCGAGAGCATTTCCGTGGCCCCGGTCAAGATGCTGGTCTGGTCGGAGATGCCACTCAGCCTTGCGGTCATTTGTCTCAGGTATGATCCTGACGCGCGCCCTGAAGATGGATTGGCAATAAGCCCGACTTTCAGCAAACTGTTGATGAAGAATCGATATCCCTTGACCGTCGGCACACGGCCGGCGGAGGTATGCGGGGCATGAATCAAGCCGTAATTCTCCAGGTCGACCATGACCTTGCGAATGGTTGCCGGGCTGAGCGCCAACTCGGTTTCCGTTGCCAAGGTGCGAGAGCCGACCGGCGCGCCGCCATCAACATAGCAACGAATCAGCCCATTCAATACTGCTTGGGCGCGTTCGTCAAGATTGATGTTTTCCGGGTTAATGTTTTCGCTTTCCGCCATAAAAATTCAGCCATAAAATTATTGAGCAAAGGTGATTATCGCCAACGTTGATCGTTGAGACAATGAAGCACGGATTGCGAGCATGGCGTAATCAGGGCCCGCCGACCCCATCATTCGGTCAAATCGATTTTAGCCCAAATTAAATTGCTGATGTATAATATCAGTTTAAGCAATGGGCATGATGGCGAAAATTACAAAAGTTGGTCTGTTCGGAAAATTCAACGACGGCAGCGTAGCCGATGCGATTGCGCGGGTGCAGACGGTGCTGGAGGGAAAAAGCCTGTCGGTGCTGCTCGGCAACACCACGGCCACGGAAATCGCCGGCGCGCGCATTGACGATGACCAGCCCATGCGCGAAGCCATCGACCTCGCCATCGTGGTCGGCGGCGACGGCACCATGCTCAACGTGGCGCGCGAGTTGTCCGAGCATGGCGTACCCGCCATCGGCGTGAATCTCGGTCGCTTGGGATTTCTGACCGATATCGCGCTGGCCGATTTGGACGCCAGCATGTCGTCCATTCTAAACGGCGATTATGCGATCGAGCAACGCACCATGCTGCAATGCCAAGTAACCCAAGACGGCGCGGAGGTCTGTTCTGGAATTTCGCTTAACGACATGGTCATATCAAAAGGCAACACCGGCCGATTGATCGAGTTCGAGATTTGGGTCAACGGCCAATTCGTCAGCCAGCCCAGGAGCGACGGCTTGATTCTGGCGACGCCGACCGGCTCAACCGCTTACGCCCTGTCGGCCGGCGGCCCTATCATCTACCCGAATCTTCCGGTCATCAGCATGTCGCCTATTTGTCCGCATACTTTAAGCAATCGCCCAATCATTTTGGCCGAGGACGACGCGGTGGAAATCACCGCATTGAAAGTCCACGAATCGCCCGCGAACCTGGCTTTCGACGGCGTCATCGCCACGCAGCTAAAAGGGGATGAGACCATCGTCATAAAACGCGCGGCGAAGAAACTGAAAATGATAAGAATCAGGGGATTCAACTACTTTGAAACCTTGCACTCAAAACTCGGTTGGAATGGCTGAGCATGATCGACTGGCTGGAAATCAAGCAATTTGTCATTGCCGAGCATATCGAACTTGAGTTTGAGCGCGGCTTCACCACCGTGACCGGCGAGACCGGCTCGGGCAAATCGTTGCTGGTTGACGCCATCGGCATTTTGCTCGGGCATCGTTCCGGCAATAGTTATATTCGCCATAATCACAACACCGCCGAACTGCAGGCAAGTTTTGCCTTGCCGCCGCGCCACCCGTGCCTGCATTGGCTGGAACAACACGGCATGGCCAACGACAATGAGTGCCTGTTGCGGCGGGTCATTCGACGCGATAAATCGAGCAAGGGCTATATTAATGGCCATGCCGCGACCGCGTCGCAGTTGCGCGATCTGGGCAAGGACATTGTCGATATTCACGGCCAAAACGAGCACCACTCCTTGCTGAAAAAGTCGGTGCAGCAAATGCTGCTGGACGGCGCCGCCGACAATATCGAACGAGTCGCCGAGCTCGGCGATGGCTGCCATGCGATCAACAGCATCCAAAAACAAATCGACCGGCTCAATGATCAAAGCCAGGCCGCGCAGGAGCGCGCCGACCTGCTCAAGTTTCAAATTGAGGAATTGAATGAACTTGCACCGAGCGCCGATGACTGGCTGTCGCTGGAAAACCAGCACAAGCGATTAAACCATCAACAGGAGTTGTCGGCTGGCGCGCATGCGGCGGCGACAATTCTGCATCAGTCCGAAGAGCATAATTTAAGCGGCCAGTTGATTCAATGCGGTTTGCAACTGCAGCAACTTTCGCAATTCGACGAGCGCTTGAAACCCATCGCCAAAATGCTGGACGAAGCCCAGGTCAATATCGAAGAAGCCGCCAGCCAACTTCGCCCCTTTTATCAGGACAACGAAATTGACGATGCGGAAATGGAGAGCATCGAGGCGCGCTTTTCGCTGTATCACACGCTGTCGCGCAAACATCGCCTGCTGCCGCAGTTGCTCGCCGATCATCTTGAAGCGATGCAGCGCGAGTTATCTGGGCTGAAAGATCCGCAACGACAACTGGCGCGTCTCAACGAGCAACTGCAAACCGAGTCGGACAAGTATCGGCGCATTGCCGCGAAAGTCAGCGCGCGCCGCCATAAATCGGCGCGCCGCCTGGCCAGCGAAGTGACTACGTTGATGCAGAATCTGGGCATGAAAGGCGGTCGGTTCGACATTCTGCTTATACCGACTGAGAGCGGAATCCACACCAGATTCGGCAACGAGAGCGTCGAGTTTGTGGTCGCCGCCAATCCCGGCCAGCCGCTGCAATCCCTGAGCAAGGTCGCCTCCGGCGGCGAGTTGTCGCGCATTTCCCTCGGCATTCAAGTGGTGCTGGCGAACAACACGCCAGCGCCGACATTGATCTTTGACGAGGTGGATGTGGGCATTGGCGGCGAAGTCGCCAACGTGGTCGGGCAGAAACTAAAAGAATTAGGGACATCCAATCAGGTGATTTGCATCACCCATCTGTCCCAGGTCGCGGCCAAAGGCGATCATCATTTTAGCGTTTCCAAGCAGGGTCGAAAGTTAAAATCCGGGTCAAAATTCGGGCCAAAGTCCGGGCATGGCCACGACCATGAGCAAGTGGAAGCCACGGCGGTCAAGTTAGGCGCCGAGCAACGCGTCACTGAAATCGCGCGCATGACCGCGGGTGAAAAAATCACCAAGCAGTCCTTGGCGCAAGCGCAGGAAATGCTCAAATCAGCATGAACGCCGCGGCCGCTAACGACGCGTATCCAATCAGGCACGCTCAACTGGAGGATGTGCCTAGCATTTATTCGCTGCTAAAACACTATAGCGATAAAGGCGTGTTGTTGCCGCGCCCGCAGAGCGATATCTACGCTTCATTGCGGGATTTTTATGTGGTCGCGCAGGGCGGAAAAATCATCGCCTGCGCGGCGCTGTTGATTTACACCAAGGAACTGGGCGAAGTGCGCAGTCTGGCAGTGCATCCGGCGCATATGAAATTAGGCCTTGGCAATAAAATGGTGCGGCGCCTTGAGCAAGACGCGAATCATCTCGGCTTGGTGAAATTGATGGCGCTGACCTACGAGGTGAATTTTTTCGAGAAGATGAATTTCGAGGTGGTGGCAATGAGCGCCTTGCCGGAAAAAGTCTGGGGCGCCTGCATCAATTGCCATAAATTTCGCAACTGCGATGAAATCGCGGTGCTAAAATATATTTAGTTTGGATATAATATTGCGATGATGACGACGAAAATGGTTATGCAATCAAAGACGACCGCCAAGGATGGTGGAAGTGCCGATTTTGTAGGGAACAAAAATCGGCCAACGAAAATGGTTATGCAATCAAGTTCATCGGCGAAAGTGATTCGCACCGTAGCGGCGACCGCGCTCATATGCGCCGCGTTGTCGCTTGGCGGATGCTTTGTGTATAAAGTTGATGTGCAGCAAGGCAACGACATCACCGCGCAGATGGTGGCGCAACTGGAAATCGGCATGACCAAGCGCGAAGTCGTCCGCATCGTCGGCTACCCGCTGATCAACGATCCGTTTCATAAAGACCGTTGGGATTATTATTACTCCAAGCGAGACGGCAAGACCGGCGAAACCGAACAGCAACGCGCGTCCTTGAAATTCACCGATGAGGTGCTCAGCGAAATCACCAGTTCCTTTTAACGTGATATGCCCCAAGCATGAAACACGACTTCAATAGTACTGCGACATTCGGCTAGTCAAACTGGAGTCCTTTGCTTCGCCGGCGGCATCGTCCACGGCTTTGTCGGAGCGGTAATGTGCTCGCCGGTATGGGTCTGTCGCTGGTCGGAGTTATGGCAATTTGGTTATCAAGTGTGAGGTAGTGCGGCTTGCGCCGCTGGGGGTTTCACTGGATTATCGGGTCAAGCCCGATAATGACGGTGGGGTGACGGCGGGAACGAGGGGCCGGGCAGCGGAAATGGTGGGTAACCCCTCCGTCGTCATTCCAACGAAAAGCCTGCCCCCTGACTTGAACAAGGGTTGGAATCCAGAATCCAAAAAAGCCGCCATCGTGGCCGAGGCAGGAAAGCATCCGTCACTGGCGCGGGTGGTATTGCCATCGGCGCGGAAGTTGAAGCCGGCGAAAATGCGATCGTTATTGGTACTGATGCTCACAGTGTTGAAATCGGTGGTGTCGATATAAATGCGGTACACACCACCCTGACCGACGCGGACACCGCTCTCGGCGTGCGCATTGGCGCCAACACCGCTGGCATCGCCCGCAACGCCGATGACATTGGTGCCAACACCGCCGGCATCGCCCGCAACGCCGATGACATTGAAACCAACCGCTCCGGCATCGCCATGTCGGTCGCCTTGGCGCATCTGCCGACCATCAAGGGCGGTGGCTGGGGCATCGCTGCTGGCACTTTCGACAGCGAAACCGCGATTGCCGTGGGTGCGCATTTCGAAGTCCAGCAAAACGCCTTCATCAAGATCGGCGGCGCCTCCTCTGGCGGTGAAACCAGTTTCGGCGTCGGTTTCGGCAAAGGCTGGTAACGCGGCATCATCATTAAGTAACGACGAAAGCCTTGTGCAGTCGGGAGTGGCGATGGTTTACTCGGACATTGCCGCGACTGATTGCACGGGGCTTTTTTTGTTGCACACGACGCGGCATGGCACAAAAACCTCTGGATTGCCACGCGCGCATTCACTCGCTCGCAATGACGGGCGGGCGGCTACGACGCCACACTAATCCCTGAAGTTCGTGTATTGCAGGGGCAAGCCCAGGTTTTGCTCCTTTAGATGCGCCATGGTTTGTTGCAAGTCATCGCGCTTTTTTCCGCTCACGCGTATTTGCTCGCCCTGAATCGCGGCTTGCACTTTCAACTTTTGGCGCTTGATTAATTTCACTATTTTTCTGGCCAAGTCCCTGTCAACGCCCTGGCGCACCTGAACCGCCTGCACTGCCTTGCCGGTCGGACTTTCTTTTACCTCGCCCTTATCAAGGCAGTCCAAATCCACGCCGCGTTTCGCCAGTTTGAGTTGCAATATCTCCAGCATTTGCCCGACCTTGAAATCATCGTCGCCATAGAGCGTTAAATTGGGATCGCTTTCGTCAATCTTCGATTGACTGCCCTTGAAATCAAACCGGTTGGTGATTTCCTTGTTCGCTTGATTGACGGCGTTTTTTACTTCCTGCCAATCCACTTCTGAAACAATATCAAATGAAGGCATTTTCAATTCCTGGTCTAATTCACTAATCTAATTCACTAATATGGGGCAATGGCGCTGATGGGCGCATCGATTATTCCAACGATGCGGAATAAATCCCAGAATAAATTTTTTGGGCAATAGCGAGTATATCTTTTTTTCTGCCGTGAATCATTTGTTGTATATCCTGTTTTGTCAATGATTCGACTGGTTTGCTTGGTCCATCAGATATTATTTTTACGCAAAAAATTCTAAACTGGGCGCGCGCCAATAAATCCCGCTCGGACAATGCGGATATTATGCCCGCGGCTTCCATGTCATAAACATGACGACCGTGACAGGCTGCTTGCGGCGAGGCCACCGTGCATATATGCGCGCCGGGCAAATTCAGATTGATGCCATTTCCCAGAGTCCAGTTTTTTCCTGTGGCTTGATCGGTAACGGTGTGCGCCCGAACCAGCTCGCCAATCTCCCAAGCCGCACTGCCGGCGATGCCGAAATTCAACCAATAGGTTAGCTCTGGATTCTGGTTCTCTGAACTGTGCCGCTGCAGAAAATAATCGGTCAAAGCCTGGGCATTTGTGCAACCCGGCCCGCTGATTCCAAGCTGAACACCGCATCCCGAAAAAATTGAACTGTTACGCGGCGACCGCCAGGGATGGTGGAAGTGCCGATTGCCGCTCCTGCGCGTCCCGCGCCCGCGGCATACATGCCATCCATGGCAATATTGTCGGGAACAAAAATCGGCCGGCTTGAGTGAAAGTCCCTCGATCAACGGCGCCGCTTCGACTTTGAACGCGGTGATGATGTTTAGCACGCGCGCGCGCTCCAGCGTTTATGCAATGCCTGATAGCGCCTTAAATCAGTGGTGTTTTTGCGCTTTTCAAAACCCTTGATCAATATCGTGAGTTTGTGCAACAGCATGTTCACAGCGCATTTTCGATCATGTTCATTCAAATCATGCCGCTCCAGCAACTTGATGATCGACGACACCCGGAACCGATCCATGCCCCAATGCTGCTTCGATAACTGATCCTGATGCCCGCCGTATTTAATCAGCAATGGCTCGGCCACCAGCAAAACCGGAAGCCACGAAAATATTCTCAGCCACAGATCATAATCTTCGCAGGCCGGCAGCGATTCATCGAACAATCCAACGCGCTCCAACAACGTTTTCTTGACCAGCGCCGACGAGGGTGAAACACAACATAACGGCAGACATTGCTGGAAAATCCAGCCCTCCGGCTTGGCATGTTTTTTCATTGCATTGACGCGCCTGCCATGTCGAATCCAAATCTCATCGGTGTGACAAATTTCGAAGTCAAGTGATTGCGCCAGGGCTTCAACCTGACGCGCCAATTTATGTTCGCGCCATTCGTCATCCGAATCCAAAAAGGCAATCCAGTTCCCGGTCGCGAATTTAATGCCGGCGTTTCTCGCGCTGCTCACGCCCTGAGGTTGGCCGCGATTCGGCTGGGCAAGCATTTTTACCTGAGGAAATTTCCGCGTAATCTCGGCAACGGTAGAGTCGGTTGAACCATCATCAACCACGATTATTTCGTCAACCGGATAACTTTGATCACATACGGATTGAATCGCCCGCTCAACCCGATGCACGCGATTGAACGTGGGTATGACAACGCTGATATTCATCGCGCGCGGCAGCATGATCGCAACCACGCTACAGTAATTGCGCTACCGCCTGTTTTTCCCGGCTGAGTTCCTGTTCGGTCAGTTGCATTCGAGCGCGACTGAAATCGCTGATGTCAAGACCTTGCACAATTTCGTATTTACCGGCCTTGCAGGTCACCGGAAAAGAATACATCAAGCCCGGTTCTATGCCATAGCTGCCATCCGAGCAAATCGCCATGCTGACCCAGTCGCCGGGCGCGCTGCCATGCGCCCAATCGCGCATATGATCAACCGCAGACGAGCCGGCCGATGCGGCGCTGGATGCGCCACGCGCTGTTATGATGGCGGCCCCGCGCTGCTGCACGGTGGGGATAAAAACGTCTTCCAGCCATTGTTGCTCAACCCGGTCGCTGGCCGCCTCGCCGTCAACCAGCGCATTTGAAATGTCCGGGTATTGGGTCGCCGAATGATTGCCCCAGATGGTCATGCGGCTGATTTGTTCATGGTGGACGCCGAGTTTTTCCGCCAGTTGGAATTTGGCGCGATTATGATCCAATCGGGTCATCGCGGTGAACTGCGCGCGCGCTAAATCCGGCGCGTTGGCGGCCGCGATCAGCGCATTGGTATTCGCGGGATTGCCCACCACCAACACTTTGACATCTCTTGAGGCATGGTCGTTCAGCGCCTTGCCCTGCGCCGAGAATATGTTGCCGTTGTCCTGCAACAAGTCGCTACGCTCCATACCCGGACCGCGGGGTTTTGAGCCTACCAGCAGCGCATAATCCACTTCGCCAAACGCAATGTTCGGATTATCCGTTGCCACGATTCCGGTCACCAATGGAAAGGCGCAATCGTTCAGTTCCATGACGACGCCTCCAAGGGTATTCATCGCCGCCGGGATTTCCAGTAACTGCAATATGACCGGCTGGTCTTTGCCCAGCATATCCCCGGCGGCGATTCTAAACAGCAACGCATAAGCAATGTTGCCGGCGGCGCCGGTGACCGCGACTTTGACCGATTTTTTCATACCAGACCTCAATGTGCTTTAATGTATAGGCGATTATAGTGGATTGGATTTCATCGGCAATCATGACGCCGAGTCGACCACCGACCGCGCCAGCAACAAATCGGCCCACGATTTCGCTTTTTGGCTGGGGCTGCGCAGCAAATACGCCGGATGATAGGTAATCACCAACGGCGTATTCGAAGACCCGTACTGATGCACTTTTCCGCGGAGATGGCCAAGAGATTCACTGGTTTTCAACAATGCCTGGGCGCTGACCCGACCCAATGCAACAATGACTTTCGGCTTGACCAACGCCAATTGCCGATGTAAATAAGGCTCGCACTCGGCTATTTCCTCGGGCACGGGATCCCGATTTGCGGGCGGACGGCATTTAATCACGTTAGCGATGAACACTTGTTCGCGCGTCATGCCGAGCGCGGCGATCATGGCATCGAGCAACTGACCGGCCCGGCCGACGAAAGGCAAGCCCTGTTGATCCTCATTTTGCCCCGGCGCTTCGCCGATGAACATCCATTGCGCTTGAACACTGCCGACCCCTGGAACCGCCTTGATTCGGGTGGCGTGCAGTTGACAACGCCGGCACTGGTTAATTTCCATTGCCACTTTATCCAGGGTATCCAAGGTATTCGGGGTATTCGGGGCATTCGGGGCATTCGGGGCATTCGGCTCGGCAACGGTCGGCGCGGCGGCACGGTCATCATCGGCGGCGGGTGCGGCGGCGCGGTCATCCGTCTCGGCAACGGTCGCGGCAGGGTCGGCGGTGGCATCGTCATCCGCCGCATCATCATCGCGTTGCCTGAGCCGCCAGATGTCGATGCCCATTTTATCGAGCATCTCCAACTGGCGGTGGTCGAGGTCAGGCATTATACTGCCCATTATACGGCTTGCGCGCGCTGAGGATGGGTTCGGATTTCAGCATTGTAAAGTTTATTCAACGCATTAATGTACGCCTTCGCCGAAGCAATAATGATATCCATATCCGCGCCGTGACCATTGACGATAACCCCCTCTTTCTCCAGCCGCACGCTAACCTCGCCCTGCGCATCGGTGCCGCTGGTGATGCTGTTGACCGAGTACAGTTGCAAGGCGCTGCCGGATTCAATGATTTTCTCAATCGCCTTGAACGTCGCATCCACCGCGCCGTTGCCGGTTTCTTCGGCTTTGACTTCGATGCCGTCCACCCCCATAACTACTTTCGCGCTGGGCGTTTGATCGGTGGCGGAATAGGCTTGCAAATGCACAAGTATAAACCGCTCATTGCCGGCTTCATTGCCTGATTCGGTTACCAGCGCTTGCAAATCATCGTCAAAAATTTCATGCTTTTTATCCGCCATATCCTTGAAACGCGCAAACGCCTTGTTCATTTTGTCATCAGAACTGAATTCGAAGCCCAGCGTTTTCAATCTCTGCTTGAACGCATTTCGCCCTGAATGTTTGCCCAACACCATGCGATTCGAGCTCCAGCCAACCTCTTCCGCCGACATGATCTCATAGGTCTCGCGCGCCTTGATGACGCCGTCCTGGTGTATCCCCGCTTCGTGCGCGAACGCATTGGCGCCGACTATGGCCTTATTCGGTTGCACCGGGAATCCGGTGATATGGGAAACCAGCCTGCTGGCCGGCACGATTTGCGTGGTGTCAATGTTGGTATCGCAAATAAATTCATCCTGTCGAGTGCGCACCGCCATTACAATTTCTTCCAGAGAAGCATTGCCGGCACGCTCGCCCAAGCCGTTGACGGTGCATTCAACCTGACGCGCGCCGGCCGTAACCGCGGCCAATGAATTTGCCACCGCCAAGCCGAGATCGTTGTGGCAATGCACCGAAAAAACGGCCTGGTCGGAATTCGGGATTTTTTCGAGCAATTTTTCGATTAACCGGCCAAACTGGGCCGGCAGGTTATAACCCACTGTATCCGGTATGTTAATCGTGCGCGCGCCAGCCTTGATTGCCTGTTCAATGATGCGACACAGAAAATCAAGCTCTGAGCGCCCGGCATCCTCTGGGGAAAACTCCACGTCGTCGGTGTAGCCTCTTGCCTGTTTGATGGCGGCGACCGCATGGTCGATCACCTGGTCCGGCGTCATGCGCAATTTATGCTGCATGTGAATCGGCGAGGTGGCGATGAAGGTGTGGATGCGCCCAGACGCCGCCGCTTTGAGCGCGTCACCGGCGCGCGCCACATCTTTCGCATTGGCGCGGGCTAACCCGCATACCGTGCTGTCCTTGATCAGCCGCGCGATTGCTTGCACCGAATTAAAATCGCCCGGGCTGGCTGCCGGAAACCCCGCTTCAATGACATCCACCCGCATTTTCTCCAGCAACCGCGCGATGCGGATTTTTTCTTCCTGGGTCATGGACGCGCCGGGGCTTTGCTCGCCGTCTCGTAACGTTGTATCAAAAATGATTAACCTTTGTTTTGTCCTGCTGTCTTTCATCGTGCTGTCTTTCATCGTATTGCCTGCTTGGTATTGTTTGGCTTAAGGTGAATATTAGATAAGCCTATTATATAGGACCGTTCTGCCTGAGGCAGAAAAGGGTACGCTGGTGGATGGGGTAAGGGTTTATTGCGCTGGGAGGCGCAGTAGTCGAGCAGGCAGGAGGTGCAACAAAGCCGCCGCACCAGGGATTTCAAAGTAAGGGATTTCCAAGTAAGGGATTTCCAAGTAATCGAATGGGCAATCGAATGGACAACCAAATTGCGGCAATGGCGAACAGAATTTTACCGATGATTTATTCATGACTTCATTCATGGGCGGTAGTCTATAAAACTAATCATGATGTTGCAAGACCTATTCAAGACCTATTTAGGCCCGATTCGGTACCAATCAATCGAAGTTTAGACGTTTTTTGCGCTATTTTGATTTCTTTTTAGCGTTGATCGACTGTATTTTTCCGGAATCCGCATGACCATTGCTATCGTCTTCATCATCTTCATCGTCGTCTTCATCTGGCAGAAACGCCGGGTTTTCAATAATGCCGCGCTGTCTGCGAATAACCCAACCGATGGGGCCGGATGCGCCATAGGCCAGCGCCATCAAAAACAGTACGCGCGGCGGGTCGAACGAAATCAGGACAATGATGCCCAAAATAGCAATCAATGCGAAAAACGGCACTTTGTGCTTGGGATCGAAATCCTTGAAACTGCGAAACTTGACATTGCTGACCATTAAAACAGCCATGAGCAAGGTGACCAGCGCGCTTATCCACGACATTGATTGCCCGGAAATTCCGGTTTCATGGAAATTCCAAACCCAAAACGAGATCAAGGCCGCCGCCGCCGGGCAAGCCAGGCCATAAAAATATCGATTGTCCTTAATGGTCAAGGTGTTGAACCGCGCCAATCGCAACGCCGTTGCCGCGGCATACAGAAATGCAATTAACCAGCCGGTCTTGCCAATATATTGCAACGACCAAAAATACATGATCATGCCCGGCGCAACGCCAAACGCCACCAGATCCACCAGGCTATCGTATTCCTTGCCGAAATCGCTTGCCGTATTGGTCCATCGAGCGACCCTGCCATCCAGCCCATCCATGATCATTGCGATTAATATGCCCACCGCGGCGTTGGCAAAATCACCCTGGGTCGCCCGGATGATGGCGTAGAAGCCGAAAAACAACCCCGCTGTGGTAAACAGACTGGGCAAAAAATAAATGCCTTTGCGGCCGTTCTGCGACGGTGGATCGTTTATTTCCATAACGGGATTGTTTCTTTTCTGGCTGATGATGACTAAATCGGCATGGCGATCATCATGACTTAATAGCCGGGCAAATAGCCGATAGTATGGCTGCCCGAACTTACCCACTGCCCTAATTTTACCGCTAATCTGCACTCCAGCGGCAAATATAAATCCACCCTTGAGCCAAAACGGATAAAGCCATAGCGTTGTCCGGTGTGCACACTATCGCCCAGTTTGACATAACACAGGATTCGTCGAGCAATTAATCCCGCTATTTGAATACTATAGACCTCGAAACCGGCGCTGGTTTCAATACAAATTGCATTGCGTTCATTTTCGCCAGAGGATTTATCCAGTGCGGCGTTGACAAACTTACCCGGGTAGTACCAATGGTGCTTGATGGTTCCCGAAATGGGGATGAGATTGGAATGCACCGAAAATATATTCATGAACACGCTGACTTTGAGCACTTTGGCATTATCCTGATAGGGGTTTTCCTGCTCGCCGATAGAGACCACCTTGCCGCTGGCCGGGGACACGATGGCGCCAGGCTCGGTAGTGATGTTGCGTTTCGGATCACGAAAAAACTGCAACACCAATAAAACGCCAATCCATACCACAATCGATCCGTAGCCGAACCATAGCGTTGCGCCCACACCAAGCAGAGTCGCTATGATTAAATGCACGATACCTTCCTTAGCCAGAATTGGGTAATCAATGGCCATTATGATTTAATAATTGTTACAACTGATAGTGCGTCTCCGCCCCTGCTAGGGTAGAAATGCGGGGAAGCGAAAAGGAACGTTGAATAATAAAAAATATTTTTGAACTTGGGTCATTAAATCCAGATTGATTGCGTCATGTGCCGTTCCTAATATGTTTCAGTTCCGGCAAAAGTTTTGGTTCCAATTTGGAAAGAGAAAACCAATTATCAGATCCGACAAAATGGACAGACGGCGTCCGCGGTATCGATTTGTCCTTTGCTACTATGGTTCTAGGGAAACAACACCGCCAGTCATCATATGAACATCTGACGAGTTCCTTGTCTGTACTCACGCCATAGTGTTTTTTAAGATATACAATTTCTTCTTTTTTATACAAGAGTTCCAACTGATCCCCAAGCGTCCTCCCTTGAAAGATAGCATTTGACACATTGCAGACAATCAAATCAAAGTCGCCCACCAAATAGCGATCATTTGTAGTTTGACTTTTACTAATATTGCTACGCGACCTGTGACACTTTACCTTAAAATACGGGGCATTAATCAGTGTCCGAGGAGAGCCCAGCCTAAAACTGCCGCGCACTGCATTTTTTGCCTCCACTTTCAACCGATATCCTGCTTTAGAGTGCGTGATGCTGATATCCTCATCGTATACTCCTTGCTGTGCGTTGAGATTCAGTTTTTGAACCTGCCAGTTACGCCCCAATAGCTTTTTAAGAACAGCCGCTGCAATATATTCAGTGGCCTTGCCACGCATCATCGACAAGACCTTTTGGTCTTCCAGAATATCCAGTAAGTTTTCTAATGGAATATTATACCGTTCGCAGTATTCTTGTACGCTATCGTAAATTTGGGCGTGGCTAACTTTATTCACAAAAGCACCTTTTGTTTCGGCACGATAAGCGTTGAAAGATGAACAGGGTTACAAATTTCTATGCTGTTTTTATCATAATTCTTGATAAACACCTCACGTCCATTGTACCGCTTGCTTTTGTGACCATCCGCCGACTTTTTACCGTTTTTCTGATCATCTGTCCGATTGATTGTATATTGCCATTCATGTTCTTCCACAACTTCGCACCAGTCATACAATTCTCTAATCCTCTTCGAGTTATCGTAGGTGATTAGAAAAAGTAGGCGTTCAGCATTGCGAATCAAGCAGTTTCTCAGCCGGACATGGTCGGCCATATCAAAGTTACAAGAGTAGAATTTCTTCTGATCGGCTTTATAATAGGGTGGGTCAACAAACAAAAAAGCGCCAGTCGGCGCATTATTGATACAATCTTCAAAGTCAACAGACGTACACGTCACGCCTTGCAAACGATCAGATACTGTTCGTAAATGTCGTGGCCAATTTTCAGGGCGCATGGAGTATTTTTCATGATAGCCCCAATAGCAATTTTCTGGTTTCATTATGCCGGAATAAGATGTCCGATTTAGATAGTACCAACGAAAAGCTCGCTCCAAATCGCTTTTTGGTTTGGATTTATTCTTGTAATAGGTGTGCTGTTCTTTGGTTGCCGGAAGCCCCTCCAAAAGATCCAAAAGCCCGTTCAAATTATCTCTTATTTGAGAGAATGTATTTATAACATCGCTATCTAAATCATTCAGGACGGATGTTTTAGATGGTTCCTTGGCGAAGAAAATAGAAGCGCCGCCAGCAAACGGTTCATAATAAACATCTGTATCCGGGATGTGTTTCAAAATAAGTTTGCGAGCGTAAAATTTTCCACCAGCGTAGCGGAATGGAGAATTGCTTTTGCCTGATTTAATACCGTCAATGATGTTCAAGCCATTAATTTCCAAAGAGTTAAATCAAGGTTACTATATGAAATTAATTCTTCGATTTGTCGATGACCTTGCTCTCGCCGATCCAGGACATCATCGAGCGCAGTTTAGAACCGACTTTTTCGATTTGATGCTCCTGGCCCTTGCGCCGTAGTTCCGGGAAACGCTTGCCGCCGGAGGCATTTTCATCCATCCATTCGCGCGCAAATTCACCGGATTGAATTTCGCCAAGAATTTTTTTCATTTCCGCCTTGGTTTGCTCGTTGACGATTCTTGGCCCGCGGGTCAAGTCACCGAATTCAGCGGTATTCGAAATTGAATATCGCATATCAGCAATGCCGCCTTCATACATCAAGTCAACAATCAACTTCAACTCGTGCATACATTCAAAATACGCCATCTCCGGCGCATAACCGGCTTCCACCAGAGTCTCGAATCCAGCCTGCACCAAAGCCGTCGCGCCGCCGCACAGCACCGCCTGCTCGCCGAATAAATCGGTTTCGGTTTCTTCCTTGAAGGTGGTTTCAATGATGCCGGCGCGGCCGCCGCCAATCGCCGAAGCATAGGCCACGGAAATATCCAGCGCATCCGCGGTTGCGTCTTGATGAATCGCTACCAGGCATGGCACACCGGCGCCGCGTTCATAAGTGGAGCGCACCAGATGACCGGGGCCTTTAGGCGCGATCATGATCACGTTCAGGTCTGCGCGCGGCTTGATATAGCCAAAATGAATATTAAAGCCATGCGCGAAAGCCAGCGATGCGCCGGGCTTGAAATCGGACTCAATGTCCTTATAAATTGCGCCCATCGATTCATCCGGACACAGCATCATGACGATATCGGCCTGGGCCACGGCGTCATTGACCTCGGCCACATTCAATCCGGCCTGCTCAGCCTTGTCTCTCGAACTTGAATCGTGGCGCAGCCCGACCACCACATCGATACCGCCGTCTTTGAGGTTATTGGCGTGGGCATGGCCCTGCGAGCCATAGCCGATAATGGCGACTTTCTTGCTGCGAATCTTTTCAGGATTCGCGTCTTTGTCATAATGCACTTTCATGATTTTTCATTCTGCCTTGGTTAATTGCGTTTTTGATTAATTGCGTTAATTTAAAATTCTCTTCGTGGCAAAAACAACGTCACGCCTTAAGCGCGTTCTTGCCGCGGCCAATGCCCAGAATGCCTGAGCGCACAACTTCAACCAATTCGATTTGCGACAAGGCTTCGAGGAAAGCATCGACTTTTTCACTGCTGCCGGTCATCTCCAAAGTATAGGTCGATTCGGTCACATCAATAATACGACCGCGGAAAATATCCACCAATCGCTTAACTTCGTCTTTTTGATCGATGTTGGCGGCACATACCTTAACCAGCATGAGTTCTCGCCCAAGATGCCTGCCTTCGGTCAGGTCACGCAGTTTGACCACATCAACCAGTTTATTGAGCTGTTTGGTGATTTGCTCGATGATGGCGTCGGTGCCGCTGGTGACGATGGTCATGCGCGACAGCGACTGGTCATCGGTCGGGGCCACGGTCAGGGATTCAATATTGTAGCCGCGCGCGGAAAACAGGCCCGCGACCCGCGATAACGCGCCGGATTCGTTTTCCAGCAAGACCGAAATTATCCGCCGCATCAGGTTTTCATCAGGCCAACTCCCGTTCCTGGGCATCCCGGTCGCCCGGTTTCAAGTGCATTTCGCTATGCCCTTTGCCGGCCGCTATCATGGGATAGACGTTTTCGGCAGGGTCGGTAATCACATCCACAAAAACCAGTCGGTCTTTCATCGCAAACGCTTCTGCCAAAACGTCGTCCACCTGCCCGGGATTCTCAACCCGCATACCGACATGACCATAACTCTCCGCCAGTTTTACAAAATCCGGCAGTGCATCCATATAGGAATGTGAATATCGGCGATCATAAAAAAACTCCTGCCACTGCCGCACCATGCCCATATACTGGTTATTCAGGTTAATCACCTTGATCGGCAATCCGTATTGCAAACAGGTGGACAACTCCTGCAAACACATTTGAATACTCGCATCGCCGGTAATACAAACCACGACCTCATGCGGAAATGCCAGTTGCACGCCCATGGCCGCCGGCAAGCCGAAGCCCATGGTGCCTAATCCGCCGGAATTGATCCAACGGCGCGGCTGCTCAAAGGCGTAATATTGCGCGGCCCACATTTGATGTTGGCCGACATCGGAAGTGATATAGGCCTCGCCGCCGGTGATTTCCAATAGTTTTTGCACCACGTATTGCGGTTTGATTACCTTGTCGTCGAGGTCGTATGCCAGCGAATCCTTGGTTTTCCACTGGTTGATTATTTTCCACCACTGATCAACCGCGGCGCGATCAATGTTGTCCGCTTTGGTTTTCAATTGCTCATTCATGACCAGCAGCACTTCATGGCAGTCGCCCACAATCGGCACTTCCACCGCCACGTTTTTGCCGATGGACGCCGGGTCAATATCAATTTGCACGATTTTGGAATGCGGGGAAAACTTCGCCAACTCTCCGGTTACCCGGTCATCGAAGCGCGCGCCAATCGCCAACATGACATCACATTCATACATGGCCATGTTGGATTCATAGGTGCCGTGCATGCCCAGCATTCCAAGAAAGCATGGATTGGACGCCGGGATCGCGCCGAGTCCCATCAGCGTGCTGGTGCTTGGAAATTTCAGGGTGTCCACCAGTTGCGTTAACGCCTGCGCGGCATTGGCAATGACCGCCCCACCGCCGCTATAAATGATCGGCTTTTTCGCGCCCAGCAAAATCTCGATGCCGCGCTCAATCTGCTTGGGGTGGCCTTTGGTGCGCGGCTGGTAAGAGCGCATATTGATGGTTTTGGGGTATTTGTATTCAGCGGTCTGCGCGGTGATATCCTTGGGCACATCAACCACCACCGGGCCTGGTCGCCCGGAAGTGGCGACATAAAACGCTTTCTTCATGATCTCGGCCAGTTGGTTAACATCCTTCACCAGAAAATTATGTTTTACGCATGGGCGGGTGATGCC
The DNA here is from genome assembly GCF_965247905.1 of Candidatus Spongiihabitans sp. Taxonomy (GTDB): domain Bacteria; phylum Pseudomonadota; class Gammaproteobacteria; order Arenicellales; family Poriferihabitantaceae; genus Spongiihabitans. The sequence continues at coordinate 2,923,076 of NZ_OZ252047.1, read as the reverse complement.
GACGGTATCGACCTCCTGAAATGCGTCATCGCCAATCAAGTGAGATGGAACCTGCGCTGTGATAACCACCATTGGGATGGAATCCATAAAAGCGGTGGCGATGCCGGTGACGGTATTGGTCACGCCCGGACCAGAAGTGACCAATACCACGCCAGCCTTGCCTGTGGCCCGTGCATAGCCGTCCGCGGCATGGGTCGCACCTTGCTCGTGGCGCACCAATATATGCTTTATTTTGTCCTGACGATACACCGCATCGTAAATATGCAATGCCGCGCCACCGGGGTAGCCGAAAATGTATTCGATTCCTTCATCCTGGAGACAACGGACGAGAATATCTGCACCTGTTAAAATCACTGATTACCTCTAGTTAAAAAGTCCGCACCGGGACTTGCCACATACTAATAACCGCCGAGTATAACGATATTTAATACGAGTTTCCAAGAGTTTGCATTGACGCCGTCAAAACCGTCTGCCCGGCATTGCGCCGCCGTGGAATTGATCGAGCAAGCCTTTCATCGCCCCTTTCTTTTTCATCCTTTTCATCATTTTTTGCATTTGCAGAAATTGTTTCAGCAGGCGATTGACATCCTGCACTTGCGTGCCCGACCCGGCGGCGATGCGTTGTTTTCTGGCGCCGCGAATGACTGCGGGGAATTTTCGTTCGTGCGGCGTCATTGAATTAACCATCGCGATAATCTGAGCGGTTTTCTGGTCATCCGCCTGAGCCAGCGCCTTTTGCGGGAGTTTGTCCAGGCCGGGAAGTTTTTCGACCAACCCCATAATTCCGCCCATATTCCGCATTTGCATCATCTGCTCGCGGAAATCCGCTAAATCAAAACCTTTGCCTTGGGTGATTTTTCTCGCCAGTTTTTCCGCCTGACCTTTGTCAACTTTACGCTCCACTTCCTCAACCAGAGACAATACATCGCCCATGCCTAAAATACGCGAAGCAACGCGCTCGGGGTGAAACGGCTGCAACGTCTCCATGCCCTCGCCGGTCCCTAAAAACTTGATCGGCGTACCGGTCGCCTGGCGAATGGACAGCACCGCGCCGCCGCGCGCGTCGCCATCGGTCTTGGTCAAAATCACCCCGGTCAAGGGCAGTGCCTGAGCAAACGCTTTGGCACTGTTGACTGCATCCTGCCCGGTCATGCTATCCACAACGAACAGAGTTTCTATGGGTTGTACCGCTTGATGCAACGCCCTGGCTTCATCCATCATTTTTTCATCCACATGCAAGCGTCCCGCGCTATCGACGATAACCACATCAATGCTGTTTTTACGCGCCTGGCGCAAAGCATCCATGGCAATGTCCACAGGTTTTTGTGATTGGCCGCCGGGATAAAAATTCAACCCAATATCATCGGCAATGGCCTTAAGCTGAGCGCTGGCTGCCGGGCGATAAACATCAGTGCTGACCAGCAGAACAGATTTTTTCTGACGGGTTTTAAGGAAATGACCCAGTTTACCCACTGTGGTCGTTTTACCCGCGCCGTGCAACCCGGCCACAAAAATCACTGCCGGCGGACGCGCTGATAGATTAAGCCCTTCATTCGCATCGCCCATCAACTTGACCAACTCGTCCTGAACGATTTTTATCACCGCCTGACCCGGTTGCAAACTGCCCGATACCTCGGCGCCAACGGCCCGAACCCTTACTTGTTCTACAAAACTTTTAGCGACCTCAAGCGCAACATCCGCTTCCAATAATGCGATCCGAACCTCGCGCATCGCATCGGCTATATTCGCTTCGGTGAGACGGCCTCGGCCACGCAGGGTTTTTATTGTGCCGCGCAGTTTGTCGCTGAGTGAGTTAAACATGTTCAGTAATCATTTTAGTCAGTATTTTGATTGGCGGCGATTGGCGGCGTTCGGGATACTCCGTGTATAATCAGCATCTGGCTACTCATCTCGATAATATCCGCCGATAATATCCACCGATAATATCCACCGATAATATGTCTTCGTCACTCATTTTGATAGTTGCTTGTGCGGTTGTTTACTGCCTCGGCACTTATTTTGTTCGGCGCAGCTTGCGCGCCATGAAATATCATGACCAAGATCGCGAGGCTGTCCGCCACTCCGAATACACTATCCGCGCCCTGGTGGCATTAGTCATCGTGTTACATGGCATTTTGCTGCAGCAAAATATCTTCAGCGAAAGCGGTATAAAAATTTCCTTGGGACTAGCGGTATCAATGGCGGGATGGGTTTCCGTGGCGCTGTATTTTTGCATCTCCCTGTTCAAGCGCACCTTCAACCTTGGCATCATCGTCTTGCCGATTGGCTTGTTTGCGCTATTGGTCGGGGCTGGCTCGGCCGACAACGCCTTTCCAATCGACCCAATTCCGCATAACCGCATCCCTCAGGGAATGGGCTGGCATATCGCCTTGGCGATACCCGCTTATGGCGTATTATCCGTCGCTTTCGCCCAGGCGTGTTTATTGATTATGCAGGATCGCTTGCTGCACAAACCCAACCCGGGCAACCGGCTGCCCGCTTTTCCCGCCATACAAACCATGGACGCGAATCTGTTTTGGCTGACGCTGTCGGGATTTGTGCTGATGAGCGCCAATTTAGTGATCGGCATGGCCGCTAACTTAAAAAATTTTGGCGCATTACTGGATTTCAATCACCATATAGTATTTTCCATATTGGCGTGGTTTTGCTTTGCGTGCTTGCTGTTAGGGCGTAAAATCGCCGGCTGGCGCGGTCAAGCCGCCGCAAAATGGACTATTGCCGCATTCGGAATTCTTGTTTTAGCCTATTTTGGAACGCGCTTTGTCAATGAACTGCTGCTCAGCGGCTGAAATTGAATTGAGACTGACCCTGCCGCCGCCACAAAAACCAATACCTCGAGACCGATCATGACTTTATACTGGCCTGCCCGCCTGTCGCTACTGCTTCATTTCATCCTGCTGGCGCTGGTCGCCGTCAATCTGGTGCGGGTGCTGGAACTGCCCGTGTGGCTGGCCTTGGTGCCGCCGGCGCTGGCACTCGGGGCGCTGGCCGCCACCTGGTTTTTCCTCGCCACCCGCCACGCACTGTTCACTTGTCTATTGGCGTTGGGCACCATCGCTCTGGTGGCAGTGGCGTTGGTACTGGCGGTGCCCGCCTGGCAGGTGATTAGCACCGGCGCCAGCGGTGCCTGGGCCGGGCGCATGATGCCCATGTTTATCGCCGTGCTCGCACTCCACGCCAGCAACCTGTGGATTGCCACTGTGGACTCCGGTGAACACGAACAAAGCCTTGAACGCCTGGCGCGCCTGCTCTACGGCCCGGGTATATTGTCGTCGCTAATCACCGCGCTGATTCTGTGTGCCGGCACGATTCTTGGCCTGGAGTTGCTGGCGCGCAGTGGCGCCGAGGTGCAAGCAGTGACGCGGCGCTTTCTGGAACGCGGCGTGATTCCGCCGATCACCATGCTGCTGTTTTTCTGGGGCATGTTGCTGTTGCTCGGCAAATCGTGGAACGGTTGGTACTTGCGCCGAGTGCTGGCAGGTTGGCGCACCAACCCGCGCCCGCGAGTCTCGCTTTTCGCCGCCAGCCTGGATGCGCTCAGCGCAAACCCCGCCGACCTTGACATGTCGATGCAGTTGTTATGGCGGCGGCACGAGGAATCGTGGTTGATTCCACGCTACATCTGTTGGGCGGTGCCGATTTTGGGTTTCATCGGCACCGTGCTCGGTATTTCGCTGGCGGCTGACGGCATCCGCCGCATCATCGCCTCGGATGCCGGGCTGGCCAGCCTGTCGAGCGACCTGGATGCCGCCATCGCTCCGCTCGGCATCGCCTTTGACACCACCTTGATCGCGCTGTCGTTGAGCGTGCTGCTGATGCTGGTGCTGGCGCTGGTGCAACGCAGCGAAGAGCGCTTGCTCGCCACCCTGGAACGGCGTTTGCAAGAAACCTTGTCGGATGCCGCGCCACGCTTATAACTTCTTGCGCCTCGTTTATAAATTCTTTGAACGGGCATCGAGTATTGGCTTTGTTTAAGTTTGGTGTTGAATTCATGCTCGCGCTCGTTGCTTTAAATATAAGGGGTTCAAGGTGAGACGCGCGTCGCCTGGACGCACCTCGTCGACGCGCACTTCCGGGGCCGCCCTGCAAGAAGAGAACAACGCGCCGATGATGGCCATTTTCGGCGGCGTGTTCGGCGTGCTGTTGGTGTTTCTGGTGGTGGTCAACCTCTATTCCGATGCGGCACAACGCGAACGGTTGGAGCGCGGCAGCGAAGACGGACTGTACCGCATTGAACGCCTGGACGGCGGCAGCGGTTATGTGGTAATCACCTTTCCCGACGAGTTGCGCATCATTGAAACCGGCCTCAGCATCAACCCGGCCGAGGTGTGCACGGCCGGCAGCCCGTTCGTTGACTATGCCCGGCGCGTTTATCAGGACAACGGCAACCAACTGGTGTTTTTCATGCTGGAAGGCAGCGTGCCGACCATGGCGCTGGCGCGCGAGTGCTTGCGCCAAATGTGGCCGCAACAGGTGTTGGCCATCGGCTGGGTCATCGCCGATAATGAACTGCTCAAATCGGTGGCGTTGAACGACATCCCCGACTACATACAGGGCTACGCCGAGCCCTCTCCATGAAAGAAAGCCCATGAAAGAAAGGCCATGAGCCGGCGGATGCAAATGCCCGATTTCGCCGGCACCGCGTTAGTGGATATCCTCGCCAACGGCTTGGCCATGCTGATTATCGTCATCGTGCTCAGCATCGCCGCGCGCGGCGAACACGAACAACGCACCGCTTCGCAGGTGGAAGAGGTGGAAACCATGATGAGCCGCCGCTTCAGCACCTCGCTGGTGCTGAACAGCCTGGCGGCGAGCGCGCCGGCGCAGTTGCACGACTACCGCAACTCGCCGCTCGATCAACAGTACGACCCCCAGATGTTGCCGATTATTGAATTACACCGCGGCTTCGTGCGTGAATTTTACAGCGGGACAATCTGGCGCCGCGAACAGTTGCTACGCGAACCGAACGGCATGGACGCTTGGCTTGCCGGCTTTGATCAGGAGCGCAAACGGCGTCTGCGCGCCGACGTGTATGACATCGCCCAATTTTATCTGGCCATGTCAATTTTGCGCGACCACGACATCACCGTGCAGCATTGGCATTTTCTCTCTGGCGGGCTGGGTCTGGCCCAAGCCGGCCATTGCCCGCCCGCTGTCGCCGCCCAGGATTGTGGTGCGGGCACCGGCGCGGCGGCGACAGAGGGCTTGCCGACACTAGCGCAAGGCGATGGCGGTGGCGATGAAACCTGGCCGCCGCCGGGTTTTCCGGGAGCGCCCGGCGAGGGCGCGGCGGCCGGCTTCGGTGCATTCCCAGGCGGGGCCGCCCCCGGTCCGTTGCCGGACGCGGCCGGTTTCGGCTCGTTTGCAGACGCGACCAACTTCGGCAGTGGCGCTCTGGGCGGCAGTTTTCCCAATGCGCGCCCGGGCTCGCAGTCTCAGGGGTTGCTCGGTGCACTGGCGGCCGAGAGCGACGGGCGCATCCGTTTTCGGCTTTCCACGCCGGAGTCGCTGCGCCCGGATAGCGATCAGACGCTCAATTGGGGCGATGCCGAGCCCACCGTAGAACGGGTGCTGATGGTGCTGTTTGATTTCATCGGCAAGCTGCAAGCAACTCTGGATGCGGGTGCCTCGCCGAGCGCCCAACTGGCAAACTTTGAGCAGCTGCTCAACCGCGCATTCACCACGCCGCCGACGCTTGATCCGCAAACACGCACGCTGGTAAGCACGCTGGTTTGGGATGTCTTCCAAAATCTGGCACAAGACTTGCCCGCTGATGGACACCACCAACCGCAACTCAAGGTCATCCCGCTTGAATTTGAGGAGCAGGCGAACACGGCACTTATCATTGAGCCCAATCGGCGGCTACAGCAGGTCTCTGTCGGGCAGGCACGACATAACGCCGCGTCGCTGCCTGCGGTAGCGCGTCCGCGGCTACGGCTAAACACCCATCCCGACGTGTGGCGCGGCCTTTCGCTGCCGCTTGAATGGAACTCAATACTGCTGATGCCGCCGAGACAACAACGCACCAACCAGTTGCGTTGGCGGGCGGTGGCCTACATCGCGCCCAGGTTTGATGACTTCATCATCGGTTTCATCGATGCAGCCATTGATGCCGACGGACGGCTGGTGGTGCAAGCCGAAGACAACCGGGTACGCCTGGACGGTCGCCCGCTGCTGACGCCGTACCGAGAAGCCGGGTTCGGGACACGCGGTTGGCTGGTAACGTTGTACGCCATACTGATGGTTTGCCTGCTCGGCTTCCTGCTGCTGGTGCGACGCTTGGCCACGGCGTGGCGAAAATGAAGCAATACCGCATCGCCGTATTCGGTCTTGGCACGTTGGTGCTGTTGCTGTTGTTGCTGACCCAGTTCGGTTCTCGGGCGTTACATAACGATACCGTGACCGTGGAACTCGGCTTTGAAGCATCGCACAGCCGCCGTGCCCGGGCGTTTGACCAGTTTCTGTTTGAAGCGCTGGAGCGCGGGTATTTCGGCACTGAGCTACGGCGACGTCTGCACCGACCGGCCCATACCGCACAACTCAATGCCTTCTGGGCCGATACCTGCGAAGTGCGGCAACTTGACTTTGAGCGTTTCGCGAGATGGCAACAACGCGACGGTGCGGCGGTGTCCGACCCGGGGGCGTTGTACAGTTCATCCAGCGGCCATCGCATTGCCGGATTGCTGCAGTCTCCGGCAAGCGGAGTAAACTACAACGGCGCCGTTGCCTACTGCGCAGCGGCGGGCGGCCGCCTGCCCTGGGCCGAGGAATGGGAAGCACTGGCGGTTGGGCGTGAGGGGCGTTTGTATCCGTGGGGCGACACCTTCGATGACAGCCCCTGGCCCTACCAAAGCGCCCACCGCAACGCCGCACAACCGTGCGCGCTACACCCGGCTACGGCAACACCCAAAGGCGTGCATGATCTGGTCGGCGGCGTGATGGAGTGGAGCCGTGGTCAGCGCGGCATCCACACTCTGCAACGACAGACAGGGGCGCACGGTGCTCCGGCGGTGCGGGTGCGCGGGCGACCGCTGTACGCACTGGCCGCCGCCTGGCTTGATATTGAGCCACAAACGCGCAGCCACCATCTGGGTTTTCGTTGCGTCTATCAACAGCCGCCGGTGGCCACCCTGCCATGGGGTGCGATGCCGAAATCGGTGATGATTCCCGCTGGCCGCTATCCGCTCGGTGTGCCACGGGACTTGCGGCTGGCACGGATTGCGGTACTGTTGCCGGCGGCACGGCAACACCAGGCACGCAGTCTCATCAGCCAAACCCGGGGCGCACGGCGCATAGCGGTGAGCCGTTGCGAAGTCAGTCGCAGCCAATACCGCTCGTTTTTACGTCATCCGCTGGCGCGCCTCGGTCTGTTTGCCAACGAACACGAGCCACGTTGGCAAAACTACACGCCGCAAAACTGGGAGCAGCAACTGCAGCGGCCCGAACTGCCGGTGAGCGGAATCAACTGGTGGGCGGCGGACGCATTTGCCCGCTGGGCCGGCGGACGATTGCCCCGGGTTGAAGAGTGGCAACTGTTGGCCGCAGGGCCGGATGCCAATCCATACCCTTGGGGCGATGATTATGCCGCAAACAACGCCGCCACCGGCGATCAGACCGAACCGGGACCGCGGCGGTGCGCGGACGCAGTACACGACAGCACCGCCAACGGCGTGCACGATCTGGGCGGCAACGTCTCGGAGTGGACCCTCTCTGTCACCGCCGAACGAGGCGACTACGCCGCCTGGGTGCAAGGCGGTAACTGGCTGTTACCCGGCAAAACCACCGCACGCAGCGTGTTTGGGCGACTGGTGCCCCTCACTCACCGCTCCGACAGCATCGGCTTCAGAGTGGTGTACGACTGAGAGGAGCGACCGGCCGGGAGCATTCCCCTCTCCCCTGCCGTTCATCCCCCCACCACATAAACGGACTACGCTCGTTTGACTCCTCCTCAAGGGAAGAGTGATTCTGTTACTTGATTTCCCGTCGTCATTCCAACGAAAGAACGTCACCCCTGTGAAAACAGGGGTTGGAATCCAGTTAAATATGCGTCTCGCGTAGCGGGACACGACCGCCAGGGAAGGCGGAAGTGCAAATAATGTCGGGAACAATTATTTGCCGACCGCCAGGGAAGGCGGAAGTGCCGATAATGCAGGGAACAATTATTTGCCGACACCACAAGCCCAAGGCTTGCGCCAACGCCGCCGCATAATGTCAGCGGCTTGCGCCGCAGGTGTCTCGCTGGATTATCGGGTCAAGCCCGATAATGACGGCGGGGGTATTAGCCGCAATCGTGGCGGTGTTGATAGCGATGACCGCGGCTAATCCGTCAGTGTAAACACATGAACACCGTCGTGTCGCCAGAATTGATAGCGCAGTAAATATTCATCGCCGCTACGATAGCGCGCGTTGTCCAGCGTAATTTTATGCTGTTGTTCAATGGACTCGTGCGCCGGCAACACCGCGGCGGCGACCACTTGCGCGCACAGTCGGTTCGGTTCGCGTTGTACTATTTTGTCGGCGGACGCGACCGCCCAGCGAAACACCGCGCACGGCGTGCCGGCGAATAACTGCAGCGGTTGCGCGCTGGGGTTGTGCAAGCGCACGGTGACTTCAAGCACGGTCTCGCCGTTCGCATCGATGGTCACCGCAACGGGCGCGACGATGGATACTTGCGCGGCGGTGGGCGTTTGTGGCGAGGGTGATGATGCGTTATGTGCGCGGGTGCATCCGCCAACGCTAAGCAACGCCAACCACGCGATGACGCTGACGATGACAAGGCGCGCACTAAAATTCATGGACATAAACGAGTTGGTGGTAACGCTGCAACTTATGCGATGGCGGATCAAAATCCGACCACGCGGTCACGGTGCCGCAATAATATTTCCGATTCATTTCATCGCGGCATGCTTTATGCGCAACCCGTCCGCCGAACCAACCGCCCGCGGCAAAGGTAAAATATTTACCCGACCCGATTGACAAACTGCGCGCATAGCCGACGAACAACGCCGGGCGGATGGTTATTTTCTTTGCCTGATAACCGCTGTCAACACCAACCGAAAAAATCTCGCCCGCTTTGCGTCCGGCGTAATGCCAAACCATGTTCACGCGCGGCAAACTTGCTTGGTAAAACCGCGACACATTATGCGCCTCGTTGTTATACGACACCGCGAGTTTCGGTCTTTGCATGAGTTGTGCGCCATCGGCTAAATCAATCGCGGTGTTGTCGTTGTCGGTGATTCGCAATGCGCTCAGCCACGGCTGCGGCGGCGCAACGTTTTGTTGTTTTGCCGCCAATGCAATGTCGGCGATGACACGCCCGTCGTCCATCGCTGATGCCGACAATGACAACAACGCAACCACAACGCCGACGATGGCAATCATCGTGCGAGTAAAAGATTTCATTCTAATTTACCAATCGGCGACAACGCATCCAGTATGTCAACCCGCCCTTGTCCGTAAATCGCAACATTGCACCTCGGATAACATGCAAGTCCTTGATATGTCGCCGTGTCTAACAAAATCTTCGCAGTTTGCGCGCCGCCTAAACCGGGGAACTTGCCGCGCACCAATGCGGCGAAACCGGCAACTCTGGGCGCGGCGTAGGATGTGCCGCGATTGGTAAATACATTTTCAGTAACCACTTGTATGTTATTGCAATATGTGGTTATCGACGCGCTACATAAATACGCACTCTCATCATATGGTGAACCGCCATATTCAACCAGGAATCTTTCTTGCATTTGCGGGAACATTCCGGCGACATTGCTGTAAGCGGCAATTCTTGCCCGGGAACTAACGCTGTCATTTTCGCCAGCGACTGAGGTGCGCGCAAACTTATCCAATGCGCCAACGATAATCGCACGATCTCTTGTATTCGGTGCACGCGAACTGACTAACCGCACGTTGCCAATTACCAATGCAGCATCTTCCCCATAATTGTTGCCCGCGGATTTGGTGATTACCGCATCTCTTAATGCGATTGACAGTGCAGTCGGCGTGGTATGTGAGTTGGCAACATCTCTAAATCTTGGGTTATTGGTTCTTCGGTCAAAAGCGGCTAGCAACTCTTCCCTAGTAATACCATACAAGTCAACCGGACCTTCCCCGAAACTCTGATTGACCACATGAATTGTTGGAATATTTCCCCTTAGCTCAACGTTGTCAATTTGCCTTAATCCACCTTGCCGGTAGGTTGTTAGAACCCGAGAAAATCGTGGGTCACCACTTGCGGCTATTGCCGCTTCTAATCCATAGAAAGTGGCGCCGGGAGCAATTTGATTTGCCGCCATTCCTACGGTATAGCTATGAACGCCTCGCGGGTCGTATCGATTCGTCGGCTCGCCTACCAAACCAAATGCCCGAAAATCGTCCATTATCAAAATATTTGCCCCCGTCCCAATCCAACCCTGACGCCATGCGGTGCGGACATCACGTGGCGGGTTTGGGACTACAATTGAAGGATCATTATCAAAAGGGCCTTCGATTCTGCGGTGGAATGCAGTGATGCCCTGAAGATAAATTGAAGTGTCGTCATCCAAAACATTCACTGCACGATTATCCGCATCGGTATAACATCCGGCACCATCCAGCCCCGGCACACAATCTGGACGAAAATATGGTTCATTCGTTCCTGTGTTGCCCGTACGCACAATCGTTTCTATTGCACTACGTGTTGGTGCTGGCGATGTGGTTGGGGCTTGAGGAATCGGTGGCGGCGTTCTGTTGGATGCAACAGGTTGTATTGGAATAGTAAAGTCGGTTGGGTCTGGTGCTACCGGCGGCACCGTGACAATTGGGTCTGGTGCTGGTGGTGCTGTGCTACTTCCCCCACTACTCCCCCCACTACTCCCCCCACTACTCCCCCCACCACCACCGCATCCGGCCAACACTAACAACACGGATAACGCCAGCGCGATCATGGCGCCGGCCTTGATATTGATTTTCATTTTTACCCCACGGGTCGTGAATCATGGCAATCCCCCGAGCACGCAAGGTGTCGGGTCGTTGCCAGATCACAAACACGTGAGAGTGAAATTCCTGCCTATTCGCACCATTGGGGAGCAACCCCCATGGCGGATAAATCTGCTGTTGTATTCGACAGGTAACCCGACTAAACGGATCACGTGTTCGTAAATCTGGCAAGCGGGAAAATATCACAAACCGAAAGAAAAGCAAACAAATTATTCAAACCCGGCATAGATGCGATACGGGAACAACACCAGTTGGCGGTGGGTGGGTCTATATGTGGCGGGGTATGACGCTCCATTTGCATGGCGTAGTGCGGCGGATTATCACCGACGGCGGACTTGCTGTCGGCTGTGGCACCCGTCATTCTCGCCGCAGGCGGGAATCCAGACGCGGCGAAGCCGCGATAAAAGGAGTTCGGCTACGCCGGATTTTTTAACTGGATTATCGGGTCAAGCCCGATAATGACGGCAGAGGAGCACGGTAGTTGCATCGCCCCTTAACCGTCATTCCTGCGGAAGCAGGAATCCAGTCAAACATTCGTTCCCCGCTTCCGCGAGGACAGGCTCCGCGTAGCGGGACACAAATCCACCACGGTGTGGTGGTAGCTCCTGCGCATCCTGCGTCCGCGACATAAGACCGTCTCGAACGGCGGAAGCGCAGATTTTGTCTGGAGCAAAAAATCGGCCGACCGCGCCGATGGCGGGAGTGCAAATAATGCAGAAGCAATTATTTGCCCAAACCATAATGTCGCGGCTTACGCCACCGTCGCCGTTACGCATCCGCCGTCAGCACTTCCTCATATCTGCGGCGGCGGTCGTCAAGCCAATCGACCATGCGGTCCCAATTTGCGCGGTCGCGGGAATCGCCGATGTGCAACGTGGCGACGCATCGGTGATTCGTGCCATAGGAAAAGTCATCGCCTTCATCAAGCGCATTTTTTATCGCCGCGACATAAGGCGCGATGCGTGGGTCGGCGTCCGCGATGGGCTCCCTCCAGTTGCCGGTCAAATACACGCCGATGTGATCTTGCGCTAGGTATTGCGAGATGACGATGTCCGCTTGCTCGACGCGATGCCACACATTACTGCCGCCCCAGCCGCCGCCGTAACCCGCACGCAAGCCAGGCGCATCGGGAATGCGTTGCGCGAAGTGCGCCCAGAAGGCAAGACGGAATTGCCCGCGCTCGCTGACCGCGCCCTGCACCGCGTCATGCACTTGGCGCTCCCATTCGTTGGGGCTTTCGACCACTTCAAATATCGGCGCGGGTGGCGAATCGCCAATTTTCACGACGCGCACTTTCACCGCGAAAAACGAAAACTTATCATCGGTGTGTTCGTTCAACCAACGGATTGCCGAGCGGTGGGTGTCGTTGAAGTCGGGCGTCACCCAAACCGCGACGCGCGCCTCGAGCCCCGCCATATACGTGAGTATCTGCCCGAGGTGGCGGTGGTCGGCGGCCTCCAATTGATTTTCAATCAGTATGCGCGAATCGTCCTGCGGATTTCGCGCCACGATGTCGACACGATAGGAAGTGGAGCTGACCGGCATCTCGGTGCCTTCCCACTCCAAATCAATCTTCAATACTTCCGCCAGCGCGTCGAGGTTATCCGCGAGCCACGGCGTGAAGTTCAGCGCCTCGTTCGCCCACGCCTGACGAATGTCAACGGGTTGCAGTTTGCCTAAATCGGAATTATTCATGCGGCTGCCTCTGCTCGATTGTGTTTGTCTATTGTATCGGACTGCGGTGGAAATGACCGATTTGCACAACCCGTCATGCGGCTTCCTGGGGCGTGTACAAGTGTCGCTGGAAGCCGACAAACATCTCCCGTATCCCGGTATCGCTGATGCCCAGCTCTGCGATGGCATCGTGGACTGTGCCGTACTTCAGGTCCAACAAATCGGGCAGTTTCCGGTCGTCCAGTTCGCCGACTCCTTGTTTGATGTAGTGGTCAAGAACGAAATTTAGAAATTCCCGTGGTTCATACTGATAGTTCTCCAGAATAGCGGCTTTGCGGGTATCCACACGCTCCCGGCGGCTGATGGGAGGCAGGGCATAGGCGATGTAAGCCAGCACATCGTAAAGATCGCTGTTTTCGGCGTTCATCACACGGGCTAGCTCGGCCAACTGTTGTGCGTCGCACCCTATATTGGCCAGCCCGTCGAGCAGTTTTCGGCGCGTGTCTGGCCTGCCCCACAACTCGCGCAATTCGTCTTCGTTCTGGAACAATTCGGGCAAGTCGCCGAACAATCGCTCAATGAACTGTGCGGCCGACATCGGCACGCCGTCCGGATTCCAGAACGAGGTCGCCATCATGTGTTGAATGGTGCGCTCCTTGCCGTCGGCGAGTTTGATTTTTATCATGCCCGGTTGCTCGCATATACAAGGCGATTGACCGCATACCCGACAAGATTCGGGCAACCCTTTTATGCACACGCAAGGTTGCTCGCCGCACTTGGCGCAAGGCTGCGGCGGCGGTTGCTCGCATTGGCAGGGATAGTTACCACACACCTCGCAAGGTTCCAGGTCTTCCGGGTCGCCGTCCCATTCCGGGTCGTGGAAATGTTCGCAGGCTTTCACGAAGTCATAAATCGTGAAGTAGTCCTTGCCGTCAAACAGCCGAGTGCCGCGGCCGACGATTTGCTTGAACTCGATGATCGAGTTGATGGGACGTAGCAGAACAATGTTACGCACGTTGCGGGCATCAACCCCGGTCGAGAGTTTGCGCGATGTGGTCAGAATAGTCGGGATGATCTTCTCGTTATCGCGAAAAGTGCGCAGGTTCATATCACCTAGTTTACCTTCATCGGCGGTAACGCGGACGCAGTAGTTCGGGTCGGCGCTGGTCTTGGTCTGGTTAATCATGTCGCGGATTGCAAGCGCGTGCTGTTGGTTCGCGCAAAAGACCAGTGTTTTTTGCGACTGGTCAATGTCGCCCATAAACAGGTCGACTCGCTTCTTCTCTCGCTCTTTGATTTCAATGATGCGATTAAAATCTTTCTCGGTGTAGAGTTTGTTCGTCTCAACCTCACCCTCAATCACATCGTCGTCCGATGTATAAACATAGTCATCAATGGTCGTGGCGAACTGCTTGACCTTGAAGGGCGTCAAATAACCATCGTTGATGCCGTCCTTGAGGGAGTAGATATACACCGGCTCGCCGAAGTAGTTATAGGTATCAATGTTGTCGTTGCGCTTCGGCGTTGCGGTTAGACCCAACTGCACCGCCGGCGCGAAGTATTCCATGATTGCCCGCCACGAACTTTCGTCATTGGCGCCGCCGCGATGACACTCGTCAATGATGATGAAATCGAAGAAGTCGGGCGGGTAATCGCCGAAGTTTGGTTTGGGCTCACCGTCCGCATCCACCCCGACCATGAAGGTCTGAAAGATGGTAAAAAAGACACTGGCGTTGGTGGGCACGCGCCCCCTTTGGCGGATACTCTGCGGGTCAATCCGCACCAGCGCATCTTCGGCAAAACCGCTGAACTCGTTGAATGCCTGATTGGCGAGGATGTTGCGGTCGGTCAGGAACAAGATACGTGGACGACGGGCAGGCGTCTGTCCATCTTGCGGTTGGCTTCGCCAGTTGCCGAGCGACCATCGGCTGTTGAATAGTTTCCATGCAATCTGAAAGGCAATCGCGGTCTTGCCGGTGCCGGTTGCCAGCGTCAGCAGGATGCGGCTCTGTCCGGCGGCTATCGCATCCAGCGTTTTGGTGATGGCGTTGTGCTGATAATAGCGCGCCTGCCACTGCCCGCCCTTGTCATTAAAAGGAACCGCGGAAAACTGCTCGCGCCAGTGCCGTTCCTGCGCCTCGCTTTCACCATAAACCGTATCCCATAATTCATCCGGCGTGGGGAATCGCGCCACTTCGCCCTCTTCGCCGTTGCGCATATCCACGCGGTAAATGCCGTGTCCGTTGGTGGCGTAGGCGAAAGGCGTTTGCAACTTTTCGGCATACTCCTTGGCTTGCCCCAGCCCCTCGGTGACCGGCAAACCCTCGTGCTTGGCTTCAATCACCGCCAGTTTTTGGTTTTTATAAACCAGCACATAATCGGCGATGTTCTGTTTGGCACGCCTGCCCGCGCCTTGCAGACGACCGGGGGCGATGACCTCAACCCGGATGTGGCTTCCGTCTGTGACCTCCCAGTCCGCTTCCTTAAGCGCCGGGGAAATTAGGTCGAGCCGCGTTTGGGCTTCGTTTCTGTTGGCTTGCTCAGGCATCAGGGTCGCTCTTCCGGATTAGCGATAAAACACTTAAATCGTTGAAAATTATCAGTTTTTACAGTAAAAACACGGTTTTTCGGTTTTGCTATAAAGTACTTTCCCGCATCATCGGCTTCGTTCAAAGGGGTAATTTTCATGATTAGCGATTAAGTTGGCAACCCATTGATTATAAGGCAATTATAGGTAATTTACCCTGCCAAATCAGTTTGCGATTAAGTTGGAATCAGCCCCACGTTTCAAGTAATTATAGGTCATTTTCTCTGTCAAATCGGTTTGCGATTAAGTTGGCAACCCATTGTTTATAAAGAAATTATAGGTCATTTCTTCCGCCAAATCAGTTTGCGATTAAGTTGGAATCAGGCCCACCAAGGAAGGTAACGAGCGTATCGCGTTGCCCCAGATTCACCATTTTCTGGCTTAATCAAACCGTCTCCTTTTGTGGCTGCAATAATCTGAGATACTGTAACTGTCAGGTTATTGGCAAGATGGAAACGTGTGCGTAAAGACGAGTTTGTCATGGGCTCATTAAAAACATAACGCAAACAGCAATGTTGATAGCAAGCACGAATACGATCTTGTCGTCCCATCTCGGAAAAATCGACATGGGAATATAAAACGACCGTGGTTCGGATGTCGTCCTCTCTAAAGTCCGGAGCAGGGAGTTGAAAATCCTCAACCTGCTGGATTACTTTATCAATACCACTACCTTTCTCTTCACAAATACCGAGCCGACGCATAATATCAGCCAGCCGCTCGTTGCGAGATCGGTACTCGTCAATGAACCGATTAACCTGGATGATGGGCTTCCCTGGATTGGATATTTCCACCCTGTCTGTATACATCTCTATCATCACTGATGCACCACCGACAGAAAAATCCTGATGGATTAAGGCATTGGCAATTAGTTCGCGCAATGCCTGTTTGGGAAACATTCTACGTTCTGTGCGCACCGTCTCTTCAAGGATATAGTTGCGCGGTGCCACGTCGTGCACATAATTCACCAGGTTTTCAAATCCAACGACATAGCCAGGTCCCATTGTAGTTTCTTTGTTTGTTTTGGTTTTACCTGTGCCATCATAAAGTACAAAGCGGGCTGCCTTGCGCGCAATTTCTATAGAGAATATGGATATGTCTTTCGCCAGCAAGATAGCCCCCAATCTGGTAATAGCCCATTTACCGGATTGACTCCGAACAAAACCTTCTTTTTCAAGACGCTGTAAAATGGCTAGCGGTTCGGGATAAGGCAAATTGAGCAAATCAAAATAAATTTTTGTATCCAGTAGGTCTATAACATCTTCCGTATTGATGTTTTCTATTGCTGCATGAGCAAGCCAATCTTCGTTGGTTTCTGCAAAAATCTTTTTCAGGCGGTCGGGGGTCATTCCAACGACGCTTTCACCAGCGCGCATCAGGTAATGCCCATTCAAACTCAATGGTTGTCCGGCGGGTCGTGCAGGTATTTCAAAAACCAGAACCCGGCCATCCGGATGTTCAATTTCATCGACATCCACCCGGATGCGCAATTGATCAACAATGCTGTGCTTCAGAGCGTTTAGTTTTTTTGCAGATGCGAACGCTTGAGTGCCGGTCACCCTTCTCGGATGATCGTTTGTAACGCCTAAAATTAAATGCCCACCACCTTCGTTGGACAAGGCAACGCAGTATCTCAATACATTATCAACCCGATAGGATTTTGATGCTGCTTTGAATTCCAGATGTTCGTTTTCGGCTGAAACGGACAACCATCTTTCAAGCGTTTCAATGGTGGTCATGCGCCGCGCTCCGATAGGAGGTGTGGTCAAGGTTTCTTCGACGCACAGTCAATTCGCCGGTGAATATCTGGTGAGGATGAGATTGTTTGAGTTTGGCACACTTGCCCGCGCCTTGCAGACGACCGGGGGCGATAAGCGCCGGAGTAATCAGGTCGAGCCGCGTTTGGGCTTCGTTTCTGTTGGCTTGGTCAGGCATCATGGTCGTTTTTCAGATTGCTATAAAACACTTAAATCGTTGAAAATTATCATTTTTCACAGTAAAAACACGGTTTTTCGGTTTTGCGATAAAGCACTTTTAAGGCACTATCGGTTTCGTTCAAAGGGATGACTCCAAAGATTAGCGCTTAAGTTGTCATGACCCAAAACATATATCTAAACTGAAGTTCCTGTAGCTCGAATAGAAATTTTCTCTGTTATTCTCCTATCAGGCCCGCGTTAATTCTTGCTCGGCTTGCTCCGGCGTAAGTTCAGATACTTCGGTGAGTGCATCCAGAGTACGTTGGTGAAGATTGAGTTTACCACTGCCGTTTTCCCAGTTGGTTACCGTGCGCGGTTTGACGCCAACTAACTTCGCAAACTGTGAGGTGTTCATCCGAAATCGCTTGCGGAGTCTGGTGACCGCCGCCGCTGTTGGCGTAAACGTGTTCTTGCTTTTCTTGACCGTTCTTTTTCTAACGGCACTTGTTTTGCGACCGGGTTTTACCGGCTCTTCCATGTCCACGCCAAAGACATCGGAAAGATCTGCCCCTGCCAGCCGGCGTCGTTTTCCTTTTCCAGATGCGGCTGACTGAAAATCCAGTTCGGTGGTGACCAGCTCTTCATGATCAACATTACGGAGTAGAAAAAGTAGTTCCGGCTGATGGTCCAGCCTGACACCAACACCGTACAGCACGGCGGCAATATGTTTACACATCTCTGCCCAGTCCGGACAGTCACAGGCAAGATTGATCTCGCTGGGTTTGGGGAATAACCCCTGATTCTGTTCGGTCACTGTCTCCATGACATTATCGGAAAAACGTCCCTGCAATAACTCCAGCATGGAGCCAATCTGACCAGCGCACTGTTTGCGGACGTTTTTCCACTTGTTAACAGGCAGTGGCTTGATGTCAATGTCAACTCTATAAAGCGCCGTGCCGCTGACCATGGCCTCGACCTTACCCCTGAAGATGGCTAGATGACATACCGAACCGTTACGAACATAGGTTCGCCCCCTGGGTAGACGGTTCTCATAATCACTGAATCTCTCCAGGTGATTGCACCAGGCTTTACCCCAGAATGTACTGGTTATCTTCCGCCCCTCAACTTCAATGGGTTCAATTTCCATGCCCTTTTTTCGTAGTTTATTAATCTCTTTGGCCGCTTTGGCGCGCCGCTGTGCCACCGGAACATAGGGAGACCACCCGCCGTAACTCATGTATGTCACCTATAAGACTCGCGTCTTCTCAATATCGAGTGATACCAGATTGAGCAATGTCTCATTATCCATCTCTGTAAGCAGTGTGTCAGCACCACCATCCAATAGATCGTTGGCGAGGGCCTTTTTTTCATTAATCAAGGTGTCTATCTTCTCTTCTACCGTTCCAGGGCAGACAAATTTGTGAACGAGTACATTATTTTTCTGTCCGATTCGAAAGGCGCGGTCTGTGGCCTGGTCTTCCACCGCCGGGTTCCACCAGCGATCAAAATGGATTACATGGGAAGCCTGGGTTAGATTGAGGCCGGTTCCTCCCGCCTTGAGGGAGAGAATAAAGAAGGGGGGACCCTCTTCTGCCTGGAACTGTTCAACCCGTGCTTGTCTTTGCTTAACAGCGGTACCGCCATGGAGCACTAGACCGTCCTGGCCGAACTGCTGTGCCAAAAAGTTGGCCAGTGGCGTGGTCATTGCGCGGAATTGGGTAAACACCAGCACCTTCTCCTGGCGTGATGCGATCTCTTCACAGAGTTCAGCCAGGCGCTGAAATTTCCCGCTCTTTTTCGGATCGTACTGATTATCCCCGAGCAGTTGTGATGGGTGATTACAGATCTGCTTGAAGCGTAGTAGGTAGGACAGCACCAAACCGCGACGCTTTATGCCTTCAAGGTTCTCAATAGCGTTCGCCATCTGCTTGACGGCCTGCTGATAGTGCACCGCTTGTACTTTACTCAGACCACAATAGGCAGGCACTTCAGTCTTTTGGGGCAGGTCGTCGATGATTGATCGATCGGTCTTAAGGCGGCGCAGGATATAGGGGCTTACCAAATTGCGTAACGGTGCATATTGGTCACTCTCCCGCTCAGAGAGTAGTTTCACAAACCCCTTGAAACGCCTGGCTGATCCAAGTAGACCCGGGTTTAGAAAGTCGAACAGCGACCACAGATCCGACAACCGGTTTTCTACCGGCGTGCCGGTCAGTGCAATACGCGATTTGGCATGGAGATTCTTGACCGCTTTGCTCTGCCTGGCGGTTGGATTCTTGATGGCATGGGCCTCGTCCAGCACCAGCAGCTGCCACGCCTGTTCTTGTAGCCAGTCTTGACGCATCACTGTTCCATAGGTGGTCACCACAAGATCGATGTCTTTCAAAGTCGTACTTTCATTCACCATGGCATCCATGGCTTTTTTGTTCAGCTGGGAACGGTGAAAAAACAGGCTGCGTAGCGAAGGAGCAAAATGCTCAAGTTCTGCTTTCCAATTGCCAATCAGAGAGGCGGGAAGCACCAATAAGGAGGGTCGGTCACAGTGCTTCTTTTTCAAGATAAGCAGTAGGGAAATCACCTGCATGGTTTTTCCCAACCCCATGTCGTCCGCCAGACAGGCACCCAATCCCAACTGAGAGAGTAACCACAGCCAGTTCACGCCCTCCTGCTGATAGGGCCGCAGGGTTGTTTTGAGTGCTTTACCCGGGTTGGCAGCCTTCAGTTGAGTGGGTGCGCGCAGTTCGTCCAGCAGTGCAGCCAACCATTGGCCCGGTTGAACAAGAGACCAGGTTCGACTCTCTGCCATGACATCCTCACCCAGATCGGCTGGAGCCCCTGCCAGCAACCGCATCCCTTCAGCAAAGGTGAGCCCGCCGCCTGCCGTCTCCGCCTCCATCTTTTTCCAGTGGGCCAGGGCTTCGCTCAGTTTTCTCTGATCTACCTCAACCCACTGCCCCCTAATAAACACGAGGCCATCACCTGCCGACAGCAGCTTTTTTAGCTCGGACTCACTGAGCGCCTCATCATCCAGTTCAATATGCAGTTTGAAATCCAGCAGTGAATCGGCATTGAAGCTCTGCTGCTTTTTTTCACCAATGGTCACGCCGGCACGTGGTCTGCTGCGTTTTTTCCACCAGTCAGGCAGCCGGACCACCACGCCGCACTGCTCGTATTGCGGCGCACTCTTTAGAAACGTATAGGCGTCCTCGGATGACCAGGCCAGGGGATGATATATGTCGCCGGTATCAACCAAATCCCTGATCAGAGAACTGGACTGCGCGGCAAGCTGAACGGGTGAAAGGAGGCGGATCAATGCTTTTTTGTTTTTCGCTCCCGCATACTCCTGTAATGCGTGGCCAAGAGGTTGATGACGAATACGACCCTGCTCTGACAGCTCCGGAGCATAGGTCGCCATAAAGGCAAAGGGAAAGTCAAGGTCATTTTTGTTTTCCGCCAGATGAAAACAGACACGGCCTACCTGATGCCACTGCGGCGCGCTCTTGGCAAGCAGTGCATCGAGCCCGCCGGCAGCCTGAATCTGTAAGCAGACCCAGTCATCCAGCGAGGCCCGGATGTCCTGTAGTATCTGTGCGGAGAGATACTCAGCCCCACGCATCGGTGGCGCACTCCTGAGCAGAGGCAGGGTTTGGGCGGCTGTGTACGGCGCGATAGGCTCAGGCTGTTGTGGGTCCGCCTGTGCCATCAAGCAACGTTCACTCAGATATTGGCGGCCAAAGTTGCGCCAATATTGCAATGATGGTGAGAGATCGGTGCCACTTTTTCTTGCCGTTAGGGTAAACAAACCTTCACTCACGCTATGTGCAAATGCATTGCTGAGGGAGGCACTGGGAATCGCTTTGCCCGTCGTATCATCCGCTATTGATGGGAAGCAATGCAGATGTCCAGAGGGGAGCAGGCCTAAGTCAAAAGCACTCATTGCACCGTCTCCGTTCGGCATAGGTCCGTCAACCCAAAGCTGAAATGTCCCCTTTTCTTCATTTATTAAGGTTCAAGATACTTTAAGGTATAGTAAAATGGTCATAACTAATTGTTCTATAAATGAAAAACAAGTATGTCATCCGTTGCCGAATTTCCGAGAAGAAATTCAGGGAAATCTTGCGGCTGTTTTGCCTTGATATCGAGGCTTGCAAAGTCGCTCAAATCACCGGCATCTCTCGCCCAGCGACCAACCGATTGTATACTCAAATAAGTGAACACATACAGCAATGACGGTTGGGGGGTAATTGTGAATCGGGAGGGAATAATTTCTTTGAGAAGACAAAGTAAGCGAAAAAAAAGCCCAGCGTAGCCGGATTTCTTATTCTCAATGTGCCATTGGCGTCTCAACACGCCTTTGTCTTTTCAATTCACTATTACCTCTCTTTCGTCATTCTCGCCGCTCCTGTTTCGTCATTTCCGCCGTAGGCGGATGTGACGAATAAATGGAGCGAAGCGGAAAAAATCGCTGGGAGCGATTTTTCGCGAGCGAAGCGAGCCCGAAGGGCGCGTATCAGGGATGATACGCGCAAATTCAGTTAAAATATGTCGTCACGCGAAGCGTGACACTAAAACGGCGTTGCCGCGGCGAAGCCGCCGCCGTTCGATGTGAGGATGACGGTCGGGAGATGTGGTTTGGATTATGCCGGTATTAGTTACTCCCATCGTTTTTTAGTTCTGGGTTCTCGCCTTTGGCGAGAACAACAGACTGGATCCCCGCCTACCGGCGAGAATGACGGGTTGGGGGACAATGGTGAATCGGACGGGAGTGATTTCTTTGAGAAGACAAAGGTAAATAAGTGTCACGCAAAGCGTGACACTAAAACGGCGTTACTCTAATGATATGGATATCCCCGGCTGGCGGCTTCACCCGCTTAAAGGGAAATTGAAAGACCATTGGAGCATCGTCGTCAATGCCAACTGGCGCATCGTGTTTCTATTTGAAAATGGCGATGTCTATGTTGTTAATTATGAGAACTATCATTAAATGAATATACAACAGCACAATCCACCACATCCGGGCGCATTTATCCGGCGCGTTTATATGGATCCGTTTGACTTGGGATCAAATGCCGTAGCGAAAAAACTGCAAGTCAGTGCCAGCACATTCAATCGGTTGCTCAATGAAAAATCCAGC
Organism: Candidatus Spongiihabitans sp.; assembly: GCF_965247905.1. GTDB lineage: Bacteria > Pseudomonadota > Gammaproteobacteria > Arenicellales > Poriferihabitantaceae > Spongiihabitans. The sequence continues at coordinate 2,900,776 of NZ_OZ252047.1, read as the reverse complement.
GTGTCATCGGAGATGGCACTGAAGTTGTCTAAAGTACTTGGCCGCTCGCCGGAAAGTTGGATGCTGATGCAGGATTATTATGATCTTCATCGGGCGAAAAGCAGGGTGGATTTAAGGAAATATAAGCCGATTCGTTTTGATGAGTAGGCTACGGCGTGAAAAAGATGCGATCAAAATCGAGGGCAACTGAAAAGCAAGAGACTCTTGCGGGGGAACTGGCGCATATTCGGGTTGGAATCATTAAGGGTTTTGAGCAGATTGCGCGGGGGGAGTTAGCCGAAGGGTCGGGGGAGTAAGCGATTGAAAGAGCGTTTCAGCGCGCGGTTGAAAACAGAAAGAAACGGATGCTCATACGCCGGCATCTGAGAGGACGCGCTCGGATGTGTTCTTGTCGGCGGTCAACTCGCCGGTGAATGCCTGGTGGAGCATGGATTGTTTGAGTTCGGCGAGGGCACTGATTTTGGATTCGTTCAAAGGGATAATCCCATGATTTTCGATTAAGTATGATTAGACCCATCAAGGAAGGTAATAGTCATACCGAGTTGCACTGGTCTCAAAATTTCCCGCTTTAATCAAGTATTGTCACGCCCTCTTCATGGTTAATCAAATTATTTTTCTTTTGCTGTTCTTCCAATTCTTTTTCTTTTGCAAAATCTGCTTCGGCTCCCGTCTTATCCCCTAACCTCCATTTGGTATTTCCCCGATTGTAGTATGCTTTGGCATATTGCGAATTTATTTCTATCGCTTTATCGTAATCCTTAATTGCTTCCCCATGTTCTCCTAAAGAAGATTTTGTAATTCCCCGATTGTTGTATGTCTCGGTGTCTTGCGGATTGAGTTTTATTGCTTTATCGTAATCTTTAATTGCCTCCTCACATTCCCCCGATAAATGTTTTGAAACTCCCCGGTTGCAGTATGCCTCGGCAAATTGCGGATTGAGATCTATCGCTTTATCGAAATTTTTAATTGCTTCCTCATGTTCTCCTAACAAAGATTTTGCAGCTCCCCGATTGCGGTATGCCTCGGCAAATTGCGGATTGAGTTTTATCGCTTTATCGTAATCCCTAATTGCTTCCCTATATTCTCCCAATAAACATTTTGAAATTCCCCGATTGCAGTATGCCTCGGCAAATTGCGGATTGAGTTTTATCGCTTTGTTGTAATTCTTAATTGCTTCCTCATATTCCCATAAGCGGTATTTTGAAAACCCTCGATTGTTGTACGCATTAGCATATTGTGGATTGAGTTCTATCGCTTTGTCGTAATCCTTAACTGCTTCCTCATATTTTCTTAAAGAAGATTTAGAAACCCCCCGATTGTGGTATGCACTGGCAAATTTCGGATTGAGTTCTATCGCTTTGTTGTAATCCTTAATTGCTTCCTGATATTTCTCTAAACGATGTTTTGATAGTCCCCGATCGCAGTATGCTTCGGTATATTGCAGATTGAGTTCTATCGCTTTATCGTAATCCTTAATTGCTTCCTTATATTCACCTATAACATATTTTGCATATCCCCGATTGCTGTATGCTTCGACATCTTGCGGATTGAGTTCTATCGCTTGGTTGTAATCCTTAATTGCTTCCTCATATTCTCCTAACAAAGATTTTGAAACACCCCGATTGTTGTATGCTGTGGCATATTGCGGAGTAATTTCTATTGCTTTATCGTAATCCTGAATTGCTTCCTCATGTTCTCCTAAAGAATATTTTGAAAATCCCCGATTGTTGTATGCCTTGTCAGATTGCGGAGCAATTTCTATCGCTTTTTTGAAATCCTTAATTGCTTCCTCATATTCTCTTAAACGATTCTTTGCAACTCCCCGATTGTTGTATGCTTCGATATATTGCGGATTGAGTTCTATCGCTTTATCGTAATCCTTAATTTCTTCCTCATATTCTTCTAAATAGGATTTTGAAAATCCCCGATTATAGTATGCATCGGCAAATTGCGGATTAAGTTCTATCGCCTTAGTGCAATCTTCAATTGCTTCCTGATATTTCCCTAATTCATTCTTTGTAACCGCCCGATTGTTATATGCTTCGGTATTTTTCGAATTGAATTCTATCGCTTTAGTGCAATCCTCAATTGCTTCCTGATATTTCCCTAATTTATTCTTTGAAACCGCCCGATTGTTATATGCTTCGGTATGTTGCGGATTGAGTTCTATAGCTTTGTTGTAATCCTTAATTGCTTCCTTATATTCACCTAAACGAGATTTTGAAAGTCCTCGATTATTGTATGCTGCAACAGATTGTGGATTGCGTTCTATCGCTTCGCTGTAATATTCAATTGCTTCCTTATATTTCTTTGAAAAATATTTTGCATTACCTTGATGAAAACGACTGTCTGCCGTCTCGTAATTCTTTTCATTTGCTATAAATCCAATTAAATCGTTATAAATTGTGTCTTGATTGATATTGTTGAATTTACTAATAAATTCTAAAATATCTTCTTTCAGTTCCTTTGGTATTTTTTTGTCTTCGAAATACGACCTCTCTATATATCCCTCTACAAAATAAACAAATATGCTGTCTTGCGCCACAACTCTTAATTGACTTGTCTGTGTTTTGGCAGGTTCTATCATTCCCATCCCCTCATCTTCCAATTTGTCATACTCAATATTTGTCATCCGGGAAAGTTGTTTTGTATCTAAAATAATAATCTCGCCATCTTTATCGAAATCGCCATTACAGGCAAAAAAGAGAGCCACATAAAGATTACGGGTGAAATCAATCAAATTGACCTTTCCGCCGTAGTGTCTTATGTCGGTTAGTATCTCTATATTGCTGGTTTTGTCGGGGAAGTATCTTTTTGCCTTGTTTACAATTTCCTCTTCGATCTTTGGTGGTTTGTGATACTCGTTAATAGCATTTTCGTCATTCGCCCATCTATAAAGTGATGAATTTACCCCCGTAGGTTCTTCACTAAAAATCTCCGGTGTTCCTCGAAATATAAAATTTCCCTCGCCATATTCATCACAAATTTTGGCAATAAAATCCTGCGCGGCTTTACTTTTATTCTTTGTATTCATTTGCTGGTCAATTCGCCGATGAAGGCTTGGTGGAGCAGGGATTGTTTGAGTTCGACGAGGGAACGGATTTTGGTTTTATAGGTCTCTACCAGCGTTTGTTTTTCTGCGGATAGTTTATCAAGAAAGGTTGCGATGCGATTTTGTTCGGGGAGTGGTGGGAGGTGAATCAGGTGTTCCTTGACATCGCGGTCGCTGACTGCGGGGTAACTTGCACCACGTTGCAGTAAAGCCATCTCATCCGAGAAGGGTTGACTAAACAGATAATAAAACAGGAATCGGCTATTAACATCGGGCTTTGGCCGAAGCACGAAATAACCTGTGCTACATATCGCTTGGTCAAGGTGGGCTGGAACAATGGCAATCCGTTGTAGTGTTGGTCGGATTGTAGCGAAGAGAACATCCCCAGCCCGCACTAGTCGTTTAGCCCGGCTTGGCGCATCGCAACCGAGGGTGGGCGAGGTGGTGCGGATTGAATGGGTGATGCGAGACACGCTGGACACATCAATATACTCAAACGACTCTTCTGGCTGTTTTCTGGGGTCAGTTGTTGTGAGTGGTTCCACGACATCCATGATTTTGACAGTGTGCGCCGCGACATCGCTCACTGAATACTCATCGGGTGATTTGAAGACCCGATTTAGTTCGCTGTCAAACAACTCTTGTGCATTGGCGAGATTTTTCTTGGTGTTCTCGGTTGCTGTGGCAATGGCTGCAAAGGCTTCGTCGAGAACCGCAACGATTCGTTTTTGTTCGGCAAGCGGCGGCTTACAGAAAGAAATACACTGAATTTGATTCTTATTTATTGATGCAAAAACAGCCCCTTCACTCCCATTGATTTGGTCTTGCATTGAAAGTAACAAATAGAATAAAAAATTTGGTTCAATCTGTTCAGCAGCGCGTATGGCAGCAAGACCGCGACCAATACATATTCTCTCAGTAGCGAAGTTTATCGGTCCTACTGGTGCCCGCACAGACATTAAAATATCACCAGCAATAGCCTCGCTGGTTACGTGTGTCGTCCATTTCGTAGGGGCACCCAGATACTTACTTGTGAACTCTTTCTTGCCTTGATAAAAAGGTAGTCCATTTTTTGCATTGTTATAATTACTACTCTTTGGAGACTGCCCGGCGATCACCTCGCACACATCACCAAGCGCGACCTGCTCCCACTTCACACCACTACACGTAGTCTTCTTCACTTTTCCGGTTCTCGCCGCGTAACTCTATCGCTGCCGTAGCCGTGTCAGGCACTTCATCATCAAAATATGTATTTTCGTATTCGCCGTTATAACTCGCCTTTTGATGTGGATTAGGAACAATATCCATCTGAACAATTTCCAACACTTCGTTATAACCACCTTCATATCCGCGTACGATTACTTTTTTATCCGGATCATGGTCTTGCAGCAGTTGAATTAATTCTTTTACAATCATTTTGCTTTCCTCCATTGGTTGAGTAGGTTTAATTGCGATACCGCAACGCTAACCATCAATTAACGCCGCTATACCTCTCATGGTTTTATCTGTTTCTTTATCCAGTTGTATCATCTCCTCTAAAATTTCGTCCGGGTGTCGCAGCGGTGCTTGTTCCGGTGTATGCGGATTTTTCACCGACAGGTCAAAAGTTTCCGGGTCTATATCAGTGGCATGGATGCTCCAGGATTGCGCGGTATTCGCAAAGGTTTTTTGCATCTGCACGAATTCTTTCAAATCGTCATCATTCAATGGATTGGTTTTGCCGAGGCTACGTCCCGGGTCCAGTTGGTAATACCAGATTTTTCGTGTCGGTGCGCCCTTTTCAAAAAACAGCACCACTGTTTTCACGCCCGCGCCCTGAAAGGTGCCGCCGGGGCAGTCAAGCAGGGTGTGCAGGTTGCAGTTCTCCAGCAATTCTTTGCGCAGCGCCCTGGAGGCGTTATCCGAGTTGGACAGGAAGGTGTTCTTGATGACCACCGCGGCGCGCCCGCCCGCTTTGAGATGTTTTATAAAGTGTTGCAGGAAGAGAAAGGCGGTCTCGCCGGTCTGGATGGGAAAGTTTTGCTGGACTTCTTTACGCTCCTTGCCGCCGAAAGGCGGATTGGCGAGGACGATGTCGAAGCGGTTGCGTTCCTGAATGTCGGCGAGGTTCTCGGTCAGGGTGTTGGTGTGGATGATGTTCGGTGCCTCAATGCCGTGCAGGATCATATTCATAATGCCGATGATGTAGGCGAGGGATTTCTTTTCTTTGCCATAAAAAGTTTTCCCCTGCAGTTTTTTGAGTTGGCTGGTGGTGATTTTTTCCTTACCGTGTCGCAGATAGTCAAATGCTTCGCACAGAAAGCCGGCCGAACCGCAGGCACCGTCATAAATCGTCTCGCCGGGTCTGGGCGCGGTTACCTGCACCATGGCGCGGATGAGCGGGCGCGGCGTGTAATACTCGCCGCCGTTGCGTCCGGCGTTGCCCATGTTTCTGATCTTGGCTTCGTATAGATGGCTAAGTTCGTGCTTTTCTTTTTGCGAGCGAAAGTGCAACTTGTCCATCTGGTCAAGGATGTCGCGCAACGAGTAGCCGGATTGAAAGCGGTTTTTGATCTCGCTGAAGATCGCGCCGATTTTGTATTCAATAGTATCCGCTCCGCCGGCGCGCTCCTTGAAACCCTTGAGATAGGGAAACAGGTCGTTGTTGACGAACGCAATCAGGTCATCGCCGGTCAACGCACGGTCGTGGTCCAAAGAACCATCCTGTTTTTTCGGTGCCGCCCAATTGGACCAGCGATAGGTCTCTTCCATCAGGAATTTCCCGGACTTGCCGCGAAGCGTCGCTTCCATTTGCCGCTCGCCTTCCAAATCATCCAGATACTTCAAGAAAAGTATCCACGAAGTCTGTTCGGTGTAATCCAGTTCGGTGGTGCATCCGGCTTCCTTCCACAGGATGTCGTCAATGTTTTTGAAGGTTTGTTCGAACAATTGTTTCTCCTGTTTGGCACCCCTGATCGGGCATAATTCTTGTTGGCTGGGCCGAAGTCAGCCGCACCAGCGTGATTGGTCGAAATTATAGCCGTTTTGATACAGGTGTTTCCATACACGAGAGCAAAACCGCAATGCCGGAATCACTTACTACCTGAGACTTTGTGCATTTGTCCCTTTATCGGTTGCGCGAATTCGGTTATAACGTACCCTCATTTTTAGCTCAATTTTCAGTTCAATTTTGGCCATTCAATCAACTGTCGCAAAATTTTCAGGAACTTAACATGCCGGATGACAAGCATTGTCCACTACTAATCCTCGGTTCGGGGCCTGCGGGATATACTGCTGCGGTCTATGCGGCCAGAGCAAATCGAAATCCGGTGTTGATCACCGGCATTGAGCAAGGCGGACAATTAACCACCACAACCGATGTGGATAATTGGCCCGGCGATGATGTCGGTGTTCAGGGGCCGGAATTGATGGAAAGGATGCAGCGACATGCGCAGAGATTTAATACGGAAGTTATTTTCGATCATATTCATACCGCCGAAGTTACCGGCCAACCGTTCCGCTTGTCGGGCGATTCCGGGGTCTATACTTGCGATGCATTAATCATCGCCACCGGCGCATCCGCACTGTATTTAGGCTTGCCTTCTGAGCAGGCGTTTAAGGGCAAAGGGGTATCGGCTTGTGCGACATGCGATGGGTTTTTTTTTAAAAATCAAGATGTTGCGGTCATTGGCGGCGGTAATACCGCAGCCGAAGAATCTTTGTATTTATCGAATCTCGCATCGTCCGTAACGCTGGTTCACCGCCGCGATGAGTTGCGCGCGGAAGCCATATTGGCGGATCATGTCATGGCCAAAACCACGGGCAACGGCGGCAATATCACGATTGCCTGGGATAGCGTGCTGGACGAAGTGCTTGGCGACGAGAGCGGCGTCACCGGCATCAGAATTAAAAATGTCAAGTCGGAGGAATCCGAAGAAATTGATCTGATGGGCGTGTTCATCGCCATCGGTCATACGCCAAACACAGGTTTGTTTACCGGTCAGTTGGCAATGAAAGGGAATTATATTGTGACTCGTGGCGGTCCGTCGGGCAATGCCACGCTGACCAGCATTGACGGAATTTTTGCCGCCGGGGACGTGATGGACCATGTTTATCGCCAAGCGGTCACTTCTGCCGGATCCGGCTGCATGGCAGCACTCGATGCCGATAAATATTTAAAAAATCTAGCGACGTAGGTTGCGGCCGTGTCCAGAAACAAACAAACCGGGGATAAACAACCCGATGACGCCACATCGCTTTTTCAAAAAGAGATGGCCAAGACCAATACCTTCAGCCGCAACTCTCAAGCGCCTCGGTTTAATCGCTACGAGCAGAGGGATAAACCACGAGTAATCCGGTCTGCTGGCCAATATATGTCGACCGGTGTACCGGGTTGTGCCGCCATCGATCGAACAGATCAAGGCGAATCGGTACTCTTTGTTCGCGCCGGCTTGCAACGCAAGGTGATTAAACATTTGAAGCACGGGGCATATCCCTGTCAGTCGGTATTGGATTTACATGGCATGAGAATCCATGAGGCGGAGACTCTTTTAAACCAGTTCTTGTCCGCAGCTATTCAGCAAAACCTGTCTTGCGTTTTAATTATTCATGGCAAGGGCTACCACTCGGAAAACAGAAAAGGCGTGCTCAAGTCATTTACCATAAACTGGTTAAAGCAATGCGCGGAAATCAAGGCATTCTGCTCCGCCTTGCCAAAACACGGCGGCACGGGCGCGGTTTATGTATTGCTTAAACGCGGCCTCTCGACAGAATAATGGTTAAGGAAACTCTGATTCATTCAAAGTTTCTTTGCACGTCATTATCGGGCTTGATCCGATAATCCAGTGAGACACAAATGGCGCAAGCCGCGACCTTATAAAAAGTGGGAACGGTAAGGCTGGGTTGTTCGGGCTCAGACACATAAGAGACTGTTAACCTGGCCCGGCTAGTGCGCTTAAAGCAGGTCAGGCCGGCGGCGTCGGAAGCGGGACTTTAGTCCCGCCATTTGCAATGGCTTGGCGAGGCTGAAGCCTCACTTCCGAGGGCCGTTGACGGCGACCGCGATCAATCAGGAACTGGTCCATTACCAGTGGACCTATAATCATGCCGCCCGCATGATGGCTTGGCATGAAAACACCGAATCAGGCATTATTCGGCATCAACCCACCTGTTGCACTTCGGGGTTGAATCCAAGGACTTATACAACATGTTGTATTAGGGGCTTAAAGTTGATATAGTCGCGCAGTCGCTTTGGATAAAAAGTTACATTGGTAGATAATCCGTTGCTATGCACTTAAATAAAGTCTTAGTCAATAGGTACATACGGTATATAAGCTATTGTTAAATAGACTTTTTATCATTTTTATCGATATCCAAAGGACATTTTGAAAAATTTTATCTGCGGTCAAAAAAGTGGTCGCGGTTTTTGGGCAGTGGCGCCCAAGCAGACCTGAGAAGGTTGAAAAGGGGAAGGTGGAATTGAGAGGCAGATATAAAAAATACCTTGAAAATGTACTGCGAGAGGCAAAACTGGCAAATGTTGGCCGTTTATGCCCCAGAGCACGAAGCAACTAGAAATAACCAGACAATAGTTGTGCGTAATCGCCCGGATGTTATATTTTTGTTGATTGATTTTCCAAATAGCAAAATGCCTGACCGGTTACGCAAATCACTTCTGGCTCGGTTCCAGTTTCAACTGGGGCCAAACAAGTCAGCGTCTTGAAAACGAGAAAATTTATAGATTCAAGTCATATCTTATTTAATATAATGAGATAGTGATTATTATGAACGGACTTTAAAGTGGCGGATTCAGTCATACATAACGCAATAATAATAACGCAATGCGTTATGGCTTGTTTAAGCGAGTCATCTGGTTTCTGCCCATTTCCGCCTTCCCGCCCCTTCTCGTGTTTTATTCTGTCAAAGCGCCCCTGATTTAGATTTAATCTGTCCACATTAGCAGGATAGATAATAGATACTAATACTGCCATGGTTTCTGGTCGGACGACTTAATTATGTTTTGGGATGTGTTAGGCCACTAACCCAGGCGGATGGAGCAAATAATGAAAAGAATGTTATTTAATGCAACCCATGCTGAAGAGCTGAGGGTTGCCATCGTTGATGGGCAGAAGCTCATCGATTTAGATTTGGAATCGGCGATAAGAACTGAGAAAAAAGGGAATATTTACAAAGGCGTGGTCACGAAAGTCGAACCAAGTCTTGAAGCATGTTTTGTGGATTATGGTCCTGACCGGCAGGGTTTCCTGCCCCTTAAGGAAATATACAGGGATTACTTCGGGCAAGATGAATCAACGACGCCCATTGCCCAAGTCAGAATCGATTCGGCAATCAAGGAAGGCCAGGAGATGATCGTTCAGGTCGATAAAGATGAGCGCAGCAATAAAGGCGCCGCCTTGACCACTTTTGTCAGCCTCGCAGGACGCTTCCTGGTGTTAATGCCGAATAATCCAAAAAGAGGTGGCGTTTCACGGCGGATCACAGGAGAGGAACGTGCCGAATTAAGAGATATTTTATCTCATTTAAAAATTAATCCCCAACATGCGCTAATCGCACGAACGGAAGGCATCGGCCGGAATCAGAGCGAACTTCAATGGGACCTGGATTTCCTGCTAAAACTTTGGGAAACCATCGAGCAATCTTCAACCGCGCCCAAAGCACCGTTCCTGATTTATCAGGAAAGCAATCTTATCGTTCGCTCGATTCGGGATCATCTTTCAGAAGATGTTGCTGAAATCATTGTCGACGATAAAGAAGTGTATGAACGTGCAAAGCGTTTCATCAACCAGGTTATGCCGCAAAACTTATTCAAGCTAAAACTGTATAACGATAACGTGCCCTTGTTTTCGAGATACCAGATTGAAGGCCAGATAGAATCGGCATTCAATCGTAAAGTTAGTTTGCCTGCGGGCGGGTCGATTGCGATTGATCACACGGAAGCGCTGATTTCCATTGATGTTAACTCGGCGCGCGCGACAAAAGGCGGCGACATTGAAGAAACCGCGTTGCAAACTAACCTGGAAGCGGTCGATGAAATCGCGCGCCAACTTAAAGTGCGTGATATGGGCGGTTTGATCGTCATTGATTTAATTGATATGACGGTTAATCGCAATCAACGAACCGTGGAAGCCCGGTTAAAAGAGGCGTTGCAAACAGATCGGGCGCGTGTCCAGGTCGGTCACATATCCCGTTTTGGATTGCTGGAAATGTCCCGGCAACGATTGCGGTCGTCCATCAGCGAAGCCAACTATCGAACCTGCCCGCGTTGCGAAGGGATGGGGACGATTCGTAATGTCGTGTCCTCGTCATTGAATCTGTTGCGAATAATTGAAGACCAGGCGCTGAAAGAAAATACCGAAGCAATACAAGTCATTCTGCCGCTAGACATGGCGACTTATCTGTTGAATGAAAAACGATATGAACTAAGCCAACTCGAGTCAAGACTGGTTTCCCGAATAACCATTATTCCTTCGGATGAACTGTCCAGCCCGCACTTTCAAATCAAACGGCTACGCAGTGATGAACTTGATGAGTTGGGTGGGATAGCCAGCTATAAGCAGAAAATTGAAATTAAAAATCCTGAACCCAGTGCATTTTCAAAACCAATCGCAAACAAACCCGAACCTGCATTGGTTAAACTTGACCAGATTAGTCATCGAGCCCCCCCTGCTCTCAAACCGGTCAAGAGCCCAACCATAAACGTCGAAAAAACCGGGCTTTTACGCCGAATTAGCGAAGCGGTTTTTGGACGCAACGATTCAACCGAGGCGGTGGCATCTGAACAAATAAAAAAGCCATCCCGCCAGCCAAGGAGAAAGACAGATAACCGGTCCAGCACTCAATCCGCCAAAGGGCGAGGCCGAGGCAGCTATCCGCAAAACAGAAGCCAAAACAAGAACCAGAAAAAAGATCAGGGCGAAAGCAGCGGACAGAGAAATCAAAGCCGACAGCAACTCAATCCAGAGCGAGACAGTAAATCCGCGAATTCTGGCCGGGTGCAACAAAATAAACCAAATCCCCAAAACCGTAAACCGCGGGCGCGAAAACCCATCAACGATAACAGTCGAAACAACTTGGCTGGAGCACAAGGGGATTTTCAAAACCAGGAATCCGGACCATCCCCGCAGAATGTTTCCACTCATATTGGCAATGCTGATCAGTCGGCTCAACAATCAATGGGATCAAACAAACCGAGGTCGCAAGGATATTCACGGGACAAGCGTAATAATCAAAACGCTAACCCGCGAAGATCACGGCTCATTCCAACTGCACCCGATGAAAATATTCCGGACGATATTGGCAACAGAAAGATCTAATCCCCTGACCAATGTTTTCCGCCTGATTTCAGGAACTGGCCGAGCGACAACTGCAAATGCGCCTCATGTCGATGCCTGGATGTAGATGCCTGCCGGAGTGAATCAAATAGCGTTTGGATCTTCGGCAGATTGGAATAAACCGAGGGTCACGCAGAAGAGGCTTCGTTCCAGGCAGCAAGAAATTTATCGAAATGGGGTTGACTCGATGATTGCAGCAGAGTGCGCACTTTTTCGCATTCCTGAGCATACAGATTATCAGTAAAATTTCCGCGAATCAGCTCCCATTTTAAATAAATCAGATAGGTGTTTAACACATCGGTTTCGCAATATTGTCGAATCGCTTCAATATCCCCGGCCTGGTAAGTCGACCAAACTGTTGCCCCGCTCATGCCCAGCTTGCCCGGAAATCCGAGCATAACCGCAATTTGATTTAACGGCGCCGCCGCCCGCAAATTGAAACCCGCCAAAACGTCCATTAAATCCACATGACGCCAGTGGTATCGGCTTAAATAATTGTTAAATTTAAACTCCCGATTATCATCACCATTGTCCCAATAACGTTTTGCGACAACATTATTGAGCAATGATCGATAGTGCAGCACCGGCAAGTCAAACCCGCCGCCATTCCAACTCACCAAGGTCGGGGAATATCGATCGATGCCAGCATAAAACCGCGCAATCAGATCGCTCTCCGGCGAGTCCGCCGTTCCCAGCGACCAAACTTTAAAGGCATCTCCGGTTCGAAGCACGGCGGAAATGGCGACAATTTTATGAAGGTGCAACGGAAGAAAATCAGAGCCTCCGGTTTTTTGCACCTGTTTGGCAAACATTGCTTTGGCAATGTCATCATCGGATAGCCCTGCTAACTCATACAAGCGGCTGCCGGACAGGGTATCAGGAATTGTCTCAATGTCGAATACGAGTATGTTCATTTGCACAACAGCATACGATTGATGGCCACATTAATTAAGGATATTCTGATGAAACGCTGAATTAATCGGCATTTGATTTATAATTTAGTCGGTTATTTATCTTGATACGCATTAAAATACTGACCACAAAATCAATGCCAACCCATTTTTGAAAAATGAAAAATACGGTCACTGAATTACTTATTTCCAATCTTAAACGAAAGGGAGCCCCTAAACAATCGGCCGCAGAAATTGATTTTATTCGGACCTATTATCATAGACTGTCGGGACAGGATTTCGAAGTTCACCGGTCTGTGGAATTCAGAAACGCCGCGTTAAAACATCGCAAGCTGGGCATCAGAAGAAAACCCGGAGAAACCATCGTCGCACTATATAATCTTTTTCCGTCTGGATCGCCGCACGACACTCAAGAAAAAACCATCATTAACATAATTTTAGATGACCAACCATTCGTCATAAATTCATTGTTAATGAAATTAAATGGGTTACGAAAAACACCCCTGCAAACACTGCACCCGTTGTTTGAGGTAACCCGAGACAAAAACCACAAAGCGATCGCCTACCAAAAATTTCATCCAACCAGTCGACCGCTGGATGAAAATACTTTTATTGAATCGTACATTCAATTTGTAATCGACTACACCCCTGAAAAAGAGCATCAGGCAATAGCGAGCACATTCAAAAATGTAATTGCTGAAATCAATGGCGTTGTGACCGACTGGAACCCCATGCGTCAGCAGGTCTTGAATCATGCTGAAATCGTCGATGCGATGAAACAAGGCCGCGCATTTGCTGAATATGGCGAGTTATTCAGGTGGATGACCCAGGATCATTTCGCATTCCTGGGGTACTGCGAACTTGAGGTATCGGGTTCGGCGGCCCATCCATCAATCAGGCTCAACAAAGCGTCGTTGTTAGGCACCTTAAAAACCGCGCACGCAAACGACGCTAAATCGGTGATGGCTATCCTGCCGAACATCGTGTTCACGAAAACATCACCCATCGTTTTCACCAAGACGCGCCAACGCGCCAACATCCATCGACCCAATTATATGGACTGCATTTTATTTGATCATGGATTTGACCATGGCCCAGAAAACAACTTGAAAAACACGGGCGCAAAAAAGAAAGTAAGTTGTTTCCTCGGATTTTTGGCCGGATCAACCGCCGCGCTGCCGACCTCGGACATTCCCCATTTGCGTAATAAAACGGCTCACGTTTTGGAATCCAGCACGCTACGAAAAGGCGGTTATGCCTATAAGGAATTAAGAACAATACTGGAAACATTGCCGCGGGAAAAAATATTCCAAATGGATACAAAAAGTTTGTATTCATTGTGCATGACGCTATTAAATCAGGAACGGCGCAAAACGAGATTGCACCTGCATAAAAATATATGTGGTCACTATTATTCTTGTCTGGTTTATGTGCCACGGGATTTATTTAACAGCCAGTTGCGAACCAGAATCCAGGACTTCCTGGGGCGGCAACTCGAAGCGACGGAAATTGAATTTGATGTTTATTTCTCTGCTTCCATCCTGACCCGAATTCATTACACCATCCACACCAACCCCGAGTCGGCAATTTCGGTTGATGCTGGCGCGCTGGAAATATCGGTGCAGGAAATAGCTCGGGACTGGAATGACAACCTTTATGAAAAACTGAAATTGCAGTTTGGGCGAGAGCGCGCCAGCGACATTCTGGAAAATTTTCGTGATGGCTTTCCGGCCGCATATCAACAAGATTGCACGATTGACAATGCGGTGTCGGACCTGCAAGTTTTTCAGAATTTGGCTGCAGGTGATATCCGCGCATCTTCAACCCTCTCAAAAAGACTGGGTGTTGACCCGGGCGCATACGCCAGTTTTAAGCTGTATTGCGCCGATAAAATCGCGCTGTCGGACGCGATCCCGATCCTCGAGAATATGGGGGTGCGTATTCTCGGCGGACGGCCTTATAAGATAAAAACCGCAAAAGGGAATCTATACCGCATATTGGAATTCGAAATTATTCGTCAGGATGACAAAAAGTTTGACTTTGAAATTAGCGCGCGAAATTTTGAGACTACGTTCATTCAATGCTGGAATGGCGCAATTGAAAATGACGGCTTTAATGAACTAACCCTGCTTGCCGGCATTAGCTGGCGGCGCATCAATCTTTTTCGAGCCTACTTCCGTTACCTGAAGCAAATCCGGTTGCGCTACAGCGAAAATTACATCATCGACGCGCTCACAAAGAATCCTGAACTGGTGGTCGCGATATCCAATTTGTTTGCGGCCCGATTTGATCCACGTCAATTGGATGCGCGCAAGAAAAACACCGGCGCCCGGAAAATCAATCTACAAATAAAACGACTGCTCAACGAAGTCGGCACCCTGGATGAAGAGCGCATCATACGCGCCCTGCTTGATGTCATGGCGGCAACGCTAAGAACTAATTATTTTCAACCCAAGCAAGACAACTCACCCAAATCATACATTTCCTTTAAGCTGGATTCACGCGCAATACCCAGAATACCGGAACCCATCCCCCGATTTGAAATATTCGTGTATTCACCGCGCATTGAAGGCGTTCACCTCAGGGGCGGGCTGGTCGCGCGCGGCGGATTGCGTTGGTCGGAACGGCCCGAAGATTTCCGCACCGAAGTCCTGGGGCTGGTCAAGGCGCAACGGGTGAAAAACGCCGTGATTGTGCCAGTCGGTTCAAAAGGCGGTTTCGTCGCCAAACAACTGCCGCTCGGCGGGGCGGATGAAATACTCAAGGAAGTCATCGCCTGCTACAGAATATTTATCAGCGGCCTGCTGGATGTTACAGATAATTTGTCAGGCAGCAAGATTATTCCTCCACAAAATGTTGTCAGGATGGATGAGGATGATCCTTACCTTGTTGTTGCCGCTGACAAAGGCACCGCAACATTTTCAGATATTGCAAACGAAATTTCAGAAAATTATGGGTTTTGGCTGGGCGATGCGTTCGCTTCCGGCGGCTCCGCGGGATACGACCACAAGAAGATGGGGATTACTGCCCGCGGCGCCTGGGAATCAGTCAAGCGCCACTTCAGGGAGCTGGGCAAGGACATCCAATCCGAGCCGTTCACGGTCGCAGGCATCGGCGACATGGCTGGCGACGTATTTGGCAATGGCATGCTGCTTTCCAATCAAATCCAACTGGTCGCGGCATTCAATCACAAGCACATATTCCTCGACCCCGCTCCAGATGTCGCGGTTAGTTATAAAGAACGGAAACGAATATTCAACCTGCCGCGCTCTTCATGGACCGACTATAACCCGAAACTGATTTCCAAGGGTGGCGGCATATATTCTCGAGACGCGAAGTCAATCACGCTGTCGCCGCAGATCAAAAAAGCGCTTGGCGTAAAGCAGAGCAGCTATGCGCCGAATGATTTGATTAATGTCATATTAAAATCTGAAGTCGAACTGCTTTGGAATGGCGGCATCGGCACTTATGTCAAATCATCGTCCGAGTCCCATCAGGATGCGCAGGATCGGAATAATGACAGTCTGCGAGTGAGCGCTTCGGAACTAAGATGCAAGGTTATTGGCGAAGGCGGCAATCTGGGCATGACTCAAATGGCGCGCATTGAGTTTTCCCAATGCGGCGGATTATGCTATACCGATGCGATCGATAATTCAGCCGGCGTGGACACGTCTGATCATGAAGTCAATATAAAGATTCTCCTCAATGCGGAAATGCAAGCGGGACGTCTCTCGCTGAACCGCCGCAATGCCGTGCTGGCAAAGATGGAACAGGAAATAGGGCATCTGGTGCTTGCCAACAATTACCTGCAAACTCAGATGCTGAGCATTGAAACGGCGCACAGTTGCGAGTTAATGCCGCAACAATCCCGCGCAATTTTACAACTGGAAGAAAAAGGATTGCTCAACCGGGAACTGGAATATCTTCCGGATCACGCTGTGCTTAGCGATCGGTTTGAGGCCGGGAAATATTTGACCCGACCGGAATTGGCCGTGCTTCTGTCGTACAGCAAGATGCACCTGTATCAGCAACTGCTCGACTCCGACTTGCCGGATAACAACTACCTTAAAGATGAAATCGAAAATTATTTTCCCGCTCTGCTTAGCAAAAAATATCTGAAGCGAATTCATCAGCATCGCCTAAAAAGAGAAATCATATCAACCCAGATCACCAATAATCTTGTCGGCACCATGGGCGCGACTTTTCATCTGCGCCTGGCGGAGCTCACCGGCAATTCGGTGGAAACGATTACCGCTGCATACCTTGCGGCCAGAGATATCCTGCAAGTCAATGATGTGATCGAAAAAATTCAGGCGCAGGACAACCAGGCGGACGCCGCGTTGCAGATGCGCTGTCTGACCGATATAACCGAAACGCTGGAATCCGCGATCCTGTGGCTTATACGACATTCCAGCCAACCTATTGACATCCGCGCCACGGTAAAACGGTTTTCCAAAGGCTACCAGCAGTTGCTCATAAACTTTGAGCGCGATTTTGGGAAAGCCTCCCCTACCGCTACGAACGACCGCAGCCAGCAATATTTCAACCGCCTCAAACAAAACGGACTGCCCGAATCTCTGGCCCGAAACCTCAGCGCAAGAATGGCGATTGTGAATGCGCTTGACATCATCAATATCGCCCTGAATGCCAAGCAATCGGTGGCGCTGGTCGCCGAAGTGTATTTTGGCATCGAGCGCATGCTTGAACTCGAATGGCTACGGCATCAAATATCCAACCTACCGGCGAAAAATAATTGGCATGAAAAATCAAAGTTTAGTCTGGCCAGCGATTTGAGCAGCCATCAAACCGACATCACTTGCAATATCATTGCCGCAAAATCCAAAGCTTCCGCCCGCAATAGATTGGATGCCTGGACGCAAAATAACAGCCCGTTAATTGGCAATCTGGAGCAAATGGCAACCCACCTGAAAGAGGAAATCAGCCCTGATTTTGCTATGCTGTCGGTATTGGTCAGCGAGTTAAGCCGCTTGAAATAATGCCATTTATTGCACTGGCGACAAAATCAAACAGTTCGCAAACATTGTCGAAGAGAGCTTATATTTAGGTTCAAGATACTTTAAGGTATAGTGAAATGGTCATAACTAAGTGTTCTATAGATGAAAAACAAGCATGTCATTCGTTGCCGAATTTCGGGGAATAAATTCAGGGCGATTCCACGGCTGTTTTGCCTTGATATCGAGGCTTGCAAAGTCGCTCGAATCACAGGCATCTCTGGCCCGGCGACCAGCCGATTGTATACTCAAATCAGACAACACATCGCCGGGCAATGCGAGCGTATGCGTTCACTAATTCATTGCCCGTTTTGTTCCTTTCCAGCGGTGTTTTAGCACCGCCCTCTCGGCCGTCATTCTCGCATCGAACGGCGCGGCTTCGCCGCAAAGGAGTCCGGCTACGCCGGACGACATATTCCACTGGATTGCCCGGCCAATAATAATATGGGCCGGGCAATGACAAATGATAGGGCAATACTGAACCGAGAGGACAAAGGCGCGTTGAGAATAAGAAGTCCGGCTACGCCAGAGCACGTTTTAGTGTCACGCTTTGCGTGACAATTATTTACCATTGCCTTCCGATTCACCATTGTCCCCCCAGCCCGTCATTCTCGCCGCAGGCGGGAATCCAGTTAAAATATGTCGTCCGGCGTAGCCGGACTCCTTTGAAAGAGTGTGAGTCTCGCTTCAATATGCGCCACGAAAATAGGTGTCAATATCTGCTGAAATCTATCCGAAATCGACCGCTTAAAGTATCTTGAACCTATATTTATCCATGAATGAATGTATTGGATTTTGGTGCACAACGCGATAAATTCCAGGAATGACCCCACAACTGCTTTTAGAAATTGCCGATGAAGCCCGGAAGTTTATCGGCAGTAAACGCTCCCTTGAGCTGGCAACGGTAACTCAAAACGGCCAGCCTCTGGCTAGCTACGCACCGTTTTATCGTAGTAATCCCGGTATTTTTTATATCTTTGTTAGCACCCTGGCCGCACATACATCCAACCTGGATAACGCCAACTTCGATAACAGTATTGCAAGTATCCTTATTATTGAGGACGAAAAAAATACCCCCCAAATATACGCGCGTGCTCGCCTGAGTTTTCAATGTATTACCGATGAAGTTCCACCAGGGGTTAGCGAGTTCGATGAAGCACTTGGGAAATTAAAGGAAATACACGGAGCAGTCATCACCACTCTTTCCAGCCTTGCCGATTTTAAATTATTTAAACTAACGCCTCAGTCGGGGCGTTACATTAAGGGGTTTGGTCAAGCCTATGAGATTGATTCCCGGCTCACACAAGCAAAACCAGTGGCCCGATAATCTACTGAATATCGATTCCCGCCTTGATGCCAGATTGTGTTCATTCGGGGTCATCAGTAGTATCGGCCTATCAATTTTTAGTGCCAATTTTTAGTTCAACATCGTGAATAAAATAGATTTTACACCAGGATTACCTCAGGTCGCTAATCCAAAGTTTTCAATTCCAAAAACAAATTTATGGGTTTTTGGATATGGCTCGTTAATGTGGAATCCAGGTTTTTCACATGCCGACTCACAACCTGCACGAATTTATGGTTTTCACCGCCGCCTATGTCTTTGGTCCACACAATATCGCGGTACCATCGCGCGACCGGGATTGATATTAGGGCTGGATCGAGGAGGGTCATGCCGGGGCATGGCATTTAGAGCTCATGATCACAACATCGAACACACGGTGAGCTATCTTTTTGAACGTGAAATGATAACCGAAGCCTATAATCCGATAATCATATCCATTCATTTACAATGTGGAGAGGTGGTTAATGCGCTGACTTTTGTTTCAAAAACAGGACATCCTCAATATGCCCAAAGAATGGATATCAAAGATGCCATATCACTCATTCGCAACGCCAAGGGACCGAGGGGCACAAATGTCGAGTATATTTTAAATACCGTCGATCATCTCAATGCACTGGGCATCCGCAATACCGAATTGCATCGCATCGCCGCCGCGCTTTAGCATAGGATGCAAATACCAAACTTAATATTATTGTCTCATGACTGAAGAAACACTTTTTACCAAAATTATAAACCGAGAAATTCCTGCGGATATTTTATTTCAGGACGACCGCGTCACCGCGTTCAGAGATATTTATCCCCAGGCCCCGACCCACATATTGATCGTCCCGAACAAGCCCATCCCGACCGTCAACGATGCGACCGAACAGGATCAGGCAGTGCTGGGTCAGTTGTTCATCGTCGCCAAAAAATTAGCCGAACAAGAAGGCCTGGCGGACAACGGTTATCGCTTGATTATCAACTGCGGCGAGCACGGCGGGCAGGAGGTTTATCACTTGCACATGCATTTATTGGGCGGCAAACGACTGGGGCGCATGGTTGCGGCGGATTGACGCCGATTCAAGTCGATTCACTTCGGCTATCGGAAGTCTCCAACAAGACCACCGCCTGGGCCGCAATGCCCTGCTGTTGGCCGATAAATCCCAAGCCTTCGGCGGTGGTTGCCTTGATGTTGATCTGGCTCAGGGCGATGGACAAATCCGACGAAACATGCTCCCGCATTGCTGAAATATACGGGGCAAGGCGCGGCTTTTCCGCAATGATGGTGCAATCCAGATTACAGATTTTCCATTGCGCCTGGTGCAACATTGCCGCAACCTTGCTTAACAGCATCCGACTGTCTATCTCTTTATATCGGTCATCGTCGGGCGGGAAATGAGCGCCAATATCACCCATAGCAGCCGCGCCAAGACAGGCATCGCATATCGCGTGCAACAAGACATCCGCATCGGAATGACCGGCCAAGCCCAGGTGCCAGTCTATTTCAACGCCGCCCAAAATTAATTTTCGGCCCGCGACCAGCGCGTGAATATCGTAACCGCTGCCGATTCTGATCATTGAAACTTCGCCAGAAACAACGCCGCCAAATCCAGGTCATCGGCTGTGGTTATTTTGCAATTGCTCGCATGACCTTCGACCATGGCCGGATGAAAACCCGCTCGCTCCATGGCCATGGACTCATCAGTAACCTGCACCCGGTCCGCAACTGATGCTTCGATGGCGCGCAATAAATCACCTAGGCGAAACACCTGGGGGGTGAGTGCGCGCCACAACTTTTCCCGATCAACGGTCTGTTGAATCGCTTGGCTCTCATCGGTAATTTTCAAAGTGTCCACCAGTCTTTTGCCCAGCACCGCGCCAATTTCATTGTCATTGGCCTGGGTCAGTAAATTCTGAATGTCTTGTCGCACTATACAGGGGCGAACCGCATCGTGCACCAGCGCCCAATCCGATTGCGCCACCTGCTCCAAGCCATCCAGAAACTTCAACCCATTAAGAACAGTATCCCGGCGTTGCCTGCCGCCGTCGCAGACACCCAATATCTTGGGATGGGTAAACGGGTTTTTAGACCACGCGCTATCTTGCGGGCTGATGCCGATTACCACGCCATCAATCACCGGGCTGGCACAAATGCGGGACAAGGTATGATGCAGCATCGGCGTTCCATGAATTTCAAGATGCTGTTTCGGCATGTCGGCCGACATCCGGCCGCCAATACCCGCAGCCGGGATGATTGCCCAGACCTTATGCTGTTCAGTCATAAAATTTTCTCGCTGCTCAGGTTATTGGTTCATGTCCGCGACCGCGTACTTTCATGTGCATCAAACGTCAAAATGTCATCGCCATTGCGAAATATTGACGCTGATGAAGGTTAAAATCCGCGTCTTTCATATGGACGACACAAAGTCTGCGCCGTGCCCAAATCTGACCTGCATTCACTGCTGAATCCAATCCTGCCCGACCACGGGCAACGTATCTCCTGGTCGAATCTTCACGGCGCCGCCATGGGCATGGCGGTGACCGAAGCGGCCCGGCGATACAACGGCATATTGGTGATTGTACTTGAAGATCAGCGCCAACTTCAGATTTTGGAAACCGAGATTCGATATTTTCTGCGCCAGTCGGACCATATTCCAGTATTAAATTTCCCGAGTTGGGAATGCCTGCCCTACGACACCTTCTCCCCCCATCAGGACATCATCTCCGAGCGACTCCGAATTTTAGGGAAACTGCCCAACTTGCGCCGCGGCATTGTCTTGATTCAAACCGCAAATTTGATGCAGCGACTTCCACCGGTGGATTACGTGCTGGGTCATACGTTTTCATTGAAAAAATCTCAGCGCATCAACCTGGACGCCTTAAAACGCCAGTTGATTGACGCAAACTATATTGCGGTCGATCAGGTCATGTCGCCCGGCGAGTTCGCCGTGCGCGGCGGGCTGGTGGATGTATTCCCGATGGGAGCTGGCGCGCCATTTCGGTTGGATTTGTTTGACGACGAACTGGAGACGATTCGTATTTTCGACCCGGACACCCAAAAATCAAAAGAACAGGTGGGGAAAATTGAACTGCTGCCGGCACGCGAATTTCCAATGACTGAGCCCGGCATCAAGCATTTTCGCTCATCGTTTCGTCGCTGCTTCGAAGGCGACCCCATGAAACAAACCATCTACAACCAGGTTTCCATGGGCAATACACCTGCCGGCACTGAATTTTTTTTCCCGTTGTTTTTTGACCATACCGCAACCTGGTTTGATTATCTCCATGAACATTCGGTGTTCGTGAAAACCCAGGATTTCAAGGAGTCCGCTTCGACCTATTGGGCGGAAATTAATGATCGATACAGCAATGCGAATTACGATCCAGCCCGCAAAGTCATACCGCCAAATCAACTTTACATGGACGCAAGCGAAGTTGAAGCAAGTAGCGGCGAATATTCAGGAATAGAACTTATTCGCGGCCATGACCAGAAAACGTCCTGGTCGGCTGATGCCAATCCCAATAAACAGTTTCCGGTCGACTCCAGAAAGGAGGCGCCTTATCAGGAATTGCTGGCGCATTTACACGCCAGCGACAACAAAATTTTAATGGTCGCGGAAACCTCCGGACGCAAGGCGGCATTGGAGGGGGTGCTGTTAAACAGCCATCTGCGACCAACCTCATTCCAGGGATTGCATGACTTCATCGCCGATGAGCAAGCCACTCTGGGTCTGGCAATCGCCACCCTCGAACGCGGCTTCACCTCGAATGCGAATGGCATTGAAATTATATGCGAAAGCCAGTTATACGGTGAAAAGGTTTACCAACGCCGGCGCCGAAGCCACGCGTCCCGGGACCCGGAGTCCATCATAAAATCCCTGGCCGAGCTCAACATTGACGATCCGGTGGTGCACATTGAACATGGCGTGGGGCGATACCAAGGGTTGCACGTATTGGTTGTCGGTGGCGATTCAGGTGAATTTCTGTGCCTTGAGTATCAAAACGGCGACAAACTTTATATCCCGGTTTTATCATTAAATCTCATCAGCCGTTTTGTCGGCGGCTCGCCCGACCTGGCGCCATTGCACCGACTCGGCGGCGATCAATGGGAAAAATCAAAAAAACGCGCTCGCGAAAAAGCCTACGATGTCGCCGCAGAGTTGCTGGAAATGGAAGCGTTCAGAAATGCGCGCAAGGGCCACTCTTTTGAAATTAATGCGCTGGAAAGCGAGCGCTTTAACGCGCAGTTTCCATTCGAGGAGACCCCGGATCAACAGCAAGCCATCAGCGAAGTCATGGCCGATCTCGGCTCTCCCGAGCCTATGGATAGATTGGTATGCGGTGATGTTGGATTCGGAAAAACCGAGGTTGCATTGCGCGCCGCGTTCATCGTCGCAAGCAATGCAAAGCAAGTTGCCATTTTAGTGCCGACCACGCTTTTGGCCGATCAACACCATCAGACCTTTGTCGATCGATTTTCAGACTGGCCGATCAATGTGGCGGTGCTGTCACGATTTAATACCCGTAAACAATCTGTGGAACTGATTGAGCGCATCGCCAACGGACATATTGATATTGTCATTGGCACGCACCGATTGCTGCAGGACGACATTCGTTTCCATGATCTGGGATTATTGATTATCGACGAAGAGCATCGATTCGGGGTTCGGCAAAAGGAGCGGATTAAACGCATCCGCAGCCAGGTTGATATTTTGACTTTGACCGCAACGCCTATCCCGCGCACGTTGAACATCGCCATGGCCGGGCTAAGGGCGATTTCGATTATCGCAACACCGCCGCTCAACCGATTATCGATCAAGACGTTTGTTCGTCAATGGAGCCGAGGATTGATTCGCGAAGCCTGCTTACGCGAGATACGACGCGGCGGGCAAGTTTTTTTCCTGCACAACGAGGTTCGGTCAATCGAGCGCATGGCCGTCGAGATCGTCGAGTTGGTCGCAGAAGCGAAAGTGAATATTTGCCACGGACAAATGCGCGAAGCGCAACTCGAGCGGGTGATGCAGGATTTTTACCATCAACGTTTTAATATTCTGGTGTGCTCGACCATTATTGAAAGCGGCATCGACATCCCGACCGCCAATACCATCATCATCAATCGCGCCGATCGTTTTGGCCTGGCGCAACTGCATCAACTCAGAGGCCGCGTCGGCCGCTCGCACCATCAGGCATTTGCATACCTGTTAACGCCGGGCAAAGAATACATTACCGACGCCGCCAGAAAACGACTCGATGCGATTGAGTCGATGGAGGATTTAGGCGCCGGATTTGCGCTGGCATCCCACGATTTGGAAATTCGCGGCGCCGGGGAATTGCTCGGAGAAACCCAGAGCGGATCAATCGACGAGATCGGTTTTTCACTGTATAGCGAATATCTTGCCCTCGCCGTGACCGCGATCAAGGAAGGCAGACTGCCTGAACCGGATGGCGCTTCGCCCAGTGAAAAAACATCGATTATTGACTTGCATTTGCCCGCGTTATTCCCGCAGGATTACCTGGCCAATGCGCATACGCGATTGATTTTATATAAACGAATATCCAATGCGACAGATCTGGCGCAACTCGAAGAGTTGCAAATAGAGACCATCGATCGGTTTGGTCTGCTGCCTGATCAGGGAAAAAACCTGTTCCGCTTAACCGCATTGCGCTTGCAAGCCGAGCGCTTGGATATACGCAAAGCGGACATTGGCGAGCATGGCGGCGTCATCGAGTTGCATGATAATCCGGCGCTCGACCCCGGCGTGATATTTTCCCTGATTCAAAACCATCCTCATCTTTACCGACTATCCGGCCCAAATGCGTTTAAAATCACCGATGATCTGGCCGACCCGGTTACGAGAATGAACAAGATTGAAAATCTGTTTGACCGGTTGTGCGAAACCCTGCCTAGCCAAATCGGCAGTGGCGCAATCAGCGCAGGTTAAGCCATGCTACGTTAGAATTTCTTTATGGGCTTATATGCGAAATAAATCACTCCTTGTTGTGTTCAAGGTCGTTCTGGGCATCCTGCTGCTGGGTCTTGGCCAGGTCGTTTACGCTCGAGACTACGCGGTCGAACTGATCGTTTTTGAGCGTCTTGATGCCGCCGATGCCAGCGCGGAAATATGGGATTTTTCGAGTCAACGCATCGCCGGCAAGTTACAGAAAATGCAACGCCTGAGCACCAAAGCGATCGACTATGAAACCAACCCCGCTTTAATCAATCTTGCCGCCATAAGAAATAACTTGGCGGCCGCAGGCTATGGCATTTTGCACTCAGCCGGATGGATTCAGCCGGCCGCGGCATATCAACATGCGCCTTTAATCTCTTTCGGCGCAGCGGATTCGTCGTTGCGTCATGATTTTATCAGGGGCTTTATCAGGGTCTATAAAACATCGCTGATTTTTGCGGATATCGAGGTGCAATATTCGCCAACGGCGGCGGAAGTATTGTCGAGTATAAATGTTGTCACCGATGCCCGCGACGATACCCGTGCCGATACCGATTCAAATAATGAACTGAGTGCGCCGGACACAAACCTTGAACTTCAACCGCATTTTTTCATCTCCGAAAAACGCCGGCTGAAATTCAAGGAAGTGCATTACTTTGACCATCCCCTGTTCGGGGTGATCATCAGCGTATGGCCATCAGAATCGTGATATGAACTGCTCCAAAATTGCCAAGGCATCATCGGCCGTCGCGGCCAAGTTCGCGTCAATTGTCGCCGTGGTCAGTTCTTGGCTGCCCCGCCCAGCCGCGGCGTTTGCCACCAACGCGATGCTGGCGTAACGCAAATCAAGTTCGCGGGCCAACGCGGCTTCGGGCATGGCGGTCATGCCCACAATTTCAGCGCCATCTTTTTCCATACGATCAATTTCCGCGGCGGTTTCAAGTCTGGGTCCCTGGGTAACGGCGTAGACCCCGCTGTCCTTGACTTCGATTGCCGCATGCTGGGCCGCTTGGATTAGTCGCAATCTGAGTGATTGATCATAAGGCTCGGTAAAATCAATGTGATTCACTTTGTCATCGACATAGCTATTTGAAGCGGGGCCGCCATCGTAAAATGTATGCTCCCGGGCCGAGGTATAGTCGATAATTTGGTGGGGAATAGCGATCGAGCGCGCCGGGAAATCAGGGCTGATTCCGCCTACTGCCGCCAATGCAATGACCTCGGTGACCCCGGCGTCTTTCAGCGCATAAATATTGGCGCGGTAGTTAATGCCATGTGGCGCGATGGAATGATCGCCGCCATGCCTGGGCAAGAACACTACCTTTGAACCGCAATATTTCCCCAATGACAGCGGCGCCGATGGCGGCCCGTAGGGCGTTGACACTTTCCTGCGCTCAACAATAGCGAAATCCGGCAGTTGATCAAATCCGCTGCCGCCGATGATCGCCAAGGTCATCCGCTACTCTCCTTGACCGTGCGCGTCGTCCGTGCCGTCCACCAACTTTTTCAGGTATTTGCCGTAATCATTCATTTTTAATTCATCCGCCAGATTCTCCAATTGGCCATCATCAATATGACCCAGGCGCCAGCAAATTTCCTCCGGACAACCCACTTTCACGCCCTGACGCTTTTCAATCGTTCGGACAAGCATTGCGGCGTCAAGCAGGGCGTCATGTGTTCCGGCATCCAACCAAGTTATTCCGCGGGGCAACACTTCAACGCTCAACCTGCCGTCATCCAAATAGGTTTGATTCAGATCGGTGATTTCCAACTCTCCGCGCGCCGAAGGTTTGAGCGAGCGTGCGCGTTGCGCCGCTGTGGAGTCGTAAAAATACAGTCCGGTCACCGCGTATTTCGACTTTGGCGCTTTCGGCTTTTCCTCCAAATCGCAAGCCTGCCCGCTTTCGTCGAACGCCACCACGCCATGCCTTGCAGGGTCGCTTACCGGGTATGCGAAAACTCGCGCGCCTTTTTTTAATGCCGCGGCTTTTTGCAGGCTATCGGTTAAGCGATGGCCGTAAAAAATATTATCGCCCAACGCCAACGCGCTACTCTGATTGCCGATAAATTCCGAGCCGAGTATAAATGCCTGCGCCAACCCGGCCGGCGTTGGCTGTACCGCATAGGAAAAATTCACCCCCCATTTGCCGCCATCGCCGAGCAATTGCTGAAACTGAGGCGTGGCTTGCGGCGCGGCAATGATCAAAATATCCTTGATGCCGGCCGACAACAATGTCGACAAAGGATAGTAAATCAGCGGCTTGTCATACACCGGAATAAGTTGTTTGGACACGGCAAGCGTTACCGGCCACAACCGCGAACCCGATCCTCCAGCCAGTATCAAGCCCCGCACCCTATTCCTCCAACCCCGTCAACTTCAATCGGTGGCCATGAAGATTACCATGAAGATTATCATGCAGATTATGCGGTTGATAACCAGGCAATATATTTCGCGATGCCCTGATTGACATTATCGAACGAGCCGCTGAATCCGGTTGATTTTAATTGACTCAAATCAGCCTGAGTATAACTTTGATACTTGCCAATCAGCGCATCGGGCATGGCGATATAAGTTATTTCCTGAGTGGCAACCGCTTCGGCAAGGGTCAGCATTTCCTTGCCGCGACTTTGACGACAATGATTGATCACCGCCAGGGCGACATCGTTAAAGCTCTGGCATCGACCGGTGCCGACGTTAAATATGCCGCTCACGCCAGGATTTTTCCACAAGAACAAATTGACGCCGACCACATCATCGACATAAACAAAATCACGCACCTGCTCGCCGTCGGCGTAGCCGTCCGAGCCGGAAAATAATCTGACATTGTGGTCTTCTTGATACTGGTTATAACAATGCCATGCGACCGATGCCATGCGACCCTTGTGAAATTCTCGCGGCCCATAAACATTAAAATATCGTAGTCCCGCACATTGAATGTCGATAGGAATGTCGTGCGCATGCTGACCTCGAATATAGTCATCGAATAATAATTTCGACCAGGCATAGGCGTTTAATGCGGATTCATTTTCCGGCTGTTCCACAAATACCGAGCCGTTGCCATAAACCGCCGCCGATGAAGCGTAAATGAACTGCGCTTGGTGGCGCTTGCTAAAGTGAAATAATGCTTTGGAATAAGTGAAGTTGTTGTGCAGGACATATTCCCCATCGGTGGCCATGGTATCCGAGCACGCGCCTTGGTGGAATACGGCCGACACGGAATCCAACTCCCCGCCATCGACCATGAAATCGTAAAACTCATGCTGGTCCATATAGTCAACGATTTTAAGGTCGGACAGATTTTTTATTTTTTCGGCATTGGTCAAATTGTCAACCACCATGATATTTTCCACGCCTTCGCGATTGAGCGCCTTGATCAGGTTAGAGCCGATAAAGCCGGCACCGCCGGTCACGATGATCATGACCGGTAATCCTTCGTGAATGCCGCGCTTAGCTCGTGCCGAGAGGCGGTCGCCGCTCCCAATTTCGATATGACCACGCCGGCCGCGCTGTTTGCCAACTCCATGCCGACAGCATGGGGCAGCCCGGCCGACAACGCCATCGCCATCACCGCAATTACCGTATCGCCGGCGCCGCTGACATCATAGACTTCGCGGCTTCGGGCCGGGACATGAATGGCTTCGGTTTTGGCATCGAACAGCTTCATGCCCTGGTCGCTTAATGTGACCAACAGTTGGTTGAGGTCGTATTGCTTGATTAGAGAATTCGCTTTGGTCTCTAAATCCTGTTCTCCCTGGACGACCCCGGCGACGGATTCGAATTCGACCAGATTCGGGGTGATCATGGCGGCCCCGCGGTACACTGAATAATCGCTGCCTTTAGGGTCGATGAACACGGGTTTGCCATTTTCTTTGGCGACCTCTATCAATGATTCGATTTGCGCCAAACCGCCCTTGCCATAATCCGAAAGTATCACCGCATCATGGCGTTTGATCAAATGACGATATTGATCCAGAATGGCCGCCAATGCTTTGGCGCTGGGCGAATTTTCGAAATCCAGGCGCAACAATTGCTGATTTTTCGATATGACTCTGAGTTTGACGGTGGTCTTAATCGTGCCGTCGTATTCGAGCGCGGTATTGATATTTGCATCGCTGGCGATTTTCTCGCAACTGCGCCCGGCCTGGTCTTGACCGACAATGCCCAACAGCGTGCATACGCCATCCAACGCGGTTATATTTCTCGCTACGTTGCCCGCGCCGCCGATTCTCTCCTCCTCCTCCTGCACCGCGATCACCGGCACCGGCGCTTCGGGAGAAATGCGTTTCGCATCGCCTATCCAATACTGGTCAAGCATGACATCGCCGACCACCAATATGCGGGCGCTGGCCAGGTTTTCGAGCAGGCTTTCGATGCGGTTTTCGTTCATGCTTTCGACCTGGTTTTCGATATGATTACGGTCGGCCGATTCCATAATAACTTAACCCTGCTGCGGTCACCGTCTCGGGAGAAAAAATATTGCGGCCATCGACGATCACATTTCCGCGCATTTTTGACTTGATTTGAGCGATATCGGAGCCTCGAAAAACCCGCCATTCGGTGACAATGATCAGGCAATCCGCATCGGTCAAGGCATCGTAGGGCGTATCGCTGAACAGGGTTAAATCGTCGCGCTCACCATATATTCTAAGCGCCTCAGCGGTTGCCACCGGATCAAAAGCCTGGACGCTTGCCCCCATATCCCATAACGCCTCCATAATCACTCTGCTCGGCGCGCCGCGCATGTCATCCGTGTCCGGCTTGAACGACAACCCCCAAAGCGCAAACTTTTTATCTTTAAGATCTGTTCCAAAGTGACCGACTATCTTATTAACCGGCACCCGTTTTTGATCGTTGTTGACCGCTTCAACGGCGCTCAATATTCTTGCGTCATAGTTGACCGATTTCGCGGTTTTATGCAACGCTTGAACATCCTTGGAAAAACAGGAGCCGCCATAACCGCAGCCGGGATAGATGAACGAATAGCCGATTCGCGGATCGGCGCCGATGCCAATTCGCACTGACTCAATATCCGCGCCCAAACAGTCCGCCAGATTGGATATTTCATTCATGAATGAAATTTTTGTCGCCAGCATCGCGTTGGCCGTGTATTTTGTCAGTTCCGCGGAAGCCACATCCATCACAATGAGCCTTTCATGATTGCGATTAAACGGCGCGTACAGGTTGCGTAGTACATCCAGCGCCCGATCATCCTCAACGCCGACGATAATACGATCCGGTTTCATGAAATCCTCGACCGCCGCACCGACTTTCAAAAACTCCGGATTCGATACCACGCTAAACGCAATACTGAGGCCGCGCTGCTCAAGCGCTTGATTGATCGTGGTTTTTACCATTCCGGCGGTGCCGACCGGCACCGTGGACTTGGTGATGACAACACGATAATCATTGATTTGTTCGCCGATGGATTGCGCGACCCGCTGCACGTATTGCAAATCCGCAGCGCCGTCTTCATCGGGCGGCGTGCCCACAGCAATGAAAATCACTTCGCCGTGCTTGACCCCTTGCTCAATGGAAGTGGTGAAACTCAGGCGATCTGAGGCCATGTTTTTTTGCACCAGCGTTTCCAGGCCGGGCTCGTATATCGGAATGACGCCTTTTCTCAGCCCATCGATTTTCCCTTGATCCGTGTCCACGCAAACCACATTGTTGCCCATTTCGGATAAACAGGCGCCGGAAACCAGGCCAACATATCCACTGCCGACAACCGTAATATTCATGGTTGGCCTTGGTTTTTAGACCCTATGCGGTTTTGGAGCCAGGCGTCAGGATTGGGCTAACCAGCCGCTAGCGGCTGCGGGGGCAGGGTCAATTTATTCCCGATTTGCCTTTGCGCCGTTCCCCAGCCTTTGCAGCCTGGGCATTGCCAATGCAATGAGTTGCTTTGAAATCCGCACTGCCGACAGTGATAATTGCGCCCGGTCTCCACCACCTCCGCCAATAAATCCGCGAGCAGCGAGAAATCCTTGTCTTGCCGGCTCGGAGTCATATCTTGTTCGTGGCTCTTCATCAGTTGATACATGCTTTCCAGACTAGGATATTTTCGCACTAGACTCAACATTAAAGCCTGCCCCGCTTCGCGGCCGTTGTTCTTGTGGGTCAGCTCCACCAGCATGGCGATAATTCTTGGATCAGCGTTTTTTTCCAGCGCGGATTCCAGAAACTTCTGCAATGAATGTTCATCGTTTAGCGCCGCATAACTGCTGGACACATGGCCGACCACCTCGCCCAGCGCTTGCGCCGCCCAATGCTCCAAGCCACGCCAGATAGCGATGGCATTGGTATGATTGCCGTGCATAGCCGCCAGCCGTCCGGATTGAATGACCGCGCGGATACAACGAGCATCGTGGCGGAATGCCGACTCGAGGCGGGCTTCCGCGTCTTGGAGGCCACCTTCGGCAATCGCTTTTTCCGCAAGTTCGCAATAATAATGGGCAATGGTCTGAGCGAAATCCTGTTCCACCAACCGATCCAGTTGTTTGGCAATCTGAATCGCTTTCCGCCACTCTTTTTCCTGGTCATAAATTTGCAATAAAAAACGACCGGCCGGCCCTTGGTATTCTGAAACCTGCTGCAGTTCCTGGAACAGGTTTTCCGCGCGATCGAACAATCCCGCCTTAAAGTAATCCTGGGCCAGTTCAAATAACGCCAATGCTCGCAGACTATCATCAATATCTGAGCGCGCCACCAGATTTTGATGAATGCGTGTCGCTCGCTCAACTTCTCCGCGACGCCTGAATAGATTGCCCAGCGCCATGTGCATCTCCACGGTTTCCTGGTCAACTTCAACGACTTCCAAAAACACTTGCAGCGCCTTGTCGGGTTGCTCATTCAGCAAGAAACTGAGTCCCTTGAAATAGGCTTCCGGCAAACCGCTGGACTTGGAAACCGCGGATTTGTCGTGGGCCGACATCAACCACCCGCCGGCGGCGGCTAAAGGCAGCAGTAGCAGTAACCAGATTGGATCCATGATTGCGACCGATTAATGTGACAGAATTCTATATCAGGGTTAGTCGTCCCATTATTCGGCCATTGCCCGGTCATTGTCCGGCGTCATGATAACCGCGCGTGACCGGCCTCGGGAGCGGGCCGAATTATAGGCTTGAAGATTGCAGGTGTTTAAGCTCTTTTTTAACTTTTGACAAGTGGCGCCGCACTTTCAAGGAGGACAGCAGGCTGGCGAAAAACCCGGCCAAGATGCCTAATATCAGTGTGCCTATCAACAGCAGCGCCAAATTGATTTCGGTGCGGAAGGATAAATACTTGAGTTCCACCATTTGGCTATTCATATAAGTGAAGGTCAGACCAATAAAAACCGTGATAACAATAACAATAACATACAAGAGTTTTATCATGCTAATTATGCAGAGTTTCCGCTATTTACCCGTTTTCGCAAGTTCGCGCCGGGCTTGAAGTGCGGCACATATTTTTCCGGGACATTCACCTTTTCGCCGGTTTTGGGGTTGCGCCCGACCCGTGGCGGCCGGTAGTGCAAGGTCATGCTGCCAAATCCCCGAATTTCAATGCGCTCGCCATTGGTTAAAGCAGTGGCCATGCGCGCCAATAGGCTGCTGACCGCCAACTCGACATCGGTCTCGGAAAGTTGCGGTTGATCGGAAGTGATATGAGCCACCAACTCCGACTTGGTCAGCGTGGGTTGTTCGGGCTGATTTTCGTTGCTGGCGGACATGTCAAGAAGATTGCTTATCCAATTGTTCTTTCAGTTTATCACCTAAGGTCGCGCCACTGCCACTGCCACTGATACTGATACTGGATCCGCGAGCATATTCCTGAGCCGCCTGGTCTTCGATTTCCAGATCGCGCACTTTTATCGACAAGGATATCTTGCGATCCTTGCGCTCAATGCTGGTGATTTTGGCTTCAATTTGGTCGCCTGCCTTAAGCGCGCTGCGCGCGTCCTCCACCCGCTCACGGGAAATTTCCGCGGCCCTGAGGTAGCCCTCGACACCCGCACTAAGCGCAACGATCGCGCCTTTGGCGGCGACCTCCTTAATCACGCCTTGCACCGTGCTGCCTTTGCCGTTTTTCGTGACATAACCCGAAAAAGGATCCTCGGTCACTTGTTTAAGGCCGAGGGAAATTCTTTCCCGTTCGGCGTCGACAGCAAGCACCACAACGGTGAGTTCGTCCCCTTTCTGATAATCGGTAACGGCCTCTTCACCGGTTTTTTCCCAGGACAGGTCGGAAAGGTGGACCAAGCCATCAACGCCGCCTTGCACCCCAATGAATATGCCGAAATCCGTTTTTGAGCGGATGTTGCCGGTAATGAGGTCGCCTTTTTTGTGCGCCGATGCAAACTCTTCCCAGGGGTTGGGGCTGCACTGTTTCATCCCCAGGGAAATTCGGCGTCTTTCCGGATTAATATCCAGAATCATCGCTTCCACTTCATCGCCGACGTGACAAATTTTACCGGGGTGGATATTTTTGTTGGTCCAATCCATTTCGGAAAGATGCACCAGACCTTCAACGCCTTCTTCCAACTCGATAAATGCGCCGTAGTCGGTAAGGTTGGTGACCCTGCCAAATATGCGGGTGTTGACCGGGTAGCGGCGGACTAAATCCATCCAGGGATCTTCGCCCATCTGTTTCAAGCCAAGCGATACCCGGCATTGTGCCTTGTCAAATTTAAGCACCCGAGTTTCGATTTCATCGCCGACGGTCAACACTTCCGAGGGATGCTGCACCCGCTTCCAGGCCAGGTCGGTGATGTGCAGCAGTCCGTCCAAACCGCCTAAATTCACGAACGCGCCATAGCCGGTCAAATTCTTGACCACGCCTTTGACCACTTGCCCTTCTTCGAGGGTATCGAGCAGTTTTTCGCGTTCTTCGTTGAGTTCATTTTCGACTATGGCGCGTCTTGAAACGACGATATTATTGCGCGCTTGATCGAGGCTAATCACCTTAAAATCGAGCTCCCGACCTTCGATATAAGCGGCATCCTTAATCGGCCGCACATCCACCAAGGAACCGGGCAGGAATGCGCGCAATCCGCTCACATCAACCGTGAACCCGCCCTTGACCTTGCCGGTAATAATACCGCTGATTATTTCGCCCTCTTCTTGCGCTTTGGCAAGCTCGATCCAGGCGCGCGCGCGCATCGCCCGTTCGCGCGACATTTTGGTGCAGCCGGTGCCATCTTCCACCGCTTCCAGCGCAACTTCAACTTGCTCGCCCACCTTGACAGTGAGTTCTCCCGCCGCATTTTTGAATTCATCCGCGGGAATTTCCGCATCCGATTTTAGCCCCGCGCTGACCACAACATAGTCATCATTCGCTTCCACTACCTCGCCGACAATCACCTCGCCGGGGCGCATGACGACATTCGCCAAGCTTTCCTCTAATAATGTCGCAAAATTTTCAGTCATAATAAATAATTGACACCGATTCCCGCATTACTCATTCAAATCCACCATTGCAAAATTATTCTTTCATAATATCAAATAGTCAGAGGAATTATCTTGACCGGATTGGAAGAGTTCGTCTGGCATAACGAACGTCATAATGAGCGGCAATAACGATAGAAGTCTTAATAAAAAATAGTTAATAATAAAAAATAATCCCACAGCGCCTGCTTACGAAAAAGAGGCTTCAGGGCTTATTCGCCTTTGCTTTTCAATTCACTTATCGGTCGCGTCACGCACCAGCGCCAGCGCCTGCGAGACCACAACTTCAATGGTTAAATTTGTTGTGTCCAGCACAACCGCATCTGCGGCAGGCTTCAACGGCGACACCGCCCGATTCGCATCACGCGCATCGCGTTCCGATATCTCCTTGAAAAGCCGTGCCATAGTAACATCAAAACCTTTGTCTCTCAACTGCCGAAAACGCCTTTGCGCGCGCGCCTGCGCGCTGGCGGTCAGGAATATCTTGCAGGTTGCATTGGGAAACACCACTGTTCCCATGTCCCTGCCGTCGGCCACCAGTCCGGGCATTTGCGCTCTGCCTCGTTGCCACACCAGCAGTTTTGCCCGAACGCCGCGAATCGGCGCGACCATGGACGCTCGCCGGCCCGCTTCCTCGGTGCGAATTTCATCGCCGACCTCCTCGCCGCATAACCACACGGCGCCATCCCGAAACTCAATCTCCAGCGCATCATTTCGGTCATCATTCAGGTCGTCCACCAAACCCATCAAGCCGACCTCGTCGGCAAGGTCAATGTCATTTCTGGCGGCGATATGCCCGAGCACCCGATACAGCGCGCCGCTATCGAGATAATGCCAGCCCAGTTGCCGCGCCACCGCCAAAGATATCGTGCCTTTGCCCGAACCGCTTGGGCCATCGATGGCAAGCACCGGCACGCAATTCGTTTTTGTGGCGCTTAAATTTGTTTCAGTTGACCGCAATGTTTATTCCGGCTTGATGCGCCAGTGGCTGAAAATCCGGGAAAGAGGTGGCCACATTGTCGCAGTCCAAAACTTCAACCGGCTCCAGCGCAGCCGCACCGGCTATCGAAAACGCCATGGCGATGCGGTGATCACCACAACTTTGCACGCGCCCGCCGGTTAGTTTCCCGCCCTCGATAACCATGCCGTCGACATTCTCTTTGACGTTGATGCCCAGCGTTTTAAGCCCATTGACCAGACAATGAATACGGTCGCTTTCCTTAACCCGCAATTCCGCCGCCTCGGAAATTCGGGTAAGGCCGGTGGCGCAGGCGGCCGCCACCGCGATCACTGGAATCTCGTCAATGGCAAGCGCAACATCATCGCCGCCAACATCGCAGCCGCGCAACTCGGAACTCCTGACCACGATGTCGGCGACCGGTTCGCCGCCGATGGTGACCGCATCAATCAACTCGATATCGCCGCCCATGCGTTGCAAAATAGTCAAAACACCCGCGCGGCTGGGATTCACCCCCACCCGTTGCAAAACCAACTCGCTGTTTTTTGTGATCAATGCCGCCAGGATGAAAAATGCGGCCGAGGATAAATCCGCGGGAACTGCTATTGCCCGGGCCAGCAATGTGCCGCCGCCGCTAACAGAGACGGTGCGCTGCTGGATTTCCACCGCATAGCCAAACCCGGCTAACATGCGCTCGGTATGATCCCGAGTGGGCGCCGTTTCGGTCACCGAAGTGCGGCCTTCGGCGTATAGCCCGGCCAGCAGAATGGCAGATTTCACCTGCGCCGAAGCCATTGGCGTGGCGTAGTGAATGCCACGAAGCGGGTTGGCGCGCGGCGCGGCGGCGATATGCAATGGCGGTTTGCCGTCCGCGGATTCAATGTGCACGCCCATGCGCGTCAGCGGGTCGATGATTCTGCCCATCGGTCGCCGGCGCAGCGAGTCATCACCCGTCAGCGTAGTCGACCAGGGCTGCGCGCAAAGCAATCCCGTTAATAACCGCAAGGCGGTGCCGGAATTGCCCAGGTCGAGACTGCTATCGGGTTGCGCGAGGCCGTGCAAACCGTTGCCCTGAATTTCATAATGGTTGTCATCGGGCTGGCTGCTTGCTCGGGTAATGTTAATCCCCATGGCGCGAAATGCGGCCATGGTCGCCAGCACATCCTCGCCTTCCAATAGGCCCGAGACCCGAGTCACGCCATTGGCAATGGCGCCGAAAATTACCGCGCGGTGTGAAATTGATTTGTCCCCGGCAACTTTGATTTTACCGCGCAAGCCGGAACTGGGGATCACTAAAAATTTCATGGCAAAAATTTCATCGCTAACTTCTACCTTTAATGCGCGCGCGATGTTTTTAACACGGGTCGGGCGGATGCGCTTAGCGTCATTCGTGCGCCGCCTATGATTCCAACTTGCGTTTTTCCGTGACCAGCGCGCGGGCGCGCCTCGCCGAAGCATACAAATCCTCGATGGCGGTCTCGTCATCGGCATCGATCATTGCGGCCACGTTATTCAGTTGCCGCTTAAACTTCGCGATGTGCTCGAGCAAATGGCGCTTATTCATAATCGAGATGTCGCGCCACATCTCCGGGTCGCTGGAGGCGGTGCGGGTGAAATCATAAAAACCGCCCGCCGCCATTTGGTAACAGTGCTCCCGTTCCGGAGAGGTGGCCAGAAAATCCATCATCACATAAGATAATACATGCGGCAGGTGGCTGGTGATCGACAATACTCGATCGTGCTCCGAGACAGTCATCGATTTCACTTCAGCACCGATGGTCTGCCACATTTTCTTAATCGTCAGACAAGATTGGGGATCCGTGGCATCGCTCGGTGTCAGGATCACTTTGTGGTTTTCGAACAAGTCGGCGGCGGCGGCGGCGATGCCGGATTTTTCCTTGCCGGCAATCGGATGCCCCGGCACAAAGCGGCTGATTCTCGCCCCGAGCGCAGCAGATGCCGCGGCGCACACCCCGGCTTTGACGCTACCCACATCGGTGATAATTTTGTCATCGGTAAGCGCCGGCGCAAGCGCACCGAACAGTGCGGCAATGGTGTTGACCGGCGTCGCCAGCACGATGACATCGGCGTCGCTAACGGCGCGCCGCAGGTCGGGCTGGATTTCGTCGATCGCCCCGCGTGAGCGCGCCGTGTCCAAATTCGCCGGCGAGCGTCCCACGCCAATCACCCGACCGACCGCGCCGGCGCGCTTCAATGCCAAGCCTAAGGAGCCGCCAATCAACCCCACGCCGACGATGGCGAGCGTGCGAATAGGATGCGATGATGTTGCGTTCAAAAGTCCAATCCAAAAATGGCGTCAGGGCATGTCTTAAATGGACGCGGGCTTAAATGGATGCGGGATAGGAGCCGAGATTCTTGAACAAGCCGGCCTCGACTTTGAGTTCGGTCAGCGCCTTCGCCACATGTTTTTCTTCTTGATGCCCCAAAATATCAATGAAAAAGACATAGTCCCAGAGTCCGATTTTGGATGGCCTGGATTCAATTTTGGTCATGTCAATCTGCCCATCCAGCAAAGGCTGCAATAAATGCAGCAAGGCCCCGGGACGACTTCGGCAGGACAGCAGCAAACTGGTCTTGTCATTGCCGCTCGGCGGTGTGGCGCGGTTGGACAAGACTAAAAACCGGGTGGTGTTGCCGGATTCATCCTCAATGTTGGCCGCCACAATTTTTAATTGGTATCGCTGCGCCGCGACCGCGCCGGCAATGGCGGCGGCCGATTTTTCCGTGGTCGATTTTTTCGCCGCATCCGCACTGCTGCTGGTCGGGATCAGTTCCGCTTGCGCGCAATTTTTATCTATCCAGCGTTTGCATTGCCCCAAAGACTGAGTATGCGCGTATATTTTTTTCACCCGACCGGGGTCATCCTCAATACTCAACAAATTATGATGAATCTGCAAATTAATCTCGCCGCAGATGGTTAGCGATGTGTTCACCAGGCGGTCCAGCGTCCCGGTCACTCCGCCTTCGGTCGAATTCTCCACCGGCACCACGGAAAAATTGGTGTGCCCGGTTTCGGTCGCCTTGAAAATCTCATCGATGGTGGGGAAATCGACAATGGCGATGGCGCTGCCGAAATGGTGGCGAGCGGCGGCTTCAGTATAAGTGCCGACCGGGCCCAGCACAGAAACCGATAACCCGGCCTCGATACCTCTGGTAATGGACATAATTTCCCTAAACAATGATTCCAGAGAACTATCCTGCAACAAGCCGTCATTCAAATTTTGCAAGCGACTCAGAACCTGCGCTTCCCGTTCCGGCCGGTAAAATGCCGGCTGCGCCGAGGTGGCCTTGATTTGGGCAATCGATTGCGCGGCGCTTAACCGCTGATTCATTAATCGAAGGATATCCACATCTATGTTGTCGATCTTATCCCGAAAAACTTCAAGTTTCTTATCGGTTTCTTTGGTCAAGGTTTAGCCTGCTATTGGTTGAAGCCTCAATGAATGGGGGTATCTTGGCATGGTTCTTCGTCAGTATCGGGATCCTCCACTTTATCTACGCTGACTAATCTTTCGTCATTTTTCAGTGAAATCAGTCTCACCCCCTGGGTATTCCTGCCTTGGGTCGAAATTTCCGCGATCTCGGTACGAATCAGGATGCCACCGTCGGTAATCAACATAACTTCATCGGCTTCATTAACAATGTGTGCGCTTACAACCATGCCATTTCGACTCGACGTTTTTATGGCGATAACACCCTTACCGCCGCGGTTTTTACGAGGAAAATCCGAGATCAGGGTGCGCTTGCCGTAGCCATGTATTGTGCAAGTCAAAATTGCCGACTCCGATACAGCTTGTTCACCGTTGCCATTGGCTCCGTTGACATTCGCCGCACTGGCATTTGCCGCGGGCAGCACCATCAGCGCGATGACATTTTGACCTTTATCCAAACGCATCCCTCTGACCCCTCTTGCGGCGCGCCCGACCATTCGGACCTTATTTTCCGAAAACCGTGCGGCCTTTCCCGCATCACTAATCAA
Organism: Candidatus Spongiihabitans sp.; assembly: GCF_965247905.1. Lineage (GTDB taxonomy): Bacteria > Pseudomonadota > Gammaproteobacteria > Arenicellales > Poriferihabitantaceae > Spongiihabitans. The sequence goes on along the minus strand of NZ_OZ252047.1, from coordinate 2,861,818 downwards.
CAGCAGATCTTCAATGCCGGTGGTTAAGGCAACGCCGATCAGGTGATCGTCCTGCTGTAGATTTACCGCGATGATGCCGTTGCTGCGCGGCCGCGAAAAATCATTTAATCTGCATTTTTTAATGACGCCGCGCGCCGTCGCCATCAGAATATTGACACCCTCTTCATACCCCTTGATCGGCAATATCGCGGTGACTTGCTCGTCCGCATCCAAGGGCAATAGATTGACTAATGGCTTGCCACGCGCCTGACGCCCGGCTTGCGGAAGTTGGAACACCCGCAGCCAATAGACCTTGCCCATATTGGAAAAGCATAATATCGTGTCATGCGAATTCGCCACAAACATTCGACTCACAAAATCCTCTTCTTTGGTGCGGGTGGCAATCCTGCCTTTGCCGCCTCGTTTTTGTGTGCTGTAATGCGAGATCGGCTGTGACTTCGCATAACCTTCGTGGGAGATGGTGACCACCACTTCTTCTTCGGGAATTAAATCTTCCATGGACAAATCGATCTCGCCCTCAATAATTTCCGTGCGCCGTTCATCATTATAGCGATCGCGAATATCCTGCAACTCTTCCCGAATCACTTCCACTAAGCGATCCGGGTTGCTTAGAATTTCCAGCAACGCCAAAATTTCATTGATGATTTCAGCATATTCCTTATGAATTTTTTCCTGTTCGAGACCGGTCAGTCGATGCAGTCGCATCTCCAGGATCGCCTGAGCCTGTTGCGGCGACATTTGATAGCCAGATTCTGTCATGCCATATTGTTTATCCAGGTCGGCGGGGCGGGATACATTCACATCGACGCGCACATCGCCGCCGCTCAGCATTTTCGCCACCGCGCCCGGCTGCCAGGTTTTGCTGAGTAGATTCTCCTTCGCTTGGGCCGGGGTTTGGGCGGCTTTAATCATCGCAATAACAGCATCTATATTGGTTAGCGCGACCGCAAGACCTTCGAGAAGATGCGCGCGGCTGCGCGCTTTTCTGAGTTCAAACACCGTTCTGCGGGTAACGACTTCTCTACGGTGCTTGGTGAATTCGTTAAGTATTTCCTTAAGGTTAAACACATTGGGCTGATTTTTGCTCAACGCCACCATGTTGATGCCAAATACGGTTTGCAACTGGGTTTGCTTGTACAAATTATTCAACACCACTTCCGACTGTTCGCCCCTTTTTATTTCAACCACCATGCGCATGCCTGATTTATCGGATTCATCGCGTATGGCGGAAATGCCTTCAATCTTTTTGTGCTTGACCAACTCGGCAATTTTTTCCATCAATCTGGCCTTGTTCACCTGATAGGGCAACTCATGGACAATGATGGCCTCGCGACCACTGCCGCTGGTTTCGATTTCAGTGCGCGCGCGCACATAAATTCGGCCGCGCCCGGTTTCATAGGCTTGCCGGATTCCAGCATGGCCATTGATGATTCCGGCGGTCGGGAAATCCGGGCCCGGCAGGTACTCCATTAATTCCGCAATGCTGATTTCACTGTTATCCATCAGAGCAAAACAGGCGTCAATGGTCTCGCCAAGATTATGCGGCGGGATGTTGGTTGCCATGCCCACGGCGATACCGGTAGAGCCATTGACCAGCAAGTTTGGCGTCCGGGTCGGCAACACCAGCGGCTGGGTTTCGGTCTCGTCGTAGTTCGGGCCAAAATCCACGGTCTGCTTGTCAAGGTCGGCGAGCAATTCGTGCGCCATGCGCGTCAGGCGAATTTCAGTGTAGCGCATCGCCGCCGGCGAATCACCGTCCACCGAGCCGAAGTTGCCTTGGCCATTGACCAGCATATAGCGCATGGAAAAATCTTGCGCCATGCGCACGATGGTGTCGTACACCGCGGTGTCGCCGTGCGGATGATACTTGCCGATGACATCGCCGACCACGCGCGCCGATTTTTTATAGGCCTTGTTCCAGTCATTGCCGAGCACCGACATGGCGTACAACACCCGCCGATGAACCGGTTTCAGTCCGTCGCGAATGTCGGGCAAGGCGCGCCCGACGATGACGCTCATGGCGTAGTCGAGATAGGATCGCCGCATCTCTTTTTCCAGATTGGCGGGCAGCATTTCCTTGGCGAAAGGCGTTTCTGTCATAGCGGCGAAATCGTGTGCCGTCCCTTATCAGGACAGCGATTAAATAAGGTATAAGTTATTGATTTTATGAAATAAATTCAGCATTTAATCGAACCAAAACAGGGCACGACAATCCAGCATTCGGCTAAAGTTCAACGGCGGAATTGTAGCACATACGGCGTGTGAAACGCACTCAAGCAAGCGCATCATCAGAACAAAATGGGGCTTGAGTTGCCTTGGGATGATTGCCGCTTTATCGTCGGCCCGCAATCTCGTTCCACAATCCATCGTATTGCCGTTGGGATTCCAGCCACCCGCGCACGGCCGGCTGCATTTTTACTTGCATAGTGATGGCGCCGCTTTCATCCACTTCCTCGTTAATGACTTCGCCGCGCGCAAACAACTTGGCGCGTAGCGCACCGGCCTGGGGTTTTAAGTGAATTAAATAATATCGGTATTCCTTGCTTAACAGCGCCGCCAAAGCCTGTTGCACAAACTCGACTCCGGCGCCGGTTTTAGCGGACAGCCATATCTTGTCGACTCGTTGTTGATCGTTAGCCTGTTGACCGTTATATCGAGTCGTTTTCGCCGCGTCTCCGGTTAAATCTATTTTGTTATAAATATGAATAACCGGGACACCTTTGGCGCCGATTTCATCCAGCACCTGTTGGACGTGGCCTCGAAGCTCCAGATGATCCGGATCAGACACATCGCTGACCAGAAGTAAACAAGTCGCGCTGGCGACCTCTTCCAAAGTAGAATGGAATGCGGCCACCAGAGCATGCGGCAATTGGCGCACGAAACCAACCGTGTCTGAAAGCACTATGGGCCCGAAACCGGGTACCTCCACACGCCGCATGGTGGGGTCCAAAGTGGTGAACAATTTATCCTCAACCGGCACCTCGGCGCCGGTCATGGCATTGAATAACGATGATTTTCCCGCATTGGTATAACCGACCAGGGAAATGGTCGGAATCGGGGTGCGATGACGCGCCCGCCGCCGCAATGAACGCTGGGCTTCCACCTTGCCGAGGCGGCCGGTTAAGGTCTTTATTCGCGCGCCTATCAGCCGCCGATCGGTCTCCAGTTGGGATTCACCGGGGCCGCGCAGGCCAATGCCGCCTTTTTGCCGCTCCAGATGGGTCCAGCCTCGAATCAAACGGGTGGATAGATGCTGCAGCTGAGCCAGTTCTACCTGAAGCTTGCCTTCGCTTGAGGTGGCTCTTTGCGCGAATATATCCAGGATAAGTCCAGCACGATCAAGCACCCGGCACTGGACAATCCGTTCAATGTTTCTTTCCTGGACTGGACTAATCGCATGGTCAAAAATCACCACGGTGGCCTGATAATTTGCTGCCATTTCAGCCAATTCTTCGGCTTTCCCCTTGCCCATAAAGGTGGCGGCAACCGGCTTGGCGCGCACCGCGATGAATGTCCCGCAAACATCCGCGCCCGCGGAGATGGCCAGCTCGCTGAGCTCCCTCAGCGGCGCATGTGCAGGGAAATCGTCATGAACGCTATCATGCGCCGCCGCCATATACGGCCGCTGAACCTGGCGCACCAGAATCGCCCGCTCGGCCTGATCGAAGTGACTGCGACCTTGGTCTATACGCCTAAACAGGGTGCGCTATCTCCATTTAATTTTTCGCGTGAATTTTTCCGGCCACGCAAATCCTTAACCAGCGCCGCGTAAATGACCATCCAGCATTATGCGCGACCATTTAATCGTTTCCGGTTAATCGTTTCCGGGATTTTCTTCAAATTCAGAATTGTAGTCATCTGCTTCGTCCACCTGGGCGATGCGCACGGCTCGGCTTGGGACAATAGTTGAAATTGCGTGCTTATAAATCATTTGGTTGACCGTATTGCGCAATACAATCACAAACTGATCAAATGATTCGATTTGCCCTTGCAGTTTGATGCCGTTCACTAAAAACACGGATACCGGGATTCGCTCTTTTCGTAAGACATTCAAAAATGGATCTTGCAAGGCCGTTCCTCTTAGTGGTGCCATTATCATTACCTTTATTATTGTCAGAGTAAATTTGGGATTTCAGCATGAGTATAAGCCCGCGGTCGGGTTTTATCAAATGAAAACGAACTCGTTATTGCAGCACGCCATTCAAATAGACCAGCATGGCATCGGCGGTTTTGGGATGACACATATCAAACCACACCAGGTTCGACTGATTGCGCAACCAGGTTAATTGACGCTTTGCCAATTGTCGGGTTGCCGCAATTCCATTATCCGCCATTTGTTGATGATTCACCTTGCCCGACAGGTAATCCAGCGCCTGGCGATAGCCCACGGTGCGCATCGCGGTCAGGCTTGCCGGGTCTTCCACATCATGGGTCAGCGCTGTTACTTCATCGATCAGGCCGTGCTTCAGCATGCGCAAATAGCGTTGTTCGATTTTTCGGTGCAAAAATTTCCGATCGGCGACGAACAACGTGATTTTGATTATGCGATGCGCAAGACCATCGCGACTGGCGTTCGCCGTCAGCCGTGACGGCGGAACGTGGGTCAAGCGATACAACTCCATGGCCCGTTGGATGCGCTGCGAATCGGACGGTGCAATGCGCCGGGCCGAAGCCGGGTCTATGGCCGCCAGTTGCTGATGCAGCGCCGCGAGCCCTGTTTCTCGAATTTCATTTTCGATCAACATTCTGGTCTCCGCATCCGCGCCAGGGAGATCCGACAACCCATGTTCAAGCGCGGAAAAATAAAACATAGTGCCGCCGACCAGGATCGGCGTGTTGCCTCGTTGGTGAATGTCATTGATCAAAGCGCCGGCATCCCGGCAAAACTCGGCGGCTGAATAACGCTCAGTAATGTTGCGCACATCAATAAGATGGTGGGGGTAGGCGGCGAGGAAATCCTTGTCCGGCTTGGCGGTGCCGATGTTCATGCCGCGATACACCTGAGCCGCATCCACGCTGATCAGTTCGCAATTGAATTGATCGCAAATTCTCGCCGCCGCGTCTGTTTTCCCCGATGCGGTGGCGCCCATCAAGAAAATGACGGCCGGCAGCTCAACGTCCACGCATAAACCACTTGTCAATTTCGCTCAGCGAGACGCTCATCCAGGTCGGTCGGCCGTGGTTGCATTGCCCCGAGCGCTCCACCGTTTCCATTTGCCTGAGCAGTGCGTTCATTTCCTCGATTTCGAGTTTCCGATTGGCGCGAATGCAGCCGTGGCAAGCCACGCTGGATAAAATCTCAAGTTGAGCGTCGGCGATTCGATCGCTGCTGCCATGCTCGATCAAATCCGCAAGCGCATCCCTGATCAACCGCTCGATGTCGGCCCTGATCAATAACTCCGGCACCGAGCGCACCACTATCTTCTGTTCTCCGATCCTGTCAATTTCGAATCCAAGGTCCTTGAATTGCGCGGAAAACGACTCCGCGGCATCCGCTTCGATGTTGCTGACATTGATCTGCAAGGGCACCAACAACGGCTGGCTGTTGATCTGGTTCTCGTCCATTTGCCGTTTCAGCATTTCATAAGTAATCCGCTCGTGCGCGGCATGCATATCGACCATAATCAATCCTTCCCGATTTTCGGCCAGGATATACACCCCCTTCAATTGCGCCACGGCATAGCCAAGAGGAGGAATGTCCTGATCATCTTGATCATCGTGGCGAGCATCGGAGCGTTGAGTTGAGCCGAACTTGAGCGGTGTCTTTGGGTTGATGCCGCCGCCATCAAAATGGCTCTGAAGCGGTTGCTCATGAGATCCATGGGTCGCAGGCGTCATGGCTTGGTAGGTCTGCAACTGCTCGCGCACCAGCATTTTTATATTCTGCTGCGTGGCAGCTGAACCATATCCGCCCGGGCGGCTCGTGCCCGATGTTGGCGGCGGAATATTTTTGGGGGTTGGCAAACGAACTTCGCTGGATTCCGGCGTCAGTTGCGCGATTGTCCGATGCAGGGTTCGATAAATATAGTCATGCACCGCGCGGCTTTCCCGGAACCGAACCTCGCTTTTCGCCGGATGAACATTAACATCCACCAGGCTCGGGTCTATCGTGAAAAATAACACGAACGCCGGGTGGCGACCGTGGTAGAGCACGTCGCTATACGCGCGCCGTACCGCATGCGCCACCAAATTATCGCTGACCGCCCGGCCGTTCACGAAAAAATATTGCAGGTCGCGTTGGCTTCTTGAAAATACCGGCAACCCCATCCAGCCACTCAATGACATCACCTCAACATCATCTTCAAAGTGGATACATTGACTGGCAAAGGGTTTCCCGCAAATGCTGGCAATTCTTTTCTCGCGCTGAATTTCGTTGACCGCCGGCAGGACATGAAAAGACCGCTTGCCATCGTGCGTGAAACTAATCTCCACATCAAAGTGGCTCAGCGCAATTTTGCGAATGACACGGTCGCAATGATTCAATTCGGTTTTCTCGGTGCGCAAAAATTTTCTGCGCGCCGGCGTGTTGTAAAACAAATCCTCAACTTCGACTGTGGTGCCCTGATGATGCGGCGTCGGCTTTGGCGACGATGCCGGCTTGCCGCCATGTATGGATATTTCATAGCCGCTGTCCTGCCCAGCCACTTTTGACTGTAATGTCAATCTGGAAACCGCGGCGATGCTGGGCAGCGCTTCACCGCGAAATCCCAACGTGCCGACGCTAAACAGATCTTCGATCGCGGTCAGCTTGCTGGTTGCATGTCTTGACAGCGCTAAAGCGAGCTGGTCTTTGGGTATTCCAAAGCCATTATCCTTAACCAAAATTCGTTTCAGTCCGCCGCGTTCCGCTTGAATTTCAATTCGGCTGGAACCGCCGTCTATACTGTTTTCAAGCAGTTCCTTTAATAGCGATGCCGGCCGTTCAACCACCTCACCGGCGGCAATTTGATTGATTAATTTGTCGTCAAGCGGGCGAATTTCTCGACGTTGAGTCTGGGTATGCTTCATAAAATAAGGTTCAAGATACTTTAAGCGGTCGATTTCGGATAGATTTTAGCAGATATTGACACCCATTTTCGTGGCGCATATTGAAGCGAAACTCACACTCTTTCAAAGGAGTCCGGCTACGCCGGACGCCATATTTTAACTGGATTCCCGCCTGCGGCGAGAATGACAAATAAGGGTCGTCATTGCCCGGCCCATATTATTATTATTGGCCGGGCAATCCAGTTATTAAACCGTTCGGCGTAGCCGAACTCCTTTGCGGCGAAGCCGCCGGTTTGTGTCTGGCAAAGCCGGATGCCAAAAAGAGTCACGCTACGCGTGACAGATATTTAACTGGATTCCCGCCTTCGGCGAGAATGACGAATAAGAGTCGTCATTGCCCGGCTTGTTCCGGGCAATCCAGTGAAATATGCCGTCCGGCGTAGCCGGACTCCTTTATAGAACAATTAGTTGTGATCATTTCACTATACCTTAAAGTATCTTGAACCTAAAATAATCAAGCCATAAAATAATGATGTCGCAAAATCACTGAAATAAATTTTCGTTTTTGGCAACGTAGCGTTTTATTCCCGATACTACGGCATTGACTATTCGATACTGATGTTCCGAATTTTGCAACAATTTTTCTTCCGTGGGGTTGGTGATGTAGGCGGTCTCTATCAAAATCGAAGGAATATCGGGAGATTTTAATACCACAAAACCGGCTTGCTCAACGCGCCGACTATGCACCCGGCCGACATTTTTCAACTCGCTCAACACCTCCTTGCCAAAACTGATGCTTGCGCTCACGGTCTTGGTCATCGAAAGATCCAACAACACCTGCGCCAGCAAATCGTCCTTGTCCGCCAAACTCACGCCGCCGGCCAAATCAGACGAGTTCTCCTTGTTCGCCAGCCATCTTGCGGTTTCGCTGGAGGCGCCGCGCTGCGACAAGGCATATACGGAGGCGCCGCGCACATTTTTATTCTTGAACGCGTCGGCGTGAATGGAAATAAAAAAATCGGCGTCAAGGTTGCGTGCAATTCGCGTGCGCTTGCGCAATCCAATGTAATAATCTCCTTTGCGGGTGAGTTCGGCTCTCAGCCGCGGCTGCTTGTCAATTTGCGTTTTCAGTTTTTTGGAAATCTGCAACACGATGTTTTTTTCCCTGGCTGTTCGTCCGCGCGCACCGAAGTCTTCGCCGCCATGCCCTGGATCGATTAAGACCAGCAACTTGGCTTTCGGTTTTCGCGGCGTTGCAACCGACTTGGTAGTTGTTGACCGCACCGCCGGCCTGGAAGGCTGATCCGCTTCCACCACGGCGTCCTGATGATAGTAATCCACAACCAACCGGTATTTGAAATTATCAACCGGTGTGAGTAACTGGATAAAGTAACGCACCGGTTTATCGAGATCAAAAACCAGCCGCATGATATCCGGTTTCGGGTAGCCGACACGCAGTTGTTTGATGAATTGTCCGCTGGCCCCCGGTGCTGGAACGGTGCTTTTTAGTTTCGTATTCGGCAAATCAATCACCACCCGGCCAGGATTTTTCAATGTGAAAACATTAAAGGCCACCCCCCGGTCCAGGTCAAAAACAAACCGTGACCGCTCCGGCGCATGCCACATGCGGATATCGTTCACCGCCGCCGCATGCAGCAACCCGCCATCGCCCAGCAACAGAATTGCGATCAGCAACCCGCGATGAATTTTAGTCCGCACTATGAACATGGGGCGACAGCCGCTGCGCGGTTTTGCGGTCGGTAATCTCCACTTCGCGACCGGCGGCGGCGTAGCGGATGACAATTTCATAGTCCGGTTCCGGCAACATGCCAGCCGCGCGCTCGGGCCATTCAATCAAACTAATCGTCTCAGGGGTAATCATGTCGCGAATGCCGATCATCTCTAACTCTTCGGGGCATTTTACCCGGTACAAATCGAAATGATAGACCGGCCGTCGGTTAATGGTATAAGGCTCGACTAAAGTGTAAGTCGGGCTGGATACGATATCGTCAAACCCGAGCCCGGATAATATGCCTCGAACCAGAGTGGTTTTGCCCGAACCAATCTCCCCCGACAAAAACAATACACAGCCCTGTCCGGGATTGCCGGGTAAAAGATTATCGGCTAAGGCGCGGCCCCATGAGCGACCCAAGGCCAGCATCGCGCCTTCATCCGAAATTTTAAGCCAAGGCATGAGCCTGAGCCTGAACAGACGATAGCGTTTCAGGCAGTGCATCGATGATATCCCCGGCCAACAGACTTGCCATGCCAATTCGCGCGGCTATTTTATCGGCACACGTTGCATGCAACCAAACACCCGCTTGCGCGGCTTTGCCGGGGTCAAAATCCTGCCCCATGAGCGAGCCAATCATTCCCGCCAGAACGTCGCCCGCGCCCGCAGTCGCCATGCCGGGATTACCGCGATCGCATACACCGACCATGTCCGATGCATCAGATGCATCGGCAACCAAAGTGCCGGCGCCTTTGAGCACACAAACACCGCCGAATTTTTCGCTTATCGCCGTGACTGCGCCGAGGCGATTTTGTTGCACCTCCGCGGTGGAACAACCGAGTAATTTTGCCGCCTCGCCGGGGTGAGGAGTCAGCACCCAATGGTCGCGTTTTCCAAAGGCCTCAGCTAAAAAGGCCAAGCCATCCGCATCAATCACCATGGGTTTTTGCAGTTCAATCAGACCATCAAAAATCCGCTTGCTCCAGTCGCTCAGACCCATTCCGGGGCCAATAACGACGACATCGCACTGTTCGCATAATCGAGCAAAACCGGTTTTATCTTCAATACACTGGCTCATCAACTCCGGGCAATGCAGCGCCGGCATGTCCAAATGCCGCTCAGTGCTTAACACCGTTACCCGCCCGCTGCCGCAGCGCAACGCCGCGCGACCGGCCAACAGCGGCGCGCCTAACATGCCGTTATCGCCGCCGGCAATGATGATGTTGCCGTAGTCGCCTTTATGACTATCCGCCTTTCTTTTTTTCAATGGGCTTTTTTTCAGTGCCGGGCTGGGTATGATTTTCGCTATGGGCTTTATGCTTTCCTGAATATCTGCAGGCAGGTTTAAATCCTCAAATTTGATTTGGCCGCTGCAATTCTTCCCTTGACCGGTAAACAAACCGAATTTTTGCCCGATGAAGGTCACGGTCATCGAGGCTTCTATGCAGGGATCAAACGCAAATCCGGTATCACTATCCAAACCAGAAGGAATATCCAATGCCACCACAGGACAACCGGCCTGACGACCGACCTGGCAACTGGCTTGATTGGCCGCGCGAATCAAATCCGCATAGCATCCTGATGGCGCACGGTTCAACCCGGTGCCAAAAAGACCATCGATGATCAGCCCGGCACTTCGGAGCGCTTCGATATCGTTTGTATCGCTTGTTATAATGCTGCCGCCGCGGTCAACAAATTCCTGGCAAACCTGAATGGTGTCTTTGGTTTTTGGCGCCGATGCCTGCACCACAATAACCTCCAACCCAATCACTTGTGCACATTTCGCCACCACATAACCATCGCCGCCGTTGTTGCCTGAGCCGCACAAAACAACCATAGGCTCAGCCGCGGAAAAGCGCGCCATAATATTTGCAAACGCCCGCTCGCCAGCGGTTTTCATCAGCAATAGCCCGGAATACCCATACCGGTCGATGGCAATCCGGTCCATTTCCCTGGCTTGTTGGGAACTATAGAGACAGGATTTCAAAACTTATAAACGGTAATTCACACATATTTATTCTCGGTTCAAGATACTTTAAGCGGTTGATTTCGGATAGATTTTAGCAGATATTGATACCCATTTTCGTGGCGCATATTGAAGCGAGACTCACACTCTTTCAAAGGAGTCCGGCTACGCCGGACGACGTATTTTAACTGGATTCCCGCCTGCGGCGAGAATGACGGGCTGGGAAGACTATGGTGAATCGGAAAGCAATGAGTCCTTTTGAGAAGACAATGGTAAATAAGTGTCACGCAAAGCGTGACACTAAAACGTGCTCTATTACCTATCATTCGTCATTGCCCGGCCCATATTATTATTATTGGCCGGGCAATCCAGTTATTAAACCGTTCGGCGTAGCCGAACTCCTTATTATCGCGGCTTCGCCGCGTCTGGATTCCCGCCTGCCGGCGAGAATGACGGCAGGGAGGATGCGTAGCCAAACTTTTTATTCTCGGTTACTTTTGGCCTCTCAACTCGCCTTTGTCCTCTCAATTCACCATTGCCTATCATTTGTCATTGCCCGGCCCATATTATTATTGGCCGGGCAATCCAGAGCGGCGAAGCCGTCGGTTTGTGTCTGGCAAAGCCGGATGCTAAAAAGAGTCACGCTACGCGTGACAGATATTTAACTGGATTCCCGCCTTCGGCGAGAATGACGGCAGAGAGGGCGGTTTTTTGCGCCTGCCGGCGAGAATGATAAATAAGGGTCGTCATTGCCCGGCGATGTGTTGTCTGATTTGAGTATACAATCGGCTGGTCGCCGGGCCAGAGACGCCGGTGATTTGTGCGACTTTGCAAGCCTCGATATCAAGGCAAAACAGCCGTGGAATCGCCCTGAATTTATTCTCCGAAATTCGGCAACGAATGACATGCTTGTTTTTCATTTATAGAACAATTAGGTATGACCATTTCACTATACCTTAAAGTGTCTTGAACCTTATTCTCCAGTTACAACTGAATACGCCATACAGAAATTTTAGATTAAAAAACCCATCGGGTTCAATATCGCCGGGTGTAATATCTCCGAATATCCGCAATTTAATCCGCCCCATGCTCCTCGCGCCTGATGTGATGCAACGTGTCCATATAGGCTTTGACAATGGTGGCTTCATAAACCACGCCGAGCATGATGCCGCTGCTGTCGTTGGCAATAACCGGAATACTCTCGCCGACAAAATCCTGTACTTTTTCCATGGCTGACCAGATTGAAGTATCCGGAGTCAAGACGACTTGCTCGACCAGCGCGTGCTTGGCGCATTGCTCATTCAACGACGCCTCATTGTTAAGCAACGCCATCAACTGAATCAGGCTGACAGTGCCAATATACCGGTTATTTTCATCCAGCACATAACCTTCGCTTTTTCCGTCTTCAATGAGCCGGCTGCGCAGTTCCGAAAGCGAGACATCGGCTCGAACCGAAACAAAATCTTCGGTGAGATAATCCGAAATATCACGGCTATCCATAACCGCTTTATCCCTTCCCATGCTCAAGTCAAAACCCATCTGTTTGAGTTGCACATCAAAAATTGACCGCCCGATTAACCGATATCCCACCAGATTGGCGAAGCCCACGCTGACCATTGCAGCGATGGTCAAATCATAGTTTCGGGTGAGTTCGAAGACGATCAGAATCGCGGTCATCGGCGCGCCAATCACCGGACCGGTCACCGCCACCATGCCGCAAATCGCATACACCGCGATCACCGAATGACTGTCGCCGAAAAAGTGCGGCGCGCCCATGTCGACCAATGCGCCAATCAATGCCCCAAACAAAATTCCGATTATCAACGCCGGACTGAATATGCCGCCAGCAAACCCAAACCCCAGACAAAGCGCGGTTAATATCAGTTTGGCAATCAATATAATGGCCATCTCGGCGGGGGAGTAAACCGCTCCCGACACGGCATCGCGCAACACCGATTCGCCAATTCCCAAGACTTCAGGCAGCCAAATTGCCACGATTCCCAGCGCCGCGCCAGCCAGCGCGGGCTTGAAATACTGCGGCACATTGATGTTATCCGCCAACGATTTTGCGACCAGCACCGCGCGCATGAATAGCGACGCCAGGTAGGCGCCGGCCACACCGATGACGATGAAGACTAAAAATTCCGCGGCGCCGATCGGCTGCAGAATTTCGATGTCGAACAGTGGCGGCTGATGAAAAACATAATTGGCGAACACATAGCCGGTGGCTGCCGAGACCGTAATCGGCGCGAATGATCTTAATGAGTAATGACGCAGGATGACTTCGTGAGCGAACAGCAGGCCTGCGATGGGCGCATTGAACGCGGTCGCAATCGCGGCGGCGGCGCCACAGCCAATGCCCATGGTTGCGGTCATGTTCATGGTGGCGGCGCGGCGCGTGATACGGCTGATCCAGGCCCCCAGAGTGGCGCCAAGGTGGGCTAAGGGCCCGTATTGACCCACCGATGCCCCGCAACTTATCGCCACCATGCTAGCAAGCGCAGTGGTCAATCCACTCTTAAGTGGCGCGATAGATTTGAGAGTTTGTGCGGATTGGATGGTGTCGGCCAAGGTCAATGGCCTTTTTTCCGAATTGGTCATGCACAGCAACCCCACCGCCAGCCCGCCCAGCGTCGGAACTAAAATTGCCGCCCATACAAACCAGGGTTGAGCGGAAGCCTGTTGGCGGTGCTCTGCCGTTATCCACAGCAACTCATTGCCAATCTCGATAACTTTGATGAATAAAACCGACGCAAGCGATGCAACAACGCCGGTCAGCACGCCAAATACCGTGATTAAGATAATACGCTTGAACATGCACAAAATCTTACCACTATTATGCGCAATCGAAATATTTCAGATTGCAAGAGGGTTTTGCAGCCCACGCCTTAAAATAAGTGCTACAAAATATTTACTCAGGACTCACGCGCCTGCCGTATGATTGCCGTATTATTTCCATGTTATTTCCATGTTATTTCCATGTTATTTCCATGTTATTTTATGGGGCATGAAAGATCATAACCTTAAACAATTGGCGGGACAAATTAAGCGTTGGGGCGCTGATTTAGGTTTTGCCCATACCGCCATTTCCGATATTGACTTGTCGGAGTGCGAAGCACGTTTGGCGCAATGGCTGGCGAAAAAATTTCATGGCGAGATGAAATACATGTCGCTGCACGGCGTCAAGCGCAGCCGGCCGGCCGAACTGGTGCGCGACACGATTAGGATTATCACCGTGCGCATGGATTATTTGAATGAGGACATGCAGGACGCGCAACAGGTCTTAAACCAACCGGATAAAGCCTATATTTCCAGATATGCGCTGGGTCGGGACTATCACAAAGTTATTCGCGGTCGGTTGCAAAAACTCGCCAATAAAATTTCAGGCGCGGTTGGTGAATTCGGTTATCGTGCATTTTGCGACAGCGCGCCGGTGATGGAAAAAGCCTTGGCAGAAAAATCCGGGCACGGCTGGTTGGGGAAGCACACCAACATCATCAATAAAGAACAAGGCTCATGGTTTTTCCTCGGCGAGTTGTACACCGACATTCCGCTGCCAGTCGATGAGGCAGCCGCCAACCATTGCGGCAGTTGCCGAGCCTGTATTGAGGCATGCCCGACCGATGCCATCGTCGCGCCTTATCAACTGGATGCCCGTCGATGCATTTCCTATTTGACCATCGAGTTGCACGGCGCCATTCCGGTGGCGCATCGCAAAGCCATCGGCAATCGCATTTACGGCTGCGATGACTGCCAGTTAGCATGCCCGTGGAATCGCTATGCGAAATTAGCCGTAGAACCAGATTTCCAAACGCGCCATGGATTGAATAATCGCTCGCTGGTTGAATTGTTTAACTGGGACGAGGCCGCTTTTTTGAAAAACACGGAAGGCTCGGCGATCCGGCGAATTGGCTATCTGCGTTGGTTAAGAAATATCGCGGTCGCGCTCGGCAACGCACCACGCTCGGAAAATATTATTGACGCATTAAAGCGCCGTCAGCATCATCCATCCGAGTTGGTGCGCGAACATGTGGCGTGGGCGCTGCAATACCAGGAGCAGGACCAGGAAGACTTGGAAAAAGGTAGCGTCCGTTTTTAATTTCAGGAAACCAAATTTATAATTTTTCGTCAATCCCGGCCTGTTTTAAAACCGCATTCGCCGTATGTCTGGATTTCGTTCCCGGGTCCACTATAAACCGTCTGTTGGAAATTGGAGAGGCCCATAATTGATGGTCTCCTTTTGCCGATCTTACGTAGTAACAGCCGTGCGCTTTTAAAATTTTACATACGTCCTTGTAAAATTTGGACACTAGTCAACGTTTAATGAAAGAATTGAACGTTGTTGAATCAATAACTCTATAGGAACAGACATATCTAATTTATCGCCGAACAAATGTTTGTTTTCTTCCAATAACAATGGAATCAGATAACGAATTTTCTGGTCAAGTTTTTCTACAGTCTCTGCTTCTGCAACCAGGCCGGGTACGTGATTACTGGTCGCGACATAAACATTTGCTTCGGTATCCCATGCAAACTCTACAATTACCGTTGTCGGAAAAGCCATTTTAAATCTCTGGAATAGTTGCTTGATAAATATGCTATACCAGCGGGACACTAAAAGTCAATTACTTGTATGATGCCACCACATACTGGACAAATCGGGCAAAAGTTTGACGATGGACTGGCAGGGCATCAAGTAATCCAATCCCCAGAGCGAACGTTCGCCGTTATAGCGTTGTAAGCATCCCAGTATATGGTCGTTATGGTCGTTGTGTTGCGCACAAAACCGGCGGCTTCGCCGCAAATGAGTCCGGCTACGCCAGAGCACGTTTTAGTGTCACGCAAAGCGTGACAATTATTTACCATTGGCATCTCAAAGAGAGTCTCACCTTGCGATTCACCATTGTCTCCCCCAACCCGTCATTGCCCGGCTTGTTCCGGGCAATCCAGTTATTAAACCGTTCGGCGTAGCCGAACTCCTTATAATCCAGACAAACATTGAATGCCGCATATGTTTCGTTAGGCAAGGCGTGGAAGCCGAGAATGAGGGGGCGCATAAACATGCGTGGTCGATTGAGCGGCGCACCACAACACCACATAACGGAAAATAGGCAAGCGACAATCCAGTCATTAAACCAGCGGCGTTAGCCACTATCATTATGTCGGTTTCCTTTTTTCGTCATGCCACGAATCCAGAATGTTTCTGGCATTATTCATTACTTGTCCAGTCTCATTTGTATTTGAACCCGGAGAAACCCAAACAAGATAAGATCGAAGATGAAACAGACACGCTGGGAGCACAAATGCTGACACAATTTTCTACGGCAGCACCCTGGCCTGCCCTTCTCCACGGCTATCCGAAGCCGCGGTAATCTCACCGCTGTCCTTATCCACAATCACCACCTGCATATTTCCCCACTTCCGGTTAATCGGTTTCAATTTATGGCCCCTGACTTTAAGCGCGGCAATCGTTTGTTCCGACAAGGCGCCGGGCTCGTATTGAATGACATCGGGAAGATATTGATGATGAAAGCGCGCGCGGTCGACCATCTCCTGCGCGCTGGCACCGCGATGAAATGCCAACGCGCCGAGCAACACCATCGAGATTATGCGGCTGCCGCCCGGTGTTCCCAGCACGGCGATACGATTGGCGGTTTCTAAAAACGTCGGACTCATACTGGACAACATGCGTTTACCGGGTTCAATGGCATTGGCGCGGGCGCCAACCAATCCATGGACATTGGGTTGTCCGGGTTTGGCTGAAAAGTCATCCATTTCGTCGTTTAATAGTACCCCCGTTCCCGTCGGCACTAGCCCGGATCCGAATGGATAGTTAATTGACAAGGTCGCCGCAACCCGATTGCCCTGGTCATCAACCACAGAAAAATGGGTGGTATCCTGTCCGTTCTGCCGATCGACCCAGGTCGGCGCGAGCTGTCCGCTAGGGGTCGCCCGGTCCATATGTAACGATTGATTCAAGCCGTTTGCGTATTGCCGATCATTTAGCATCTCGGTCGGCACTTCGACAAAATCGGTATCTCCCATGTACTCGGCGCGATCTCTATAGGCACGTCGCATCGCCTCCACGGTGACATGGGTAAAATCCACCTCGTCCATGGAATCAATATCGTAGTTGGACAGGATATTCAGGCTCTCGGCCAGCACCAAACCACCGGAGGAAGGCAATGCCGCCGAGGTCAGGGTCATACCGTTGTACTCGACCACAACAGGCCGCCTGACCGCCACCTGATATTCAGCCAGATCTTGCAAACTCCAAATTCCCCCTGCCTGCTTAACGCCTTGCACCAATTTTTCCGCAATATCCCCGTTGTAAAAGCCATCGTGCCCCCGCATTGCCAGGCTCCATAGCGTTTTGGCAAGATCATTTTGCACAATGCGAGCGCCGATTTCAGGCGCTTTTCCATCAATCAAAAATATTTCCGCGGCCGCGGGGGAAGCATTAATCGCATCAATACGATATTCGATACTTTTCCGATAGCGCGGCCCAACCGTAAATCCGTTGGTGGCGGCATCAATGGCCGGTTGCAAGGAAACCGTCAAAGGCAGGGCGCCATAATGTTTCTCCAGCCATACCAAGGCAGCCGGTTCGCCGGGAATACCCGCCGCCAGCGCGCCGGAGACGGACAAATTCGGCACTACATTTCCCTGTTCATTCAGGTACATGTCGCGGGTCGCCGCCAGTGGGGCTTTCTCCCTGCCGTCGAGCATGATCGACTTGTCCTGCTCGGCGTCGTAGAGCAACCAGAATCCACCGCCGCCCAGGCCCGAGCCGGCCGGCTCAACCACCGCCAGCGTAGCGGTTATTGCAATGGCGGCATCAAAAGCATTGCCCCCTAACTCCAGCATTTTTATGCCGGCTGCTGTTGCGATTGGATGCGCGCTAGCAACCCCTGACGCCGCCAATGCGTTGTGACAGAAAAGGCCGAGCGCCAATACGATTATTTTCAGTTTCATTATGACTCAGGCGTTTAGATATTATTGCGAATCACGCATATCATCCCACATCGTCATTATCGGATATAGCGGTCAATGGTGCGGCTTGCGCCGCTGGGGTGAGTCTCATGGACGAAGCGAATAAAAAAATTGCCCGGAGCCAGTTTGCAAGGAAGGCGCGTGGAGCACGTCGACCGTCATTATCGGGCTTGACCCGATAATCCAGTGAAAAACGGCGGCGTTAGCCGTACCATCGCGGCAACGACGAGAAGGGCTTTGCGACACCCTCTGCACCCGTCCGAAATCGTTTTCAATCTCATCTTCCGGCGTTTCCCCGGCCTCATCAAGTCGCTCATCGAGTCGCTCGACGTCGCCGCTGGAAACCTTACGGCTGCCACTTTATAAATGTTTCTCGATAATATTTCAGTTCTTCTATGGACTCGCGAATATCGTCCAGGGCTTTATGGGTATTCTGCTTTGAAAAACCATCCAACAGATCAGGGCGCCAACGCAATACCAATTCTTTCACTGAGCTCACGTCGAGATTACGGTAATGAAAGTAGGCTTCAAGGCGCGGCATGTAGTTCGCAAGGAAACGCCGATCCTGGCAAATTGTATTTCCGCACAGCGGCGAATGATTACCCGCAACATATTTTGAAATAAAATCAATGGTGCTTTGTTCGGCCTGTTTTTCATTGATGCTGGATGCCCGAACTCGCTTGACCAAACCACTTTCGGTATGCGTTTTAGTGTTCCACTTATCCATCTCGGTTAAGCGTTGCAGGGACTGATGAATGGCCATGACCGGGCCTTCTTCAAGAATATTCAACTGCGAGTCGGTCACAATAGAAGCGATTTCAATTATTCGATCATGCTCGGGCGACAACCCGGTCATTTCGAGATCGATCCAAACCAGATTTTTGGGATGCATATTTATTCCTGAAGATTATGCGCGACTGCCCTGTATTCATTCTTTGTTTTCATCATGCCCTCCAAATATAAGGCATTATTTTACTCTAAAAGAGCAGCCAAAGGACAACCATGAAACGGGATGACAACTGCTGTGAACATGGCATTAAGCGCGCCTTAATTAAATGCGCCCGACTTGACCTGCGGTTTATAAATATCGAAGCGCACTAATTTACTTCGGGTTTCGCCTACCCTGCCTGAGGCCAAGGGCGGCGCATAATGCGGCCGCTTGACCACTACGCGGTGTTTCGCCCATGCCATTGCGCGCTCAAATAATTGCGGACTGTTTTCTGGTGCGCCGACAATATCTCTCAAAAGCATCAACTGTTTTCGGGGCGCGGAATTTTTATTTTTCTCTGGATACATGGGATCAAGATAAATGACATCCGGGGATTGTGCAATGCTATCCAGCACGTCAATGCTATTCCCATACATCAGCATAAATCGATGCCGCAAACCTGGCTTGGCAATATGTTTCGCGGCCTGGATTGCCAGCGCGGCAACAATGCAATTTTGCTCTATGGCGAGCACTTGCGCACCGTGTCTGGCAATATGCAACGCATCGGCGCACCACCCTGCGGTGGCATCGATAACCGACCGGGCATCGGCGCCAATGGCGCGCAACAACGGGTCTTTGCCCTTGCCGCGCCGCGCAATATTGAAATTCAGGCAAAACGGTTTTAATTTTGGTTGGCATAGCACACGCAAACTCAGCGCATCATGATTAATTTCCAGCAGGAATTTAGTATCGCGTAATTTAGTATTGAGCGGGTGTTCTTGTTCAATTATCGGCGCGTTCAAAAATGCCGCCAACTCATTAGCCAACCGGCGACTGGCGTCATCGCATTTAATCGCAATCACGGTTTTTGCATTAGCCGCATACATGGAACGGGAGATACCTGTTAAAATTATCCATCCGAACAGTGTAACAAAAGAGGTCGTCAATGGGTTTTCTATCAGGCAAGCGCGCGTTAATCGCCGGCGTGGCAAGCAATCGTTCCATCGCCTGGGGCGTGGCCCAGGCGATGCGCAGAGAAGGGGCGCAACTCGCATTCACCTACCCGAATGAAAAAATGAAACCGCGGGTCGAGAAACTTGCCAATGCACTCGAGTCGCAGATCGTTCTGCCCTGCGATGTCGCCAGCGATGCCGAGATCGATGGATTGTTCGCGCAACTTGGAAAATCCTGGGATGGCTTGGACATTTTAGTTCACTCCATCGCCTTTGCGCCGAGAGAAGAGTTGGAAGGCTTATATCTGGATGTGGTTACTCGGCAAGGATTTAACATCGCCCATGAAATCAGCTCCTATAGTTTCGCCGCCATGGCCAGGGCGGCCTTGCCGTTAATGGCGGGTCGAGGCGGATCAATGCTGACCCTGACTTACATCGGCTCGGTTCGTTCCATGCCGGGGTATAACGTAATGGGGCTGGCCAAAGCCAGCCTGGAAGCCAATGTTCGTTATCTGGCGCAGTCGGTCGGCGGCGGCGGCATCCGCGTCAACGGCATATCGGCCGGCCCGATTCGCACTTTGGCCGCCGCCGGCATTAAAAATTTCAGGAAAATGCTGGTCTATTTTGAAAAAGTCGCTCCTCTCGGGCGCGCCGTCACCATCGACGAAGTCGGCAACGCCGCGGCGTTTTTGTGCTCCGACTTGGCTTCCGGCATCACCGGAGAGATTACCTATGTAGACGGCGGTTTCAATACCGTCGGTATGAGCGAACAGTTTATCGACCAGGACCCGGAAAGTTAAATAACATACTCAGGTAAGCCAGAAGCAACGATACGGACAGCTAACAATTTCTGGTTTAGTCGTATTGACATGGATAAACAGGATATGCAGGGTTGAAGATAAGGGGACACAAACATTGAAAATGATAATGGGTCTTAACTAGTTAAAATCCGTATCTTTTAATGGTTTGTTAGGTGAAAGATATAGCGCCGTAGACCAAAACACCAACAAAAATAAGGGGCTGTCCTAGATAACTAAATTTATCGTAGGATAGCGGAATGAGAAAGAGTCGTTTAAGCCAGTATAAACAAAATCGATTAATTGAGTTATTTGTGGCGGGTGCGACAGCCAGAACGGCAGCATCGTTAGTGGGTATTAACAAGACGACTGCCGGTTATTATTTTCACCGCCTTCGTGGTCTGATTTATCGCAACGATGACAATGGCGGGTTGATCGCCGGTGAGATTGAGGTGGATGAAAGTTATTTTGGCGGAAAACGCAAAGGCAAGCGCGGTCGCGGGGCGAGCGGCAAGGTGCCGGTATTTGGCTTGCTTAAACGAGATGGCAGGGTGTATGCGGTGCCCATAGCCGATGCTCGGAGTAAAACTCTGATGCCGATTATTCGGCGCAAGGTGAAGCCGGACAGCGTGGTTTATTCCGATTCATTTCGCGGTTATAATGCGCTGGATGTATCTGAGTTTAAGCATCTGCGTATTAATCACAGCAAAATGTTTGCCGACGAGCAGAATCACATCAACGGCATTGAGAATTTTTGGAGCCAGGCGAAGCGGCAATTACGCAAGTTTAACGGGGTTCCGAGGGGTCATTTTCCGCTGTTTTTGAAAGAGTGTGAGTGGCGTTTTAACAACAGTGACCCGAAGTCTCAATTAAATCAATTGAAACAGTGGGTTAGAAACGATATGGGTTAGTTATCTAGGACAGCCCCAAAAATAAAATAGCGGCAGATAACGCGATTAATTCAATCATAATTTTTCAATCTCCTTAATGTTTTTTTGAATATGCTTAAAAACAAGCAAGCACCCTGATGATAAAGCAAAAATAGCATCAGGCCCGGATATTCAAGGCATCGAGTTTTTCCTTTGTGGGCACGCCCTGTTTGGACCAGCCGCGCGCGGCGTAGTATTGCGGAATCATTACCTCCAATTCGGTGACGCCGCCCTTATTGAATCCAGCGGGCGCAGGATCTTTCAGCATCCTCGGCGGCAAGGTATCATCCTTAATGGTCAAGCCCGCTTTTAGATTAAACAATTTTTCCAGATTCCAAATACGCTCACCGGTTTGACGCAACCGTTCCACATCCCATTGCCCCGGCAAATCCGCATCAATCATCCTGGCAAAATCCTCATAACCCCAGGTGCCGGTGGTGAATAAACACAGCCCGGATGAATCCACCATGGCCACAAAATCCTGAGAGGTGGCGCAGGCTTGCGCTTTGCCTTTTGTGCCGGGGTCTTGGTAGTCTTCGGTAAAGGTATCGTGCCGTAAATGGCAGGCGCCGCGGTTGCTGGTGGCATAACCCAGCCCCATGCCCTGCATCGCGCGACCGTCGTAGCCGGCAAACTCCTGGCCCTTGGCCACCATGGCAAGTTCGGGACGACCATACTGTTCGCAAAGCCGCTTGGAACCCAACCCGAGTTGCTTGCCGAATCCTTCGTGTTTGCCGGTTTTTTCGGACATGACCACCAGGGCTTCCGCGCTGCCGAAACTCAGGTCGACGCCATCGGTTTGCTGCTTGGTGATAATGCCGAGTTCATATAATTCCATCGCCGCCGCCAAGGTAACGCCGAAGGAAATCGGATCCATGCCGTGCTCGTTCATCATGAACCCGGCGAAGGTCAGGGCATCGAGATCAGACACCCCTATCGCCGGACCAAAAGCAAACGCGGTTTCGTATTCCAACCCGCCGGAAGCGACCCAGTATTCGGGCCGGTCTTTGACACTAAAGTGCTTGGGGTCGATTTTTGCAATCCGTCCGCAAGCGATGGTGCAGCCAAAACAAGCCGCATTGCGAATCAAACTGGTATGGCCGTTGCGATTTTTCACGGCCACGGCGTTATGATTTATTTTTTCCGCGCCGGCAAAAGCGACTGCCTGAAAATTATGCGTTGGCAGCCCGCCGAATTCCTGCATGCTGTCCATCATCGCCAACGTGCCATAGCGCATCAGCCCTCTTCTGTTGCTGCTGCCGTGCAGCGCTTTGTTCACTTCCTGCACGACGTGCATGAATTTACCCGGGTCGTCGCCGGTTACCCCCACCGTTCCGCGCGCGCAAATCGCCTTCAAATTCTTGCTGCCCATGACCGCGCCGACCCCGGAGCGGCCTGCGGCGCGGTGCAGGTCGTTAACCACACAGGCAAATCGCACCTTGTTTTCGCCCGAGACGCCGATGGCGGCAATTTTAATCTGTGGGTCCTGATGCTGCTTGCGGATCCATTCATCCGCATACCAAACCGATTGCCCCCAAATTTCATCCGCCGGCAATATCTCGACCTTGTCATCGAAAATACTCAGATAAACCGGTTTTGCCGACCGGCCCTTGACAATCAACATGTCATAGCCGGCAAATTTTAACTCGGCGCCAAACTTCCCGCCGGAGTTGGAACAGGCGATGGCATTGGTCAATGGCCCCTTGGTGACGACCGAGAAACGGCCGCTGGTGGACGCCATGGTGCCACCAAGCGGGCCGGTGGCAAATATCAATACGTTATCCGGCCCCAGGGCGTCCGCTCCAGGGTCCATTTCTTCATACAGATATTTGGTCCCCAGCCCGCGGTTGCCAAGATAATCATTTGCCCAATCCATATTTAATGGCTCGACAGATGTGGCGCCCGCGGCGAGGTCAACGCGTAAAACTTTATTTTGCCAACTCATCAGTAATGTCTCATTAAATTAAGGGGGACACAACACTTAATTACGAACCTGCGGGTAGTGGTGGTGCTTCCTAAAACCGCGGAAAAAACCCTTGGGAGAATACTAACAAAGAATAAAGACTAGGGCAAAGCAAACAAGGCTGATAATTAAGTGTTGTGTCCCCTTAATTTTTTGTCGCTTTTCTTTATCTGTCCTGATTCCATCACTCTAAATTAGCAATCTCGCGAGCCTGGAGTTTTAACAAATCGTCATATTCAAAGCCCAGAATAAATCTCGCATTCCGTTCATCTGCTCGTTTTTCACACATCACATACACACTTCTATGGCCTTTCCAAATTTCAAACCCCTTGCCCTTTCCATCAACATCATACTCGGTGAATTCTCCATATTTTTTCTCCAACGCCGGAACAATTTTACTCTCCAAACGCTTTTTACAAATATAAATGCTACTGTGAAACGCATTGTAATAAATTCCTGCTATTTTTCTTGTCTTTGGAGTTACTGCCCAAAAATAGTGATTCCATGTTCTATTTCCAAACTCAATCAATTTTTGATACTCAGGTTTATTTTTTGGTTTGAAGGCGATTACATTATTGCCTTTAATTGTTTCGGCTTTTGCAAAATAATAAGGATCTATTTCCTCGCCCAACTTATATCCAAAAACACCGGTTATGTCCTCAAACACTAATGGAGCGGGGGGGGGGGGGGCGAGTCTTGCGGAGTAGGCAGAGGGTCATGCGACTGAGCAGACAGTGGCCCCACACAAAGGAGCACAAAAAACAACGTTTTCATCCAACGATTTTTTCGCGTGTGGGTATCTTTAATATCGATTTTATTCATTTGCAATATCTCCTGTAAGGAAAAAGGGAACATTTGCTGGATTGGAGTGAAGTTAAATTCCAATAGTGGATTTAAATTTTGCGATGCAATAATCCGTGATTATTTTTAACTCATCTTTTAGGCGTTGCGCGTTGTATTCGAACAACTCATTATAAGTTGGAAATTAAGGGGACACAACACTTAATTATGAACCTACGGGTAGTGATGGGGTTTCCTAAAACCGCAGAAAAAACCCTTGGGAGAATACTAACAAAGAATAAAGACTAGGGCAAAGCAAACAAGGCTGATAATTAAGTGTTGTGTCCCCTTAATTGTGTCAGTACCGCCAACCCTCTGGAGAGCAGGGTCGGGCGAAACAGTCCGCCAACGATGTTGTCGTGGCCGGTATGGAAATGCTTGTTCATAATCGTGTCCTCCTATTAACTAATAATGGTTACAATAACCGCCAGAATTACCACGGCGCCAACATATGCGCCACCTACTTTGATCCACAGATCGTTTGCCATTTTTCGTGCCTCCAAATATATTGGGTTAAAAAATTAATGCTGTTCATCAGCGAGTGGGGAGAATTTAAGGCATAGAGGGCTTGAAAACAAACGAATTGTATTCATATTATGGATGAGGATTTATTCATACATCAAACCCAAACCCCAAACAAGCGGTAGAATAGCCGCCATGATGTTACGCCCAAACCACACTACCAACCAACGAGGGGCAGAAAAATGAGTGCTTTCGATTTAGTTCCGGGGGTTTCGCTGGCAAAAAACCTCACCTCGGCGGTCATCGCCGGTAGCACGACCTATATAATTACCAAGCGCAACGCAACTAAAAAATTATCTGAAGAGCAGACCAAACGCAAAGCGGTTGAGAAAGAACTGGAGACAATTATTAACAACACCGAATCGGAAAAACAAAAAGCCGAAGGTCGGGCGGTTGCCAAGTGCGCGATATTAAAAAACCTGGCGTGGAAGGATGGCGTTTTATCCACCAAGGAAAAATGCGTAATCGTCGATTACGTTATAGATAACGCCGACATTTCTGCCGATGTGAAAATCAAAGTGATTCAGGATATCGACAGCAAGCCGAACATGTTGAATGGATTTTATGGAAAATTTTCCAACATGAATATTTTTCTGAATGCCGAGGAGGCGAAAGGTTTTCGTTCGTTTCTCAACGAACTGGCCAAATCAGACGGCGATTTTTCGAAAGAGGAAAAGAAATACATCAAATACATTATTTCCCAAATCCGGGTATAAGCCCTGACCGCCGCGCAATGACACAATTAAGGGGACACAACACTACACAGCACAACGACCACAACGACCACAACGAGACATAACAAAAAATAGACAAGTCCAACACTAAAAAACCACTACCGAGGTTGTCTCCCCAACCTGTCATTCTCGCCGGCAGGCGGGAATCCAGAGTGACGGCGTTAGCCGCCGGGACGCGCTCATACATTAGCGGTAAGCAACAAGCACCACCGCCTTGCCGTCATTCTCGCATCGAACGGCGCGGCATCAAAGCAAAGGAGTCCGGCTACGCCGGACGCATATTCCACTGGATTGCCCGGCCAATAATAATATGGGCCGGGCAATGACAAATGATAGGTAATGGTGAACCTAAATTAAGTGTTGTGTCCCCTTAATTCGGCATCTCTATTACCATACCCAAAGAATCATTGGCACAGCAACCGACACAATCACAATATCGAGCGGCAATCCCATGCGCCAGTAATCGCCGAAATTATATCCGCCTGGGCCCATAACCAACGTATTTGACTGGTGGCCTATGGGTGTCAGGTAGGCAGAGGCCGCGCCTATCGCGACTGCCATTAACAGCGGGTCCGGTGAAATTTGCATGGCCTCCGCCAGACTTAGCGCCAGCGGCGCCATCAACACGGCGGTCGGGGAGTTATGAATCAAATCCGACAGCAACATCGAAACCACGATTAGCAACGCGATCAGAAACCACAGCGGAATATCAAATGCTACGCTTAGAATACCATTCGATATCAGTTCCGTTGCGCCGGTTGTATGCAACGCTTCGCCTATCGGGATCAAACAGCCGAGTAATATGATGATCGGCCATTCGATGCTTCGATAAGCATCCCTTAGCTTTACGGCTTTCAACAGAATCAGTGCAACACATGTCGTTGCAAAAGCAATTTGCACCGGCACCAGACCGAATGCGGCAGCGGCAATGCCCAGCGCAAACACCCCGGGTGTTACATAACTTTTTGTGCGAATAGCAAAGGCTCTGGCTTTGCTAAATAACACCATACAGCCCAATGCACTGACAGTTTGCTCCATGGTCTTATCGGCGCCCTGAAGCAAAAGCACATCACCAATCCGAAATCGGATTCGAGCCAGTCGGAACATCGGCGTGCTGCCTTGCCGGGAAACCGCCAATAAATTAATGCCATAACGATCATGCAGCCTCAAATCGCGCATCATCACACCCTCCATCATGGAGTTGGGCATGATCACCACTTCAACCACCTTGAACTCTTCCGATTGCAGCAAGTCGCTGGCCGCATCCTTATCCGCATCATCATCACCATCTCCGACCTGCACCAGCCCCGGCGATGCGAACAGCGGCTGCAACGATTCGGAATCGCCCTGCAGTATCAACACATCATGCTCCAGAATTTTCTCCGCCGTGGACGGCGCCAGCCGGTTGCGTTTATGACGAATAATGGCCATAACGGTCACCTCGTTCTCGCAAATTTTTTCAAGCCCGCCGACCGTCGAATTAATCAGCAAAGAGCCTTCGGTCACGCGCACCTCGGTCAAATATCGGGCAATTTGAAACCGGTCGTCTTGCGCTTCTTCCTGACCATTCACCGGGATTAGCCGCCAGCCAATGGTCACGATGTACAACAATCCGCAAACCGCCACGGCCAGACCCACCGGGGCGAAGTCAAACATGCCAAAGGGCTGCCCGAGATTCTCTTGGCGAATAGTGGCAATAATGATGTTCGGCGGAGTGCCGATCATGGTCACCAACCCGCCCAGCAAACTGGCGAATGAAAGCGGCATCAGAATTTTGGAGGCGCGGCGCTTGGCTTTTTTGGCGTCGCGGATGGTGACCGGCAACATCAACGCCAACGCGCCGATGTTATTCATGAACGCGGACAAGCAACCGACAATGCCGCAATTCGCGGCGATTTGACTGGTGGCGCTGCGCCGGGCGCCGGCCAGAACACGAAGAAAAATATCGACCAGCCCTGAGTTTTGCAATGCTTTGCTGATGACCAAAACGCAAGCCACGGTAATCACCGCCGGATGGGAAAATCCGGCGAACGCGCGGTCGACATCGACGATGCCCAAATAAATTGCCGCCAGCAGCGCGATTCCGGCCACGACATCGTAACGCCAGCGGTTCCATATAAACATCACAACCGTGACCGACAACAATCCAAGAATACTGATTTGATCCCATGTCATCGCATGATTATGGCATAGATACAAGAGTTTTGAACTCCCCGTGAATCACGGTTAGGGTTGGTTTAGTCCCAATTGTTCTCGCAGTGAAAGCCTGTGCCGACTGTTGAAGGAAACGGGTTGCACTCTTCTTTCAATTAAAACTCTGCTTACATTCAAAAAAGAGCGCTCAACCTGGGCTGGTTATTCGCCAGCCGATGATATAAACTGTTTCGGCAACAAAAAATTCTGAGGCACATAGTGCATATCAATGATCATTAACGAATATTTTCAAACGTTCAGGAGAAAACTAATGAGAACTGTTTCTATACATCCCGCTGTTGATAACGGCGTTAATCCGGGCGATGCTGGTTTTGTTGGTGGTACACTGCAATGCAACTGCAGCAACGACAAAGTCGAAGTTAGTGTTGGCGCGCAAACTGCGCATAACCATGTTTGCGGGTGCTCAAAATGCTGGAAACCCAGTGGCGCGCTGTTTTCGCAGGTGGCCGTCGTCTCCAGAGACGCGTTGGCGGTTACCGCCAACGAAGACAAATTACATATTATTGATGAGGACGCCACCATTCAACGCCATGCCTGCAAAGAATGTGGCGCGCATATGTATGGCCGTATTGAAAACACCGGGCATCCTTTCCACGGCTTGGATTTTGTACACACGGAACTCTCGTCGCAAAGCGGATGGTCGGCGCCAGTATTTGCCGCGTTCGTGTCTTCAATCCTGGAGACCGGGGCGAAAAAACCCGATGAGATGGCCGCTGTTCGAGCCCGTCTCACTGAGTTAGGGCTTGAGCCCTATGACTGTCTTTCGCCATCGCTGATGGATATGATCGCAGCACACGGCGCGCCTGGTTAAGCGCCCTTTCCAAAGCCTGTCCCAAACAAACTGACAAGCCGACGGACTTTTTCATGGCTGATATATTCGAGATATTTATGCAATCCTGAATTCCATTTGTAAAAGCGGGCAATTGCTGTGTTAGTTCAAGCAGACTCGGCGCTTATGCCTGAAATCGTCAAAAGCCCGACGGACACGCGCGAATATCGTGCGCTGGTGCTCAATAATGGGCTAAAAGTCATGCTGATCTTCGATGATAAAGCGGATCAAGCGGCGGCGGCGCTGGATATTCAGGTGGGCAGTGGTCACGACCCAAGTGACCGGCCGGGACTTGCGCACTTCCTTGAACACATGCTGTTTCTTGGCACCAGACAATACCCTGTGGCCGGAGAGTACCAGCAGTTTATCAGTGCGCATGGCGGCTCGTATAATGCGTCCACTGCGTTAGGTTCCACCAACTATTTTTTCAATATTCCTCCGAATTTTCTGGAGGGTGCACTGAACCGATTCGCGCAGTTTTTTATCGCCCCCCTGTTCAACAAAGCCTGTATCAATCGTGAACGCTCGATCGTGCATTCGGAATACATGGCGCGTAAAAAAGATGAAGCCTCCAGACTGAATGCCGCGCGTGGCGAGCTTTTTAATCCACAACATCCGAGTCATAAATTTGCCGCGGGCAGCCTGCAAACATTAGCGGATCGAGCAAACAACTTAGTGCGCGATGATTTAATTGATTTTTTCGAGCGTTTCTATCATGCGCAGCGCATGGCGCTGGTAGTGGTCAGCCATCACGCGCTGGATCGGCTGCAATACTGGGTTGAGGGAAAATTCAATGCGATTGCATCTCCGACTGCATCTCCGACTGCATCTCCGACTGCATCTCCGACTGCATCTCATGGGGAGGCCTATCAACCTTTTATCGACCCTCTTGTGGCCGTAAACGATGTCCCCAGAGTACTCAGGCTAAAGCCGATCAAGGAGGTGCGGCAAGTGACTTACTGTTTTCCCATTGAATCCGTGTATCCCTACACCGATACCAGGCCGAGCCATTATTTGGCTACCTTTTTAGGGCATCAAGGGCAAGGCTCGTTATTGGCCTTGCTTAAAGCGCGAGCCTGGGCCAATTCCCTAAACGCTGGGTTGGGGTATAGCGATGACATTCAAGCGCTGTTTGATGTCAATATCAGCCTGAGCGAGCTGGGGTTTCAACACATCGACGAAATTGGCGAGCTGCTTTTTTCGATGATTAAGCTCCTTGCGAAAAAAGGCGTAACCTTAGCGTACTTTGCAGAGCTTAAGCAAATGGCTGAGCTTGATTTTCGATTTCAGGATAAAGCGGACGAAGCCAGGTTGGTCCAGCAAGTGGCCCGCTTATTGCATCGTTATGAAGCGGTTGAGGTATTGTCTGTTCCCGATCTTTATGGTCAGTACGATCCAGCCGCCATCAAGCTTATTCTGAACAGTTTGCACCCGGATAATGTGCAATTGATCATTACCGATCCAGATCTTGTGACCCGCAAGACCACACAGTGGTACGATGTTGGCTATACGATTGACAGAATAGGCGAGGACAAGTTAACCCGCTGGCGTCAAGCCAAAGTCATAGCGGAGTTGATGTTGCCCAAGCCCAACCCATTCATCCCCAGGCGACTTAAGTTGATGTCGCCAAAAGCAGGGGTAAGCGAGGTGGAAAACAAGCCCGTTAAAGTTCTGGATGAACGCAATATACAGGTATGGCACCAGACGCTGTTGCGTTTTGGCCAGCCTAAAGCGGAATTTTATTTCGCCCTGCGCTCGCCAGTCGTCAGCCGCTCGGCCAAGCGCACAGTGCTAACGACAATATTTGTACGGGTATTGAGAGAGGCATTAAGCACTGAGGTTTATTCGGCGCGCCTTGCGGGCATGGGGTATCGAGTCGATCAAAATCCGGCAGGCTTGAGCGTGCGAATAAACGGCTATTCGGATCAGCAATCAGATTTGCTGGGTGAAATTGTCAGGGTGATTCTGTCGATCAAGATTGACCGGGAAACCTTTGACTTTCAGCGCGAATATGTTAGGCGAGGCTTAAACAATGAATTGAAGGCCCACCCCTTTAAAGTGGCGATCAACGGTATTTACGATGTGTTGTTGACCTCGAGATGGCTCGCGCAGGAACAACTGTCTGCGCTGGAACGCCTCAGCTGCGAAGACCTTGTCACACATGTTCAGAGGCTACTCAATGACGCTCAATGGTTAGTGTTGTCGGTGGGGAATCTGAGTGAGGACGATAGTGTGCGTGCGGGAAAATTGATGATGCATTTGTCGCCAGATGGGGTAACAGGGTCATTGGCGCAACGCGAGAAAGTGCGTAAACTCAAGGCCGGTCAATGGGCGTTTATCACTTCGCCAGCGGAACACAGCGATGCCGCTATCGCATTGATCTTTCAGGGGAAGTCTAAGGAAATAAAAGAATTGGCGGCGACACGGTTGATTGGTGGACTCATTCACTCGCCCTTTTTTCAGGCGCTAAGAACCGAAGCGGAGGTGGGGTATATTGTATCGGCTTTCACGTTTAACTTGCGCGATACGCCAGCGTTGGGATTCTCGGTGCAATCCGATCGTCATTCGGTGAACGATATTGCAGACTTAACCGGTAGGTTTTTACGCCACTATGCGCAAACCTTGTCTGCTTTGTCCGCAAAAACTTTTGCTGCGAGCAAGGCCGGGCTGGTTGCACAACTGATGCGCGAAGATAAACATCTGGGCGATATTGTTTCGCGCTATTGGGCGGAACTTGATCGCGAGGCTTATGATTTTACCACGCGTGAGCGATTGGTCGCGGAGATTGCGGCAATGGACAAACTAGCCCTGTGTGACTATTACCACAGCCTGGTGTTGGATGAACAGGCTGCTGTCTTGTTAAGCGTTTGCCATGGAAATCTGTCCACCGAGCTTGCCTCGCCTGTTTTGAAACAAGCCGGCCAGGCCATCTCAGCCAAGCGCATGCGCAATTCGTTACAGGATTATTTTTAGGGAGAAGGCTGCATCAAACAGTGGCTTGAAAGGTGAAAAGACTCATTATGGATAAACCAACACGGAAGGGACTCAACTACAGATAATTATAATGAAACCAGCCATAAGAATAATATCATGATTCCCGGCCTGGTTCATACTTTGTAACAGGCGCACGGGTCGGGTGAATGTTAGCGGGAAAATGGATGCTTGTGTTTATTTGCCCTATAAGACTTTGGAGTTCTGCGGGTTCCTGAAATACACTTTCTGGCTGTGGGCCGGTTCGCCTGACTCCTTGGCGGATTTTATCGCCTGCTCAATCACGTTGTGGTGGTGGGATTTGCTGCACACCGGATCGGCATTGGTGGCATCGCCAGTGAGCAAGTAGGCCTGGCAACGACAACCGCCAAAGTCTTTAGCCTTTTCTGGACAGCTGCGACAAGGCTCCTGCATCCAATCGTTTCCGCGGAATCGATTAAAGGCATTGCTCTGATACCAGACTTCTGAGATCGAGTAATCATTGACATTGGGGAAATCAATATCGGGGAGTTCTCGCGCCGCATGGCAGGGGAGCGCTACGCCATCCGGCGCCACCATCAAAAAAGTTGTGCCCCAGCCGTTCATGCACGCTTTCGGGCGATCCGCGTAGTAATCCGGCACAACGTAATATATCTCCATCTCGCCTTTTACGCCCTTCTTTTGCTTGTAGGCCTGAGCAATGCTTTCCGATGACTCAAGTTGCTCTTTGGTGGGCAACAGATAATCGCGATTTACTTTAGCCCAGCCATAATATTGCGTATTGGCCAGCTCAACGTAGTCTGCGCCAAGTTCGGTGGCCATTTCCAGGATATTTTGCATCTGGTGTATGTTCTGTCGGTGAATCACCACACAAAGCACCATCGGATAGCCGGTTTCTTTTACCCAGCGAGCGACTTGTTTTTTATGCTCAAAGCTGTCCGTCCCCGCCAGATAATTATTCAGTTCGGCATCGCTGGCCTGGATGCTGAGCTGGATGTGGTCGAGCCCTGCCGTTTGCATGGTCTGGATTTTGTCTTTATTCAACCCATAACCGGAAGTAATTAAATTACTGTAGTAACCAAGCGAACACGCGTGACTGATAATTTCGACCAGGTCTTTACGCACCAACGGTTCGCCGCCAGACAAACCGAGCTGCACAGCGCCCAACTCACGCGCCTGGCTAAGTACTCGCTTCCAATCTTCCGTGCTCAATTCGGACTTTATGCCAGTATAATTGACTGGATTGGAACAGTATGGGCATTGCAAAGGGCAGGCATAGGTCAACTCGGCCAGTATCCAACGTGGCGGGGTGATTGATGGCGTTGTCGTTGAGTTGCTGTTCATGGGCGTGTGTTCAGGTTTTTAACAGCACCCAGTTTTTTTCCAGCGCTGTGGTCAGGAAATTAGCCACATCAGCGTTGATATCGCTAACAGAAAACTGTTTTTCAAGTGCGCTGACAATTTCGATGAAGCTGCGTTCACCATCGCAGAGCTTTAAAATAGCCGCCGAAGAAGCATTGAGTTCGACCATGCCTTCGGGGTACAAAATAACGTGTTTTTCCTGTGCGGGCTCCCACTGCAGTCGATTTAATTTGGAAAACGCAAATACGCTGTTATTTGAGATTGGATCGCACATTGACTTCCCAGCAGTTAAATATTGCTATCAATATTGTAGTAGGGCGGCATGTGATGTATATAAGCCATATACATGCTATCGGCCATGGTCCAAAGCACATCGAGCTTGAATTTGAGAATGGACAGCATGTTCTCCTGCGCTTCGCGCGTTCGATACCAGTCCAGCGTGATTTCAAGGGCATGCTTAACATCACGTCGGGCTTCGCTGAGTCGTTTACGAAAGTATTTGTATCCTTTTAAATCAACCCAAGGGTAATGCGATGGCCAGTTATCCAGGCGTTGCTGGTGCATTTTGGGCGCAAATAATTCTGTGAGCGAAGAGCTTGCGGCTTCATGCCAATCAGCGCGACGGGCGAAGTTCACGTAAGCGTCCACCGAAAAGCGAACCCCAGGCAAAACGTACTCCTCGCTGACGATTTCTTCACGGCCCAATCCCACTGCCTGGCCGAGTTGTATCCATGCCTCAATGCCGCCTGGATTATCCGCCTGGCCATCGTGCTCAAGAATGCGCTGTATCCACAGTGCGCGGGTCTTTCGATCCGGACAGTTTGCCATGATAGCCGCGTCCTTAATCGGAATAGAAACCTGATAATAATAGCGATTAGCGACCCAGCCTCGAATCTGCGCTTCATTGAGCTTGCCCTCATTCATCAGCACATGATAGGGATGATGAATATGGTAATAGCGCTCCATCCCAAGCAGTTGCGCTTTAAATTCCTCCTTTGACCAGGGTGTTTTATCAACCGCATCATTCATTGTTCTAGCGAGTTCACCAAATGTTCACGACATGATATTAAAGGTTCATTGTTGCTGCGGATTACAAAACAATTGTTTGTCCATCATAACAGACACCGATATTGGCGCGGGCAAGTTCAGCGTGTTCCGGACTATCTTCGTTTAAAATTGGATTGGTGTTATTAATGTGGATCAAATGTTTTTCTATTTTCTCCGGCAACCCGCTCAAGACCTCAATCATCCCCCCCTTGGCCGATTGCGGTAAATGACCTATATCTCGAGCATATTTGCCGAATCCGCAAGTTTTAACCAACTCATCATCGGTCCAGAAGGTGCCATCAACCAGTACGCAGTCTGCTTGTCGCATGGCCGACAGAACGTGCGCTTCAATAAGCCCCAAACCCGGTGCGTAATACAGCTTTTTTCCGTTTGATATTTGTTCGATGGTCACGCCGATATTATCGCCGGGCGTTGCATTATTTCGGTTAGGCGAGTAGGGTGGCGCTCTGCTGGCAAGCGCGTGCGCAGTGATTTTGATATCACTGATATCATTGATCATGAAGGAACCGCCATCAATGGGGACAACATGGTGATTGACGCCGCAGTAATGCGAAAGCATCGTAATTATCGGAAAATGCGTCGATAAATCGTGCTTAACGACTCGGGTTGTGTAAAGCTCCAGTGGCTCGCCTTCCCTTAGGATCAACAGCCCGGCACAGTGGTCAATTTGGCCATCAACCAGTAATATTGCCTTGATGCCGGTTCCCCGTACCGCATTTGGGGGGTGTGCTTCGTCGAAAAATTCCAGTTGGGTTCGAACATCCGGAGAGGCGTTGACCAGCAACCAGTTTTGCTTGTCGGCGGAGATGGCAATCGACGACTGTGTTCTTGGTTTCCCTGAGAACAGATCGAGACGCAAACTTTTACAGTTTGGGCAGTTACAGTTCCATTGCGGAAAGCCACCGCCCGCACCCGCACCCAGTACCCTGATATACAAAATATGCAAACAAAAGTATTAGCGCTAAAAAGAAGGGGCATTGCTGCCCCTTCGCACCGTACTTAGCGATTGTCGATGTAAAGCGTTACTTCAAAGCCTAAACGGATGTCTTTGTAAGTTGGTGTTTCCCATTTCATAATATTAGCCTCACAGTGTGGCGTTATCGGGCTGGCGCCTCATTTTCGAATAGCGCCATTGGAGAATATGCGAGTATAAAGGCAATTTCAGCGATTTACAACCTTATGCACGCCTAAATATTCACTTTTAAATATTCACTTTTAAATATTCTAGGGCTGACACCTAATAAAGTTCTTTGAGCAAACTTTTCAGGTCC
Source organism: Candidatus Spongiihabitans sp. (assembly GCF_965247905.1). Taxonomy (GTDB): domain Bacteria; phylum Pseudomonadota; class Gammaproteobacteria; order Arenicellales; family Poriferihabitantaceae; genus Spongiihabitans. The sequence goes on along the minus strand of NZ_OZ252047.1, from coordinate 2,826,760 downwards.
TCAAGTAGTTTGTTTGGGGCTCCGATATTAAACCGCCATTCGCATTCTTTCAAGAACAAATCGAAGTGCTGCCGAGGCACTCCGTTAAACTTCCTTAAATGCCTTTTCGCTTGGTTCCAAAAATTCTCAATCCCGTTTATAGGGTTATGTTTTTGCGCAAAGCGCTTGCTGTGGTTGACTCTGTAATGCCTGAATTTCGCAACGTCCAGCGCATTATAAGAACGCCAGCAATCCGTGTAAACAATGCTGTCAGGCCTTATTTTCAGCCATATGACAGGCATCAAGGTCTTTGCCCTGGCGTCAAGGACGGTCTGCGTGTGAACTTTCCCGCCGCGCTTCAAAATGCCGAAAACGATTATTTTGCCAGCGGCGCCTCTGCCCCGCCTGCCTTTTCTGATTCCGCCAAAATAGCTTTCATCCCGTTCGATTTCACCGCTGAATTGCTCGCTGCGATCCTGTTGTTTAAGCACAATTTTTCCTCGCAGCTTGTGGAAAAACCTTACCGCTGTGTTACGATGAATGCCTGATAAATTTGCAGCTGTTCTTGCCGTTGCACCTGCAACGAAGTATTTCATCAGTTCTAGTTGCTTGTTTTCGCTTAATTTACAATGCTTTATGTACATACGCCCACCCTAACATGCAAAATGTTAGGTGTCAGCCCCTATTGCTTGAATTTTCTCGCCAAAAAGGTTAGATTCCGCTGCCCTTTAAGGTCTTCGAATTAATGCCATGAAACGTACATTCCAGCCCAGCGAAGTGAAGCGCAAGCGCACCCACGGTTTTCGCGAGCGTATGCGTACCCGCGGCGGACGCGCGGTCATCAATGCCCGTCGTGCTAAGGGACGCACTCGATTAAGTGCATAGGCCAGGTTGACTGAGGTCGCAAGCAGCGGCAGTCCGCAACCGGCGGCGGGCCATGGATGCCTTGGACGCCAGCGTAAACTTCTGACTAACGCCCAGTTCAGCGCGGTTTTCGATCATCGAAAATCGATCCACGGAAAATATTTTAGTATTCATGTCGCCGGAAATGCGCTTGATCATCCGCGGCTGGGGCTGGCCGTATCCAGGCGAGTGAGCAAAAAAGCGGTGCAACGCAATCGGATTAAACGACAAATCAGGGAATCTTTCCGGTTGCGCCTGGTCGAGTTACCCACAATCGATTTGGTCGTGGTGGCTAAGGCCGGTGGTGCAGAACAAGCCAATCAGGCGCTTCGGCGGGAGCTGGATAAGTTATGGTATAGAGCGGCCGAGAGATGCGCGAAAGATGCGCCAAAAAATGCGAGTGAAAAATGCGAAAATTACTGGTTGCGATAATTAAAATCTATAAGGTCATGATCAGCCCGTTCATTGGGCGGTGCTGCCGCTTCCACCCGGGATGTTCAAGCTACGCCGTGGAAGCCATTGAAAAACACGGTTCGATACGAGGCAGTTGGTTGGCGGTCAAACGAATCGGTCGGTGTCATCCCTGGAATGCAGGCGGCTATGACCCGGTTCCGGACCCTGAATAGACAATAAGCGACAGGCCGTTTTTTTGCGATAACGCGCGCCAAGTAAATTCAATTGGTAAATTCAACTGGCAAATTCAACGGCAAATTCAACGGCAAATTCAACACAGGCCATAACAAAAATAAACAATGCAATTTCAACGAATGATGCTGTTGGCCGCGCTGGGTTTGGTGCTGGTGATCATCTGGCAATCCTGGGTGGAGTTCCAAACTGAGCGACAGGCGAACCCAAGCATCAATGGCACGGTTGCCAGCAATGCAACCAACGCCAATCTTAGCGAAGATGTGCCGGACGCCCCGGAAGTGGCAGCCACTCAGACTAATGACAATGCCGATGTGGCCGAGTCGGTCGTTGCAGACGCGTCGAGTGGCAGAATCATTAATGTCACCACGGATTTGATCCATGCCCAGATAGACACCCAGGGCGGGGATCTGATCAGGGTGGAACTGCTCAAGCATCCGGTCAGCGTTGATACGCCCGATGAACCGTTTGTGTTAATGCGCCGGGATGACGCGTCACAGGGTGCAAATGTGTTTGTTGCACAAAGCGGGTTGATCGGCAATGACCGCGAATATCCAAACCACAATGTCTTGTTTTCCGCGACTCAGTTTGAGTATCAACTCGGTGATGAAACTGATCTTGATGTGAAGTTAAGCTGGACCGCGGCAGACGGAGTCGCCTACGAAAAAATATTTACCTTCAAGCGCGACAGCTACCGTATCGAGGTGGATTTTAGAATCGCCAACAATAGCGATCGGCCGTGGGTGGGATTTGCATACGGGCAGTTGAAGCAAACTGAGATTGTGCAGGAAGGCTCAATGGGTTTTCTGGGCCGATTGCCGAGTTACAACGGCGCCGCAATTTACACCGAACAAGAGAAGTACGAAAAAATCGACTATGACGACATGCGCGAAGGCGTCCTGAATGTGACCACCGCGGAGGGCTGGGTTGCCATGTTGCAGCACTATTTCGTTGCCGCCTGGCTGCCTGTCGGCTCAGACAATTACCAATTGTATTCCGGCGTTAGCGGCGATGTCGCCAAGCCGCAATTTCGCATTGGTTATAAGACAACCCAGCCAGTCGTCATTCCAGCGGGCGGCGCCGGCGTGGTCAATGCCGCGCTATTCGTCGGCCCCAAGGAGCAGGCGCGTCTGGATGAACAAAACGCGAAAGCGCTGAAATTGACGGTCGATTATGGTTGGCTGACACCCATCGCCAGCCCGCTGTTTTGGCTGCTGACTAAAATTCATGGCCTGGTGCAAAACTGGGGTTGGGCGATTATTCTGCTCACTGTTTTGGTCAAGGCGATTTTTTATCCGCTGTCCGCCGCCAGTTACAAGTCCATGGCGAAGATGAAAAGGCTGCAACCGCGAATGGCGACTTTGAAGGAGCGCTACATCGACGACAAGCAAAAATTCCAGCAGGAAATGATGAAGCTGTATAAATCCGAAAAAGTGAATCCTGCCGGCGGATGCTTGCCGGTTCTGGTGCAGATTCCGGTGTTCATCTCGCTGTATTGGGTGTTGCTGGAGAGCGTGGAGTTGCGGCAAGCCGACTTCATGTTTTGGCTAAATGACCTGTCCGTGCCCGACCCTTATTTTGTGTTGCCGGTCATCATGGGCGCATCCATGATCGCGCAGTATTTTCTGAACCCGGCGCCGGTCGATCCGATTCAAAAGAAAATCATGATGGCATTGCCATTTGTATTCACTATTTTCTTCCTGTGGTTCCCCGCCGGGCTGGTTCTGTACTGGGTTGTGAACAACCTGCTTTCCATTGCGCAGCAATACTACATCTCCAAAAAATACCAGAGCCCCTGAGCGCGCATCAGCATCTGCGGTATTGCCCAACGCCGATACTATCGTTGCCGATACTATCGTTGCTGTCGCGACGCCACCGGGCAAAGGCGGGATAAGCATCGTGCGGCTGTCGGGCCGCGGCGTGCCGATGTTGTGCGCAGCATTGACCGGCGCCTTGCCGCCACCGCGCCACGCCGCGCTGTGCGATTTTCGCGACCGCGACGGCATCGCGATTGACCGCGGTATCGCGCTTTACTTTGCGGCGCCGCGCAGTTACACCGGCGAACACGCCCTGGAATTGCACGGCCACGGCAGCCCAGTGGTGATGCGAATGCTGGTGCGGCGTTGCGTTGAGCTCGGCGCGCGGCTGGCGCGGCCGGGCGAGTTCAGCGAGCGCGCATTTTTAAATGGCCGCCTTGACCTGACTCAGGCCGAAGCGGTTGCCGATTTAATCGAAAGCAGCACCGAGTCCGCGGCGCGTTCCGCAATGCAGTCATTGCAAGGCGGTTTTTCCGAAAAAGTCAATCAATTGGCGGATGCCGTCATCCAGCTCAGGATTTTCGTCGAGGCGGCGCTTGATTTCCCCGACGAAGAGATTGATTTTTTGGCGGACGGCAAAGTGGTGGAACAACTTGAAAATTTAAGTTTGCTGTTCCGGTCTTTGAGGGAATTGGTGAAACAGGGCCGGCTGCTGCGCGATGGCCTCAAAGTGGTTTTAACCGGCTTGCCTAACGCCGGCAAATCCAGTTTGCTGAATGCGCTTTCCCAGCAAGACCGGGCGATTGTCAGCGCCATCCCCGGCACCACGCGCGATGTGCTCGACCAAGTCATCGACATCGACGGGCTGCCAATAGAAGTTATAGACACCGCGGGCATCCGCGAAACCACCAATGAAATCGAGGCCGAGGGCGTGCGCCGCGCGTTGCAGGCCCAGCAACAAGCTGATCTGATTATATTGGTGGTCGATGACACCAATACCGATGATGTTCAGGCCGCCGCATTACTGGAAACACTAGTCGGAGGACCGCACCAATCAGTTCCAGTGCTGCTGGTCAGGAACAAAATCGATTTAACCCAAAGAAGGGCATCGTCATCAGGAAATGCGGCCGCGAAAAATCAAACCCCGGAAAATGAAACCCCGGAAAATCAAATTTGCATCTCAGCACTTACCGGCGAAGGGTTACGGGCGTTAACAGAAAAGATAAAACGAATTGCCGGTTTTCGCCAGACCGACGATAGCCCGTTTCTTGCGCGCGAGCGGCATGTCGATGCATTGCAGCGCGCCGAAGACTATTTGCACAGTGGATTGGAACAGCAATCCAACTACCGTGCGGGAGAGCTGCTGGCGGATGACTTGGCCGCTTGTCAAAAAGCATTGGGCGAAATTACCGGAGAAGTAACCAGCGATGATTTGCTGGGCATGATTTTCAGATCATTTTGCATTGGCAAATAACGCAGTCAAGCCAGCCATGCACACTAATCCATATACAAACCAATCCACATAAATTCACAAGATACTGATAATATTGGCGGGTAATTATAGATTCGTTTTCTGTCCGTTACCTTAAGAATTAAAATGACCACAAAAAATCCAACGCATAACTACACTCGAAATATCCTTCTGCAAATGATAATAGTATTTTCATTGCTTGCCGGGGTGATTGTCTGGCAACGCCATATCATCTATCAGATCTATATTGCCAATCAGGTAAATACCGTGGGCTGGGCGGTCAATGGCGGCATAGCATTGCTGTTTATCTGCGGCTTGGTCGAACTGATCAAGCGGTTTTTCGAGTATCGCAACCAAGAGCAAGCCATCCATCGTTTCAAGGATAATGTCAAAAATAACGAGCCACCGTTGCGCGGCATCCGCCAGGAATATATGGTGTCGGAACGATTCCTGGCGCTTGAATCGCTGAATCGCCGCCGCGCCAATATCAATCAAAACGCCCTGGCCGCGACTTTGATCGCCGCGGAGTCAAGCCGCAACAGTTTCCTGAAGTTCGTGCATAATGTCTTAATCCTGACCGGCGTGTTCGGCACCATTATTTCGCTTTCCATTTCATTGCTGGGCGCGTCTGATATTCTGCAAAGCGGCGGCCAGGCGGGCAGTTTGTTGGGCGGTCGGGCAGCAGCGCAAGCGTCCGGGCTGAGCACCATGATCTACGGCATGTCAACCGCGCTTTCAACCACAATGACGGCGATTATCGCCTACTTGTTCTTCGGTTATTTTTATATCAAACTAACCGATACCCAGACTTTTTTGATCAGCAAAATCGAGGAGGTCACCGCCGCGACATTGATGCCGCATCTACAACTAAACCAGGCCCCCGTAGTCAGGGATTATTCGGATAAGGGCGTGTCGCCGGACCTGGATGAGCGCGCTAGCGAAAACCAGGCGCTGATGGCGCTGATTCGTGAAATTGCAGAACGACAACAACAGGCCGCCAACCAAAATTCTGAGAGCATGAAAGAAGTGGTAACCATCCTGCAACGTGGTTTTCGATTGCGCTCCGATGACGAGTAACCCGGATAGGTAGCCTAGTGTCAGAAACTCACGGTTTTATCGATCTTCGAATAGGTCACGGTGCCAGAGGCATCGGTGATGACAGCGTATGGCCGTCTTTTACCGACATTATGACCGTGATCGTGATGATTTTCTTAATGGCGTTAGTGGTTATTATGGTACGCAATTTCGACCTTGACCGGGAGTTGTTATCCACCATTACCGCAAAGGAAGCGACCTCGCTGGCGAACCGGGATTTAGTGGAGCGTTTGATACAACTCGAACACGCTCTGAACCTTTCCAGCAGTCAAAGAGATGCCTTGCAAGCTAATTTGAATGAGGAATCGGAACGCCTTGCAGCATTATCTTTGGACCAGCAATTATTAAAAGCCGATCTTGAAACCGTAAGCAGTCAACGGCAGCAACTACAACAAGCCAACACGCTGCTTGAGCAGCAGCAGGAATCCGCGCGGTTGGAAATCAGCGCATTGGTTGACAGTCAGCGTGTATTGAGCCTGCAAATCGAAAATTTGCGCCAGCAATTTTCGGCGCTGCAACTGGAATCCAGCGAGCGGATTGCCGACCTGACCGGCGACAAGCAATCGCTGAGTGAACAACTGGACACGGTCTCGGCGCAACTGGCCGAGGTGCAACTATATCTCCAGCAATCCCGGTCTGCACTTGCGCAGTCCGAGACTCAACGACAACAAGCCGACACGCTGCTTGAACAGCAGCAAGAATCCGCACGGTTGGAAATCAGCGCATTGGTTGACAGTCAGCGGGCATTGAGCCTGCAAATAGAAAATTTGCGCCAGCAATTTTCAGCATTGCAACTGGAATCCAGCGAGCGGATTGCCGACCTGACCGGCGACAAGCAATCGCTGAGTGAACAACTGGACACGGTCTCGGCGCAACTGGCCGAGGTGCAACTATATCTCCAGCAATCCCGGTCTGCATTTGCGCAGTCCGAGACTCAACGACAACAGTCTGAATTTCAATTACAACAAACCCAGTCGCAAAAAGAAACGTTGGCTCAGGCAGTGACGGAATTGACAACCCTGAGCCAAAATGTTGAACAAAGATATAGCATCGCCAGCGAGGAAATATTAGCGCTTACCGAGTTGATTAAGCGGCGCCAGGCGCAGAACGCGGCGTTACAAGCCCAAGCGGCGGCATCGGTGCGGCAATTCAATTCGCTGCAGGACGAATACCAATCGCTGGAAGCCAAGTTTCGCGACTTGATCAGGCCGGCAAGAAGCGCTGCGGGGAAGCAGGTTGCGAAAGTATGGATACAAAAATCCGCAGCCGGCGTGCAATATAAAATAAAACAGCCGGGCCAGCCGCAACGGAAAAGCGTCGAGGAGCAGCAAATGCACCAGATGTTGCAAACGCTGAAAGAAAAATTCGGCGAAGCGTTTTATGTCAGCATCGTGATTCCGGAAAACAGCGGACTGTCGTATGGCCAAGCCTCGAATCTCATGGATGAAATCCACCGCAAATACGACTATTATTTTCAATAGCGTTTGCGGCGAAACACGACATACTTTTCCTGAACCAATACTTATTGTTAATGAATATCCACTTCTTATTCGTCCCTGCAGGCAAACAAGTAGTTTGTGGCTACACAAACATGGCCGGCTAATTGATCGTAGATAGTTCTACCGCAACTCTCGCTCAAGAGCCGTGCTTTTTTTTCATCATAGTTGGCGCATCCAGATTCTGCCACTCGCTTGATATCGCGGATAGTTGCCGTATTCTTGCTCGCAAACATGTTTCCGGGAATGTTGGAATGTTCCCGCTGCACCACGACTTTTGAGTCGCTGATATCAACGATTGCAGGTTCTTTGTACCAAGGCGTAGTAGATACACAACCTGAAAGCAAAAGAGCAAGGACAGATACTACGTATGCTATGTATTTCATTGGCAAGTACTCGTGTAATACTGCATTGATATTTCCCGACAGGATGCCGGGTCTTTGCTTTATCAACCGGAATTGAATTTCCCGCTATTCCCGCGGATAGCCCCGTCGGGTTACCCATTGAAACGGTGTTTTATTTACGAGAGACCCGACGAAGCGGATCCGACTGATAAAGCGCGAGGAATATTAAATGAGAAAATCGTGAATGTCAAACACTAAGTCAAAGACAGAATTACGCAAAAATTTGGCGATTTTGATGCCTGCGGATCAACCACGCCATGGCAAACGCTTTGCCCACGAGGGATTGGTTTTCATCTCTTCCTGATCTCCTCGGCCGTTGGGCAGACCTCTTGCATATAACACTGATCGCATAGCGGATTCCGAGGCGTGCACCAGTCCTTGCCAATCCTCCAGCATGGATAATCCAAAAGCCCCGGGAATTCAGGATGCAGTCCCCGTGCCCGGTATATTATTTGTTCCGAAGATGCATTTTCTTCAGTCAGCTCAAGTCGGCGCAATACCCTCTTGACATGGGTATCGGCTGATACATCGATGGAATAATGATCCTTGAGTTTGATCTTGAAATCTCTGACAAGCAGGTTGGTTGCCATCGTTGCAATTTTTGGACCTACGCCGTGAATTTGTAGAAACCGATACACCACCGTCCCGCTGGATGGTGTGTCAGACCATATCTTTGACGCATCGCCGTCATATTTTTTCCCAATAATCTGGATTGCGCTATGCACATATTTGGGCATTGTCCCGTGATAACGATGAAGAGGGTGCGGATGATTGAAGTGTTTACATAATTCATGCTCTTCCATTTGATGAAGATCCTCAAACTCGAAACTGCCGATTCTCTCCTTCAGTCTGTACGGAATCTCCCACGCCAACTCTGTTCGCATCATACGATCGATGACACAACCGATGACAAAAGCATGAGGGTAATTCTCCAAATCATCCGTCAGCCGATTACAATCATCGTCGTTGGAATATGCTATGACATCCTGTCTTTCTTTCGCATACTCTTTTCGCCCATGCTCCAAAAGCAATTTGATTATTTTTGTTTCAGTCATTTTGTGTCTCTCGTGAAATAGTTATAAAGCCGCCGAATACAGGTTGCTTTGCTGGCCGTAAAGCAAAAACGGCATACCTTGGATATTGACACTAACACGCCTGAAAAATAAAATAAAACTTGTTTTGTTGGGTACGGATTAAGTTTTATCGCCAATCGATCATCGCGCTTATCGCTTGCGCTTTATCCCACTAACAAGCGTTTTCGTGTCGCAGGAAAAGTCAATATTTGGCAATGCTGTTTTGGTATAATTGCAAAAAATTGGTATGAGCAACAATGAAATACCCCGAGCCTTTTGAAGTCATTGTCATCGGTGGCGGTCACGCCGGCGTGGAAGCCGCGCTGGCTGCGGCGCGGATGCAGTGCAATACTTTATTGATTACCCATAACATCGAAACCATCGGGCAGATGTCCTGCAACCCGGCCATCGGCGGCATCGGCAAGGGCCATATCGTCAAGGAAATTGACGCCATGGGCGGCGTCATGGCGCGCGCCATTGACGAGGCCGGCATCCACTTCCGCATCCTCAATTCGCGCAAGGGCGCGGCGGTGCAAGCCACGCGCGCGCAGGCCGACCGGGCGCTGTATAAAATGGCCGTTCGCCGCGCCGTGGAGCATCAGCAAAACTTAACCGTGTTGCAGCAATCGGTGGATGACTTGATCGTGGCGGGCGCGCAAGTCAAAGGCGTGCGGACGCAATTGGGCATCGACATCAAATCGCCCGCCGTGGTCTTGACCGCCGGCACTTTCCTCAATGGCAAAATCCATGTCGGCATGGACAACGCGCAAGGCGGGCGCGCCGGCGACCCGCCGTCGTTGGCGCTGGCCGAGCGATTGCGGCAACTGCCGCTTCAAGTCGGTCGGCTCAAAACCGGAACGCCGCCGCGCATTGATGGCAAAACCATCGACTATACTTATCTGGACGAACAGCCTGGCGACGATCCGGTTCCGGTATTTTCGTTTCTTGGCGATGTTGCTCAACATCCGCGCCAGGTGTCGTGCCACATCACGCACACCAACGCCAATACCCACGACATTATAACCAATGCCTTGGATCGTTCGCCGCTTTATGGCGCAAAAAACAACGGTGGCATTGAAAGCGTGGGCCCGCGTTACTGTCCGTCCATCGAAGATAAAATCGTGCGCTTCGCCGAACGCGACAGCCACCAAATCTTCATTGAGCCCGAGGGACTGAACACCACCGAAATCTATCCCAACGGCATCTCCACCAGCCTGCCGTTTGATGTGCAGATTGATTTCGTGCGCTCCATCAAGGGCTTCGAAAACGCCAAGATAACCCGACCGGGCTATGCCATTGAGTATGATTTTTTTGACCCGCGCGGACTAAAAAACTCATTGGAAACCAAATGTATCCAAGGGCTGTTTTTCGCTGGGCAAATCAACGGCACCACCGGCTACGAGGAAGCGGCCGGGCAAGGGCTCATCGCCGGCTTGAATGCGGCATTGAAAATCAAGCAGCGCGAGGCCTGGTGCCCGGCCCGCCACGAAGCCTACATCGGCGTGATGATTGACGACCTGGTCACCCGCGGCGCCGCCGAGCCGTATCGCATGTTCACCTCGCGCGCCGAATATCGGTTGCAACTGCGCGAGGACAACGCCGACCTGCGCCTGACCGAAATCGGTCATCAACTTGGGCTGGTTGACGACAAACGCATCGCAGCGTTCAACAAAAAACGCGACAACATCAATAAGGAAAAAACCCGGCTGGAGAAAACCTGGGTGCGTCCGTGTGATGCGAATGCGGCCACCATCGAAAAAATACTGGGCAAGCCGTTGCAGCGCGAAGCCAACTTGATGGACTTGCTGCGACGACCCGAAGTGAGTTACCAGAATCTGGTTGAGTTGGCGCAGTTGGATGCGCCGTTGCAGGATCAACAAAACATTCGGCAACTGGAAATCCACGCCCGATACAGCGGCTACATCGCGCGCCAAGCGGCGGAAATTCTGCGCCAGAAGAACAGCGACAGCCTGGCGATTCCGGACGATATCGACTATGCCAATGCGCGCGGACTGTCCGCCGAAGCGCAACAAAAACTCAGCGCTACCCGACCGCAAACAATTGGACAAGCAGCCCGAATTCCGGGGGTAACGCCGGCTACCATATCGCTGCTATTGGTGCATCTTAAAAAAACGCAAAGAGCGGCATAGCGCCGTGGCCTTGTGAAAACCAATGGACCAAACCGGCGATCAATTTGATTTTATCGTGGTTGGGGCCGGTTCGGCTGGATGCGTGCTGGCAAATCGATTGAGTGAAATACCCGAGCAGCGCGTGTTGCTGCTGGAAGCCGGATGCCGCGATAGCAGCCCGTGGATTCACATCCCGGTGGGGTATTTCAAGACCATGCACAATCCGCGGTTTGATTGGTGCTATGTGACCGAGCCCGAACGCGGCTTAAACGGACGGCAAATCAAATGGCCACGCGGCAAAGTGCTGGGTGGCTCCAGTTCGCTGAACGGCTTGCTGTATGTGCGCGGGCAAGCCGAGGATTATGATGAATGGGCGGCGCAAAATCCGGGCTGGTCGTTTGCTGATGTGTTGCCCTTTTTCAAAAAGTCCGAAGATCAGGAGCGCGGCGCGGATGCGTTTCATGGCGTCGGCGGACCGCAAAAAGTATCCGACATTGATATGCGCCGCGGCATCACCGACGCATTCATCGCCGCCGCCGAGCAGGCCGGCATCCCGCGCAACGACGACATCAACGGCGCCGCGCAGGAAGGCGTTGGTTTCTTTCAACTGACCGCCCATCGCGGCAGGCGTTGCAGCACCGCAGTGGGTTATCTGCGCCCGGCGCAAAAGCGTCCGAACCTGACCGTGAAAATCGGCGCGCATGTCTCGCGTCTGCTGACAAAAAACGGTCGCGTAGTCGCGGTTGAATATTTTCACCAGGGACAAATCAACACCGCGCGCGCGAATTGCGAGACGGTGTTATGCGCCGGTGCCATCGGCTCGCCGCAAATTTTGCAACTGTCCGGCATCGGCGCCGGCGGTCTGTGCCAGCGATTTGAAATTCCCGTGGTCGCGGACTTGCCCGGCGTGGGCGCGAACCTGCAGGATCATCTGCAAATCAGGGCAATCTACAAATGCCGACAGGCCACACTTAATGACGAAATCAACAGCCCGCTCGGCAAGCTGCGGATGGGACTGGAATATCTGTTGCGCCGTAGCGGGCCGATGGCCATGGCCGCCAGCCAAGTGGTAATCTTCACGCGCTCCGGCGGCGCGGATGACAGTGCGCGCGGTGGCAGGCCGGACATTCAGTTCCACTTCCAGCCGCTGAGCTCGGACGACCCCGGCGAAGGCACGCATCGGTTTTCCGCGTTCACCTCGTCGGTATGCCAACTGCGCCCGACCAGCAGCGGGCATGTGCAAATCATCGCGCCCGACCCGACGCAACATCCGGCGTTGCAGCCCAACTATCTGTCGACCGAACTCGACTGCCGGGTCGCGGTCGCGGGTATGAAACTGTCGCGCCAGATCGCCGCGATGCCGGCGTTGAAGGACTTTGTCGCCGCCGAGTTCGCGCCCGGCGCCAACATCCAAACCGACGAGCAATTATTGGAACACGCACGCAACACCGCCACCACGATTTACCATCCCGCCTGCACCTGCAAAATGGGCGCCGCCAACGACCCCATGTCGGTGGTCAATCATCAACTCAAAGTCCACGGCATCCAGGGCCTGCGCATTGCCGATGCATCCATCATGCCCAGCATCACATCAGGCAACACCAACGCACCGACGATTATGATTGGCGAGAAATGTGCGGCGATGATAAAAACCGAATGGGAGTTGAAGGGGTAATGTTTGTTTGTTGTCATGCGGTTTGGGGATGCGTTATACTCGTTGCCCGTTAACGAAAAAGGAATTAAATTATGTCATACACAAAAACAATCGTCTGTTTAGCCAATTCGAGAAGAACTGGAGGATACTGTGTTGCAGGAAAAGAAGTGGTTAGCGAAGGCTGCGGTGGGTGGATTCGTCCGGTAAGCGAACGGGAGACCGAGGAAATTTCGCAGCAAGAGCAAACACTGCCCGATGGCAGTCTCCTGCAACTTTTGGATGTGGTGACCATTCCCATGCAGGAACCCAAACCGAAACACCATCAACAGGAGAATCATTTGATTGATGGGACGGGTTCGTGGGAAAAAACGGGCACCCTTAACCAGCGGGATTTACCTGCATTGCTGGACGATGTTTCCGATACGCTTTGGATAAACGGTAGCTCCACTGTCGCTGGTAACAATGATCGAGTTCCGGTTGCCGATACAAGAAACTTGGAAAATTCTTTGTTGTTGATACAACCAACATCGTTAACCATTATCGTTCAATACGAAAGTTATAAGGGCGGAGGGCGTCCGGATGTGCGCGCTGAATTTATCTATCAAGGATGCGATTATAGTATAAGGGTTACTGACCCAGACGCCGAAAAGAAGTATCAAGACATAGGTTACACTGACCACAAGGCGGGTAAAGAAATGCCACATCGCTATCCCGTTGCGGTGGATGATGTATATTTATGCGTAAGCCTTGCAGATGAATTTGAGGGCTACTGTTACAAGTTAGTCGCCGGCATCATTGGAGGCGAAGCGTAAATGCCTACAGAGTTATACACCATCGGTCATTCCACACATACCACGGATTATTTCGTTGGTTTGTTGAAGCAGCACGGGGTAACCGCGGTGTGCGATGTCCGCTCACATCCATACAGCAAACACAATCCGCAGTATAACCGCGAGAAAATCGCAGACGAAATAAAAAATCATGGTATCGCCTACATTTTTCTTGGCAAGGAATTAGGCGCACGAAGCGATAAATCCAACTGTTATGTGGGCGGCAAAATCCAATTCAAAAAGTTAGCCGCTGAACCATTGTTTCAAGAAGGGTTGGCGCGTCTGAAACGAGGTATGAAAAAATACTCCATCGCCTTGATGTGCGCCGAAAAGGACCCAATCACTTGCCATCGAACGATTCTGGTGACGCGACAACTTCAGCGAGAATTCACCATCAAACATATTCTTGCGGATGGGCGTTTGGAAAATAACGCGGAGGCGGAAAAACGACTTATAGATTTATTGAAAATTGAACCCGATTTAATCAGGGATGAATATCAGTGCATAGAGGACGCGTATAATTTACAGGGAAATAAAATTGCCTATACCAAAGAAAACACATCAAAAAAACATCTGACGCATGAAAACTATGCGCGACATTAATTTATACACCATCGGCTTCACCAAGAAAAAAGCAGAGTATTTTTTCGAGAAACTTCGGCAATCCGGAGTTCGAAGGGTGCTGGATGTGCGGCTGAACAATGTCTCGCAACTTGCAGGTTTCGCCAAAAGAGACGACCTGTCGTACTTTCTCAAGCGTCTGGGTGGAATGGAGTATATTCACCTCGCCGACTTGGCGCCGACACAGAAAATGCTGGATGACTATAAGAAACACAAAGGAGACTGGGCGGTTTATGAAGAGCAGTTTCTTGAACTCATGGCGCAACGCCATATCGAAGAGCGCATTAGCGAAGAAACATTGGATGGCGGCTGTCTGCTTTGCAGCGAAGACAAGCCGCATCACTGCCACCGGCGGCTGATCGCAGAATACCTGCAGAAGAAGTGGACGAACGAGATTCGCGTTACGCATTTGGTTTGATAGTGGACAGATACACCCTTACATGCCCAACAACGAATCAAGGGCGTTAGCCGGACTTTTTATTCTCAATGTGCCATTGGCGTCTCAACGCGCCTTTGTCCTCTCGGTTCACCATTGTCTCTCCAACCCGTCATTGCCCGGCCCATATTATTATTGGCCGGGCAATCCAGTTATTAAACCGTTCGGCGTAGCCGAACTCATTTGCGACGAAGCCGCGTCGTTCGATGCGAGAATGACGGCAAGGCGATGATGCTTGTTGCTTACCGCTAATGTATGAGCGCGTCCCGGCGGCTACGCCACTCTGGATTTGCGCGTATCATCCCTGATACGCGCCCTTCGGGCTCGCTTCGCTCGCGCCCAGTCGATTCATGGCGCTCCCGGCGATTTTTTCCGCCTGCCGGCGAGGATGACAGGTTGGGGAGACAACGGTAAATCGGGCGGGAATGATTTTTTTGAGACGCTAAAAGTAACCGAGAAAAAGGAGTCACGCTGCGCATGACAATATTTATCGCGGCTTCGCCGAACGGTTTAATAACTGGATCCCCGCCTTCGGCGAGGATGACGGGCTGGGGGACAATGGTGAATCGAGAGGACAAAGGCGTTTTGAGACGCCAAAAGTAAACGAGAAAAAAAGTTCGGCGTAGCCGAACACATACCGCATGATTTGAACGCGGTCAACGCATACAATTACCAACTCGCCGGATTGGAAGACAACCACGCACAACTGAAAAAAACATGCCGAGCACTACCTCGCCAATCACGCCAAAAAAAGGAGCACGTCGCATCGTCCTGATCGACCATCACGAAAACCCGCCGGATGACCGTGTCAGCACCCATTTGGAAAAACGCGGATATGAACTGGAGCGGCGTTATCCGGTGAACGGCGATGCGCTTGACCGCTCCGACCACGACATCGCCGGAACTGTGATTTATGGCGGCACGCACGATGTCGATGAAATGGACAAGTATCTTTTTTTGCATGATGAAATCGCATGGATTCGTCACTGCCACGCGCGCAAGATTCCGATGCTCGGCATTTGTCTCGGCGCGCAACTCATCGCGCATGCCCTCGACGCGAAAGTAACCCCGATGGCGCACGGAAAATGTGAGTTTGGTTATTACCCCATCACCCCGACCGCCGAAGGACAACGTTGGATGCCGCAACCGATGTATGTTACGCAAGCGCATTTTTATGAATTTGATTTGCCGCTCGCGGCGACTTTGCTGGCGCGTGGTGAAGGTTGCACCAACCAGGCATTTCGTTGCGGGGAAACCACATTTGCGGTGCAGTTTCATCCCGAAGTCACCGCGGAAATTTTTCACCGCTGGCAAAACTCCGACTGGGCCGAGGAAATATTTTTTGGCGCACCCGGCGCGCAAACCCGCGAATTGCAAACCACATTAGCGACTCAACACGACCGCGCGCAACATGATTGGTTTGTTGGGTTTCTTGATAAACTTTTTGGATGTGCGAACGAGTGACACGGAAACTTCAAGCAAAAAAAATTATGAAAAATACTTAGGTTAAAATGATACAATGATTAGTTGTTTTTTATAATTTCATGAGGAAATACAATGCGACTGTATCATTTTTTAAACGAACATTATGGTCTCAAGGCTTTGTGTGACCAACGCTTGAAAGTTTCAGAAATTATGGAACTAAATGATCCATTTGAATTGTTATCTGTTGATATTGCGGACAAAGATATGCGTGAAGCATTTAACGCACTCAAACGCGATTTTTCAACAAAATACGGATTGCTATGTTTTAGTAAAAAGTGGGTTAAACCTGCCCAATGGACGCATTACGCTGACAACCACAAAGGATTGTGTCTGGGTTTTGATTTTTCGGACAACGGATTAATGAAAGTATCCTATGTAAAAGAAAGACTTGACTCTCCAACAACAAATGAAGAACTTAACAGAGAGTTCATGAAAAAAGTAATATCAACAAAACATTTACACTGGAAATATGAAAAAGAATACCGGGTTTTTGTACCTAAAAAAATTGAAATTAATGGTTTATACTTTTCCAGTTTTTCCAAAGAATTCGAATTGAAGGAAATAATTGTTGGGGCAAAATCAGATATAACCCGTAGTGGTATCCACAAAATACTTGGTGATAATAATTCAGATATTGAACCATTTAAGGTACGTCCAGCATTTTAAGTCATTTAACATGGTGAAACAGGAAAATCAAGAACTCTGGAAATGACTCAACCTGTTATCGCAAAATGATTAAATGAAAATTATGAAAAGAATATTACGCATTTTTAGTGCAGTCGTTTTCGCGATGGTGGTAAGTAACACCGCCATTGCAGAAACGGAAAGTGAAAGAATTGCAAGGTTGCACATACAAGCCGAGCAAGGAGATGCGACTGCGCAATTTAATTTGGGCAATGCATACGATTTTGGCAAAGGAGTCGATAAAGACCAGCGCGAGGCGGTGCGTTGGTATCGCAAGGCGGCCGAGCAGGGGAATGCGAATGCGCAAAATAATTTGGGCGGTGCATACTGGTATGGCACAGGAGTCGATAAAGACAAACACGAGGCGGTACGTTGGTTTCGCAAGGCGGCCGAGCAAGGGCATGCGACTGCGCAATATAATTTGGGCATTGCATACTTGAATGGCAAAGGAGTCGATAAAGACCAGCGCGAGGCGGTGCGTTGGTATCGCAAGGCGGCCGAGCAGGGGAATGCGAATGCGCAAAATAATTTGGGCGGTGCATACTGGTATGGCACAGGAGTCGATAAAGACCAGCGCGAGGCGGTGCGTTGGTATCGCAAGGCGGCGGAGCAGGGGTATGCGAATGCGCAAGTTAGGTTGGGCAATGCATACCGGCATGGCGAAGGTATTGATGAGAACAAGCGCGAAGCGGTGCGTTGGTATCGCAAGGCGGCCGAGCAGGGGTATGCGAATGCGCAAGTTAGGTTGGGCTATGCATACTGGCATGGCGAAGGTATTGATGAGAACAAGCGCGAGGCGGCGCGTTGGTATCGCAAGGCGGCCGAGCAAGGGCATGCGACTGCGCAAAATAATTTGGGCATTGCATACTGGGATGGCGAAGGTATTGATGAGAACAAGCGCGAAGCGGTGCGTTGGTATCGCAAGGCAGCCGAGCAAGAACATGTGGATGCGCAATTTAATTTGGGCTATGCATACAGGAAAGGCGAAGGAGTCGATAAAGACCAGCGCGAGGCGATGCGTTGGTATCGCAAGGCAGCCGAGCAAGGGCATGCGACTGCGCAATATAATTTGGGCATTGCATACGGTTTTGGCAAAGGAGTCGATAAAGACCAGCGCGAGGCGGTGCGTTGGTATCTCAAGGCGGCGGAGCAGGGGTATGCGAATGCGCAAGTTAGGTTGGGCAATGCATACCGGCATGGCGAAGGTATTGATGAGAACAAGCGCGAAGCGGTGCGTTGGTATCGCAAGGCAGCCGAGCAGGGGAATGCGACTGCGCAAACTAATTTGGGCAATGCATACTGGGATGGCGAAGGTATTGATGAGAACAAGCGCGAAGCGGTGCGTTGGTATCGCAAGGCGGCAGAACAAGGGGATGCGGATGCGCAAAATAATTTGGGCTATGCATACTGGCATGGCGAAGGTATTGATGAGAACAAGCGCGAAGCGGTGCGTTGGTATCGCAAGGCGGCCGAGCAGGGGAATGCGAATGCGCAATTTAATTTGGGGGTTGCATACGAGGAAGGCAAAGGAGTCGATAAAGACAAGCGCGAGGCGGTGCGTTGGTATCTCAAGGCGGCGGAGCAAGGGCAGGCGGATGCGCAAAATAATTTGGGTGCATACTGGAATGGCGAAGGTATTGATGAGAACAAGCGCGAAGCGGTGCGTTGGTATCGCAAAGCGGCAGAACAAGGGGATGCGGATGCGCAAAATAATTTGGGCTATGCATACTGGAGTGGTGATGGCGTGATTATGGATAAACGCGAGGCATATATCTGGTGGTCCATCGCCAAAGTAAATGGTGATGAGAGGGCAGCGAATAATTTACGCAAAACGGATTGGAACGATTATTTATCCAGTAGCGAAACTCGTGCCGCAAACAAAGAAGCGGCGCGGCGCATGGAAGCGATTGAAAATCTCGAAGCGGAGACCGCTTCCGTGCCATCCATCAGCGAAAATATTGCATTGGCAAAACCACCCGGCGGCGTGAGCATCGCCGAGAAAGTATTTGAGAACGCATGGCGTTCGGTGGTCATCGTTACCACCGAAGACGGACAGGGAAGCGGCGTGATTATCCGCCCGAATGTGGTGGCGACCAATTGTCATGTCGTGGATGATGGGGGCGAAATCATCGTGTATAAATCCGACGACCGCCGCGCTGACACCGATACGCCTTTTGCCGCCACCATCCGCCGTGCCAATGCCGAAGATGATTTTTGCTTGCTGGATGTTGCCGGTTTATGGGGCGTTCCGGCCACGGTGCGGCGCTATGACACGCTCAAAGTCGGCGAGATGGTGTATGGTTTGGGCGCGCCGCAAGGGTTGGATTTGTCGTTATCGGACGGACTGGTTTCGCAGTTGCGCGAAGTGAGTGGCACGCGGTTTATTCAGACCAACGCGGCCATATCGCCCGGCTCATCGGGCGGTGGATTGTTCGATGGCGAAGGCAATTTGGTCGGCATTATGACGCTGAAAATCGCCGATGAAAGCGTTGAAGGTATCGGCTTTGCCATCGCCGCCGATTTGGCGATGGAGTGATTGGTTTTTGAAGGAGTCACGCTTCGTGTGACGAGAATAAAAGCGTGTTGTTCGGCTTTGCCAGACTATTAGTGACGTCACGCAAAGCGTGACACTAAAACAGTGTTGCCGCGGCGAAGCCGCGATAAAAGGAGTCCGGCTACGCCGGACGACATATTCCACTGGATTGCCCGGAACAAGCCGGGCAATGACGGGTTGGGGGGCAATGGTGAATTGAGAGGACAAAGGCGTGTTGAGATGCCAAAAGTAAACGAGAATAAGGAGTCACGCTGCGCGTGACAGATATTTAACTGGATTGCCCGGAACAAGCCGGGCAATGACGGGTTGGGGGGCAATGGTGAATCGAGAGGACAAAGGCGTGTTGAGACGCCAAAAGTAAACGAGAAAAAGGTGTCACGCTGCGCGTGACAGATATTTAACTGGATTGCCCGGAACAAGCCGGGCAATGACGGGTTGGGGGGACAATGGTGAATTGAGAGGACAAAGGCGAGTTGAGATACCAATGGTAAACGAGAAAAAAGTCCAGCATAGCCGGACTCATCCCCTAATCATTAACCAACCGGAGTGCGATATGTTGTGGCTATATTCCGCGCTTTACATTGGCGGTGGGTGCTGTTAGTTTGTTGGATTTTTATCCATTGGTTGCCCAAGACACACCGAAGCAAGAATATGAGCCCAGACAAGAGCAAGACAACCCCGCCGGATTTTCTGGTCCACGACGACCGCGATGATGCCGGGGTGGTGGTGGTGGAAGGCGTGGAAACCGGGCAGGTGCTGTGCGGCTGGTCTATGGAAGCCGACCGCACCATTGAGGTTAAAACCCTGGACCCCATTCCCCTCGGTCACAAGGTCGCCCTGCGGGACATCGCCGAGGGCGCCGATGTGCTGAAGTATGGCGAAGTTATTGGCCGGGCAATTGCCGCCATCCCGGCCGGCAGCCACCTGCATGTTCACAACACCAAAACCAAGAAGTGGTAATTTCATCAGTCTGGCCACCAGCCCGGGCGCAACTCCGATTATGAAAACACCGAACATCCTCGGCTTCCAGCGTGAAAATGGCCGCATCGGGATACGCAATCATGTGCTCATCCTGCCGCTGGACGATCTGTCCAACGCCGCCTGCGAAGCGGTCGCCAACAACATTCAAGGCACGCTGGCGATTCCCCATTCCTACGGCCGGTTGCAATTCGGCGAAGATCTCGAACTGCATTTTCGTACCCTGATCGGCACCGGTGCCAATCCCAATGTGGCGGCGGTGGTGGTCATCGGCATCGAGCCGGAGTGGACGCAAGTAATCGTCGACGGCATCGCCAAAACCGGCAAACCAGTCAGCGGTTTTTCCATCGAACGCCACGGCGACATCAACACCATCGCCGAAGCCAGCCGCGTGGCGAAAGAATATGTGCACATCACTTCGGAACACCAGCGCGAGGAATGTTCGTTGGCCGACATCTGGGTGTCGCATAAATGCGGCGAATCCGACACCACTTCCGGCATCGCCGCCAATCCCGCGGTGGGCGATTTCGTCGACAAAACCGATGCCATGGGTTTGACCAACTGCTTCAGCGAGACCTCGGAAATCACCGGTGCCGAGCACATCTGTCGCACCCGGGGCGCGACCAAAGAGGTCGGCGACAAATGGTATGCCACATGGAAAGCCTACATGGATGAAGTCATTGAGCCGCACAAGACCAGTGACCTGTCCGACAGCCAGCCGACCAAGGGCAACATCGCCGGCGGCCTGACCACCATCGAGGAGAAAGCCCTCGGCAACCTGCAGAAAATCGGCAAAAAAGCGCGTTACATCGATGTGCTGAAACCGGCCGAGACCCCGGCCAAAGGCGCCGGGTTATATTTTATGGACACCTCCTCGGCCGCCGCCGAATGCGTGACCCTCAAAGCCGCCGCCGGGTTTGTCGTGCATTGCTTCCCCACCGGACAGGGAAACATCATCGGCAATCCCATCGAGCCGGTAATCAAAATCACCGCCAATCCGCGCACCATCCGCACCATGGGCGAGCATGTTGATGTGGATGTGTCGGCAATCCTGCGGCGCGAAATGTCCATGGACGAAGCCGGCGATGCGCTACTGGACATGGTAATCCGCACTTGCAATGGACGCCTGACCGCAGCCGAAGCCCTGGGGCATCGGGAATTTGTACTGACCAAACTATACCGCAGTGCCTGACTTTGCCGGCGGCATGTGTGGCATGCATGCTGACATCATTAGCAGTGACATGCCGGCGGTGGCATGAGGCAACGACCAATTTTTTTTATCGGAATGAAACGATATGCGATTCATTCTTTTTTTAGTTTTACCCAACTACCACCAACCTTTGGAGATTGAAAATGTTAAAACGTTATAGTGCATTGACCGGCGCACTGGCCGGTTTGTCCATGCTGGCGAGCAGTATGGCATTCGCGGAAATCATTATCCGCGTGCAGTCGGTGTTGCCGACCAAGGCCGACGAAATCGTCATGGTCAAAGATTTCGCCGACAATGTCGCCGCGCTGACCAACGGCGAAGTCAAGATCGAAGTATTGCCCGATGGCGCGATTGTCAATGGCCGGGATATTCTGGATGCGGTAGACAAGGGGCTGGTGGAAGCCGGCTTCGCCTGGACGCATTACTGGTCTGGCAAACATCCGGCCGCCATGCTGTTCGGCTCGCCGGTTGCCGGTGCCGGTGTCGGCATCGACAACATCGCCTTCCTCTCGTGGTTTATGTACGCCGGCGGGCGCGAGTTATACGACCAACTTTGGGACGAAATGGACATGAACATCAAGGGCCTGATGTTGCAACCGGTCGGACCGGAAGCGTTGGGTTGGTTCAAAGAGCCAATCAACAGTATGGACGATTTCCGCAAGTATCGTTTCCGCACACCGCCGGGCATCCCCGGTCAAACCTATAAGGACATCGGCGTTGCGTCGGTGGCAATGAGTGGCGGCGACATTCTGCCGGCGTTGGAAAAAGGCGTGATCGATGCGGCTGAATGGTGTTGCCCGAAACCCGACAGCGTGTTCGGCTTCCAGAAAGTGCTCAAGCACTATTACCTGCAGGGCTTGCATCAAGTGGTGGTGAACGCCGACATGTATATCAATAAGGATGTCTGGAATAGCCTCACCCCTCAACAGCAAAAAGCCATGCAAGTGGCGGCGGATGCGTCATTGATTCGCTCGCTTTCCTATCGCATTTATGAAAACGGCAAAGCGCTCAAGGACTTGACCGAAAACTGGGGCGTGATTCTGCACGACACGCCGGCCGATTATTTTCCGACGTATATGAATGCGGCAAAAGCCAGTTTGGAGAAAAACGCAAACAAAAATGCGTTCTTCAAAAAGGTGTGGGATTCACAAAAAGCATTCGCCGAAATCGCCGTGCCGTTCTGGGCTGGCGCGCAAACATCCAACGCCAAACTCGGCAAAGCGTTTGCGGATAGTCAATAGCGTTTTCTACAAATCAACGGACATCAAACGGTGTCCGTTGATTTTTTCTTTCCTTCCATTTATCAGGAGCAATTATGCCTTTTTCTACTTACCACTGCCAACCCGAAAGCAAAACCGACATCCACTTTACACGACAAGGAGGAATACCGCTAGCTGGACAGCATGGCTTGATTACACAAGCAGCGAAGAAACGAGGATTGCTCGGCACTGATGAAAACGGTGAACGGTTTACCGCCAAACAACTACTTGAGGATATGGGGGATACTCACAACCGGATCATTTCAAAGGTGACCCCGGGCCGAGAGGATGAACTTAATCTTTTGTCCATTGAGTTCATCTCTTGTTATTTTTACAGTTCTTGGATGCCGTTGCTGTTTCACATGGTGCAAGTCGTCAACGATGTGCAAAAAAACGAAGAGAAATTCTTGTATACAAACAAGGAAACAGACTTCATCCGATCTTTCGTCTATCTGCGGCACGAAGATAAAAATTACACATGGGTATGGGGGAGAACGGGAGGTGTTAACGGCCCGTTGCTTTGGCCCTCTGCAATGAAATTCTTTCAACAAGAAATCACCAGCATCGGCTACCAGTATCGAATTTAGTTCTAAAAACTTTCAATGCAAAAAGAACACTTTCGAAATACTCATAAAGGAAACCGAAGAACTAAAGCAAGCGGCTGAACCCGTCAAGAAGCTTGGGCAATACTGGTAGCCTCGCGCTTTAGTGCTGATTGTGCTTTATACCAAAATAGGAATGCCGGGCCCGGTTTTCATGATATTTCTCGCTGATAGAATTGCGACACCATACCACATAATCCGATCGGTCAAACGGCTTTTCCTGCTTTTTTTCTAACCGACACGCCATGCAAGAACAAATCGACCCTTCCGAACTCGACATCACCGACGAGTTAATCGCCGAGCGACGCTCGGCCGAGCCCGGCAACCTGCCCGATGACATGCCGCCGTGGATGGCAAACACCATCAGCAAAATAGATGCCTTTAGTTTAATAGTCGGCAAAACAGTGTGCTGGATGTTAGTACCGATGTGTTTGTCGATGGTGTATGAAGTGGTGGCGCGCAAATATTTTCTCGCCCCCACCATGTGGGCCTACGACATCAGCCGCATGCTATACGGCGCGCTTTTCATGTTGGGCGCAGGCTACGCACTTTCGCGCGGCGTACATATCCGTGCCGATTTTCTTTATCGCAACTGGTCGGAGCGTGCGCAAGGCATAGTCGACACCTCGTTGTATCTTGCGTTTTATTTCCCCGGACTGTTTGTGTTCATGTGGACTTCCACCGACTACGCATGGACTGCGGTTGATCGCGGCGAACGCGGCATGGACACCGCCTGGATGCCCTACATGGGGCCAATCAAATCGGTGCTGCCCATCGGCGCGTTGTTGCTGTTGATTCAAGGCGTATCCGAGACCCTCAAAAGTTTTTACGCCGCATACACCGGCAGGTGGCCACGATGATTGATGCCATCATAAATCTGCAGCCGCAGTTAATCGGCATCATCATGATCGCGATCATGTTGTTCGCCATCTTCATCGGCTTCCCGATCTCGTTCACGCTGATTTTCCTCGGCATGATATTTGGATTTTGGGGCTTCGGGCAACTGGTGTTTTATCTGATGACCTTCCAGTTCTCCAACGTCATGCTGGAGCAAGCCCTTGCCGCGGTTCCGCTATTCATCTTCATGGGAATTTTGATGGAGCAAGCCGGGTTGATGGAGCGATTGTTCCACTCGGTGCAGTTGATGTTGTCGCGAGTGCACGGCGCGTTGTATGTCGCGGTGCTGTTCGTCTCCACCATCTTCGCCGCGGCCACCGGCATCGTCGGTGCATCGGTGACCATCCTCGGCATCATGGCGGCGAAAACCATGAACAAATCCGGCTACGATGTCAAACTTGCGGCCGGAACCATCACCGCCGGCGGCACCCTCGGCATCTTGATTCCGCCGAGCATTATGTTGGTGGTGATGGGACCCATTCTGGAAGTGCCAGTCACCGACCTGTTCGCCGCCGCGGTTATCCCCGGTTTCATGCTGGCTTTTTTGTATACCGGATACGCCCTGATTCGCTGCCGGATAAACCCCAAACTGGGCCCGCCATTGCCCGAAGAGTTGCGCGCCCAATCCATGGCTTACGTTTGGAAGGAATTCTTTTTTGGGTTGGTGCCGCCGGCGGCATTGGTCGGCTTCGCCCTCGGCAGCATTCTGCTCGGCTTCGCCACGCCTACCGAAGCGGCCGGCATGGGCGCGTTCGGCGCGTTCGTGCTTGCCGCCGCTTATCGCAAACTCACCTGGTCAAGTTTCAAAAACGCGCTGATCAAAACCCTGGAAATCTCCGCGTTGATTTTGATTTTGGTCGCCGCCTCCAACTTCTTCGGCGCGGTCTTCTCGCGCCTCGGCACGCCGACCATGCTGACCAACTACTTGCTGGTCCTCGATATGTCGCCGTATATGATTTTGTTCTTGATCATGGCGTTGATATTCGTGCTCGGCTGGCCGCTGGAATGGGTGCCGATTGTGCTGATCATCGTGCCCATCTTGTTACCGGTGGTCGAGCAACTCGGATTCAGCCTGGTGTGGTTCGGCATTTTGGTGGCGGTCAATCTGCAAACCGCGTGGCTATCGCCGCCGGTGGCATTGTCGGCGTATTTCTTGAAAGGCGTAGTGCCGGAATGGGACTTGAAGGACATCTACGCCGGCATGATGCAGTTCATGGTCATTCAACTCATCGGTTTGTTGCTGATTATATTTTTCCCGCAAATCGCATTGTGGTTGCCGGAGTATTTATACGGTAATTAATCACCATGGCAATAAACCTCATCAAAAAAGCAAGCAAGTCGCCCGCCAGCGGGGAAGAAGATACGCGTGAAATCGTGAACACGATGTTGCGCGAGATTGAGCACGGCGGCGAGCAGCGTGTGCGCGAATACGCGCGTAAACTGGACGGCTGGGACAAGGACATCGTCGTTAGCCGAGAGCAGATTGACCAAGCGTGCGCGTTGCTGAGCGAGCGGACGCGGCGCGACATTGAGTTTTCTCATGCGCGCGTGAAAATTTTTGCCGAAGCGCAACTCGCCAGCATGAACGAGTTCGAGACTGAGTTGTCGCCCGGCTTGTTTGCCGGTCAGCGGCTGGTGCCGATCAAAACCGCGGGATGCTACATCCCCGGCGGTCGTTACGCCCACATCGCCTCGGCCATCATGAGCATCACCACGGCCAACGTCGCCGGTGTCCGGCATGTGATCGCCTGCTCTCCGGCGCACAAGGAGCGCGGCGTTCACCCGGCAATTTTATACGCCGCCGACCTCGCCGGCGCCGACACCATCCTCGCGCTCGGTGGCGTGCAGGGCGTTGCCGCCATGGCCTTCGGGCATTTCACCGGACACGCCGCGGACATTTTGGTTGGTCCCGGCAATCGTTTCGTTGCCGAAGCCAAGCGCATTTTATTCGGACGAGTCGGCATTGATTTGTTCGCCGGACCCACGGAAATTCTGGTCATCGCCGATGACTCCGCCGACGCCGATTTGGTGGCATCGGATTTGGTCGGGCAAGCCGAACACGGTCCGGATTCGCCGGCCTGGCTGGTTGCCACTTCCGCGGCCTTGGCAGATAAAGTCATGGAGTTGATGCCCGCGTATATCCAACGACTGCCGGAGCCGAACCGCACCGCGGCGCAGTCGGCGTGGCGCGATTACGGCGAAGTGGTGGTAACCGAAACCGACGAGGAAGCGGTGGCGGTGGCGGACGAATACGCGCCGGAGCATCTCGAAGTGCATTGCAAAAACCTTGACTGGTGGCTGAAGAATTTGCACAACTACGGCTCGCTGTTCCTCGGCGAACAGACCACGGTGGCTTACGGCGACAAATGCTCCGGCACCAATCACATTCTGCCGACCAAAGGCGCGGCGCGTTACACCGGCGGACTCAGCGTCAGCAAGTTCATCAAAGTTTTGACCTGGCAACGCATGACCGCCGAAGCCAACCGCGAAGTCGGAGCAGTAACCGCCAGAATATCGCGCGCTGAAGGGATGCACGGCCACGCCCTGACCGGCGACGACCGCCTCGCCAAATACTTCCCCAACGAAGTGTTTGCCTTAGGCGATGAATGACGCAATGAATGACGCAAATCTCGCAGCCCCAGCGACATGGTTTTCGCTGAGCGGCAAACACGCGGTGGTTACCGGCGGCGGCAGTGGCATCGGTTTCACCATCGCCGAAACATTGGCGGCAGCCGGCGCGACGGTAACCGTAGTTGGACGACGGGCGGCACGATTGCAGGAAGCGGCGGATAAAATTGTCGCCGGCATTGAACACAAAACCGAAAACAAAAACGCAGTGCAAATTTATCCATGCGATTTGGGCGACATCGATGGAATTGATGCGCATGCCGATCAACTTGCCCGCACGCACGGCGCGGTGGATATTCTGGTCAACGCCGCCGGCTGGCGCACGCGGCAACCGGCCGCCGATATCACTCCAAAAGTTTGGCGCGCAACCATCGACATCAACTTGTCCGCGCCATTTTTTCTGGCGCGCGCATTGGCACCGGCCATGTGCGAACGCGGCTGGGGGCGCGTGCTGAATATCGCCTCGTTGCAGTCGCGCCTCGCATTCGAAAACGGCATCGCCTACGGCGCATCCAAAGGCGGCATCGCACAACTAACGCGCGCAATGGCAACCGAATGGTCGGCGCACGGTGTCAACGCCAACGCCATCGCCCCCGGATTTTTTCCGACCGAAATGACCGCGCCGTTATTCGGTGATGATAAAACCGCAACCGCATTGGCGGCGCGCACCGCCATTGGTCGCAACGGAAAACTCGATGACCTGAAAGGTGCCGCGCTTTTTTTCTGCGCACCGGCGAGCGATTACCTCACCGGTCAAATTTTATATGTGGACGGCGGCTTCACCGCGAAATAATATTGCCGAGGATTAACCACTGTGGCGATAACATTCCTTCTTTTCCGATAACATTCATTTTGTGAAAGCACTCGTCTACACCGCCAACGAGGAAATGACCTACCGCGATGAACCGCCGCCACAACCCGGCGACGGCGACGCGCTGGTCGAAATCGACTCGGTCGGCATCTGCGGCTCGGATATGCATGCCTATCGCGGCCATGATCCGCGCCGTAAACCGCCATTGATTCTGGGCCACGAAGCCGTCGGCACAGTCATTCACGGCGCGCTCCGCGGACAAAAAGTGTTGCTCAATCCGCTAATCACTTGCGGCACATGTCGCGACTGCCTCGGCGGACAACAAAACTTGTGCGCGCAACGAGATTTGATCGGCATGTATCGCCCCGGCGCGTTTGCCGAACAAATCGCCATTCCCGAAACCAACTTGATTCCACTGCCGGCGGGAATGGATGCGCAACATGCCGCACTGACCGAACCGGGCGCAACCGCGTTGCATGCGATCGGTCTGGCGGAAAAAAATCGGACGCGCCCCATTTCCGAATCTCGTGCGCTGGTATTCGGTGCCGGCTCGGTGGGTTTGCTGACCGCGCTGATTTTGTTAGACAAAGGTGTGGATGAAATCCATCTGGCGGAAACCAACGCACTGCGCCGCGCCGCCGCGAAAAAGGAATTCGCCGGCAAATGTGAAGTGTTTGACCCGATGAAAACAAAGCCGCAAGACGCCGCGTTCGATGTCGTGTTCGACGCGGTGGGCAACTCACATACCCGCACCGCCGCCATTGCATGCGCATGCCCGGGCGCGGTAATCGTGCATATCGGATTGATGGACAGCGGCGGCGAAATGGATGTGCGCCGCATGACGCTGCAGGAAATCACCTTCATCGGCAGTTACACCTACACGCCAAACGACCTACGCGTTACCCTCGACAAACTCCACGGCGGCGCACTGGGCAAACTCGACTGGCTGGAGCAACGACCACTGGCAAACGGCGCGCGCGCCTTCGCCGACCTGCTCGCGGGCAATTGCGCGGCGGCGAAAATCGTTCTTAAAATATAAGGTTCAAGATACTTTAAGGTATAGTGAAATGGTCATAACTAATTGTTCTATAAATGAAAAACAAGCATGTCATTCGTTGCCGAATTTCGGAGAATAAATTCAGGGCGATTCCACGGCTGTTTTGCCTTGATATTGAGGCTTGCAAAGTCGCTCGAATCACTGGCATCTCTGGCCCGGCGACCGGCCGATTGTATACTCAAATCAGACAACGCATCGCCGGGCAATGCGAGCGTATGTGTTCACTAATTCATTGCCCGTTTTGCTCCTTTCCAGCGGTGTTTTAGCACCGCCCTCCCTGCCGTCATTCTCGCCGGCAGGCGGAAAAAACCGCCCTCCCTGCCGTCATTCTCGCCGAAGGCGGGAATCCAGTTAAATATCTGTCACGCGTAGCGTGACTCCTTTTGGCATCCGGCTTTGCCAGACACAAACCGGAGGCTTCGCCGCAAAGGAGTCCGGCTACGCCGGACGGCATATTCCACTGGATTGCCCGGCCAATAATAATATGGGCCGGGCAATGACGACCCTTATTTGTCATTCTCGCCGCAGGCGGGAATCCAGAGTGGCGAAGCCGCGATAATAAGGAGTTCGGCTACGCCGAACGGTTTAATAACTGGATTGCCCGGCCAATAATAATATGGGCCGGGCAATGACGGATTATAGGTAATAGAGCACGTTTTAGTGTCACGCTTTGCGAGACAATTATTTACCATTGTCTTCTCAAAAGGACTCATTGCCTTCCGATTCGCCATTGTCCCCCCCGGCCCGTCATTCTCGCCGCAGGCGGGAATCCAGTTAAAATATGTCGTCCGGCGTAGCCGGACTCCTTTGAAAAAGTGTGAGTTTCGCTTCAATATGCGCCACGAAAATGGGTGTCAATATCTGCTGAGATCTATCCGAAATCGACCGCTTAAAGTATCTTGAACCAAATATAATAAACGAACTAAGCCGCCAGCCATCAAACCAGCATCGCCTCCAATTACCTTAACGTCACCAACTCTTCAGCGGCAGTCGGATGAATCGCCACCGTATTGTCGAAGTCCTGTTTGGTTGCGCCCATTTTAACCGCTATGGCAAAGCCCTGTATCATTTCATCGGCGCCGCGACCGACAACATGACAGCCGACCACGCGCTGGTCCGCGCCGTGGACGATGAGTTTTACCAGCGTGCGCGGTTTGTGTTCGGTCACGGCGTAGTGCATGTCGATAAAAAAATGCTTGTATATTTTAATTTGATCATCACCATATTTTGCGCGCGCGTCGGCTTCCGACAAACCCACGCTGCCGATTGGTGGATGGGAGAAAATAACCGTCGGGATATTCTCGTAGTCGAGTCTCGCATCGGTTTGATTATCGAATAATCGGTTTGCAAGTTTTCGACCGGCGGCGATGGCAACCGGGGTGAGCTGGGCTCTGTGAGTAACATCGCCCACCGCATAGATCCCGTTCGCCGAGCTGTTTTGAAACTCATCGGTCTGTATATTCCCTCGCGCATCTACTTCAACGCCGGCAACTTCCAGATTGAGATTGGCGATGTTAGTGTGTCGTCCAATCGCCCAGATGATGCAATCAAATCCATCCTTGCCGTTGCCTTCATGATCACGATAGCCCAGAGTATTGTTTCCTTTTACCAGCGATTGCAATGTTACTTTGGTCATTATCTCAATACCGCTTTGCCGCATTTGCGCCATCACCATCTCATGCACATCGCGATCAAAAGTCCTGAGCAGTTTGTCCTTGCGTAATAGCATGGAAACTTCGCTGCCCAGCCCATGCATCAAGCCGGCCAATTCGGTGGCGATGTAACCGGCGCCAATGACCAGAATTTTTTTCGGCTGATGTGCCAGCTTAAAGAAACCGTCGCTGGTAATACCGAGTTCGGCGCCGGGCATATTCGGCACGCTGGGTGCTCCCCCGGTGGCGATAAGGATATGGTGCGCATGAAATTCATCGCCATTCACCGCAATGCTATGGCTAGTGCTAAATTTGGCTTTTCCACGAACCAGCGCGACCCCGGAGTCATCAAGATTACGACCATAAATACCATTTAATCGGGACACGTAAGCGTCCCTTGATTGCTTGATCGTCGGCCAGTCAAACCCCAGTCGCTCGATGCGAAAGCCGTAATCTTTCGCTAAATCCAGAGTTTCATTTATTTGGGAGGTTGTCCACATTACTTTCTTCGGCACACAACCCACATTGACGCAAGTTCCCCCCAAAGGGCCGGATTCGATGATCAGGACTTTCGCGCCATATTGCGCCGCGCGCCGCGCGCATGCGATACCCCCGCTGCCGCCGCCAATAACGATAAAATCAAATCTCTCAGACATTTAACCACACCTTAATAACTTGCCCTAATAACTTGAAATGGAAAATAATAATCCGTTGCTGGATTTTAGCGGCTTGCCGCGCTTCAACGAAATCAAACCCGAGCATATCGAACCTGCGGTGGACTATATGCTGAATCGCAACCGCAATCAAATTGCGAAACTGACCGCGCTCAACGCCGCCCCAATTGTTTCAGTTGCTGGCTTACTAGGTTATGATGTGTCGGGTCACGCACGGATTGTTCGGCGTGTCCAGCTTGCGTTTCAGTTGCTGGCTTACTAGGTTATGATGTGTCGGACTTCGGCGGCTCGCTCGGCGTTTGGGATACCTTGTTTCAGTTGCTGGCTTACTAGGTTATGATGTGTCGGTTGACTTCCGCCATTGTTAGGCTCTCCAGTAGTGTTTCAGTTGCTGGCTTACTAGGTTATGATGTGTCGGACCCATCCGCAACGCCCTTGACGATTGTTCCAACGTTTCAGTTGCTGGCTTACTAGGTTATGATGTGTCGGCAAAAACTGAAAAACAGGTGTTGCAGAAGTCGAGCGTTTCAGTTGCTGGCTTACTAGGTTATGATGTGTCGGCACACAACAACGGGTAAGGTACAGACGATTAGGTATGTTTCAGTTGCTGGCTTACTAGGTTATGATGTGTCGGTGGTCGGCGTGGTCGCGGCGATCACTTTGTTCACCGTTTCAGTTGCTGGCTTACTAGGTTATGATGTGTCGGTGACCTGCGGGGTGACGATGAATATCGTTCGGCAAGTTTCAGTTGCTGGCTTACTAGGTTATGATGTGTCGGGTTTGTTAATAGAATTAAAGCTAATCAAAATGATTGTTTCAGTTGCTGGCTTACTAGGTTATGATGTGTCGGTTGATCCTGCTATCACAACAACGGCGTATTTATTGTTTCAGTTGCTGGCTTACTAGGTTATGATGTGTCGGGTATTCAATTCTAAAGTCACGCCGTACGCGCTCGGGTTTCAGTTGCTGGCTTACTAGGTTATGATGTGTCGGTCTGAAGGCTTCCCTCGCCGATGCGCCACGATATTAGTTTCAGTTGCTGGCTTACTAGGTTATGATGTGTCGGCATTATTTTGTCAAACCTTTTTAACTTTAATTATGTTTCAGTTGCTGGCTTACTAGGTTATGATGTGTCGGATGGCGTGGCGGTCAAACCGACGACCGGCTTGTCAAGTTTCAGTTGCTGGCTTACTAGGTTATGATGTGTCGGTAATATTGGAACTCGGGGAAACCATTCAGAAACTTGTTTCAGTTGCTGGCTTACTAGGTTATGATGTGTCGGTGTATATGTAGCCTGCCTGTTTTTGTACCTTGTTGTTTCAGTTGCTGGCTTACTAGGTTATGATGTGTCGGGACGAATCGCTGGTGGATATTTCAAACGGCTTGTGTTTCAGTTGCTGGCTTACTAGGTTATGATGTGTCGGAACCTTTATTTGAAAATAAAGCTAATCATTTTGACTGTTTCAGTTGCTGGCTTACTAGGTTATGATGTGTCGGGTTTGGAGTTCGAGGGCGTGGCAAGCGAAAACAGTTTCAGTTGCTGGCTTACTAGGTTATGATGTGTCGGGGGGATTATCTGGAGTTGAGATGTACGAATGTTCATACGTTTCAGTTGCTGGCTTACTAGGTTATGATGTGTCGGTTTGAGTGGGGAATTAAAGCTAATCAAAATGACTGTTTCAGTTGCTGGCTTACTAGGTTATGATGTGTCGGCTTTAGCATATTTACAAAAGCTAATCATTTTGACTGTTTCAGTTGCTGGCTTACTAGGTTATGATGTGTCGGCTAAACAACCACCGCGCGGCCTCGACCCGGAGCAGTTTCAGTTGCTGGCTTACTAGGTTATGATGTGTCGGTCAGGCATAGTGCTGGTGTGGGAGTGCGGGTTGTCGTTTCAGTTGCTGGCTTACTAGGTTATGATGTGTCGGGCCCCAACGATCCAAATGTTTTTTATTTATTCCAAGTTTCAGTTGCTGGCTTACTAGGTTATGATGTGTCGGGTTAAGATACTTGTCTCTTTGCTCCACGAAGTACGTTTCAGTTGCTGGCTTACTAGGTTATGATGTGTCGGGTTTAAGTTGTTTGGGATAATTCCCGCAATGCGCCGTTTCAGTTGCTGGCTTACTAGGTTATGATGTGTCGGACGCAAAGAAACGCACAATAACCATTTAGCCCGATGTTTCAGTTGCTGGCTTACTAGGTTATGATGTGTCGGCGCATCCCCGCCGGCGCTATCGCCAAAACAACGGGTTTCAGTTGCTGGCTTACTAGGTTATGATGTGTCGGGCATCGCATCTGGGTTTTGCGGGTTTTAATGAAAGTTTCAGTTGCTGGCTTACTAGGTTATGATGTGTCGGTCGATTGGCGTATCGCGTCATCGCTGAACAAACAAGTTTCAGTTGCTGGCTTACTAGGTTATGATGTGTCGGCTCAAGTATCGCTTCGGCGAATCCCGGGTCAGAGGTTTCAGTTGCTGGCTTACTAGGTTATGATGTGTCGGTTAATTTTTATCGCCAATCAGCAATTGCAATTTGTTTCAGTTGCTGGCTTACTAGGTTATGATGTGTCGGAATCCAATCCCGAACGGCGCACTAAACTTAACCGGTTTCAGTTGCTGGCTTACTAGGTTATGATGTGTCGGCTTGCGGCGCGGGCGGCTTTGCTTGCCAAACCGGAGTTTCAGTTGCTGGCTTACTAGGTTATGATGTGTCGGACTTTCGCGCGCCCACTGACGACCTTTCAATACTGTTTCAGTTGCTGGCTTACTAGGTTATGATGTGTCGGGCCCGGCGTCCGCGGTCCAAAAATCATCCGGTTGGTTTCAGTTGCTGGCTTACTAGGTTATGATGTGTCGGAGACCGTCACTGCCGAGCGGCTGAAGGATAAATAGTTTCAGTTGCTGGCTTACTAGGTTATGATGTGTCGGCAAGTACAACGCCAAACTGCCAACGACTTGCGAGGGTTTCAGTTGCTGGCTTACTAGGTTATGATGTGTCGGTCGCGGGCCGGGATTGTCCGGCCGAGGATTACATGTTTCAGTTGCTGGCTTACTAGGTTATGATGTGTCGGGTATTATAATACACCGATGGCGAGCAGGACGACTGTTTCAGTTGCTGGCTTACTAGGTTATGATGTGTCGGCTCCGGGCGCGTTGATTTCAATCTTATTGATGGTGTTTCAGTTGCTGGCTTACTAGGTTATGATGTGTCGGTATACCGCAGCAGCCATTGGCTAGGCGGCATAAATGTTTCAGTTGCTGGCTTACTAGGTTATGATGTGTCGGTCGCCAGCGTTCTTTTAATAACCGATAATGCGGAGTTTCAGTTGCTGGCTTACTAGGTTATGATGTGTCGGGGTCTAAATTTTCATGCAACACTTTCGGGTTGAATAAGTTTCAGTTGCTGGCTTACTAGGTTATGATGTGTCGGTCGTTTATCATCGGTTCGTACGTGGGATTGTTCGGTTTCAGTTGCTGGCTTACTAGGTTATGATGTGTCGGTCTGGTTCACCTTCCCAGATGTGTGCGTAAAGGTGTTTCAGTTGCTGGCTTACTAGGTTATGATGTGTCGGTCGGGGCCCAGCGCGGAAGGGCTGACCGCATTGCTGTTTCAGTTGCTGGCTTACTAGGTTATGATGTGTCGGGGCATACTTGATCGCTATTTGCGACCAATATGGGTTTCAGTTGCTGGCTTACTAGGTTATGATGTGTCGGTTTCACTTGGTATTGTCTGCCCGGCTCCCCGCAACAGTTTCAGTTGCTGGCTTACTAGGTTATGATGTGTCGGTCGTTTCATTGAACTCCTTGATAGCGGCGTTTATAAGTTTCAGTTGCTGGCTTACTAGGTTATGATGTGTCGGGCATCAGCGCGCAACTTTTATCCGAAGGCATAGAGGTTTCAGTTGCTGGCTTACTAGGTTATGATGTGTCGGGTTTTATAATGCCTGCCATATAAGTGAATTCCCTAGTTTCAGTTGCTGGCTTACTAGGTTATGATGTGTCGGCCAATAGCATCGCATGAGGAGCGCACTCCCTATCGTGTTTCAGTTGCTGGCTTACTAGGTTATGATGTGTCGGGTAGATGAGCCGAGAGACCAGGAAGAGTTGGAGTTTGTTTCAGTTGCTGGCTTACTAGGTTATGATGTGTCGGTCTTCGACTCGATGGTCAAGTCTGTAATGGACAATGACGTTTCAGTTGCTGGCTTACTAGGTTATGATGTGTCGGCCATTCGTTCGCGCTGGTGTCCACCGGCACGAGCGAGTTTCAGTTGCTGGCTTACTAGGTTATGATGTGTCGGTTTTATGTTCCCGGCAGCAGCATTACGCCCACGGGTTTCAGTTGCTGGCTTACTAGGTTATGATGTGTCGGAGACCAACGCGACCAAACTTATCTCTGGAATGTCACGTTTCAGTTGCTGGCTTACTAGGTTATGATGTGTCGGCCTGCTTTAGAATGCTGATTCGGTTTGTTTTTCTTGCTGTGTTTTTGGGTGTTTTTGCGAAAATCATAAAAATACCGGAAAGTGTTGAATTTTGCGAAAATTTGTGTCATAGTTCGCACTGTGCTGATACATCATAACCTAGTAAGTGATGCACTGAAATCATCTAAAATAAAGATGCCTTTTTAGGGTTGAATCGATTTTCTGTATTGCACATATCGGTCCCTAAAAAACAAAACCCGCCTCAATGTAAAAGTTAGGCGGGTTTTTATTGCCAACTTTATTTCACTGTAAAGCAATGGCTATTATATCAGTTCCTATCGTTACAATGATTTAAGTATTCGCATTGCGTGCATTGTGCTGGGGTTGCTGGGCTATCCGGCAAGTAGGATTTTTCTAAATCATTCAATATCTGGTCCCGAATGATAACCACCTGTTCTTTGTTCTTTAGTTTGAACACTATTGGGTGGGTCTTACCTTTATTCTCAAAAAGGATAAATCCTTGCCTGCAAGGCAAGTTGTATTGATGTTCGGCGACCATGGCATAGGCGGTGAGTTGCAATATTTGTCCTTTGGTGGGTTTGTGCCCGTTTAATTTGAATTCAATGGGGTAGATTTCTTCGCTACTGTTCAGCAGGCTATCCACCATGCCGTGTAATTGTAAATCGTCGGCGCTCACAAACACATTAAATTCTTGTTTGGCTTGCATTAAATTAAAGCGTTTTAAGGTTCTGTGTTTGAATATCTTTTTCTGGCCTTTGTGCAAATCCTCGCCTTGTTTGACCCACACTGGTTTGGGCGGATTGAGTTTTAGCAATTCTTGAAAATACGGAATTCTTGGACAAAAACAATATTGCCTGAGCAAACTAATGGGCAAGCTATATGACATGGTAGCTTGTGGAATATTGGGGGAAATCCTGTTTCTCATAACCCACGCTGTTGTTCTGCTGGATTTGTTCGGATAATTTGACTCGGGCAATGAAGGCTTTATCCGTTTTAGCGCAATAAATTTTCAATAAATGTTTAACGCTGGTTTCTTCCGCCCTGTTTAAATGCCCCCAAAATACTGATTTTTGTATCGAAGTTAGGCTAATGTCTTTCAGTTTATTAAACAGTTTTGTGCGCTGCCCGGTATCGGCTATGTCGTAACTTACTAAAACCTCATTGTATAATTTTACTTGCGCCACGGCTTCACCATCTGAACCAATAGCTTTTGTATTTCCTGTCACCCGCGAATGTGCCTGCCAAGTGATAAATTTGTCTTTGCAAAATGCTTTCCAGTCGCATTTTTCGTTTGCGATAGTGATATTGAGTAGCAAATGTTTTGTGAATATCGGTGATGATTTGTTTTTTAATAGTTGGTGTAAGTTCGTTCTTGTCCCGCAAAACACCTCTGTGCTTGATGATATTTCGATCCACCACCCAAGCACGGTATTCCTCCATCATATCCAGAACCAAAGACGGCTTGCCTGCTCTTTGTGCATGGAAAAAACCGGCGTAAGGCTCCAAGCCCGCATTGATCAAGGCATTCCAGACATAAGATGTGAGGATCGCGTAACCGTAATTTAAGCCCTTGTTGCCAATATCCTGCGCCTGCCTGCCCACCCTGCCCTTAAAATCATTTGGCATCAGATTTGTCTCAACCAAACACTGCCAATATTGAGCGGCCGCTTGCCCTTCCAAGCCCAATAAAATATCTCGCCAGCGATCATAGTTCTGCCATTTTTTGATCTTAATCTGTCGTAAGATTAATTTTAGTTGTTCGGCGGCTTTGTCTATTATTGGGGCTTTGTCTTGATGGTATTTTTTGAAATAAAGCAGGGTTGCGCGTTGGTTCTTGATTTTCCCCTCGATGACAATGGCGGACAATAGCGCCGTATTTGGGCTGCTTATGAATGTAAACTGCTTTTGTCGAACGCGCACAACAGCGTGTTGCTGTGTGCCCGAAAGGCAAGAGATGATTTCATTCTTGAAATCAGACAAGAAGAATTTAATGCCGCGATTAGCGCAAGCAATGACAACATCCGAGGAAAAGCTCACGCCTTGTTTGGCGACCTGGATGCTTTTTAAGCGATTAAGCGGATATTCCTTGATCTCGCCATTTTCTTTTACCGTCAAGCATTCGCTTCTAATGCCGATGAATTGACCATATTCGGCGAGCGTTATGTGGGCGTGCATGAAGTTTATTCCGACATTATTTCTAGAATTTTTCTCTCTAAACAAGCGCGCATAAAAATCTGCATTGGCTGCTCATCGTCGCTGGCGTAAAAATCCAGCATCAGTTGATTAAACTCGAGTTGCTTTTTGGCGGGTAGGTTGATCGCGGGCAGTCCGTTTACCAATAAAATGCCGTTCATCATCAGTCGCCCAAGGCGTTTGTTAGCATCATAAAAAAACTGAATCCTTGCCATTTGTACAAATAAACTGATAGCGCAGGTATAAGTTTGTTCAATGTCTATCTTAGATTGGCGCATCTCTGATTGTAGCAAGGCGGGATGATGTTTTCCCGTCAACTGTTGCCACAAGGTTGGTAATTTGTCCGCTCTCGGCGGGATATGATTGGTGCCCGCAATGGTTACGCCGCCGTCCCTGAAAACCCCCCAGGTTAGCGCTTCTTTCTGGGCAAGAATCCCGTGCAGATCACAAACGAAATCTTTGGAAAGAGCAAACCTGTCTTGTTCAACACAATCAAACAAAAACCGCCAGGCATTTGCCTGATTAAGCGTAATCATCTCATCCTGCAAACTATGCCCGCCCACCGTTACTCCGTCCAATAGGGTTTGTATCTCCGGCAGGGTAAAGTTCACCCCTTCCAAATTCACCGCATCGCACACTAGTTCCGGTAGTTGTTTTTTAGCGATGAATAGAGCTTTAGGGCGGTCGGGGTTGAGACTGGATAGCATTATTCTATAGGAGTCCCTTTCTGATAGGCTTCTTTCATTTCTTTGTTTGTACTTTCTACAATATAAGAAAATGTTATTTTATTCCCACTAACAAATTCAACAAATAAATTGGAGCGAGGCTTGCCTAACAAATCACTTTCAAAAAGTTTGATTTTTTTAAATTTCCAAGCATCTGTTTCTTTATATTCTGCTGATATATTAGAGAAATAAGTTATTGTATTGTCTAATTTTTTAAGGTTGTCAAGATTTATAGAAACCCTAATATTAAACCTATCTTTTGAGCCAATTGCATAAGATAAAGAAATTAGATTTTCTTGTAATTCTTCTGGAATTGCTATCTCTCTCCACTCATCAAAATAACAAGTATTATCAACTTCTACCTGTTTGCCGTCTAATGATGCAATATTAGGGCTATTTTTTAATCCATCCATAAAAACTGGATTTTTTAAATTTTCGCCATAACCCTTGGTGGAAAAACCTTCGATACTACTAACTTGATAAACCGTTTCATTTGTTATTGGATTTTTCCGCTTGATTCTAAATCCACCAGAAGGAGCGGACACGACAGGTAGGGAATAATCTTTCCTAACTTGTTTATGTTGGCTTTCGTTTTTGATTTTATTTGTTTTAAAGACTTCTTCAAATAATTGTTTCCAACTTTCTGAAGGAATAAAGTCTTTTTTAGTTTTAAAATTCACACCAAATCGCTTGTTTAGTAACTCATTGTCTTTAAGTTTCGCCAAAGTGTTATCAGTCTTTATTTTCTGATTAAAAACGCTTTTGGGAATAATCCCCGCTTGTTTAGAAAATTCACCTTTATCGTTTTTCTTTAACAAGTGATCTTTTAAATAATCGATTCCTAAACCGCTTTCTTTGTCCAAGGTTTCCCAAAAACCACTCAATTCTGGATTATCGACTTCTACTTGTTCGTTTTTACCAAAACAATCTTGTAGAGTAGTTTGGTTTCCAGAATGGTCTTTGATTGGATGGCGAATTAGCCGTTGCCAATCTGCTTTTGCTGGCAAGGTCAAGTCAGCTACTGTGAATTTTTTATTGTCTAACGATTTAACAAATGTTTTCTTGCTTTGCCCTGTTAGTAAAACATCTTTAATTTTTTTCTTTTCCACGCTATAGCGAAGTTTTTCCAGTTTTTCTGCTTGTTCTATTGCCCAGACATCGCAAACCTCTTTGGCGCACTTTTGTAAATGATTGAGTGCTTTTGTTTTATCAATGGTTAAGTAAGAATATTTTTCCTGATTGTCTTGCAAACTACCAGCAACTGGTCTTTTATTTTTTCTTCTGCTTGAACCTGTGTATAAAAAATCTTTCAATAAATCGTAATATTTATTATGTGCTGTTAATTGTTTTTGTTTGGCTGTTTTTAATTTTTTGTCAAAGTCTTTGCTGTCATTTTTTGGCTGTTTTAATGATTCAATTTCAGTACAATTAACCAAAGAAAAACCATAATAAAGTTTGCCATCATTTAACAAAATTGGCATAAATCGCTCACCATACAAACCCTCTTTAAAAATTTTCGTTGAGGATAAATTTTTACGATATTTAGGCTTTCTTTCAATGTGCTGGACATCTGATTGAGCGGGTAATAAATCATTTAACCATTGCCCTTGCTCAAGTTTACTCTCATAATCCTTAAATAATTCCTTAGTATTGGTGGTTTTTAATTCTTCTGCTATTTTATTGTTTTGCAAAGCAGTTGGTAGTACTAAAGCGGCATCTATCACATGGGAAAATGCCCCTTGTTTACCCTTGTTTTTAGCAAAGTCGTGGTTAAATGCGCCCAAAACGTCTCGTAATTGGCTTACTTCATAGGCTGGTATTTGATAGGTTTTTACCTCTACATTTGGATATTTTTTTTGTAATAACTTTCTAATTTGTTTGCCGAGGTAACCTTGCGTTCCATTGACAAGAGTTTTGTATCTGGTATTTAGAATTGGAAAAGTTTTGCTATCTAGCTCTGGTATAAATAGGGCGTGGCGTAAATAATTTTGTTCTTTATCTTCTAAATTATGAAAGCTAATAGGGTCGTTTTCATCTAACCCGTTAATAAAATCTTTAATGTTTTGTTGTATTTGTTCTTTGTTGTGATTATTAAAAATTTCTTTTAAGTAATTAGGTTTTAATTGATCAAAGGTATATCGTTTGTTGTCTTTTGCGTCGTTACCATCACGGGAGCAGTAAATTAAATTTGCTTCAGAGTTAAATACCACATCGCCACTCTTTTTAGAATCGCTTTGCGGGATGATATGATCCAATTCACCCACTTTTATTTGTTTATCGGTATAAGGGCAATAGGTGTTTTTCTTGATGCGGCTATCTTTATCTTGCCACTGTGTTTCTTGTTTTTTTAAACCTTTTTCTACTCTTTCTTTGGTTTTCTTTTTAATATTGTTCAAGCCTTTTATTTCATGCAAGCTTTGTTCAAAGGAAAAGCG
This sequence comes from Candidatus Spongiihabitans sp., assembly GCF_965247905.1. Lineage (GTDB taxonomy): Bacteria > Pseudomonadota > Gammaproteobacteria > Arenicellales > Poriferihabitantaceae > Spongiihabitans. Next base: position 2,785,983 of record NZ_OZ252047.1, on the reverse strand, counting down.
GTTTTGTTCCATAAATATTGGCACAAATAATTGGTCATTTTTGTCAATGTTCAGGCTTTCTATTTGTTTGATTTTCATTTGGGCGATTTCATAAGCCTGACGACTGATAATTCTATCTAACATCCCATCAAAAGGACGAATGCTGTCGGCTGTTAATCTGCTGGCATTTGATGCGGTACGTGAAACAATTTCACCTGATTTGTTTAAAGTCTCGATTTTTTGCTCTCTATCACGCCAGGCATTTTCCTCGGTATTCCATTTATCTGTTTTACTAAAGCCGCTAATTTCAGATTCCAAATGGTTGTAAAGTTGGGCAATGCTATAAGGATTGTTGTATTTCTCTTTTTTATCGTGTTTAAAAAAATCATTAATTTCGGTGGCAACTAAATCAGCATTTTCTATCGCACTAATAATATCTTCATGATCTTGTGCGTATTTATTCCATCTGTCCTTTTTCTCTTGGGTAATTTCATCTGCTTTGCTCTCTAATACATATCGTCGCTTTTGAATGGTTGTAGCAATATAATTAAAAGCATTGCCATACTCTTTGCGGGTTTCTTCTATTCTTCCAGCAAGGCTTTTAGTTGTTGAATTACCTTTGATTTTTTTATTCCAACATTCTTCTTTAAACTGTTCTAATTTTTCGCTTTTTTTGGTTTCTGGGTTTAATTCAAAATCCTCTCTTAAAATATGCCTAACTAGTCTATGTTGGATATTACCCTTATGAGGCGGGTTGGTTCCGCATTTAAAAAACAAACTATTTTCACTATCTACCCACAAACCCTGCTTGGCAATATCTACTTCGGCATAATACTTTTTTGCTAATTTAACAATATTGTCTGCCTGGTTATTGCTGTGGTTATTTAGCAATTCTTTGGCAGCTTTTGCTTTTTCTGAATTACTATCTTGAGCCAACCACCGTAATTTATAAGGGTCTAAAACAATGCTTCTGTCTAAAATTCGATGCAAGGTATTGGCTAGTATTTGCCGTTCTTTTGTATCTTGGTTTTCCCCTTTAATTTTTTGCGGTTTGTTGTCTTGTAATCTTTTTTGGATGTTTATTTGCTCGGTAATGCGTTTATCTATTGAGGGTAAAATATAGTTACCTGCTACTGATTGGGTAACGGTATCCCAGTTTTTTAAGTATTTATCCAGTCTTTCTGGTTTTAGTCTTAAAGTTAAATCCTTGGGCGGACGGCGATTGTTTTGATCTTCGTAAGGGGGAATGGTTTTTTTAGGTTTTAATGAAATAAAAATATCCAAAATATCTGAATTGTTTTTGAGTGCTAATATTTCTGTGCGATTGTCTTTTTCATTTTTCTGTTTAGCATGCCAACTTCTAACCCATTTAAAAAATACACTATGTAATTGTTCAGGTAGCCATTTGTCGCCTGATTTCATACTTTTAGCATTAAAGTATTTGCGTAATACTCGTAATTGCAAATTACTAATATTGCCGATTAAATTAGCTAATTCTTCAGTATTACGATCACTGAGTGAAGGCTTTAATAAATCAGAATTTTCTATATCTTTTTCGATATTATCTAAATATTGAGCACGATATTTATGCCCTCCATCTTCTGCTTTAATTTGCGTATTTAAAATAGTTTTTATATTGTCATAAGCATCGGCAAATTCTTGTTTGTCATTTTCAACACTTTTTTTGGCAGAATTCTTATCCAATGTAAGTTTTCCTTTCAGGCTTTTACATTTATAAATATCGTTGGAAAGAATCAAAAAATCATCGTAAAAAGTGTCTGCATTTTTAAAAAAATTATTATGTGTTTTTACAAAATAATCTGCAACAAAAGACTGTTTGATTAAATTCTCATCCAACCCTTCAACCAAATAAGTGTAGCCACGGCGATTCAGCAAACCATTTAAATATTCTTGTTGTTTTGAGTTAAGTTTGATGCCGTATTCATTCAAAACAAGTTTTAGCAATCGTTTAGCAATCGTTTAGCAAGTTTTCGACGTTTGTTGCCCCTGATTTGATGGCGTTTTTGAGTTCTACCAACCTGCGACCAAGTGATTTTCTGGCTATCAATTACAATCGTTTTTCCTAGGCTATTGCCACTAGTGGTCGGATCTTCCCCTTGGACAAAGTGGTTCAGATAAACCCCCGTATTCTTTGCCCCCATATCAATGGCGATGGGCGAGATGATTTTGATTTTTTTATCCTTCATTGTTAAACAGTTCAAAGTTAAATCCGCACACAGTTTAATGTGTGGTATCGGTTAATATAAATTTTGAGATTCCGCATACCCCACCCTGAGCGTAATCAATATATGTGTATGGTCACTGCTGTCCCATTAACAAGCGAAAGAGATGGCCTGATTCGCTCTGAATGGATACAATGAGTCTACCGACAACTTATTGAATCAAATAGGAGAATCAGACCATGGCGCATTGTAACACAGTTTTATCGCAGATCCTCAAATGGGTGCCGAGACATGAATTCGAGACCCTTGCCACACGGCATCATAGTGGCCGCTCGTTCCGTGTTGCGTCGCGTTGGGCGCAGTTCGTCGGCCTGTTCATGGCGCAACTGACCGGCCGCGACAGCTTGCGCGACATCGTCGACAACCTGGGCGCTCAGGCGCATCGACTTTATCACTTGGGCGGCGTCGAACTGTCCCGCTCCAGCCTGGCGCGCATCAACCGGGACAAGCCTTATACGTTGTACGAGGCACTGTTCGGGAAGCTGTTGCAACGTTGCCAGGGGCGCGCGCCCGGGCACAAGTTTCGTTTCAGTATTCGCTCGATGCCACCACCATCGAGTTGTGCCTCTCGGCCTTCCCGTGGGCCGATTTCCGAACGACCAAGGGGGCGGTCAAGCGGCATGTCGGGCTGAACCACAGCGGTTGCCTGCCCGAGTTCGTCGCCATCACCGACGGCAAAACCAGCGACCTCGCTATCGGGCGCACGCTGGGTTTCCCAAAAGGCAGCCTAGTCGCCATCGACCGCGGATATAACGACTATGGCGGGTATAAACAGTTGAATGACAAAGGCATATTCTTTGTCACTCGTATCAAGAAAGACGCGGCGTATCGCGTTGTCGGTCGCGCCGCGGTGTTGAAGAGCAAGGGATTAACCTGCGACCAGCGCATCGTGTTCACCGGCGCCAAGGCATCCAGACAATGCCCCATTCCACTGCGCCGCATCGGCTACCGCGATGCCAAGACCGGCAAGCATTACGTTTTCTTGACCCATCATTTGAAACTGGCGGCCAAGACGGTCGCCGACCTCTACCGGGCGCGTTGGCAGGTGGAATTGTTCTTTAAGTGGATCAAGCAAAACCTGAAGATAAAGTCTTTCATCGGCACCAGCAATAACGCGGTGATGACGCAAATCTGGATCGCGCTGTGCGTGTATTTACGCTTGGCGTTCATCAAGTTCCAGTCGCGGCTGGGCAAAAGCATGCGACAAATGCTCCGCTTGTTGCAGCTTAACTTGTTCGACAAGCGCGACTTGATGGCGCTCTTGCGTGGCCACCCGCCCCCCAGGCCCGGCTTCAATCACAATCAAGCCTCGTTGCTGTGAAAGTTAATGGGACAGCAGTGTGGCGTAATACGAAATATCAATGCCCATCCATTTTCGTTTCAGATTGTGCGCGGCGTGAATCGTGGTGCCGCAACCGCAAAATGGATCGAGAACAATGTCGTCTGCGTTGGAAGACGCCGCAATGATTCGTTCAAGTAACGCGAGTGGTTTTTGTGTGGGGTAGCCGAGACGTTCTTTATTGGACACTTGCCCACCGGATGGAATATCCGTCCAATAATCTTCAATCACTTTGCCTTTGCCAAATTTGTTTTCCACCTCTTTATCCGTTCTGCCGTCGGCATATCCGGCGGTGATACCGCTTTCCCCTTCGGTGTGTCGGCGGCGTTGCAGAAAAGAATCGCTATACGGGACGCGGACAGCATTACTATGAAACTGCGCCGCTCGGCTTTTGCCATAAAATAAAACGTAGTCGTGTTTGCGGGGGAAATGATGTTTTGCGTTTGCCGGGCCTTTATAACACCACGCAATCTCATTGCGAAAATTTTTCCTGCCGAATATCTCATCCATAACAATCTTAAGATAATGCGATGCCGTCGGGTCGCAATGCAAATAAATGCTGCCGGTCGGTTTCAATAGCCGGCGCATCTCGGCGAGTCGCTCGGCCATGTAGGAGAGATAGGCGAGCATGCCGTTGCCGCTTTGCCGAAACAGCGCGTCAAATCCCTTGATCGCATAATGCGCCGGATGGTCGATGGCTTTGCTGATTTTATTGACGCGCTCCTCGGCGTCGGCGTCCCATTGCCAAGTGTCCTTGAAGGCGGTCATCTGCGCCAGGTCGTCTTTCCTGCTCTTGTCCTTGCCCTTGCCGAATAAAATATTGTAGTTCGCCTTGCTGTTGAACGGCGGGTCAAGATAAATTAAATTCACGCAGTCGTCCGCCCATTCGCGCATGCGGTCAAGGCAGTCGCCGGCGTATAAAGTATTCGTTTTCATCGGGCATGATCGTGGCAATGCCCGGACACCCATGGGTGCCGGGTCGTTTGCACAGATCACATACAAGCAGAGGTGAAAGCCCTGCCTATTCGCCCCGTGGGGAATGACCCCGTGTCGGGAAAAACTGCTGTTGTATTTGGCAGGTAACCCGACTGGGCGGGCTGCCTGTATGAAAATCTGTGCGAGCGGAAATATACCACAAAACCAGGGAAAGGCAACCATCGGGCGGCGCGGAAAAACAGCAACCATTTTTAGCCTGATTTGAACTTGTGAAATTCTCACGCTAACAGTACCATTGCCGATTCCGAAAAACATTTCCAAGCGGACAATATAATGCTTAAAGGTAGTTTAGTTGCGCTCATAACCCCAATGGAAGAGGATGGCGGTATCGACTATGTTGCGTTGAAAAAATTGGTCGATTTCCATGTGGAAAACCAGACCGACGGCATCATCTCGGTCGGCACTTCGGGCGAGTCGGCGACCCTGGATATCGATCAGCAAATCGAGATCATCGGCAAGACCGTCGAGATGGCGGCCGGACGCATCCCGGTCATTGCCGGAACCGGCGGTAATTCCACCTCAGAGGCGGTGGAATTAACCCGCCGAGCCGCGCAACTGGACGTATACGCCTGCCTGCTGGTGGTGCCTTACTATAACAAGCCAACCCAGCATGGGCTGTATCAGCATTTTGAACACATCGCCGAGGCCGTTGATATTCCCCAGATTCTTTACAATGTGCCCGGGCGAACCGCTTTAGACATGAATAACGACACCGTTGCGGATTTATCCCGAATTCCAAATATCGTTGGCATCAAGGATGCGACCGGGGATATTTCCAGGGTGGCTGAATTCGTCAGCCGTTGCGGCCAGGATTTCGCGCTTTATTCCGGCGACGACGCGACGACTTTAGCGTTTATCGCCGAAGGCGGCCATGGCTGTATTTCGGTGACGGCGAATGTGGCGCCAAAATTAATGCATGAAATGTGCGCCGCCGCAATCGCGGGCGACCTGGCGCGCGCCGAGAAATTGAATGGTCAGTTGGCGCCGTTGCATGCCGCGTTGTTTTTGGAATCCAATCCGATTCCGGTCAAATGGGCGCTATACGAAATGGGCTACGTTAAAAAAGGCATACGCTTGCCGCTCACGGCGTTGTCCGAGAAATATCGCGATCAATTGCGCGATGCGATGGCGCATTCGTAAGTTAATTTTTAGGGTCATTTTTAGTTTCATTTTTAGGGTCATGCCGTGACCGCGCCATGATTTCATGTTGATCATTCCCGGCGGGCGCGCGATTTCTGAATTCCGCAAGGAAAAAATACTCGGTCTCATTCTCAAAGCCGGGCCGAATTGCCGCTCGGTTGATGCAAAATTCGTTTATTTCGCAGATGTCAAGCGCGAGTTGGACGCGCGCGAACAAGGCATTCTTGCTCAACTGTTGAATGCAGCCGATTTTATCGAACATCCGGGAACGGATAACCCTTCGCAAACGCGAACCGTGATTCCCCGCTTGGGCACTATTTCGCCGTGGGCGACCAAAGCGACGGATATCTTTCACCGCTGCGGATTAGAGCAAGTAAATCGCATTGAACGGGGGACTCGATGGCGTTTTGCGGTGTCGGGCAACCCGCAAATTTCAAACGAAATTTTAGCCGGGGCAGTCTACGACCCCATGACGGAATCCATTTTGGACGATCAGCGCGATGCCGAAAAACTGTTCGTTACGGACAAGCCGACTCCTCTGGCAGTTATTGATTTGCTCGGCGGCGGTTTAAAGGCGTTAAAGGCGGCCAATGAGGAATTTGGTTTCGCATTGAGCGACGCCGAGCAGCGTTATCTGGTGAAACGTTTCACAAGCCTGGGGCGCAATCCGACCGATGTGGAGTTGATGATGTTCGCACAGGTGAACTCGGAGCATTGCCGCCACAAAATATTTAATGCGGATTGGGATATTGACAGCGTGGCGCAAGCGCACTCCTTGTTTGCCATGATTCGCCACACCCATGCACAAAGCCGCGCCGGCACGCTGTCCGCTTATGACGACAATGCGGCCGTGCTCGAAGGTTCAATGGCGGAGCGTTTGGCCGCGGACGGCGATGGTCATGGCGATGGTCATAGTTATCGTTTTCAATGGGAGCCGGTGCATTTTACTGCCAAAGTTGAAACCCATAATCATCCAACGGCGATCTCGCCTTCGCCCGGGGCATCCACCGGTTGCGGAGGAGAAATCAGGGATGAAGGCGCGACCGGCCGCGGCGGAAAGCCCAAGGCGGGATTGGTGGGATACTCGGTATCGCATTTACGGCTGCCGGATTTGCCCCAGCCCTGGGAGGCTGCATGTGAAATGACCTGCGAAGCAACCGAAAACAAGCCCGAGCGCATTGCCAGCCCGTTGCGAATCATGCTGGAAGGGCCGATTGGAGCGGCCGCATTTAACAACGAATTTGGGCGCCCCAGCATCGCGGGGTATTTCAGAAGTTTCGAACAAGTTGACTGCCAGTCCGGCTCAAATGGCAGTGTCCGATACGGCTATCATAAGCCCATTATGTTGGCTGGCGGGCTGGGGAATATTCGCCCGGGTCACGTCAAAAAACTCAATATTCCCGATGGCGCGCCGATTGTGGTTTTAGGCGGCCCTGTCATGTTGATTGGGCTTGGTGGCGGGGCCGCATCCAGCATGGCTTCGGGAACCGGTTCCGAGGAGTTGGATTTCGCCTCGGTGCAACGCGGCAACCCGGAAATGCAGCGGCGATGTCAGGAGGTGATTGATGCCTGTTGCGCCGCGGGCGCAGATAATCCAATTTTGTCGATTCATGATGTCGGCGCCGGCGGGTTGTGCAATGCGTTGCCGGAATTGGTGCATGACTCGGATTGTGGCGGGCATTTTGAATTACGCAACATACTGAATGACGAACCCGGCATGTCGCCGATGCAGATTTGGTGCAACGAATCGCAAGAGCGTTATGTGCTTGCCATCGCGCCGGCGCGCTTCGCCGAGTTCGAAAAAATCTGTCGGCGCGAACGCTGTCTTTACGCCCAAGTCGGACATGCCAGCGCGGCGCAAAATCTGATCGTGCGCGACCGCCATTTTGCCGATGACGATACCGCGCGCGCAAAGCCGATCGACCTGCCGATGGAAGTGTTGTTTGGGCTACCGCCGAAAATGAAACGCAACGCGGTCGCCGTCGCTACAACGCACGCGCCGCTTCGCTTTGACGGCGTGTCCATCGCGCGCGCGACCGAGTTGGTGCTGAGTTTTCCCGCCGTCGCCGACAAAACATTTTTGGTCACCATCGGCGACCGCAGCGTCGGCGGCTTGGTTGCTCGTGACCAGATGGTTGGGCCCTGGCAAGTGCCGGTCGCGGATGTCGGCGTGACCGCATCCGGGTATAAAAGCGTGACTGGCGAGGCTTTTGCGCTCGGCGAACGCGCTCCAATTGCGGTCATCGACGCCCCCGCCAGCGGCAGAATGGCGGTGGGCGAGGCCATTACCAATATCGCGGCGGCGGCTATTGAACGAATTGACAAGATAAAATTATCCGCAAACTGGATGGCCGCGGCCGGCGAGCCGGGACACGATGCGGCTCTTTACGCCACGGTGAAGTCGATAGCGTTGGATATTTGCCCGCAGTTGGGTATCGCTATTCCGGTCGGCAAGGATTCGATGTCAATGAAAACGGTGTGGCAGGATACAGATAATAATGAACATAAAGTGGTCGCGCCGTTATCGTTGATTGTCAGCGCGTTCGCGGCGGTGAGCGATGTTCGCAAAACGCTAACGCCGGTGCTAAGCAATGTTTCCGAACCAACCGATTTGTGGTTGATTGATTTAGGTTTTGGCAAAAACAGAATGGGCGCCAGCGTGCTTGCCCAGGTTGCGAATCATGGTACAAATCAAATGGGCGATGAGGTTGCTGATTTAGACGATGCGCAAACATTGAAACAATTTTTCCAGTTGATTCAGCGATTGAATAACAAAAACTTGATGCTGTCCTACCACGATCGCTCGGATGGCGGCTTGATGGCCACGCTGTTAGAGATGGCGTTCGTGTCGCGATGCGGCTTGTCGATCAATCTCGATTCCCTGAGCCGGGCGGGCGGCGATCATCTTGCGGTGTTGTTTAACGAGGAGTTGGGCGCGGTAGTCCAAACGCGGCGCGCTCATCGCGAGCGAGTTTTATCTGCGTTTGAGGCCGCGCAGCTGTCCGAAGCGTGCCATTTTATAGGTTCTCCTGAGCCCGGGAATCTTATCGTCATCACCTTTGCGGGCAAAGCGTTATTCGAAAAACCGCGTAGCGAATGCCACCGTATTTGGTCGCAAACGACTTGGCAAATGCAACGCATGCGCGATAATCCGGCGTGCGCGGATCAGGAATATCAGCGTATTAATGATAACGGGGATCCGGGGCTTTTTTGCGATTTAAGTTTCGCGCATGGAGAGGATGCCAGCCAACGAATTATGTCGACGGCAAATATTTTAACTCGGGCTAAACCCAAGATTGCGATTATCAGAGAGCAGGGGGTGAACGGACAGTTGGAGATGGCGGCGGCGTTTCACTGCGCCGGCTTCGAGGCGGTCGATGTCACCATGACCGACCTGGCCGATGGCGCGAGCCTAGCCGATTTCAAGGGCCTGGCCGCGTGCGGCGGTTTTTCCTTTGGCGATGTGTTGGGGGCCGGGCAGGGCTGGGGCAAGTCGATCTTGTTCAATGCGAAATTGAAAGCGGAGTTCCAAACATTCTTCGCCCGTGCCGATACCTTTTCGTTGGGGGTGTGCAATGGTTGCCAAATGATGGCGTCGATAAAAAGCTTGATTCCGGGCGCGGCGCATTGGCCGCGATTTTTGCGCAACGCTTCCGAACAATTTGAGGCGCGCGTGGTGATGGTGGAAGTGTGTTCGGACAAGTCGGTTTTATTTGCCGACATGGCGGGTTCCAAATTGCCGGTGTCGGTTGCGCACGCCGAAGGACGCGCCGATTTCGCCGGCGACCGCGCCATGAACGAAATGCTGGCGCAGGATCAGTTGTGTTTGCGTTTTATCGACAACCGCGGCGCCGCGACGACAACCTATCCCTACAACTCCAACGGCTCGCTGCGCGGGATGACCGGCTTCACCAACCACGACGGACGCGCGACCATCATGATGCCGCACCCGGAACGCGTGTTCCGCGCCGTGTGCAATTCCTGGCGGCCGCGCGCCTCAGATGACGGTGGCGACTGGGGCGAATACAGCCCGTGGATAAAAATGTTTCAAAACGCGCGCGCCTGGGTTGAGTGAGCGTGGGTCACTTAGTGCTGATCACTGCGCGCCGGTTTTTCCTTGCCAGGCTGTTCTCAGCCGGTGGAGCGCAAAAAACAACAGCGCCCAGGATGCGCCGGAAAACAATATAAACAAAATCTGTTGAAGCCCCGAAGCGTTGCCGAATACGATGCCGGTTGCCGCGGACAGCGCCAGCAGCGGAAACAGCATGATGTTTGCCAGTAGCGGCGAGACTTGCAAGCCGATGAACACACCGAAAACCGGCATTAGAATGCCCACCAAAAATCCCCACAGCGTTGCTTTCATCTGCCGAAATGCGCGCGCGGAATCAACGACAATTCAGTCCGGCGCGCACCGAATCGCCCCGCACACAACCGCCGCCAGCGGTCGTGTAATGCCATCTCGCGCCACTCCCGCTCCCGGTCGGGATCTTTATCCGCCGCAACCGCCGCGATTTTATCAATGTAATCATCGGGAAAGTTCGCCTCGCGCGCGCCGGCCAATACATGCTCCTTATACCAAGTATACGGGCGCAAACAGGTATCGATGCGAGTGGCGCAGTAAGTGAACGCGTCCTCGACTTTGCCGGCATCATCCATCACGCAGACGGTTTTTCTCTCATAGCCCTTGCCCAACCCCTCGGCCTCGTCCAACTTGCCGGCATCGCCCGCCGCGATGCGGAACAATCGGCCCATGACAACACTACCATCATCGGCATCATCATCGCCCGTTGCATACGCATCGCACTTCGCCGAATCGTCTTTGCCGCTGCGTTTGTGAAAACGCAAATCGTGGCGCATTAACCGATACGCGCCAATCGCCTGCGCGCTCGGCACCCGGCAACGCAGACGCGCCGCAAACATATTCGACCCATAGGCGAAATAGTTCAGGCAGGTCACGCGTTCACACCGTGGTCACATGCTGGCATAGTTCGGTCCGCCGCCGCCTTCGGGGGAAACCCAAGTGATGTTCATGGTCGGGTCTTTGATGTCGCAGGTTTTGCAATGCACGCAATTTTGCGCGTTGATTTGCAACGCGGGCTTATCGTCGGTATGGACGAACTCATACACGCCGGCCGGGCAGAATCTCGCTTCGGGGCCGGCGTAGGCGTTGAAATTGACTTCCACCGCTGTGCCCGGTTGCGCAAGTTGCAGGTGCGTCGGCTGGTCTTCCTCGTGGTTGGTGTTGGACAAATAAACCGAAGACGTTGTATCAAAGCTGAGTGCGCCATCGGGTTTGGCGTAGGCAATCGGCTCAAACTCCGATGCAGGTTTTAATGTTTCATGGTCAGGCACGGGATCGGTCAACTTGAACGGCAGTTTGCCGTTGAAAATATTTTGGTCGATAAAGTTATACGCGCCGCCCATCCAGGTGCCGAATTTATGCAGCGCCGCGCCAAAATTTCTTGATTGATGCAGTTCTTCATAAAGCCATGAATTTTCAAAGTTGCGTTGATAATCTTCCACATCGCCGTTTCCATGAATGACATCGAATGCGGTTTCCGCGGCTAACAGGCCGGACTTCATCGCGGTGTGCGAGCCCTTGATCTTTGAAAAATTTAATGTTCCGGCGTCGCAGCCGATGAGCAGCGCATTGGGCAGCGTCATTTTCGGCAATGCGTTCAAGCCGCCTTTGGTGATGGCGCGCGCGCCGTAGGCGATGCGCTCGCCGCCTTCCAGGTATTGCTTGAACAGCGGATGGTGCTTCAGCCGTTGCAGTTCGTCGAACGGGCTTAAATAAGGATTGTCGTAAGACAAGTCGGTGATGAGTCCCAACGACACCAAGTCGTCGCCGAGGTGGTAGAGGAACGAGCCGCCGGCCGCGCCGTGTTCCGACAGTGGCCAGCCGGCGCCGTGCACCACCAAGCCGGGCATGTGCTGGTCGGATTTGATGCGCCACAACTCCTTGATGCCGATGCCGTAATGTTGCGTTTGACTGGTCGCGTCGAGCGCGAATTTTTCGATCAACTGCTTGCCGAGATGGCCGCGGCAGCCCTCGGCGAAAATCGTGACGCGCGCATGCAACTCCATGCCAGGTTCAAAGGACGGCTTGCGCGCGCCGTCGGCGCCGCGTCCCATTTCACCGGTGGCCACGCCCTTGATGCCGCCGTCTTCGTGAAACAATACTTCGGAGGCTGGAAATCCCGGAAAAATTTCAACCCCTAAGCCTTCAGCCTGCTCCCCGAGCCAGCGGCATAAATCGCCCAGGCTGATGATGTAATTACCCGCATTATGCATCGGTTTCGGCACCATCCACAGCGGCATACTGAGTGCTTTGCTTTCACTTTGGAACATCAACACTTGGTCTTTTTGAACCGGTGTTTCCAGCGGCGCGCCGCGCTCTTTCCAATCGGGAAACAACTCGTTCAATGCGCGTGGCTCGAACAATGCGCCCGAGAGAATATGCGCGCCCACTTCCGAGCCTTTTTCCAGAACGACCACTGACAGCTCTTTTTGCTGGGCTTCGGCCAGTTGCATTAATTTGCAGGCGGCGGAGAGTCCGGCCGGGCCGGCGCCGACGATGACCACATCGACTTCCATGGATTCGCGTTCGGGCTGCTGGTCAGGTTGCCGATCAGGTTGCTGTTTGGGTTCTTGTTCGGGCATGATTTCTTTTTGACGGCGATGATTTAATAAACTGTTAGTTTGCTAAAATTCCAGTTTTTTATCAATATCAAAACAGCGGCGATGACGGCAAAAAAAACCACGGCAAAAACAACGATGCCAAAAAAAACAACGGTCGGCGCGCGCGCTTCAGTCACACGGGAAATGTATGAGCAGGTAATGACGCCCAACTACGCGCCAGCGGCGATAATGCCGGAGCGCGGCGAAGGCTCGCGTCTTTGGGATGCGGACGGCAAGGAATACCTGGATTTCGCCGGCGGCATCGCGGTCTCGGCGTTGGGCCATGCGCACCCGCAACTGATAAAAGCATTGACCGATCAGGCCAATAAGCTCTGGCATGTCAGCAACTTTTTCACCAACAAGCCGGCCATCCGCTTAGCCAAAATGTTGTGCGACGCGACCTTCGCCGAGCGCGTGTTTCTGGCCAACTCCGGCGCCGAAGCAAACGAAGCGGCATTGAAGTTGGCGCGCCGCTACGCGCTCGATAAACATGGCGTGGACAAATACGAAATTCTCGCCTTTGACCATGCCTTCCATGGCCGAACATGGTTCACCGTATGCGTCGGCGGGCAGCCGAAATACAGCGATGGCTTTGGGCCGAAGCCCGGCGGCATCGTGCATCTGCCGTTTAACGATGCCGCGGCGGTTAAACAGTATTTCGCGCAGCAGGGCGACAAAGTGTGCGCGGTAATCGTCGAGCCGGTTCAGGGGGAGGCGGGCGTGATACCGGCCACGCCGGAATTTGTTCAAGCCATCCGCGAATGTTGTGATGCCCATAATGCGTTAATGATTTTTGATGAAATCCAAACCGGCGTCGGGAGATGCGCCGCACTATACGCGTATCAAAAACTCGGCGTCGTGCCCGACATTCTGACCACCGCCAAGGCCTTGGGCGGCGGCTTCCCCATCAGCGCCATGCTGACCACGCAAGAAATTGCCAGCAGTTTGGTGGTCGGTGCCCACGGCAGCACCTTCGGCGGCAATCCGCTGGCCTGTGCGGTTGCCTGCAAAGTGTTGGAATTAATCAATACACCCGAAATGCTGTCTGGTGTTGAAACCAAGAGCCATCAAATGATTGAAGGCTTAAAAGCAATCAATCAAAAGTACAATGTGTTTGATGATATTCGTGGCGTTGGATTGTTGCTTGGATGCGAGATGAACGCGCGGCACCGGGACCGCGCCCGCGAGGTGCTGTCGGCGTGCGCCGACAACGGATTATTGGTGTTGGTGGCAGGTCCCAATGTGGTGCGGCTGGCGCCGCCATTGAATATCAGTGAGTCCGAAATAAACCACGGTCTTGTCCTGATGGACAATGCGATTCAGAATTTATAGCAGATTGAAATTGTAGCCATTTTAATTTACTGGCTAAAAGTCGGTACACTTCGCACCCCTTATATTTTTAGGTTCAAGATACTTTAAGCGGTCGATTTCGGATAGATTTTAGCAGATATTGACACCCATTTTCGTGGCGCATATTGAAGCGAGACTCGCACTCTTTCAAAGGAGTCCGGCTACGCCGGACGACATATTTTAACTGGATTCCCGCCTGCGGCGAGAATGACGGGCTGGGGGGCAGTGGTGAATCGGAAGGCGATGGGTCCTTTTGAGAGGACAATGGTAAATAATTGTCACGCAAAGCGTGACACTAAAACGTGCTCTGGCGTAGCCGGACATTTTATTCTTGGTTACTTTGGCATCTCAACTCGCCTTTGTCCTCTCGGTTCACTATTGCCTATCATTTGTCATTGCCCGGCCCATATTATTATTGGCCGGGCAATCCAGTGGAATATGCCGTCCGGCGTAGCCGGACTCCTTTGCGGCGAAGCCGTGCTGTTCGATGCGAGAATGACGGCAATGCGGAAGTGCTTGTTGCTTACTAATGTATGCGCGCGTCCCGGCGGCTTCGCCGCGTCTGGATTCCCGCCTGCCGGCGAGAATGACGGCCGAGAGGGCGGTGCTAAAACACCGCTGGAAAGGAACAAAACGGGCAATGAATCAGACAACACATACGCTCGCATTGCCCGGCGATGTGTTGTCTGATTTGAGTATACAATCGGCTGGTCGCCGGGCCAGAGATGCCGGTGATTTGTGCGACTTTGCAAGCCTAGATATCAAGGCAAAACAGCCGTGGAATCGCCCTGAATTTATTCTCCGAATTCGGCAACGAATGACATGCTTGTTTTTCATCTATAGAACAATTAGGTATGACCATTTCACTATACCTTAAAGTATCTTGAACCTATTTTTAAGTGGAATAACATACATAAATCCACACAATACCGTGATTTATTAGTTAAACCAATAAGATAAAAAGCATTTACAATGATCGATTTTCAGGGTAGAACAATCCACATTCAACCGATATGCACAGAAAAACTGGTCAATCGAAAACCAACAGCGGCGCAAATGAACGCACCTGTTCGTTGGGTAAAATCGGCTAAAAAATAAACCGAATGTGGATTTATGTATGTGGATTTATGAATGTTATTCCCAATCGAAGAACCGGTGGCGCCAACGGCACCGCCGACTTCACCATTAACCCCGGCGACCGCATCGCGCAAATGGTAATCCTGCCGGTCACACGAACCGAGTTCAATGTAGTCGAATCATTCCAACAAAGCGACCGCGGCGATGGCGGGTTTGGGTCGACTGGAAGCGAATAGAGTTCGCGGTAAATGAATTCCATTCTTTTTGACATTGGCGACGATGTGCTAATCGTTGCCAACACTGGCGATGGATTTAGTCGCAAAGGTGTGGTCTCTATTTGCAACATGGACCTGAGTGCCAAGAGCGTGGATGATAACCGTGCGCCGGACGATGAAGTGTATGAGAAGGATGATATTGTCCGTAGTATTTCGAACAAGTGTATCGAGAAATACAAAATCGACATCAACAATCTTATTGAGGATGTGAGTCGCGAGAGCGGAGCCAGCAAGAGTTACGATGGCCGATTTGTGTTGGAGTTGTTGCAAAACGCCGACGATGCCATGAATACGGAACGCGCAAACACACATCTTATCGGCACCAAAGGCCTCGGCTTTAAGTCGGTTTTAGAAATCACCGACGAACCAGAGATTTATTCCGGTGATTTTTGTTTTCATTTTTCCAAACAAAAGAGTCGTGAAGTTCTGAAAAGTAAAGTATCGAAATGGAAGGAAGAAAACGGGATTCCGGTGTGCAGGATTCCACACAATAAAGAACCGGATGATGTGATACAAAATTTGCGTGATAAAGGTTATTCGACCGTTATTCGCTTGCCGTTGAATGAAGGGAAAAGGGAATTTGTTGAGAATGAACTGTCCAAATTTTCCTCGAATTCTTTGTTGTTTTGTCAGTCTCTCGAATCCGTAGAAATACGAACAAACTCCGCGACCCGAAGCATCAAGGTTAGCCGACAGGAAGAAGGTTCGAGCATCGAATTAAATGAAAATGGCAAAAGCACGTACTGGCGTGCTTGGCGTGAAACAAAAGAAGTTGAAGGTGAAAAACAACTAAGTGTCAGCGTATGTCTGCCCAAAGTTGACGGCAAAGGAATTGGAGGGTTCACGGAGGCCCCGCTATATGTATTTTTCCCAACCGCTGAGTGTGTGCCCGAAGTTCGTGCATTGATCCACGCTTCCTGTGAGGTTGAGGATAATCGCAAACATCTAGCAACCCGACAATCGCATCGCGATGAAATCTGCGAGATGCTGGAAGACATTACTCAAAGAATACTTTTCGAGATACCGGCGAAAGTAGCATTGCGCGCTTTCGGGCGGGCGCAACGGTCCGAGAATAGTGAAATGACGGCGCAATTGGGAAACGCCATTGCAACGGTGGTTCAGGAAATAGCGTTCATCCCATTGATTGGCGGTGGCATGGCAAAGCCGGACGATGTGCGGTTGTGGGACTGTGGGTTTGGCGAGGAAGTCGATCCGGCGGAAGTGCAAGATAAAAATCTGTGTCATCCAGACATCAATGACAATAAAGAATGCTTTAATATTCTTGAAAAATTGGGGGCCAAGCTCACGCCTGTTTTAGACCTTGCGTTTCTTCTGCGTTTTTGCCGAAACAAAACCGCGAAAGAATGTCTGTCCGCATGGAATGTTGCGCAGTTGTTAATGACGGAAATTGATTCGGGTGAAAAAACAGACTGTGAAGAAAAGTTGCGTGATGCGCCGTTTTGGTTGGCACAAAACAAACAGGCGCGAGCCGCCAGTGGTGCGATTCCGCTAGTTTGGGAAAAACCCAAAGGTTTCCCGAATTGGCTTCCCGTGGATGTCGTTGATAAAGATTTTTGGAAGTGTGTTCAGGGCGAAATCAAACAACATAAAAGCAAAGACAAAGAATGGAAAAATCGACTTTCCAGTTTGCAACCTTTGTCTGAGAAGTCATATTTCGAGCATATTTTGTTGCCGCATTGTAAAGAACAATCCCCGGAATGGTGGCGGAAAAATGGATGGAAAGCGCTTGAGATGGCTTTCAAGTGGGGTGAAAAAGAAAGCGAGGATGAGTTGCTTATTATCGATTCTGGTAATGCCAAAGAAAATCGCGCGAATATATTTTGCTTGCCGGTTGGAAAAGATGCGCAGGAATGGGTGCCTGCCGGAAAGTGCTATGGCGGTGCCGCGTGGGGTGGGCCGAAAATTTTCGACAAATATTTTGCGAAAATATCAGAACGCTATGTGCTGTCGTCCGTTGATGATTGGGAAACTGATATTAGTGATGCCGACAAAGATCAGTGGAAAAGTTTGCTGTCCTGGTTGGGTTGTTCGTGGACGTTCAAAATGAAAAAGAGCAATGCACCGCATCCTAATCGTGATTACATTAACAACAAAGGGTGGGTCAATGAATTTTGTTTTGAGCATTTTGATGATGTATTTCCGGATACGCCAATCGGAAAAAAATCGGACTACGAATCTGTGCTAAACATGGTTTCTGGAATGCATGAAAGTGCTTGCAAAAGTAAAGCACACTATCTCTACCGCACTAACAAGCCTTGTGACAGTTACGCACTGATACAGTTGCAAAGCCAAGCATGGATTCCGTGCAAACCATCTTTGTTGTATCCGAACAAATATTTGTTCAAACCTGCAGACACATACCTGCCGGGTTGTAGTTTGGGTGGGTTGTTGCCGGAAGTTCTCAAGTCCAACGATGATTTGAAGTGGGCTGAAGTTAAAAAGGTACTTGAAGAACTTGGTGCAAACAAATCCAACAAGCCAGAGAAACTTGTAGAACATATGAATGATCTGAGTGAAATTAATTGCAGAAACAAAGAAGATTTTGTCTGGAGCAAAGGCACGAGCAAGAGTAAGGGTAAGATTGCTCGTGCTGCCACGGCAATTTTTTCCGCTTATGCGGAAATTGATCACACCAAGCCTCTCACCGCCAATGTGATGATTCCCTGTCTTCGTAGCACCTCTACGGGCGTGGTGGTTTATTTCCACAAGTCCGGGGAAGCATATTGGGCAAATAAATCATACTTTAATGAACCGGTAGTTCGTAGAAAAATTCTGGAAAATAATGAATTACATATATTTTTTCGTTTTCTGAAAGATGGCGAAAAATTTGATTTGCAGGAATTATCAGAATTTTTGGATATGCAACCGATTTATGGCGCAAAAAACTTACAAGACACCAAGAAACTCTGCCAAGAATATAGTAAACGTCGTATTGGTCTAATGAAAGCGACCGGTCAGGAGTTGCCGGAACAATTAGAAATAGTTGCTTATGACTCCATTACCTTGGAGGCACAAGCGCATGCAGATATTAACCCAGAGATTAAATTTTGGAAGCAAAGTGAAGACAAAGTTGCTATTAATGTCAACATCGGCATGTGGCAAGGATTAGCTGCTGCACTCGGTGATGTGGCAGATTGCGCTCAATACAAACCGGATTTTGAACTCTTGCTTACGGAAAAAACATGGGACGGTTTTTTGCGCCGACTGAGAGATGACTATGGTTTGCCCGAAGAATCTATCGAGAAAGTGAAGGAAAAGATTTATGAAGAAGAAGTGGAAGCCGATGATGATGCTATCGGGGAAAATAATCCTGGCGATTCAACAATCGAGTTGCCGATTTCAGACTCAACATCTGATGATGACGCTCATTCGAGATCGAATGTTTCCAATGACCGTCCTCGAACAACAAACACAAGGACCAATTCAAGGAATCGTTCCGATGGAAATGGTTGGTCTTCTGAAAGACCAGATATACCCGAAATAGAAATAGTGGAATATCAGTGGAGTGCGGAAAGAAATCTATCAGGTGGTGGCGGTTGGAATTCTGCCGGCGACGATGAAAAAGAAACCAATGCAACAGATGGAAGACCAGCAGAAGAGGCGCTAGTTGAGTGGTTGGAAACAAAGTATGGAAATGAAAATGTTACCGATAAAAACACGCTACACACGAACAATCCCGGCTATGACATTCTTGTTGAAAAAGATGGAGAAAAACATTATTACGAATGCAAATCATTTGTTTCAGTCAATCCGCCACGCCGAGTGTCCATAACAAAAACGCAACACGATTTAGCAAAATCCGAGGAAGATCGTTACTGGTTGTGTGTTGTTTATGACATCAACTCCAACCCTGTAAAAATGTTGCATCCAATCGCCAACCCCGCCGCACTTGAAAAAGAAGCCACTGGCTACAAAATCAATATTGCGAATCGAAGTCGTGCCCCAATAGCGTGAGCACATTTATTTTTTTATGCTGTGCGATAACATTTTGATTCTAAAAACCACAACGGTGGTAGTCGCTGACATTATTAATGCGGTGTCCGGCGTAGCCGCGGCGAAGCCGCGATAAAAGGAGTTCGGCTACGCCGAACGGTTTAATAACTGGATTGCCCGGAACAAGCCGGGCAATGACGGGTTGGGGGGACAATGGTGAACCGGAAGGCTATGAGTCCTTTTGCGACGCCAAAGTAACCGAGAAAAAAAAGTCCAGCCACGCATCCTCCCTGCCGTCATCCTCGCCGGTAGGCGGGAATCCAGAGTGGCGTAGCCGCCGGGACGCGCTCATACATTAGCGGTAAGCAACAAGCACCATCGCCTTGCTGTCATTCTCGCGGTAGCGGGAATCCAGAGTGGCGGCGTTAGCCGCCTCGCACAACCGATAACCCATGCCAATCAATTACCCATCACCGGACTATGACATCCCAACTCGTTATTAAAGGGAATAACATACATAAATCCACACAATACCGTGATTTATTAGTTAAACCAATAAGATACAAAGCCTTTACAATGATCGGTTTTCAAGGTAGAACAATCCACATTCAACCGATATGCACAGAAAAACTGGTCAATCGAAAACCAACAGCGGCGCAAATGAACGCACCTGTTCGGTGGGTAAAATCGGCTAAAAAATAAACCGAATGTGGATTTATGTATGTTATTCCCTTTTTAAGGAACGAGCACGAGCATGAATTCAAGACCAAACTTAAACAAAGCCAATACTCAATGCCACGTTCTAAGAATAACTAAACGAGGTATATTATTTCTCCACAAACGCCCGCTCCACCACATATTCGCGGAAATCGCTTTTGCGGGTCTCAACAAATCCCATGCCGTCCAATATCGCGCTCAGGCTCTTTAACATGCTGGGGCTGCCGCACAACATGAATCGATCATCCGCGACGTTTAGCGACGGCATGCCGATGTCCTCGATCAATTTTCCGGTTTCCAACAAAGTGGTGATGCGGCCATAATTTTTATACGGCTCGCGGGTGACCGCGGGGTAGTAGATGAGTTTGTCCTTGACCGCGCCGCCAAAATATTCATTGTCGCGCAGTTCATGGTCAATCAATTGCTGGTAGGTTAGTTCATTGATGAAGCGGCAGCCATGAACCAAGATTACTTTTTCAAAGTTTTCGTAAACCTCAGGGTCCTTGATAATGGATAGAAACGGCGCAAGTCCGGTGCCGGTGCTGAGCAGATATAAATGCTTGCCCGGGCGCAGATGATCCCAAAGCAAGGTTCCGGTTGGTTTTTTGCTGACCAGCAGTTTGTCGCCGACTTTGACATGCTGCAGCTTTGAGGTCAGCGGGCCATCCTGGACTTTGATGCTGTAGAACTCAAGATAATCTTCGTAGTTTGAACTAGCCATGCTGTAGGCGCGCAACAACGGCTTGCCGTCCACTTCCATGCCCATCATCGCAAACTCGCCGTTGCGGAAACGCAACGCCGGGTCGCGGGTGGTTTTGATGGTGAACAGCGTGTCCGACCAATGATGAACTTCCAATACGGTTTCGGTATGTGCTTCAGTCATGCCGCTTTGATTTGCGTGCCGACGCCGGCGTCGGTGAATAACTCGAGCAATAAGGCATGTTCGACCCGGCCATCCAGAATAAGCGCCGAGTTGACCCCGTTTTGAATCGCATCCAGCGCACATTCGACTTTAGGAATCATGCCATCGGCAATGGTTTTGTTGGCGATTAAATCAGGAATTTCATGCTCTTTCAGTTCAGCGACCAAGCGCTCGTTTTTGTCCAAAACCCCTGGCGTATTGGTCAATAACATCAGTTTCTCCGCGTGCAGGGTAATCGCTAACTTGCCAGCGACCCGGTCGGCGTTGATGTTATAGGTCTGACCGTCGACGCCGACGCCAATCGGCGCGATGACCGGAATAAATGCCTGGGTTTCCAGTAGTTGCACTATTCCAGGGTCAACGGATTCCACTTCTCCGACATGACCGTAGTCGATTATTTCCGGCCGTTGCAGCACCGGATCATTGTTCTTGACATGCAGTTTGCGCGCACGAATCAGGTTGCCATCCTTGCCGGTCAGGCCAACGGCGCGTCCGCCCAGAGAGTTAATCAGACTAACGATTTCCTTGTTCACCAATCCGCCTAATACCATTTCCACCACATCCATGGTCTCCGAGTCGGTTACTCTCAGGCCATCGATAAAGGTCGATTCCTTGCCGATTTTTTCAAGCACTTTGCTAATCTGCGGGCCGCCGCCATGAACCACCACCGGGTTCATGCCGACCAGCTTCATCATGATGATGTCACGGGCAAAACTTTGCTTCAAATTCTGGTCCGCCATGGCATTGCCGCCATACTTGATGACGATGGTCTTGCCCTGATAGCGGCGGATATAGGGTAGTGCTTCGGTTAGAATCCGAGCGATATTTTGGGTGCTGTTGTGATTCGGACGCATAGCATTGCAGACAAAACGAGGCGAAATTAGTGGGCAACGGTATTCTAACCCAAAGAGCATGGGAACAAGGGGCGGCAGACGTAATTTTTGGTCTCCGCGCTATGTATGGGCGCGCAAATATGATAACATTCAACATATAAAGAAATCTTTATATAATCGCGAGACCAATTGAATATCCAATATCCCCTATTTTACACCGCTCGATTCGGTTCGATAATACTGCGGTGACTAGTTTGAGGCTAAAATAATGTCAAAATCTTTCCTGTTTACATCAGAATCCGTTTCAGAAGGACACCCCGATAAGGTTGCGGATCAAATCTCGGACGCCGTGCTCGATGCGCTGTTCATGCAAGATCCGAAGTCACGCGTTGCTTGCGAGACCATGATCACTACCGGCATGGTGGTGATTGCTGGAGAAATCACCAGCAACGCAGTCGTGGATTTTCAGGAAGTTGCGCGCCGCACCATTGGCGAAATTGGCTACAACTCGTCGGCGTTGGGCTTTGATGCGCAAAGTTGCGCGGTCATCGTGTCGCTGGACAAGCAATCGCCGGACATCGCGCAAGGCGTTAATGAAGGAGAAGGGCTGGACCTCGACCAGGGCGCCGGAGATCAGGGATTGATGTTTGGTTATGCCTGCACCGAAACCGATGTGCTGATGCCGTTTCCAATTACCTACGCCCATCGCCTGGTGGCCAAGCAAGCCGAAGTCCGAAAAACCGGGGCGCTTGCGTGGCTGCGCCCCGATGCAAAATCTCAGGTCACCGTGCGCTACGAAGGCATTCGCCCGGTATCCATCGACACCGTGGTGCTGTCCACCCAACACGATGAGGACATCGCCCATGACATGCTGTCCGAAGCCGTCATTGAGGAAATCATCAAACCGGTGCTGCCGGTTGATATGGTCACCAAGGACACGCGATTCCTGGTCAACCCGACCGGCCGATTTGTTATCGGCGGGCCGGTGGGGGATTGCGGCTTGACCGGCCGCAAGATTATTGTCGATACCTACGGCGGTTCGGCGCATCACGGCGGCGGCGCGTTCTCTGGCAAGGATCCGTCCAAGGTCGATCGCTCAGCCGCGTATGCCACCCGCCATGTCGCCAAGAATATTGTCGCCGCAGGTTTGGCCGACCGATGCGAAGTGCAGGTTGCCTATGCGATCGGCGTGGCGCAACCGGTATCCGTGATGGTGGACACTTTTGGCACTGGAAAAATTGAAGACGCAAAAATCAACGCCTTAATCAACGAGCATTTTGATTTGCGTCCAAAGGCCATTGTTCAAGGGCTGGATTTGTTGCGCCCGATTTATCGCAATACCGCAGCCTATGGCCACTTCGGCCGCACCGAACCTGAATTCACCTGGGAGAAAACCGACCGAGCCGACGCCTTGAAAGCCGCGGCGGGCATTTGATTCGCCCATTAACATGAACATGAACATGTTGTTTGCATCTATTTTGTAACGATTATTTATCAGGAATTTATTATGTCTACACAAGCCGCTGAAACCCCAGATGAAAACATGACGCAAGATTTCCATGTCGCCGACATGAGCTTGGCTGAATGGGGAAGAAAAGAAATCAGAATCGCCGAGACCGAAATGCCGGGCTTGATGGCGGTGCGCGAAAAATACGCCAGCGAGCAGCCGTTGAAAGGCGCGCGCATCGCCGGGTCGCTGCACATGACCATTCAAACCGCGGTGCTGATCGAATCATTGGTCGCGCTTGGCGCTGAGGTGCGTTGGGTGTCTTGCAATATTTTTTCCACCCAGGATCATGCCGCCGCCGCCATTGCTGCAACCGGTGTTTCGGTGTTCGCGTTCAAAGGCGAATCGCTGGATCAGTACTGGGGTTTCACCCATCGAATGATGGAATGGCCTGACGGTCGGCAGATTTTTGTTCCCGACAATATTGCCACGGATGGCATGTATGCCGCGGGCGCGGGACGCGCAGGAGCGGCAATCGGTACTTCCGCCGTCCCTGGCGGTCGCGGCCCGAACATGATTCTGGACGACGGTGGCGACGCCACCATGTTACTGATGCTGGGTGCCAAGGCGGAACGCGATATTTCGGTATTGGATAGCCCGGCAAGCGAAGAGGAAGTGGCGTTGTTCAAAAGCATTAAGGCGCGATTGCAAGATGATGCGACTTTTTATAGCGCGAGATTGGCGAACATTCGCGGCGTTACCGAAGAGACCACCACCGGCGTTCACCGACTGTATCAAATGGCGGCGGAAGACGGGTTGCCATTTTCGGCGATCAACGTCAACGACTCGGTCACCAAATCCAAGTTTGACAATTTATACGGCTGCCGCGAATCGTTGGTGGACGGCATCAAGCGCGCCACCGATGTCATGATCGCCGGCAAGATTGCGCTGGTATTGGGTTATGGCGATGTCGGCAAGGGCTGCGCGCAATCATTGCGCGGCCTCGGCGCCACGGTTTGGGTCGCCGAGATCGATCCGATCTGCGCGCTGCAAGCGGCCATGGAAGGGTACCGCGTGGTGCGCATGGACGATGCCTGTCGCGAGGCGGATATTTTTGTGACCGCAACCGGCAACTTCAATGTGATCACCCACGACCACATGGTGCAAATGAAAAACCAATCCATCGTCTGCAACATCGGCCATTTTGACAATGAGATCGATATTGCCTCAATGAAAAAATATGAATGGGAAAACATCAAACCGCAGGTCGATCAAATTATTCTGCCAAATGGCGACCGCATCACTTTGCTGGCCGAGGGGCGATTGGTGAATTTGGGATGCGCCACCGGTCATCCCAGTTTTGTGATGTCCAATAGTTTTACCAATCAGGTGCTGGCGCAAATCGAACTGTGGCGCGACGGCGACAAGTATCAGAACCAGGTTTATGTTTTGCCCAAGCATCTGGACGAGCAAGTGGCGCGCCTGCATCTCGACAAAATCGGCGCCAAACTGACCACGCTTTCCCAGCAACAAGCCGACTACATCAACGTGCCTGTCGCGGGACCTTACAAGCCCGAGCATTATCGGTATTGAGCGTCCGCAGGTTGCTGAGTCGTAACAGATCGAGTAGAATGTCTTCTATATCAGTTTTTTTGTGAGTTGAAAATACTATGAGCGCGATTATTAAAGAGGTTTATGATGCATTTCTCGATGCTGGCGCCAGCGAACAGAAAGCAGCCGACGCGGCAAAAGCCATTGCAAATTATGACGAGAGATTCAATAAAATCGAATCCGATCTGTTGATATTAAAATGGATGGTCGGATTGGTGATTGTGGTTAATGTCTTGCCGATTTTGAGATCGGTGTTTTTTTCTTAATACGGATTATTTTTACTCTTTCTGGTTACCCGAGGCGGAATCGAATCATTTGTTGTGATTCAGTTTGGCTTTGTCAAAACATAATCGCGTCTGCCGCGGAACCTTATAAAGCCGAGCATTATCGGTATTGATGAAGTATGTCATTTACCTATTTAATTTTCTGTGAGTAAAACACGATGATTGCTACCATTAAGAAGGCGTTTGGTTGTAGATATTTGCGAGGAGCATTGATAGCCGTGGGCGTTGTTGTAGTGCTACTCATGGTGGCAGTGGAAAACAACACAAACGCGCAAAATATCGTCGATTTGGAGCAAGCGTTAAATGAAGGAAAGGTTGCGCTGGAAAATACAAAAGGTACTGGAAGGTCATCGGGGTCAGTGATTAAATCGGAGTTGCATAACCTGACAAACCGGGCGCTTAAAATTTTTACCCACATCGGGCAAGGACTGTTTCTGCGTAACGGCGGGGTGGGGCAAAACATGATCGCTACCGAGATCTATCATTCGTCAGGACAATATTGGGTAGAGAATGGAAAGAATATAATCAAGGTTGATGCAAACGGGAGAGAGGATATTGTGCTGGTAGCATATTGCGTGGATTTTGAAAAAAATAATCCGACGCCACAAGAACGATTTTCCATTTCAAGCATTCCGCGAAACTTCGAACATGTCCTGCGTGATATTCAGGCATATAGAGAACGATACCCAGACAAAGATATAACCGTGCCCGCGCAAGTGGCATTGTGGTTTAGCAAAGGATATACGTTGAGAGAAATTAGGAAAAAGTTTGCCGTTTCATCTCCCGAGGCGGAATTGGCGACGCAACTAACGCAGTAGGCTGGGTCAGCGCAATCTGGTTCATTAAGCACATGGCGTGGCTCCCGCTAAAACTCCAGCGAAATATCACGATGCGCCGATTGGCAGGCGGCGATGTCTTTTGCCTGGGATTGGGTTAAGCGCGGTTGCAGGCGCAGACCGATATTGGTTTTAATGGCGTTGTCGTATTGATTTAATTCATCCAGCAGCGCGGTCGCGCGGCTTCGCCAAGCAAGTTCAAGGTTCAGCAGATCGATTGCTTCGCGGTGAAATTCCTTGGCGTCATTGAAATCCGGGGTGAAATCTGGAGCATCGCCTTTCAGTGCGCGTCTGGACTTGGACAGTTTCGACTTGATTTCGGCTATCCCAGCCAACTCGTTTAGTTGGGATTCAACAGACTTGATTTTTTCGATTGCCAACTCTGGATTTTCGATAGACGCCGCGGCTTCAATGTGCCCAGGTTCAATGTGCAGCCGCAAATCCAACAGGGGTGTTTCAACCCGGGCCAGATCATTTCCTTGTCCGATGACCAACAGCGTATTTTGTAATGATTGATATGCGGCATCAACATTTCGTCGATAGGCGCGGCGCGCGTTTTTTTCGGCTGTCGCTAATTGTTTGTAGGTCGCGCTGGCCTCCTCCCAATTTGATGGAATAATCTGTTCGGCGGCTTTGAGTTCCTGTTGCAGATTAAAAATACTGGTTTCGAGAGAGTCGAGTTGTGCCCGGGTTGCCCGGGTAGTGGCGGCGTTTCTCGAAATTCGGTCATGCTTCTTTTGAGCGGCCTGCAGCAGATTATGGATTGACTTTAGCTGGTGGCGCAGTTCACGCATATCGGCATGTAATGGCTTGAATTCAATTGAGTAGGCCGCCAGTTCAGCAGCAACCACATTAACATGAGCCACTAAATCGAAAGTGTTTTCAGCCAGATCAAAACTGGCAATCAACGGTTGCCGATATTGATCCGGCAATACGCTGAAATCGTTGGCGCGCGCCCTGGCAATGCGGTTTCGTATGCTCGTTTCATCGTTGGCGTATTCAGAAAACACCCTGTTCTCGATACAGAATTGCAGTTTTGGATTTACCGGCGGCGGCGCGGTTTCCGCGGTTAAAAATGTCCGGTTCGGCATGTAGTTGACCAAGCCCGGGAAAAACCCGGTGATGGTCAGGCCGACCAACTGTAATCCGATAAATGCGACCGCGCCCTTATAGATATGGGTGGTCTTGACTTTTATGGGGGCTACGCCTCGAAGATAAAACAACGCAAATCCAAACGGCGGGGTCAGGAACGAGGTTTGGATATTCAAGCCGATCATCACGCCCAACCAAACCGCGGTGATATTCGCGGCCGGGTCGGCCAGCAGAATCGGCGCGACGATGGGCACCACCACCACCGCGATTTCGATGAAGTCGAGGAAAAAGCCAAGCAGGAAAATCACCGCCATCACGACGATGAACTGGGTCCAAAATCCGCCCGGCAGCCCGGTCAGGAACTCTCGCACCAATTGCTCGCCGCCAAATCCGCGAAACGCGGCGGTGAGCATGGCGGCGCCGATGAGGATGATGAAAACCATGGAGGTGGTTTTCGCGGTGTCGCTCATCACCCCGACTAAAGTGTCATTGATTTTAAAGGTTCGCCAGCCGCTCCAAACGATGGCGCCGATAAACGCCAAGACCGCCGCCGCCGCCAAAATCACGCCGATCAAGTCTCGCTGGCTGCTGATATTTTTTATATTCAGGTCGAATGATTTGTGCAACACCAGAATAATCAGGCCCGAGCCGATGGTGATCAACAGCGGGGTATAGCGATGTTTGTTCGTCTCAAACAATCGGTAACCGCCCATCACAATCGCGCCGGCCGCGCCAATGGCGCCGGCCTGATTGACCGTGGCGATGCCGGTCACGATGGAGCCCAAGACGGCGAAAATCAAGCTCAACGGCGGGATCAGGGCGATCCCGATCTTATACACGAATTGACGATCATATTTCCCGGCATAGGGCACCGGCGGCGCAGCGCCCGGTTTTAGCGTCGCGGTGATCAAAATGTACAACATGTACAAGCCGACCAGAATAAGCCCCGGAACCAGCGCGCCCATAAACATGTCGCCGGCGCTGGCGGAGGTGATGTCGAGCGCCGCGGGCATGGTGAATTCCCCGGTCGCTTCCTTGTAATCCGCGGTGCGCAGCGTGCGCGCCTGATCGGCGGCATTGGCCAGTTGGTCGGCCAGGATAATCAGCACAATGGAAGGCGGAATGATTTGGCCAAGGGTGCCTGAGGCGCATATAATGCCTGAGGCCAGGGGCTTTGAATAATTATTTCGCAGCATCGCTGGCAGCGATATCAGGCCCATGGCGATGACGGTGGCGCCGAGGATGCCGGTGGTTGCCGCTAACAGCGCACCGACGAAGACCACGGAAATGCCCAGTCCGCCCGGAACCGGCCCGAATAATTGCGCCATGGCGACCAACAGATCCTCGGCAACCTTCGACCGCTGCAGCATGATGCCCATAAAAACAAACAACGGTATCGCGATTAAGGTATCCCGTTCCACTTGCCAATACAGACTGCGGAAGTTGGTGACCCCCGCGGTCAGCCACTGCACCGGCCCATCCTGAGCGAAGTACGCGCCTGGGTCGCCGGCGAATAGATAGCCGCAAAGCGCGGCCAGCCCAATCGCACCAATGGCCGAGCCGGGCAGGGCGAAGGCAACGGGAAATCCTGAGCTTAATGACACAATCATCAGCAGGATTAATAGGCCCAGAAATACCAGTTCCATCACGAATTGCCTTCAGGTAATTCTTCGGGTAATTCCTCAGGTAATTCTTGACCATCCGGGTCGGCATCGCCGCGATAGTCGGCCACGTTGCTCAATATAAAACTGACGAACTGAACGATCATGCTGGCCGAGAAAACCAATAAATAGGCTGCCATGAGGTACTTGGTGTACATGCCAAACCCGCTTTGGGAAATTTCAAAGTTCAGTAACGGGCTGTTAATAATGCTGCCTTTCCTGGACAAGCCCTGAATAAGTATATTCCAGCACAGCGGCAAGCCGAGCAGCAGCGCGCCAAATGTATTGGTCAACGCCTTGCCTTTTGCGCTGAAGTTGGTGTACAGCACATCGACGCGCACATGGCCGTCGTGGAGCAAGGTGTATGCGCTTGCGAATAAAAATAATCCGGCATACCAGAACCTGACCAGATCGCCCATGAACGCCTGTTCGTAGGAAAAAATGAAGCGGGTAATGACGATGACAAACTCGGCGGCGACAATTAACAAAGCCAGCCAAATGAATCCCAGGGTGCGGGTGAATGAGGCAATGACGATGGCCAGCATGATCAAAGGGAAGTGAATGTAGGCGCCGCGAAATGCGGAGATTCCAAGTTGCGTGGTAAAACGGCGGCCGACAAAAACAGCAAGAAATTCTTCCACGCGCAAGAACGAGATTGCCATATCGACCAGCCCGACCAGAAATACCGACCAGAAAGCGGCCCTGACAATAAAGGCGGCGATTCGAGAATATAATGTTGCATCCTGGCGCAACTGGCGCGAACGGGTGTGCACTACCAACGCAACGATAACCACAAAGCTGCCCAGGAATGCCAGCAATTGAATCCAGCCCCGAACAACCTCGGCGGTTGACAATGACTTGAAAGACTGCCCGGCGTCGCCAGCGTTAATTAACCCGCCGAAATGGGTCATCGTCTTGCTGATTCCAGGCCAATCGAACCAGAAAATCAGCGTGTTATCGAGCAGATACAGAAACAGCGCCGCCACCATCCATGCCGCTAATGCTCTAATGACGATGTTCCACATAACGAAACTTTTAGGCACAGACAGCAAGTCTATTCCCATTCTAAAATGATGCTGAACAAGGCGTTGTCGTTGGGGTGGCGTGAGTGATTCTTGGGCTCCTCGAAACCGTCATTCTTGCGGATGTTATCACGATTCCAAGCCAAGCCATCTTTCCCCCGCTTTCCGATTCGTCATTATCGGGCTTGACCCGATAATCCAGTGAAAAAACCCAGCGGCGGCAGCCGCTGACATTGCCCGGCGGCTAGGTCGGCGCACGCCCTGGACTTGTGGTGTTGGCAGATTTTTGCTCTCAGCAAAATCTGCACTCCCGCCATCCCTATCGGTTGTGTTCCGCTGCGCGGGCCTGCCCTCGCGGAAGCGGGGGATGACGGGAATGTGTGAAAAGCGGGAATGACGACGGGGAATCGAGCGACAGAATCACTCCCACATCATCAACGGAAATCACTTCACTTCGGTATAATTTCACGATAGAAACGCAGTAGCCGTTCCGTATTATTCCCTGAGACTTTTGCATAATCCATAATCATTTCTCATAATCTCACTTCTGATATTTTTTAGGGTCTTGACTCGTTAACACTCTAAGGATATTTCCAAAAAGCCTCGTTTTTCTTGAAAAACGTTCACAAACCAACCCGATTTACTTGCTTTGGTTGGTTGGGTTGCTGTTTTGCCTTTCCCCCGCCTTTTAGACGCAACACGCCGGTGAACTTCGCATTTGCTTGAAAATATTCATCCCGGTTTTAAGATTATGAGTCATCGCAATCAGTTGCGCTCTGCTTTTGTTTCTTTCCAGCCCAAGGCGTCTTGCCTGACCTAATCCATGATGTTGTTTTAATAGCCCAAAGGTGCGCTCGACGATATAACGGATGCCTGAACGTTGCCTGTTTTGCTGTTTTTGTTGGTCGGTCAACGGTTTGTTTCTATAAGCCCGGTGCAGAACTTTATTGTTTTGCCGGCCCAGTTTCCTGTCGTTTTCCTGATTGGCATAGGCGCTGTCCGCGTAAACTTGCCCATGGGTTTTGACCAGCAGTTTGTCCCTCTCTTGCGAGTCATGCGCATTGCCTGGCGTGCAGGTCATCTTCTTGACAAAACCATGTCCATCCGTATTGGCGTGCATCTTGAAGCCGTAGGTGGTTTTGCGCTTGCCATCAGCGGCGACCTTGACGTTGCAGCCGGCCTCCGGGTCTTGCGTGTTATTGCCATCCTTGCCCTTGCGTTTGCGTGATTGCTTGGCTTTTATCACCGTGGCATCAATGATGTTGATTGAACCGACTGAGACGATAATGCTGTTTTGCTCCAGGTGCGTGTTAATTTGCTCTAATAGCGGCTCTAAAAGGTTCTCAGTGTTCAGCAGGTTTCTGAAACGCCAGATGGTCGTGTGGTCTGGCACCGCTTCACTCAAACTTAAGTCAATAAAGCGCCTGAACATCAAATCCCTGGCAATTTGTTTTTCCAATGCTTCATCGCTTAGGTTATACCACGCTTGCAGGATTAGGATCTTGAACATCATCAGCGGCGGGTAGGCAGGCACGCCTCTTTTAGATGAATAAAGTCCCGCAAGGGTGGTCTCTATCTCTTTCCAGTTAAATGATGCTGTGCACATCGTCAAGT
Organism: Candidatus Spongiihabitans sp.; assembly: GCF_965247905.1. Taxonomy (GTDB): domain Bacteria; phylum Pseudomonadota; class Gammaproteobacteria; order Arenicellales; family Poriferihabitantaceae; genus Spongiihabitans. The sequence continues at coordinate 2,754,910 of NZ_OZ252047.1, read as the reverse complement.
TCGCTCAGGGATTTATGCTCGACCACAAGCATGTCTGCCATTGAGTGTTGGGCGGTTTGTTTCCAGGACATTTTGAGTTGGTTTTAGGTGGTTGTTTAGAGGTTTCTTATTTTACCGGATTTGGTATGATTCAGGCTTGATTTATGCAAAGGTCTCTAAATAATGGGTTTACGCGGAAACATGTGGGTTGATATTAGCATTTCCGGGTAAACAGCCACAGTTTCGATTGTTTGAGCATAATCGGAATCCGAATAGGTGGTTTTCTCTCTTCACAATATTCAATTAATGTATTTTTGGCCTCATAATCAGGTGCTTATACGTTCTGATATTGTAAACATTCGGCCCGCTCACCGAAGAGTGTAGGTTGCTATCTGAATTACCACAAATGAACATCTCAAAAAAACAAATCATATTAGACAACCGTAGTCCACAAACCAGCGTCGGCGAATATCTGCGCGGGCAACTCGCTGGTGGCGCAAAGGTCTTGCGCATCGTTTCGGCGTATTTTACGGTGTACGCTTATGAAATGTTGCGGGACCGGCTGGAGAACGTCGGCGCCGTGCAGTTTTTATATGGCGACCCCGGCTCAGTGGGCGAAGTTGATCCGGGTGAGAAACAAGGCAAAGGCTTTGACTTAACCGAGCGAGGTCTGTTGCCAAAACAATTGCTTCAACAAAAACGCTTGGCTAGGGACTGCGAGAAATGGGTGGAAGAGAGTAGGGTTAAAGTCCGCACCATAAAACAAGCGAATTTTCTGCACGGCAAGATGTATCACATCGAGCGGCAGGGTGCTTTGGACACGGCGGTTGTCGGCAGTTCCAATTTCACGCGCCGCGGGTTGGGTTTTAACCAAGGCGCAAATCTGGAACTCAATCTAGCGGTCAGCGAAACCGATACTTGCGACCAGCTCAAACACTGGTTCGATGATGTCTGGCGGGACGAAAACCTGACCCGGGACGCCAGAAAAGACGTGTTGGCCGCGCTGCGCCGGCTCGGCGAAAACTGCTCGCCGGAATTCGTGTACTTCAAAACCTTGCTGGAAGTCTTCCGCGACCGGTTGGGCGCACGCGAAGAAACCGGCGATCGACTCGGCGATGCGCACCTCAAGGACACACGAATATGGCAAGCGTTGTACCAATTCCAGCGCGACGGCGTGGCTGGCATCATCAATCGCTTGAGGCAACACAACGGTTGCATCCTCGCCGACAGCGTCGGGCTCGGCAAAACTTACACAGCGTTGGCGGTCATCCGCTACTATCAAGCGCAAAACCAAAGAGTGTTGGTGCTTTGCCCGAAGAAACTCAACGAAAACTGGAAACTCTACCCCACCCAGTTCGGCCAGAAAGGCAACCCGTTCAAGGACGACAATTTTCACTATGAAGTCTTGCATCATTCCGACTTATCGCGCGTTTCGGGTGAATCCAACGGCATCAATCTGGCAGAATTTGATTGGGCATCTTATGGCCTAGTGGTAATAGACGAATCGCACAATTTCCGCAATGAATCCCGTAGTGCCCGTGACGAGAGCGGCGAAATTATCCGTCGCAGTCGCTACGAACGATTGCTAGAAGATGTGATCAAGGCCGGCGGCAAAACCAGCGTGCTGATGCTGTCGGCGACGCCGGTCAATACATCGCTGACCGATCTACGCAACCAGATTTACTTTATGACTGGAAAGCACGAAGCCGCCTTCCAAGAGACGCTCGGCATAGGACACCTTAGCGCCATGCTCAGTGCCGCACAAAAACAGTTCAAACACTGGGAACAACAAATCGGCGAAAAGCACAAGCGCGACCTGTTCGACCAACTGGGCGGTGAATTCTTCACGCTATTGGATGCCGTCTCTATCGCCCGCTCGCGCCGCCATATAAAAAAGTTTTATCCCGAAGTGGTGAAAGAAATCGGCGGTTTTCCCGAACAAGCCATGCCGCAAAACGAAACGCCGCCGACCGACTTACAGGGTGAGCTTTCCTTTGAGGCGCTTAACGAAGAAATTAAAAACTTTGGTCTGTCAATCTATACCCCGGCCGCATATGTCATCAGTGAACAAGCAAAACAGGAATTGGCGGAAGAGAAAAAGAGATTCAATTTTAATCAGGCTGACCGCGAAAAATGGTTGATTGGCATGATTCGCGTGAACTTTCTTAAGCGTCTGGAAAGTGCTGCGCCATCGCTGGCACTCACGTTACAGCGCACCATGGGAAAGATCGATCAACTAGTGACAAGGATAGAGCGTTATCAATCTGCTCATGCCATCGATGAAGAAGTCCCCGAAAATGACTGGGAAGATGAACTGGAAGACGAGGATTTTATCGTCAATAAAGCACGTCATCCTTTTGCCTTTAAAGATTTGGACTTGTCGCAATGGCTGGACGATTTGAAAAAAGATCACCGTGTTCTCAACAACGTATTGGCAAAAGTCGCCGCCATCACCCCACAGCGAGATGGCAAGCTGGCCGCGTTGAATAAACAAATCCGCGACAAACTAAAAAACCCGACGACAGATAAAGACGGACGCGAAAACCGCAAGGTGCTGATATTTACCACATTCAAAGATACGGCACTTTATCTACATAAGGAACTATCGCCATTGATGGAGGAGTTCGGTGCAAATTACGCAATGGTGGTGGGAGACACAACCAAAACCACTTATGGCAACAACAAATTCAACGACATTTTGACCAATTTTGCCCCCATAGGACGCAGTCGTTTCAAGCGCGATGAAAATGGTGTGCCGATTGTTGATGGCGAATCGGAGATCGATATTCTGATTGCCACCGATTGCGTTTCCGAAGGGCAGAATCTGCAAGATTGCGATCTGGTGGTCAACTATGACATCCACTGGAATCCGGTGCGCCTGATTCAACGTTTCGGTCGAATTGACCGCATCGGTAGTCGCAACAAAGAAGTTAAAATGATTAATTTTTGGCCCATGGAGGAACTAGATCGTTACATAAATTTGCAAAGCCGTGTGGAAGCGCGCATGGCGCTAGTGGATGCCTCCGCCACTGGCGACGACCGTCTGGTGCCAGACAACGAAATACGTGATAACGCCCAAATGGAACAGAACTTCCGCGACGCGCAACTGCGTCGCCTGCGTGACGAAGTGCTGGACCTCGACGACCTTGACGACGGCGTGACACTGAGCGACTTTTCGCTCGACGATTTTTTAGCGCAGTTGATGAACTACCTGGAGCAAAATCGTGAACAATTGGAAAACGCTCCACTGGGGGTTTATGCCATCGCGGACTGTGCGTGGCAACAGGAAAGCCTTATCCGTAACGCTACCCCGGGCGTGATTTTTTGCCTACGGCATAAAAATCCACCGAAAGACGCACGGGTGCGTAGCCCCCTGAAAGCCTACTACCTGGTTTACGTACGCGATGATGGCGAAGTGCGTTACAACTACACCCACGCCAAGCAAGTGTTGGAACTTTTCGGGGAATTGGCGCGCGGGAAAAATGAACCGTTGCTGCCTCGGTGCGATGCTTTCGACCGCGAAACCGATAACGGACAGAATATGGGAAAATACGACCAACTTCTGGACAGTGTTTTTTTAGCCATAAGCAAACAGTTTGACCGACAGGAAGCGGGCAGTCTTAACAACCGTGATGGCATTCTGTCCAGGCAATCCGAACAACCCCGTAACGCAAACGACTTTGAATTGGTAACCTGGCTGGTGATTAAGGGCAGTAGTTGAGCATGCCGACGCGCGTAATCTGACATCAATCTGGAAGAGATTATCAATGGCTGGTGATACGATCTGGAAGACGCTACATGATTTTGAGGGTGCTCCGTTGCGCGAAGGCGCAATTCAGTTATTAAAAGAATTCGGATTAACAAGCGACCGTGTTATCGGTTCAGACGGGCGCGATGGCTCGCTAAATAACTTCTTAAATCAATTTAGTTGAGACTTTTGCATAATCCATAATCATTTCTCATAATCTCACTTCTGAGATTTTTCAGGGTCTTGACTCGTTAACACCCTAAAGATATTTCCAAAAAGCCTCGTTTTTCTTGAAAAACTTTCACAAACCAACCCGATTTACTTGCTTTGGTTGGTTGGGTTGCTGTTTTGCCTTTCCCCCCGCCTTTTAGACGCAACACGCCGGTGAACTTCGCATTTGCTTGAAAATATTCATCCCGGTTTTAAGATTATGAGTCATCGCAATCAGTTGCGCTCTGCTTTTGTTTCTTTCCAGCCCAAGGTATCTTGCCTGACCTAATCCGTGATGTTGTTTTAATAGCCCAAAGGTGCGCTCGACGATATAACGGATGCCTGAACGTTGCCTGTTTTGCTGTTTTTGTTGGTCGGTCAACGGTTTGTTTCTATAAGCCCGGTGCAGAACTTTATTGTTTTGCCGGCCCAGTTTCTTGTCGTTCTCCTGATTGGCATAGGCGCTGTCCGCGTAAACTTGCCCATGGGTTTTGACCAGCAGTTTGTCCCTCTCTTGCGAGTCATGCGCATTGCCTGGCGTGCAGGTCATCTTCTTGACAAAACCATGTCCATCCGTATTGGCGTGCATCTTGAAGCCGTAGGTGGTTTTGCGCTTGCCATCAGCGGCGACCTTGACGTTGCAGCCGGCCTCCGGGTCTTGCGTGTTATTGCCATCCTTGCCCTTGCGTTTGCGTGATTGCTTGGCTTTTATCACCGTGGCATCAATGATGTTGATTGAACCGACTGAGACGATAATGCTGTTTTGCTCCAGGTGCGTGTTAATTTGCTCTAATAGCGGCTCTAAAAGGTTCTCAGTGTTCAGCAGGTTTCTGAAACGCCAGATGGTCGTGTGGTCTGGCACCGCTTCACTCAAACTTAAGTCAATAAAGCGCCTGAACATCAAATCCCTGGCAATTTGTTTTTCCAATGCTTCATCGCTTAGGTTATACCACGCTTGCAGGATTAGAATCTTGAACATCATCAGCGGCGGGTAGGCAGGCACGCCTCTTTTAGATGAGCATGGATTGGACAGGGTGGTCTCTATCTCTTTCCAGTTAATGATGCTGTGCACATCGTCAAGTTCGCTCAGGGATTTATGCTCGACCACAAGCATGTCTGCCATTGAGTGTTGGGCGGTTTGTTTCCAGGACATTTTGAGTTGGTTTTGGTGGTTGTTTAGAGGGCTTTTTATTTTACCAGATTAAGTATGATTTAGGCTTGATTTATGCAAAGGTCTCTAGTTATATCAAGGAAAAATTGACCGATGGAGAACACCACACTTTTGGCAGGCTCATTCACAAAATCTTATTTCTTTTCCAAATTACCAAAGGAGAAATCCGCTTGTCACCATCCCATGGAGAAGACGGTGGCATATTGGCCTATTCCATTGTTTTCGTAGCCGCAGATATACGCTATTCGCCTTACTTAACTCAAGGCGAGTTGCAATCCATCATCTGGGCGCTGAACAAAGGATTTGCACAGCCGGTAATTGGTTTGTTTCGGTATAAAAACCGGATGGCGATTGCGGCGACCGCGCAGAGAAAACATAAAATCCAGCCGGAAAAGGATGCTTTGATTGGTTCTGGCGTGACCATGAATATCCACCTTACGACTCCGCGCTGGAAGCATAAAGATTTCCTGTTGAGGTGGCGGAGAATCATTACATCCGGTTCTTCGGGGACGTTGGGCGATGTGGTGCAGCATCTTGTTAATGTCCCGGTTCAATATCAAATGAATCTTCTGTGTAAACGCAGCGATGCACCGGATACTCTTCGCTCTTACATCGACAATATATGCCGATGGTCTCTGCTTACCAAACATCAGGAACAAGAACTGGCGCAGAATATGCACGACAAGGCAAAAGAGAAATTTATCTGCTCTAACTTGAGGCTGGTGGTTTCGATAGCCAAAAAATATTCATGGACATCAGACATTGATCTTTTGGACTTGATTCAAGAAGGAAGTATCGGTTTGATGACAGCGGTTGATAAGTTTGAATATCGCCGCGGCTATAAGTTTTCGACCTACGCGTACTACTGGATTCGCCAGATGATTACCCGTTCCATCGCCGATCGAGCGAAGACCATTCGTATCCCGGTGCACATGAACGAAACCATTAACAAGCTCAATCGCGTATCTCGGCAGTTTTTGGAGGAAAAGGGTCGTGAAGCGTTACCCGAGGAGCTTGCGGAAAGAATGGAATTAGCCGAAGAAAAAGTGGACAAGTTACTGAAAGTAGTCAACGACCCAGTTTCCATGGATATGATTGGCAATGATGAGGATTTGGATTTCGGTGGTTTTGCAGAGAATGAGAGCATTCCATCTCGCGACGAGGCGGTGTACATACTGAATCATAAAAATATAAAGACTGATAAGGCCATAAAATTGATGGCAGAAGAGATGATTCCGCTCGAAATTCTCATGGGCGACGACGAAACCTCACCCGGGGGTGATTTTATCGAAGACAAAAACATCAAGGCGCCGCTCGACATCGCTATCAGTTCCGGTCTGAAAAATGCCGTCCAGAAAATTCTGGAATCGCTTACTGAACGCGAGGCAAAAGTAGTGCAAATGCGCTTCGGCATCGGTACAAATATCAGTCATACGCTAGAAGAAATCGGTCAACAGTTCGGTGTTACCCGTGAACGCATTCGACAAATAGAAGCCAAGGCACTCGGAAAGCTGGGACACCCAAGTCGGTCCGACCATCTCCGCAGTTTTTGGGAATACATCTGACGAGCGGATAATTGCTGTTGTTATCCTGTGGTTTGACCACAAAAGCGTATAAATGAAGCTTGCATCAATCCCAAATTTAGATATAATTATAGAAAATACTAAATTTATATTTTTAACTAATTATCTATAATTATCATCATGACCGACAATCCATATCGCCCCGGTGCCGCCCACGCCCCGCCCTATCTTGCCGGACGCGATGCCGAGCGACGGGAATTCTCCCGGCTTCTGAAGCAAACGCCAGTATTGGAAAATCTGGTGCTGACGGGCATCCGCGGCATCGGCAAAACCGTTCTTATGCGCGCGGCACTCAGAAAAGATGCCATTGAGAACAGCTGGATTTGGGTGGGTAGCGACATTTCCGAAGCGGTTTCCGTCAGCGAAAACCACCTTGCGCGGCGCCTGTTGACGGATTTGAACACCTTTTCCGCTGATTGGGAATATGCCTCTGATGAACAGCATCCCCTCGGTTTCACCAATGTACCCGAACGCCGAACGATTCGCTTCGATTACCAAACTATGATGGCGTTGTTCGAGCAGGAGCCGGGGTTGGTTTCGGATAAAATCAAGCGCGTTTTGCTTGAAGCATGGCAACTGATGCAAAAGCACATGCCGGATAAAAAAGGGATTATCTTTGCCTGGGACGAGGCGCAAAATCTGGCGGATCGAAGCGCGGACAACGAATATCCTCTGGGCGTGTTGCTCGATGTCTTCAGCTCCCTGCAAAGCCAAGGTGCGCCTTTTATGCTGGTGCTGTCCGGGCTGCCTACGTTGTTTCCCAAACTGGTTGGCTCTCGCACCTATGCCGAGCGCATGTTTCGGGTGATGTCGCTGGACAATCTAAACCATGAAGATTCCGGTGAAGCCATCTCGAAACCGCTGGAAAAAGAACCGGAGCAAATAAAAACTTTCTTTAACTCTGCCAACGAGGGAATTTACGCTCTCACCAAAGGCTATCCTTATTTTATTCAATTCTGGTGCAGAGAGTTATACGATTATGTGGCCGATGCTCGCCCGTTTGTTGATAAAAAAAGCACGGGCATCATTGAGCGCATATCCCGTAAACTCGACAATGATTTTTTCGAGGGTCGCTGGGCGCGGTTGACCGATCGGCAACGGGATTTGCTTGGCGTGATCGCCCATCTTGAAAACAGTGACGGGGAATTCACCGTGCAGGAAATTGTGAATCAGTCAAAATTGACCGGGCAAGCGTTCAGCAACAGCCACGCCAATCAGATGTTGACTACATTGTTTGACAGAGGAATGATATTCAAAAACCGGCACGGAAAATATGTCCTGGCAGTGCCGCTGCTGGATCAATACATCCGTCGGCATATGCACACAGAAAGTACCGACGAGACAAGCAGCCATGACTGAAGCTAATTCCAGCAACAACACTATGCTTAAAACAGAGATAAAGCAGGCGCTGAGTGCGCTTAAAAACAGCAGTATTAAGAAAACTGCGCGAGAGTTTTTTAATGTGCTGGGTTACTCCAGTGAGCGCACATTGGAATTGGACGGCAGCCCGCAAGCATTTATAAAGAAATTTTCTTCGCTTACCGGCAAGCCCGGCACAAAAACGGAGAAGAGTTTTCTCAAAGCAGTTGACTCGGTGCACATCATTTTTCAGGTAACAGACGAAGAAATTCGAAAGTCTGGCCAAATGAATTTGTTGGAAGGGAATGATTTTATCAAAAACAACATAAAATCTTTCCTGTTCATCGCCGTGAAATTAAAACAGGCCGACTATGCCCGCGGCAAATATGCCGAGATGACGCGGGAGATTAACAAACGGTTTGGAATGCCGACAATAGTGCTATTCACCAACCGCGGCCAGGCAACCGTCGCTTTCATCCACCGTCGCGAGCACAAAAACCAAAAAGACAGGGATGTGCTCGGCAAAGTTTCGTTGATACGCAATGTGGATTGCAACAACCCGCACCGCGCACACCTTGACATCCTCGCTGAACTTTCCCTTGACCATCGCCTGGGCTGGGTTGAACAAAACCAAAAGCAGCAAAATTTCGACGGCCTGTTGGCGGCGTGGCTGGCAAAACTGGACACCGAAGAATTGAACAAACGCTTTTATAAAGAATTGTTCAACTGGTTTCAATGGGCGGTGGAGACGGCGAAATTCCCCTGCCCTGCAAACAAGCCGGTGCCGATGGAAGACCACATTATTCGCCTAATTACCCGTATTCTATTTGTCTGGTTTGTCAAAGAAAAAGGATTGGTGACGGAGGAGTTGTTTATCGAAGCGCGGATCAGTCCGTTGCTCAAGAAGTACAGCCGAGACAACGACGACTATTACCGCGCGGTATTACAGAACTTGTTTTTGCCACGCTCAACACCGAAATAACCAAGCGCCGTTTCAGTAAGGCGAACGAGGTTACGCACCGAAATTTTAATCTGTTCCGTTACCAAGATTTGCTGACCAAGCACGAAGAATTAAAGCGTCTGATGAAGCAAACACCGTTCATCAACGGCGGCCTGTTTGATTGTCTGGACAGCGAAGAGGCGACCGGAAAAGGCGGCTATCGACTGGACTGCTTCAGCGACAATAACAAACATCGAAAACTGCTTTCTGTTCCCAACCGCCTGTTTTTTGACGACCAGCGCGGCCTGTTTCCACTGTTTAATAAATACAAATTCACGGTGGAGGAAAACACGCCCATTGAGCAGGAAGTCGCACTGGACCCGGAACTGCTCGGCAAAGTGTTTGAAAACCTGTTGGCGGCGTACAACCCGGCGACGAGCGGAACGGCGCGCAAGCAGACCGGCTCTTATTACACTCCGCGGGCAATCGTGGATTACATGGTGGACGAGGCATTGGTGGCGAGTTTGGCGGAGAAAGTAAAACCGACGGACGGCGACTCGAAGTTTTGGCAAGAGCGGTTGCATTATCTGCTGGATTACGCGGATGCCTGTAATGATGCAAAAGAACTATTCGATGAAAAAGAAGCGGACGGAATCGTGCGGGCGATTTCTGAAATTAAAGTACTGGACCCGGCAGCCGGTTCCGGCGCCTTCCCGATGGGCGTCTTGCACAAATTGACCTTGGCACTGGGCAAACTGGACCCGGAAAACAAGTGTTGGCGAGAGTTGCAAAAGAAACGCGCCGTGAAAGAAACAGAAGTCGCCTACAGCGAACAAAAAGACCGCGCTGTCCGCGATGCATTGCTACAGGAAATCAGCGACACTTTTGAACGTTATTCATCCGACTTCGGGCGCAAGTTATACCTCATCCAAAACAGCATCTTCGGCGTGGACATTCAGCCGGTTGCCTGCCAGATCGCCAAGTTGCGCTTTTTCATCTCGCTGGCGATTGAACAGCGACGCGATGACAACCAGGAGAACTACGGCATAAAGCCGTTGCCGAATCTGGAGACGCGCTTTGTCGCCGCGGATACGCTGATCGGATTACAATTAACGCAACGAGATGCACTGCAATCTGCTGAAATCAGGACATTGGAAGAACAGTTGCAACAAAACCGCGAGCGGCATTTCAACGCCGGAACCCGCCGTAAAAAACTGGAATGTAGCAGGAAAGACCGGGAATTGCGTAGTAGCCTGGCAGAAATTCTGAAAACACATTATCAGCGCGATGGCGTATGGCAGGAGGCACTGCAGATTAACGATAAAGTCACGCGCACCCTCACCGCTCAACTGAATAAATATAACGCACAAATCACCGCAACGAAACAAGCAACGCTCATGGTCGATGCGAATCCGCGCGAAACGCAAATGACCGATGAAAAGGTCGCCAAGTTGGAGCAAAAAATCACCGATAAACAAAAATTGGCGCAGCTGATTAGCAAGCGCGACGAAGCGGTGCGCGATAATGAAATTTGGGAGCAGGCAAAATTCGCGGCGGAAAAAAAGAACGAGATGATTCACGCCGAAGCACAAAAAATAGCCGCATGGGATCCCTACGACCAAAACGCCAAAGCAGATTGGTTTGATGCGGAATGGATGTTTGGTGTAACCGACGGTTTTGATGTGGTGATTGGAAATCCGCCGTATGCGCAATTGCAAAGGGATGGTGGACGGTTGGGCAATTTATATAAAAATTGCAACTATCAAACATTTACAAGAATGGGCGACATTTACATGCTCTTCTACGAGCGGGGTCTGAATTTGCTTACTTCGGACGGCTTGCTTTGTTACATCACATCAAACAAATGGATGCGGACGGGTTACGGCAAAAGCATCCGAAAATTATTGGCGCAAACCACCACCTTGCGCGTCGTTGTGGATTTTGGTGAATTGCCGGTGTTTGAAGCTGGCACAGACCCTACCATAGTGCTGACCCAAAACAATACGTCGACAATAGCGCACCATTGCACCGTTGCGGTGATTAAAGATGCCGCCGATATTATCCGCGTTGGCGAAGTGGTGCAACAACAAGGGTTTGTTGTAGCCGTAACCGATTTATCCACCGATGGCTGGACGCTGGAGAGCCCGGCAGTTTTGTCGTTATTGGAAAAAATACGTGGAACAGGAAAACTGCTTGGCAAGTATGTGCAGGGGAATATTTATTACGGCGTTAAAACAGGTTACAACGAGGCGTTTGTTATTGACGAAGCAACAAAGGAATTACTCATTACCCAAGATCCGAAAAGTGCGGAGTTAATCAAGCCGTGGTTACGCGGGCGCGATATTAAAAAATGGCGGGCCGAATGGTCCGAAGATTACTTACTCTTTGTTCAGCATGATTGTAAAATTGACAGTTATCCTGCGGTTAAGAAACATTTGGAAAAATTTAAACTGAGATTACTAGAACGGAGTACGCCCGGACCGGATAAATGGTTTGCTATCCAAGCTAATACGACATACCACAAAGATTTTTTAAATCCTAAAATTGTTTTTAACGAAACCTCAAAAGAACTTCACGCCTTTGTTGATTATGAAAAACTATACATAAATAAGACAGGCTTTATTATTCTTGCTCCCGACAATGGCTATCTCTTGGGTGTGATGAATTCCAAAATGATGGATTATTACTATCGGCACACTTTTCCCGCATGGGGCGATCCGTGGCATGGCGGACGAGTGCAGTTTCGCGGCGACCGTATGACAGCGATTCCAATAGCCGCCGCCGACCAAAATCAACGCCGCCAAATTGCTCAGCGTGTCCACAAAATCATGGAAGCCTCTCAAAACCCGGAAACCGCAAAACTGGAAACCGAAATAGACCAACTTGTTTATCAACTCTATGCTCTAACCGACGAGCAAATAGAAACTATTGAGAAATCTTATCAATGAACCATTTTATCAACGAACCGAAGCCTTCTCATTTTGGCGGAGATTGGTCGCAACAAAAACTCTCAGTGTTGTCCAAATACCTATCCGCTTACACAACGGTTCTAAAAAAGCAAAATTTCTCTCTGATTTATATTGATGCTTTTGCCGGCGCTGGAAAGTTGGATATTCCCAGTGAGCATAGCCTAGACAGTCAGTCACTGCTAATAGAGCAGGAAGAGCGTGATGAGCAGGAGCAATATCGGCACGGTTCGCCTTTGATGGCACTTGCGACCACCCCGTCTTTTGATAAGTTTATTTTTATTGATAAAAACGAGCAGTCTTTGCAAAATCTGTGTGATGAAATTACTAGGCAGAACCATGCAGAAAAGTCTGTTAACTACCTAGTTGGTGATGCCAACGAGGAGATCGAGAAAATTTGCGATAAGGTAGATTGGAAATCTCACAGAGCAGTTGCCTTTCTCGACCCATTCGCCACAGAGGTTGAATGGCGTACGATTGAGACAATAGCAGAAACTCAGGCGGTTGATTTGTGGTTGTTATTTCCGGCTATGGCGGTTAATCGAATGATGACTACAACCGGGGAAGTTCCTGCACAATGGCAAGAAAAACTCACCAGGTGTTTTGGTACGGACGCATGGAAACAAGTTTTTTACAAACCAAATACACAACAACGATTGTTTGATGGCGCATCCAACAGGAAAGTTATGCGTCCATTTGAAGTTCTCAGTGGATTTGTCAACGATCGATTAAATTCTATATTCCCTGGTGTTGGCAAGCGCAATTTAATACTAAAAAATTCAAAAAATTCCCCGCTGTTCTTGTTATGCTTCGCTTGCTCCAATCCTAACCCCAAGGCGTTAGGCTTGGCTTTGAAAATTGCTAATCACATTATTGATACTTCATCATGAGCAAATCCCAAATCGAATGGACCGAACAAACCTGGAACCCGGTCACCGGTTGCACCAAAATATCGGCGGGGTGCAAGCACTGCTATGCCGAGACCATGGCGCGTCGTTTGCAGGCGATGGGCACACCGGGCTATGAAAAAGGCTTTGCCGTGGCTTGCCACGAGAATCGATTGTCGGTGCCGCTGTGCCGCAAAACGCCGACGATGTATTTCGTCAATTCCATGAGCGATCTTTTTCATCCGAAAGTGCCGTTCGCGTTCATCGACAAAGTCATGCAAACAATTTGCGAGACCCCGCAACATACCTACCAAATCCTAACCAAACGCCCGGCAACCATGGCGAAATATTTCACCCGCCGGCGCGTACCGCATAACGCTTGGCTTGGCGTGTCGGTGGAGAACAAAAGGCACGGCGTTCCGCGCATTGACGTATTGCGGAGTATTGATGCGACAATCCGCTTTTTATCAGTGGAGCCGTTGCTGGAAAATATCGGCGAACTCAATCTCGCCGACATTCACTGGGTCATCGTCGGTGGCGAAAGTGGTCACAAAGCCAGGCCCATGCGCTCGCAATGGGTGGCCGACATCAAGCGTCAATGCCGTGCCGCGAACGCCCGCTTCTTTTTCAAGCAATGGGGTGCCTATGGAAAAGACGGTGTGAAGCGCAACAAAAAGACCAATGGTAGAATATTTATGGGCCGCACCTGGGATGAAATGCCTGTTGTTGCGGCATAAGCGTTTTATTTTTGCCAAGCCTATTTTTGAAAAATAACGGATCTTTCGTTGTCTTTGACTGCTGATTGGTGAGCCTGGCCCAGCCTACTATAGCCACCTGTTATAATATTCGTTATGCATCCTCTCGCTATTGTCGGTGGTTATGTCCGCGTGGGTTTATAGCCAGCAGCCATGAAAGAACTCTCGATCCATTGGAATAAACGTGTTCACTACCCCGGCAAGTTTTGCTCCATATTGTGGCGATGCCGCAAAAACCTTTCGCCCAATGGCACGCACTTTTTTTACGGCGGGGGTAAAATCGCCATCCGCACTCACCAAATAGGCGACATCGTATTGCCCTTCGTATGCCATGGAAACCATATCGGTCGCCAGCATCACATCCACCGCCTTCTCGATCCAAATCGGGGCACTCACAGCTTGAGCGATACTGGTTAATTCATCAACGGCATTAGACGGTAAGTCCATATCATCCCGGCGCGGCAGGGCATTCAGCCAGTTTTGAAGTTTTTTGTTTGAGTCTTTCGCTGGTCGCATTTCCAGACGTCCCAAAAAAACATTGATTTGATTAAACCGTTCCAAATGCGCGATAAATTTGCGTTGCATTCGATAACGCGTCAGGTCGCCCTTTTGCTGAACCCTGCCTATATAGTAGCGCGTCTCGACCCACTGCCGCGTACCGACCAATTTTCTGGAAAACGCTTCGTAATCAAAATCAATGCCAGCGCTCAATTGGATTTCGTGCATATTGTGATAAAAATTATTGCCGTCAATAAAAATAACGGCATTCTCGTTCTTGGCGTTCATAGCCCCGCTCTGCTGGTCAAAAAAAACCCCGGCGTGTATCCGATTGACACCAGATAGACCCCGGGGGGATTAACGCCTTTCGGGCGCGGGTGGCATTTTACACTAAAAAACCATAAGTCAACCACATTTTCCAATATTTTTTCTTAAAGGGTCTTAAATAGAGACTTTTGCATAATCCATAATCATTTCTCATAATCTCACTTCTGAGATTTTTTAGGGTCTTGACTCGTTAACACCCTAAAGATATTTCCAAAAAACCTCGTTTTTCTTGAAAAACGTTCACAAACCAACCCGATTTACTTGCTTTGGTTGGTTGGTTGGGTTGCTGTTTTGCCTTGCCCCCCGCCTTTTAGACGCAACACGCCGGTGAACTTCGCATTTGCTTGAAAATATTCATCCCGGTTTTAAGATTATGAGTCATCGCAATCAGTTGCGCTCTGCTTTTGTTTCTTTCCAGCCCAAGGTATCTTGCCTGACCTAATCCGTGATGTTGTTTTAATAGCCCAAAGGTGCGCTCGACGATATAACGGATGCCTGAACGTTGCCTGTTTTGCTGTTTTTGTTGGTCGGTCAACGGTTTGTTTCTATAAGCCCGGTGCAGAACTTTATTGTTTTGCCGGCCCAGTTTCTGGTCGTTCTCCCGATTGGCATATGCGCTGTCCGCGTAAACTTGCCCATGGGTTTTGACCAGCAGTTTGTCCCTCTCTTGCGAGTCATGCGCATTGCCTGGCGTGCAGGTCATCTTCTTGACAAAACCATGTCCATCCGTATTGGCGTGCATCTTGAAGCCGTAGGTGGTTTTGCGCTTGCCGTCAGCGGCGACCTTGACGTGGTAACCAGCCTCCGGGTCTTGCGTGTTATTGCCATCCTTGCCCTTGCGTTTGCGTGATTGCTTGGCTTTTATCACCGTGGCATCAATGATGTTGATTGAACCGACTGAGACGATAATGCTGTTTTGCTCCAGGTGCGTGTTAATTTGCTCTAATAGCGGCTCTAAAAGGTTCTCAGTGTTCAGCAGGTTTCTGAAACGCCAGATGGTCGTGTGGTCTGGCACCGCTTCACTCAAACTTAAGTCAATAAAGCGCCTGAACATCAAATCCCTGGCAATTTGTTTTTCCAAGGCTTCATCGCTTAGGTTATACCACGCTTGCAGGATTAGAATCTTGAACATCATCAGCGGCGGGTAGGCAGGCACGCCTCTTTTAGATGAGTATAGATTGGACAGGGTGGTCTCTATCTCTTTCCAGTTAATGATGCTGTGCACATCGTCAAGTTCGCTCAGGGATTTATGCTCGACCACAAGCATGTCTGCCATTGAGTGTTGGGCGGTTTGTTTACAGGACATTTTGAGTTGGTTTTGGTGGTTGTTTAGAGGTTTCTTATTTTACCAGATTAAGTATGATTTAGGCTTGATTTATGCAAAGGTCTCTCCCTATTGGAAGCGACTAACATCAACCCCCCCCCCTATCATAACTAGCCTAAGGAAACGGAGCCGCAAAGGCTCCGTTTCAATCGCCAATGCGCGGGATATTAAACGCCTAAAACGCGATTTCGCTGACGCAAATATTCCTGATCCGAAATTTTCGTCCAACCACCCACTTCGGCGCGCGCTTGCACAAAGCTGTCGTGGACGCGTCGGGCTAAATCGCTATGCTCGACGGTTTCCGCAAAAACTTCAGCGGCAGCCTGGCCGAATGAATCGTAGATGTCATCACTGAATTTACGCAGTTGCACGCCTTGTTCGTTGATCAGCTTGGTCAGCGATGCGCCATTCTTGGCGTTATACTCAGCCATCATCACATCGTTTTCCATGGACGCGGCCGCTTCAATGATTGCCTTATCGGCAGTGGACAAGCCTTCCCAAAAATCCTTGTTAATGCCGGCCGCCAACATTGCGCCAGGCTCGTGCATGCCGGGATAGTAATAGTACTTGGCCGCTTCATAGAACTTCATTGCGGCATCGTTCCAGGGGCCAACCCATTCGGTCGCATCAATCGCGCCGGAAATCAGGTTTTCATAAATCTGGCCGCCCGGCAAGGATACCGGTGATGCGCCCAGTTTGGACAGCACATCGCCGCCCAGTCCGGGAATCCGCATTTTCAAGCCCTTGAAGTCATCGGCGGAGTTCATTTCCTTGCGGAACCAGCCGCCCATTTGCACACCGGTGTTGCCGCACATCAGGTTTTTGAGGTCCGAATCCGCGGCCAGTTCATCCCAAAGCGCCTGGCCGCCGCCAAAGCGAATCCAGGCATTGATTTCAGTATAGGTCAAGCCAAACGGCACCGAGGTGAAGTAGGCCCAGGCCGGGTGTTTGCCTTTCCAGTAATAATCCGCCGCGTGATAGATCTGCGCGTTACCCGATGCCACTTCATCGAAGGAGTCAAACGCGCCAACCCGTTCACCGGCGGCGAAATAGGAAATTTCGAATCGACCATCGCTCATGTCGCTCAGCCGCTGGGCGAAACGCTGGGCGCCAGTGCCCAGACCGGGAAAATCTCGCGGCCAGGTGGAAACAATGGTAATTTCGATGCGCTGTTGCGCGATGGCGGGGGCCGTCAGGGTGGATGCTCCAGCGGCAACTGCCGCAACAGCACCGCCTTTCAATAAATCACGACGTTTCATAATAATATTCTCCTCAAATGGTATGGATAGTCATTTGCGTTGGTGTTAAAAAATGGTTCAAAAATAATAACGGCAATAATAACGGCGGGCGACGCATTCGCCAGCGCGCTTGAACTGTATCATATTCCTGTCAGCAGGTTCAGTAAAGCAGGAATGATAGCGGGTATTGAGGCAGGGACTGCTCACCGCTTGGCGCTTGCACGAGCCGATTGTAACCCAGCGATCCAAAAACCTAGTTCAACACCGCAGGCCAGTTTTTATCCGCGGCCACGATCAACCCCTCTTTATCGCTGCGCCAACGATTATTGATCTCCTGATTATAGTTCAGGTATAACTTGTCTTCATGGATAGTCCACAACAGCGGGTCGCCGCTGGCAGTACTCCCCTGGGACACCGCCCAAGCGCAGTAGCCGCCGTATTGCGGCGCGTATCTTTGCGGGTTTTGGATAAACTTGTCGAGATTTTCCTGGCTGGCAAAATGCCAGTCGGCATCCTTGTATTCCGTCTTGAACGCCTTTTCCCCCTTGATCGGCTGAGCTGCGTTGAAATAGGAAGTCACGTCATAGCCACCGGCGGCAACGCTGCTGAAATAGGTGGTATAGATTGGATCTTCCTCTGACCAGGCGGCGCTCGGCGACATAATTGCCGCCAGCGCGAATAAATAAGTCAGATGACGTAGATGGTTTTTCATGGCTTGTTTCTCGTCTGTCTAAAACCGTTAGCGGATGATTTCCGCGCCAATATCACGAATAAAATGCGTCGATATGCGACTTACGACCGATTCGATGCCATAAAGTTCGCTCGGCGGGTTTTCGCCGCCGTTCTTTTCCGGTCATTTTCTAATGTGGGTTGCAAACCGTTATCACGCGAGCCCTTGCGGCGGTTGGAATATTTAAAGCGTGGAGACAAGAAATAGTATGAACAGGACGACCAAACCAATGGGGATGAGCGCGCCGCCCCAGTCTTTCGGGGCTTGCCTGCTTTTTTCCAGCGTGGCTTTAATGCCGGGGAAAAACCAAAATATGATGATCAAGGCGAAAACGCCGATCATCAGTTTTTCCCAGATTTGCATTTATGCTGTCGGCGGTGACGACACTGCCGAGCGCAGGATTTTTTGCGTTAGGCTAGGCGTGCAAGACGGGAGGTCGCGCGCGTATATTAATACGTAAGCGACCGAGCGGCGCAGCACAACACAGGCAAATAATTGCTCCTGCATTATTTGCACTCCCGCCGTCCCTGGCAGTCGGCAAATAATTGCTCCTGCATTATTTGCACTCCCGCCGTCCCTGGCAGTCGGCAAATAATTGCTCCTGCATTATTTGCACTCCCGCCGTCCCTGGCAGTCGCATAACGGAAAAAAGGCAAGCGGCGACGGTGTCATCAGTCCCTGACCAGCGTGAGGAATTCAGTGCGGGTGCGGTGGTCGGTTCGGAATGTGCCGAGCATCATGGAGGTTTTCATTATCGAGTTTTGCTTCTGAACGCCGCGCATCATCATGCAAAAATGCTGTGCTTCAATGATGACCCCGACACCACGGGCTTCGGTAACTTGCTCAATGGCCCTGGCGATTTGTTCGGTCAAGTTCTCCTGAATTTGCAGCCGACGCGCATACATATCCGTTATCCGCGCCATTTTTGACAGCCCAATGACTTTTCCGTTTGGCAGATAGGCGATATGGCATTTGCCGACAAACGGCAGTAGATGGTGTTCGCAAATGGAATATAACTCGATATCCTTTATGATCACCATTTGATCGTTGTCGGATTCGAAAATCGCGCCGTTGACCACCTGATCCAGGTTTTGCTGATACCCTTGGGTAACATATGCCAGAGCTTTAGCGGCTCGTCTGGGTGTGTCGGCAAGCCCTTTACGGGCCGGATTCTCACCAACCAATGCCAGCAGAGCATGATAGTGATCCGCGATTTTATCAGCGTTGCTCATGTTTGTTAGCAGATGCCTGTTGTCTGTTAGCGGGTATTTGTGGTCTGAATATTAACCCGAGTCAAGCCACTATTGTAGCATGAGTTGATCAGGCAATTGCTGATACCGATTGGGTTGCAGTTGAATGCGCCAACTACGCCGCAGCAACCGCAACCTTGAGCAATATAGCCGCCGAGATGCCGGCCTTCGACGCGCCTGATGCCCGCCTCGGTTACGGCTTGGCCGCCCGGTTTGGCTCGGCGGACAAGGCGGCAGCCTGGATTCCCGCCCTCCGGCCCGTCATTATCGGGCTTGACCCGATAATCCAGTGAGAAACCCCAGCGGCGAAGCCGCTGACATCACCCGGCGGCACGGCCGGTGCGCGCCGCCAACGACGCTACCGACACCCTGCGCTTCACCATCACGGTGGTGGAACCGCCGCGTTTTGACCCGGAGGTGATAGAGCAAACCTATACCATCAGCGCGCCTATCAGGTCCCTGCAACTGCCGACAGCCGGCGGCGGTCACGGCGACCTGTCCTACGCCCTGACGCAGGAGCTGCCGCCCGGGCTGGACTTTGACACAGATACCCACACTATCAGCGGCACGCCAACCCGGACCACGCGAGCCGGCACGGCCTTCTACACGGTGACGGACGAAAATGGTGCTTCCTCCAGTGGGTCATTCAGGGTGACGGTTGCCGCCGCGCTAAATTTTGCGACAACCATTGCGGACCAGATTTATACTTCTGGACGACCGATTAGCATGATGCTACCAGAAGTTATGGGCGGCACCGGCCCCCTGATCTATTTACTGAGCGGCGACGCCGTGCCGGGTTGGCTGCACTTTGATTTGGCAAGCCTCACCCTGAGCGGCACGCCGCTGGCTGCTGCAGCCGCCATCCCACTGAGTTGGACGGTGCGCGACGCCAACGACGCTACCGACACCCTGCGCTTCACCATCACGGTGGTGGAACCGCCGCGTTTTGACCCGGAGGTGATAGAGCAAACCTTATACCATCAGCGCGACTATCGCGCCCCTGCAACTGCCGCCGGCCGAGGATGGCGCGCCGCCGCTTCGCTACGCACTGCAAGGTCCCCTGCCGCCCGGGCTTGGCTTTGACCCGCTCACCCGCCGCATCAGTGGCACGCCGACCGTCCTCGGCACCACGACCCTGCCCTATAGCGCGACCGATGCCAACGGTGCCGTCGCTACCCGGACCTTCAGCATAACGATCACGTCGCGTCTGGCGTTCCCGACTCCCATCGGCATAGGCGATGCGCCGGATACCGATGAGATTGTGCTGACATTCGAGCGCGCCACGCCAATCACGCCGATCATCTTTCCGGAGGCCATCGGCGGCTTCAGCGACCGCCGCCATGATCTCAGCCCTTCGTCCTCCCTCACTAGGCTGGGGCTTGCGTTTAACCCGGCCACCCGCGAGTTGTCCGGCACGCCGATTTTGGCCGGCACGGGTCGCTTTGGCGATGGCTTTTCATTCGTCTACTCGGTGGAAGATCTGCGGCTCAATTTCGTCAGCAGACTGGTGCACATCACGGTGCTTGAGAATGGCGCCATACCGGCGTTCGTTTCCCTGGCATTCGCCGCGCCACTGACCGACCAAACCTTTACCTTGGGCGCGTCGGTCCATTTGGTTTTGCCGGATGCCACAGGTGGTACCGGCGCTCATCCCGTTTTCACCTATAGCCTGATTGGAATGCTGCCCCGTGGCCTGGCGTTTGATAGCGCCACCCCGACCAGTCTGCACCAAGGGCGCACGGTCACTTACCAAATCCACGATGCGGGGAGTGGCGGCGAACAACTCCAGCAGCAATTCACCATCACGGTAGTCGAGCGGCCGCATTTTACCGAGGCGGTGCTTGACCAGACCTATATCGCAGGCGTATCGATCACCCCCCAATCCTGCCGCAAGCCAGCGGCGGCATCGCGCCCTTGAGATATGACCTCGGCCCCGATGGCGCGCTGCCTGACGGACTGAGCCTCGATGTGGCCACCCACACGATCAGCGGCACGCCGCGCGCGGTAACGCCGTCAACACAACAGTCGTACACGGTGGAGGATTTGAACGGAGGCCACGACACCCTGTTCTTCCAAATTGAGGTCGTTGCACCCAGTCTTTCGGACATCACCGCGCCGGATGCGTATTCCACCGAAGCCACCGCCGCGCAGACACCGCTCTCGCCAGACGATTACGGCACGGCTACCTCAACCGATACCACCGCCATCATCAGCCATGATGTGCCGGATGCCTTCCCCTTGGGCGAGACCGTCATCACCTGGACCGCGTGAGATGCTACCGCATCTCACCTTTCCTTCATCGGTGAAGTTGCACTTAAGAGTTGAATCCAAGATACGATACATGGTTGGTCGCAGAGGCAACGCACTCATAAGCGACCAAAGCACAGCATCCCCCGCGATGGTTGAAGATAATATAGAGGCACTAATGCCGAACCCTTAAGCCGTCGGTGAAGGCTGATATTTGCGGATGGGCGCGCCGCCAGCAGTGAATCTCGTTTTGGGTCATGACAACTTAGACGGCTCTTTGCTCAACATCCCCAGCAATATTTTGCACACATCACGCTCTCCATCGTTGCACCTGAACTCACCTTCCTTGGGGTGCAGTGCAAACAGGTTTTTACGCATGCCTTACGGACAGGGCGCGACCGCCATGGACGGTGGAAGTGCAAATAATGTCGGGAACAATTATTTGCCGACCGCCAAGGACGGCGGAAGTGTCGATACCGTATGGAACGAGTATCGACCATGCCATCCGTGGCAATATTGTCTGGAACAAAAATCCGCCGACCTGTCCGCACGTGGGTGAAATAAATGCACCGTGAAACAGCATTTATGTCCACTGTAAAATACTTGACGATCTCCCTGAATTTATTCTCATAAATTCGTGAACAAATCACACAGTTGTTTTTTACTGCCATAATAATGCATTAACATGATTTCAACATGCTCAAGTTGTCATGACCCAAAATTATTATACAATGCCCAATTAGTTATGCCACAAAAAATGGAAATCACAGACAAGAAGTTATATGACATCATTAACAAAGTCCGAAGAAGCTTTATTGCTGCTACAAATGCACTACGATGCATACGCCAAGATAAAGCCATTTGCAGACAAACATGAACATCCGCACCCCACTGACACAAGGGGATGGTCACAAATACTTGTAAGCGCATTAACGGGGCTAAAAGGCTACGGAAGAGGAAAAGGGCCTGACTTAATAGATGGTTCTGACGTTAAAGCAGCCAATTGCTGGGATGCAATTGATACACCTAGATTTAACGGTTGTATAAAAGCAGGCACACAAGCATCAGCCGCAAATTCTTTGGATTCACTTGATGTGATGCCATATCTATTCTTCGTAATGTGGGATACAACAGAATCTACTGGTTTCAAGCGCTGCCGAATTTGGGTAACAAGAACACAGCAAGATACGGAATTTCGTGCAATGACTAGCAGATGGTATCAACAACGCATAGATGGAGAAATTACGAGCAATAATTTTCAGCTTCACCCACCAAGAAACCTTGACCACAATATCTTCAGGAATAATTGCGGAATACTGGAGTATCCATTGCTCTTTGAGGCGGTATTATCAAAAGGAAAATTTAATATTTCAAAATATGATGAAACCACTCTGCATTCAGGTCAGTGCAAAAAAGCTTGAAAACCGACTTGAAAGCGGTTACCTCCGTTTGTTTTTTAGATTATAATCTAAAAAACAAACGGAGGTAACTATGTCGCCCATACAAAAAACATATCAGAAATTATACTCATCATTTACAAATTTAAGGGAGCATCTTTATTCATCTGGGAGAATAGATGACTCGAATGCAAAATTAGATGAGCTGGTAAAGGTCTTGGCAATTTGTATTGCTGGGAATCGAGATTGGATAGACTCAAGTGAACTCGAATTGTTGGTGAATTTTGACAATCACCAACAATCGACTGTCAAAAAATTACGCGCCCTGTTCAAGAAATGCACTGCTCTTCCGCAATTTAAAAACAGAGATGGCTCATCGATTTTTGGTGCTAACGCTTCTCTCAACCTCCAAGACAGTGAGAATGAGTATGCCTTTTTATTACTTAAATCCGTTTATTCATCATTTTCACAGGCATCAAAACATTCAGATTCGTCAGAATCATTCGATCTTATAAACGAAGCATTTGGACATTTTATTCGCGATAATTTTAGAGGTAATATTGAAGATGCTCAATACATGACCCCACCAGAAGTAGTAGATTTTGTTTGTGACTGGGCGCTAGACGAATTAACTAAAAATAAGAATAATTCATTAAATAAAAACTTTCTGGTCATGGATCCATCTTGTGGCGTTGGGAGTTTTTTAGCCTCTTTTTATCTTAAAGCTGGAAAACTAAATAAAAAATACAAGAAAACTATATGCTCCATCGGACAAGACAAGGTGGACAGGATGGTTCGTCTTTCCAAAATAAATATGATGTTATTTGGCACAGACAACCACCAGATTGAGCAAGGCAACTCATTAGTCGGGAACACTTTTTTAGAAAAATATAATGGAAAGGTTGATTTAATAATTACAAATCCACCATTTGGAGCCAAAATTTCAAGTGCGGATATAGGGCTTGAGCATCTCGAAAACTACCCGCTATTCAATGACGTTGAAAATTTAACAAAAACTATTGATTCAGAGTTGCTATTCATTGACCGCGAGCTGTCCCTGCTAAAGGAAGGAGGAAAATTATTTGTTGTCGTGCCTGACAGCACTGTTTCAGCAAGAGGACTTTCGGAAACTCTAAGAGCCAGGATTGTTGAGCGAGCCATTTTAAAGGGTGTAATCGAGCTTCCAGCAGTAACATTCGCTCAAGCCGGAACTAGAACCAAGACCTCAATACTCTATTTGGAAAAAAACAGTTCCAAAGAGCATAAAGGATTAACAACAATGGCTACAGTCGAATCCCTGGGATTTCAAGTATCTATGCGCAAAGGCGTGGCCATTAAAAAATACGAAGGCGTTAATGAGCTAGAGGTCTTAAAGAAAAAGTTATTCATTTCAAACAGCAAAAAAGGCGTCGTTTCAGAAACACCCTCGTGCGTAAAAGAAGAAACCAAACTAATATTAAGTAATGCATGGACTGCCTCGCACTACAATGCTAAGCGAATCAATGCAACAAATGCCATAAGCGCTATTAGGGGATCTAAATCAAAAGAGCTTAAAGATATAGTTGCCTTTGAAACAAAAAACAGAAGAAGATTAAAAGAAAAAACAGGAAGTAAATGCATTAGCGTGCTTCATATTATAGGCGATGGATTTATAAACTTCCCCGAGTTGCTCAACTATGAACCAAAAACAAAAGGCAATGTTTGTTTTCCAGGCGATATTCTAATTGCAAAAATAAATCCAAGAATTCCAAGAGTTTTGGTTGTGCCTGAATTCTCATTTCCAACAACCTGCTCCAATGAGTTTGAAATCCTCACCGTTAAAGATGGGCACGACCCTTATTGGGTAGCGTTCTTGCTACAAAACGACCTTGTGCAAGATCAAATACAAAGTTTGACGTCTGGCACATCATCATCTCACAACAGAATAAAAACGAATGAACTTGAACAGGTTAAAATACCTGTGCCAAAAACCGAAAAATCTAAAAGTGATGCGAGCGCTCTCGCGAATAACTACAAAAACTCAATTGAAAGTATTGTTTCAAATTCTTTTTATATCCAAGAGTTGCGCGGTGCAAATAGCGGCAATCCAATGAAGGGGCAGGTCGCGACCTGTCCCTACAATCCGTAGCCGCGGTCACGCCCCTCCGCGGCTTGCGCGAAAATTCGCGCTATGGACTCTTTTTTCGTTTACAATCCCGGATCTTCCGCATTGCGTCCGGGTGGCGATACGGGGTAGCATCCCGGGCAGTGATAGAGTCGCGCGCCGCGCCACCACTTTGGATCAATCACCATGAACACGCAAACCAACATTAAAAAGTTACCCCCCCCCCCCCCCAGAAAATAGGGACAAGTCGGCGGATTTTTGTTCCAGACAATATTGCCACGGATGGCATGCGTAAAAACCGGTTTGCACTGCACCTCTAAGGAAGGCGAGTTCAGGTGCAGCAACTCTGGTTTGCCACATCCGAAACTGATAATATCGCAACCCCGCTGGAAACATTCAATGCCCCCGCCGCGGACGAAGCATTCACATTGTATGTGGTCTATCACGATGTTGATACGACATCAATCGGGGCGACTGGTGTGGAATTCAATGTGCATTGGAACGACAATATGTTGGAGTATGTTTCTGCTGCTGCCACAGCAGGCGGTGCTGTTCAAACGCCGCCCACCTCAGGTGATGGTGGTCAACTTGTTGCCACGCCCGAGGCAGACGTTCCTGGTGGTGTGAATGACGGCGATGCAGACACCACCCATGCCATTTACCCATCTTATGTTTCTACGCAAGGCGCTATTTTTACTGCATCACCAGTGGCTATTCTCAGTATAAGGTTTCGTTGGCGGGCGGATGCCGCCGCGGCAGACACAAGGCTCAACATTAGTTACGCAGGGAGTGCTGACAATAACGCCCCTAATCGGACAAGCACCGGCCTAACCATCAAGGCGCCGAACGCCGCGCCGATAATCAGCGTTGACGCCACGCCGCCGACTGTCACCGTCAACCCGAGCGGGGATGTCAGTGTGGATTATGCCGAGAATGGCACTGACGCCGTGGCGACCTTCAACGCGAGCGACGAGTCGCCCGCCGAGAACATCGCTTGGGAGTTGGGTGGCGCCGATAAGGATTTGTTTGACATTGCCGGCGGGGTATTGACTTTCAACACGCCGCCGGACTATGAAAATCCGACCGACACCGGCGTGCCACCGGACAACATTTACAACCTGACCATCACCGCCACCGCGAAAACCCAAACCAGCGACATCAACGCGCAGACCTTCGCGGTTGGCGGCAATGTCGTGATGCAACAGCGCGGCGCGATGACGCCAATGACACCGACACCGGCCATGACTACGCCATGCGCATGGACGCGCGCCTCGGCTACGGCATGAACGGCTTCACCGCGCCGAACTGGCTCGGCGGACGCGGTGGCTTGCTCACCCCCTACACCGAGATGACCCTGACAGACGACAGCCGCCGCTACCGCCTCGGCCTGCAATGGCAACTCGGCAAGCGCTTCAGTCTTGACCTGACCGGCGAACACACCGAAACCGACAGCAGCACCCCAACCGACTCCATCCTGCTCAAAGGCGAGTTGCGGTTTTAGGCGAGGCGCGACGGGTTTGTGGTGGTTGGCAGATTTTTGCTCCCGGCAAAATCTGCACTTCCGCCATCCCTGGCGGTCGGCAGATTTTTGCGCGTATCGTCTCTGATTATTGCCATGGACGGCATGGTCGATACTCGTTCCATACGGTATCGACACTTCCGCAATGAGACGAATAAGAGGATAAAAATAAAGCCTGCGTATCCAATCATATGACCGCAGTCCCGCAATCTGCAATGGCTTTGCGAGGCTGAAGCCTCACTTCCGGCAATCATGCCCATCTCGGAAGCGGGACTTTAGTCCTGCCATTTGCAATGGCTTGGCGAGGCTGAAGCCTCACTTCCGGTCGAACGTGTTCAGTGTCGCAATGATGACGAAGGCATCATCGCACAATCACAAGTTTGTCAGCGCGCGCTCGTTACCGCGATCGGTTTTTTTCGCACCTGTCTCGCGGCTTTTGCTCGCGCAAGTTTCGCTTGCTTGCGCGCTTCAAGTTTTTTGCGCAGCAACGCAAACTCTTCTTCGAGATCATCATACGCCTTCCGACATTCCGGGTCAGCTAACATTTTTGCTTTCAACTCTTCGTATGTTGTGTCTGCACGCGCTAATTTTTTACGGTTCATTTTTTCACCTCCGCTAAACGACGTTTGGCTATGTTAATTTCTCGGGTCGGCGTCTTTCTGGATTTCTTTATAAACCCGCGCAACATGATAATGCGGCGTCCGCTTAAAGTGCAGTAAAAAACGCGACCGGCGTTACCAGCAACATTAATCCGCAACTCAAACAAACCGCCAGACATTGCGCGAGTGTGCGGTAGCCCCAAGTTCGGCCCGTGTTCCTTCATGGCGCTGGCCAATCGAAAATATTTTGCCCTGAGACCAGCGGGCAAATTATCGACGAACTTTGACACATCATTCATAAGGAAAATTAATCGTGCATTCCATTAGCGCTATCCATTTTTCCAGCCGCCAACGATAATGCACTGACGCATCGCTGTCAATAAACTTGTATCGCGTCACCACAAGTTTGTCAGCGCGTACTCGTCATTGCGAGGAGCAACGCGATGTGGCGTTATCGCAACCCCCCGACCCTCCCTTATTATGGGGGCTTCATTTGCCCGCCGCCGACCCGCCCGTCATTATCGGGCTTGACCCGATAATCCAGTGAAAACCCCAGCGGCGCAAGCCGCTGACAATGCCCAGCGGCGCAAGCCGCTGACAATGCCCAGCGGCACCGTCCTGCCCCATCATAGCCTCAGCCTGCAATCTCCTGTAAACTACCTCATCCACAATCAACTACAGCGCCAAAGGTGGTGGACTTATACAGGCCCTCGATATGCGCGCGGGTTGCCTATAAACTTCGCGCATGACACTTTTTAGCAGACCATCGGTATAGTAATGAAAACCGTTGACATCAATCTTGGCGAGCGTAGTTACGCCATAAAAATTTCCAATGGGTTGCTGGGAAAAGGCGAGCAGTTGCTGCCCTGGATTCGCGGCCATCAGGCGTTTATCGTCACCAACGAAGTCGTGGCGCCGCTGTACTTGGAAAAAGTGAAGCGGGCGCTAAGCGGCAAGGACATATCGGAAATAATTCTTGCCGACGGAGAGCGGACAAAGAGCCTATCGACCGCCGGGAAAATATTTGACCGAATGTTGGCAGTTCCGCTTGACCGATGTGCGACGGTAATCGCGCTTGGCGGCGGCGTCATCGGCGACATGGCCGGGTTTGCTGCGGCGTGTTATCAACGCGGCGTCCCTTTCATTCAAATTCCCACTACGCTGCTGGCGCAAGTCGATTCATCGGTGGGCGGCAAAACCGCGGTCAATCATGCGCGCGGCAAGAATATGATCGGCGCGTTTCACCAGCCGCGACGCGTGCTTGCGGACACCTCGACCTTAGCCACGCTGGATGTGCGGCAATTCTCGTCCGGCCTCGCGGAAGTCATTAAATACGGCATGATCAACGATGCTAAGTTTTTCCGCTGGCTCGAAAAAAACATCAATGCGGTGATGCAAAAAGACGCCGCGGCGCTTGAATATGTCATTGAGCAATCGTGCATCAACAAGGCGAAAATCGTCGAACAAGATGAACGCGAAAGCGGAATCAGAGCGCTGCTTAATCTCGGCCATACTTTCGGCCATGCCGTCGAGACCGCGACCGGTTATGGTCAATGGCTGCATGGAGAAGCCATCGCGCTGGGTTTGGTCATGGCGGCTTACATGTCCTGGGAGCAAGGATGGATGGCTGAACCAGACCGGCAACGCGTGATAGCGTTGTTGGCACGAGCCGGGTTGCCGGTTGATCCTGTGGATGACGTATCCGCGGATGGACTAAAGGCATTGATGAGATTGGACAAAAAAGCGCGGGCTGGCAAAGTGCGTCTTATTTTACTCAAGTCAATTGGCGCGGCGTTTATTACCAGCGACTACGATGAATCCGCGCTGGACGCGACGCTAAAGCGCTACGCCACCGGGGGCAAATGAACGCATCGCCTCCGCCGCGCGGGCTATACCATCCGGACAATGAACACGATTCCTGCGGGGTCGGGTTTGTCGCCAATATTGACGGGCGCAAGAGCCATCAGATTATCGAGCACGGCTTGGAGATACTCAAGAACTTGACCCACCGCGGCGCGGTGGGCGCCGACCCCAAGGCCGGCGACGGCGCCGGCGTGTTGTTGCAGATTGGCGATGAATTTTTTCGCAAGGCGATTGCGCTGGACTTGCCGCAGCCCGGGTTCTACGCCGTGGGCATGGTGTTTATGCCGCCGGATGAGACCGCTCAGGCAACCGCGAAGGGCATCGTCGAGCATTGCATTTTGGCCGAGGGGCAACGTGTTTTATGCTGGCGCAGGGTGCCGGTTAACAACTCAAATCTTGGGGCCGGTGTTTTGCCCACCGAGCCTGATATTTGGCAGGTTATTGTGGGCCGTGGCCAGGGCCTTGAGCATCAGGATGATTTTGAAAGAAAGCTATTTGTCATCCGCAAGCAGATTGAAAAGCGAATTCGGCAATCGGATATCGAAGAAAATACCGGTTTCTATATAACCACGCTATCATCGCGACTAATCAACTACAAAGGCATGTTGCTGGCCAATCAGGTCGCGGAATACTACCCGGATTTGCTTGACCCGGACATGGCGTCGGCTTTTGCCATTGTGCATCAGCGTTTTTCCACCAATACTTTCCCGACCTGGGAGCTGGCTCATCCATTTAGAATGATTGCCCATAACGGAGAAATTAATACACTTCGCGGCAATATCAACTGGATGGCAGCGCGAAAAAGCACGATGTTTTCCGCTGTGCTGGGCGACGACATAGACAAGATTTGGCCGGTTATTCCAGATGGGCAATCGGACTCAGCGGCTTTTGATAATGCACTCGAACTACTGGTGGCGGGAGGATATTCGCTGGCCCATGCGATGATGATGTTAATTCCAGAAGCCTGGTCGGGAAACACCTTGATGAATCCGCAACATCGGGCTTTTTATGAATACCATGCGGCATTAATGGAGCCTTGGGATGGTCCCGCGGCAGTCGCTTTTACCGATGGCAAGCAGATTGGCGCGACGCTGGATCGCAATGGACTGCGTCCGGCACGGTATTTGATCACAAAAGATAATATGGTGGTCATGGCGTCGGAGATGGGGGTATTGAATATTCCTGAACACAACATCAAAAAGAAATGGCGCTTGCAGCCCGGTAAAATGTTTCTGATCGATCTTGACCAGGGCCGGATTATCGATGACCAGGAAATCAAAAACGACCTGGCCGCCGCCCACGACTACCAGTGCTGGCTGGATAACACGCAGATTGAACTGGGCTCGCTGCGTATCGCGGTTGGCGCCATGTCGCCGGATCCGGAAACGTTATTGAAAGCCCAGCAAGCATTTGGCTATACCCAGGAAGACTTGAAATTCCTGTTGCTGCCGATGATGCAAAATGGCGAGGAGGCGCTTGGTTCTATGGGAACCGATGTCCCGCCCGCAGTGTTGTCCAACAAGCCAAAACATCTTTCGCATTACTTCAAGCAAAATTTCGCCCAGGTCACCAATCCGCCGATTGATCCTATTCGCGAAGAGTTGGTCATGTCCTTGCTTTCGTTAATTGGGCCACGCCCTAACTTATTCGGCCAAAGAGATGGCGCGGGCGGCGGCGACACGTTAATCGGTGGCGATGGTGGCCAGGCAATGCGTTTAACCATTCCCCAGCCACTGCTGACCAACAATCAATTGGAGCGCGTTCGGCAAATTGAAGACCACACAAACGGCGCGTATCAAACCAAAACGCTAAACATGTGTTACTCCATTAAAGATAACAGGGGTAACGAGCATAAGCAGGGAGCGCAGGGTTTGAAAGATGCGATTCAATTGTTGTGCGATAAAGCGGAGCAAGCGGTATTGCAAAAAGGGTTTAATATCTTGATTCTGTCTGATCGCCGAATGGATGCGGATAATATTGCAATTCCGGCGTTGTTGGCAACCTCAGCGGTGCACCATCATTTGATTGCAAAAGGGCTTCGTACCGAATCGGGTTTGGTCATTGAGACTGGCGCTTGCTTGGAAGTGCATCATTTTGCCACCCTGGCCGGGTATGGCGCCGAGGCGATAAATCCTTATATGGCATTCGATAGCGTTAATAATATGCTTGGGATGTTGAATCAAAGATTAAATGCGAAGTGCCCGAAGGGTAAAAAGATAGATTTTGAGGAAGCGCAACAAAGATACATTCGCGCGGTCAACAAAGGGCTGAAAAAAGTCATGTCCAAGATGGGCATTTC
The DNA here is from genome assembly GCF_965247905.1 of Candidatus Spongiihabitans sp. Classification (GTDB taxonomy): domain Bacteria; phylum Pseudomonadota; class Gammaproteobacteria; order Arenicellales; family Poriferihabitantaceae; genus Spongiihabitans. Next base: position 2,723,917 of record NZ_OZ252047.1, on the reverse strand, counting down.
CACCTACCAGTCGTATTGCGGCGCGCAGATTTTTGATGCCGTCGGGTTGTCAGAAAATTTCATCGACGCCTATTTCAATGGTACCAGTTCCACCATCCAGGGCATCGGTCTTGCGGAAATTGCCAGAGATATTCTTGCCTGTCATCATCATGCTTATGGTGATCATCCTCTGTATCGAACCCAATTGGACGCCGGCGGCGATTACGCGTATCGCGTGCGCGGCGAGGCGCATATCTGGAATCCCGAAACCGTCTCCAAGTTGCAGCATGCGACCCGAAGCGGCGATCCGAAAACATTTGAAGCGTTTTCAGACATGATCAATAAACAGGACCAGGCGCTGTTCAATCTGCGCGGATTGTTCGAGTTTCAATGGGCGAAGAAAAAAATTCCGCTTGATGAAGTCGAGCCGGCGGCGGAAATCGTCAAACGATTTTCCACCGGGGCGATGTCGTTTGGATCGATTTCCTCCGAGGCGCATTCTACCCTGGCAATAGCGATGAACCAGATTGGCGGCAAGTCGAATACCGGGGAGGGTGGCGAACAGGAAGCGCGCTACCGGCCACTCAAAGACGGATCAAAAAACCCCAAACGTTCTGCGATCAAACAAATTGCATCGGGTCGATTCGGTGTCACAACAGATTATTTGGTCAATGCTGACGATATTCAAATTAAGATAGCTCAGGGCGCGAAGCCTGGCGAAGGCGGTCAGTTGCCGGGCTATAAGGTCAGCGAGCAAATCGCCGCGGTGCGCCATTCAACGGCCGGCGTCGGGCTGATTTCACCGCCGCCGCATCACGATATTTATTCCATAGAGGATCTGGCGCAGTTAATTTTTGATCTTAAAAATGTCAATCCCGAAGCCAGAATCTCGGTCAAATTAGTATCCGAAGTGGGCGTCGGCACGGTCGCCGCTGGCGTGTCCAAGGCGCATGCCGACCATGTCACCATCTCCGGCTACGAGGGCGGCACCGGGGCCAGCCCGCTGACCTCGATCAAGCACGCCGGCTCGCCTTGGGAAATTGGCTTGGCGGAAACCCATCAAACGCTGGTGCTGAACAAATTGCGCGGCCGCATCGCGGTGCAGGTCGACGGCGGTGTCCGTACCGGGCGGGATGTTGCCATTGGTGCGTTATTGGGCGCCGATGAATTTGGTTTCGCCACGGCGCCATTGATTGTGCAGGGCTGCTTGATGATGCGTAAATGCCACCTCAATACCTGCCCGGTCGGCATCGCCACCCAAAACCCGGTGCTGAGAAAAAAATTCACGGGCAAGCCCGAGCACGTCATCAACTATTTTTTCTTCATCGCCGAGCAGTTGCGGCAAATCATGTCCAGGTTGGGCTACGCCACGGTTGATGAAATGATCGGGCAGATGGATCGGCTGAAAATGACCGACGCCATCAAGCATTGGAAGGCAAAGGGGTTGGATTATTCGCGGATACTGGCGAAGCCGAAGGTGGACGCGGCCGTGGCGGTTTATCAATGCGAGCAGCAAGATCACGGGCTGGATAATGTGTTAGACCGGAATATAATAATTCAGGCAAAGCCGGCGTTGGAAAAAGGGCAATCGGTGCAAATCCAGACCCGAATTTCCAATGTCAATCGCGCGTTCGGCGCGATGCTGTCCGGGACGATTGCCAAAAAATATGGTCATGCTGGTTTGCCGGACGACACTATCTATATTAAAGCCAAAGGCACTGCGGGCCAGTCGTTTGGCGCATGGCTTGCAAACGGCGTCACCATCACGCTCGAAGGAGATGCCAACGACTATGTCGGCAAAGGATTGTCAGGGGGGAAATTGGTCATTTACCCGCCGGCGGACAGCGCCATCGACGACCAGCGAAACAACATTATTGTCGGTAATACGGTGCTTTATGGCGCAATTAGTGGCCAGGTTTATTTTAATGGCGTGGCTGGCGAACGATTCTGTGTGCGCAACTCAGGCGCGCTGGCGGTGGTGGAAGGGGTCGGCGACCACGGCTGCGAATACATGACCGGCGGCGTGGTGGTTTGCTTAGGATCAACCGGGCGCAACTTCGCCGCAGGCATGTCCGGCGGCATTGCCTATGTGCTGGACGAAGACGGCCGGTTTGATTTGCGTTGCAACCAGCGGATGGTGACGTTGGAGGCGGTGGATGAGGATGCGGCCAATGAAAACAGTGACAATTTACTCGAAGCCGACGAGGCGCGGCTAAAGCGGATTATTGGCGATCATAAAAAGTTCACCGGCAGCGCCATCGCCAATCGAATACTGGATAACTGGTCGGCGTATCGCCAGCAGTTCATCAAGATTGTCCCGCATGATTTTCGCCAGGCGTTGCTGAAAATATATCAGGCGGCCAGCCATGAATCCGACTATGCGCCCGCAATCAAACAGGCGCGGCATGGGTGAACGATATGGATAAACGAACATGGGTAAGGTAACCGGGTTTATGGAAATCGCGCGCCATGAGCGGCCGTATAAAGCGGTTGAAAATCGCGTCAAAAACTTCCGCGAGTTTGTCATCGCGCTTGACGACCGCGAACTTGAGGAGCAGGGCGCCAGATGCATGGATTGCGGCATTCCCTATTGCCAAACCGGCTGCCCGGTGAATAATATTATTCCGGATTGGAACGACCTGGTTTATCGCGGCGATTGGAAGCAGGCCAACGAAGTATTGCATTCGACCAACAATTTCCCTGAATTCACCGGCCGCATTTGTCCGGCGCCGTGCGAAGCGGCGTGCACCTTGAACATCGAAGATCAGCCGGTCACCATCAAAACCATCGAGCACGCCATCGTTGAGCGCGCCTGGAAGGAAGGCTGGATACAACCGCAAATTCCCAAACACCGCAGCGGTAAATACGTCGCCGTAGTGGGTTCTGGGCCCGCGGGCCTTGCCTGCGCCCAACAATTGGCCAGAGCCGGGCATTCGGTATCGCTCTATGAAAAGCAGGATCGCAGCGGCGGGCTGTTGCGATATGGGATTCCCGACTTCAAACTGGAAAAACACATCATCGACCGGCGCATGGCGCAAATGAAGACCGAGGGCGTGAAATTTCATTCCGGCACCCATATCGGCGTCGATATTCCTGTTTCATTTTTATTCGAGACCTTCGATGCCATCGTGCTAACCGGCGGCGCCGAGCATCCGCGAGAGCTTGAAGTCGATGGTCGGGAATTAAATGGCATTCACTTCGCTATGGATTTCCTGACCGGCAATACCCGCCGGGTGCAGGGGCATGACGCGGACGCCGCCGAGCGCATATCGGCCAAGGATAAAAATGTAGTGGTCATCGGCGGCGGCGACACCGGCTCCGATTGCATCGGCACTTCAACCAGGCAACAGGCAAAATCCATTACCCAAATTGAAATTCTGTCCGAGCCGCCGGAAAAAGAAAATAAGGCGCTAACCTGGCCGAATTGGCCGCATAAACTGCGCACCTCCTCGTCGCAGGAAGAAGGATGCGAGCGCATCTGGGATGTGAAGACGTGGTCATGCCTGGACGACGGCAACGGCAGTGTCGCGGCGTTGCGCTGCGTCAAGGTCGCGTGGTCGCGCGGCGATGGCGGCGAGTGGCGGATGCGGGAAATCCAGGGTTCGGAATTTGAGTTGAAAGCCGAATTGGTGTTGTTGGCGATGGGATTCGTTCATCCGGTTTATCACGGCTTGTTGGAAGATATGGGGATTGCGCTGGATAACCGCGGCAATGTAAACGCCGCCACCGATGGGAAAGGCGCATATCAAACCAATATCAAAAACGTGTTTGCCGCCGGTGATATGCGGCGCGGGCAGTCGCTGGTGGTGTGGGCGATTCGCGAAGGCCGGCAATGCGCGCGCGCGGTCGATCAGTTTCTTCAAGGGTATAGCGAGTTGCCGCAATAATGCCTGGGATGCCACTGACTGTTTTTTCTTTTTGGTGCGGGAGTGTTTATTTGTTGATAAGGTTTGGACGCAACCGATTTTTGCTCCTGCAAAATCGGTATACGACCGCCACGGATGGCGGAAGTGCAGATAATGTCGGGAACAATTATCTGCCGACCGCCACGGATGGCGGAAGTGCAAATAACGCATCGTTACATGGACGTAACTTATTAGAGCAATGCAGGAGCAATTGCCGAGGAGCAGTTATTTACAGTACATTCAGGTACATAATGAATGATCGATTGCTAAAAGCGTTGCGCCGCCAGCCCGTGGATTGCACACCGATTTGGATTATGCGCCAGGCTGGGCGTTACTTGCCGGAGTACCGCGCCACACGCGCGCGCGCCGGCGATTTTTTGACCCTGTGCAAGACTCCGGAATTGGCCTGCGAGGTAACGCTGCAGCCGCTGCGCCGGTTTGATTTGGATGCGGCGATTTTGTTCTCCGACATATTGACCATCCCCGATGCTTTTGGATTGGGCTGGTCCATTGACGAAGGCATGGGCCCAAAATTCGCACGCCCGTTGCGCAACAAAAGTGACGTGGAACGCCTGCCTGAAATCGATGTTGATGCTCAACTTGGGTATGTCATGCAGGCGATGCGCCTGACGCGCGCCGCGCTTGCAAACAAGACGCCGCTCATCGGCTTCAGCGGCAGCCCGTGGACGTTGGCAACCTACATGGTCGAAGGCGGCGGCAGCAAGGAGTATAAATACGCAAAGGGCATGATGCATGATCAGCCCGAGGTCGCGCGCAAGTTGCTCCGCAAAATCACCGTCGCGGTGGTCGATTATCTAAAAGCGCAGGTCGCCGCCGGCGCGCAAGCGTTGATGATTTTTGATACCTGGGGCGGGGTTTTGACCACGCCGGACTATGGCGACTTCTCGCTGGATTACATGGCGCAAATTGTAGCGGCGCTCAAAGCCGACGCGACCGCCGCCGATATTCCCATCACGCTATTCACCAAAGGCGGCGGCCACTGGCTTGAGAAAATTGCCGATAGCGGATGCGATGCGATTGGGCTGGACTGGACTATGCCGCTGCGCGCGGCGCGGCGGCGAGTCGGTCACCGGGTGGCGTTGCAGGGCAATATGGATCCCACGGTTCTGTATGCGTCGTCAGACAAAGTCGAGCAAGAAGCCAAGCGCGTGCTGGATGATTTTGGCGACGGCGATGGGCATATTTTTAATCTCGGTCATGGCATCCATCCCACCATCGACCCGGATCGGGTGGCAACGCTGGTGGATGCGGTTCATCGGCACAGCCGGCGGGATTAGCGTAGGTGGTGGATGCGCTACCGCTTTGGTGGCCGAAGCAGACCGTGACGCTCACCCCCTATCCGTCATTCCAACGAAAGTTGGAAAAAATCGCCTGGAGCGATTTTTCACGCAAGCCCCGAAGGGGTGAGTATCAGGGATGATACGAATAATCCAGTGAAAAATGCGCGGCGAAGCCGCACCACATTATGGCGCACCATTATGTTGTGTCCCTGACGGGACTCATATCCAACTGGATTGCCACGTCGCTTGCGCTCCTCGCAACGACGGCGGGGGTTGAACACCACCGTCATCGTTGCCGCCGCCGTTATTGCCGTGGTCATCGCCATGCGGACAGGTCGCAACCTGTCCCTACTTGACATTGTCTTTTTGCCGCACATATTAATGTGTCCGTCGCGCCCTCACCGCCGTCCCGAGTGGCAACGCTGGTGGACGCGGTGCATCGTTACAGTCGGCGATAACGCTTGCCTTTTCGCGCTATGCGACCGTCGCAGTCGTCGTCACGACGGCCTCCCCACCACCGTCATTCCGTGCTTGACACGGAATCCAGTAACAAAATGCGCGGCGTCAGCCGCACCACATACGACGGCCGGCGCGTTTAGCGACCGCGGCGATTATTCGGTCGCTTTTGCCTGGCTGTCCTCAAACTTTGACAACTGTTCCGGCGACGCTTTTTCCTGATGCCGCGATTTGTATTCGCTAAACGGCATGCCATAGATAATCTCCCGCGCCTGATCGTAATCCATTTCGATGCCGCGCTCGGCCGCCGCGCCCATGTACCATTTGGAAAAACAATTACGGCAGAAGTAGGCTAGGTTCATCAACTCGATATTTTGCACTTCGGGGTATTTGCGGAAATGCGCTATCATTTTTCTAAACAACGCGGCTTCGATTTCGGTTCTTTGTTGGTCGTCTATTTTCGGTTTAGTCATGTCTTATTTTGGCGGTTAAGTTTTAGAAGGTTGGATGCATATCTCGTCTGCACCAGATCCACGAGTACAACAACGACTATGACGAAGTAGAAAGTAGCTTTGCTCATCGCCTCAACCGGATAGCCGAATAGTTGCAAGCGCGCCAAGTGGCCGCCTTCGGTCAATAGCATGATGCCGACGATAAACAAGATAAACAGGCCAACCACTTCATACATTCGGTTTTTTTCAAGAAACTGCGCTACTCGATCCGACATCCATATCATTAGCATACCACCGATAATGATGGCGACAGCCATTACCCAAAATACATCGGTCAATGCCATGGCGCTGAGAATCGAATCGAAAGAAAACACCACGTTCATAATCACTATCCACGACAATTGTTTTGCGAATGAACTGCGCGCCGTATTGCCTGATGACAAATCATCGATAATCAGCATGTGCATGATTTCCTTGATGGCGGTATAGATAATAAATACGCCGCCAAATAACACGATAATACTGTGCAAGTTAAAATTTGCCTGCACAACATGCTCAAACGAGATTGAAAATAGTGAATCCTGAAACAAGGCGACAATCTTCAACACCACGAATAGCAGGATAATTCTTAGCATGACCGCCAAGCCGATGCCCCATCGGCGCAGCGATGCCTGACGCGATGCTTCGACCCGTTTTGACTCCAACGAAATATACAATAAGTTGTCAAACCCCAAAACCGCTTGCAACAAGGTCAGCATGAACAGCGTAAACAAATTGTCGAGATTAAAAATTTCCATGGCTCAGGGAGGCATTGATTGTGGATGGACAAATTTTACACGCAATCCGGACATTACTAAATTGAAACATATCAATGACGCCATTTGCTATACTCTGGCGGAAAACGCCGCCGACTTATGCCAACTTCCGAATCCAGTGTTTCACCGACAGAGCACGCTAGAAGCGTCATTGAGATTGAGTCTGCGGCGGTTACCGCGTTGCTTGATCGGCTGGATGACAATTTCGACCAGGCCTGCAGCCTGATTCTGAAATGCGAGGGCCGGGTTGTGGTGACTGGAATGGGCAAGTCAGGACATATCGGCGGAAAAATCGCCTCCACGCTGGCGAGTACCGGCACACCGGCATTTTTCGTTCATCCGGGTGAAGCCAGCCACGGAGATGTAGGGATGATTACTACCGATGATTTAGTGATCGCTATTTCCAATTCAGGCGAAACCACTGAATTGGTTTCCATCCTGCCCATCGTCAAGCGTCTGGGCGTGAAATTAATCACCCTGACCGGCAAGATCGATTCAACACTGGCGCAAAAATCAGACGCTTGCATCAATGTCAGTGTGGATAAAGAAGCCTGCCCGCATAATCTGGCGCCGACCGCGAGCACGACCGCGACCTTGGTCATGGGCGATGCCTTGGCCGTGGTGGTGCAAAGGCTGCGCGGGTTTTCCGCTCAGGATTTTGCGCGCACGCATCCTGGCGGTGTTTTGGGGAAACGATTGCTGTTGTTCGCCAGCGATTTAATGCACACCGGCGATGAGATGCCATTGGTGGATGAAGGCGCGACCATGGACGCATTGCTGTTGGAAATGACCTCGAAATCATTAGGCATGGCCGGCGTGGTGGATGGCGACGGAAAACTGTTGGGGATGTTCACCGATGGTGATATACGTCGAGGTCTGGGGCAAGGAATTGACATTTATAAAAGCAAGGCAAGCGCTTTGATGAGTGTCGATCCGTTTACGATTCATGCAGATATGCTGGCAGAAGAGATCATTCAGATAATGCGAGAATACGCGCAGCATGGCCCACATGCCATTAATAGCATGTTTGTGGTCGATGACGACCATCACGTAATTGGCGCGCTGAACACCCATGACCTGCTGAGAGCAGGTGTAATCTAACTCTGCCGGGCCACGCATCAATAATCAGTGAGGCAATGGAATTCAAGGATAATATTTCAATCGGCGCGATTTTCCTCGGCTTGGTGTTGTTGTCAATCTGGTTGCGGTTTGGATTGTTAGAAGAACCGAACGCCGGGATCACTGAAGCGGAGAAAAATAATCCGGATTATTATGCTGAAATGTTTGTCTCGTCCGGGCTGGATGAATCGGGCAAAAAATACCGAATTATTGCCGATCGCATGATGCACTACCCGGTTGACGGCCGGGCGCTGCTGGATAATCCTCATATCATCCAATATGATCTGGAAAATAATCCAAGACATATTTATGCGGAATCGGGTTGGCTATACGATAATCAATCTACCGTGTTGTTGACCGGCAACGTTCGCGTCATTGACAATCAATTGAACGGCATGCAATCGAGCAGTGCGAGTGGTACGGTAGCAGTACAAAAAATGGTGATACATCTTAGAGACAAAGGCTCATCTTAATTTAGAGGTTGGTCACAATGTTGAACAGGCTGATGTTAAGCAGGCTGATGGTTGGATTGTTAATGGGCGTGTTCTGCCAGGCAGGTTATGCCCTTGATAGCGATTCCGAGCAGCCCGTGACCTTGACCGCCGATGACTTCGAAATAGACTTGAACACCGGGGTTCGAGTTTACCGTGGCAACGTGGTCTTTCGACAGGGCAGTATTAAGTTGACCTGCGATGCATTAACCACTTATTTCAATGATGACGATGACGATGACGGTGTCCATGGCAATAAATTGAATAAAAGCGTATGCATAGGCCGCCCGGGTATATTCATGCAGCGACCGGAAGGTTCCGAAGCGGACCTGGTCGGGTCGGCCATGGAGATTACCATGGATGAAATTGAAAATTTAGTCACGCTGAAAAATCAGGCGAAAGTCGTGCACGGTGGTTCGACCATAACCGCACCAATGATTACTTACAACAGGCTTACCGAAAAGGCGTTTGTCACAGGCGGCGCATCTTCAGAAAACGCCCGACCCAGTCTGACCATCCAGCCGCGCGAAAAGGCAATCGATGAATAGCAGATGAATAGCACGATCCCGCAATGAAAAATTTGTCTGCCCGCCAACTGGTTAAAAAATATAAAAACACCACCATCGTTTACCGGGTTGATCTTAGCGTCTCCAATAACGAGATTGTCGGGCTATTGGGCGCGAACGGCGCCGGCAAAACGACTTGTTTCAATATGATGATTGGATTGGTGCGATGCGATTCCGGCACAATATTGTTAGACAATGAGGACATCACTGAATTACCGATGCATGAGCGCGCTCGCAAAGGCATTGGGTATTTGCCGCAGGAGCATTCGGTGTTCAGGAAATTGACCACGGAACAAAACATTCTCGCGGTTCTTGAAGTCGCGGCAAAACATAATAAGGCGGATCAGCACAAGATCTGCAACAAACTCATGGAAGAGTTCGGGATTGACCGACTTAGGGATAAACAAACCATACAGCTTTCCGGCGGGGAACAACGACGAGTGGAAATTGCCCGCGCCTTGGCTTTGGAGCCGGCGTTTATATTACTCGATGAACCGTTCGCCGGGGTTGATCCGATTGCGGTCAAGGACATTCAGCACATAATTACAGTGTTGAAAAGCCGAGGAATTGGCGTGTTAATCACCGATCACAATGTTCGGGAGACGCTGGGGATTTGTGATCGGGCGTATATTTTGCACCGCGGAGAAGTGCTGATATCGGGTGCGCCAGAGATTATAATGGCCGATAAAAGAGCCCGGGATGTGTACCTGGGAAATGATTTCCGGATGTAATATTTCAGGATGTAATGCGGAGACTCAGATCGAGAAACCAGTTTGTTGGCGATGGATTTTGAGTCGCTAAAGCAATAAAGTATAGCGCGAAAATTTGATTAGTATTTTTAGAGTAAACTAGGCCAGGTTCAATGAAAACACCCGCCGGGAAAACACCCGCCGAGGAAACACCGCCGGGAAAACAACGTGAGTGAAAGTTCTATGTTATGAAACCAGCGCTTGATTCAAGACCAAGTCAGAAATTGACGATGACGCCGCAATGGCAGCAGGCGGTCAGGTTATTGCGAATGTCAGCAAGCGAGTTGAGCGAACAGTTGCGGTACGCGCGTGCAACCAACCCATTGCTGGAAATAAAGGAAGCCAGCGAGCCGGAGTGGGAGTGCCGTGCCGACGAGATGCCCGAAGAGATGCCCGTCGTGATGCTCGAACGGATAGAAGATAACCTTAATGCCATAGATTCTGAATCGGGCGCGGTTGCCGTTGAGGTCGATGAAATAGATATTGTCCAGCTTCAATTTGATCAACTTTCCGATCCTGATAAATCCCTGTGGGACGATCCGCAAAATTATGCGCCGGTCGATCAAAGAAGGGCATCGCTCAACAGCGTGGCAAATTTCAATGACCTTAGCGCTCAGCACATCATCCCGGAACAACCCTCTACACTTAGACAGGCCTTAGGCGCTCAGGCTGTTTTTCTGTTCGATGAGGTCGACGACAGGCGAATCGCGCACCACATTATTCAGAATATTAATGACGCGGGCTATCTTGATGTGCCGATGGAAGATATCGAGCAAACCCTGAATTTGGACAGCGCGGTCGGCATGCATGACATCAAGCGAGTGCTCGGCGGATTGCAAAGCCTGGAGCCAGTGGGTGTTGCCGCCAGAGATGCAAAAGAATGCCTGCGGTTGCAGTTAGCCGCAAAGGATAAAAGCCTTGCTGGTTATCACGCCGCCCATGACATTATAGAACGCCACTTGGCGTTGCTGGCAAACAAAGACTATGCCATGCTGCGCAAAGCGCTCGGAGTTTCTGAACAAGAACTGGGCTTTGCTGTGGCACTGATTCAACAACTGAATCCTCATCCGGGATACAGCATCGGTCATTTAGCGGTGGGCTATATCGTTCCTGATATCATCGTCGAAAAGAAAGGCGGCCACTGGTGCGCAAGCCTGAATCCCAATGCGATGCCGACACTAAGCATCAACCGGGACTATCAAACATTGATTAACCAGAATCCCGGCGGTGAGTTCAGCAGCATGAAAGAACAACTCCAACAGGCGCGGCGGTTAATAAGCAATTTAGAAAAACGTCATCAAACGATTCTTTCCGTGGCCGAAGAGATTATTGAAAGACAGCAGGATTTTTTTCACTCCGGCGCAGGAAAAATCCGACCGTTGACCTTGAATGATATCGCCGAGCCTTTGGGAATACATGAATCGACTGTTTCAATCGCCACTGCCGGAAAATATTTATCGACGCCTCAGGGGAATTTCGAACTCGAGTATTTTTTCGGTCCGCAAATAACCGGCGTAAACGGTGACGCAATTTCCGCCACTTCGATTCAGGCCGAAATTCAGCGCATTGTTCAAAACGAATCACCGGCCAAGCCGGTCAGCGATGAAAAAATTTGTGCGCTATTGGCCAAAAAGAATTACCAAGTCGGCAAGCGCGTGCTAGCGAAATATCGGCAACAAATGAATATTCCGCCATCAGCCAAACGCAAGTCATTTTGAAGCAAGGCGAGGAGGCGACCATTCCAGAGAATCAATCCATCAATCATTCAATAACCTCAAATTTTGGAGTATGTTTTATGCAAATCTCAATCAGTGGACAACATATGGAAATCACAGAATCGTTACATCACCATGTCTCAGAAAAAGTGGAGAAAATAATCCGCCATTTCGATCACGTCACCCACACCAATGTGGTTCTCCATGTGGAAAAAACACGCCATATTGCCGAGGCCACGGTCAATACAAAAGGTGCTATGATTCACGCCTCCAGTGAAGCGGAAGACATGTACGCCGCCATAGATGCATTAGCGCACAAACTGGATAGACAGGTCATCAAGCACAAGGAAAAGCGCGGCGACCATCACAGAAATGAAGATTCGCTAAAACAAATCATTGAACAAATCCCTGAGTGACTGATGCAAATGACCGACGCAGTTTCAGCTGCGGCGCACCGCAATAGTGAGCCGCAAACCCCTTCCCCTCCCATGGACAGCCACAGGTATTTGCAACCCGATCTCGTGGTCGTGAATCTGTGTATCGCCAGCCGCAAACGATTGCTCAAACAATTCGCCGAGTTAATCGCCGCTAACGCCGCCATTTGCAATTCCGAGCATAGTGACGATCCCTATCTTGAGCAAATATTCGTCACTTTGCATAACCGCGAGCGCTTAGGCAGCACCGCTCTGGGCAACGGCATCGCGCTTCCCCATGGTCGAATTGAAGGGCTATCGGAGCCGGTCATTGCCATTGCCAAACTTGAACATCCGGTGGATTACGATGCTCCTGACGGGATGCCGGTGTGGCTGGCGGTGTGTCTGTTGGTGCCCGCTGAAGCCAATGAAGTCCATTTGAGTTTACTCGCCACCCTGGCCGCCAAATTCGATGATGATGATTTTGTTCGTGAAGTTAAGAAAACCGGTTCAACCACGGAGATTTATAATCTGTTTTCCGATATTTAAAAACGTATTATGACGGCGCTGGAACTGGAAACAGCAGGAGTATCTCCAATGAACCCGATGAGCCCTATTAATAATGCGACCACGGACATGATTATTATTAGCGGTCTGTCCGGTTCCGGCCGGAGTGTTGCGCTGCAGTCTTTGGAGGACATTGGCTATTACTGCATCGACAACCTGCCGGCGGTGCTGTTATTCGAATTCGCGGCGCGGCTGCTACCGCGTATCGACGGCGCCGATGCAGACGTGTTTCCGGGCGCTTCGGTCAGCATTGATTCCCGCAACAAGAATTTTTTGTCAGGACTCGATGCCACCTTGACCAAACTGGAGAGCCACGCCATCAATTATCGAATTTTGTTTCTGGAGGCCGAAGAGCAAAAACTGGTTCGGCGGTATAGCGAAACGCGCAGAAAGCATCCGCTTACCGATGACCAAACCCCCTTGCTGGAAGGCATTCGACGGGAGCGCGCGCTGTTGCAGCCGCTGCACGATAGAGCCGAGAAAATCATCGACACCACGGATACCACGGCGCATGAACTACGCGGGCTGATTCGGGATTTTGCCGGCGCCGGATTGTCGTCGGCGCCGTTGTTTCTGGTTGAATCGTTTGGGTTCAAGCATGGCACGCCGCGGGAAGCGGATTTTGTGTTTGACGTGCGCTGTCTGCCCAATCCCTATTGGCATAAAAATTTGGCGCCGCTGACGGGTTTGGATGCGCCGGTACAGGAATTTTTTGAAGACAACCCCGAAGTTCGGGATATGACCGGCGAAATTTTCAGATTCCTCAGTAAATGGCTGCCGGGCTTTGCCAATGAAAATCGCAGCTATATCACCGTGGCCATTGGCTGCACTGGCGGTCAGCATCGCTCGGTTTACATCAGCGAGCAACTGGAAGGTTTATTTTCCCAACAAGACATCATCGTCCAAGTCCGGCATCGGGAATTAGCCAAATGATTGCACCATGATTATCGCCATGATTATAGAGAAGCGAATCAAGATCATCAACAAGTTGGGCTTGCACGCCCGCGCCGCCGCGAAACTGGTGAAACTCAGCGCCGGTTTCAACAGCATCATCAAACTGCATAATGGCAGTAAACAGATTGATGCGAAAAGCATTATGGGCGTGCTGATGCTGGCTGCGGTCCAGGGAACCGAACTAAAACTGAGTGCCGAAGGCGTCGATGCGAAACAAGCCGCCGAAGATATTGCGGCATTATTCAATGACTGCTTTGGCGAAGGGGAATAGGGAGAGGATGGTTTAGTGTTCACGCTGCATGGAAATGGCGTTGGCGCCGGCATCGCCATCGGCAGAGCGAGGATTATCCATCGACAGCGCCAGGAAATTCCCAAATACAACATTGAACCAGAGCGGATTGAGCAGGAAGTCGAGCGCCTTGCCGATGGCATAGAAAGCGCAATTCGGGCGCTGCGGACGATTAAAAAGCAGATGCCCGCCGAAGACGCCGATGAGGTCAAGGCCATTCTCGGGGCGCATTTGCTGATGCTGCAAGACCCGATGCTGCGCCAGGAACCGAGCGCCATCATCCGCGCTCAGGGCATCAATGCCGAGGCCGCGTTGCAGCAGCACGCCGACAATCTTGAAAAGGTGTTCCATGACATTGACGATCCCTATCTCAGCAGCAAATCAACCGACGTCGCCCAGATTATCAATCGCATACAGGGCGAACTGCTGGATGAGCCTGGCCGCCTAGCCGCGCAGCCCGAAGGAAAACTTGACCACCAAATTATCGTTGCCAATGATGTAACGCCGGCCGATGCCATCGAACTGAAAAAACATCGAATCGGCGCGTTTATCACCAATCTGGGCGGCCCGATTTCCCATACCGCGATACTCGCGCGCAGCATGAAAATCCCGGCCATAGTCGGGCTGCATGGCGCCATCCGCTATCTGCGCAGCGGCGATTTATTGATTATCGACGGCAAGCGCGGCGTGGTGCTGGTCAATCCGGACGAAGCGGCATTGCTCACCTACCGCCGGCGGCGGGAGAAAATTGTGCGGCGCATTCAGGAGATGGATTCGCTGCGCGATGCCGCCGCAGAGACGCTGGATGGCGTGCTGGTGTCGCTGAATGCGAACATTGGGCTGCCTGAAGAAATCGAAGACAGCGTGTCGCAAAATGCGGCCGGGGTCGGATTGTATCGAACCGAGTTTCTATACATGAATCGCGAGACCATGCCGGACGAAGAAGAGCAATACCAGATTTATCGCCGCGCATTGCAACAATCGGCCAGGCCGGTCACTATTCGCACTTTGGATCTGGGCGCCGACAAACAGGTCGATGGCGGCAGAGCGAGCGACGCCATCACCACCAATCCGGCGTTGGGGCGGCGGGCGATTCGCTTATGCTTGCATGATTTAAGTTTATTCAAGCCGCAACTGCGCGCGGTTTATCGCGCCTCGGCGCACGGCGAGACGCGATTAATGATACCAATGCTGTCCAACATTGACGAACTGGATCAACTGTTTGTGTTGCTCGATGAAGTGCAGCAAGAACTTGCCGGCCAGGGTTATGACTTTGACCCCGACCTCCAGATTGGCGGGATGGTGGAAGTCCCGGCCGCGGCCATCGCGGCCGACTTGTTTGCCGCCCGGCTGGATTTTTTATCGATTGGCACCAACGACCTGATTCAATACACCCTGGCCATAGACCGCATTGACGATGAAGTGAATTATCTGTATAACCCGTTGCATCCGTCGATACTGCGGTTGATCAAGATCACCATCGATGCCGGCAAAGCCGCCAATATTCCGGTTTCGATGTGCGGCGAAATGGCCGGCGATATTGAATATACGCGCGTATTGCTGGGCATGGGGCTGCGCGATTTCAGCATGGATCCGTCGGTGATTTTGCAAGTGAAGCGACAAATCCGGCTAACCGACACCGCCAAGATTGAACCCAAAGTCAAGCGGTTGTTAAAAACCGCCGACCAAAAAGTGGTAAAACAACTGATGAGTGAAATAAACCGATAATGGGTGACCATGACGGCAACGACAATAAACAAAACCTGACAACGCCAAACCGGCGCAAACCATCCGACGCAAAACAAACCGACACAAAATAAAGTGGAGTACAACAATGAATCTAACCCATCAAATAATTGAATACCAATCCAAAGGCGCCGCCCATCGCGGTTATCTCGCCTGGGACGCCGATGTCAAGACCCGCCGCCCCGGCATTATCGTCATCCATGAATGGTGGGGGCTGGACGCGCACATGCGCGGCCGCGCCGACCAGTTGGCGCGGCAGGGATATTGCGCGTTTGCCATTGACATGTACGGCGACGGCAGGGTCGCCGAAAATTTGGAGCAAGCCAAGGAAGCATCGGGCGTGGTCTATGGGGATATGGAAATGGGCGCGGCGCGCTTGCAAGCCGGCTATGACGCCTTGCTGCAACAGCCTCAGGTTGATGCGGAAAGAACCGCGGCCATTGGCTATTGTTTCGGCGGCGCCATGGTCTTGCACATGGCGCGCATCGGCTTGCCGTTGCGTGCGGTGGCCAGTTTTCATGGCGCGCTTAGGTCGCATCATCAGCCAGTTGTCGGGCAAGTCAAAGCCCGTGTGCTGGTCTGTCATGGCGGCGATGACGCCATGGTGTCAATGGATGACGTGGCCGCGTTCAAGCAGGAAATGGATGACGCCGGCGCCGACTATGAGGTGATTGTGCACGCCGGCGCGCAACATGGATTCACCAACAAGCAAGCGGATGTCAATGCGGAAAAATACGGCATTGCGGTGGGCTATAACGCGCAAGCGCAGCGCGAGTCCTGGGCGGCGATGACGGCGCTGTTCGAGCGCAGTTTTTAGAGTACGCCAATAAATTCGCGACAAACTGCGGACGCCAATAGTGTCGAAACCAAAATCCGCCGACCGCAAACGAATCTTCAAGGCCGTGGATTATTCCATGCAGGGCCTGGCCACGGCTTGGCAAAACCAGGCCGCCTTTCGCTACGAGTTGGTGGGTTGCGCGGTCTTGATTCCATTGGCTTTATGGCTGGCGGAGAGCGGCCTTGAGCGCGCGCTATTGATATTTGCGGTGCTGTTGGTGCTGTTGGCGGAACTGCTGAACTCGGCCATCGAAGCGGTCGTCGATCGATTTGGAGGAGAGCAGCATCCGCTCAGCGGAAATGCCAAAGACCTGGGCTCGGCAGCGGTTTTAATCAGCATCATAATGGCGTTGCTGGTTTGGGCGCTGGTGCTTTTCGGTTAAGGGCGCATTGATTATCCTGCTGGACTGATCAATATGAAAGACCTTGATTATGGCCCGCTGAAAGCGTTAATCGGGGTTTGGACCGGCAGCAAGGGTTTCGATGTGGCGCCGGAGCCGGATGGCGTGGAGAACAACCCTTATTATGAGACCATCGTTTACACCACGGTGGATGACGATGTCACCAATGCCGAATCACAGGTTTTGTCGGCGCTGCACTATCGACAAATCGTCCGGCGCAAATCGGATGACGAGGTGTTTCACGATGAAACCGGCTACTGGATGTGGGACCCGGAGGCGGAAATAATTATGCACGCGCTGACCATCCCCCGAGCGGTCTGCGTGCTTGCCGGCGGAAAATACGCGGGCGAAAAAACCGCGCAGGGACGCGTGATAATGGAGGTCGCGGCAAATATTGATGACGCCGACTGGCAAATCATTCAATCGCCATTCATGCAGGAAAACGCGCGCACCACCGCATTTCGCCACACCATAACCGTCGGCGGCGGCAGGCTGGCCTATTCGCAAACCACGCAAGTGGACATCTACGGCAAGGTTTTTGAACACACCGATGAAAATGAATTGGCGCTTCAATGAATCGCGGAGGCTTGGGAAACCTGGATTGATTCAGATTTTCCTGCAACCATTTGACGGCGGTCAACAACGCAATATAAGCACCATGCTGCGATGCCTTATTTCGCTTTGGAAACACGGATTCTGGCCCACGCGGAAACCAATTCAGAAATGACGACCAGCACGATAATGGACAGCAGGATCGCCGCGGTGCGGTGGGTCTCGATTTGCATGACATTGCGCTTCAAATACCAGCCCATTCCGCCGGCGCCGACGAAACCGACTACCGTGGCCGCTCGAAATGCGACATCCCAGGTATAGATGGCGATGCCGGTAAAGGCGGTGCGCACTTGCGGAAAAACGCCATAGACGAATACTTGCAGGTGGCTGCCGCCCACGGCGCGAATGGCCTCCACTTCGCCCATGTCAATGGCCTCGATTTCCTCGGAGAACAGTTTTCCGGCAAAGCCGATCGAGAACATGGTCAACGCCAGCACGCCGGGCAACATTCCAAAACCTAAAATCGTGACAAACAGGATGGCCCAGATCATCTCATGCACTGAGCGGCAGCCCATCGTGACCGCCCGGGCGATTGGATAGATATACCTTTGCGACGGGCTGACATTGTGGGCCGCAAACCAGCCGAGCACGATTGAAAACAGCAATCCAAACAATGCCCCCAAATAAGCCATTTGTATGGTCTCGACAATCGCCCCCAGATATTCCCGCTCTGCGACATACTCCAGGTCGGGCGGATAATAACGGTTGGCCAGAACATCTCCGAGACGTCCAAACATGCCCAGGATTCGGTCCAGCGGGATGTTCAGATAATGTATCGAGTAGGCGAAGAACACCAAACCGCTTAACAGCGCGCCGTACTTGACAAGCGTTTGCGGGTACTTGAAACGGCGCCATTCACGGTGAACATGGTCGCCTTGCATTGAATAATTTGGGAGTTGGCCGGATCGGTTCATGCCATTGCTCATTGTTCAAATCAGCGCTTTTCGGGAATAGTGGGACGCCACTTCGCCAATCAGAACCAGCCCGAAGATGGCGATGATGACCGTGGTCACGCCTGGGTAGTTGAAGGTGTGCATCTGCCGGAAAAAAACCAACCCCAGCCC
The DNA here is from genome assembly GCF_965247905.1 of Candidatus Spongiihabitans sp. Classification (GTDB taxonomy): domain Bacteria; phylum Pseudomonadota; class Gammaproteobacteria; order Arenicellales; family Poriferihabitantaceae; genus Spongiihabitans. The sequence continues at coordinate 2,705,486 of NZ_OZ252047.1, read as the reverse complement.
GCCGGCGCCGACCAGGCCCAGAACCGCCGAACGACGGATATTGATTTCCCATTCAAAAATAACAATCCCTAAAATAACCGGCAAGACCTGAGGCAGTATCCCGTACAGCATCACCTGTAGATTATTGCCTCCCACCGCTCGAATCGCTTCAACCGGCTTAGGGTCGATGTTCTCGACCGCCTCGGCCGACATTTTCGCAATAAATCCGAGGGAGCGCACCGCAATGGCGAGAATGCCGGCAAACGCCCCGAGTCCAACGGCGGAGACGAAGATCAACGCCCACACGATTTCATGGATTGATCGACTGATGGTCATGGCCGCGCGCGCAATCGGATAGGTCACCGATTTGAGGGGGGTTACGTTCAATGCGCCGAACCAGATCGCCGGAATACAAATGACAAAGCCCAGCAACGTGCCAATACAGGCGATCATAAAGGTCTCGATGGCCGGCCCCAACAGGCTTGGGATGAGGGGAAAATCGATGCCGATGAAATGCGATATGGATTTGCCGATATCCGCCAGCGACCCGATTCGATCCCAGTCGGTGTCATCGATAACGGTCGCTTTAATGCTCCACACGATCAAGGCGAGCAAAAACAGGTAAAATCCAAACTGGATTCGCTGCTTTTTTTTGCGGCGTCTCACGATATCGTCCACGGTCGCCGGGGTCTCGTTTTGCGTCGTGTTTTGCATCGCGGGTTGCTCTGTTACAGGACTTCCATCGCGTAAATTTCCTCCAGATTCGCTTGCTTGAGAATCTCCGTTGGTCCATCAAACATTTTATTGCCGTCCTGCAAACCGATAATTTTGTTGCAATATTCCTTGGCGAGATCAACATTGTGGATATTGCACAACACGGGAATCCTGAGTTCCGTTGCAATGGTTTTGATCAGACCCATGACTTCCCTTGAAATTTTTGGATCGAGCGCGGAAGTCGGTTCATCCAGCAGCAACAGGTTGGGCTCCTGCATCAGCGCACGGGCAATGCCGACGCGTTGACGTTGTCCGCCGGAAAGCTGGTCGGCGCGCTTATCGACATGATCCTGCAACCCCACTCGCTCCAGCAATTCAAGCGCACGCTGAATGTCCTGGTTGCTGAACACCCTGAAAACACTTCGCAACGAGCCGACGTATCCAAGCCGCCCGGACAGAACATTGTCCATAACGGACAACCGGTTAATCAGATTGAACTCCTGAAAAATCATGCCAATATGACGACGCAGGCGGCGCAATTCCCTGCCGCCAAGTTTTAATACATCGACATCATGCAGTTTGATGGTTCCGGAAACAGGCTCAAGCAGGCGGTTGATACATCGAATCAGGGTTGATTTCCCCGCTCCGCTGGGGCCGATGATGGCGAAAAAGTCGTCCTCTTCGACCTGAAAACTAATCCCTTTCAGTATTTCCGGGCCCCTTGAACTGTATCTGGCCCTCAGATCGCTCACTTCAAGAATAGCCATTTCCTAGTCTCTTTACAGGCAAGCGGCCAAACAATCGGCCAAACAATCGGACTGGTCGGCTAAACAATCGGCCAAACAAATCGACCTGGCATGTTGGCTAATATGAGCGGTTGCCTGCGCGAGGCGTGGCAGACGGAGGTCCGTCTGCAACGCCTATTCGCCGAAACGCGTCGGTTTAGCCGCCTTGTTGCTTGCGCGCATCCTTGGCCTTTTTCAGATCACGAATCACGTCATAATCCGATGAAGTCATGGCCACGAACGTGTTCGACTTGACGTTTTCCAGAAACGCTTTTGCGTCGGGCTGGTCCTTCAGGCCAAGGAAAGTCTCGCGGATATTAGCCTTGATGTCCTCGCAAAGCGGACTGCGATAGACAAACGGATCCTGCGGAATGGCCGGCGAAGACCAGATCACATTGAAGTCCTCCAAGGCTACTTCGCCTTTGTCGACGACGTTGTCAAACCGATGGGAAGCGACGAAAGCGGCGTCCACTTTGCCCTGATGGACGGCGACGGTGGAAAGCTCGTGCGACCCGGTGTACACCGTCTTCTTAAAATAGTCGTCGATATCCATGCCAATGACTTTAGCGAAAACCACGCGCGGAACCAGGTTCCCGGACGTGCTCCCGGGGTCGGTAAGGCCAATGAGTTTGCCTTTGAGGTCTGCTATTGTTTTTAGACCAGAGCCTTTTTTGGAAATCAGCACCCCTTTGTAACCAGGACCTTCTTCCTGAAGATAGCCGGGTTTTTTTGCATAGGTTGCGAACACCTCAATGTTTTCGTCCTTGCCGTTAGCGATCACATAGGAATAGGGCCCCAGAACCGCAACATCGACAAACTCGCTCAGCAATCCTTCGACCACCGAAGCGTAGGAGGTGGGCATGAAGAAGGCGATTTTTTTGCCGGTCAGCTCCGCCATCCGGTCGGTCACCGGTTTGTACAGTTGCAGTTCCGCCACCGTCTCTTCCGTCGGGATGATGGCGAATGTCAGGGTGTCGGGGTTTTCGCATGAGGCCGCCAAGGCGACTGAATTGACGCCAATGCCAATGCTGAGCGAGATGGCTGTGGCGATGCCGAGCATCAATTTTTTTCTTGGCTGAATAACAGGAAGTGATGATATTAGAAGTTTCGTTTGCATTTCTCTTTCTCCGGTGATTTGATGTTGCTTGCGTGATTCCGCCCTTTTCGATTGGATTGGACGGTTGGATTGGGGATTCATTTTCCCGAACGATGAAATTTCCTATAAGGTGAATTTTTCCAGCACCCGCTTGGGGGCGCCGATGAAGTTGCGCCCGCGCTCGCCGGCCAGGGCCGCGGTCAGAAGATCTTTCCATTCGTCGCTTTGAACGCCATAGCTCGATGCTTTGGTGGCAACGCCCAAATTGTGAAGGAAATTTTCCAGTTCTACTGCGGCGGACTCGAGATCGTCGCCAAAAATCCGGCGAAGATTTCGATCGCACTCCGTATTTTCGCCAATCACACTGGCCAGGACCATTGGCAGGCTGAAGGAGCAGGCCAAGCCATGGGGAATGCTGTATTTGAGAGTGATTGGATAAGAGAGCGAATGTGCCAGTGCTGTTTTGGTATTGGAAAATGCCAACCCGGCAAACAGGCAAGCCCTTGCAACCCGCGCCCTGAGTGCGACATTTTTAAGGTCATCGACAAGCAGTGGCAGGGCCGCGATCATTTCCGTTGCCGCGAATACCGCGTGGTTGGCGGAAACCGGATTGCTGTTGCGGTTCCATATACTTTCAAGCGCATGAGACAGCGCGTCCAGCGCGGTGCTGATGGTCAGATCCTTGGGTACTCCGAGCGTCAGCGCCGGGTCGATAACCGCCTGCTGTGGATACAGGGCGTAGCGCGCCAACGAGTATTTCTTTTGCGCCTCCATATCCCATACCGTGGCCCACCGGGTTACTTCACTGCCGGTTCCGGCCGTGGTCGGCACGGCTATGATCGGATAAGCGGCCAAGCGCTCCTCGCCTTCGCCGGTTTCCAGAAACCGTCGCACCGGCGCAAAGCCTTTGTTGCTGGACGCCAATACCTTTGCCGTATCGATAACCGAGCCGCCTCCAAGCGCAACAATGACAGTGTCATTGCACACCGCCTGGGCAAACGTTTGGCAGGCGTCGGTCAAGGTTAAAAAGTCGGGATTTGGTGTGATGTTGTTGATGACGGCTTCGGGCTTGCCCGCCTGGCCGGATAATTTTGTCCCCAATCCATTGAAATAGGGCTGGTCGTAGGTCGCCAGACAATACGGGCGGTCTTCGATGAGTTTAGCGACAGAATCAAATGCGCCGACGCCGAAACAGATTCGTACTGGATTATGAAAACCCCACATAAGTTTCTCCAGAAATTAAACCGATGGACTGCCCACAACTAATTTGTCAGGACTAATTTGCCAGGACGCTGACAAAATCGTTGGATATAATGATGCCATAATGAACTATCATTTGACAAGTACAATATAAGAATGTCGATGTCAGCCGATGTTACTGCCGATGTCCACATGATGATTGCAAAATTGTGCCATAATTCGGCAAACCAAGCCTAATCAATCAAACGGCCCGAAACTTCAATTTTGCACCCATTAATTTTAAGAGGAAATATCATGTCAAATGTTGAAACTACCGAAGAAATAAAAGCCAGGAAAAAACAGAAAAAAGCCTTTAATGCAAAATACGAAAAAGAGCTGGAAAGATTGCAGGTTGAACTCATTAAATTACAAGAGTGGATAAAGCACGAAGGATTGAAGGTGGTGATCATCTTTGAAGGCCGGGATGCGGCCGGAAAAGGGGGCACTATTAAGCGAATTACTGAATCCCTTAACCCCAGAATTTGTAGTGTAGTGGCGTTGCCTGCGCCCACGGAAAGAGAGAAAACTCAGTGGTACTTTCAACGCTACGCCGCCCATCTTCCGGCTGCCGGCGAAATGGTCATTCTGGATCGTAGTTGGTACAACCGCGGGGGTGTGGAAAGGGTAATGGGTTTTTGTGACGATGAAGAGTATGAGGAATTCATGCGCAGTTGCCCTGAATTCGAGCGCATGCTGGTCAGATCTGGAGTCAAACTGATCAAATACTGGTTTTCCGTCAGCGACGAAGAGCAGGAAAGGAGGTTCCAGGATAGATCCGTAAAACCAACAAAACGCTGGAAACTCAGTCCGATGGATTTGGAGTCAAGAAAACGATGGGTGGAATACTCCAAGGCCAAGGATTTTATGTTTGCGCATACGGATATCAAACAAGCCCCCTGGTATGTGGTGAATTCCGACAACAAGAAAATCGCCAGAATAAACTGCATTACACACTTATTAAGCCTGATCGACTACGACGATCTCACGCCCAAAAAAGTAGAACTTGATAGGCGCCCGCCGATTGCAAAAAATTATGTGCGCCCGCCGATTGGCGACCAAAACTTCGTGCCGGAAATTTTTCCGGAAGCAGCGGGAGATTGAAACAGTGGATTGAAGCAGGATATTAAATCCGCTTATGCGTCTTTTGAATGTTAATAACTTGGGTTAATCAGGCGATTCCGAATTACTGCCGTATTCCAAATCCAGAGTTGAGTAACCGCAGGTTAATAACGAACAAGAGCACGATAAACCCCGTGATGATAACGAAAGACAGGCCGAGATTAATGTCGGAAATACCAAGGAAACCGTAACGAAACGCATTGATCATATAGAGGATGGGGTTGATATGGGACACGGCTTGCCAGAAATCGGGGAGCAGTTTGATGGAATAAAAAATGCCGCCAAGATAGGTGAGCGGAGTAAGGACGAAGTTCGGGATGATGGTTACATCGTCGAACTTCTGGGCGAATACACCGTTCAGGAAACCGGCCAGAGAAAACAGTACCGCAGTCAAGATGATAATACTCACCATTATTGGCAGGTTATGTACCGACAGTTTACTAAAAAATAGTGAGACGGTGGTGACCACTATTCCGACCACAATGCCACGTGCCACGCCGCCGCCTACATAGCCAAGCAGTATGATGCTGTTTGGGGCCGGCGAAACCTGTAGTTCCTCGATCGAGCGCTGAAATTTTGCGCTGAAAAAAGATGACGATACGTTGGCGTAGGCGTTGGTGATTACCGACATCAAAATTAATCCCGGAACGATAAAATCCATATACGGATGGCCGCCCATATCGCCAATTCGGGGACCGATAAGATTTCCGAAAATTATGAAGTACAGTGAGGTGGTTATTACCGGCGGCAGGACCGCTTGTTGCCAGATACGCATGAAGCGTGTGATCTCTTTACGCAAAATGGTCATAAATGCGATGCAATTCTCTTGCCAGTTCATCGGTCGTTGTTGCTCCTGTCGTTGGACTTTATGCCGTTGGATTTCGATGCGTGGTCGGTCATTTCCAGGAACAACTGCTCCAATCGATTGGTTTTGTTGCGCATACTTTGCACCCGAATGTTGTTGTCGGTCAGGGTTTCAAAGAATGGATTAATGCCCTGGGACTTTGGCACCACAACTTCCAGAGTCATATCATTTTTTAAGGTCCAGCTGTGTGCGTCGGACCGAGCCAGCCGATCGGGCAATTGGTCTAGCGGGTCGATCAGGTCAAGTACGTAGGTCTCTTGTTTGAGTTGTGCAAGCAGGTTTTTGGTGCTGGTGTTTTCTATGAGTTCGCCGCTTTCGATAATTGCGATGTTGCGGCACAGACTTTCCGCCTCTTCAAGATAATGAGTAGTCAAAATAATGGTTGTGCCTTTCTCATTTATTTCCGCGAGGTAGTCCCACATTGATCGCCTGATTTCAATATCAACACCCGCGGTGGGTTCATCCAGAATCAATAGCCGGGGTTCGTTGACCAGTGCTCGAGCGATCATCAATCGTCGTTTCATGCCGCCAGATAATGATTTTGTAGGCACCTCCTTTTTCCCTGACAGACCCAATTGATGGAGATAGTGGTCGGTGCGTTGCCTGGCGATTTTACGGCCTATGCCATAATACCCGGCCTGGTTCATAACGATTTGGTCGGCGGTTTCGAAAACGCTGAAGTTGATTTCCTGAGGCACGATACCGATGTATGATTTAGCCTTGGCAAAGTCGACATCGATATCCGCGTCAAAAACCTGTACCGAACCTGCGGATTTGTTGACCAGAGATGAAATAATGCCGATGGCGGTGGATTTGCCGGCACCGTTTTTGCCAAGCAACGCAAAAAAATCTCCTTGTTCAACGGTCATGCTAATGCCTTTTAGCGCGACTTGGCCATTGCCATAGGTTTTTTTTAGATTGGACAGGGTAAGCGCAGCAACCATGAATTATTTTTGCGTGAATTATGTTTGTGTTGTTTTGCTCGGGGTAAGCGCGCAAAGATGGTGCATTCTGGATAATTTTCAAGCTCCGATGCAGGCTTGATTATAGCGGTGCCATAAAGTTGGAGGCTCAGGCCGCGGACAATAAAGTTATAACCGTGTCATTGTTTTTCTTGGTGGTAATGATTTTCACTGGAATTTGTTGATTATGTTTATCCAGCCACAGGGTTACCGTGCGCGTGGCGTCGCCCAGTTTTTGGCGCGTCACTTTCCAGGTTTCAAATCGTCTGCCATTGAGTGTCAGAGTGTGTTGTTCGGGCGCTAAATAGACGTATTCCCTAATGCGTTTGGGGCTGATTTCCCGGACTGTTTGCCCTTGGATGGATTCAATGTCGCTGGTTATCAAGGTAATCGGGAAGGAGGGCGACTCGAAAATCTCATCTATATTTATTGGGATAATCTGTTCTCCCGGTTGAAGTTTGATGAGTCCTTGTTTTCGATCAATGACAAAGCTGCGCTCGACGGTTTTACTGCCGTGCGAGAGCGTATGCCCGCTCTTTAGATGGACTTTTTCGCGTTCAATGTCGAACCAGTTTTCTACCGTCAAACCGGTGATAAACATTCTGGCCAGGATATTCAAGTGACTAATGGCAGTGGTTTTGATTTGTTGTTGACTACGCTCAATGACAATTTCCAACTCACCCGCATTATGTTTTCCATATTTAATCGAATAGCGCAGTGTTTGGCTTTTGAGAGCTACCGCCTGAGACATGGACTGAGATATGACCTGAGATGAGACCTGAGCCGGGGCGCCGTGGGCTAACAGCATCAGAGCGCAAATAGCTAACGCCGCTTTAACTTTAATGGCTGTTAAGTTTAGCCGAATCATGCTCATGCTTATGGGGTTCATGCTTATGCGGCGGGCGTTTTTATCAGGTGGGCAAAATTGACTTTGCCCTCGGCGATCCATTGTATCGCCCTGGGATAAATTTTATGCTCTTCCCGTAAGACTTTTTGTCGCAGAGTGGCGGCATCGTCATGGGCATCAACCGCAACCTGCGCCTGTATGATGGTCGGGCCGGCATCAAGTTGCGCGGTGACAAAGTGCACGGTGGCGCCGTGGGTCTTGTCGCCGGCGTCAAGCACGCGCTGATGGGTATTCAGGCCCTTGTAATTGGGCAGCAAGGACGGGTGAATATTCACCAATCGCCCGTGGAATTGTTGCACAAATTGTCCGCCAAGAATACGCATGAATCCCGCAAGTATCACCAAGTCGGGATTATAGTTGGCAACGGCTTGCGCCAACTCGTTTTCATATTCGGCTTTGCGGGCATAAACTTCAGGCCGAATGACCAGCCCGGCAATGCCGGCAGCGCGCGCGCGCACCAGTCCATACGCCTGTTCGCGGTCGCTGATGACCGCGGCGATTTTGGCATCCAGGCGGCCCTCGTTGATGCGCTCTATGATGGATTGAAGATTGCTGCCGCGACCGGAAATGAGTGCCACCAGATTGAGAATTCGCACAGGCATTTATCGGCCATTTGGTTGGTCATTTATAGCGCGACTCAGTCCCGCCACACCACTTCGGTATGCTCGGATGCAATTATTTCTCCAAGGGCGCGAACCTGTTCACCCGATTGTTCAAGGCTGGCTATGGCAGCGTCCGCGTCTTTGGGGTCGACGCATATCACCATGCCGATGCCGCAATTGAAGGTGCGGCGCATTTCTGCATCTTCGATTTTGCCTTTCTCCTGTAGCCATTGAAACAGTGCAGGCAGGCGCCAGGACGATTTGGATATGTTCGCGCCCGTCCCGCGCGGCAGCACCCGGGGCAGATTCTCGACGATGCCGCCGCCAGTAATATGACAGATTGCGGTCGCCCGCACCGATTCGAGCAGCGTCAGGATCGATTTCACATAGATGCGCGTCGGCGTCAATAATTTTCCCCCCAGCGTGGCGCCATCGAATGATGCGCGCAAATCGGCTTTATTCACGTCAATGATTTTTCGTACCAACGAATAGCCGTTGGAATGGAGCCCGGTCGATGCCAAACCGAGAATCAGATCTCCGGCTTTTACCCGCTCTGGTGTCATTATTTTATCTTTTTCAACGATGCCGACGGCGAAGCCGGCCAGGTCATAGTCGCCGGATGGATACATCCCCGGCATCTCGGCGGTCTCCCCGCCAGTGAGCGCGCAGCCCGCTTGCAGACAGCCTTGGGCAATGCCTCGAACGACGGTTTCCGCTTGCTCGGGCTGCAGTTTCCCGGTGGCATAATAGTCGAGAAAATACAATGGTTCGGCGCCATAGACGATGATGTCATTAACGCACATCGCCACCAGGTCGATGCCAATGGTGTCGTGGCGATTCAGCATGGATGCAAGTTTCAGCTTGGTGCCGACACCATCGGTAGCGGATACCAGAACCGGGTTTTTATAATGTGGGGCGGGAATCTCGAACAATGCGCCAAACCCGCCTAGTCCCTGCAACACGCCGGGGCGAAATGTCTCCCGTGCTGCGCGCCTGATTCTTTCTACCAGTTCATTACCCGCGTCTATATTGACGCCGCTTTCGCGATAGCTTAACGATTCATTAGAGTTGGTTTGGCTGGTCATTATCGATAATAAGGCATCAGCTTGGGTTCGCGGTTAGGATCAAATATGTACTTGTATGCTTCGTACGCATGTCTGGATGCATCCCATAAACTGTCTGGGTTATTTTTAAGAATTTCAAGCCAGGATTTAATGTAACTCGCGTGTTGCAATTCACCCTTGATTCCCATACGCGCGCACAAGAAAGCCGTACCGAGTTCGGCAATCAGTTCTTCGAACGCATAGTCCGGATCGCCAAAACGACCAGTCAGGGTCCGGTTCAGGCGATTTTCATGTCCGGTCCAATGCTCGACTTCATGCCATAAAGTCGCCCAGTAATGGGCTTCGCCATCAGCGTAGCCAACGGAATTATTGAACTGCTCGATTTTGGGCATTATGATTAGGTCTTCGCTGGTTTACGCCATGGCATCACGCCTTTTTCCATTTCCTCAATGATATTGCGGATGATCTCTTTAGTGTCGATGATCTCGTCAGTGTCTGTCATATAAAAATTCCCGCGCTAAGGCCGTCAGGTTTCAGGATTTTAAGTTATTCAAGATAATCTTGCACATTTTTGTATAATCCCTACTTTATTAAATCACACCTTTTAATTACGAGAAGCCACTATGGCCGATGTCAAAAACAAACTGTATGTTGCCGATAATTTGGATGTGCTGCACGGTATGAATTCAAATACAGTGGATTTGATTTACTTGGATCCTCCGTTTAATTCCAAGCGGATGTATTCCGCCCCGATTGGTACGGCAAAGGGCGTGGTAGAGGCGGGTTTTCACGATATTTGGAATTGGGATGACGATGTGGATATTCGGCTGGAATCGTTCCTTGACAGCAACCCGCATTTGTTCGCCTATATTGATTTGGTTGGGCATATTCACGGTTTAGCGATGAAAGCGTATTTGACTTTTATGGCACAGCGGATTATTGAAATGCACCGCGTATTAAAAGACATCGGCAGTTTATATCTACACTGCGACCCGACTGCCAGCCATTATTTGAAAATTATTTTGGATTGGGTTTTTGGGAAGGATAATTTCAGGAATGAAGTTGTTTGGAGTTATCGGAGATGGACGGCTGGAAACAAAAATTTTCAGCGAATGCACGATATTATTTTTAGATATACAAAATCGGATCAGTTCGCGTTTAATGTTCAGTATGAACCCTATGGTGACTGGATAAAAAAAGACTATTCCTACACGGATAAAGATGGACGCAGATGGCGTTGGCACACGGTAAAAGGCAATCGGTATAAGGTTTACCTCGAAGATGAGAACAAAGGAGTTAAATTAAACGATGTTTGGCAAATACCCTATTTAGGATCAACAGCAAAAGAACGCACCGGCTACCCTACGCAAAAGCCACTTGCTTTGCTTGACCGCATTATCTCGGCAAGTTCCAACCCCGGCGATTTGGTCATGGATCCATTTTGCGGCTGTGCAACCACCTGCGTCGCCGCCCAAAATCTGCACCGTAAATGGATTGGCATTGATGTCAGCGATGTGGCGGTAGATTTGGTTGCCACGCGATTGCAGTACGACGAAGGCGGACAAGTGAAAATGTTCCAGGATTTCTTGCCATTAAAAACGCTGCCGATTCGCACCGACCAAACAAAATTAACTTGGGATAAAAAACAAATCCGCGAGCATTTCTACGGCAAGCAAAACGGAAGTTGCAACGGCTGCGGCGAGCATTTCACCCATGCCCGGCATTTTCATATTGACCACATCCACCCCAAATCCAAAGAGGGTGGTTGGGTGTTGGAAAATCTGCAGCTACTTTGCGGCAGTTGCAACAGCATAAAAGGCAACCGCCCTATGGAGTATTTGTTGAAAACCATTAAAGCACGAAGAAGCCAACAGCAGATTTATTAACCATCAATTTTTAACCAAACAGGAAATAAAATTTGCTGTCCCAAATCCCGAATCTATTGACCCTGGCCCGGATCGCGGTTTGTCCCATTCTGGTTTTGCTGTTGCATGACGGAAATTATGAGATGGCTTTAGTGTTGTTCTTTGCGGCCGGGATTACCGATGGGCTTGACGGTTATATTGCCAAACGGTTTGACTGCGTTTCAAATTTCGGGGCGGTGCTTGATCCGGTTGCGGATAAACTGCTGATTGCCAGCACCTATATCATGCTGGCGATTCTGGGCGACATCCCGTTTTGGTTGCTGATAGTGGTCATGTTCCGTGATTTGGTGATTGTCGTCGGATACTTTATTTTTGTGATGATGGGGATTGATATTCCCATGCGCCCGACCTATAGCAGCAAGGTGAACACCTTCGTCCAGATTTCATTGATGGTTGCGGTGCTGTTAGAGAAAGCATCGATTATCCAAGTCCCGCTAATCGTCGACGGGTTGATATTTGGCGTATTGATCACGACCGTGGTCAGCGGGGTTCAATACGTGTGGTTATGGGGCATTCGTCAGGAATTTGAGGGCGCTTCCGAAAAATGAATCGACAAACAGTGATTCCAATTGGTATTGAAGATGATGCCAGTTTGGAGTGCTTTTACAGCAAACGAAACCAGCCTTTAATCGAACAACTAAAAAATCTCCTGGCCGGCGCGCGCGCCAAGCGGGTATTGTATCTGTGGGGAGAAAGCGGCAGTGGTAAAACCCATCTGCTCAATGCGTGTTGCCGGGCGGCGGGAAAATCGGGCAGGCAAAATTTATATGTGTCACTCAAGCAACATGGTGGGCAACATGGCGGACGACTTGAGCAACTGAGTGATGTGCATAAAGACACGCTGGTTTGTATCGATGATCTACAGCAAATTGTGGGTTGCGCGCCCGGGCAGAACCAAATTTTTTCCCTGTACGAGAAAATTATGAATGGCGCGGGCATGAATGGGGCGGGCGCTATCGTGGTCAGCGGAACCAGCCCGCTTGGTTCAATCGGTATAACGTTAAAGGATCTTGAATCCCGATTATCCAGCGGCGGCGTTTTTAATATTTATGCGTTGGATGACGATGAAAAGCGAACCGCGTTAAAGTTAACAGCGACCAAGCGCGGCTTCGCGCTGGATGACGGCGTGGTTCAGTTCATCATGTCGCATTACCAACGCGACACCAAATCATTGTTCGCATTGCTGGATAAACTGGACCGCGGCTCTCTCCAGGCGCACCGAAAAATCACCATTCCCTTTGTCAAGACCCTGATGTAACGCTGAGGTGACGCCGTTATAGCTTGCACTTGGATAAAGCGGCCGCGCAGTTGGCCACTCGCCGACCCAGGATTTCGGCCAGCGCTTGTTCTTCCTTCGAGACCGGATTGGCGTTGTCGCCGCCGGCGACATGGCTGGCCCCATAAGGGCTGCCGCCGGATTGGGTTTGGGCCAACGGCGTCCCGCTATAGGGGATGCCGACCATCACCATGCCGTGATGGATTAACGGCAGCATCATTGCTAACAAGGTGCTTTCCTGACCGCCGTGCATGCTTGATGACGAGGTAAACACCCCAGCCGGTTTGTCCGCCAGCGTGCCGCTCAGCCATTGTGGCGCGGTTTGATCGAAAAAATACTTCAGCGGCGAAGCGATGCTGCCGAACCGGGTCGGGCTGCCGAGAATCAGGCCGTCACAGTTTTCGAGATCATCCGTGGTCGCATAGATATCGCCGCTTGTCGGGATTGCGCTTGCCGTTGCTTCGCATACCGTGGATACCGTCGGCACGGTGCGCATGATTGCCTGGCACTGAGTTACGCTTTCAACACCCCGGCCGATATGCTTGGCCAGCTCAGAAATTGATCCATGGCGGGTGTAATAGAGTATTAAAACTGTCGTCATATCGCATGTTTGTTAATTTTAGGCTAAACTAACATCATGCCGCAAATTGCTATCGTAAAGGAAACAATAGCTTACCTAAAGTTTTGGCTGGGCGTTTTAGTCGTTTCAGATATCACTTTAGTCGGTTGGCTCCTCACAAATGCTGATGCAGCCTCAAGTCTTAAAACATATGGCGCTATTATTGGCATTACCGTAATGACTAGTTCCGCACTCTTTGTACATAAGCGCATAGAGTACATGATCTCAACATTAAAAGAGTTATAGCCATGGAAATTTTATCTACTTTGATTTTACTTATTGTGATTAGTGTCTTTGCATTCATTGCGTACGACGCCACTCGCCAAAAATAAGCACCGCTAACAAAGCGACGGAGAAGATGCGGCATCGTTCGCATGTTTGTTATGGCATGAGTCGTGCCATGAGTCAGGTCATGAGTCATGCGCGTGTCAGCAGAAATTCCATCAACGATTTTTGCGCATGCAACCTGTTTTCCGCTTCATCCCAAATCACGCTTTGCGCGCCGTCAATCACCGCGGCAGTCACTTCGCTGCCGCGATAAGCGGGCAGGCAATGCATAAACAAGGCATCCTTCGCCGCCGCGCGCATCAAGTTTTCATCCACGCAATAGCCCGCGAATTTTTTCGCGCGCGCCTCCTTTTCTTTTTCATGACCCATTCCCGACCAGGTGTCGGTCGCCACCAAGGCAGCGTCTTTCGCTGCCGCTTCGGGGTCTTCGGTAAGCACAATATTGTTTGCGCAATCCTTAATCAAGTTTTGGTCTGGCCGATAATCCTTTGGGGCCGCAATGTGAAGTTCAAAATCCAGTTGGCGAGCGGCATTCATCCACGAGTGGCATACATTATTGCCGTCGCCGATCCAGGCAACTTTTCGTCCTTGAATAGCGCCGCGGTGTTCAGTAAATGTCTGGATGTCGGCAAGCAACTGGCACGGATGATTAAAATCAGACAAGCCGTTGATCACCGGAATGGTCGCATACTGCGCCATCTGTTCAATCCGTTCATGCGGCCCGGTGCGCATCACAATCAGATTTGCCATGCGCGACAGCACTCGAGCGGTATCCGCTATCGGCTCGCCGCGGCCGAGATGGGAATCCGCCGGTGCAAGAAAAATTGAACTGCCGCCAAACTGAGCGATCCCGGCCTCGAATGACACCCGTGTCCGGGTAGACGATTTTTCAAAAACCAAAACCGCAGACTGGTTTTGCATCAATGTTGAAAGCGTGCCCGCTCGCAACTCGGCCTTCAATTCGATCGCGCGCGCGATTATCAGCCGAATTTCCTCGGTGGTTAAATCCATCAAACTTAAAAAGTGGCGAACCGACATGGCGTATCTTCAATGGCGTATTTTTAACGGTGAATGCAGTTTACTCAAACGAGATAAAATTTTCCAATGATATAATCGCGCTTTTTGCGCGCCACAATTAAATATGCCAGAGACAAATAAAGCCGTGCTAAATAAAACAGAGAAAAATAAAAACGTGATAAATAAAACCGTGCTTGCCTATTCAGGTGGGCTGGATACTTCGATTATTATGAAATGGTTGCAGGACCAATATCACTGCGAAGTGGTAACCTTCACCGCGGATATTGGCCAGGGGGAAGACCTTGAACCGGCGCGGCGCAAAGCCGAGAAGTTCGGTGTCAAGGAAATTTTCATTGAGGATTTGAAAGAGGAGTTTGCCCGCGATTATGTGTTTCCGATGATGCGAGCAAACACCATTTATGAAGGAGAATATATGCTGGGAACCGCCATTGCCCGGCCGTTGATCGCAAAGCGTTTGGTTGAAATCGCGCGCAAAACCGGTGCCGACGCGATTGCTCATGGCGCCACCGGCAAGGGCAACGACCAGGTGCGTTTTGAGGTATCCGCCTACGCATTAAACCCCGATATTCGCATTATCGCGCCCTGGCGGGAATGGGATTTGACTTCCCGGGAAAGATTGATGGCATATGCCGAAACGCATGGCATTGAAGTTGAAAAGAAAAGAGACGGCGGTTCGCCTTACTCCATCGACGCCAACTTGCTGCATATTTCCCATGAAGGCGGAGAATTAGAGGATCCTTGGAATACGCCAGACGATCAGGTATGGAGCTGGACAACTTCGCCCATGGATGCGCCGGATGAAGCCGAACAATTGATCATTGGATTTAGCGGAGGCGACATCACCACCATCGATGGCAAGGCGTTAACCCCGGATGAGGTTTTAATCGCGCTCAATACATTGGGCTGCAAACATGGCATTGGCCGCGCCGATATTGTGGAGAACCGATATGTGGGCATGAAAAACCGCGGCTGTTACGAAACCCCCGGTGGCGCCATCATGCTGAAGACCCATCGCGCCATGGAATCGCTGACCCTGGATCGGGAAGTGGCGCATTTGAAAGACGAACTCATGCCGCGCTATGCGAAATTGATTTACAATGGTTACTGGTTTAGCCCGGAGCGATTGATGATGCAAAAAATGATTGACGCCTCTCAGGAGTCGGTTAACGGCGAAGTCAGGATACGGTTGTACAAAGGCAATGTCGATGTGCTTGGCCGCCAATCGGCTTCGGATTCATTGTTTGATAAAAAAATTGTAACGTTTGAGGAAGATGCCGGCGCCTATGATCAGTCAGATGCCACTGGCTTTATTAAATTGAACGCGCTGCGGCTTCGTATTGCCGCGAACAGAAAGCGCGACACAGATTTTTGATGCTGGCGATTTTTGACTGACGAAACCGACCGTCCGGCATTGAATGCGCGCCCTTCATTGATCTCAATCATTGTTCCGATTTATAACGAAGGCGGCAATGTGGTTAAGTTAGTGGAGCACTTGCAGCGGCTCGAGGGATTCCATGAGGCGATTCTGGTGGATGCCAGCGACCAGCCGGATTCCAGGGCCATGGTGACTAACGCCTTGCGGGCCCTGCCGAAATCATTGCTCTCCAGTCCGACCAGCAATGCATCAAAGATTGGTTTGGTTGCCAGCACTGAATCAGGCCGCGCCGCGCAAATGAATTTAGGGGCAAAATCCGCCGATGGCGATATTTTGCTCTTTTTGCATTGCGATACGAGATTGCCCGATGACGCGATGAAGTTGATTCGGCGGGTTATTGAAAACGGTTATGGCTGGGGTCGATTTGATATATCGCTGGAATCGAAAGGATTGATTTATCGGGTAATAGAACGAATGGTCAATCTTCGGTCTCGAGTGCGCCGAATTGGCACCGGCGACCAGGCGATGTTCATCGCGGCATCTTTGTTCCATGAATGCGGCGGCTATCCGCGCATCGCGTTAATGGAAGATATCGCAATCTGTAAAAAGCTTAATCGACATTCCCTGCCCGGGTTGATAAAAAAAGCCGTGGTCACCTCGGCTCGTCGCTGGCACAACAAAGGGGCTTTGGCGACCATTTTGCTGATGTGGAAGTTGCGCCTGCTGTTTTGGATAGGCGTGGATTCCAACCGGCTTGCCCGTATGTATGACGATGACGAATGACAATGATCGCGCAAATGATTGCCAGGGCCCAACTGCCGCTGTACTTATTTGCCAAGGCGCCCATTCCCGGGTTAGTGAAAACCCGAATGCATCCCCATTTGAGCGACATTCAGTCGGCACGGTTGGCAACGCTTATGCTGGAACAATCAATCGATAAAGTGTGTCGGTTCTGGCCGGGGAAATTGATGCTGACTGTTTCACCCAGCATTCATGACCCGCTGTTTCAAAATTTTGCGCGCAATAATGACCTGGATTTGGAAGCCCAGATTTCAGGTGATCTGGGTGAAAGGATGACGCACGTGATGCACAAAGGCATTGAACAATTTGGCAGTGCTGTGGTGATGGGCTGCGACGTGCCGCAGATAACCCATGAAATATTGGTTCAGGTCCACCGATTATTGGCGGCAAAAAATAATGTCATCGGCCCGGCCAGCGATGGCGGGTTTTATTTATTAGGACTCAGCCAGATAGCGGCGGGGGTTTTTGAAGGGGTTGATTGGGGCGGCAGTCAGGTATTGTCCCAGGTTTGCGGAAATTTCCAACGCCTGGGCATCGCGCTATCGCGCTGCGCCGAATTGCGCGACATCGATAATTGGGACGATCTATGCTGGCTTGGGGCGCAGGATCAAAGATATCAAGGGTTTGTGACCTGATTATTGCCATGGACGGCATGTAGGTCGCGGGCGCAGGATGCACAGGAGCGACCATCACCATCACCACACCATCATCACCGTCACCACCACCATCATCGCCACCGATCATTTTCACTAGCGCCTATTTCCCATGCCCACTAAACAGACCCATTCCTACGCCCCGACGGTCAAGTTTCAATCCAGGTTTTTGAAACCGAAATACTGGGCGACATGGTTGATGTTGTCATTTTTATGGCTGGTCATGTGGCTGCCGAGAAAATGGACTATGAAGATCGGTGCATTTGTTGGCGATCAAATGCATCGATACAATTCCAAGCGCCGTCGAATTGCCGAAGTTAATATTCGATTGTGTTTCCCCAATCTCTCGAAAATCCAGCAACAGCACATGGTCAAGGAACATTTTCGTTGCTATGGCCGGGGGCTGGTGGACCTGGGTTTGGTGATGATGGGATCGGTTCAACGCGTTGAAAAATATTCGGACGTGGTTGGATTTGAGCATTTAAAGGCATTGCCGAAAACGCAAAAAGTAGTGCTTGTTGCCTATCACACCACGACTTTGGACATGGGTTGGCGTTTAGTATTGGCGGACGTGGATCTGGTCTCTATGATGAAACGTGACAAAAATCCGGTGCTTAACTGGTTTCTGTATCGCTCACGAACGCGCTCTAAAAAGGTGCTTGTTTTGATGCGCGATCAGGGTTTGCGCGGCATTATCGAGGGCATGAACAACGGCAAACTTTGCTACTTTATTCCAGACGAAGATTTTGGAGATGGCAAGCACGCCGTATTCGCGCCATTTTTTGGGCAACAACGCTCGACCTTGAACATAGTCAGCCGCTTGGCCAAAATCACCGATGCGGTGGTCATCCCGAGTATCTGCCGACTGATGCCGGAAACCGGCCGATACCGAACCACCCTATGCCCACCGCTGGAAAATTTCCCCACTGGCAATTATGTCGCCGATGCGACCAATATGCATCAGGCAATGGAGAAACTAATCCTCGATGCCCCGGAACAGTACATGTGGACTTTTCGCTGGTTTCGAACGCGGTCGGATGAACAGCCCGGTCGTTACCAATAGCGGCTCAGACATATGTTTTCAGACACAATATTTTCATCATGGGCATGAATATTTTAGTGATAAAACAAACCTCTCTGGGCGATGTGTTGCACGTCAGTGGTCATATTCGGTCGATTAAAAAACATCATCCGCGTAGCAAATTGTTTTTGTTGACCGCCAATACTTCAGCCGATATTTATCGACACAGCCCCTGGGTTGACGAGTTAATACTGGTTGATCGTGATGGCATCAAGGAGAACTGGCGCAAGAAACCGATGTGGGCGATGGCGGAGATGATGCGGACCATGTCGCAGGTGCGCGCACACCAGTTTGATCTCGCCATTGATTTTCAGGGGCTGGCGAAATCGGTGTTTTTTCTTTATGGTGCGAAAGCCGAAAATAAATTTGTTAAGGGAAACTGGTGGGGGCTAAAAGGGTTCAGGAATAAAAACTTGCATGCCATAAAGGAAATGGATCAACTTCTGCAGGTTGCTGGAATCCCGACTACGGACACGAGCATGGAGTTGGCCGTTGGCGCCGACGACAAGTGGGCGATAGACCAGTTGTTGTTGAAAATCAATCCCGAACGCAAACCCATGCTCATTGTCAGCCCATTTTCAAGATGGCCTTCGAAAGACTGGCCGCTGGAAAATTATATGCAAGTAGGTGAAGCCGTATCCAACACCTATCAGGCCGTGTTCACCGGAACGCCCGATCGAAAAATGCACATTGACCAAGCCATCGCGGACGGTGGCCGCCAGATGATAATCAATGGCGCGGTCAACCTGGCCGGCGCATTGTCGTTGCTGGAATTCGCCGAACTCGTCGCTCGCGCATCGTTGATGCTGACCGGCGACAGTTTTCCAATGCATGTCGCCGCGGCGAAACAAACGCCGGTCATCGCCTTGTTCGGCCCCACTGACGAAAACAAGGTGGGACCGCTGGGTGCGCGGGATCGTATTATGCGCGCGCCGGGATGCGATGTATGCGATAAACGTCATTGTCCCCGCCATTGTTTGTCTCGTCTGCACAGCGATGAGGTTATTCGCGCAATTAATTTGCACGCGCCGTGAATGCGCGCTGACGCAACACCCCGGTCCGTCATCCCAACGAAAGAACGTCACCCCTGCGGAAGTGCAAATAATGCAGGAGCAATTATTTGCCGACCGCTAGGGATGGTGGAAGTGCAAATAATGTCGGGAACAATTATTTGCCAAAGCCACTGCGGTGTGGAGCGGCTAATGCCGCACATGTTTCACTGGATGCCAGCGTGCGCTGGCATGACGGGCCTAGGGCGATGAAGTCGCCGCCACATTTGACGGCGGTGGCGACCGCCGCACCGTCAGTCGTGTCGACCGGATGCAGGGACAGGTCGCGACCTGTCCCTACGGCGTGAAATGGTGTCGCCGTGACCGCCGCCCCCGACCGCCGCCCCCGACCCCCATCGTCATTATCGGGCTTGACCCGATAATCCAGTGAAACATGTGCGGCGATAGCCGCTCCACATACGACGGCGGTTTTGGCGTTCGCGCTCCCGACGATTTTTTCCCGCCCCTGTTTTCACAGGGGTGACGTTCTTTCGCGGGAATGACGGGCCTGGGACGGCGGTGCTAACTTAACATTTCCTCAAATTCTTTTTCTGATTGTGCGGCTTCACGCATGAGCCAATCTCTGAATGCTGCAATTTGCGGTTCGCTTTCGCGTCCCGGAACGCAAACGAAAAAATAGGATACGGCTGACTTGCTTTTAACCTCCGGAAACAACTGCACCAGGCGACCCGCTTTAACATCATCGAGGACATGGGCACTGCGAGCCAGGGCAACCCCTTGATCGTCGATGGCCGCCTGAAGCGCCAGACTGGTTTGAGGGAATTGCGTGCCTTTAGGCATTTTTCTAACCACCACATCGGCGTCCTTGAACCAATCACGCCACCTTTGCAAAATGTCCACGGCATTGCGGCGTAAAAGAGGAAGGGTTAACAAATCTTCAGGATTTTCCGGTACACCGTATTGTTCGAGGAAGTGCGGACTGCACACCGGGAAAACATATTCTTGCAGCAGCAGTTCTTCATAGAGATTCCCCCAACGCCCATAACCGAGGCGGATACCCACATCGGCTTTTTCCGAATCGAAAACAATAAGTTCATCTGAGGTTGATATCCACACGTCGATATCAGGATATTCATGGTTGAAGTGACCGAGCCGCGGCACCAGCCATTTGAAGGCAAAAGATTGCAACAGAGTGACTCGAAGGGCCGACGGGTTTTCGCCTTTTTCGGTGATCGCTTCCAGGGTTGAGGTGATGCGGCGGATAAAATCTCGCACCACGGGCACCACAGCGTGCCCGGCTTCGGTAAGCACGATATGCCGCCCACGACGCTCAAATAACTTGAAGTCCCACAGATCTTCGATGTGCTTGATCTGGTGGCTAATGGCGCTTTGGGTGACAAACAGCTCCTCGGCCGCGCGGGTATAGCTCAGGTGCCGGGCGACCGCTTCCAAGGCGCGCATGGCCGCCATCGGCGGGAATCGAATTGCCATATTTAATGCCGAGTTAATTTAATGCTGCTAATAACACGGGATAATACATGAATAATTACTCATGTATAGTATGAAAAACTTTCGTTTGTCTGCAAGGGATTATTCTCTTATATTCTAACCATCAGCTAATACATAGCAAAATAAACTTAAACAATAACTTTAGTGAGGCAGAGAAATGGCAAACGAATTATTTATCCGAGTGGGCGTTGCGTGCGTCGGGGCGCTCACATTATTAACCATCATCATGTTGTTAGTCAATTAGGAGGCTAATTATGAAAAATACTGTAAAAATGAAAGCAGACTCAAATGTGGTGCGCGGCGAATTCGGTCGCGGAATATTGGCTCAAGCGACTCGGGCGTTTCATCGGGTCAGGGCCGTGATTGAACGCAAAAAAGCGATTCGTCACTTGAACAGCCTGTCCGACAGAATGTTGCGCGATATCGGTGTCGAGCGTTATCAGATTCATGAATTGGTGCGCGCCCGTGGCACATTGACACAACTGGCCGCACAACCAGCCCACCAACCCACCAACCAACCAGATGCAGCCGCGGGTTTGCGACGAGCCGCATAAAGTTTTTATCTTCCGGTTTTTATCCTCCATTGGTGTTTATCACTCAGGACGTTCTCCCCGAACGTCCTTTTTTTTGCGTGCGCAGTGGCAAATCGGCGATCGCCTGAAATAGCGCTTATTAATTGGCCGAGAAATCAATCCAGCAAACCTGCTACCATTCCCGGCATGATTATTCGCCGCCGCCTTTATGCTCTGGATTAAGGCTTTTCACATTATTTTCATGGTGGCCTGGTTTGCCGGGCTGTTTTATTTGCCGCGGCTGTTTGTCTACCACGCTCAGGTTAATGATCGGGCCGACGACCAAATCAGCAACGATAGGTTCAAGGCGATGGAGCAAAAACTGTTTTTTGGGATTATGACCCCGGGCGCGATTCTGACCATTGTATTTGGGTTGTGGCTGTGGCTGGGTTATGGTTTTTCCGGAAACTGGCTCAATATAAAGCTGTTGCTGGTGGCGCTGGTCATTGCTCACCACGCGTGGTGCTATAAAACATTGGTTGCGTTTCGCAATGATGCCAACGCGCATGGCCCGGGTTTTTATCGTTGGATGAATGAGTTGCCGGTACTGCTCCTGGCCGGGATTGTCATACTGGTCGTGGTCAAGCCTTTTTGAATGTTTTCCATCGCGCTGTATCAGCCTGAGATTCCCCCCAACACCGGAAATATAATTCGCCTGTGCGCGAATACCGGTTGTCAGTTAAACCTTATTGGGCCTTTGGGGTTCAGTATGCACGAAAAACAATTACGCCGGGCCGGCCTGGATTACCATCAGTATAGCGCGGTTAAATCCTGGGAAAACTGGCGCCAGTTTCATCAACAAGCCAGCGGCCGATTGCTGTCCGTTTCGACCAGGAATCAGCGGCATTACAGCGACTTCAATTACCAACCCGGGGATGTTCTTCTATTCGGCTCGGAAAGCCATGGGCTGCCCGAGGAAATTCGAGCGCAAGTTGAAGTTGAAAACCGACTGACCATTCCCATGCAAAAGAACAGTCGCAGCCTGAATCTATCGAACAGCGTTGCGATTGTGGTGTATGAAGCCTGGCGTCAACACGGATTTTCGGGGAAGCATTGATTGTGCTGGGCAGGCAAGCCGCAAGCGACAATCCGATTCCGCTCAATCAGATTCCGCTCGGGGGTTTCGTTGCAGCAATAACTGCACCGCAGTCGCGGGGTCGTGGTCTTGGTGAATGATGCGATAGACTTGCTCGGTAATCGGCAGGTCCACATCAATATTTTTGCTGATTTCAAACAATTTCCGTACCGTATTGATGCCCTCAATTTCCTGTCCGATCTCGGCGATGGCTTCGGCTTTTGATGTGCCGGCGCCGAGCGCCAATCCAAATCTGCGGTTGCGCGACTGGTCATCGGTACAGGTCAGGATTAAATCCCCAACCCCGGTGAGGCCCATAAAGGTCTCTGCTTTGCCGCCAAGCGCTAATCCCAGTCGGGTGAGTTCCGATAATCCTCGGGTAATCAATGCGGCCCTGGCATTTGCCCCGTAGCCCAAGCCATCGCTTATCCCGGCGGCAATGGCCATCACGTTTTTTATCGCGCCGCCGAGCTGTACGCCCACCAAGTCATCGCTAAAATACACGCGCGTGGTTGGTGTGCGAAACCAACTCGCCATGTTTTCGGCATTCGCATTGGAGCGACATGCCAAGGTTAATGCAGTTGGCAGGGAATTCGCCGTCTCTTTGGCAAAACTGGGCCCGGAAATGACGCCGCACCGAACCGAATGACCCAGCACTTCATCGGCGGCCTCGCTTAACAGGCCTCCGCTGGCCGGGTCGAATCCTTTTGTGCCCCAAATTACCGTCGCGTCGGCTAACTGAAATCCGTGGTTAAGAATATGGTGTTTAAGATTTTCCAGCGTCGGTCGAAAACCATGACTTGGCACCGCTACGACGAAACAAAGGCCATCGTTCCCGATGCGTTGAAAATCAGGTTGGATTTCGAGGTTGCGGGGAAACGCAATGCCCGGCAGATACCGGGCATTGGCGCGCGCTTTTGCCATCTTCTCCATGGCTTCTGTATTTCTTCCCCACAATAAAACGCGCTCGATATTGTGGCACAGCAGAATCGCCAGCGCGGTGCCCCATGAACCCGCTCCGATAACGGTTACGCGCTCAGGCCGCATTTGTCTGATCAATGAAAAAGTGGTGGGTTAATTCGGCTTGTCCGTTACTTCGGCGGCGGCGGTTTGTGCGATTGCCAGTTCCTGCTTTTTGCGGAACAACGCGCCGAAATTTACCGGCGGCAGCAGGAATGCGCTGAACCCGCCCTTGGTGATCAAACTATTCAACTCTTCGCGCGCAAAGGGCAGCAGAATATGCGGGCAGGTTACCTCGATAACCGTTTGACGCTTGTCAGTATCTGAATGCTGGATTTGAAAAACGCCGGCTTGATGTATTTCCGCAAGGTACAGGACAATGTCCTCGTGTTTTGTGGTCACGGTAACTTTTAAGACGATGTCATAAATCCCCAAATTTTCATCAATCAAGGTGTAAGTAACCCCGGTCTGGATATCGAAAGCGGGTTTCACATCGGTGCGCGTGAAGATGACTGGCGTTGACGGGGCTTCGAAAGACACGTCCTTAAGGTACACTTTTTTGGTGTCGAATATGGCGATGGTTTGGTCGGCGGCGGCGCCTCCGGGTTTTGCATCAGTTTTGTTTTTGGCCATGGTTTATGGGTGGTTGATGTTCATACATGTTGTGCAGGTCAGCTTTTCACCAACGGCAAGTTGTCTTTTCTCCAGGCCGCCAAACCGCCGGACAGCACATAGATATCGGAGAATTCATTGTTTTTTAAAATGGCGACCGCCTTTCTGGAATTAGCGCCGGTATCACAGGTAAGCACGATGGGTTTGCTCTTGTGCTTCTTTAATTTCCCGATGGAATCGCCGAGCCGCCCGAACGGTAAATTGATGGCTTGGGAAATGTGCCCATTCTTGAATCTGTCTGCTTCATTGACATCGACTATTACCGCGTTTTCACGCGATTGCAGCTGAGGCAGCTGTGCAGGCGTCACTGATTTGGAGCCGCCCGCGCCGCGTGTGCCCGGATCAAAACTCAGTAACAAGATGATGACAAAGAGCGTGGCAAATAAATACCAGTACTCGGTCATAAATTCGATATACATTTTAAAATCAAATGGAAAAATTTCGGGAATTCTACAGCAAGTCAACCTCTCGGCGTCAACCTCTCGGCGTCAACCCCTCGGCGCGGTCAGATGCGGAGACAGTTTGGGCCGTGGAAGCATGAGCGTCGCTGGATAAAAAGCCCATTATACACCAGCCCGGATAGCATGAGGATTTAGGCGTCAATCCAAATTGGCAATGCAACCCATACAAGCGGCTTAAAGAAGCGCTGAATAATGCTATCCTCGCGTTATCAGAGCAAGAAAATCCAATCAGGCAATTTTGCTCGCATAGGCTTGTGCTCATC
This sequence comes from Candidatus Spongiihabitans sp., assembly GCF_965247905.1. Lineage (GTDB taxonomy): Bacteria > Pseudomonadota > Gammaproteobacteria > Arenicellales > Poriferihabitantaceae > Spongiihabitans. Next base: position 2,680,576 of record NZ_OZ252047.1, on the reverse strand, counting down.
AGGATACTCTGAGAACGCCCTGAGTACATTATGAGGACATTCTGAATTAAGCGGAGTTTTCTTAAGATTTGTTTGATAATGCAGCGCGGTTATTGCCGCGAAAATGTAAGGTGAAATAGTGAAAGATATAAAACAGCAGGTTATAAAACGGCAGGTTATAAAACGGCAGGTTATAAAACAGCGGCATAGAATCGGATTTTTGTCGGCGCTGATTTTTGTGGCCGGCGCGACTTCGGTGTTGCCCATCCAGGCACAATCCCAAGAGCAAACTCAAGCGCAGGCACCGAGCTCTCTGCCCCTAGATGACCTGCAGCTTTTTTCGGAAGTGTTTGGCAGGATTAAGAGCGAGTATGTCGATGAAGCCGATGACGCCACGCTGTTGCGCGATGCGATTCGGGGTATGTTGGCTGGATTGGATGCCCATTCCCTGTTTTTAGAGCCCGACGACTTCGAACAAATTAAAATCACCACTGAGGGTAAATTTGGCGGACTTGGCATCGAAGTGACCACGGAAGACGGGTTAATCAAGATAATCACGCCCATTGACGGCACCCCTGCATTTGATGCCGGCGTTAAGCCTGGCGATTTAATATTGATGATTGATGATGTCTCAGTGCGTGGACTGAGCCTGGAAGATGCGGTGGACAAAATGCGTGGCGATCCGGGATCTAAAATCAAACTCACCATTTTTCGGGAGGGTGTAAGCGATCGTTTGGACATTAAACTGGTGCGCGCGATCATTAAAATAAACAGCGTCAGGGGCGAGATTCTGGAGAACGGTTTTGGCTATGTCAGACTATCCCTCTTTCAAAGCGGAACGGCGCAAAGTTTGCGCTTAAAAATAAAACAATTAAACAAATTAAGCGAAGGCGGCTTGAATGGGTTGGTGCTGGACCTGCGCAACAATCCCGGCGGGGTGCTCATGGGCGCGGTGCAAGTAAGCGACATGTTTCTCGTCGAGGGTGAGATCGTTTCCACACGAGGCAGAACCGCAGCCTCAGGCCAAAGTTTTGTGGCGCGCCCCGATGATGTGATTGATGATGCGCCCATGGTGGTATTGGTCAACGGCGGCTCTGCGTCGGCTTCGGAAATTGTCGCCGCCGCTTTGCAAGACCATCAGCGCGCCATCATAATGGGGACAAAAACATTTGGCAAAGGGTCGGTGCAAACGGTGATCCCGATGAATAATGGCGGCGCGCTCAAACTCACAACCGCGAGATACTACACGCCGTCGAACCGATCCATTCACGATAAAGGCGTTGTGCCGGATATCACGGTTGAACAGGATGAAGCCATCCACAATCAAGAACAGCAAATCAGCGAATCTGATTTAGCCAGGCATTTGGAAAACGGCGAACCCGAAGACGATCCAGAGGATGAGAAGAAAATTCAACTGTTAGAGCGCATTAACAAAGATCATCAACTTCGAGAAGCGTTGAACATGCTAAAAGGAATGTCACTGGTAAAACGAAGACATCAGGTTATTGGCGAATAAGCCATTGGCGGGCATGCGCGCTTAATCCGCTTTGTTTCGTTTTCGGCGGTCACGCCATTTTCGCAACCAAGAGATGATCGAAAGATAACCGCGCCGCGCCCATTGGAAGTCGATGGATAATATCAACAACCCCAGTGGTATCATCCACAAACCGAGCATGGGCAAGAACCAAAACAGTCCACCCATTAATAGCAATACCCCGAGAATTTGTCTCGGTAAAACCGGCATGGACTTAACGTATTTAAAAAGCGGTTTTAGTCGGTGATTCACTGGAACGGTTAGCAGGCGTATTTGGCGCGGGTTTATTCAGTATGGCATAACGTATGATTATAGGTTGTATCATAAATAATCCAAACAAAAACATGAAATACAGATTCACTAAAATGCAATCCCTCGGCAATGATTTTGTGATGCTCAATGGAGTCGTTGAGCGCATCGAAATGACACCGACGATTGCCAGGCATATCGCCGATCGTCATTTCGGAATTGGTTGCGATCAGATTTTGGTTGCACAACCGATTGCACAACCGCATTCCGGCAAGCGTATCAATAAAAGTGGGTATCGATTGAGAATATTCAATAGCGATGGCAGCGAGGTTGGGCAATGCGGCAATGGCGCGCGATGTTTCGCCCGATATTTGCACGACCAGGGATTATCGGATCAGGCAACTATCGAGGTGGAGACAAAAACCACCGCATTGCAGTTGCGCCTGAATCAGGACGACACCGTTACCGTGGCTATGGGCTCGCCGGAGTTTGCGCCGCAAAAAATACCCTTGACGGTTGCCGGGCAATTGCCGAGTTACCACGCCACTACCGAGTTCGGGGAGGTGGAATTTAGCGCGCTATCCCTGGGCAACCCACACGGTGTCATTCAGGTGGATAGCGTAGAAAATGCAGATGTTCAGACCATCGGGCCGTTGTTGGAGAATCATCAGTTGTTCCCAGAGCGGGCCAATATTGGCTTCATGCAAATCGTTTCACGCCGGGAAATAAAACTTCGAGTGCATGAACGCGGCGCCGGAGAAACTTTGGGGTGCGGAAGCGGCGCCTGCGCTGCCGTGGTGTCCGGAATCCGCAGCGGCTTGCTCGATTCCCGGGTTGAAGTTGCCTTGCCCGGCGGACGCGCCCGGGTTGATTGGCTAGGCGCGGAATCCCAGATTTATCTAACCGGCCCGGTGCATACGGTTTACCAAGGCAGCATAGAAATCTAATATATTCGGATCATGCAGGGGTGGGCTACAAACCCACCCTGCATTGCTGGATTGCCGATAAAAGACTTCGGGAATAACGGCGGGTGTGGTGTTATTTTTCCACCGTCATTATCGGGCTTGACCCGATAATCCAGTCAAATTATGCGGCGCAAGCCGCACCACAGTCAACGACGCGAAGGATTGGCGACGCCCTCATTACGCCGGGTATTAAGCGGATTTAACCGATATGGGCGGATAATTCCGCGACCCGGTTGCCAGCCGTCAGGCAACCCGGCTCGTGACTATTTCAAGGCAACTGGTATCTCGCAAATCGGTATGGGCTGCATTTTGTGTTGGTTTGCCTGGTGCAGTCGCCGATAAATTTTTAGCACTGCGCGCTGACGCTCGGAAAGGTTATTTGTATTGTCAACCTCATCATAATCCATGGCCCATTCGAGTTCATGGTAACTCGCCCCCAATTGATCTTCATCGCTTCGCTCATCCCCCCACAACCCATCCGACGGTTTCGCGTTCATGATTTCTTCGCTTACTCCCAGAGTCCCCCCGAGGGCATAGACTTCGGTTTTATTCAAATCTGCGATGGGACTCAGATCGACTCCGCCATCGCCGTATTTGGTATAAAAACCGACTCCAAAATCTTCAACTTTATTACCGGTGCCCGCGACCAGATAGTTGCTTAATCCGGCGAAATAATATAAAGCGGTCATGCGTAGTCGGGCGCGGGCATTGGCCAAAGATAAAAGACGCTCTTCGTTTTTGTTTTCGATTGCGGGCATGGCGTTGGCGAAACTGTCAAATACCGGCGTCAAATCAATCCGCATGGATGACACATTGGAAAAGTTCGCCGCCAACATATCGATATGCGCGCGCGCGCGGGCAAGGTGCGAGCGCGCTTGATGAATCGGCATTTCGAGGCACAGGACAGGAAGCCCGGTTTTGGCGGCAAGCGCGGAAGTCACCGCGGAATCGATTCCCCCCGACACGCCAACCACAAACCCACAGGCGCACGATTTGTTCGCATAGACGGTCAGCCAGTTGACAATATGAGAGGCGACGGCTTCGGTTTTCATGGATGCGATTTTTCGTGATGGGTTGTCAACATTACATTCTTAAATTCATTTACAGTTTAATATTTATTGGGTCGGCATATAATTTACCGGCTTTCCACAGCGCAACCGGATTTTTTATTTCTTTGACGATGATTGGTGATTCTTTATTCCCTTTTCCAACATTGGAAACCAATAGAATTGTATACATATTTCCCCTATTAGAATTATGTAATTCTGTTGCCCAGTTCCATTGTGTTCCTGATATTTGAAATAGTTGTGGCACCTCGTCAGTTTTGCTTTTGACTTCAAAGTAAGTAATATCTTCGTCATTCTTTCTTATTACAAAATCGTAGCCCTTTCCGGCATTTCCGTTTTTATTTAGCCAAACCACTTTGTTCTTTGGGTATTTTTTCACCAAGTGTCTGTACGCGAGCTCTTCTCCACAATCACCTATCGCTTTACTATCTTTAGGTTTATCAGAATTCCCATCATTCCCCCTTTCTTTTCCACTCTTCTCATTATCTGTATCCTTTATTTCAGAATTTGTATCTTGGCCAGATAAATCCTCTTGTCTGTGTCTTGGTGATTCTGATTGGTCCTCAATGATAATTACATCATCTAGATCTGTTTCTGGAGTCCAGACTGATTCTTCAGTATTTCCATCTGCATCACTGTGTACTCTCTTCCATTCCTTAAATTCTTCATACTCTTCGTTATCCACCACTTTTAGTCCGGTTTCTTCTTCAAATTTTGCAACTTTATCCAGCTTAAGCCCAAGCACTTTAACGAGCTTTTCGCTGTCATCATTTTCTTTTTGGTAATCATTGCTCATATCATCCAAAGTTATTTGATCTATGGGCTTCACGATTAATTTCCCATCCTTGTCATATAGCCACGAACTTTCATGTAAAGCATCCATAGCCCTTGATGTTTTCTCTTCACTCTTATTGTATGTATTGTTTAGGTTTCTTGTCATTTCTGTATAGCCTTTTAGCTTGTTGGTATGTTTAAGCAATGCCGACCACAAGAATACAGATTTTTCGGCAGTTATATTTTCCAGACAAAAATCTAAACCATGTATGTCAAACTTTGGATTAAATCCATTAACACTTCTTTCGTGCGAACCATGAAAATGAACATTGATATAATCAGTGCCAGACATTTTTAAATCATATCGAACACCTAGGCTTTCCAGAAACTTCCTGCTATTTTCTGTTAATTGAATTCCCACTTGGAGGAAATAAATATCGTCATCTAGATTGCCCTCAAACCAAGACAATAACCTATTATTCTCACAAAAATACACTTCAGCAGGTTTTTGATAAGAGATTGACTTACTTTGATTTATGCATCGCGCAAATTGCGATTGCTTTAGTAAATCCGCAACCTCAATTTTTCGGTACTTATTGGAATGCGACCAAATTTCTAGTACTCTATTTAAGTCATCTATATATTTATTTTTTGTAACCTCTAAGCATTCTTTATGGTATTTTTTAACAATAAATTCTCTGATTTCTGCAACGTCGTCTGGTTTTGTTATTCCGAGCTTTTCTAAAAATATTCTTGCCTTTTTATTTTTAGCAATAGATCTTTTAACAGTTTTGAATCTTGACCTGCCCCTAGTCGGTAAATATACCTGCACTTTACCTGAATCATTTTCTGGGCAAATATACGTGCCATTCTCTACACGAATAATAGGGCGTTTTAGCAAAACGTGGTGTAAAGCGGTATTATCTGTAATATTTGCATAAAATTTAACGAGCCAATTGTCAGACTTTTCTTTAATGAAGTCTTTATCAATACCTTGACAAAAACCCTCCAAAGTTTTTTCAGATACTTCTAACTCATCCATCAAATATTCTCGTAATGCTGGCATTCTATCTCTTGTAATATCTGTATCTAGCCAATATTTTTTCTCAAATAAATACAAACAATCTTTTTGCTTTAATAAATCAGTGAGTTTTTTCTCTCGGGCTAATATAGCGTTTTGTGCAGTGATCCAGCCTTTGTTATTGGTTGGTAATAGCGGATTTATTTTTAATGTGTCTTTAACTTTCTGGAATGCCGAACTATATAATGAATGTGTCTTTTCCGAATCAATAGGCAACAAAGTCAAAAAATCAACATCCAATAACCCTTTATTTTTAATTGATTGGATGCTCTCAGCTATTAACATTGATAATTCGTTTGTAATAATCTGATTCTGATCGTCATCGAAAGGAATTGTCTCTCTACCGGGAGTGGTTTTATAAGGCGCGTGAACTAAAAACTTTAACCCTGTTTGCACCTCTGTCGGAAAAAACACAAATAATTTGGCGTCATGCACTGGAACAACGGTATCGCCATCATCGGTATTTAACGAATAAGCAACTACTATATTTAGTTTGGTGCTTTCTATGGTTTTTTTAAATATCAGATAATCTCTCGTGCTGTCTTGTTCATTAACCCGCGAGATCAGGCTGGCTTTATCTTCCTTGATTTCAGCAAGATAATGACCCTTGTCTGATTCTGTACTCCACTGAATCTTTTTAATATTTCTCAAAAATAATAATGACTCAGACTCTAACTTTTGTAATCGATTCGATATTTGTTCATAGGCTTTGTCGGGTGTTATATCGGGATGGTTGAATGGAAGACATATTACCGTCCCATGTTTTTCTTCGTTATTTAAAGGTTCGACTATTTCTGGAACGATAAAATCAACAATTTCAAAATGAAAATCACTCGAATGAATACTTGGCGTTTCCGTTATTGCAAAAACAGATTTGAAGCCGGCCCCAAAAGTACCGATTGCATTAACATCGTCTTTTTTCGCAGATGCGTTTATTGCTGTTATCGATTTAACATCATCGAAATCAAATAATTTCTCGCCATTGTGCTGAAATTTTAATGACTTCCGGCGCAAGTTGAATATAACTTCTGATGCCCCTGCATCATCCGCATTTTGCAAAAGTTCATAGATAAAATGGGATGGGTCAGAATACATCCCCGCAATTATGGTGTGAGAATTGTCGTTATTCTTTTCGCACGACTCAACATGTTTTCGTCTCTCTTTTGTTAATTCTTCTAAATTTTTCATATCTCTCACTTCTTCTTTATTAGACAAGGGCGGTTTTTACGGCGTTGATTATCTTCATTTGGTCGTCTAGATGCAGGTAGGGGTGGATGGGCAGGCATTATATATCTAAATCCGCAAAATCGCTTAATCAAAAGGCGGTATCAAGTCGGGAGCACTCGCGTAGATTTATTGCCAGCAGCCATGAAAGAATTCTCGTTGTATTGGAATAAACGTATTCACGGCCGGCAAGTTTTTGTTCTGGCTGCGGTGACCGCAAAAACATTCTCGCGTTGTTGGATTAGGTTGCGTCTGCTAATATCAAACCTCGCATCTCACCTTTCCTTCATCGGTGAAGTTGCACTTAAGATTTGAATCCAAGACCTAAAACAAATCGCGGCACCGCTCTATCACGCCAAGGGCTGGATGAAATTTCTCGCGGTCATGATGATTATCATGGGCGCAATGATGGCGCTGAGCGTCGTCGGACTGATCATCGCTTGGCTGCCGATATGGATGGGCGTGGTGTTGTTCCAAGCGGCCGGCAAAGCCGACGGCGCCTATGTCGGCGAAGACGAGGAGTTGTTGGTCGCGTCGCTGGCGAAGGTCAAACTATTTTTCATCATCAACGGCGTGCTGATGCTGATCTATGTCGTGATGATGGTCATGATGATGTTCGGCGGCATGGCGTCGATGTCGATGTGGCACATGTAACATCGCCGCGGCCGTTTTTGCCATGCCGTCCCCGTCATTCCGTGCTTGACACGGAATCCAGTAAAAAATCCAGCGGCGATAGCCGCTGACATTATGGTTTTGTGTCCCGCTTACGTGGGACGAATGTTCTACTGGATTCCTGCCCCTGTTTTCACAGGGGTGACGTTCTTTCGCAGGAATGACGGACCTGGGGGACGTCACCGTCACCTTCGCCACCGCATTGCTAAAGCAAGCAACGCTGCACCGCTTTGCGCCATCCATCAAGACAGCGCTGCCTGGTTTTTGCATCCATCTCGTGCTCGAAGGATTTTTCTTGCCGCCATTTTTTGGCGAGGTCGTCTATGGATTCGAACAAGCCGATTTGCAGTCCGGCCAAATAAGCCGCGCCCAGAGCGGTGGTTTCGGTAATCGTCGGTTTGCGGATGCGGGATTGGGTGATGTCGGACAAAAATTGCAGCAGCCAGTCATTGGCGGCCATGCCGCCGTCCACGCGCATGTCGGATCTCATGGCGGCGCGGCGCAAGCCGCTGTCTTCGAGCATGGTGCCGAGCAGGTCGTGGGTTTGATAGCACACCGACTCGATGGCGGCGCGCACCAAGTCCGATGCGCTGGCGTCTCGGGTCAACCCGCTGACCATTCCGCGCGCCTCGGTATTCCAATGCGGCGCGCCCAAGCCGGTGAATGCCGGCACCATGTACACGCCCAAGCAGCGGCCGTGGCGGGCTTCGGAATGCTGCAAATGCCGGTCGATTTCGTTGGTGTCCTGGATGATGCCGAGGCCATCGCGCAGCCACTGGACCGCGGTGCCGGCGTTGAATATGGCGCCTTCGAGGGCATAGGTGGTGTGGTCGCCGAGACGATAGCCGATGGTGGTCAGCAGTTTGTTGCGCGAGCGCATTGGCTGGTGGCCGGTGTTCATCATCATGAAGCAGCCGGTGCCGTAGGTGCTTTTCACCATGCCGGGCTTGAAGCAGGTTTGCCCAATCAGCGCGGCTTGCTGATCGCCGGCCACGCCGGCGATGGCTAATTCGACGCCGAGCACGGCTTTGTCCGTGACGCCGAAATCGTCCGCGCAGTTTTTGACTTCCGGCAGCAGCGCCTGCGGCACATTGAATAACCGCAGCAAGTCGGTGTCCCAAGTGCCGGAATGGATATTGAACAATAAGGTTCGGCTGGCGTTGGTGGCGTCGGTAAGGTGGCGTTTGCCGCCAGTCAGCCGCCAGATGAGATAGGTGTCCACGGTGCCAAAAGCAAGCCGTCCGGACTGCGCTTTTTGCCGGGCGCCGGCGACGTTATCCAGAATCCAGCCGATTTTCGTGGCCGAGAAATAGGGGTCGAGCAACAACCCGGTTTTGTCGGCGACCTCGTTGGCAACGCCAGCGCGGGCGAGTTTTTCGCACGCCGCCGCGGTCCTGCGATCTTGCCAGACGATGGCGTTGTAAATCGGTTTCCCGCTTTGCCGATCCCAGATGAGGGTGGTTTCCCGTTGGTTGGCGATGCCGACCGCGGCGATGGTTCCGCGCGCGGCCGCGCTGGCGATGGCCTGCTTGCAGGCATCAAGGGTGGTGCGCCAGATTTGTTCTGGATCATGCTCGACGCGGACAACGTTGGCATCGCCGGCATCGCCGACATCGTCAGGATAAGATGGCTTAAACGCGTGCTGGGCGATAGAGACAATTTCGTTTTGCGCGCTGAACACCATGGCGCGCGAGCTGCTGGTGCCTTGGTCTAGACTGAGAATAAGCGGCGAGTCGCGCATGATCGGATTGGCATCACTGATTAAATCGCGAAGCGACTAATCCGCAATCGCCAAACTGCTGAATCACGGCGCGGTTTTTGCCATGGACGGCATTATGTCGCGGGCGCAGGATGCGCAGGAGCGACCACCGCCACCAGCGCATCAGCAAATCGCGCCAACTGGTCATCGTCTTTTATTCCGGCGATGTTGATGCGCCCGCCCGCTACCGCGTAAACCGCATAATCGCGGCGCAGGCGGTCGACTTGGCTATCGTCCAAAATTAGCAGCGAAAACATGCCGCGATGGTCGGCGATAAAATCCCAGCGTGCGCCGCCGGATTTTGCGCGCAGTATCGCGCTCATTTTTTTCCTGATGGAGCGCATGCGCCGACGCATGCCGGTGAGTTCGTCTTCCCAGGATTGACGCAACGCGGCATCGGTCATGATGCGGGCGACAATGGCGGCGCCGTGATCGGGGGGCATGGAATAGGAACTGCGCGCCGTGCTGAGCAGGTGGCCGCGGGCAATGTCCGATACTTCGGGGCTGCCGCCTAACAACAGCGCGCAACCGACCCGGTCGCGATACAGCCCGAAGTTTTTCGAGCAGGAACTGGCCACCACCATGGACTCCACCGCCAAGGCCAAGGCGCGTATGCCATAAGCATCCTCTTCCAGAGAATCCCCAAACCCCTGATAGGCGAAATCCACAAAGGCAAGGAAGCCGTTTTTTGCGCTGAGTGCGGCGATCTCATCCCAGTCCCGCGGCGCAAGTTCCGCGCCCGACGGGTTATGGCAGCAGCCGTGCAATACCACGATGTCGTTTTGACCGAGGGTCGACAACTTGCCCAGCAAGGCATCGCGATTCACGGTTTTGGTTTCGCGATCAAGGTAGGGATAGGCGGCGACATTAAACCCGCTCTGGCGAAATATCGGGTAGTGGTTGCCCCAGGTTGGATCGCTTACCCAAACCGTGCGCTCGCTCGCGATTCGAAATAACATGTCGGACAACATTCGCAATGCGCCGCATCCGCCCGGAGTTTGCACCGCCCGCACCCGATCGCGCACGCCAGAGCGCCCGAAAACCAAGTCCGCGATTTGGCCATTGAACACTTCATCGCCGGCCAAGCCGACATAGGCTTTGGTGGTTTGCGCCTCATGCAGTCTTTGTTCCGCGATGGTGACCGCTGCCATGATTGGGGTTTGGCCTTCCGCATCCCTGAACACGCCGACCCCGACATCTATTTTTTCCACTCGCGGGTCGTCCCGATACATGCCGATCAGTTTGATGATCGGGTCTTGCGGCGCGGCTTCAAATTTTTCAAACATGGGCTTTCTTGATTCAGGTTTTCTTGTTCACAAGTTGTTGTAAGCAATCCATGATTATTTGTCAACCGGGCGGACAAACTCCGGATTCCCCGCCTTGCCTCGGCGGTTCGAAAAGTTAAAAAGTTATGGCATCACCACCTTGGCTTTACTTGCACAGCCTTGAATAAATCTGGATTCTTTAAGGTTCAAGATACTTTAAGGTATAGTGAAATGGTCACAACTAATTGTTCTATAAATGAAAAACAAGCCTGTCATTCGCTGCCGAATTTCGGAGAATAAATTCAGGGCGATTCCACGGCTGTTTTGCCTTGATATCGAGGCTTGCGAAGTCGCACAAATCACCGGCATCTCTGGCCCAGGGACCAGCCGATTGTATACTCAAATCAGACAACACATGGCCGGGCAATGCGAGCGTATGTGTTGTCTGATTCATTGCCCGTTTTGTTCCTTTCCAGCGGTGTTTTAGCGCCGCCCTCTCGGCCGTCATTCTCGCCGCAGGCGGGAATCCAGTTAAATATCTGTCACGCGTAGCGTGACTCTTTTTGGCATCCGGCTTTGCCAGACACAAACCGGCGGCTTCGCCGCAAAGGAGTCCGGCTACGCCGGACGGCATATTCCACTGGATTGCCCGGCCAATAATAATATGGGCCGGGCAATGACGACTCTTATTTGTCGGGCAATGACGACTCTTATTTGTCATTCTCGCCGGCAGGCGGGAATCCAGAGTGGCGTAGCCGCCGGTTGTGTCACGCTTTGCGTGACAATTATTTACCATTGTCCTCTCAAAAGGAGTATTGCCTTCCGATTCACCATTGTCCCCTCAGCCCGTCATTCTCGCCGCAGGCGGGAATCCAGTTAAATATGTCGTCCGGCGTAGCCGGACTCCTTTGAAAGAGTGTGAGTTTCGCTTCAATATGCGCCACGAAAATGGGTGTCAATATCGGGAACTATCAAGGAAAGTTGACAAGCCCCGGATTCACTTGACTTCCCGCATAACTAGCTTACCGCCGACAACAACGAGTTTAAAGTGACGTTTGAGGTCTGATTTTTTAACAAGAGGCACCTTACCACGAGGTTTCGGCATAGCTAACAAAGCGCGGGTGGATTTATCTGTTTGTTTCATTCTTGGCGTTTTGTCAACTTTCCTTGATAGTTCCCTCAATATCTGCTGAAATCTATCCGAAATCGACCGCTTAAAGTATCTTGAACCTTCTTTAATGACGCAAACATCTCTCCAGCAATGGCGTTGTTGGTAAGTTTGATTAGGTGTTTTTGCATTAAAAAATAGAATATATGTTCCCTTGCTCTTGTATCATAATATACTTGGCAATATGATAAATTGATGGGCAAACTAAAAGGCTTTTAATCAGTCGGTGTTACAATCCAAAATTGGATTTCGCGCCAACTAACTATTTCGCCAACTAATATTTATTGAGGAGAATATTATGATGATCAAGCTAAAAGTATTTGTGGCAACGGCTGTGTTGACCCTGTTGCCGATATCACTGGCACAGGCGACCGGCGGAACTTTTCTCACCACGCACGATCTGGGCTTTGGCGGGGCTGAAAATGCTGATCCGATCTCCCCAAACCGCTTCTGGCAGCTCACCGAAAAGACCATGAACCGTCTGGTTCGGCCCTCTGCATCGGGAGAGCCAACGCCCGATCTGGCGGTGTCGTGGTCGGCAAATGAGGCTGCGACCGAATGGACGTTTTTGCTCCGTGCAGGCGTCAAATTTCACGATGGTTCAGATTTTGATGCAGCCGATGTGGTTGATTTGCTGAATCGGATTAAAGATCCTGAGCTCGACTCACCGGTCGCTTCTGTATTGGCGGTGATGGAGAAAGTTGAGGCCATTGATCCTTTGACCGTGAAGATATCACTGTCTGCGGCGCATGCGGATTTTCCCATGCTGATTATGGATTATCGTATTCGGATGACCCCGTCAGGCTCGGGTGACACCATTGCAAAGACCGGCATTGGTACCGGTCCGTTTATTCTGGAAACCCTTGATCCTGAAGGTACCACGGTGCTAAAGGCCAATCCTGACTACTGGGAAGGGGTGCCGGCTGTTGATACCATTAAAATCATCTCCATTCCAGACGCACAGGCCCGAGTCCAGGCGTTGCTTAGCGGCCAAATCGATATGCTGCGTCATATCTCGGCACAAGAGAAGGTGCTGTTCGAAAATAATTCGAAATTTAAAATACAACGGGTCAACACGGGCGACTGGCTGGTGGCTATCGTGTTTAGAACCGACACGGAACCTTTCACCGATGTTCGCGTCCGCAAGGCGTTGCGTATAGCTGCCGATCGCCAGGCTATGATTGATCTGGTGCTTGGCCCCGGTGGCGGTGTTGTCACTTGCGATCACCCGGTATGGACCGGCGATCAATACCGCGCCCAGATCGAATGCCCACAACAAATTGATGAAGCTAAACGGTTGCTGGCTGAAGCGGGCTACCCCGATGGCATTGAAGTCGATGTTGTCACCAGCGACCTTAGAGCCCTGTGGATCGATATGGTCCAGGTTTACCAACAGCAGGTTGCGGCGGCGGGGATTAAGATTAATCTGGTGAAGGCCCCGGCGGACGGATATTGGTCGGATGTTTGGATGAAAGAACCCGCCGTGACCACGAGTTGGGGGCAGCGTCCTGCTGATCAGGCTTTCAATGAAATTTACCGTAGCACGGCTTCCTGGAATGAGAGCTATTGGAAAAGTTCCGATTTTGATCAGAAGCTGGACCAAGCACGCCAGCAACTGGACCGAGAGAAACGCACGGTTCTTTATCAGGACTTGCAGAAAATACTTTTTGAAGAGAGTGGGACATTTATCCCGTTCCATGTCAATCAGGTCGTTGTGACCAGTGCCAGGGTTACAGGGCTGCCGGTAATGTTTGACGATGGCGTTCAATACCACACTGTCAGTGTTGGCGAGTAATACTTGTCCGTTTATTCGTAAGTAATGCAAAGATAGGAGCGCAAGGGGTCTCCTGACGGAGAGCCTTTTGCGTCGTTCACCCAATCAAGGGGAAATAGCGATGAAACTCGTTAGTTACAATATCCGTTTTGGTCTTGGGCCTGATCAGAAAATTGATCTTGAACGCATTGCTGATACCGTAAAAGACGCCGACATCATCGCTCTGCAGGAAGTCGAGCGTTTTTGGAAGCGTAGCGGAATGACGGATCAGCCGGAAATAATTTCAAGTTATCTAAAAAAATACTATGGGCTCTACTTCCCGGCGTTTGATGTGGATGCAAGCGTGGTCAACGACGATGGCTCCATTTTAAATCGCCGCCGCCAATTTGGCCCGATGGTGATTTCGCGCTGGCCGATTCGCATGGCGCGTTACATTGTGTTTCCGAAATTGGGCACGACGGACAGTTTGACCATGGATACCGGGGCTATTGAGTGCATTGTCGATACGCCGTCGGGACCTTTAATGATTTATTCCCTTCATCTTTCTGCGGTCTCCAGTCGTGATCGCCTGATGCAAATAGATCGTTTGTTGGAATTCTACCGAAATGCGCCGGTGAGCGGCGGTTCCTGGACCGGTGGTGATGCGGCTGCCAATCCAGTCGAGCTTAAACATAGGGCTGAGCACAACTGGAGTAATGATGAGCCTATTCCGATCATACCCAAAGAAGCTGTTGTGATGGGTGACTTTAACATGATGCCCGATGGCGAAGAATACAACAGGATGGTTGGTGCGCCAGACCCTTTCGTCGGTCGGGTTGGACATCTGGACAGTTTTCTTGATAGCTGGACTGTGGCCCGGGAGCGCTCAAATGATCGCAGCAGTTGGTTCCCTGATCCGTGCGAACGTGAACCGGGTTATCCGACATGCTTGGATTACTGTTTCATTTCGCCGCATTTGTCACAAAAGGTCGCACGAGTATGGGTCGACCAGGACGTGCTTGGTTCAGATCATAAGCCAGTTTGGGTTGAACTGGACTTCTGATTCGTGCGTATTGTCGTTGCGCGCTGGCGCGCTGATGAGGCGGCAGCAACACTGTCAAATCGCTCAAGCGCCACGCGCAAGAGGATGGCGGCGACATGATCAAACTTTTCCTGCAAAGACTTTTGCTCGGATTACTTACGCTGGTGTTTGTCTCCGGCATTGTGTTCGTTACGGTGGAAGCCTTGCCTGGCGATGCCTGTACGGCCTATCTGGGGCGAATGGCCACGGGCACACGCCTGGACAACTGCCGCAGGGATTTCGGGGTCGATCGTCCGGCCCTGACACGCTATGCCGAATGGACGCTTGGGGCGCTGCAGGGCGACCTCGGCATGTCGCTGAAGCGCAATAAACCGATCTCCGACATCATCGGCACACGTCTTCGCAATACCCTCGTTCTTGGCCTGAGCGCAACGCTTATCGGCGTTCCAATCGCCATTTTTCTGGGAATTATTGCGGGCCTCTGGCGCGACCGATCGCCGGACTTGTGGGTTTCAACCATAGCGATTTTCGCCATGACCATTCCCGAGTTCGTGAGTTCGACACTCTTGATTTTGGTATTCAGCGTCTGGCTTGGCTGGTTTCCAGGCATCGTAACAACGCCGCCCAATGCCCCGCTAGTCGAATTCCTGTCGGATATTATACTTCCCATCATCGCGCTCGCACTGGTCATGACGGCTCATATCCTGCGCATGGTTCGCACCAGCGTGATCGATGTCATGGCCAGTGATTATGTGCAAATGGCGCGGCTTAAAGGCGTTCCTTACTGGAGAATGGTTTTCAGGCATGTGCTGCCAAACGCTTTGTTGCCGACGATCAACCTGGTCGCTTTGACCATTGCATGGCTGTTGGGAGGGGTTGTGGTCATCGAGGTGGTGTTTAATTATCCCGGTCTCGGTCGCTTGACGATTGATGCCATATCGGATCGCGATCTCGCATTAGTACAAGCCATTGCGCTGGTTTTGGCGGCTGTTTACATTGGTCTTAACCTGTTTGCGGATTTATTGACACTGGTTGCCAATCCGCGGCTCAGGACGATGCGGCATTAAACTATGGCACCATGAACACCATAACCGCCATTAAACAAGAAAATGTATGGGTTAAACTGCTGAATGTTTTGGCGGCGATGGCATCTCGACCCTCTGGTCTGGTCGGGCTCTGTCTGGTGGGTTTCCACATTGTTCTGGCGATTCTGTCACCGGCCCTGGTGCCTTACGATTTTACGGCGATGGATGCTCAGGCGATCCTCAGCGGACCTTCGACCAAACACTGGTTAGGCACCGATAACCTGGGGCGCGATATTCTTACGCGAACCATGTTAGGCGGCCAACAGGCGCTTATGGTGACCAGTGTCGCAACTGTGCTCGCTATCGCCTGGGGCGGTCTGTTAGGGGTAATGCTGGGGCTCATCGGCGGCTGGCTAGAGAACATCGTTATGCGTTTCGTTGATGCCTTCCTAGCGATTCCATGGATATTGTTCCTGCTGTTGATCGTTTCTGTTATTGGTCTCGGTGTTGGCGTATTGATCCTGACTTTGGCATTTTTTTACGGCATCCCGGTGGTGCGAATGTCGCGTGCAGCAACCCACGATGTGGTGGCGCTTGATTATATTACGGCCGCCAGGGCACGAGGTGAATCAAGAACAACAATCGTAAAAAAAGAACTGTTGCCCAACGTGCTGGATGTTTTGCTGGTCGAGGCCGCCATGCGCTGGTCATGGATGTTGCTAGCGTTTAGTTCGCTGTCGTTTCTCGGCTTTGGCGTTGCGCCGCCGACAGCGGATTGGGGCTTGATGATTGCTGGCGCGCGCAGCTTCATGTCTTTTGCGCCATGGGCGGTGCTGGCGCCTGTGGTTGCTCTCAGCTCTTTGATTATCGGCATCAACTTAAGCGCGGATGCATTAGCCAAGGCTCTGGGCATCGATCGCGCGCAAAAGGCGCCGGTATAGAATTTATGCCGAATGACCCGCTGATTCAGGTAAAAGATCTCAGCGTCGGATTTACCAGTCGTGCGGGCAGCACGCTGCCAATCCTGCGCAACATCGATCTGTCGCTGCGCACCGGGGATACGATTGGACTGGTGGGCGAGTCGGGTTGCGGCAAAAGCACGCTGGCCCTGGCCATGATGGGTTACCTGAAAACCGGCTTGCGCGTATTGGGCGGGGAAAGTGATTTTAAGGGACACAATGTGTTCGATCTCGACCATAAAGCGCTGGAAGCTATTCGCGGCGGCGATTTGGCTCTGATTCCGCAGAATGCCGGCCAGTCGTTGACGCCGACAATGCGGATTGGGCAACAGATCAATGAAGCCTTGTTGCTGCACACCAAATTCTCAAAAGATCAGTGGCGCAGGCGTTGTATTGAAGTCCTGACACAAGTTCGTCTGCCACAGCCGGAGATCCTGTTGGCGCGCTACCCGCACGAGCTTTCTGGCGGACAGCAGCAACGTGTTGCGATTGCCGTGGCGCTGGCGGGTGAACCGGACGTTTTATTGCTGGATGAGCCAACCACCGGACTCGATGTAACCACGCAGGCGCACGTGCTGGCGTTGTTGCGCGCGCTGGCGGCAGAGACCGGAACGGCTATGGTTTATGTCAGTCACGACCTGGGGGCTATCGCCCAAGTCTGTGATTCGGTCGTGGTCATGTACGCGGGAGAAATAATCCTTAGTGGCACAGTGCGTCGGGTGCTGAAGCACCCTGGTCACCCCTATGCACGCGGGCTGCTTTCATCAATTCCACGATTAAGCCAAGCCTTTGTGCCAGCTGCAATGCCCGGGCGACCGCCGGCTCCGGGTGCAGCCGGGAATGGTTGCGGGTTTGTCGATCGCTGTCCCTTGGCTGAACAACGCTGCCGCGATGAGCGGCCAGTATTAGAAGCCGGGATAGCCGGAGAAAGGGTGCGTTGCCATTTTCATCAGCGCCTGCAACAGCTCTCGCCTCCTGAACCGCCAAATCGACCCAAGCGCATCAATCCGGATCAAGCGGACATCATTTTACGGCTCGAAGATGTGGCCATCAGTTATTGCAAACCCGGTTTTTTTGAAAAAATTCGGGGACATGAATCAAGGGTTCCGCCGACGGTCGATAGGGTTGATGCGACTATTCGCAAAGGCGAGACTATTGGACTCGTGGGCGAATCTGGAAGTGGCAAGTCGACCCTGCTGCGGGCGATTGCTGGTTTGCAACCGCTGTTGAAAGGTTCCATTGAGTTTGAAACGACCACAAACCTGAATACTTCCGTCGATAATCGCGCACCAGACACCTTGAGAAGAATACAGCTTATTTTTCAAAATCCAGACTCTTCCCTAAATCCGCGCCAGACAGTGGGCGAGATTTTGGCTCAACCCCTGAAACTTTACTTTGGGCTTCAGGGCGAGGCATTGCGTGAGCGTATCGAAGCCTTGCTGATTCGCGTGCGTCTGCGGGTGGATTATATCGGGCATCTTCCCAGCCAGCTATCCGGTGGTGAAAAGCAACGTGTTGCAGTGGCACGCGCTTTCGCGGCCGAACCGGATCTGGTTTTGTGCGATGAGGTAACCTCCGCCCTGGATGTCTCGGTTCAGGCGGCGGTGCTCGAGTTGCTAACCGAACTTCAGTCAGACCGGACGACCACTTATATTTTTGTTTCCCATGACCTGTCGGTGGTCCGTGCTGTGGCCGATCGGGTGGCGGTGCTGTACCAGGGCCGGCTATGTGAACTAGGACCTGCGGGAAAAGTATATGACTTGCCTGCTCATCCCTACACGGAAGCCCTGCTCGGCGCGGTGCTGGAACCTGATCCCGGCACTGCGCCCAGGTTGGTGGCCGAAGATATCCTTGAACTCTCGCCGCCCGCGTCTGGATGCCCGTTTCAACGGCGTTGTTCGAGGCGAATTGGAGAGATATGCGACCGTGAAACACCACCCTGGCGGCTTGCTGATCAAAACCACGCCATCGCCTGCCATATCCCCCTTGATGAATTGCGGGCTATGCAGAAACAGACCGGTATTGCGCCTGCGACTTAAGTAAACTGAATATTAAATCCTGAGTTTTATTTGAGAGTATGGACGAGAGGATGGGCATGATGTTCGAAAGATCATCGCGCCCGCGCGTTGAGATTGATATGTATGAGAGAATCGGGCGCGGATATTGAGGCCGGGCTGTGACTATCTGGTACGCAATGTGATATGCGAAAACCAGGCGACAGACCGCGTATCCGTTTCGTCTGAATCGCAAAATACCGCGATATGTGTCAGACGAGGCTGCTCGCCATCTTTCCAAATTTTGCGGTAGATCTCCCGCAGATCCAGCCTTTCCTCGAACCAGCGTCCAACCAATTTCGGGTCTCCGCCATTGGCGGTGTAATGATGAAAATCACCGATGACTTTGTATTGGCCGGCACGAAATTCCTTGTTCCCCCAGATGATTTCAAAGGCTCGAGGCTCTCCCTTGGCAGTTTTGAGCGTCACCAACAGACGGGCCGGATGATCGTCGCCCTCGGGCAATTTTTCGCTGACCGTGCTGGTGATGGGCACCTCGACCAACCATTTCCAGGTCAGGATCGGGTACTGAGCCAAATCGATATCCAGGTCCCGACCCAACATCGATGCGCTATTATCGGTCTCGAAACGCATCGCCGGGACACCTTGATAGGTGCCAAACGAATACTTCATCGGCACTCGCGTAAAAAATTCGTTTTTTACCCAATCATTGGGTAGCGGATGCAACGGCTTGGCGACGGAGAAATCCATCACTATCAACGCATCTTCGCCGTTCCCGACCAACGGTTCCGGCTTCTCCCCGGCGCAGCCAAACAACAAGCCCAGCGCCAAGGTTCCGAGAATCCGCGATAATCTATTCATTAATACATGCTATCTGATAGACTCCTGTCAATCAAGCGATACGGTTGACAGCGACAGTTATGATTGAACTGCTGTAAAATTACGAATGAACCCTATCATGAACCACGACATAGTCCAGTCCGCCATTCGCGCAAAGTTGCGCCGGTTTTCGCCGACCCACCTCGCGGTCGCGAATGAAAGCTTTATGCACAACGTCCCGGACGGCGCCGAGTCGCATTTTAACATCACCGTGGTGTCCGAGCAATTTGCGGGCAAAACGCCGGTCGCCCGCCATCGTATGGTGAACGCCGCGCTGGCCGAGGAGTTGGCCGGAACCATCCACGCGCTGGCGTTGCATACCCTGACCCCGGACGAGTGGTTCGAGCAGGGCGGACCAACCCCGGATTCCCCGCCTTGCCTCGGCGGCTCGAAAAG
This sequence comes from Candidatus Spongiihabitans sp., assembly GCF_965247905.1. Taxonomy (GTDB): domain Bacteria; phylum Pseudomonadota; class Gammaproteobacteria; order Arenicellales; family Poriferihabitantaceae; genus Spongiihabitans. The sequence goes on along the minus strand of NZ_OZ252047.1, from coordinate 2,660,770 downwards.
CGACAAAAGTTCGCGATGACGCGATGATGCTCGTGAACACTAAAGCGAAATAAAATTATGGCATGGTGGGGAAAAGTTGTCGGCGGCACGTTTGGATTTCTTCTTGGCGGACCAATCGGCGCGCTGTTAGGGGCGTCATTAGGGCACCGGATAGACCGAGGTTTTAGCCAAAGCGATCAACGCCAACGTTATTTTCCCGGCGATCAGGAGCGCACTCAGGCGGCATTTTTCACCGCGACCTTTTCGGTCATGGGGCATATCGCCAAAGTGGACGGCAAGGTTTCAGCGGATGAGATATCACTGGCCAACCAATTAATGAATCATATGCAGTTGGGCAAGGCGCAGAAAAAAGCGGCCATCAAATTATTCGATCGCGGCAAGCGCCCGGAATTCGATCTGGTCGGCGTTTTGATGCAGTTTCGCCAGGAATGTCATCGCCGCTCCACTTTGTTGCGCATGTTTCTCGAAATCCAGGTGCAAGTGGCATTCGCGGATGGCCGATTAGATCCGCAGGAAAACATCATCTTGCGCGAGATTGCCCAAGCCTTAGGTTTTCGGCATTCCGATTTGCAAACGATCATTGAAATGATTCGCGGCGGCTCCCAACCGACCCAAAAAGGCGCCGATCTTGACCCCTACAAAGTTCTGGGCGTGACCCCCCAAACCCCATTCAATGAAATCAAAAAAGCCTATCGCCGATTACTCAGCCAGCATCATCCGGATAAATTGGTATCCAAAGGACTGCCGCCAGAGATGGTGAAACTGGCCAACGAAAAAACCCATGAAATTCGCATGGCATGGCAACGAGTCCAGGACATTCATAAAGGAGATTCATAAGAGCGAATGACCGCGCGCGCGGTTGGCGCAGTTTCACAACCGCACCGGTTTTTGTTGTATCATCCGCCCGCTTTGGAAAGGCGGTCAGGCAGGGCGTGGTCACCCAAATTTAGAGCAAATTCAACACAATAAGCCATGACAGAATTATCACATTATAGAAATATCGGCATCTTCGCGCATGTGGATGCCGGCAAAACGACCACGACGGAGAGAATATTAAGCCTCACCGGCAAGATTCACAAAATAGGGGAGGTGCACGACGGCGAAGCGACCACGGATTTCATGGATCAGGAGCGCGAGCGCGGCATTACCATACAGTCTGCGGCGACCAGCGCATTTTGGGATGAGCATCGCTTGAACATTATTGACACGCCGGGCCATGTTGATTTCACCATTGAAGTTTATCGGTCATTAAAAGTGCTGGACGGCGGCATTGGGGTGTTTTGCGGTTCCGGCGGCGTCGAACCGCAATCTGAAACCAACTGGCGTTATGCCAATGATTCAGAAGTCGCGCGCATTATTTTCGTCAATAAACTGGATCGCATTGGCGCTGATTTTTATCGCGTGGTCGCGCAAATCAAGCAAGTGCTTGGCGCGCAGCCGTTGGTGATGGTTTTGCCCATAGGCATCGAAGATGACTTTACCGGCGTGGTTGATTTATTGACCCGCAAAGCCTGGATTTGGGATGGATCCGGCGATCCTGAAAACTACCACATCGAGGAAGTGCCCGCGGATATGGTCGCTCAGGTGGAAAGCTATCGCCAAGCGTTGATTGAAACCGCGCTTGAGTACGACGATGACGCGATGGAAAAATATCTCGATGGCGAGGAACCGGATATCGATACGGTGAAAGCCTGTGTCCGCAAGGGCGCGATTGCGCTGGATTTTTTCCCCGCTTATTGCGGTTCTGCATTTAAAAACAAAGGGATTCAATTGATTCTCAATGCGGTGGTCGATTATCTGCCCAATCCAATGGAAGTCAAGCCGCAGCCGGAAACTGATTTAGAGGGCAATGAAACAGGAGAATTTGCCATCGTTGATCCGCAAAAACCATTGCGCGCCCTGGCTTTTAAAATAATGGATGACCGATTCGGCGCGCTCACGTTTCTGCGTATTTATGCCGGCAGGATTAGCAAAGGCTCGAATGTGTTAAACACCGCCACGGGCAAAACCGAGCGCATTGGGCGGATTGTGGAAATGCATGCCAATTCCCGCGCAGAGCGCAGTTCGGCTCAAGCGGGCGACATTGTCGCCGTGTTAGGGATGAAAAATGTTAAGACCGGGCATACGCTGTGCGACCCGAACCATCCCGCAACCCTGGAGCCAATGGTTTTCCCGGACCCGGTCATTTCCATGTCGGTGAATCCTAAAGACAAAAGCGCTTCGGAGAAGCTGGGCGTGGCCCTCGGCAAAATGATATGGGAGGATCCATCGTTTCATGTCGTGACCGACGTCGACAGCGGCGAGACCATTCTCAAAGGAATGGGCGAGTTGCATTTGGACATCAAAGTGGATTTGCTCAGGCGCACGCACGGAGTTGACGTCGAAGTCGGCAAGCCGCAAGTCGCCTATCGTGAAACCATTACCCAAAGAGTCGAAGACACATATACGCACAAAAAACAAACCGGCGGCGCTGGTCAATTTGGACGAATCGATTACATCATCGAACCGGGAGAGGTCGGCTCGGGCTACCTGTTTGAATCCAAAGTAACCGGCGGAAATGTGCCGCGGGAATTTTGGCCGGCAGTCGATAAAGGCTTTGCCGGATGCATGGAGCTCGGCGTCTTGGCCGGCTATCCTTGCATCGATGTCAAAGTAACCTTAACGGATGGCGCGTTCCACGCCGTGGATTCATCCGCGGTGGCGTTTGAGTTGGCGGCGCGGGCGGCCTATCGTCAATCCATGGTTAAAGCGGGTCCGCAACTGCTGGAACCGATTATGAAAGTGGATGTGTTCACCCCGCGACAGCATGTTGGCGACGTGATCGGCGATCTAAATCGCCGCCGTGGAATGATTAAGTCGCAGGATGCCGGTCCTGCGGGGGTGCGCATCAAGGGCGATCTTCCGTTAGCGGATATGTTTGGTTACATCGGCGATTTGCGCACCATCACGTCCGGGCGCGGCCAGTTTTCCATGGAATTTTCTCACTACATGCCGTGCCCGAAGAATGTGGCCGAAGAAGTGATTAAGGAGGCGCGGGAAAGAAACGCCGCAAAGTAATCCGCATCAACAGGCGCTCAGGCAAACTCAGGTCAATGCTTATGCCAATGCTCAGGTCAATGCTCAGGTCAATGCTCAGGTCAATGCTCAGGTCAATGCTCAGGTCAATGCTCAGGCAAAGATGCCGAAATCCCGAAGCGATCTCCCATGCGGTATAAGTTCAGGTACCGCTGGCGCCTTTTTGCAATTATAATTGATTAAAGATAGTTAGTAGGGGTATCGGTATGAAAGTGGTGGCTGCAAAATTTCCCGCGAATAAATTCAGCGATGAAGAATGGCGGGTCAGACAAGATCTGGCGGCCTGTTACCGGTTGTTTGTCCATTACGGCTGGACCGACCTGATTTTCACGCATCTCAGCGCGCGCGTGCCGCAGCATGGCGATCAATACCTTATCAATCCTTACGGCTTGCTGTTCTCCGAAATCACCGCCAGTAATTTGATCAAGGTTGATTTTGCAGGCCATGTCCTGCAAGGAGACTACCCGTACAATGCGGCCGGTCACTCGATTCACACCGCCATCCTGAAAGCCCGTCCGGATGTGAATGCGGTGCTGCATAGCCATACGCGGGCGGGCATGGCGGTGTCCTGCATGGAATGCGGCTTGTTGCCGTTGACCCAACAAGCCAACGAAGTCGGCGGCATCGTGTGCTATCACAAATATGGGGTGGTGCCAAATGATCAGCCGGGTGATCAGCCGGGTGATCAGCCGGGTAATCAACCAGGCAATCAAGAAGAATGCCGAAAACTCGGCGAAGATATGGCGGACAAATGGTTGATGATCATGCACAACCACGGACTGCTCGCCGCTGGGAGAACGGTCGCAGAAGCTTTCTACCATCTATACACGCTGGAAAACGCCTGCAAGGTGCAAGTGGATGTGATGAGTTCCGGCGCCAAACACTGGCTGCCGGAAGCCGGCGCGGTCAAACAACTCAATGATTATGGCGCGCCGCCGCCACAAGCCCCGGGGGATTTTGTGACGCGCTCATGGGAGGCGGTGATCAGGATGCTGGATCGGCAGGATCCCGCTTACAAGCAATGACGGTTTTTTCAAAATCTGTCCGACATGGGTGAAGCGATGGCGGATATCGCGCTGACCGCAGAGCGCAAAACGATCTCCCGCGCTATGCAAAAGCGCTCATCTTGCGCCATATCTTGAACCTTCCGGCGCTTTTTGGAAAAATGCCACACCATTAAAATGGCCGTGCAAATGACCGGGCAAAATTATATTTTCGACATTACCCCGCAGTCATTTAATGCCATGGTGCTGGAAAATTCAATAAAGGGGCCGGTGCTGCTCTATCATTGGTCGGAACATGCCGCGCCTTGCATGAAGTTATTGCCGCGACTGGTGAAACTCGCGGATGACTACGGCGGCCGATTTTTATTGATGCTGATTGATACCGATCGGTTCAAGAATTTTTCCAATGACCAAGGGGTGATCAGCATCCCAACGGTGCAAGTTTATTTCCGAGAGAAAATTATTGATACGATTCACGGCGCTTATTCCGAAAAACATTTTCGCTCTGCCATTGAAAAAGCGCTGCCGCGGCCACGCCATGCCCTTATTTCCGGATCAAGCGAACGCTCCCGATTTCGAGCGCAACTGGATAAAGCAAAGCGGTGGGTTGAAAACGGTGAAGTGCTTAAGGCGGCAGCCATTTTGGATAAACTGCCGGCCCAGGCCATGCAGGATCCGGAGATAGAGTTGCTTTATACGCACTTGGATATGATTCGCATGGCGCAGTTGGCGCCGGATCTCAAAACGCTGCAGAAAAATCTCATTGAGAATCCTGACGACGCCGAGGTCAAGTTCAAGATGGCGGCGCGTCATCTGGTCAACGATGAATTCGATGCCGCCTTGCAAACACTAACATCGTTGCGGGAATCCGAAAATCATCGGGTAAAATCCAGGGCGATACGCTCGACCATGGCCATATTCGCATTGCTTGGCGAGTCGCATCCGTTGGTGAAGAAACATCAATTTCCCACGAACAAGAGCATGGAAAAATTCATAGGGAATCAAAATAAATATGCCGGCCGCTAAGGCAACGCCAAGAGCGTATGCGCTGTTATCGGCCACCGCATTTTTTTGGGGCTGCAACACGATATTCGCCAAGTTGGCGGTTGGACAGGTGTCGCCGCTGTTATTGGTGAGTCTGCGTTGGCTGGGCGCAGTATTGCTGCTGTTGATATTCGCCAACAAATTATTGGCGCGCGACTGGGGCCGGCTGCGCGGCGATCTTGCCACTCTTTTGTTGATGGGCGCGCTGGGATTCACCACGTTCAACGCGTTGTTTTATATGGCGGCCCATGCCACATCCGGGCTGAATATGGGCATTATTCAAGGCTCGATCCCGGTATTCGTGCTGATCGGCGCCTTTGTCATCCACCGCACGGCAGCATCTTCATTACAAATAATCGGCGTGGCCCTGACCATCATCGGGGTCGGCCTGGTCGCTTCCGCCGGCAATTGGCAGCGGCTGACCTCGCTCACCTTGAACCGCGGCGATTATCTTATGATCATTGCTTGTTTGTTAGCCGCAGGCTACGCGCTGGCGCTTAGGCGATTTGCCTCGGTGTCGTCTTTAAGCGTGTTTTCGGTCATTGCGTTCTCGGCGTTTATCGCATCCATCCCATTGAGCGCGGTTGAATTGCTGCTGGGAAATTTGCAATGGCCGACCGCAAAAGGCTGGATCATCGTTGCCTTGGTCACCTTGTTTCCGTCATTTCTCGCGCAAATCTTTTTTATTCAAGGGGTTGCCGCCATCGGACCCGGGCGCGCTGGAATATTCGTGAATCTGGTGCCCATTTTCGCCTCCATTCTGGCGGTTTCGATATTGGGCGAGCCGTTCAAAGCCTATCACGGCATTGCCCTGGCGCTGGTTCTCGGCGGAATTTGGCTATCCGAACGCACCAACAATACGGTGGCTGGAATCAACTAAACAGCAGAGCGCTAAACAACAGCATGAAGCCGCAATTAATTTGTTCTGCTAAAATTCCTGATTTACCCTCAATCACTAGCCAACGGTCAGCATTATGAATAACGAAGTCATCATCACTTGCGCGGTTACCGGCGCCGGCGACACCACCGGTAAAAGTCATTTAATACCGATTACGCCAGAGCAAGTCGCCAATGCGGCCATTGAGGCGGCCGGCGCCGGCGCCGCGGTCGCCCATATCCATGTGCGCGACCCCGAAACCGGCAAAGGCTCGCGCGACCCGGCGTTGTTCAAGGAAGCGGTCGATCGCGTGCGCGACAGCGGCGTCGATGTCATCATCAACCTGACCGCCGGCATGGGCGGCGATTGGGTGCCGAGCGATGCCGACCCGGCCATGCCCGGCCCCGGCACCGACATGGTAGGCCCCGAAGAGCGATTGGCGCATGTGGTTGAATGTCTGCCGGATATCTGCAGCCTGGACTGCGGCACCATGATCTTCGGCAATGAAAAAGATCTTTACCTCAACACCCCGGTTTATTTACGGGCGATGGCGAAAATCACGCAGCAGTTGGGGGTCAAACCCGAACTTGAGGTTTTTGATTTCGGGCAGATACGGCTGGCGCGCGCGTTGATCGAAGCAGGCTTGATCGATGCGCCGCCGCTGTTTCAATTGTGTTTAGGGATTCCTTGGGGCGCCGGCGCTGACACCGAGACCATGGTGGCAATGAAGCAGGCATTGCCGGACAACGCGCTTTGGGCCGGGTTTGGAATTTCGCGGATGCAGATGCCGATGGTGGCGCAGGCGGTGATATTGGGCGGCAATTGCCGGGTCGGTCTTGAAGACAACATTTATCTGGACCGCGGCGTGCTGGCGACTAACGGTATGCTGGTTGAACGCGCGGTAGAGATTATCGAGCGCCTGGGCGCGAAAGTGTTGTCGGCGGACGAAGCCCGAAAAAAATTAGGCCTGAACAAAAAGTAGGCCTGAATAAACGCCGGAGAGGGCAAGTATTTTCCAGGTGTTTTCTCAGGATTGCCCGAGTGATTCTGCCCCAAGTGATTCTGATGTCGGCACTTCGCCACGCCGTCTTTTTTCCACTAAATTGTCCAACCAATCGGGATCCATTTCCGGCACCGACGACAGCAGCAACTCGGTGTACGGCGCATAGGGTGGCGCAAGAATGTCGGCTTTGGTGCCCTGTTCGACCACGCCGCCCTGATACATCACCACGATTTCATCGGCGATGGCCTTTACCGTGGCCAGATCATGCGTGATAAACAGATACGACACGTCCAGCTCTTTTTGCAGGTCGAGCAACAAATCGAGAATGCCTTCGGCGACCAGTTGGTCAAGCGCCGAGGTGACTTCGTCGCAAATAATCAGTTCCGGTTCGGCGGCCAGCGCGCGGGCGATGCAGACGCGCTGCTTCTCGCCGCCCGACAATTGCATCGGGTAGCGTTCGGCGTAGTCTTCGGGAATTTCAATTTTGCGCAGCAAGTCGAGCACGCGCTCGTCGCGTTGCTGGCCGGTGATGCCAAGATAAAATTCCAGCGGACGCCCGATGATATCCTTGATTTTGTGGCGCGGGTTCATCGCCACGTCGGCCATCTGGTAAATCATCTGAATCGATTGCAGGTCTTTTTTCGGCCGCGTCTTCAGCGTCGGCGTCAACTCGCGGCCATGAAATTTCACCGACCCCTGACTGGGCGGCAGCAGGCCGGTAATCACGCGCGCCAACGTGCTTTTGCCGCTGCCGGATTCGCCCACGATAGCGACCGTCTTGCCTTTAACAACATTGACATTGACATTGGTCAGCACATCGATGTTCGTGCCCGGATATCTGGCGGTAATGTTCTCTACATTTAACTGAATGTCTTCCTCATCTAGGCCAGTTCTGCCGACGCGCTGCGCGCGAACATTGAGCAATTTTTGCGTGTATTCCTGCTTTGGATTTGCCAGCATTTCCCGCGCATCGCCTTCCTCAATCAAATCACCGTAACGCAACACCATCATGCGATCCGCCATTTGCGCGACCACCGCCAGGTCGTGGCTGATGTAAATGGCGGCGACATTGCGCGCCTTCACCGCTTCCTTGATGGCGCCCAGCACCTCGATTTGCGTGGTCACGTCCAGCGCGGTGGTGGGTTCATCAAAAATAATAATGTCCGGGTCGGAGCCCAGCGCCATCGCGGTCATGGCGCGCTGCAGCTGCCCGCCCGATACTTGATGCGGATAGCGCTCGCCAATGTTCTCGGGGTCGGGCATGTCAAGTAGCCGGAACATTTCAACGCTGCGCTTGCGCGCTTCGGCCATGTTCATTTTGCCGTGCTGCACCGGCGATTCGGCGAACTGCTCGACCAGCGTGTGCGCCGGATTAAACGAGGCCGCCGCGCTCTGCGCCACATAGGCCACCCGGTTGCCGCGAATTTTGCGCAACTCGGCGTCGGATTTTCCGGCCAGTTCGACCCCATCGAGCTTGATCGAGCCCGACACGATGCGGCAGCCGGGCTTGGTGTATCCCAGCGCGGTCAGCCCAAAGGTTGATTTACCGGCGCCGGACTCGCCAATCAAGCCGATAATTTCGCCGCGATCCAGGGTCATCGACAGGCTGTTGACGATCGGCTTCCATTCGCCATCGATATCCGCTTCGATCAACAGGTCCTTGATTTCAAGCAGTTTTGCGTTCATCGCGTCCACCCTATTGATCATCCCGCAAGCCGCTGGCCTTGTGCACCCAACGATCGATCAGCAGGTTGATGCCAATGGTCAGCAAGGCGATGCAGGCGGCCGGTATGATCGGATGCAAAAATCCCCAGGCAATGCCATCGGCGTTGCCGCGCACCATCGCGCCCCAGTCGGCCAATGGCGGCTGCAGGCCGAGGCCGAGGAAGCTCAGGCTGGCGATCAGCAAAAACACGAAGCAAAAACGCACCCCGAACTCGGCCGCCAACGGCGTCAATGCATTGGGCAGGATTTCCTTGCGCATCAGCCACCACAAGCCCTCGCCGCGCAGCCGGGCGGCTTCAACATAGTCCATCACTTCGATGTCCATCGCCACCGCGCGCGCGATGCGAAATACCGGCAGGGCGTAAATGATGCCGATGACCAATATCAGAGTATGAGTCGCAGTGCCCACGGCGGACAGGACGATGAGCGAGGCAATCAGCGTTGGAATCGAAATGCACACGTCGACGATACGGCTTAGCGCTTGATCGACGCGGCCGCCCATGGTGGCGGCGACAAATCCGAGTATGGCGCCGGCAGTGAACGAAACCGCGGTCGAAACGATGGCCAATGCCATAGTGTTGCGCGCGCCGAAAATCAGGCGTGATAACAGGTCGCGTCCGATTTGGTCGGTGCCAAAGAAAAACTCGCCCCAAAAAAACAACCCGAGCGGTTCCCAGACATCGCCGACAATTTCACTCTCGCCATACGGCGCCAGCCAAGGCGCGAACAGGGCGCAAGTCGTGAAAAACAAGACGATGCCCAGACCAATGCGGGCGCTCAAATTGAGGTCATCCCAAATTGCAGACAAGATCTTCATCAATTATCTCCGGTGCCGCAGCCGCGGATTGGCCAGCATCGACAGCATATCCGCCAGTATAAACAACAAAACATAAGCGGCGGCAAACACCATCGCGGTGCCCTGGATGACGGGCAGGTCACGGTTCAATACGGCGTCCACGATTAGCGCGCCGAGCCCCGGGTAGACAAATACGACCTCGATAACAACCACGCCAACCACCATGTAGGCGAGATTAAGCACCACCACCTGGATAATGGGTGACCAGGCGTTGGGCAGCGCATGCTTGACGATGATTCGACCCGGGGTCAAGCCTTTCAACTTGGCCATTTCGATATACGGGCTGGCGAGCAGGCTGACGATCGAGGCCCGGGTCATGCGCATCATGTGCGCGACGGTGATTAGCGCCAGGGTTGCCACCGGCAAGGCGGACGCCTGCAAGCGTTCCAGGAACCCCATCGACGGGCTGATATTGGAAATGGCCGGCAGCCAGCCCAGTTTAACCGCGAAAATCGCCATTAAAATGTAGGCGAGAAAGAATTCGGGAGAGGATATCGTGGTCAGCGTCGTGGTTGAAATGGTGTGGTCGATGGCGGTATTGCGATACAGCGCGGCAATAACGCCCAGCAATATGCCGATGGGAACCGCAAACATGGCGGTGGTCAGCGCCAGGTAAAGCGTATTGCCTAGGCGCTTTCCGATTTGTTCCGACACCTCCCGGTTATTCGCCAGCGAAGTGCCAAAATCGCCCTGTATGACGTTGACCAACCAATTGCCGTAGCGGATGTGCATGGGGTCGTTGAGGCCAAGTTTCGCCTGACAGGCCGCGACGGTTGACGGTTCCGCGGCCTGGCCGAGTATCGCCGAGCAGACATCGCCGGATAAGGCTTCAACGCCTAAGGTGATTAGAATCGAGACGCCGAACAGGATAAAGATGCCGATGACCAGGCGTTGCAAGACGATGTCGACCAGGATATTTTTCATGGCGATAATGATGAGCGGCGGCGGCAGAGAATAAAGAGGTGGCCGGGCCCCATAACTACACCCTGACCACCTCTTCGCTTCGCGTCACATAAAACGTCTATGCAAAAATTCTACGCAGCAAGCGGTGCGCGCGGCGGCTTAAACGAACCACCAGCGAGAGATGCTGCGCGAGCCATCCAACTCAAAGTTGCCGCCCATTTTTTCGGGTCGGCCCAGTTTGTCGGAAGCGGCGTCAACGTTATTGACGAAGCAGGGAATGACCGAGCCGCCTTCATCGCGGCAAATCGACTGCATCTCGACGTAGATTGCACCGCGCTTGGCTTCGTCCAGCTCAGCCCGACCGGCCACCAGCAGCTCTTCAAATCTGGCGTTGTCCCAGAAGGTCTCGGTCCAGTTTCCGCCGGCGGCCCAACCGATGGTGAACATCCAGTCGGCGGTCGGGCGGCCGCTCCAGTAACTCGCGCTCCACGGCACTTTCATCCAGGTGTTGCTCCAGTAGCCATCGGCTGAGGCGCGCTTGACGGTCAGGTTGATATTCGCCGCCTTGAGCGACTCGGCGTACAACTGGGTGGCGTCGACTGCGCCGGCAAAGGCCGCGTCTGAGGCCGACATCTCCACATCGAGACTGTCAAGCCCGGCCTGCTTGAGATGCCATTTGGCTTTGTCGGTGTCATGCTGGCGTTGCGGCAAATCGCCGGCGTGGTAGTTTTGCGAGGTGCCGATCGGATGGTCGTTGCCAAGCGAGCCGTAGCCGCGCAATACCGTTTTCACAAAGCCTTCGCGGTCAATGCCCAGTTTCAACGCCAAGCGCACGTGATTATTATCGAACGGCGCCTGACGCACATCCATCGGGTAAGTGTAGTGCTTGGTGCTCGTGACTTGCAGAACGCTGATGCCGGGTTTTTTGTCCAGGAGGTGGGCGGTCTTCAGGTCGCAACGCACGATGGCATCAACCTGTCCGGTGGTCATGGCATTCATGCGCGCCGCCACGTCGTTGATCGCGATCGCATTGACTTCGTCGAAGTTGCCTTCGTCCGGCTTGAAGTAGTTCTTGTTGCGCACCAGATCGGCGCGCACGCCCGGCTCGAAATTCTTGAGGCTGTATGGGCCGGTGCCGACGCCAGCATGCCAGTCAATCTTGCCATCGCCGCCCACGGGACCAATGGTGATGTGGTAGTCGCTGAGCAGGAATGGGAAGTCGGCGTTGCCGCTTTCGAGTTTGAAGACGACGGTGTTCTTGCCGTCTTTTTTGATCTCGCCCATAGACTCGGCCACCGATTTGGCCGCCGAATCGGCAGCTTCGCCGCGGTGATGCTCTATTGACGCGATCACGTCATCGGCGTCCATGGTTTTGCCGTTGTGGAATGTGACGCCCTGGCGCACCTTGATCACCCAGGTCGCGGCGTCGGCGGAGGGCTCGAGGCTTTCAGCAAGTTCCGGTATTGCCTGGCCATTTGCGTTGACTTCGGTGACGCAGTTGCGAACCGCGCCCTGCGCCACATTAATCATGAAGCTGTCGCTGTTGGTGCCGGTGTCAAAATTGTCGCCGGTATTGGCGGCCGGGATGCCAATACGATACAAGCCGCCTTTCTTAGGCGCGGCATTGACCGCTTGGCTGTACAAACTCGGCGCCAGCGCGCCCACGCCCAGCGCCACGGCGCTGGTCATAAATGCGCGGCGGCTCATTTGATTTGCCGAAACTTGCGACTGCAGTTTCTTGATTTGTTTGTCTAAGCTCATGTGTATTCTCCTCCAAAAGAGATAAAAAATTATTCTCCCGGCCACAGATCATCGCGCAATTATCGCGAATGGATTGGGCGGGAGGCCTTTAGTATAATTATGACCCTGCAATACTCCACTAATCGGCGGCAAAAGTCAAGTGTCTGTATAAGTCCTTGGATTCAACCCACCTGTTGCACTTAAGAGTTGAATCCAAGGTCCACCCCCTTTGGCACTGTGGTTGATTGTGGATGAGGCAGTTTACAGGAGATTGCAGGCCGAGGCTATGATGAGGCAGGACGGTGTTGTAATCGAGTAGCCAGCCGGCCAGTTTGCGGTTGAATCCAGGCAGATCATAGAACAGTTCCTCCTCGTGATAGTCGACAAACTGTTCCTGGATGGTGCGGTTGAAGCGTTCTGCATGGGCGTTCATTTTGGGCGACCTGGGATAAGTCCACTAGTGGGTCATGCCGCGCTCATCGAGGTGTTGCTGGAAGTGTCCCATGAACTCGGAGCCGTTATCGGAGAGGATGAAGCGCGGCGGTTTTGGCAGGAGTTGACACAGTGCGTTGAGGGCGATGGCAGCTTGGCGGCTGGACTGGGTGGTGGCGGCAAAGGCGATGGCGAAGCGGGAGTGAGGGTTGATGAAGGTGAACAGGTAACGGCGCAGTCCGTCGCGCAGGCGCACCAGGGTATCGCAGGCGAACACGTGTCCGGGTTCACCACAGATGAGACAAAATCAGGCGGCCAGGGCGGGTTGCTGATAGCGCACCATCGGCGGCATCAATCCAAGCCATCGTGTGGTCGGCAAGGATTATAGGTCCGCGGGCAGCGGGCGAGTTCCGGGTTGATTGCGGTCGCCGTCAACGTTCATGCCGCCGTCGGCGCTCATAACGGCTGCCTTGGCGTTCCCGCTGGCCGCGCGGCTGCGGGCTTTCAAGGCAGCAAGCCCGGCGACCGGTCGGCCGCCTTATTCCTTAATCCCAACGCCCGCCGCCGGTCTTGCGCGCACAGGGCCAGTCCGCATCAGCTCGCCCGACCGCCTGGCGCGTGGAACCGGCGCCGTTGGGCTTGACCGACCCAGCCGTCAAACGCCGCCGGCCGGACCGGCTTCAAGCGCGCCGGCCGCGCCAGGATGCGCCCGATCGCGCTGTCAGGGGGCCAGCCCTGATCCCGGGACAACGCCTTGCAGAGCTTGCGTTCGCCGCACAGAGCCCGCCCCTGGCTTAAACAGGGGGGATGATGCTTGCGCAGAATGCTTGTTGTTCCCAAAATGATGCCAAGCTTTTTTGAACGCCGATGCGGGATGACGCTTGCGCAGAACACCTGTTGCTCCTGCCGCTCTGTCCATTGCCGACCGCGGTTGCGCTTCGGACGACGACTTTGGCTTTCCAAACCACTCCAGCCGCGCCGCCGATAACGGTCTAGCCCGCGGCGACCGACCGATGGCCTTCAGGCCTAACGCCGTCGCGCCGCCCGCTGATTCGGCTCGGCCTGGAGCCCCGGTTTCCTCATGCGCTTGCCGATTCACTAGCGGCATCGGCAATCGGCCCCACTGCGGACAGGTTTTCGCTCCTGCAAACCTGCATTTCTGCCAGCCTTGGCGGTCACAGGATTGGAGGCGCTTCGCTGTTGTTCCGCATCGGGCGGTCGCCTGTGATTCAAGTGAATGGATTTCATCTCAGGCCACCCGGTTTTTTATCCTCTTATAGCCTCATAGGTATCTGATCTTATACACAACAGTGCCGCATCAGATAATTCCCCACCTCCGCACCCCGGTCAATGCGTTTCAATTAGATGACAGGTGCTTTATACTACCTATACTCCCAAAGAGGCTTATCTGACAATCCTGAATTCCCGCAATATTTATTTTTCAGGGGATGGTGAAATAGCATGGGTCGGAAACCAAGTCCGAGAAGCCTTATTCGGATTCAGATTTTTTTAGTTAATTATTTTATGAGGAAATGAGGAGGAAATGAGAATGAGTCAAATCAAGAGATTTTGGTGTCGTATGATGCAAGTCGCCCTGATCGGGGGATTCGGCGTTGTGGCCAGTGTACTTTGGAATCCGGTGTACGCGGCGGAAATTGAAAAAATTCACTTTCTGATTCCGGGAGGCGCCGGCGGCGGATGGGATGGAACGGCTCGCGGGACCGGGGAAGCGTTAACCAAATCAGGGTTGCTGAAGCATGCGTCTTACGAAAACAGGTCCGGCGGCGGCGGTGGAAAAGCCATTGCCCACATGATTGAAACCGCAGAACGACAAAAAGGAACGCTGATGGTCAACTCCACCCCGATTGTGGTGCGTTCGATCACGGGAGTGTTTCCGTATTCGTTTCGTGATTTAACCCCCATCGCAGGAATTATCGCGGATTCCGCAGTTTTTATCGTTCAGGCGGATTCAAAGTTTCAATCCTGGCAGGATGTGGTTGCCGCTTTTAAATCGGATTCAAAAAAAGTCAAAATAGGTGGCGGTTCCGTGCCCGGGGATTTGGATCATATTGCCGTCGCCTTGGCCATGCAGGCAGCGGGTGAAAATCCTAAAAAAGTCAAATATGTTGCTTATGACGCCGGCGGGAAGGCGATGGCAGGGTTGTTATCCGGAGAGATCAATGTGTTGTCTACTGGATTTGGCGAAGCATTGGAGTTGGCGAAGTCTGGACAAGTTCGCATTCTGGCGATCACTTCCGCCACTCGTTCCAAAGACGCTCCGAATGTACCCACTGTGAAAGAATTGGGATATGACATGACCTTTGCCAACTGGCGCGGGTTTTTCGGCGCTCCGGGGTTATCCTATAACGAGGCTCAGGCCTATGCCAGTTTGCTGCGCGACATGTACGCAACGCCGGAATGGGAAACCGTTCGTGCCCGCAGAGGTTGGACCAATCAATACGTGCCCGGATTCCAATTTTATAGTTTTCTGGAAGATCAGGAAAAAGCGATTGACGGCATGTTGAGGCAATTAGGGTTTTTGCAATAAAAAAATCCCGCTCTGGATATCACGAAATGAGCAATGAATTTTAGCCAGATTCATAAAGACAAGGTCGGAGCATTGATCTTTCTGATCTTTTCCGTTGCATACGGCGTGTCTTCCCAGGATATTGAAATTCCTTTCTTTGCGGAAGAAGATGCGTTTAATTCGCGAACCTTGCCCATCGCATTGGCAATTTTAGGCGGGGCAACCTCCTTGTTGCTGTTGATTTTGCCGACTTCTTCTGGGAAAGAAGCCAGTGTCGGGGAAGCGTTTCGTGGTCTGCACTGGAAAGAAGTGGTTCTGTTGTTGATTTTGATGGTCGTCTACGGATTGACCATCAAAGTCGTCGGATTCATTGTCTCCACCACTCTTTTTTTGGCACTGGGGTTTTGGGTTTTAGGCGAAAGACGAATCAAAGTGATTCTGCTGATTTCGGTTCTTCTGGTGCTCTTCTTTTGGTATATCCTGAGCCAATTGTTGGATATATACATTGACCCGGGAAGTTTTTTCTATTTTCTGGGAGGAGTGTGATGTTAGAAGGAATTCTTGCGGGGTTATCGACCACTTTTTTACCCATCAACTTATTCTTGGTGTTGGTCGGATGTTTTGCTGGAACCTTCATTGGAATGCTACCAGGGTTGGGGCCGATTTCCGCCATTGCGTTGATGATCCCTATTACTTATGGGTTTGAACCGGCCTCCGGGATGATTCTAATGGCCGGGGTGTATTATGGCGCGATTTTCGGCGGTTCCACTTCCTCCATTCTGCTCAATGCTCCGGGAGTCGCTGGAACCGTTGCAACCGCGTTTGATGGCTATCCGCTTGCCCAACAAGGAAAAGCCGGAAAAGCTTTAGCGCTGGCGGCGTATTCTTCTTTTTCAGGGGGGACGATTGCCGCTGTTTTTTTGTTGGTTGCCGCTCCGATGCTGGCTTCAGTTTCTTTAAGTTTCCAATCTTCGGATTACTTTGCCTTGATGGTGATGGGGCTGACCGCCGTGTCCGCCTTTGCCGGCAAGGGAGGATTCTTGAAGGCGATAATGATGACGGTGCTGGGTTTGATGCTGTCGACCGTCGGGACGGATGCATCCGCCGGCATTCAACGGTTCACGTTTGGGCGCTTGGACTTGATTGATGGAGTCAGTTTTCTTCTGTTAGCGATGGCTACATTTGCTTTATCCGAAGCCTTGATGGTGATTCTCAAAAGCACAAAAATCTCGAGAAAAGCGCAACCAGCGACTCAAGGGAATCTTGGCAGCCTCAAAGTATCCAAGCAAGAATTCAAGGAAATTGCGCCCACGATCGCACGCTCTTCGGTGTTGGGTTTTTTTGTTGGGGTCTTGCCCGGAGCTGGAGCGACGATTGCGTCTTTTCTCGCCTATGGAATGGAAAGAAATTTAGCCAAAGGTCAGCATAGATCTCAATTTGGAAAGGGAAGCCTCAAAGGGCTGGTTGCGCCTGAAACCGCGAACAACGCCGCTTGTTCCGGTTCTTTTGTGCCGTTGCTCACGTTGGGAATTCCCGGTTCCGGAACCACAGCAGTGATGCTGGGGGCTTTGCTGTCTTATGGAATCCAGCCCGGCCCGCGGTTGTTTGTGGAACAGCCGCAAGTGTTTTGGTCGGTGATTATATCCATGTATATCGGCAATATCATTTTGCTGATTTTGAACCTGCCATTGATTCCTTACATCGCCAAATTATTGATGCTTCCCCAGCAACTTCTAACCCCGCTGATTTTGTTTTTTTCGTTGATTGGTGTATATTTGGTATCGTTCAATCCGTTTGACATCCAAATGATGGTCTTTTTTGCCGTGGCAGCGTTGCTCCTGAGAATTCTGGACTTTCCGATGGCGCCGATGTTATTGGGATTTGTTTTGGGGGGGATGATGGAAGAAAATCTCCGCCGCGCCCTGCTGATCAATGATGGTTCGCTTTCTTTTCTTTGGGAGCGTCCGATCACCTTAACGATTCTGATCATCACCTTGTTGACCATCCTCGCCCCTGTGGTTTCTTACTTCAAACCGGCGGCGCCCGATTAACCTAGACTAACTATAGTCAATTTCAAGATTGCCTGCATGAATTGCAGTCATTAAATCAGGATAAATAACTTGACTGGTAACGCTGAGTTGGCGAATCCACCCAATGTTGTCGAAAATGACGGCAGTAAACTGAGCAAAAAATAATTGCAAAAATAATTGCAACAATGTGATAAAAGTCATACAATCTTGTCAGGCGTATGTACATTCATGTATAACGACCACCGAACGAAATAAAACAACTAACATTAGTATAACCTTTACTAACGAAGATGAGAACGACCATGGATATGCAATATAACGAGAGTGTGCGGTTTGCGCCGGCACTTAATAATATGACCCCCCCCCCCACATAATCGGCTGAAGCCGACTGCGGTTACCACGGGCTTCTTGCAGCCAGGCGCCGATCCCAAATCCGCCCACCGATACGATAACCGTATTCGCTTCACGGGGTTTCAACCGACCGATAGCGAAGCCCACGCCGTCAGCAATGCCATTGGCAATGAGGCATCGGCGGTCGATACCGATACCCTAGGAAGCGGCGGGAAGCCTGTCCTCGGGCCGCCTGAGGCAACACCTTTGGCGGCAGCGCAATCGATCTCCCAGCCGCTTTCGGATGCCATGCCCCGATGCCGGACCCCTGGGGTTGGCTCGTTCCGCCGAAAATTCATCAGCAGCGTTTTGTTCTGGATGCTGGCGTTGGGATTTCTTATCACCGAAATGCCCGAAGCGCAGGCGGCGAAAATCTCAGACTGTAGCGTTGCCTATCAGGACTTGGATACGTTTCTAACACCCAATTGTTTTGATAATGAAAGAAGCGATAAGATAACGGAGGAATCAGAAGCTTCGGTCATCAGGGATGCGGCGAGATACTTTTCGCGCACCGTGTCAAATCGGGTTCGCGCCTTGCTTGCCGTTTCCAAAGGCGGTTTCTCACCGCCAACCACCTCGCCAACCACCTCACGCGACACGCCGACCGGGATTAATGCCGGGGGCGACACGTTGCCGAGCAAGGGTATCGATAATGTGGCCATCGATATCGGAGCAAGCGACACCCGCTCCAAGGGGCGATTCGAAAGCGAATCCCAATACGTGCTCGTTACCACCGACAGAGTGCTCGACACCAAGTCGGTCGTAGGATTCGGCTTGGGAATCGAGAATTCCAGGGGGAGTGTTCAGACGCAGAATCTACGGCGCAGAGCGGAAGGCCTGACCCTGACCGCTTACGGAGCGCGGATACTCAATGAGAAGGCCACTTTGGTATTGGTGCCCCAGGTCGCTGTCACCTATCTGCGCAAGAACACCGAAAACTCCGATGGCAAACAACGGGCAAAAGCATGGCGAACGATGGGGTCGCTGGTACTGTTGGGGCAGCGTGCGCTGGACACTGTCGAGCTAACTGGGTTCGGTCAGTTGGTCTATACCTATGAGGACACCAGTGGCGGGGATTCCCTCTATGTCGGCCAAGGCGTCTTGAACGGCGAAGTGGCCTTCGTGGCGAATGAGACGGCTCAGCCTTTTCTCGGCGTGACTGGAAGCTACGATTTGGTTCGTAGCGCTTCCACTAGCGAGCGCCTCGGCTACGAGGCTTCTGTTGGCATTCGTTCAGCACAGGGCTCAAAACCAGTGATAAGCGCATCGATCTCTTATGCCCGACGCGGTGATGAAAAGACCAAGAGCATCAATCTTTTCTTGAAATTCTTCTGGTGATGCACAACGAAGATGACTTGCCGGAACGGCCAAACTTTCCAAATAACTAAACTTAAATGAGGTAAAAGCAATGCACAATTCTTTCTTAAAACATGGCAATGAGCCAGCACCGCGCCCAATCCGCAAAGGGGCTGCCAAATTTGGCGGGTTGCTCGGCGCGGTGGGTTTGTTCGCCGTTCTTTCGGCCTGCTCTCCAGAGGTCGTTTACGTCGAAAAACCTGTCGAAGTTATTGTCGAGGTTCCGGTCGAGGTTCCGGTCGAGGTTCCGGTCGAGGTTCTTGTCGAACGCCCCGAGTGCGAACTGCGCGACCTCTCTGCGTCCCTCAAGTTCGTCACCGAAGCATGGGCGGTGCCAGACCAAGAGATGAACGTGGGTGAAACGCTCAGCTTACAGATGCGGGTCAGTTCGGCTTCCTACATGACTGTCTTTTACGTCAGCACCTCATGCAAAGTCCACCGGTTGTTGCACAACGAGCCGGTTCCGGCCGGTCAGATCATCGATTTTCCAGGTCGCGGCAGCGGTATCCAGATGGTCGTTAAACCGCCGGCAGGAGAAGAAGCCTTCTACTTCGTGGCGACCCGCCAGAAGCTGATATTTCTGTCGAATACGGATATTCTGCGTGAAGCAAATGGAATCGCAAGACTCGACATGATCCCGAATCAGTTCTACGAAAGATTGGAACAGGCTCAAGGTCGTATCAATCCAGACGAATGGAGTATTACCACCCTCAAGACGTCCGTTCTCCAGCACTAAACAGGAGGGGAAAGGGTCATCATCCAAGTGCTTCGCAGAATACGCGCCGAGAGATAGGTGTGCGCCACTTGGGTTGCCGATGAGTCATTGACCAGCAAACCATTTAACCAATCACAAACCATTTAACCATCAAATAGGAAACAAAACCATGAAAACCATTATCAAATCCATAACCGATCGAAGTGTCAGGCATGCCGTATGGGTGGCTGTGTGCGTCAGCCTGATCCAGGTTGCGAGCATGCCGCTCGCGCAAGCGGGCGACGTCGACTCTTACCTGAAAGACCTCGACATCCGCCAGGTTCCGATGGCCCAGATCGAATCACCTCAAGCGACATCCGAGATATCTTCAAGCAATCTTAAGGTCGTTGCATCGGTAGATCGGGTTGACCGCACCTATCGCAACGGAGAGAATGTCGTACTCACCGTCACGACCACTGAAGACGCTTATTTATGGATCTTCGACACGGGTACCAGCGGTAAAGTGCACCAGATTTTCCCCAATCAATACACCAAAGAAAATTTCGTGCAGGCGAATTCGCCGACCACCATTCCTAGCGATGAGTACAATTTCGTTGTTTCGTATCCTGAGGGAACCGAGCTGTTGACCGTCATTGCGTCCGCTAGCGATGCGCCCTTGACCGATAAACTGGTTGCCGGCGTGACGGGGCCATTCTTGGCGTTAAACGGAACCGCAGAGTCGGTGGCCAAGGACCTCAGCGTATCTCTGAGCGACCAGCATCCGATCTGGGATAAAGATGTTCTGCTATTCCATATCAAGTAGCAGGATTACGGCAACCGCCGCGTCGGTGCGACCTTGATGCCGGCGCAGTGGGGTAGCGTGTGGCCGGCCGGGAGCGCGCCAAAGCCTGATTTGATGCGTCCCGGGTCGCGGGTCGCTTGCTGGGTGATCGTTGTCGCCATGGGC
Organism: Candidatus Spongiihabitans sp.; assembly: GCF_965247905.1. Classification (GTDB taxonomy): domain Bacteria; phylum Pseudomonadota; class Gammaproteobacteria; order Arenicellales; family Poriferihabitantaceae; genus Spongiihabitans. The sequence continues at coordinate 2,640,147 of NZ_OZ252047.1, read as the reverse complement.
TTGGCGGCACTGTCAACATATCGGGTGAGTGCGGGAGAAATCATCAACGTTGATGACATCGCACGACAGCTGGCGCCCGCAAAACCTGAGTCGTTGAACCGATCACGAGGAATTGGGGTCGTAGCCGCACCGCCGACGGATGATTTCCGCAAGATGACTTTGCCGGCCATTAAGTTTGAGTTCGATTCTGACCGATTGACGAGCCAGGCCGTACGGCAATTGACCGAATTGGCCAAGGCGCTGAGTTTGGAGACGCTCCAGACTTTTTTCTTCGCGCTGCAAGGGCATACCGATAGCAGCGGCAGCGAAAGCTACAATCGCGATCTTTCCTTGCGTCGCGCCGTTGCAGTGAAGCGCCATCTCTCCCAAGAGCAGGGGGTGGCCGCAGACCGCCTAGTGGAGGTCGGGCTGGGGGAAGAGTTTCCCATCGCCGGACTCCGGCCGGCCGACGAGCGCAACCGGCGCGTCGAAATTATGAAACTGGGTTTGGCGCTGTCGTCGTCGGCTTCCGCCGACGAAGGGCAACGGGCAAGAACGAAACGAGCACTCCTGATCGGGATCGATAATTATGAGCGAGTCTCCCGCCTGAACGGGCCTGTCAATGATGCTCTTCAGATGGCGTCCTTCCTGTCCCGCGATCTCCAGTACGCCGAACACGACATCAAACTGCTCCTTGATGCAACGGCGACCCGCGCCAACATCCTTGCCGCAATAGATGACTGGCTGATCGCGCCGACCGCTCCTGGCGACGAGGTCTTTTTGTTCTTCAGCGGCCATGGCTTCCAACAACCCGACGATAACCAGGATGAGGCGGATGGACTAGACGAGACCTTGGTGCCGGTGGACGTGACCATACTACAGGACCGTAGCATCCAGGGAATGATCACGGATGATGATATCGCGGAACGGTTGAAACACTTGGTCGGAAGGCAAGTCTACATCGTAATTGATGCCTGCCATTCGGGTACGGTAACGCGCGGCATCGGCGATTGGAGATATGTGAAAACGCCTCGTTTGCCCGATGGGCGGCCGCTTCGCATAGCGGGCCGCAGCGAACGAACGCGAGGAGTAGGAAACGCCTTATTCCAACCCGAACTGTTCCTGTCCTCCGATACTCCCGATGTCACGGTTTGGACGGCGGTTAGGGCGGATCAGAAAGCGCTCGTGGACCGGGAGGCCGGACATGTTTCCGGCAGCGTGTTTACTCGGCGTCTGCTTTGGGGCGTGCGCGACGGCAGGGCCGACTCGGACCGGGACGGTGTCGTGACCAAACGCGAGCTGCACGACTACGTTCTCGCGCAGTCATCCACATACTGCGCTCAACATAAAGCCGATTGTAGCCAGGGCCTGACGCCGCAGTTCGACACGTCCGCGCAGCAAGTTGAATCACCCGTCTTCGGACGGCCGCGCACGGCGTTACCGCGCGCCGCTTCTCTGGCAAAGGATATCCTTCTCAGTCGGCCCGGTCGCGATGGGACGCCGGCCCGAGATCGGGTCCGATTAGACCTGAAACCGGGAGCAAAAATAGAAGTTGGTGCTGAACTCAATATCGTCGTGGACAGTGATCGAGATGGGTATCTTGTTTTGCTTGACATTGATGCAGGGGGGCATCTGGTTCAGATTTTTCCTAACGGACTGAGTCTCAAGGCAGGTCTTACTCACCGGATTCAGGCCGGGCGGCCGATGATTCTGCCGGGAGAAAGCGCAGAGTTCCAATTCCGCAGTACGCTTCCCGCAGGACGTGGCGCATTGATCGCGGTGGTCTCGAAAGAAAACCCACGCGTACAAAAACTAGCTTCAAGATACAAGGATTTGTCCGTCGTGCCGCATCCTGAAGCGTATCTTGTCGAGTTGGGGGAGGCGTTGCGTAGTGGCGCGGCAGAGCAAGGAGAGCGAGAGGGCAACGAATGGATCATGGGAAAGATCGAGTACGAAATCGTCTCCCAGTAAAGCGGCCCACAATGTTGACTCCCCACATGAACACCCGGTTCTGCCGTAATATCTGGCGTGACATGCGCCAAGCGGTGGTTCTGGGGTTTCTCATGTGGCTGGCGCCGTCGGCGCCGTCGGCAGAGGCAGAGGCGCTAGGTCTCAACTCGTTGCGTACCACCGCGCAAAACACCACGCGCTCGGCCATTAACTCAATCCGCACCATCATCCGACCCACACTCGGTATCGTGCGTGGCCGGGCCGGGCCGGTTACGGCATTGCATCTCAGTGACGACCGCAACCTGCTCTTGGTGATACTCGGGGACGGGAGCGTTCGTTTTTGGGACTTGAGACGCGGGGTGCAGCTCGGTTCTGCGATCGGCAACGGGATAATTTCTGGTCGGTTTCGTGGAGCAGGAAGCGATGCCGTCGCGGTGCGCCGCGATGGCGCCCTGTTCATGATCCGGGCCGACGGAACACTTCGGCATCTTGCCGCGAGGATGGCGTTCCCCCCGACCACGGCAACGGTCGTATCCGGCGACGGGCGCGGTGTTGCGTTCCGTGCAACCGTCGGTGATTGGCATTGGATGCACGTGGATTCGGGCTCGAGCCAACGGCTTGGTGATGCAGCGCATGACACTCAGCCGATCCTGTCTCTGGATGGTTTGAAGATCGCGTATCGCACAGAGCGGGGTGTCTGGGTTGTGCGGAATATCGGCGTTCCTGCAGTCGAGGAGGGAGGAGTCGAACTCGGCACCTGTGTGCGGGATGGGGTTCGGGCTTTAACCGGCGCCTTCACACCGGACGGCAGCCGGATTGTATTCGGTGATGAGCGGGGTGGTCTTTGCGTGTGGGCGGTTTCTGGACCGGGAAGTCCCAAGCGGTTCATCGCTCAGCAATCTGCGTATTCTGGCGCGATAGAATTGCTCGCAATCGGGTCGGAGGGACAACACGTAGCACTCGGCGGTGACGGCCAGACGGTGACGGTTTGGGCTATTGCTCCCAAGATTCGGCGGCAGGTCTCTCTGAAATTGACCGGGGGTCGTCCTGGGTCCCTGCTTATGGACGCTGAACGCGGATGGCTACTGGTCGGCGAACCCGGCGGAACAGTTGGAGTTTATTCCCTCCGAGAAGAAATGCGTATCGCACGCCTAGTGTCCATGGATCGCGGCTGGGCCGTTCTGGATCGGGAAGGGCGTTTCGACGGCTCTCAGAACGGGTTTGATAGCTTGGTCTGGGCGAGCGAGACCGAGTCGGATACACTCCCTCTCGCTTCCTTCTCGAAAAACCATCACGAGCCCGGGCTCCTGGCCAAGCTCAATGATGCCTCGCCTGTGTTTTTGAACGAGGATATCCGCAACCTGTCCGAGGATGGATATGTCCGTCCGCCCAAGATCACCATCGACCCGGTGAATGTGCGAGACACTGACCCGCAGGGGCGCCTGCGGATTCGGGTGCAGGTCGAGCCCGGCTATTGCTGTGAAGTCGCCGAGATTCGCCTGTATCACAACGGAAAACTGTTCTCTTCAGACCGCGACACCTCCGATGGTGACTATCTGGTTCGGTTGCTGCCCGGAGAGAACATCTTTACGGTGGTCGGAGTCGGGCCGGGAGGGGTGGAGGGACCAAGCGCATCGGCCTCAGTCACGACGACCGCGCCAGAATCGCCAAGCTTGTCCATGCGGATAATCGCAATCGGGATTGACGACTACAACCTGCCGAGTTGGCAGCTACAGAACAGTCGTAACGATGCTGATGCCGTTCTGGACACCCTGCGCCAAAGAGCGAGTGCTGTGTTCGACGACGTGAAGACGATCAAATTACTGGATTCGGCTGCGAATTTACAGGCGATCAAAGAGCGCATTACGGAAAACATGCCATCGCCGGACGATGTGCTGGTGGTTTTTCTTGCCGGTCATGGCTACGCCCTCCAACAACGCGAAAATAAACAATGGGAGTGGTATTTCCTGCCCTTCACAACCGTCTGGAGCGAGGGAGTCGACTGGGAGACAATGCTTCCCCGCCATGGGTTGTCTAGCCAGCAGTTGATGAGTTTTCTAACGAAAGCCGCGGCTCGTCGAGTGTTTCTCATTCTCGATTCGTGCAAGTCCGGAGCGGTGGTTGACATGATGAATAATCCCGGAGGATGGATGCTCACCGATTCGGCCGGACAAAAGGCACTGAGCACACTTGCGCGCGTCGGGGGTATTCACGTGCTGGCGGCATCGCGAGCGGAAGAAGATGCCGTGGAGCTGAATACCGTTCCGCACGGTGCCTTGACGTATTTGGTTCTGGAAGGAATGGGGGTGGGCGGCACTACTGACGCTGACAAGAATCAGGACAACAAATTTTCTATACGCGAGATAATCGGATACGCGAATAAACAGATGCCGTTGCTCGCCAAGCGGTTAATCCAGGAAAGGATCAGCCAGAATCCTGTCGATTATTCGTACGGCGAGGACTTTGTGCTTGGCGAATTGTAGTCGGCGGCAGGATGGGGTGGACCTCATGGTCGTGGAATCGCAGGAGGGTCGTGCGTCGTGTCCCGCGTCTCGGCGCTTCGCTGATTATCTTCGTGTGCATCGCGGCGGGCTGCTCAGTAGCGGGGCGGTCTGCGCCTCTGGGGGTTTGCCCGCAGCCGGCGTGCGAAGGTTGGGAGTTTCTCCCGTTCTCTCACCGGGGAATCCCGCTGACCGGCTTCCGCAAACCCGGCGGCAATGACTCGGGCCGTCTGGTCGTCTACATTGAGGGAGATGGGGAGGGCTGGCGAAGCCGGTCTCGCTTATCCAGGAACCCGACACCGATGGACCCGGTCGGGCTACGGCTTGCGATACAGGACTCAAGGCCCGGGGTCGTCTATCTGGCCCGCCCATGCCAGTACGTCCATCCCGAACTTCTCGATCGTTGCCATCCGTCGCTCTGGTCAACCGCCCGCTATTCGGAGCATGTCGTAGAAACGATGAGCCGTGCGGTCACGGCGGCAAAACGCTCTGTAGGTGACCGGATTACTCTGGTGGGATATTCCGGCGGCGGGGTAATCGTGGCACTGCTGGCCTCGCGCCGGTCGGATGTGGATCGGTTGATCACAATCGCCGCCCCTCTGGATACGAAGACCTGGGCCGAGTACCACGGCGTGTCGCCCCTACAGGCATCCTTGAACCCGCTCGCGAGTGTTTCCGCCACCGGTTCGGTGCGTGAATTTCACTTCCATGGCGGACGGGACCAAACTGTGCCGCCTGAGGCCATCAAGCGGTATATCCGCCAAGCCGCCCGCGAAGGTGTTCGCTTCTTCATGATAACCGAGTATGATCACGGCTGTTGCTGGGTGCGCGATTGGCCGACGCTACTGGCCATGACAGATGCACGGGGACGCTCGTCTCGCTCTCCTGTTGGCGTGAAGCCGCCCAGGCTCAGTATAGATGCGGTGAAGCAGTGAATTGCAATAAAAATCGGGGGTTCTGGCTGTGGATTGACTCGAACCACAACTCAGGGCGCCCGCAATGAAGGTTTTGGCTTTCAATACCCGCGATCGAATTGCCTGAATGTTTTCTTGTTACTGTGAGTCCGTCGCTTGGCAAGCACTTCAATCGACCCAATAATACGGGATATACTTCGAATAAGCCGCCAATAACAAAATCAGATTGTGAAGAGAAAATTAAATTTGCAACTCAGGCAGTCTCTGGTTATTTCTTAATTTCTTGACTTCAGATATTATCTTCCGTAGTATTGATTTTGTTATATTGATGGCATAAAAGGCGCTCAGTATTTTCGAGGTAAAAGTCAGATCAAGGTCCACAAGCAGGTCTGATTGAGACCAATTCAACTTCAATGTATCGAAAATACCAGTAACCGTCTTTAACAAGCTTACTTGAACAGAGATTCTTGGGGAATCCGACTATGACTTGTACCGCGTTAATGAACTATGGATTACCCTCGATTATTTTGAATCCGCTCAAGTATATTAACGGGGATTGCGCGGAATTAATCAGCTCAAAATTGATCGTTATCAGGTTGTAATCATGCACGCTACAAAAATTCGTACCGCAACAATTTATGCGGAGTGCGCGATTGAAGAAAATAAGCGCCGGTGCGATGTTATTGATGCCGAAATTACCGCAACCATTCCCGGATTATTCGAGGAAAGGGTAAGGCGCAGTCCCGACAAAAAAGCCTATTCGCAATTCGATCCAGTCCGCAATGAATGGGTTGAATACACTTGGCGGGATATGGCGGAAGACGTTCAGCATTGGCGCCGCGCAATCGCTGCCGATGGCTTGATGGCCGGGGAGCGCGCGGCCATTCGCATGTCCAACTCCAGAGAGTGGGTTTTATTCGACCAGGCGGCATTGGCCCAGGGCTTGATCGTTGTGCCGGTTTATGTCGAAGATCGCGCCGACAACATTGCCTATATTCTTGAGGATACCGAAACCCGGTTGTTGTTGCTTGAAAAATACGCGCAGTGGTTGGAGATGGAACAGCAGTTGCCATCGTTAACGGCGTTAAAGCGCGTGGTTATCGTTCATGACGATAATGATGGAATTGAAAACTGTAGCGATGCCAGGGTAATGTCATTGCATGCCTGGTTGGCTGCGGCGATGCCGATTCCGCCGCAAAACCCGGCGATTGATGTAGACGATTTGGCGACCATCGTTTATACCTCGGGCACAACCGGAAAACCAAAGGGGGTGATGCTGTCGCACGCCAACATGCTGTTGAATGCCTATGGCGGATTGCAAAGCGTGGCGGTGTATCCCTCGGATCAATTTCTTTCCTTCTTGCCCTTGTCGCACATGTTTGAACGAACCGCGGGGTACTATTTGACCATGATGGCGGGCGCCGCAGTTGCGTTCAACCGCTCAATTCCACAACTATTGGAAGATATGGCGGAAATCAAGCCGACCTGCATGATTACCGTGCCGAGAATTTTCGAACGCGCCCACTCGAAAATCAAGACCCGGTTGGACCAAGGGCCAAGATTAAAAAAATGGTTGTTTGAACAGGCGGTCGCCGTGGGCTGGCAATGTTTCGAACATCAGCATGGTCGATCAAAGTGGCGCGCGCGGCAGTGTTTCTGGCCCCTGCTCAAGACCCTGGTTGCCAGCAAAGTGACACAGCAATTTGGCGGTCGATTGCGCTTTGTGGTCAGCGGCGGCGCCCGCTTAGCGCCGAATGTGGCCAAAGTGTTTATTGGTCTCGGCATTAACATCCTGCAGGGTTATGGATTGACCGAAAGCGGTCCGGTGCTGACCTCGAATACCCTGTCCCGAAATAATCCGAGTTCCATCGGCTTGCCGATTCGCGGCGCCGAACTACGATTGGGAGACAATGATGAATTGCAAGCCAAAGGGCCCTATATTATGATGGGCTATTGGAACAACCCGCAAGCCACCGCCCAAGCCATAAATTCAGAAGGCTGGCTGATGACCGGCGATGTTGCCCATATTTCGGAGCAGGGGTTTGTTTCCATCACCGGCAGGATCAAGGAGATCATCGTGTTGGTGAATGGCGAGAAAGTGCCGCCGGCGGATATGGAGTCGGCGATAATCAACGATCCGTTGTTCGAGCAAGCGATGGTGATCGGCGAAGGCAAAGCCTACCTCACGGCCCTTATTGTGTTAAGCCCTGAGGTTTGGCCCAAAGTCGCCTTAGCGCTTGGCGTTGATCGGTCCGATAAAGCGGCATTGGCAAGCGAAAAAGTGCAGCAATTTGTGTTGGACAAAATCGCCGATCAATTAACCGAATTTCCGGGCTACGCCTTCATCCGCCAGGTAACGCTGTCCACCGAGGTGTGGAGCGTTAGCGATGGCGCCATTACGCCCACGCTCAAGCTCAAGCGACCGGTGCTGATGCAACGATTTAAGGACGCCATTGAGTTGATGTATCACCCGCCGTAGAAAAGATTTATCCGCAGATGACGCAGATAAAGGAAAAGCTAAGGTTATGTCTTGCGTATAAAAGACCTGAGTTAAATCTGTGAAAATCCGCGCCATCTGCGGATACTTCATGATCATCGTTCTTGGCAGCCGCGTGAAATTCCCATTTGCGATTCATATATGGCATAATCGGGCGCGCAAAAATGCTGGCCGCAAAATGATGGTCGTCCAGCAACATCAAACATTCAACTCACCCTTTTTAAGGAATTAACATGAATTTACTGATTTCAGACGCTTGGGCGCAATTTGGTTCAGAGGGCGGCAGCGGGCTGGTTGGCATTCTGCCCATGGTGCTCATCTTTGCTGTTTTCTATTTCTTGCTGATCCGGCCGCAGCAAAAACGCTCAAAGGAACACAAAATCATGGTCGCCGCCATATCCAAAGGCGACGAAATCGTGACCAATGGCGGCACGCTCGGCAAAGTGACCGATGTGGATGATAATTTTGTCTCCGTGGAAATCGCCGCCGGTGTCACCATCAAAGTCCAGCGCACGGCGATAGCCCAAATGATGCCCAAAGGAACGGTGAAATCGCAGCAATCAAGTGCGCTAGTCAAGGCGAAATAATGCGCCTGAAATAATGCACGAGCGCACGCCGCCATTCACCTCGTAACTTCAGTTCCCGATGTTTAACCAAACTGCCTGGTGGAAATTCATGGTGATTATCACCGTTGTGCTGTTCGGCCTGATTTATGCGGCGCCGAATATTTTCGGCAGCGATCCGGGCATTCAAATACGCGGCGCCAGAGGGTTAAGCGTTGAATCCGCCGTGCTTGGGCGCGTACAATCTACATTGGACGCACAGTCCATTTCATTCAAATCCATTTCCCGGGATGCCAAGGGCATTAAAATCAGGTTTGAAAATGATGAAGCGCAATTGCGCGCAAAAGAGTTAATAGAAAAAGAATTGGGCAATAACTATTCATCGGCGCTGACGTTATTAACCGGCGCGCCGAGCTGGCTCACCGAGTTGGGGGTATTGCCGATGTATTTGGGCCTTGATCTGCGCGGTGGCGTCCATTTCCTGCTGCAAGTCGATATGCAAAGCGCAGTTAAACGCGCCCAGGAACGCTATCAGGACAATATAAAAACAATCTTGCGGGAGAATAAATTGCGTTACAGAACGGTACTGCTGAACCCTCAGGGTCAATTGGAAACCACCATTCGCAATCCCGATCACTGGCAACAGGCGTACGATATTCTGATTAAGGAACTGCCCGATCTGGAGATTAGCGACGATGACAGCCGAGCGGAAATTATTTTGGCGCAACTGAGCCAAACCCAAACTGATGAAATTAAAAAGTTTGCGCTGGAACAAAACCTGACCGCCTTGCGTAATCGGGTTGACCAGTTAGGCGTGGCTGAACCGGTGGTGCAGCAGCAAGGCGATGATCGTATCGTGATCCAGTTGCCCGGGGTGCAGGACACGGCCAGGGCGAAAGCCATTCTCGGCCGGGCGGCTACCCTTGAAATGCATTTGGTGGATGAAAAAAACAACACCTCGGCGATTGCTTCCGGGCAAGCGCCGTCCGGGTCGCGAATTTTCAAATTCCGCGACGGCCGGAGAATTTTGCTTCATAAACGAGTGATTTACTCCGGCGACAGTATTGTCGATGCGGCGGCCAGTCTGGATGCCCAAACGGGCGGCCCTATCGTTAGCATCACGCTCGATTCCGCCGCCGCCACCATCAATAGCCGGGTGACCGGCGAGAACATCAATAACCGTATGGCAGTGGTTTACCTTGAAATCACCTCCGCAATCAAGAAAGACGCGGACGGCAATATTGTTCTCGGCGATGACGGCAAGCCGGTGCGCGTGACCAATCGGCTGGAAGAGGTTTTGACCGCGCCGGTGATCCGCGATCAACTGGGCAAGCGCTATCAGATTGAAGGACTCGATTCGGTGGAAGAAGCGCGCGACTTGTCGTTGATGTTGCGCTCCGGCACTTTGGCGGCACCGGTTGAGATCATCGAAGAACGCACGGTGGGCCCCAGTTTGGGGCAAGCGAATATCAGCCAGGGCTTTCGTTCGGTGATGGTCGGGTTTGTATTGGTGTTGATTTTTATGCTGGTTTATTACCGCGTATTCGGTTTTACCGCGATACTTGCGTTGACCCTGAACCTGGTGCTCATCGTTGCTGTTTTGTCGCTGCTACAGGCAACCCTCACGCTGCCCGGTGTCGCCGGGATCGTATTGACCGTGGGCATGGCGGTCGATGCCAATGTGTTGATATTCGAGCGCATACGCGAAGAGGTGCGTAATGGCAACTCGCCGCAGGCCAGTATTTACCTGGGCTATGACCGCGCGCTTTCCACCATTGTGGATGCCAACATCACCACACTGATTGCGGCTGTGGTTTTGTTCAACTTTGGCACCGGCCCGATCAAGGGATTTGCAGTGACCCTGAGTATCGGCATTATCACTTCGATGTTTACCGCAATCATGCTGACCAGAATGTTAATTAACCTGTTCTATGGCGGCAAAATTGTCAAGCGGCTGGCGATCTAGCGGGTTGATTATCATGTTTATTTTTGGCGGGCAATGGAAATACTAAAAAAACAAACGCGTTTTGATTTTCTGGGCAAGCGCAAAATCGCGCTGGTTATTTCCTGCGTATTAATGCTGATCAGCATTGCCAGTCTTTTTGCCAAAGGATTAAATCTGGGCATCGACTTCACCGGCGGCACGCTGGTGGAAGTGGGCTATCGCAACGCCGTGCAAATCGAGTCAGTTAGATCGGCATTGCAGGACAGCGGATTTGACGACGCCGTGGTGCAGCATTTCGGCACGCCGCGAGATGTCATGGTGCGCTTGCCGGCCACGTTTTCCAGAGAAAGCGTCAACGCCGCGGAAATCAGCAGCAGCGTGATGGAAGCGTTGCGATTGCCATTCGGTGAGTTGCTGGTCGAGTCGTCAAACGTCGCGCAGCAGCAATGCGTCTCGAATGAAACGACCGTCGATTGTCAGGTGCAGATGCGGCGGGTGGAATTCGTCGGCCCGCAAGTCGGCGATGAACTGGCAAACGAGGGTGGATTGGCAATGTTGTACGCCCTGCTTGGCATCCTGATTTATGTCACCTACCGGTTTGAATGGCGCTTCGCGGTTGGCTCGGTTATCGCGCTGGTGCATGACGTGACCATTACCGTTGGGACTTTTTCCCTGTTTCAATTGGATTTTTCGTTGCCGGTGCTGGCGGCGGTACTGGCGGTGATTGGTTATTCGCTGAATGACACCATCGTGGTGTATGACCGCATCCGCGAAAACTTCCGCAAAATGCGCAAAAGCGATATCGTGGAAATCATGAACGCCGCCATCAATCAAACGCTGCCGCGGACAATACTGACGTCGTTGACCACGTTGCTGGTTGTGGTCACGTTATTGCTGTTGGGCGGCGAGGTGATTCGCGGGTTTTCCTTGGCCTTGTTCATCGGCGTAATCATCGGCACCTATTCATCAATTTTTGTGGCCAGCCCGGCAGTGATGACGCTCGGCATAAGCCGTGAAGACATGATGCCGGTGCAAAAAGAAGGCGACAACGCAGGTGGAAACGTCGGCCCCCAACCCTAACCGTTTCAAACCCGTATGCGTTGCCCATTTTGCTCCAATGACGACACTCGAGTAGTCGATTCGAGACTGGGGGATAGCGGTGACAATGTTCGCCGGCGGCGGGAATGTCAGGCATGTTCACAACGGTTCACTACCTTTGAGCAGGTGGTTTTTGAAATGCCGCGAGTGATCAAATCTGACGGTCGGCGGGAAAAATTTGATCAGGAAAAGCTGCGCAGGGGAATTACCCGCGCGCTGGAAAAAAGGCCGATTGAAATGGAATCTGTCGAAGGCGCGATAAATTGCATCATGCGCCAGTTTGCCCGCAAAGGCGATCGGGAAATTGATGCCAAGCAAATCGGCGAGGCGGTCATGGATGCGCTTAGGCAGTTGGACGAAGTCGCGTATGTGCGATTCGCATCGGTTTACCGCCGTTTTCAGGACCCCGAAGCGTTTAGCGACGAAGTGGAAAAATTACGAGCGTCATGGTCCAGCCGGGGAAGCGACTCTCAGTTGTCGCTGTTGCCGGGCAAGGAGAGTAAGCGATGAACTTGTTTTCAGGATTTAAGGAGAACCAGCAAGCGCAGCGCAAGCAAGTGAAACTGGGGCAATCGCAGCAGACAACGGCGGCCGATGCGGCCGATCAAACAGGCGACAGCATCAGCGACAACATTAAATTGCGCCGCGGCGAGGACCATGTCTATGACCATGTCTATGACCATGGCTATGACGAGGGCTATATGGCCAGGGCGCTGCAACTCGCGCGAAAGGGGGTGACGACTTGCCACCCCAATCCGGCGGTGGGCTGCGTCATCGTCAACAACGGGGAAGTTGTGGGCGAGGGATGGCATGATTTCGCCGGACGCGCCCATGCGGAAATCAATGCGTTGAAACAAGCGGGGAAGTCTTCAGCCGGAGCGACGATGTATGTCACCTTGGAACCTTGCAGCCATCACGGCAAAACGCCTCCCTGCGTCAAGTCAATTATCAAATTCCGAATCAGTCGGGCAGTCATCGCCACCGAAGACCCCAACCCGCGGGTGAACGGCGCGGGCATTGCCGCATTGCGGCGCGCCGGTGTTGCCGTGACCACCGGCATCGGCGAGCATCAATCTCGACAACTGAACCGCGGATTTATCAAGCGCATCACCACCGGCATCCCTTGGGTGACGCTTAAAATCGCAACCAGCATGGATGGAAAAACCGCCATGGCGAACGGTGAAAGCCAATGGATTACGTCTCCACCAGCACGTCAAGATGCGCAAAAATTGCGCGCCGCGGCTTCCGGCATACTGACCGGTATCGGCACGGTGTTGCGCGATGACCCGAATATGAATGTGCGTCTCGATGGAGTCGAAGTGCAGCGTCAGCCATTGCGCATCATTCTCGACACCAATTTAAGCACCCCGGCTAATGCAAAAATTCTGGGCGGCGATGGCGCGGGCGGCAAGGTATTGATCATTACCGCAAATTCCGCAGACAGCGCGGCGGAAATTTTCTCGGATGACGCTGTTGAAATCATCCATTGCCGCACCGCCGGCGGCAAAATAGATTTGCACGAAGTGATGCTTGAACTGGGACAACGGGAAATGAACACGATCTTGCTTGAAGCCGGCGCAAGACTCAGTGGCAGCATGTTTGAACAAGGTTTGGTGGATGAAATCGTTGTTTACATGGCGCCTGATTTATTGGGCGGCGATGCCCGGGATATGTTCACAATTCCGCGGCTTGAACAACTTGCCGACAAACTACAGTTGGAATACCAGGACATCACCCGGGTCGGCCGCGACCTGCGCTTGACGCTATCGGTGGCGAAATAACGCCAGCCATGTTCACCGGAATCATACAGAGCATCGGCTCGGTTACCGCAATTTCATCCGCTGCGGATGGCGCGCGGTTGTCAATTGATCTCAAACAGCTTGATTTAGAACGGGTTCGCCTTGGTGATAGTATCGCGGTAAACGGGGCGTGTCTTACGATTAACCGACGCGAACAAAATATCGCGCATTTTGATGTGTCCCGCGAAACATTGGCAACATGCTTGATTGCCGAGTGGCCGGTCGGCGAGCGGATAAATCTGGAACTCGCCTTGACCTTGCAAACACCGATCGGCGGGCATCTGCTATCGGGGCATATCGACGGCACGGCAAAATTGGCTGACCGACAAGACCAGCATGGATTTGCCGTGATGCGGTTTGAAACCGATGGCGCCATTGGGAAATTCATCGCGGTCAAAGGCTCGGTGGCTATCGATGGCGTCAGTTTGACGGTCAATAAAGTGACGGATGACAATCATCGGACGCAGTTCGAAATCATGTTGGTCGCCCACACCCTTGCGGGCACAACATTAGGTGGCCTCGAACAAGATTCGCGGGTTCATGTTGAAGTGGATCAGGTTGCCCGGTACATTCAAAGGCTAAGCGAATGCGCAGGAAATCAAGAGGGTTGAACCCTATTATTCAAAAGCAAACAGGCAATGAATAAAGCAGTCATAACCGCAAATAAAATCGAACAGGTCCTGGAGGATTATCGACAGGGCAAAATGGTTATTATGGTCGATGATGAAGACCGCGAGAACGAAGGCGACTTGCTGGTTGCGGCAGCGTGCATTACCGATGACCATATCAATTTCATGGCCTCCAAAGGCCGCGGCCTGATCTGCCTGACGCTAACCGAGGAGCGCTGCAATCAACTGGATTTGCCGTTAATGGTCAGCCGCAATAGCGCGCGTTTTTCAACCAACTTTACCGTCTCTATTGAAGCCGCGCGCGGCGTCACCACGGGAATTTCCGCGCAGGACCGAGCGATCACCATTCAAGCCGCAGTCAACCCGGATGCACAACCCAATGATCTGGTGACACCGGGACATGTTTTTCCCATCAAAGCCCAAGCCGGCGGCGTATTGACTCGCGCCGGTCATACCGAGGCCGGCGTCGACATGGCGCGGTTAAGCGGATTCGAGCCAGCCAGCGTGATTTGCGAAATTTTGAAAGACGATGGCAGCATGGCGCGGTTGCCGGATCTGCTTGAGTACCGCAAAGCACACAACTTAAAAATGGGCACCATTGCTGACTTGATCCGCTACCGACTGAAAAACGACCCGACCTTGAAAAGGGTCTCAGCAGAGAGTTTGCAGCTAAAACATGGCCGGTTTCAGTCTTATGTTTATCACGATGTGGTGGAAGGCGGCACCCATCTAGCGTTGGTGAACGGGGAGATTCATCCAGGCGATGTCGTGCCGGTGCGGGTGCATGTTCATCGCGGATTACTCGATGCCGTGCTGGATCCGACGCCATGGAGCTGGACCTTGGAAAATGCGCTGGCGGAGATCGCCGCGCAACCGGCCGGCGTTGTGGTGATATTGTCTTATAATGAGTCGGTTGACGAGTTAGTCGGTCGTATCAAGCTGAATCGCGACGCCAAAAGCGGTGTTGCCAGCGAGCAAGCGGCGCGCCACGATGACACTCAGAATGACACTCAGAATGATACTCATGACGACGCTGATGACGAGTCCGGCAACTTGCGAATGTTAGGCGCCGGCGGGCAAATTTTGGCCAATCTTGGTTTGACAAAAATTCTGGCCTTAGGACGACGAAAGAAAGTCCATGGACTATCCGGGTTTGGATTGGAAATCGTCGATTATATTGAAAGTCCGCAACAACTGTTGCAGTGGAATGAACGGCATGAAAATTAAATCCGTGAAGAATAATGGCACAAAAAATGATCACGGCGCCGGTGATTTTAAACATTGTGCTGGCCGATACGCGTTGGTGGCCGGTCGATTTAATCGCGCCATAACCGATGAGTTGGTGCAAGGCGCCACAGAGGCATTGACCGGCCACGGTATTGACCTCGCCGACATTGACTGCAAGTGGGTGCCCGGGGCGTTTGAAATGCCGATGGTGGCAAAAAAACTGGTGGAAACCCGGCGCTATATGGCGGTGATTGCCTTAGGGGCGGTCATTCGCGGGGCAACCGCTCATTTCGACTTTGTTGCCGGCGAGTGCGCCAGAGGCATTGCCCAATTGAATCTGCACAGCGACATTCCCATCATTTTCGGGGTGTTGACCACGGACACCGTGGAACAGGCGGTCGAACGCGCCGACACCGGCGCCGCCAACAAAGGCGCCGACTACGCATTGGCGGCGTTGGAAATGGTCAGTTTGCTGAAGCAGTTGTGAGCGCAGTTATGATCATTGGCGGCGCAAATCCTGACGCGATAGCATAATGGTGCGCAGCGGGCGGCATCTCGCCAGGCGGTGCGCGGTGCAGGCGCTCTACCAGTGGGAGGTGACCGGGCAATCCCCGTCTGAGATTGAAAGCAGTTTCATCAAAAATGAAAACCTGTGCGGGCCGCATTTGGATTATTTTTTGACCTTGATAAAAAATATACCGTTAAATGCGGAAGCGATTGATAACCTGATTACCCCTCATCTTGACCGCAATCTGGATAAAGTGGATTTGATCGAGCATGCTATTTTAAGAGTCGGGACTTATGAGTTGAAGTTTCAACCGGAGGTGCCGACCCGAGTGGCGCTCGATGAAGCCATTGATCTTGCGAAAGTATTCGCCTCGGAGCACAGTTATAAATACGTCAATGGCGTGCTCGACAAAATCGCGCGCGCGGTAAGAGGAGATGCGTAGAATTACCCGCCAGGATCTATTCCAGTCGCCACTGCATTTTCTGGCATTCGGATTTGGGTCCGGGCTTCTCCCCAAAGCCCCGGGCACAATGGGGACCTTGGCGGCGGTTCCGCTGGTTTGGATGATGGCGTTATTTTCAAATTTCACTTACGCCTCGGTCGTGTTGTTTTGCGTGTTGGCCGGTCCAGCAATTTGCAACGCCGCGTCGCGAACCTTGCCGCAGTATGATCACCCGGCAATAGTCTGGGACGAAATTGTCGGCATGATGCTGACCATGATTTTTATTCCGGTCACAGGGTTGACGCTGGCAATTGGATTTTTGTTGTTTCGGTTTTTTGACATTGTAAAACCCTGGCCGATTCGTTATTTCGATCGGCAGGTCCACGGCGGCATTGGTATCATGCTGGACGATATTATCGCCGCGATATGCGCTAATATCGCACTTAGAATTTTATTGCCGCACTTACCGCTTTAAACCGTCATGCGGTGATCCTGCGCGACTGTCTTGCCGACTTGTCCGCGCGCCAGCCGAATCAATTTTGTGCGCGATTTTATGGTAGATTATTGCCATTAAATATTTGGAGACTCGCAAGGCGCGATGCTTCGTGCCTTAACATTATAATAGATGCTGGACATCACCCAACCCATACTCAGAACCGATGTGTCGGGAATGCCTCTGGAATGGATTCATTTCAGGCATGCCGTCACCCTGATTACCCTGGATCAGGTGGCTTATACCTGTGGCGAGTTCGTGATGACGGTAAGAGGCGGCATCAACCGTCTTACCCAATGTCAAAGCAAACTTGAGGTTAATTCAATTCTGGCGACTTGTGGCGCCAGTCGGGCTTTTAGCAAGGCCTGTGGCAAGGGACCTGACAGATATACGCCACCGCTGCATAATATCCCGCTTTTTCAACGAGATGCGTGTATTTGTTTATATTGCGGCGAGAAATTCAAGCCGGCCGCCTTGTCCCGAGATCACGTCACGCCATTCTCCCAGGGCGGGCGGGACAATTGGAATAATGTGGTGACGGCTTGCGTTCGATGCAATAATTTCAAGGCTGGCAGAACGCCGGAACAGGCCGGCATGAAACTAATTGCGATACCGTTCACGCCCACCCACGCAGAATATGTTTATTTGCAGGGCCGGAGAATTCTTGCCGATCAAATGGAATTTTTGAAATCCCATTTCCCCAGGACCAGTCCGCTGCACCAGCGCATTTGACGCGGCCATTACAACGCGCAAGCACGCACATTATCAGGCAGGAACCAGACATGTCATCATTTCGGGCTTTTAGAATTAATCAAGTTGAAAAAAATAGTGTCGCGGATTTCGAGGATATGACGGTGGATGGACTGACCGCGGGCGAGGTCGTGATTAGCGTTAAGTGGTCTGGAATAAACTTCAAGGACGTGTTGGCGGCCACCGGCAGCGGGAAAATTTTACGCCAATATCCGCTCAACGGCGGGATTGATCTTTCCGGTGTGGTAATGAACTCAACCGATAATCGATTTAAGCCAGGGGATGAGGTTTTGGTGGCCGGATGCGGGTTGTCTGAAACCGCTGATGGCGGATACGCTGAAGTCGCCAGAGTCAAAGGCGACTGTGTTGTTGTCTTGCCGGAAGGGTTAAGTTTGAAGGAATCGATGGCCTTGGGCACTGCCGGGTTTACCGCGGCCATGGCCGTAGCGCGCATGGAAACCAATGGCCAAACGCCAGATGATGGACCAATAGTGGTGACCGGCGCGACCGGCGGCGTTGGCAGTATTGCCATAGATATTCTTGCTGCAAAGGGCTATCAGGTGACCGCTTTCACAGGAAAAAAAGACCAACACGATTACTTAAAACAACTGGGCGCCAGCGAGTTCATCGATAGACATACCATCGAAATGGGCGCCCGGCCGCTTGAATCGGCAATCTGGGGCGGCGCCGTGGATAACGCTGGCGGAGAGACTTTGGCGTGGCTTACCCGAACCGTGAAACCGTGGGGCAACATCGCCAGCATCGGCCTGGTGGATGATTACAAACTCAATACCACAGTGATGCCCTTCATCTTGCGCGGCGTCTCCCTGCTGGGCATAAATTCCATTGAAATGCCCGATCATATTCGCAACCAAATATGGAGCAGTCTGGGCGCCGAGTTAAAACCCAGGCATCTGGATAACATCGTCACCCGCGAAATCGCGTTTGAAGATTTGGCGGACGCATTTGACGATTATCTAAACGGCAGCCACCATGGCCGCACTCTGGTAAAAATTCAGGACTAATGATGACTAGACCCGAGAGCGCGCTAAAACGCAGTTTTAGCCGGAAGCCGGACAACACGTCAAACGATAATGATCGCATTGAGATTGGTCCGAGTCAGTTGGCATTTGATGAATGGGCGGCGCTGGGCTTGCCGTCGCCGGATCTGGTGGCACTGCGCGAGTATCGCCTTGAGCGGGTCAAACAGCAGTTGCGCCAACGCGACTACGCCGGCATCTTGTTGTTCGACCCGCTTAATCTTCGCTATGCCACCGACAGTGCCAATATGCAGCTTTGGATTGCGCATAACCAGGCCAGAGGCTGTTTTATCGCCACCGATGGTCCGGTGGTGATGTTTGATTTTCATAATTGCGAACACCTGAATCAGCATCTGCCGTTGATTGACGAGGTGCGCAATATGACCAGTTTTTTCTATTTTCTGGGTGGCGCAAGGAGTGCCGAATTCGCGGCAAAATTCACCGCGGAAATTGACGATCTGTTGCGCCAGCACGGCGGCGGCAATCGCCGTTTGGCGGTCGACCGAATGGAAATAGTCGGGGTGCGCGCCTTGGATCGCGCGGGCATCGAAATCATGGACGGCATGGGGTTGATGGAAACCGCGCGCGAAATAAAAAATGAAAATGAAGTTCGCGCGATGAAGTGCGCGGTCGCCGCTTGCGAGGCGACGCTGGTTGAATTTGAACAGGCAATACAACCGGGCATCAGCGAAAATGAACTCTGGGCTTACCTGCATTTTGGCAATATCAAACGCGGCGGAGACTGGATTGAAACCCGGATTTTGTCCTCGGGACCAAGAACAAATCCGTGGATGTCTGAGTGCGGGCCGAGAATTATTCAAGCAGGTGATTTGGTTGCGCTTGATACCGATTTGATTGGCGTTTACGGCTATTGTGTGGATATATCGCGCACTTGGGTGGCCGGCGACGTGAAAGCGAGCGCGCAACAGAAACAATTATTCCAGGTTGCCCATGAACATATCATGGAAGATATGGAGTTGCTTAAACCAGGATTGACGTTCAAGGAACTGACCTTCGGCGGTAATCAACTCGAGCAGAAGTATCGTCAACGGCAGTATGGGGTGAAATATCACGGCGTGGGATTGTGCGATGAATATCCGGCGATCATGTACCCTGAAGATTGGGAATCCAGCGGTTATGATGGTGTGTTGCAGCCTGGAATGTGTTTATGTGTGGAAGCCTATATCGGCGAAGTTGGCGGCAGCGAAGGGGTCAAACTTGAGGATCAGGCTTTGATTACCGACACCGGTTACGAATTGCTCACCCATTTTCCGTATGACCCAAAACTGCTTGACGAAACTACTTGACTAAGGCCGCCGAAACTTTCCCAGTAAAAATTTTGCGGCATAAGGAAATACCGCCAGCAACACAAAAGAGGCGATTAGCCCTGGCGACAAAAGTCCTTTAAGCGAGTCAATCTTGGCAAGTTGGGTTCCGGCATTGACAAACACCATGCTGCCCGGCGCCATGCCAAGCAATGAGGCAAAAAAATAAGCAGTTGTTTTTATTGAGGTCAATCCCATCAAAAGATTGATTGCAAAAAATGGAATCACCGGCACCAAGCGCATGGAGAATAAATACAGCGCGCCTTCGGCGCGAAAGTTTTCACGGATCTTGGCCACGCGCTCGCCCATTTTCGCTTGCACCCAATCGTCGAACAAATATCGCGCCACTAAAAAAGCCAGGGTGGCGCCGATGGTCGCCGAGACCAAGGCGATGAAGGTTCCGGCAATAAAGCCAAAAATGGCGCCGCAGCAAAGCGTCAGCACCAATGCGCCCGGTATGGAGGCGGCGGTGACGGCAATATATATTGCGGAAAATATCAGGATGCTCAGCAACGGATGCGCTTCCTGATAGGCGATCAACTGATCCAGTTTGGATTTGATGAAGGCAATGTCCAGGTATTTTTCCGGCCCGATGTAAAACATCAGGCCGATAATCAGCGCGATGGCGATGATGAGAATGAGTTTGCCTTTGGACATGGTGCAACTTCGGCCCGGATGACGTGGACAACGCCCGCATCAATGAGTCGGTCGATGGAGATTATGAATCGATCTTTGCAATCAACGCATCGGCGAAAGCGCTGGTCGATAACGTGGTCGCGCCGTCCAGCAATCTGGCGAAGTCATAGGTCACGGTTTTGTCCGCCAGCACCGCGAGGAAAGCATCGTTGATTAACTGCGCCGCCTGATTCCAGCCAATGTATTCCAGCATCATCACCCCGGAAAACAACAGCGACGATGGATTGACCTTGTTCTGATTGGCGTATTTCGGCGCGGTGCCGTGCGTGGCTTCGAACACCGCGATGTGATCGGCCATATTGGCGCCGGGCGCGATGCCGACACCGCCCACTTCCGCGGCCACCGCATCGGATAAATAATCGCCATTCAAGTTCATTGTGGCAAGCACCTCAAATTCAGCCGGGCGCAATTGCAGCAGTTGAAAAATAATGTCGGCGATGCGATCTTTCACCAATATCTTGCCGACCGGCAGTGCGCCGTCGTGTTCATCCCAAAGTTCTTGTTCGGTAACGATGTAGTCGCGGAATTCTTCTTTTGCGATTTCATAACCCCAATTTCGAAATGCGCCTTCGGTGAATTTCATGATATTACCTTTATGCACCAGGGTTACGTCGGTTTTTTTATTGTCGATAGCATACTGGATGGCTTTTCTGACCAGGCGTTTGCTGGCGAATGGGCTGATTGGCTTGACCCCGAGTCCCGCATCCTCAAAAAACTCCGCGCCCATTTCTTCGCGCAAGAACTTCGCCAGTTTTTTATTGGCATCCGACCCGCTCTCGTATTCGATGCCGGCGTAAACGTCTTCGGTGTTTTCCCGGAAAATAACCACATCGACTTCCTCCGGTTTTTTCAGCGGAGAAGGTACGCCGGCGTAATATCGCACCGGTCGGACGCAGGCGTACAAATCCATTTCCTGGCGCAATGAAACATTCAAGGAACGAAAGCCGCCGCCAATCGGCGTGGTCAGCGGGCCTTTTATGGAAACGATCAACGTCTTAATGGCGTCCAGTGTTTCCGCCGGGAAATAATCGCCTGCATAAATGCCGGCGGCTTTTTCACCCATGTATAACTCGCACCAATGCACTCTGCGTTTTCCGCCATAGGCTTTTTCCACCGCCGCATCCCACACGCGCAACGAGGCGGCGGTTATATCCGGACCAATGCCATCGCCCTCGACAAATCCAAGGATAGGTTGCTCCGGCACAACCAGATTGTCGTTCTTGATGGTAATCTTCTCGCCGTTTTCCGGCAGTTTGATATGTTGGTAGGTCATTTTCGTTGTTGTGATTACTCTGTGTTAGTTATTCGGTATTCTTACATATTGAATCAATAATATGGGTTAAAATAAGCCATTTGTCCAGGGTTAGAACTGATATTTAATTTTAGAGGACTCTCTTAATGTATTCACCCGATGATCAAGGAAATCAAGGCTGTTCGCTGTCGCTCGCTGGGTCGTGCAGAAAGCTACACACCCCTTATTTAAGTCATTTATGCGTAAAATAAAACAACGGAGAAAATATCAAAAATGCTTACAAAAGAATATATATCAGAAATAAAATCACAAGGGAATAGGGCGATGAAAGCTCTAATTAGTTCGATAAAAGATGAAAAAAGTACTTTGTTTATTCTTGAAAATTTGGGTTGCTTACCTAGTGATTTTGATGATGGCTGGATTAAAGAGTTACTTGTAAGTGACAACAATAAGATTCGTTTAAATGCGATAAAGAATATAGGAAAAATTAAGAATCACGCTAACCTTGAGGTACTGTTTCAAATCGCCATCAATGATAAATCAACAAGCATAAGACGAGAAGCAACATCTTCTATTGGTAGAATGAGGAGCAAAAAAGCTATGGATTCATTACTTGACTTATTAAATGACAATGATCCTAAAATTATAAGTCAAGCAATAAGAGGGTTGCTCGTCTTTAAAGGGGATGAGGAAATTGATGAAAAATTAAAAAAACTTGCGAATCACGAAAACGAAATGATTCAATCTGTAATAAAAAAAGAATATTTTAGTTTCAAAAACACATCTAGAGACAAACTAAAACACCCAAAATCTTACGATTATTTAAAAAATACTGTTGTATTAGGAGATGTTAGAGATATCTTAAAAGAAATACCTGACGAAAGTTTTCATCTCACATTTACATCCCCCCCTTACTACAATGCGAGAGATTATTCAATCTATACAAGTTATAAGGCTTACCTTAAATTTTTAGAAGAAGTTTTTAAATTAACTTATGACAAAACAAAAGAAGGTCGCTTTTTAATTGTAAACACTTCGCCAGTAATTGTTCCAAGAATAAGTCGTCAATACTCTTCAAAGCGCTACCCAATCCCGTTTGATATGCATAATTTTTTAATTGAAATAGACTGGGAATTTATTGATGACATTATTTGGGTAAAACCAGAAGCAAGTGTAAAAAATAGAAATGCAGGATTTTTACAACACAGAAAACCATTAGCATACAAACCAAACGCAAGAACAGAATATTTAATGGTATATAGAAAACAAACTGACAAACTTATTGATTGGAACATAAAGCAATATGATTGGGAGACAGTAAAAGAAAGTAAGGTAAAAGATGGTTATGAAACATCAAATGTTTGGGAAATCGATCCGACGTTCAATAAAGTTCATTCAGCAGTTTTTCCAGTTGATTTATGCAAACGAGTCATTGAGTATTATTCTTTTAAAGGAGATTTAGTCTTCGACCCCTTTGGTGGTAGTGGAACATTCGGCAGAACAGCAAAATATTTAGATAGATATTTTTTTCTAACAGAACAAGAGTCAAAGTATTTTGAGTATATGAAATCTTTTGCAAAAAAAGGCGATTCGAATCTTTTCAAAGAAAGGGAAAGTGTTTTCTTAGAATTAAATCAATTTAAGAAGGAGATAAAATGACATTAACGGAGCAAGTAGCAAAAAATATAATCAAAAAACTTTTTAAAGGCGAAGATTATAGAATTGAAATTGTAACTCTTATAAATGCAGAATTTTTACAATTTGCAATTGACTTTTTTAAAAAAATTGTTGAAGCAAAACTTAATAATGAAGAAGTTACAACAGATTGGTATAAATCGACTTTCTTAAATTCCGAATTAGACAAAACAGATATTGCAATAAATTCAGGTCTAAACATGAAAACTATTGGCAATATGTTTAATTCAACTAAAAAAGAAGTTGTTATAGATGCTTCAAATGAACACTATGATTCATTATATGCTGCAATTAAGGTTCTTGTTGATAGTGAAGATGATTTAGATTTGACATTAACAATAAAACTCAAAAGAGTAAGTGTTGATTTAAATGTTAGTGAAAGCCTTATTGCTATTAATACTTTGGCAGTAAAAAGAGCAGCATTGAGGGGTGGTTTGTGGAGCACAGCAGGGAAAAGGGTTGAGAAACCTTTAATGCAAACAATGTGTAAGTTGTACTCTGTATCAGAAGATAATTTTAAAGCTGAGATAAAAGATATTGATTTAGAACAAGAATTTCAAAGAGAAATTGATTTTTACCTTGTAAACAACGATAAGAATTATAAGTGTGAAGTAAAGCTAATGGGAAAAGGAAATCCTGAAAGTGCTGATGTAGTAATTGCAAGAGGTAGTAGTGTTTTTATTGCAGATAAATTATCAGACACGAATAAAGCGCAATTAGATAGCTTAAATGTAGAATGGGTTGAGTTAAGAGATGAAATTGGATTTAGAAGATTTAAAATTGTATTGGAAAATCTTGAAATACCACACCGTGAACTAAATGAAAATGATTTAGACAGAAAAATTGATGAAATATTCGATGAAATATTTATTTAACGGGGAATCACGGTATTTCGATTTTATCTGGCGGCATTGCTCTGGCATTCGACCAGTTATATTACTTTGAACGTGCCTGTCAAAATTACATAACAGCGCTGATGACAGGAATACCTTTACGCATTGTTAGCGAGCGAGTTGCTCAAAAGACTGCGCACCAATGGAAAGATTTTGAAAAAGAGTCAGCCAATGCGCACCTGCGTGAAATAAGGGAAATTCTCGATCGAGAAGAGCCCAACTATAAGCAGTAATTCATCATCTAAACTGAAAGATTTATTGAACAGTGAACGGCCAATATCCAGGGAGCTTCCAATTATCGGTGTTAGCGGTAATGGTATCTGATACATTCATTTTTACGGGGCCCAACGACCTTCCAAACCATCCGCACTTTTTTATCGGCGTGGGTAAGTGCCAACGTGTAGCTATCTTGATTACAGATATGTGGCGTTACCGTATTCCATTGCCGCTTTCCTGTGGCTACGAGTTCAATCAATTGCACCGGATTATCCGCGCCATATCGAAGATGTTCCAGCTGTATCGAATTTTGCTCTTCATTTAACCGCCATCGATACCGATTTGAAAACGCCAGTTCGGCGCCGGCGCGGGTGGTGCATTTTCCGGTTTCTGAAAAAATGATAGTTTTATCGTCTGGCACTGCCACTACCTCACCCTTACCCCTGCCATTCCAACCGGCTTCGCCTTTGCTGGATTTAGCAGTAAAGTGAACTTCGGAAATATTTTTCAGGGTATTCCAAAGAGCGATCCCCGGAGTGATTCCTGAGGTAATCCTTGAAGCAATTCCTGAATCGGGGCGACTGCGCTCCACTTTCTATATTTAACGCTTTGATATTGATCAGTGGTTTATTGCGCGGTCCAGCGCCATCAATATTTTTTCTACTTCTTCAATGCTGTTGTAATGCACCAGAGAAACACGTACCACACCATCATCGGCATCGATACCCAGATCGGTGAGTAAGCGATGAGCGTAAAAGTGCCCGCTTTCGCAGCCGATTCCCATATCCTGTATTTTTGTGGAAACTGCCAGCGCGCTTTGTTTCAGAGGTTGAAAAGCGATGGTCGGCACTCGGTCATTATCGCGGGTATGGTTTTTGCCTATCAGGCGCACTTTGTCGTTATTACCTAGAAAATCCAGAATAGGCGCTGCCAATTCGGTTTCGTGAGCGGATATCAACGAATGTAATTGCGTCATTCGTTGTGGCGCCATTCGTTGTGGCGTCATTTTTTGTGGTGCGTGGGGGGTGTCGTTAAAATGGTGTCGATGCAGCGCGTCGAAATAGTCCAGCACGCCGGCGCAGCTTGCAACCTGAGCGTGCTGCGGCCCGGCCGGGTTGAATAATTTGCTGTCGTGGCCGGTGTTAAAGTAGTGACATTGCGGCGTTAGACTGGAAACAATCTCCCGATTTATGTACATCAAACTTTGATGGGGTCCATACACCTTATACAAACTAAACGCATAACCATCCACCCCTAACCCTTTCAAGTCGCATATATGGTGCGGGGCCTGAGCGACCGCATCGACGAATACTTTTGCATTGGAATTTTGTTTGACTCGCTGGGTGATTTCGCTGACAGGATTAGAGGTGCCGACGACATTGGAGCAATGCGCGAAAAACACCCA
This sequence comes from Candidatus Spongiihabitans sp., assembly GCF_965247905.1. Taxonomy (GTDB): domain Bacteria; phylum Pseudomonadota; class Gammaproteobacteria; order Arenicellales; family Poriferihabitantaceae; genus Spongiihabitans. The sequence goes on along the minus strand of NZ_OZ252047.1, from coordinate 2,614,330 downwards.
CTTGGTTTTTTCATTGACCAGAGAATCGAGTTGTTCCAAATCAAGCAATCCGTGTTCAAGGTCGACTTTCCATTCACAAATTTTCGCGCCTTTTTCTTCCGCCTTTCTGCGCCACACCCCGCGGTTGGCTTCGTGGTCTTGATTGGTGACAACAATTTCGTCTGCCGCCCCCAGATCAGCGCCTATCGCCTGGGCCATAACGTAGGTATTCATCGAGGTAGAGGGCCCTATGGTTAATTCGTCGGCTGAGATATTAAGCACCTCGGCCCAACCCTTAATCGCCCGCTCCATGGCTTCCCCGGCCTGGTTTGATGACGCATAACGCTGGTAAGGCTGCACTCTGGTATGGGCATTGTAGTGGTTCATCAAGCCATTGACTGGATTAGCCACATAGCTGCCGCCTGCGTTTGAACAAAAAACAAATTCCGGGTTATCATGTAACTGGTTGAATTGTTTTCTGACGAATTCGAGGTCTAGTTTCATTAAGTCTTTATTTCTGGTAAAATTCCCTCATATACCACATATACCAGGCAAGATACATCTGCATGATATTATTTGCAGCGCCTGACAATTTATGCCCACGCCTATACAAGCCAAGTCTATACAAGCCAAGTCTATACAAGCCAAGCCTATACCAGCCATGCCGATACAAGCCGATCTAAAAATCTCCAGCGACGCAGTGAGCAGAATCACCGAGTTGCTGGTCACCAAAGACAATCCAGACTTGATGCTTCGCGTCTATATCCAGGGTGGCGGTTGTTCCGGTTTTCAGTACGGTTTTCAGTTTGACGAAAAACAGGAGGAAGATGACATAACCGTAGAACGCGACGGCATCAAAGTGTTAATCGATATGCTCAGCTTGCAGTACCTGAGTGGCGCGGAAATTGATTACAAGGATGACCTGATGGGTAGCCGATTTCTGGTAAACAATCCTAATGCCACGGCCACTTGTGGCTGTGGTTCTTCGTTTTCGATTTAAGCGAAAGGCTTTTTTAGTCGCGGAGTGCTCCGGCTTCGCGGATGCATGGCCGCGTGTCATGCGCGGTTAGCCTTGCGCTTTTGAACTCCATCCCCATATTTCGCGATAGCCGTCCAGTACTATTTTTCAGCCAAATCATCAGCCAAATCATCAGCCAAATCATCAACATGAGTCGAAAGTCCGCAAAATCCCACCACCCACTCGAGCAGGATTCCCTCGAGCATACCCCCGAAGATTCCAGCTCGCCGGCGCAAGCCGCGGATGAATCAACTGCGCGCAAAGCCAGCGATAAAACCCGTGATGATAAAACCCGTGATAAAGAAGGTGAGGATGAAAATAATGACGCGCCCGGTGATGTTTCTAGTCACGATGCGCACGCGGACTTGATTGAAAAATTGGTGGCCGCGCACAACCAGATTAATGAATTGAAAGAGGATTATATTCGGGCTAAAGCCGAAATGGAAAATATTCGTCGGCGCAGCCAGAATGAAATAATATCGGCGCGCAAATACGCCATCGAAGGATTCGCTCAGGAATTACTCAGTGTTGTTGATAGTCTGGATCAGGCGACCAGGGTGGAGATGGACCAGCCAAACGCAGAAGCCGCCATTAATATGAAACAGAACATGAAACAGAATATGAAACAAGGGCTGGCATTGACCCTGAAGCAGTTTGACCAGGTAATGGAAAAGTTTGGCGTTATCGCGGTGGCGGCAGAGACTGGGGTGAAGTTTAATCCCGAAGTGCATCAGGCGATTAGCGTGATTGCGAGCGACGCGGTCGCGCCTGAACATATTGTGAACGTGATCCAAAAGGGTTTTTCCTTGAAAGACAGGTTATTGCGTCCAGCCATGGTTGTGATTGCTAAAAGCCCCGAAAAATAGTGAAAAATCACTTGTTATTCAATCGTTAACCCTTATATCAAAGTCAGTTATTACAAGACCCAGGTTTATAGAGGAGCCTAAAAAATGTCAAAAATTATAGGTATTGATCTTGGCACTACCAATTCCTGCGTTGCCGTGGTGGAAGGCAGCACGCCCAAGGTTATCGAAAACAGTGAAGGTGATCGCACCACGCCATCCATCGTCGCGTTCACGAAAGACGGAGAGGTATTGGTTGGACAATCGGCCAAACGTCAATCCGTCACTAACCCGGAAAATACGATTTTCGCGGTTAAGCGTTTAATCGGACGTCAGTTCGATGAAGACGTGGTGCAGCGCGATATGGACTTAATGCCGTATAAAATCATTAAAGCCAAAAATGGCGATGCCTGGGTAGAGGCTGGCGGCAAACAAATGGCTTCACCAGAGATCTCAGCGCGAATACTGCAGAAGATGAAGCAGACGGCTGAGGACTATCTGGGGGAAAAAGTGACCGAAGCGGTGATCACCGTGCCCGCGTATTTCAATGACTCTCAGCGTCAGGCGACCAAGGATGCGGGAAAAATCGCCGGCTTGGAAGTCAAGCGCATTATCAACGAGCCCACCGCCGCAGCCCTGGCTTATGGCATGGACAAGTCCAGGGGAGATCGGAAAATCGTGGTCTATGATTTAGGCGGCGGCACTTTCGATATTTCGGTTATCGAGATTGCGGAAATCGAAGGCGAGCATCAATTCGAGGTACTGTCGACCAATGGCGATACTTTCCTCGGCGGCGAGGATTTCGACCGCCGCCTGATCGATTACCTCGCTGACGAGTTCAAGAAGGATCAGGGCATGGATTTGCGCGGCGATCCGCTGGCGATGCAACGGCTTAAGGAAGGCGCGGAAAAAGCGAAAATCGAATTGTCTTCCAGCTCTCAAACCGAAGTCAACCTGCCGTATATCACCGCGGACGCCAGCGGCCCGAAGCATTTGAATATGAAATTAACCCGTGCCAAACTGGAATCCCTGGTCGATGATTTATTGCAGCGCACTCTGGGACCTTGCAAAATCGCTTTGCAGGACGCGGGCATAAAAGCCTCTGAAATCGATGATGTCATACTGGTCGGCGGGCAAACGCGGATGCCCAAAGTCCATGAAGTTGTTGAAAACTTTTTCGGCAAGGAAGCGCGCCGGGATGTGAACCCCGATGAAGCGGTGGCAGTGGGTGCCGCGATTCAAGGCGGCGTGCTGGGCGGCGATGTCAAGGATGTGTTGTTGCTGGACGTTACGCCGTTGTCGTTAGGAATAGAAACGCTGGGCGGCGTGATGACCAAGTTGGTCGAGAAAAACACCACCATCCCAACCAACGCCAGCCAGATATTTTCGACTGCGGACGACAACCAGAACGCGGTAACCGTGCATGTGCTGCAGGGCGAGCGTGAAATGGCGAGCGGCAACAAGTCGCTCGGCCGATTCGACCTGACCGAGATTCCGGCGGCGGCGCGCGGCATTCCCCAAATCGAAGTCTCGTTTGATATCGATTCCAACGGCATTCTGAATGTGTCGGCGAAAGACAAGGTCACCGGCAAGGAAAACAAAATTGTCATTAAATCGAGCTCTGGATTGTCCGACGACGAAATTAATGAAATGGTTCGGGATGCTGAAGAGCATGCTGATGAAGACAAAAAAACCAGAGCGTTGGTTGATGCGCGCAATCAGGGCGAAGCCCGGATACACGGTGTCAGGAAATCTCTGGATGAACTGGGCGATAAAGTTGAGGCTGCGGAAAAAGAAAGCATCGAGTCTGCAATTTCAGCGCTTGAACAAGCGCTAAAAGAGGATGACCTGGCAACCCTGACCGCTAAAACCGAAGCATTGACCCAGGTATCCCACAAATTAGCGGAGCAGATGTATGCCCAGGCTCAAAGTGATCAATCTGGCGATCAATCCGGCGGCGGTGATCATGATGGCGACCAAGCCGATGACTCCGCCGATGATGCCAAGAGAGATGACGTCGTCGATGCCGAATTTGAAGAAGTCGATGATGAGGACAAAAAATCCTGAATACATTATGCATCAATGCCCATAAATAAATAAGCGAAAATAAATAAGCATGCAAAAGCGGGGCCATGACCCCGCTTTTGCTTGTCGCAACTTTATGTCACAACTTGGTATAGACGCATCGCGCATTCAACGACAACTATGTCAAAAAGAGATTATTACGAAGTTCTGGGCGTGAGCCGGGATGTCAGCGACCAAGACCTGAAAAAGGCCTATCGCCGCCTGGCGATGAAGCATCATCCGGATCGTAATCAAAATAGCGCGGAGTCAGAAGCCAAGTTCAAGGAAGCCAAGGAAGCGTACGCTGTTTTGGGGGATGCGCAGAAACGCGCGGCCTACGACCAGTTTGGCCATGCCGGGATTGATTCCGCCAGTGGCATGGGCGGCGCTGCTGCAGCGAGTGGTTTTGGGGACATATTCGGGGACATATTCGGGGATATCTTCGGTGGCGGCGCGGCCGCTGGTCGGCGCAGAAATCGTGGCTCAGATTTGCGCTACCGGTTGAACCTGACCTTGGAAGAAGCGGTGATGGGCGTAGAAAAACAAATTCGTGTTCCGAAGAGGGTAAATTGCGCGACTTGCGATGGTTCCGGCTCGCGACCGGGCGCGCAAGCTAAAACATGCGATACCTGTCATGGACAGGGCCAGGTAAGAATGCAACAGGGATTTTTCTCGACGCAACAGACTTGTCCGCATTGCCAGGGGCGCGGCAAGGTAATTTCCGACCCATGCGCAACGTGTCGTGGGCAAGGGGTGGTCAAGCAGGAAAAAACCCTGTCCGTGAAAATTCCCGCGGGTGTGGATGACGGCGATCAAGTGCGGTTGTCCGGGGAAGGCGAAAGCGCCGGTCAAGGCGCATCGCCCGGGGATTTGTATGTCCAGGTCAGGATGAAAAAGCACGCTATATTTGAACGGGATGGGGATAATTTGTATTGCGAGGTGCCGGTTAGCTACGTCAAATTGGCATTGGGCGGCGAGTTGGAAATACCCACATTATCCGGTCGCACGAAGTTGAAAATTCCGGCTGAAAGCCAGTCAGAGCGAGTTTTCCGGTTGCGCGGCAAAGGGGTGCGTAATGTGCGCAGTGGCAATCAAGGATATTTGGATTGCAAAGTGGTTGCGGAAACCCCGGTGAATTTAACCAAGGAGCAGAAAAAGCTATTGCAGGATTTTGAAAAAAGCCTGGCCGTGGGCGGAGATCGACATTCTCCGCGCAGCAGTTCATGGACCGGTAAGATAAAGTCTTTCTTTGATGCGCTGGTGCCTTGAAATTGAATCTGCCCGCGCTGATTAAATTACCTGGAAAACTGAATTTCTGGTTTTTGCTTAGGGTTTCAGCGGCGCATAGGTGAACTTATCTGCAAAACACATAAACAGAAAGAAAGATGAAACCAAAATTGACAATAGATAAGTTACAAGAAGAAGCATCAAGATTTGCAGAGAACGAATCCTCTTGTGAGGAGCCTACCCTCTATGGTGTAACTGATGGGAAAGCAGTGGGTACATACCTTGAGCATAAATTCACGACCCACCTTGCTGACATATACGATTATGAGCAAGGTAATTCTGCATCTGGAATTGATCTTCCTGGACTAGAGGTTGATATAAAAACAACCAGCATTAAACAACCGCAATCATCCTGTCCGTTCAAGTCTGCCTCTCAGAAGGTTTTCGGTTTGGGATACCATCTGCTTATATTCGTCTATGAAAAGTCTGATAATCACGAAAATAAAACCGGTCGTTTAAACATGCAACATGCAATATTTGTAGAAAAAGAGCGTACAGCTGATTTTCAAATCACAAAGGGAATACTAGATATCTTAGAAAGAGACGGGAACAAGGATGATATTATTGCCTTTATTAGCGAGAGAAACCTACCTATAGATGAAATCGGAGCAAACCAACTTGCAGATAGAGTCTTAGAATCTCCACCAGCACAAGGCTACTTAACAATTTCAAATGCGCTTCAATGGAGACTTCAATATAGCAGGGTTATTCAAGAAGCTGGAACTATATCTGGTATATTGAAGGTTCGATGAATAATGGCTAGGAAATCTATAGGTAAGAGGCAGTATGGTGATTTTCAAACGCCAATTAATCTCGCTGACAAAGTAGTTGAAGTACTAAAACGAAACCACAACATTAAACCTGAAATTGTTATTGAGCCCACTTGTGGAAAAGGAGCGTTTGTTTGTGCGGCTAACGAAGGATTTGGGCATTCTCATATATTTGGTTATGAAATAAATAAAGAGTATGTTGATGAAGCTACTTCATCATTAAATGCTATTTCCTCTACTAATCATGTTTCAATCAAACAGGCCGATTTTTTTGATACTGATTGGAAAAAAATACTTTCTGAGTTGAGCGGGTATATTCTCATAATCGGAAATCCCCCTTGGGTTACAAGCAGTGAACTGAGCATTCTCAATAGTAAAAACCTCCCTGAAAAATCGAATTTTCAAAACCGTAAAGGGATTGAAGCTATTACTGGTTCAGGAAATTTTGATATTTCAGAATGGATGCTGCTACAGCATGTTAATTGGCTTTCAAATTGCGACGGAGCAATTGCTTTCCTATGTAAGTATGCTGTTGCACGTAAAGTAATGAGACAAGTTAGGCAGGGTGGAGAGCATCGTTTTTTTGGGCATATTTATCTAATTGATGCTAAAGCATATTTTGATGCATCAGTTGAGGCGTGTCTTTTTATTCTTACGACAGATGCTGGAAATGTCGATTGTGAGGTTTACGAATCATTAGACTCAACTAAGCTTTCTCGTATTATTGGAGAAAGAGATGGATGCATCGTTAGTAATGTTAAAGTTTATAAGAAATGGAGACATTTAAAGGGACAAGATCCGCATTATATTTGGCGATCTGGTATCAAACACGATTGCTCAAAAGTCATGGAATTGGAACCTGCCAAGGGAGGATTTAAGAATGGACTAAATGAAACCTTTGTGCTTGAAAATAATTATCTATATCCTCTCTTAAAAAGTTCTGATGTGGGAAATGGGCGAATTACTTCTTACAGGAAGGTAGTATTAATAACTCAGAAAACGGTAGGTGAGGAAACATTATCCATAAAGAGAATCGCCCAAAATACATGGAAATATCTATTAAGTCATAGAGAGTATTTAGATAAAAGAAAAAGTTCAATTTACAGGAATAAACCAGAGTTTTCCGTATTCGGTATTGGCCCATACACATTTAAGGATTGGAAAATTGCAATTTCAGGATTCTATAAAAAATTAAAATTTAATCTTGTTGGACCGCTTGATGGAAAAACTGTAGCATTTGATGACACTGTTAATTTCTTGTCTTTTGATACAGAGGCAGAAGCACGATTTATTTTCCGTCTAATTACCTCAGGTCCTTCACTGGAATTTCTGGAATCAATGATATTTTGGGATGAAAAACGTCCCATTACCGTAGAAATTCTAAGAAGACTGTCATTAAAAGCAGTAGCTACAGAGCTGGGTGAATTTAAGCAATATAAACAATGGATTGAAGTACAATCATATACTGCTACTGGTCAATTAGAATTGGGGATAGCAGAGAAAAAATCAAATTATCAAGTTCGGGTGAGCAGCTAACAAACGCATGCACTTGGACAAAATAAAGCTACACCGCTTCGCTCTGCACCTTTATTTAGCTGATGATGCGAAACGTTGCGTACAAAAGGAGAAACCATCGTGCTAAAAGAAAAGTTACCCTCTTGCAGAATATTCTTATATTAGGACACCGAGTATAGGTTTAACGAAAGCATGTACTTAAATTCAAACTCGTGCTGTTTCCTCAAGAATAAACATGTATTAGGTGTAAAAAATAGACGGTTAAGCTTTTAATGTCTGAAAGTTACAACGTGTTGGCAGCCGGCGGGTTGTTTCACCAGCAGATCGGAGACTTCACGCCAAGATTGGCGCAGCAAGAGATGGCCCAGGCGGTTGAGGATGCGCTGGCTTTTTCCGGCCGGCTGGTGGTCGAGTCCGGCACCGGCACCGGCAAGACCTATGCCTACCTTGTTGCCGTGGTGCTCAGTGGAAAACGCACGATTATTTCGACCGGCACCAAACATTTGCAGGAGCAGATTTTCAAGCGTGATCTTCCGGTGGTGCTCAGCGTGCTTGATGAAACTGTCAGCGCGCAAATGCTGAAAGGGCGGGCCAATTATTTGTGCCGCTATCGCCTCAAATTGAACAGTCAGCAAAGCGATTTGGTGGACCAGGCAAATCAACTTGAATACGATGTGATCGATAAATGGGCGGCGCGGACGAAATCCGGCGATATTGCAGAAGTTTCCGATGTGAATGAGGCTTCTCCAATATGGAAACAGGTCACGTCGACAACGGATAACTGCCTCGGCGGGAAATGCCCGGACTACAGAAACTGCTTTGTCAATCAGGCGCGGCAGCGCGCCATGAAGGCCGACATCGTGGTGGTGAATCATCATCTGTTCTTTTCTGATTTGACCCTTAAAACCGAGGGATTTGGCGAGTTGTTGCCCGACCATGAGGCGGTGATTTTTGATGAGGCGCACAGCGTCCCCGATATTGCGTCGCAGTTTTTCGGGTTTTCATTGTCCAGTTTTCAATTAAAGGAGTTGACCAAAGATGTATTGGCGGCAAAAAAAGAGGAAAAAAGCGCAGTGGATTTTAGCGTTTGTATTCCTGCTCTGGAAAATCAAATCGATAAAATTCAGGGATATTGCAAGCGGCTTAAAAATTCCGCGGCAATCCTGGCCGATTTAAAAAACGCCAAATTCGATGAATTGCTTGAATCCTTAGCGACAAGGCTGGACCACCTGCAAGATGCCTTGACCCTTGCCGCGCCGGCCGGTGAGGGCTTGTCGCGTTGCCAAAATCGTTGCTTGCACATTCAAAGTCAACTGGATCGTTGGCGGGAAGATCGTGACCAAAATTCCGTGTGCTGGCTGGCGGTTGAAAAATCCTGGTTCAGAATGAATGTAACGCCGCTTAATGTCGGCATTCATTTTTCAAAATTTATTGAAAACGCTGGCAACCCTGGTGTGGCGTGGATTTTCACCTCCGCGACTTTGGCGGTGGAGGATGATTTTACCGCGTTTTGCAGCGAGATTGGTTTGCAGAATGCGGAAACTCGGCGCTGGGAAAGCCCGTATGATTTTCAACAAAACGCGATGATGTACCTGCCCGCGGAACTGCCCGACCCCAGGGAATCAAATTTCGCATCGGCATTGGCGGCTGCCATACGGGATGTGACTGAGGCCAGCAACGGACGGGCATTTTGCTTGTTCACCAGTCACGCCATGATGGAAAATGTTTATCAGTTGCTGCATAGCAATTGCAAATGGCCATTGCTGGTGCAGGGACGGGCGGCAAAACAACAACTGCTGGAACAATTCCTGCAGTCTGAAAATGCGGTTTTGTTGGGCACCTCAAGTTTCTGGGAGGGGGTTGATGTCAAAGGCGAGGCGCTGAGCTGCGTCATCATCGATAAACTGCCGTTCGCCCCGCCTTCAGATCCGGTATTGAAGAGCAAGTTGCAGCATAGCGAGGAGCAGGGCGGCAATCCGTTTATGGATATTCAAATTCCCAATGCGGTGATCGCGCTGAAACAGGGAGCCGGGCGGTTGATTCGCTCCGAGACCGACCGCGGAATACTGGTCATTTGTGATCAGAGGATGACCACGAAAGCCTATGGCAGTCTGTTTTTGAAAAGCCTGCCGCCGATGCCGATAACCCAAAGCCTGTATGATGTGCAACGATTTTTTGCGGCATGTTGATGCCTCAGATCGACAACATTGGCTGAATACAATCCATGAAAATACTTGCCATAGACACCGCGACCGAAGCTTGTTCCGTGGCTCTATTAATCGGTCAGGAAATTATTCAGAAATATGCGCTCAAGTCCACTATGCCGTCCACCGGGCAGTCCGCCGCACATTCAAGATCGGTATTGCAAATGGTGGATGAATTGCTGCAAAAATCAAGCTTCAGCCTGGGCAATTTGGATGCCATTGCGGTGAACACCGGGCCGGGGTCGTTCACCGGCGTCAGAATCAGTTTGGGTGTGGCCCAGGGGTTGGCTTATGGCGCGGACTTGCCGGTTATTGGCGTTTGTTCGTTGGCCGTGTTGGCCGCATCGATTGATAGCGGCGTGGTGTTGCCGGCCATTGATGCGCGCATGAATCAGGTTTATTGCGGGATCTATGAAGTCACTGAAAGTTCTAAGCCGATTCAACGGCATCGCCCGGTGGTGGTTGATCCGGGCTCGATTCCATTTACGGTGAACAAATCCGCCTGCGGCTTAGGCAGCGGTTGGGATGTTTATGGCGATGCCATTATTGCGGGCATTGGACACAGCGAAATAAACCGCTTGTCGGCGCGCTACCCGCAAGCAAAATATGTAGCCAAAGTCGCGCAGCAATCGGGCCTGGAGTCGGCGGTGGCGCCCATGCAACTGCAGGCAACTTATGTCAGAAATGACATCGTTGGGTCACCAAAGCGGTCGGCTATTGTCGGTCGAGGCGTTACCGGCAAGCGGGCATGAGCGGTTTAGTCTGAGCCCCCGCGGGGGTCGGACCAACCGTTTTCCGGACTGTCTGCTTGAACAGGCGTGCGCGGCATTGAAGACACCGCTATGAATTCCAGTCCTCTATGAAGAGCCGCTGCGTGGCCGCCGTGAACCAACCACTGGCCGACTGCCCAACTTGCTGCAACACCTGTCCGGGTTCACCACATATGAGACAAAATCAGGTCGCCAAGGTAGGTTGCCGATAATACGCCATCGGCGTCATTAAATCCAAACTATCGTGTGGTCGGCAATGATTATAGGTCCACTGGTAATGGACCAGTTCCTGGTTGATCGCGGTCACCTTCAACGACCCTCGGAAGTGAGGCTTCAGCCTCGCCAAGCCATTGCAAATGGCGGGACTCAAGTCCCACTTCCGAGATGGGCATGAGTGCCGGAAGTGAGGCTTCAGCCTCGCCAAGCCCATTGCAAATGGCGGGACTAAAGTCCCGCTTCCGACGCCGCCGGACTGACCTGCTTTAAGCGCACCAGCCGGGCCAGGTTACAGACTCTTATGTGTCTGAGCCCGAACACTTTTGTCACATAGATATTGAGCCAAGATAAAGGCTGGATAAGCTTTCTGCGTTTGTAGTCTGTTTTCAGTTTGCACGCGCTGAATCGCGATCGCCGCCCGGAATCAACGACCATAGCGCGCATGCAGACCAAACGCGCTGCGCCCGGAACGCATCAATCCGCGCTTTGATGCGCGACTTTGCGGCTGGTCAAGAACTGCAGTATCGACTCGGCGTGGACGCCGAGCCCGACATTCAAAAACTGGTGTTCCTTCTTATCTGTGCTTTTGCCCTGGCCCGGGACTGGCGGGCTGAAGCCCAGCGGATAGTGGCGGGTGTGCGACTGCAACGCCCACACCACGCCTTGCGCATCCACAATCGGGCCGCCGCTCTGCCCCATCAGCCCGGGCGAGGAGGTCTCGATGAACTTGCCCGGCGTGCGCTCATCCGCCCCCGGCATCGGCGCGATCACGACCCGGGTGAAGATGCCCTCCAACGGAAACAGCGGTAGCGGCACCGCGCCCTGCGGCAGCACGAAGGCGTTCTTTTGCTGGTCGAACGTCGGCTTGATCTCGTGGAACGGGAAGCCGAGCCGGCACAAACTTCGTCCGGGCGCGTAGTCCGTGGCCGGATTCTTGAACGCCGGATAATGCGCGACCGAGTCCGGGTCAAACGGCTGCAATCGGCCCAGCGCCAAATCGGCGCCCGGCAGCACGCTCAAGTCGCGCAACTGCGCGCCGTCGCGCCCCCACCACACGGAATGATTGCGCACCGAATCCTTGGACGGCCGCTGGAAAGTGCGCACCTTGGATTTGCGATAACGTTTGTCGGCCACGGTGTCCTGCTCCAGTTTGCGAACCTCGTCGCCATAAGCGCTGTGTTTCATGCTGCTGTCCTGCTGTCGCTGAATCTCCTTGATTAAGTGCGCCGAAGTCAGAATCCAACCATCGCGATTGACCACCACGCAAGCCCCGATCGTGCTCTTGCACTCGCCCTGGTCCGAGCGGCTGGAAATCACCACCGGCAAGGTGAAACAGCTGGCGATACTATAGGCTTTGGCAAACATGGTTTTCGTGTTTCGTGACGCGGTTTTTTGCGCGGCGTCGCCCGCGTTCAGGCGCAAGTTCAGGCGCAAGTTCAGGCAACGGCATGCAACGGCGCAGTATGCCATGTTTAGGGTTGGTTGGGTTGTGGTTTATGGAAAACGGCGAGCAATTTATTGCATTGCCCTACGATTGAAAAATACGGGCATTATGCGGACGTTGTATAGGCTCAGGCACATGATTCACTTGAATCACAGGCGACCGCCCAATGCGGATTAACAGCGAAGCGCCTCAAATCCTGTGACCGCCAAGGATTAGGGCCGGCCCTGAGCCTCAACGCGGTCGGGCGCATTCCGGCTGGCGGCGTTTGATGGCTGGACCGGTCAAGCCCAACGGCACCGGTTCCAGGGCCACGCCAAGCTTTGCAATATGGATGCGCTCCAGGCGGCCGGCCCGGTCGCCGAGCTTACTGCCTTGAAAGCCCGCAGCCGCGCGGCCAGCGGGAACGCCAAGGACTTCTTGCCGCCTTATCGAACCAGCGTGGTTCAAAATCCGCTCGCTGCAAGCCGATGGCGGCAGCGAGTTCCGGGATCAGCTTGAGTACGCCTTATCGAACCAGCGCGGTTCAAAATCCGGCCGCTGCAAGTCGATGGCGGCGGCGGGTTCCGGGACGAGTTTGAGCACGCCTGCGAGGCCTTCCGCCGCTGTCGCGCCGCCGCCTGACAAGCCGGCATGGAACGGTTGCGTCGAGCGCGCCAATGCGGCCGTTATGCGCGCCGGCGGCGGCATGAACGTTGGCGGCGACCGCAATCAACCCGGAACCCGCCCGTTGCCCGCGGATCTATGATCATTGCCGACCGCACGATGGTTTGGATTGGCGCCGCCGATGGGATGGCGCGCTATCGGCAACCCGCCTTGGCCGCCTGATTTTGTTTCATATGGGGTGAACCCGGACAAGCGTTGCGTGGCCGACCTGCGTCGTGCATGTCAGCAGGCAAGACTTTTTTCACAGCCAAGAATAACTCAACCAAAATATCCTTATGCTATACAGGCGCCTAAAATGACTGATTTGCCTGTTCAATATCTCAATGGGCGTTGCGCCTTTGTTGCGCGATGCGCTGGTTCCTTGTTTGCCGGTCGCCGTCAGGGGATGGCGCGAAATCGCGGCTCCTGCTGGCGTGCGGCCCGGGGAGCAACAAGATGAATACTACTTGCGCAGCGCTTGCTTTATTGTTAGTGATTGGCGTATCAACTGCAGGGTCTGCTTTTGGAGACAGTCATGCAACATGATTTGTTGAATCCAAGGACCTATACAATGGATTGATTATTTGTAAAATATCAAATAAAATTCAAATAGTTAGCTATTAACATTAAGGCAAGGCTTGATAATATTCCGTTCTAAAAACTAGCAAAAAAACTAAAATCAAGCAATCTTTATTGGACTTGCCCCTTGCTATTGTTTACTATCCATCGCTCAAAAAATTATCCAATGACCCGAACACCTACTCATTATCTGGAGGCTAAAACTCGAATGAACACCATTGAAGAACGTGTAAAGAAAGTTGTTATTGAACAGCTTGGTGTAAGTGAAGATCAAGTTACCTTGGAGGCGTCTTTTGTGGATGACCTCGGGGCCGATTCGCTTGATACCGTAGAATTGGTTATGGCATTGGAAGAGGAGTTCGACGCTGAAATTCCTGATGACAAGGCCGAAAGCATTACCAAAGTAAAAGATGCGGTCAATTACATCAAGGCGACAGTCCCCGACGCATAATCAATCAGCCTTGATTAATTTGCCAGAATCAATTTTATGTGGGCAAACTTGTCAGCATACATGCCGAATATTCCGCTTGAACTGACCTAACAGTTTTAGTGAAGGGCTTCAAGCCGTTGCCTTGCATCAGGTAGCGGTTTTTTGCATTATGTTCGGGCTCAGACACATAAGAGACTGTTAACTTGGCCCGGCTAGTGCGCTTAAAGCAGGTCAGGCCGGCGGCGTCGGGAGCGGGACTTTAGTCCCGCCATTTGCAATGGCTTGGCGAGGCTGAAGCCTCACTTCCGAGGGCCGTTGAAGGTGACCGCGATCAACCAGGAACTGGTCCATTACCAGTGGACCTATAATCATGCCGACCACACGATAGTTTGGATTTAATGACGCCGATGGCGTATTATCGGCAACCCACCGTGGCGACCTGATTTTGTCTCATATGTGGTGAACCCGGCCACATTATGGCGAGTGTCGTGCTTATCAGGTAGTATACAGGGCCGCCACAAACGCGAATAAATGCAAAAATTCCGTCTTGTATAATATCATCCTGAAAAATCAACCTGAAAAATTAAAATATCGATGAGCAATCGACCCAGGCGCGATAGGCGTGTCGTAGTGACTGGCATGGCGGCCATAACCCCGGTTGGAATTGACTTGACCGAATCCTGGCAAGGGATGCTGCAAGGCAAAAATGGCATTGCTGCTATCACCCATTTTGATGCGTCTTCGTTTCCCTGCACGTTTGCCGGCGAGGTCGATAATTTCGCGCCGGGCGACTATTTACCTGAAAAAACGGCAAGAAAAATGGATCGGTTCATGCAATTCGGTCTGGTCTGCGGCAACCAGGCGATAGAGGATTCCGGGCTTGAAATATCCGCAAGCGATGCGCATAGAGTCGGTGTTTATATCGGCTCTGGCATTGGCGGGGTCAACACCATCGAAGCGACCACAAACCTGTTCCGGGAAAAGGGCGCGGGCCGCATATCGCCCTTTTATATTCCCATGACCATCACCAATATGATCTCGGGGAATCTATCCATCGCCCATGGTCTCAAGGGTCCAAATCTGTCCATGGTAACGGCTTGCAGCACCGGCACCCATGCCATTGGCGAGGCTGGTCGACTCATTGAATACGGCGATGCCGATGTGATGGTGGCCGGCGGCGCCGAAGCGCCCATCTCGCCTACGTCACTGGCGGGATTTTCCGCAGCCCGGGCCTTGAGCCGCCGCAACGATGATCCCGAATCCGCAAGCCGCCCCTGGGATATCGGTCGCGACGGTTTTGTAATGGGCGAGGGCGCCGGGGTTTTGGTGCTGGAAGAATATGCTCATGCCAAAGCCCGTGGCGCGCGCATGTATGCGGAACTTACGGGCTTCGGCATGAGCGGCGACGCGTATCACATGACCAGCCCGTCGCCGGGCGGGGAGGGCGCGGCGCGCTGCATGGACAACGCGCTTCGCAACGCCGGGCTCAATCCCGAACAAATCGACTATGTCAACGCTCACGGCACTTCCACCCCGCAGGGCGATATCGCCGAGACCCTGGCGCTCAAATCGACCTTCGGCGACCAGGCAAAAAAATTAGCCATCAGTTCCAACAAATCCATGATCGGCCACTTGCTGGGCGCGGCCGGCGGGGTTGAAGCGGTCATGACCGCGATGTCCATCCACCATCAGGTCATCCCGCCCACCATCAATCTGGTCGAGCAAGACCCGCAGTGCGATCTGGATTTCGTGCCGAATCAGGCGCGCGACGCCAAGGTCGGCGCGGCGTTGTCCAACTCCTTCGGTTTCGGCGGAACCAACGGCACGCTGGTGTTCAATGCCGTCTAACGAGGAGGACAAAACGGCCGCATTGGCGTGGCCAGAACGATGGGGGCGATGGCGGCGATGGTTCGCCCCGCTCACGGCGCAAGCCAAAGCACGGCCTGTTGCATGCGCCGCCGGGGGGGTCGTTATGGTCTTCGTGGTCGGCCTCTTGTGGGCGATAAACCGCCCGCTTGATTTCGGCGACCAGACTTGGGTGATCAAACCCGGCGACACCCTCGGCCAGGTGGCGACGCAACTGGTGGAGCGCGATGTCATCGCACAAACCGCGCTGTTGAAACTTCTCGCATACCGCGGCGACCGCGGCCGACGGATTCGCTTCGGCGAATACCGTTTCCCGCCGGGCACCTCGCTCAGGGAATTTTTGCAGCGCATCGTCCGCGGCAAGGGCCGAGTCGGCATCAAGGTGACCATCCTCGAAGGCTGGACTTTCTCGCGCATGCGCGCGCACTTGCGCGATGCGCGCAAGCTCAAAGCAGATACCGCCGGCATGAGCGACCAGCAAATCATGGCCAAACTCGGGCATGCGCAACTGCATCCGGAAGGGCGGTTTTTCCCGGACACCTACACCTACACCGCCGGCGAGAGCGACCTGTCGATTTACCGCGAGGCTTTTGAGTTGATGCAGAAAAAACTGGATTACGCATGGGAAAACCGCGACGACGATCTGATTCTCGCCGACAAAGACGAAGCACTGATTATGGCTTCCATCATCGAGAAGGAATCCTGGGTCGCCGAAGAGAAGCGCAAGATCGCCGGCGTGTTTTACAATCGCTTGAAAAAAAAGATGCGTTTGCAAACCGACCCCACGGTGATTTATGGACTGGGCCCGAAGTTCAACGGCAATCTCACCCGCGCCCACCTCAAGG
The DNA here is from genome assembly GCF_965247905.1 of Candidatus Spongiihabitans sp. Lineage (GTDB taxonomy): Bacteria > Pseudomonadota > Gammaproteobacteria > Arenicellales > Poriferihabitantaceae > Spongiihabitans. Next base: position 2,597,859 of record NZ_OZ252047.1, on the reverse strand, counting down.
CCGACACGCCGTATAACACCTACACCCGCAACGGCTTTCCGCCGACGCCCATCAGTTTGCCCGGCGACGACTCCCTTGCGGCGACCATGCACCCGGAGCACACCGACGCCTACTATTTCGTTGCCAAAGGCGGCGGGCTGCATCAATTCTCGGTAACCCTGGCGCAGCACAACAAGGCGGTTTGGGAGCATATTCGCCGCGCAAGACGCAACAAAAAAACCCAATGAAAGGCGCGTTCATCACCATCGAAGGCCCCGATGGTTCGGGCAAAACCACGCTGATTGACCATCTGAAAACTTGGCTAACGGCGAAAAAAATTGATGTTATCGCCACCCGCGAGCCCGGTGGAACGCAATTGGGCGAAGTGTTGCGAAAAATCTTGCTTGACGACCATGACCACGATCATGATCATGGCGACCAACATGATGCCAATACAAGGATACGCGCACGGATAAGTGATCAAGCCGAGCTGATGTTAATGTTTACCGCCCGAATGCAGCATCTGCACGAAGTAATTTTGCCGGCCATGGCCGCGGGTCGTTGTGTGCTTTGCGACCGATTTACCGATGCGACTTATGCCTATCAGGGAGGCGGGCGAGGAATCAGCGAGCGGCGCATCCAGCAACTCGAAGATTGGGTGCAGCAAGGATTGCAACCGGACCTGACCATCATGCTCGATGTGCCGATTGAAGTGGGTTTGCAACGAACAAAAAAACGCGGCATCATGCGGTCCAGCGGGCGACCCGGCGGCGATCGATTCGAGCAACAACAACTTGACTTCAAGGAAGCGGTGCGTCAGGCTTATTTGCGGCGCGCGGAAAAATATCCGCAAAGAATAAAGTTGATCGATGCGACCCGGAGTATTGGCGAAGTGCAAGATGATTTGACCGCGCAGGTTGAGGCGTTTTTAACCGCGCCGCGCGGCGCCCGACAAGGATGATCTTTTTGTGGCAACAGTCTGATTGGCGGCGGCTCACCCGGCACAGGAATAAACTGCATCATGGCCTGTTAATCAACGGACCACTCGGCATCGGCAAACTGGAATTTTCCTTTGAACTGTGCCAATACCTTTTATGCCATGCAGTTTCAGAAGAAAACAACGAGCCCTGCGGACAATGCCAAAACTGCCGCCTGTTCAATGCCGGGACGCATCCCGACTTTCATGTCCTGACCAGTGAATTGGAATCCGCCGAGGGTCGGCTATCGCTGCTGACCGATTACAGCAACCGTTATCTGGATAGCCGGGAGAGAGAAAAGAAGACCAAGCACAGCCGGGTTATTGCCGTTGACCAGGTGCGAGAATTGATCGAGCGGTTTTCAACCCATGCGCATATTTCGACCACAAAGGTCGCCCTCATCTTGCCCGCGGACTGCATGAATATTAATGCGGCGAATGCGCTGTTAAAACTGCTTGAAGAACCGCCGCCGGATTCGATGTTGGTGCTGGTTACCGCCACGCCTAGCCACCTACCCGCAACCATTCGCAGCCGCTGCATGACGCATACGCTTGCCGCGCCCGACGCAAAAACCGCGGCCGACTGGCTGGCGCAAAACCTCGCCGCGTCATCACGCGAGCAAATTGATCTCGCATTAACCCTGGCAAATGGCGGGCCGCTGGAAGCGCGGCGATTATCCGACAGCGGATTTCTGCAACACCATCAAAATTGTCTTAAAGGTTTTGCCGGGGTGGCGGCCAAACGGGTTAACCCGATTGAGTTTGCAGGTCAACTGAACAAACTGGAATTTGAGCAAGTCTTGGCATGGTTTCATCGATTCGTTGCCGAGTTGGCAAAATTTTGCGTCACCGGCGTCGAACCCTATTGGATGGAAAGCGTGCGCATGGACACCCAAAATGTCTCGGTTGAAAGGCTGTGTGGCCTGTATGATAGAATTAGTTACTACCGCCGCATCGCTCGGGGGCCGGTGAATGAACAGCTTGCCATCGAGGATTTGGCGCTCGCATTTCAACGAATTGTGGTCTAATAATGCAGGCGGGACGAATATGCAACTGGTCGATTCTCATTGTCATATCAACTTCGAGGCGCTGTCGCAAGATATGGACGGATTGCTGGCGCGGGCGCGGAATAATAATGTTGACTATATGCTATGCGTATCCGTCAATCTGGAGGATTATCCGCAGATTGAAAAACTTGTCGCAAACCATGCCAATATTTTTTCATCGGTCGGCGTGCACCCAAACGCAACCGACTGTCATGAGCCAAGTTGCGAGGAGCTTTTGCGACTGGCTGAAAATCCGCATGTAGTCGCCATCGGCGAGACCGGGCTGGACTATTTTAGAAGCGAAGGTGAATTAAGTTGGCAACGCCGGCGTTTTGAAAACCACATTGAAGCCGCAAAAATCTGCAACAAACCGCTGATCATCCATAGCCGATCTGCGGCAGAAGATACCATGCAACTGCTGGAATCCAACGGAGCGGAGTCATGCAGCGGGGTGATGCATTGTTTCGGCGAAGATTGGCGTACCGCAAAACGCGCGCTGGACCTCGGTTTTTACATTTCATTTTCGGGCATCGTGACCTTTAAAAATGCTCAGGCATTAAGGGACGTGGCGAAAAAAGTGCCGTTGGACAGAATGTTGGTGGAAACCGATTGCCCGTATCTGGCGCCGGTTCCCATGCGCGGGAAAACCAATGAACCCGGCTTTGTAAAACATACGGCGGAATTGCTTGCCCAGTTGCGCGCCATCCCTTTGGCGGCGTTAGCCGAGGCCACAACCGAGAATTTTTTCCAACTATTTTCCACTGCAAGCAGGTAATCAGGTAATATTGATGCCGCAACCTATCATTCGGGGTTGCCGATGGCTTGATATGGGATACAATGTCGCTACCGGATACATGACTTTTCGAAGCCTTTCAATCGTCATCACCATCGTCATCCATTGAGTTATCACTATGAGTTATAGGCTATTATTGATAGATGGCAAACGTGCCAGAACTAAAACGAGGTAATTTATGAGGTAATTTGTTATGAACGAATATAACCAGAACCTGACCGAATCGGACCTGACGGTCACCGAGACCGCGAGAAACAAAATAGCGGGTTTGATCAATGACACCAATGGAGAGGTTTCCGCGGTGCGTATTTACGTTTCAGGCGGCGGCTGTTCGGGGATGAATTATGGCATGACCTTTGCCGAAAATAGCGAGATTAATGATAGCACGATGACCGGGGAAAACAGTTTTAAACTGGTGATTGATCCCATTGCGTTAAGTTTTCTCGCAGGCGCGGAGATCGACTATGCGGACGACGGCGTCAACGCTACGTTTGTGTTCAACAATGTATTCCAGGCCGTCGGCGGTAGCGGTTCATGCGGCGGCTGCGGCGGCGGCGCTTCCTAAAATCAGCGCTTGCAGGATTACTCATAGTCGAGCCATATCAGGCAAGTTTTGCTATGCAACACTATCGATTCAAAACGCCGTTTAATAGCGCGGGTGAGCACTCGGATCAGGGAACCATGACCGGCACCGGTTTAGTTGCGGAAAAAACGAAACTAAAGCCTAAAAAACCGCCGCTGTATAAAGTGTTGTTGTTGAATGATGATTACACGCCGATGGAGTTTGTGGTGATTTTGCTGATGCGATTTTTCGGCATGCATCAGCAACAAGCCGAACTCGTCATGGTTCATGTGCATACCAAGGGCGTGGGCGTATGCGGGGTGTTTCCAAAGGAAATCGCCGAAACAAAGGTGCGTATGGTCACTGATTTCGCCAGCGAGAACCAGCAGCCATTGCAGTGTACAATGGAAAAAAACTAATGGGAAAAAAACTAACGTCTAACCGCTTGGGTCGAACCATTTGGCCGGAGTCTTAATCAGTGCTTTCAGAACAACTGGAAATCGCCTTGGGAAACGCCGTCACGCTGGCGCGCAAGGAGCGCCATGAGCTCATTACTGTTGAGCATTTGCTGTATTCGCTGCTCAACGATAGGGAAACAAGAAGGACTATCGTTTCATGTGGCGGAGATATCGAAGCGCTTAAAAAATCCCTGGCGCACTACCTGAACAATGAAGTTCCATTAATTCCCGAGGATGAGGAGCCGTTGCCTGGGCTGGGTTTCCAGCGGGTGTTGCAACGCGCGATTATGCATGTGCAAAGTTCCGGGAACAAGAAGGTCAAGGGCAACAATATTTTGGTAGCCGTTTTTAGCGAAAAGGAATCCTACGCGGTTTATTTTCTGAGTCAGCAAGAAATCACCAGATATGATGTGGTCAATTACATTGCCCACGGCATCACTAAAATCCCGGAAGGCAAAATCCCGGGAGGAGACCGTTTGCCCGCGCCGGACGAAGACGAAACTTACGATCATGACCATGATCATGACCAACCGGAATACGATGCCGAAAGCCCGCTACAGGCTTATACCCTGAACCTCAATCAACTCGCGGTTGACGGTAAAATAGACCCGTTGATCGGCCGACAAAAGGAGTTGGAAAGAACGCTTCAAATATTATGCCGCCGGCGCAAGAACAATCCTTTGTTCGTCGGCGAAGCCGGAGTCGGCAAGACCGCCATCGCCGAAGGCCTGGCGCGAAAAATAGTCGAACATAAGGTGCCGAAGATATTATCGGAATGCACTATCTATAGTCTGGATATGGGGGCGTTGTTAGCGGGCGCGAAATATCGGGGGGATTTTGAGCAAAGATTGAAAGCCGTGCTGAAGGCATTGGATAAGACGCCGGGATCGATTTTATTTATCGATGAGATTCACACCATCATCGGCGCCGGCGCGGTTTCCGGTGGGACGTTGGATGCTTCCAACCTGCTAAAACCGATGTTGGCGTCCGGAGAATTGAAGTGCATCGGCTCCACCACCTATCGCGAGTATCGCGGCATTTTCGAAAAGGATAGAGCGTTGTCCCGCCGATTCCAGAAAATCGATATTGTCGAGCCAACCGTCGATGAAGCCGTGGATATTTTACGCGGCTTGAAGAGTCGATTTGAACAACACCACGAGGTAAAGTACACCCAACCTGCATTACGGTCTGCGGTTGAGCTTTCGGCGCGTTACTTGTCTGAGCGCCAGCTTCCCGATACGGCTATAGATGTCATCGATGAGGCGGGCGCAAAAACGCGGCTGAGCGATGAAAAATCACGCAAGAAAACCATCGGGGTCAAGGAAATCGAAAACATGATTGCGGACATCGCCCGCATTCCGCCCAAGCATGTTTCGGCGTCTGATTTGAAATCATTAAAAACCCTGGAACGCGATCTTAAACTGGTGGTGTTTGGCCAGGATGCGGCGATCAGCGCGCTGGCATCGTCCATCAAGATGACCCGGGCCGGGATGGGCAATGCCGACAAACCGATTGCTTCTTTTCTGTTTTCCGGGCCCACCGGCGTGGGCAAGACCGAAGTGACCAAGCAACTCGCCAATGCCTTAGGGATAGAATTTATACGATTTGACATGTCCGAGTATATGGAGCGCCACACGGTTTCCAGGTTGATTGGCGCGCCGCCGGGCTATGTTGGATTTGACCAGGGCGGATTGCTTACCGACTCCATCAACAAGCATCCACATTCGGTTTTGTTGTTCGATGAAATTGAAAAAGCCCATCCTGATGTTTTTAATGTGTTGCTGCAAGTCATGGACTACGGCAGTTTGACCGACAACAATGGCCGCAAATCCGATTTTCGCAACGTCATCATAGTGATGACAACCAATGCCGGGGCGGTGCAGTCGGCACGAGAAACCATGGGTTTTGTCACCCAGGACCACAGCGCCGATGATATGGAAGCGATTAAAAAAGCGTTCACCCCGGAATTTCGGAATCGGCTGGATAATATCATTCGCTTTAATGGACTTGATAATAAAACCATTATCCATGTGGTCAGGAAATTTATTTTGGAACTGGAGCAACAACTCGCGGAAAAAAATGTGGGGTTGGAAGTGGATGACGCCGCGGTCGATTGGCTGGCCGAAAAAGGCTACGATTCAGCGATGGGCGCGCGCCCCATGGCCAGGGTCATCCAGCGGGAGATCAAGCAACCGCTCGCCGAAGAGTTGTTGTTTGGAAAATTAGCCAAGGGCGGGCAGGTTGCGGTGACCGTGGATAAGGAGACAGGGGATAAGGATAAGTTGGGATTTAATATCACGCGTGGTTAATTCAGCGCTGCGTATATTTTATGCCAGACGGCTTCAGGATGATCATTGAACCGGATTACGCATCCCCTCTTTTTCTGCATTAGGTAACGAAGATGCTCAAGCAAGCGGTGGTTAAGTCGCGCACAATGCCAAAACCTGATCGGAGCATGAAACCGTGACCCGGCCGGTCGATGTGACCGTTTATCGCTGGGCCGGGCAATGGGGGCCATTCAAGGTCTCGATTCCCTGCGGCGAATGCGCGCTCACCGAGGATGTCATTGTCGATACCTTTGACCATGAACTGAAGGGCATCGCGTTCAATCTTGAACTGCGCGACTGGCTCAGCCACTGGTGGAAACCGCTGCCAAAAGGCGGCTGGCATGCGCCGATTGTCATGGTCGAGGGGCGCATCATCAGCCAGGGCAGGGCATTGAACCGCGGCGTCCTCGCCCAAGCGGTGATCGAAGCCCACGCCCTGCGCTGCGAAGTCGCCAGCGATGTGCTGTTTGGCAAGCAAAGCTGTCCGCACTGCGTGCGCGCCAAAGGCTATCTGGACGAGGCCGGAATCGAGTATGTCTATCACGATGTCGTGCGCGAGCCGCGCGCGTTATATGAAATGCTGGCGCGGGTGAAGCCGATCATCGGCCCGAAATCGCCGGTGACGGTGCCGCAAATCTGGCTGAATGGCGCCTATGTCGGCGGCGCCGATGAACTGGCTGAAATCCTGAATAGGGAGGTGGTCGCCAACACCGACCGCGGTCAGTGCTCGCTCTCGCTAGGGCGGTTGTAGCCGACTCGACGATGCGGCTTCACGGCACACTGACCCAGCGTGCTTCAAATCCAATCCGGTGCTTGTTCGCACGGAATGTTCTGTTGTTCCAGCATGATCGGAACATTGTCATCCGCTTGGTAATGAATGTCGCCGTTTTGCGTGATTCTCGCTAGTTGCAAAGACGTGGGCTTGGAGCCATCAGCCATCAAGGGCTTGCAACTTGCCCTGCTCGATCAACTGGCTGACCTTATTCGGCCAGGCCATTTTTTTTAGGCCATTTTTTCAGGCGATAGCGCCCATTCAATAATGGTGGGCAATAATGGTGGAGGTGGCGGGAATTGAACCCGCGTCCGTAGATCCTACACACATCGGCGACTACATGTTTAGTCTGCGCTTCAAATTAACCGATTTGCCAGTCGGCAGACGAACTTGCAAATCGGCGAGCCCGATTGGTTTTAACCGTCAGTTAACGGGCCGAACTGACTGGCGAGCCTTTATAAGATGACCTTTCCAGCCTCAGCCTAAAAGCGAACCAAGTGAAAGGACTAACCGACTTAAGCGGCTAGTGCGTAGTTGTCGTCGTTAGCAACTAATGTTGTGTAGCTGGATTTACGAGGAACTCTACACCTCGACATGCTCCGATGGTTTCGCGACCGACGTCGAAGCCAGTCACCCCCATAAACGCCGATTATAACAAAATAATAATGCGCGCGGCAACAAAATTTCGCCTCGCTCATTGCTTCAAAAGGCGATGCTTCTGACGATCCCAATCGCGTTGCTTCGCGGCTTGACGTTTGTCATATTGCTTCTTGCCTTTGGCCAGGGCGATTTTTAACTTCGCCCGGCCGCGCTGCCAGTATAAACTGAGCGGCACGATGGTGTAGCCGTCGCGCTCGGCGGCGCCGATCAGTTTGTTGATTTCCCGGGCATGCAGCAGCAGTTTCCTTTTGCGAGTCGGCAGCGGATTAACATGGGTGGACGCCGATGCCAAGGGCGCGAAATGAGCGCCGAGCAAATAGATTTCGCCTTTATAAACCGAGACATAACTCTCTTTGAGTTGCGCCCGCCCATCGCGCAGGCTCTTCACTTCCCAACCTTCCAGCACAATGCCCGCTTCGTATTGATCCTCAATGGTATAGTCGTGCCGCGCTTTTCGGTTAAGCGCGATGGTGTTGGAGTCGCTGCCTTTTTTCTTTTTGGTTGCGGTTTTTTTTGCCATTTTTTTCAAGGGGTAAATGCGGTAGATCGGTAATCAAGCGCGTCGCTAACGCTTAAAGTATAATCCACAAATCAAATTTTTGTCTGGAATGGTTGTTACGATGTTTGCCGTTCAGCGTTCAGCGTTGGTTATGCACAGTGCCGGGAATATGTTCACATTGGTTAATGATGTGGCGCGATACGCCGAGTTTTTGCCGTGGTGCGGCGGCTCTGAAGAATTAAGCCGTACCGAACATGAAGTTATTGCTTCAATCACCATCGCCTTCAAAGGCGTCAACAAGACATTTACAACCAAAAATCAATTGATCGGCAATGAAAAAACGGTGCTGACGTTGATTGATGGACCGTTCAGCGCGCTTTCAGGGGTTTGGGAATTTACCCCGTTGGCGGAGCATGCCTCGAAAATCAGTCTTGACCTGGAATTTGATTTTCCCAGCCAGGTAATCGGCAAGGTGATTGGTCCGGTGTTTAAGATAATCGCAAATTCCATGATTGAATCATTTCGCAACCGAGCGGATGAAATATATCCGCAACATGGGCAACATGGGCAACACGAAGCATGACTGAACTGCATATCAGCGTCGTGTACGCGCTTGCAGATAGGCAAGAAGTTGTGAGAATCCGCTGTCCCCAGGGCACCACCATCCGTCAGGCGATTCTTCAATCCAAGGTCTGTGATAAGTATCCGGAGATCGATCTGGAATCCCGGGAGGTCGGGGTGTATGGCGTAAAACAGAGTTTGGATTTCAACTTGTCTAATCACGACCGGGTTGAAATCTATCGTTCATTGCTAATATCGCCCACGGAAGCACGGCGGCTGCGCGCACAATCCAGGCACAATAGCCAGGCACAATAAATAGGCCATTCAGTATTTTAGCCCGCATTTGGCCGCCAATTATTTGAGGTTTTCAATGACCAAAAAAAGGGGGAATCAAAAAGCGCGAGTCTTAACGCTGGCATTGCAAAGTTATGCGGCTTTTGGTGTAATGCCATCCTAATTTTTCGACCTTGGCTTATCAATTGGCCAGAATGTATTTATAATCTTTTCATTTAGCAATAAACTGGATTTCCATGGTAACAAAGAACATGACGACAAAGAACATGACGACAAAGAAAGGGCATGAATTACTAATTCACGGCATCAAACCCTATCGACTAAAAAAATCCGAGAAATACATGGCCGATGCTCAGTTAGCGCATTTTGAAGCCATACTCAAGGCCTGGCGCGAACAGCTCGCCGACGAGACTTCACGCACGGTCAACAACATTCAGGATGAAACCGCTAATCACCCGGATCCAACCGATCGCGCGAGTCAGGAAACCGACATGGCTCTTGAATTGCGCGGACGCGACCGCGATAGAAAACTGATCAAGAAAATCGAAATCTCGATTTCGCAATTGAGTTCTGGCGACTTCGGTTACTGCGAAAATTGCGGAGAGGAAATAGGCTTTAAGCGTCTTGAAGCGCGCCCTACCGCAAGTCTTTGCATCGATTGCAAGACGCTGGACGAAATCCGCGAAAAGCAACTTTCCTGATACCAGCGGTCCTGATTAAGCAGCCTGTTTAGGGGTTGAGTTAACTGCCTGTGTTTGGGTATTTGGCAGGGTATCGCTTGCAAAATCTTATTTCCTGGCGATAAGGAAATACATCATGGCGTTTTTTCGCAATCAGATCATGTTGTATTTTTTTCCAGTAATCAGGCTGCAGAAGATCTGAATGATGAGCCAGAAACCGCTCCCTGACTTTGGGGTGATTGACCACGAATTGCTTGAATTGCTTGGGGAAAAACTCATCCTCGCCGATGTAGAACCAAGGTTCCGGCGACAGTTCTTCTTGCTCGGATTTAGCATGCGGCATTGACCGAATCTTTATTTCCGTCATCAGGCGGATTTCATCATAATCATAGAAAATAACCCGGCCATGTCGAGTAACGCCAAAGTTTTTTAATAACATATCACCGGGGAAGATATTTGCCGCAATCATTTCCTTTATCGCGTTGCCGTAGCTTTTGATGCTCTGTTCAATCATTTCATCGTCCGCGTTATCCAGATAGATATTAAAGGGCGCCATCCTGCGCTCGATATACAAGTGTCGAATAATGACGATGCCTTTTTCTATGACCATGCTGGATGGAATCGTTGCTTTTAATTCCTCCAATAACTCATCGGAAAATCGGTGTATCGGGAAGGCGACATGGGAAAATTCCAAAGTATCCGCCATCCGTCCAACCCGATCGTGCATCTTAACCAGTTGATATTTTTCCTTAACCGTTTCGCGGTCGATATTTTTCGGCGGCGCGAAACGATCCTTGATGACCTTGAAAACGAACGGGTATGACGGCAATGTGAACACGCTCATCACCATGCCCTTAATGCCCGGCGCGGTCACCAACTTATCGGCGGAATGTTCCAGATGATATAAAAATTCACGGTAATACAGTGTCTTGCCTTGTTTTTGAAAACCAATCGCCGTGTAAATATCGCCGCGACTTTTGGTCGGCAAAATGTTTTGCAGGAAGGCGACCAGCCCGGCCGGCACGCGCGTGTTGACCATAAAGTAGGCACGGGTGAAGCTGAAAATTAGCGCCACATCATCCGCGTCCGTGAGCACGGTATCAACATACAATTCACGGTCATCGGCCAACAGCAGGGGAATCACAAAAGGCTGTTGCTCGAATCCAATCAGCGCGCGCCCGACGACATACGCCGCCTTGTTGCGATAAAATAATGCCGACACCACCTGCAATTGCCGATGTGGCATCGGCCTTACCCCGGTATCCAAATAGGGTTGGAAGTTTTCGGTCAGGAGGTCGAGATCGCGCTCAAAATTTTGCCACCTGCAATTCAAACCGAAACTGTTTAATATTGCGTTGAATGTTGAGCGCAGCCCCCCATTATAATCATCGGCATCGGGGTAATAACTCGTATAAGCCGGATCTTCCATATCCAGAAAATCCGTGGCCGTGCCGGGCTTGACAAAAATATGACGATTGTTGAAATACCGTCGATCAAACAACCGGCAAAAAACCGAGTTATAAAAACTCTCGGCAAGTTCAGGTTGCTTGTGCTCATACAACAACCACATATACTGGCGCTTCACGTCTTGCCAGTACGACTTGTCGAGTTCCTCGATATTCAGGTTGTTCTTAACGTATTCGACAGTTTCACTGACGCGTAAATCGTAAAAGTAGATGCGCTTTTTCCGGGCTTGTACTTCGCCTTCCCAGTCGGCGGTTTCGAAGCGCTGTTTTGCCGCTCGGGTAATTTTCTGAAATCGAATGAAATGGCGGTTAAAACCATACAGAATGGTTTCCGCAACTTGTTTGACCAGATCCGCGCTCATAGCCTGCGCCGCCCATCAGCATGGCGACATGACCGCCGCGACATGCTTAAAACTGATCTTGCTCGGTTGATCCGTCCAGCGCGGTGACCGATGAAGCCCCGCCCTGGATGGTAGTGGTGACATCATCGAAGTAACCGGCGCCCACTTCTTGCTGGTGAGCAACGAAAGTGTAACCCTTGTCAGTCGCCGCGAATTCCGGTTGCTGCACTTTTTCGACATAGTGCTTCATGCCTTCGCCGCGCGCATAGTCATGCGCCAGATCATACATTTGATACCACATATTGTGAATCCCGGCCAGGGTAATGAACTGGTAGGTATAACCCATTGCCGCAAGATTATCCTGGAATGACGCGATAGTTTTGTCATCCAGATTCTTTTTCCAGTTGAACGATGGCGAACAATTGTACGCCAGCAACTTGCCGGGATAGGCGGCGCGCACCGCTACGGCCCATTCCCGTGCAAAGCCAAGGTCTGGCGTGCCGGTTTCGCACCAAATCAGATCGGCATAAGCGGCATAAGAAACACCACGGGAAATGGACTGTTCCAGACCGTTCTTGACCCGATAAAAACCTTCCGCAGTGCGCTCCCCGGTCAGGAACGGTTGGTCGCGGTCGTCGAAATCCGAGGTCAGCAAGTTGGCCGCTTCCGAGTCGGTCCGCGCTAACAGCACAGTCGGCACGCCGAGCGCGTCAGCCGCCAGCCGAGCGGCGATCAAGGTTTGGATGGCTTGCTGGGTCGGTAGCAAAACCTTGCCGCCCATGTGACCGCATTTTTTTACCGCTGCCAGTTGATCCTCAAAATGCACACCGGCCGCACCGGCGACGATCATGTTCTTGGCCAGTTCAAAAGCATTCAGTACGCCGCCAAAGCCGGCTTCGGCATCGGCGACGATGGGCAGGAAGTAATCGATGTATTGGGCATGGCCTCGCTCGATGCCGCGCTGCCACTGAATTTGGTCGGCGCGCGCAAAGGAATTGTTGATCCGGCGCACCATTGTCGGCACCGAATCATAGGCATACAACGATTGGTCGGGATACATCTGTTCGGAAGAGTTGGCGTCCGCGGCGACCTGCCAACCGGACAGGTAAATTGCTTCGATGCCGGCTTTGGCTTGTTGCACCGCCTGACCCGCAGTGAGTGCGCCCAGGCAATTGACATATCCCTTTTTGGCTGTGCCGTTGACCAGCGACCATAGTTTTTCGGCGCCGCGGCGGGCGTGAGTGTATTCGGGTTGAACCGAACCACGCAGCCGGACAACATCCTCTGCACCATAGCCGCGAGTAATATTTGCCCATCTTGGATTGGTTGCCCAATCTTGTTCAACGGCTTTGATTTGGTCCACTCTTGTCATGCTAATTACCTGATACTACGTTAAAATTGGAATAAAACAGGGGGATGAATGATGTTGTATTCGCGGCACATTTACAATAGCGCCAATAAAATCTTTTTCAATTTGCATGATTAAATTTGGTTCAGGATGCTTTAAGGTATAGTGAAATGGTCATAGCTAATTGTTCAATAAATGAAAAACAAGCATGTCATTCGTTGCCGAATTTCGGGGAATAAATTCAGGGCGATTCCACGGCTGTTTTGCCTTGATATCGAGGCTTGCAAAGTCGCACAAATCACCGGCATCTCTGGCCCGGCGACCAGCCGATTGCATGCTCAAATCAGACAACACATCGCCGGGCAATGCGAGCGCATGTGTTCACTGATTCATTGCCCGTTGTGTTCCTTTCCAGCGGTGTTTTAGCACCGCCCTCCCTGCCGTCATTCTCGCCGAAGGCGGGAATCCAGTTAAATATCTGTCACGCGTAGCGTGACTCTTTTTGGCATCCGGCTTTGCCAGACACAAACCGGCGGCTTCGCCGCAAATGAGTTCGGCTACGCCGAACGGTTTAATAACTGGATTGCCCGGAACAAGCCGGGCAATGACGAATGATAGGTAACGGTGAATCGCAAAGTGTGACTCTCTTTGAGACGCCAAAAGTAACCGAGAATAAGGAGTCCGGCTACGCCAGAGCACGTTTAAGTGTCACGCTTTGCGAGACACTTATTTACCATTGTCTTCTCAAAAGGACTTATTGCCTTCCGATTCACCATTGTCCCCCCAGCCCGTCATTCTCGCCGCAGGCGGGAATCCAGTTAAAATATGTCGTCCGGCGTAGCCGGACTCCTTTGAAAGAGTGTGAGTTTCGCTTCAATATGCGCCACGAAAATGGGTGTCAATATCTGCTAAAATCTATCCGAAATCGACCGCTTAAAGTATCTTGAACCTTAAATTTTAGTGATAATTAACACTATCCCGAAAATATTAATGGTCAAAAAATTAACTCGATTTTCCACTTTATCATTTGATTGCTATGGTACTTTGATAGATTGGGAATCTGGAATTTGGGATGCCTTGCAGCCGTTGATCGTTGAGAACCATCGCCATGACATAACCCGTGATCGTGGACTTGGCGCGTTTGCCAGAGCCGAGAGCGCTCAGGAAAAAGCAACGCCGAGCATGATCTATCCTGAAGTGCTGCGCAATGCACATGGCGCTATCGCCAACCAGTTTAATCTCAAATCTACGGATGAATTAGATGAAGCATTTGGCCGGTCCGTGCCGCATTGGCCGGCGTTCCCTGATAGCGCAGATGCGCTGCGAATACTGAAACAACATTTTAAATTGGTCATTCTGTCGAATATTAATAACGCAGGATTTGCGGCATCCAATACAAAGCTGGGCGTTGAATTCGATGCCATCTATACCGCCGAAGCGATCGGCGCGTATAAACCAGACCTTGGCAATTTCGAATACCTGATACGTCATTTAAGAGATGATCTTGGTGTGGATGCCGATGATATTCTCCATACCGCGCAGAGTCTGTTCCACGATCATGCGCCAGCTAACGAATTCGGATTGTCAAATGTCTGGATAGACCGTCAGCATCTCAACCAAAGCGATAATTGGGGTGCTACGCCGCTCGTGGAAAATCGGCCGGTGTTTGATTTTCTGTTTAACGCGATGGCGCAAATGGCAGACGCGGTGCAACAAGAGGTTGGTATATAAACAAGTTCATAAAGGCTTTCATTTTATATGCCGAAGAATTTGGTTGGATAACATCCTGATATGATCTTCGGAATCATTCAAGCACGGGATGTAGCCGTATTCTTTTCCGCCAGCCTCAAGAAAAACATCGCGGTTTTCCAGCGCGATTTCTGCCAAAGTCTCCAGGCAGTCAGCGCTAAATCCCGGACAGATCACCTGAATGGATTGAAGGCGCTGCTTGCCGAGATCGCGCAATATGCGATCGGTATAGGGCGCTAACCACTTTTTATATCCCAGGCGGGATTGAAATCCAAGTTGCCATTGATCGGGTTTCAGGTTCAATGATTGCGCTAACAACTGCGCGGTTTGCCGACATTCACGCGCATAAGGATCGCCATCATCCGCATATTGCTGCGGGATGCCGTGGAACGACATCAGCAGTTTTTCCGCTCGCCCATTTTTGTCCCAGTGCGCGGTCACCGATTTGGCTAACGCGGCGATGTAACCGGGATTATCAAAATAATGCCGGATCATTTTGAAATCCTGCCCTCGCCATTCCCATTTTTGCAGGACCCTGATAACCTCGTCCTCGACCGAGGCCGTGGTTGTGAACGAAAATTGCGGATACAGCGGAACAATTAAAAACCGGGTCGCGCCGCCGTCGCGCAGATTATTCAAGCCTTCCTCGATGGATGGATTGCCGTAACGCATGCCAAGTTCCACGCGTATGTTTGCCGGCGCATAGGCATTCGCTTCATGCAGGGTTTGTCGAATCAAGTCGGTTTGTTTTTTCGAAATCGCCAGCAACGGCGAGCCGTGTTCAGTCCATACTTTTTGATAAGCCGCCGCGGATTTTTTAGGTCGGGTGTTGAGAATGATCATATTCAAAACAAGCCACCACAGCGGGCGCGCCATTTTCACTACTCTAGAATCCCACAGAAATTCCTTCAGGAATTTTTTCACATCATTGATCGACGCGGAATCTGGCGTGCCAAGATTGTTAATCAGCACGCCCAGGGTTTTTACATCGGTCGATTTGGACTGCGGCATTAATTTTTCGCGCCTTGTATTTTCGCGCTTTGCATTCTCATGCTTTACATTCTCATGCTTTACATTCTCATGTAGTCAGCCGACGGTAAATGTCCGCCACCTTTAACGGCAGTTTGCGCACTTCATCGACCACCACAAAACTCGCATGGCCATACATGTGCGGCAGGTAGTCGCTGGCTTCGGTATCAATGGTGATGCAGAACGGATGCACGCCAGTATGGCGCGCCTCCAGCAAGGCTTGTCGCGTGTCCTCTATGCCGTAATCGCCGCGGTAGCCGTCATAATCGTCCGGCTTGCCATCGGACAGGGTGATCAGGATTCGGGTTTTTGCCTCAACCTGGTTGAGAATACCGGTCAGGTGGCGAATGGTTACGCCCATGCGGGTATAGTCCTGCGGTCGAAGTCCACTGATGCGGGCGCGCACGTCTTTATCATAATTCTGTTCAAAGGTCTTGATTTTATAGACCTCGCAACGATTACGGGTCATGCCTGAGAATCCGTAAATTGCATATTGATCACCCAGTATCTCCAGTGCCTGACAGAGCAAGATCAGGCTTTCCCGCTCAGCATCATTGATCCAGCCTTTGGTCGATCCGCTGACATCCACCATAAAGATAACCGCCAGATCACGCTCCTGCTTTCGCCGATGCGTATACAGGCGATCGGTCATCTCAACACCGGTCTGCATATCGGTGTGCGCGGTGACCAATGCGTCCAGGTCGATGTTATCGCCGATGGGTTGCGCTTTAAGTATTTTGTCTTCTCCACGCAACACTTCAAAATGCTTTCTAATATCGCCAACCAGATGAACATAGCGCTGCAAGGTGTTTTCCGGAAAATCATCGTAAATGGGAGCGGTCGTCATTTCCCGCAACACGCACCAGTTTTTTCGATAGGCTTGCCGGCGGAAATCCCATTCATCGTATAAGAATGCGCCTGGTTCGCGGCGATCGTCTGGCCACGCATCCTCGGCTTTATTTTTGTTTTGCGCATCATCTCCATCGCCGGCCGGCACCAGCCAGTGTTCCGGAATATTATCGAAATCCTGAAGCAGGGACGACAACAGGCGGCCTGTGTCGGGCGGCAGGAACAACGGCTCGCCGTCCAGCGTCAGTTGCGCCGCGCCGTTTTCATCTTGGTTCGCTTCCACATTCGCGTCCACATTTTGCGCGCGCGCCGCGTCGTCATCGTCATCGGCGGCATCGCGTTGCGCTTCGACGATCGCGTTCAACGCCGCTTGCAATTGCGATTTTTCGAGTTCGATGCGCTGGTCGATAGTCAGTTCAGCGGCATTCAGGTTAAAGCCACCCTGATATAAAAAAGCGTCGGGCCAGGCAAGTTGCCGATGATAAAGTTGCGTTGTTGCCGCCAATGTTTCAATTACCGTCGCTTGCGACGCTTCCAGAGTGCGTATCATCTTTTCCCAGGTTGCATCATGCACCGGCGGCGGGGTATGCAGTTCGAGCATTTCCCGGCCAAGTCCCGGAAGTTCGCGATGCAGGCAGGCGTTCAATCGAAAAGTCTCCAACAGGTTAAACAGTTTGAGCGCGCGCCCGCTATCGGAAAAATTCCCTATGATCTCGCTCAAGTGCGGCGCATCCGGCGTTGGTCGCTTGAAGGTGCCAAACCAGGTTTGTGCCCATACGTGAACTGCCGTAACCTTGTACAGTTGATAGTTTTTTTCGCGCTCGTTAAATCGGTTTATCGCAACCGGCAGATACAAGGTTTCGGTATCGGTGAAAATACGGTTGCCTGCTTCTATTTTTAAGTTTCGCCCGCTCAAGCCGCAGAGGATGGTTTCGAGGACGCCGCGAACCTGTTCCAGGGTTACAGTGATGTGGCTTAATCGATATTCTCTGGCGAATTGCTCGATGTTTCCAAGGGCCGCACTACCGGGATACAACCCTTCCTTGTCGTAAATATCCATAGCGTGCAACAGCCACTGATGTGTTCCGTCCAGATTCATAAGCTTTAAGGCAAATGGAACATGGCTTACAAATTGATAAGCCATTTCGGCGTTGGACTTACGGATAACGTCGGTCCAATGCAGCGCAAACTTTTGTTGCTTCAGAGGGAGCGTGGTTAAACCGCGAGCCGGCGCTTCGGAGGTGCGCCGGGTTGAAAGCGCCGGTTCGAGGTATTCATCCAGCGCCGATTCTATTTTTTCGTAACTTAGAGATATGGTCTTGCCCGTCTTGTCTGGATGCTAAACATTAAAACGAAAATGCACCACGTCGCCGTCCTGAATAATATATTTTTTCCCTTCCAAACGCAGGCGACCTGATTCTTTGGCGCCTTGTTCGCCATTATATTTTATAAAGTCTTGATAGGCGATGGTTTCGGCGCAGATGAATCCGCGTTCAAAATCGCTATGAAT
The DNA here is from genome assembly GCF_965247905.1 of Candidatus Spongiihabitans sp. Taxonomy (GTDB): domain Bacteria; phylum Pseudomonadota; class Gammaproteobacteria; order Arenicellales; family Poriferihabitantaceae; genus Spongiihabitans. The sequence goes on along the minus strand of NZ_OZ252047.1, from coordinate 2,579,960 downwards.
AACCCCGGCGGCCTGCGGCGCGGTCGCTCCGATTTTGACAGTCCATGCGCGAGCTTCTTTAGGTCCCGCGGTAAAATAAGTTTGCATCCCAAGCAATGAATAACCGGCCCGAATTACCCGATTAAGTCCGGCTTGTTCAAGCCCCATTTCCTCAAGAAATATTACGGCATCGTCATCACTGAGCTCGGAGAGTTCCTGTTCAATAGCCGCGCAAATGGCGACCACTTGCGCGGATTCTTGCTCGGCTATTTTATTTACCGCATCAAGATGGGGATTGTTTTGAAAACCACGATCACTAACATTTGCAATGTATAAAGTCGGCTTGATGGTCAGAAAGCACAGCGGTTTTAATAATTTCAGATGCTCTTTGGCAAGTTTCAGTGAAGCCAGCGTATTGCCGCCATCCAGATGAGATTTCACCGTGGACAATAACGCTATCATGGCGAGCTGTTCTTTGTCACCGGATTTACTGCCTTTCTGTGCCCGCTGCAACGCTTTTTCAGCAGTTTCCAGGTCGGCCAGCATTAACTCGGTATTGATGGTTTCAATATCCGCCGCTGGATCAATAGCATTCGATCCGGCATTTGATACGTGAGCAATATTCGGATCTTCAAATCCACGAACAACATGGGCGATGGCGTCCACTTCCCGGATGTGGGTCAGGAATCGATTGCCCAATCCTTCGCCTTTGGAGGCGCCGGCAACCAATCCGGCGATGTCAACAAATTCGATGGTGGCCGGGACTGCTTTTTGCGATTCGGCAATTTTTGCCAAATTCGACAACCGAGAATCAGGCATCTCCACCATCCCGACATTGGGTTCGATGGTGCAAAAAGGATAGTTAGCGGCTTGCGCGCTGTTCGACCGAGTCAGCGCGTTGAACAACGTTGATTTGCCGACATTGGGCAAGCCGACAATGCCGCATTTAATGCCCATTAGCGCCGTTCAATATTATCGCCCTCGTCAAGTTCATCTTTTTTAACTTTGGCTTTTTCAATTTTGTCTGTGCCGATTTTATCTTTCCCAAGGTTATCTTTTTCCGCTTCGCTGTGTAACTGATTCATCGCTTTTTGATAGTTCCCGCACACCACATCGGGCAAAACGCCAATTGCCTTGTCAATCGCATCCTCGATCAGTGTTTGCTCACTTGACGGTGGTTTGTTCAGCACATAGCCCGAAACATCTTGATTGACGCCAGGAAGATTGATGCCGGGATGCCCTATACCGATTCGCATCCTTAAAAAATCCGATGCGCCAAGTTTGGAAACAAGGTCGCGCAAACCGTTGTGACCGCCATGTCCCCCGCCAATTTTTAATCGCGCGCTACCCGGCGGCAGATCGAGTTCGTCGTGAATGACCAGTATTTGCGCTGGCGCGATGCGATAAAATGATGCCATCGGCGCAATGGATTGTCCGCTTAGATTCATGAAAATATCAGGCGCAATGATGCGAACGTGCCTGCCGTTACATTCGAATCGGCCGGTTTGCGCCTTGAATTTTTTTTCTGTGGCGAAGGTAATCGGGTAGGTGCGTTGCAACCGCTCAAGCAACCAAAACCCAACATTGTGTCGGGTTGCGGCGTAGCGATTGCCGGGGTTTCCCAACCCCGCAATCAGCGCAATTCCTGCCTGCTCCATTTTATTTCATGCGCTCAATTCATATAAAAGTATAATTGTATCAGCATAGAAGTTATTTTTTATAATTTTAGGGGCTGTCCTATATAACTAAGTTTATCGTAGGATAGCGGAATGAGAAAGAGTCGTTTAAGCCAGTATAAACAAAATCGATTAATTGAGTTATTTGTGGCGGGTGCGACAGCCAGAACGGCCGCGTCGTTAGTGGGTATTAACAAGACGACTGCCAGTTATTATTTTCGCCGTCTTCGTGATCTGATTTATCGCAACGATGACAATGGCGGGTTGATGGCCGGCGAGATTGAGGTGGATGAAAGTTATTTTGGTGGAAAACGCAAAGGCAAGCGCGGTCGCGGGGCAAGTGGCAAGGCACCGGTATTTGGCTTGCTTAAACGAGATGGCAGGGTGTGTGCGGTGCCCATAGCCGATGCTCGGAGTAAAACCCTGATGCCGATTATTCGGCGCAAGGTGAAGCCGGACAGCGTGGTTTATTCCGATTCATTTCGCGGTTATAATGTGCTGGATGTATCTGAGTTTAAGCATCTGCGTATTAATCATAGCAAAATGTTTGCCGACGAGCAGAATCACATCAATGGCATTGAGAATTTTTGGAGCCAGGCGAAGCGGCAATTACGCAAGTTTAACGGGGTTCCGAGGGGTCATTTTCCGCTGTTTTTGAAGGAGTGTGAGTGGCGTTTTAACAACAGTGACCCGAAGTCTCAATTAAACCAATTGAAACAATGGGTTAGTTATCTAGGACAGCCCCAAAATTTTTTTTGTCATATGTCGACAATCGGTTTGCACCGTCCACAACCAATAAAGCAGATTTGAGTTCAGTAATAAAAAATAAACGCTTTATCATCCGCCGGAATCTTCATAGAAAACCAGCCAGATGGATTAGTTATAACTTCATCTCTGTAGGCGATTGGTTTATCCCACAAAACCTTTGTCCAGTATGACTCTCCGCTATCATGAAACCATGTACAGCCATCTATTGAAGGCTTTCCGAAATCATCCTTTATAGTATCTTGAACCTTATTTTTTGTTTGGCAACAAGCCAAGTAAAAAATTTCATGTTATGATTATACCAATCGGCATGTTTTCCATTCAGCAGGAGTTTAATTGATGGCTACACAACGATATTCCGTTACCCCGCACCCTGTTGATACTTTGCTCGCCTGGGTGAAATCCGGCGATATTGCCATACCTGAGATTCAACGCCCGTTCGTCTGGGATGCGACCAAGGTGCGCAACTTGCTTGACTCACTCTATCAAGGCTATCCGGTCGGCTACCTCATCTCCTGGCGTAACCCGACCGTCAAACTTAAGGACGGATCACACTCTGCTGGCAAACGTGTCTTGATTGATGGTCAGCAACGAGTAACCGCGCTGATGGCATCATTGCTGGGTCGCGAAGTGTTGACCAAGGACTACGAGACGGTCCGCATTCGTATTGCCTTTCATCCCGGCGAAGAGCGTTTCGAAGTGCACAACCCGGCCATCGCCAGGGACGCCGCATGGATTGATGATGTGTCGGTATTTTTCGGCCCCGATGCAGACTTAATTGAATTGATCGACCAGTATTTCACACAGAACCCGACAACAGACCGCAAGACCATCAGCAGAATATTGCAGAAGGTAGGCAAGATAGTCAATAACCATGTAGGCTTGATTGAATTGGCCGAGGACCTCGATATTGAGACCGTTACCGAAATCTTTATTCGTGTGAACTCGGCTGGTGCCGTGCTTTCCCAAGCCGACTTCGCCATGTCGAAGATTGCGGTCGACGAGAAATTCGGTGGAAACTTGTTGCGCAAGGCTATTGATTATTTTTGTCACTTGGCCGTAGCACCAGAGTATTTCTCCAAGATCGAGAAGGGCGACCCAAATTTTGCGCAGTCGGAATTCCTGCCGAAGATGCGCTGGCTCAAGGACATCAACGACGACCTCTATGACCCGACCTATACCGATATGCTGCGCGTCGCCTTCACATCCGAGTTTGGCCGCGGCAAATTGCAGGACCTTGTTGCCCTGCTATCAGGTCGCAACTTTGAGACTCGCGAATACGAGGAGGCTATTACCGAAAAGTCTTTCGCCCAACTTAAAAGTGGCATTGATGCCTTTATGAGCAAGACCCATTTTGACCGCCTGACTATGATTTTGCGGTCGGCCGGGTTCATCACCAGTGCGCTTATCCGCAGTCGCAATGCCGTCAACTTTGCCTACATTCTTTATCTGCGCGGACGCAAAGAAAATCTGCCCGCCAATGACATTGAGCATGTGGTCCGTCGCTGGTATGCCATGTCGGTACTGACAGGACGATACTCTGGTAGTCCGGAAACTACTTTCGATGTCGACATCCGCCAGATTACGGACCGGGGCGTGAAAGCCTACACAGAGACTGTTATTGAGAACGAGTTACCGGACACTTTTTGGACCGGGATGTTGTTGCAGGAGATGGATACTTCCTCGGCCATCAGTCCGTATTTTATCGCCTACCAGGCAGCGCAAGTGAATTTGGGGGATAAAGGTTTTCTCTCAACCGACATTACTGTGCGCGATCTGTTGATTAGCCGCGGTGACAAACACCACGTCTTTCCGCGCAAGTACCTGCAACGCCAGGGATTAAATCGCGGGCGTTATAACCAGATCGCTAACTTCGTCATCGCTCAAAGCGAGATCAACATCGCCATTGGTGATAAGGCACCCGAAGAATACTTCCGCGCGTTAGCCGAGCAGTGCAACGGCGGAAAGAAATATTATGGTGGAATCACTAATGAAGCAGAGATGCGTGCCAACCTGGCCGCCAATTGCATACCCGATAATATGCTGGACGGCGGTTCATTCGACTACGAGGATTTCCTGGCCGAGCGTCGCAGGCTAATGGCACTCAAAATCAAGCAGTGGGTCGAGGAGATGTCGTGATAACTGCCTTCAAGTTCTATTCCATGGCGAAGGGCTCCGGCCTTTAGCACCTGAAGGAAAAAGATTTGGAAGGCGCGTCACCAACTTAACTCGCCACCACCCGTGCTTCAATCAATTAGGGGTCAGAGCAATCAATTAGGGGTCAGAGTAGAAATTATTTGTTAAGCAAATAGATTCATTGCATGATGACCTGAGAAATGCAACAAATGGCTGTATAGCGTTTGGGAGTGAAAGATTTTAGAAGTCAGAAAAACCTGGCCCAAAGCCCCAATAATTTCTACTCTGACCCCGATCTCTACACCGGTGAGCAAGGTGCCAGACCGCGTTAGCCGTCTCTCGACTTGTCATCGGCGGACTCGTCGGGGGTTGTTTTCTCTGAATCTTCCGCATCGGTTTCCAGTCCCTCTTCTTCGACCACTGCCTCCTCAGGTTCAACTTCGATGCGAGGTGGCAGCACCGAGACCACGGCATAATCATGTTCGTTGTTTTCATCATGCATCAATGTGGTGATGCTCACGCCTTCTGGAAGTTTAATATCCGACAGATGCAATGATTCATTTAAATCAAGATGGGTGATATCCAATTCAATGGATTCCGGCAGGTCGCCCGGCAAGCAGGATATTTCCACATCATTGATCAAGTGAGAAATGATGCCGCCGCTGGTTCTGACGCCGACACAATCTTGTTCGCCGATGAAGTGAATCGGTAGTGACATGGTCAAAGTTTTCTTTTCATCTATGCGTTGAAAATCCGCATGCAGGATGCTTATTTTATGGGGATGGCGTTGGACATCCCGAAGTATGGCTTGCTCCTTGTTGCCGTCCGTGTTGATAATGATAATCGCCGAATGGAACTCTTCTTTTTCCAAACTATGGAACAAGACATCATGGTTGATGGCAATATGGACATTTTCCTTATCGCCGCCGTATAAAACCGCAGGCACATCGCCTTCACGACGCAATCGTCTGACCAGATTAGTGCCCGAACGGGCTCGGACTCTGGCGATAAGTTCAAATTGATCTGGCATTTTCTTACTCTTGGTTGGGTTAATCAATAGTGGGGTTAATCGATAAACAGGTTGCTGATTGAGTCGGCGGTCGCCACGCGGCGGATCGACTCGGCTAATAATTCGGCCACGCTTAATTGCTTGATCTTGGCGCAATTTTGGGCATCTTCCCGCAGCGGAATTGAATTGGTAACCAGCAGTTCATCGATTTCCGAATCATTGATGCGCTTGATCGCGTCGCCGGACAGAACCGCATGAGTGCAACTTGCAAGCACCTTGATTGCGCCGTGCTGTTTTAGCGCGCGCGCCGCTTCGCACAGGGTATTGGCGGTATCCACTATGTCATCGATCAGAATACAGGAGCGCTCAGAAACATCGCCGATGATATGCATCACTTTAGCTTCATTGGCTTTGGGACGGCGTTTGTCGATGATGGCAAGACCGGTTTCCAGTTGTTTGGCCATCGCGCGCGCACGCACGACGCCGCCGGCGTCAGGCGATATAACAATCGGATTAGGCAGTTGCTTGCGCCATAATTCGCTCATCAATACCGGCGATCCATAGATATTGTCTATGGGAATATCAAAAAAGCCCTGGATTTGATCGGCATGCAGATCCATGGTCAGAACCCGATCAGCGCCGGCAACGCTGATCATTTCCGCAACCAGTTTCGCCGAAATGGCAACCCGAGCGGTGCGCGGCCGCCGGTCCTGGCGGGCATAACCGAGATAGGGGATAACGGCGGTAATTCGGCCTGCGGACGAGCGTTTAATGGCGTCTATCATGACCAGCAATTCCATCAGATTGTCATTGCTCGGGGCGCAGGTGGGCTGGATGATAAAAACATCCCGGCCGCGAACATTTTCCATAATCTCCACGTTGACCTCACCATCGCTAAACGTTCCCACGGTGGCTTTGCCCAGGGGTATTCCCAGCGACTGCACCACTTCCGCGGCTAATCCGGGATTAGCGTTGCCGGCGAATACTGCCAGATTTTCAGGTGATACCATGTTTGCTTACAAATTGAATGGGCGAATCTAGTGGCTGGGGTGGGAGGATTCGAACCTCCGAAATGCCAGAATCAAAATCTGGTGCCTTAGGCCGCTTGGCTACACCCCAATGATTATTCCCAATGATTATTCCCAATGATTATTGACGACGGGTCATAAGTTAAGTATGAATACAAGCGCTCTTCTGGTGGCTTGTTGCTCATGTTTTATACACTACATTCCGGCTAAATCGGGTCAGGCTAAATCGGAATAGCCGCAGGCGATGGTGACGAGTAATCGTAAATCGGGCGTATTTTGATTGCCGTATCGCCCTCTGTCAATGAAAAAGTGGCATTCGGCAATAATTTCTTGTCAATGTTTATTGCCAATGACGTTTTCTCAATTGATAATAAGCCAATTATTTTAATCTTTCCAGACACATGAACAAAGCCCAATACGGCGCAATCACGGAAGGCGCGGAACGAGAAATAGGGTTTTATATATCCGATAACTTCAGCATGCTGCCATTGATATCGGCGGTAGAGCCGTTGCGCATAGCCAATCGCATGTCACGCAAACCGCTGTATCAGTGGTCTATCGTCACTGAAAACGGAGCCAGCGTTTTCGCAACCAATGGGATGGCATTAGCCGCAAAATACGCGGTTGACAATGCGCCGGATTTTGCCATGATCTTTGTCAGCGGCCCCTATGAGCCTAAAAATTTCAATCATCAACTGACGCTTGATTGGCTGGTGAGGCAGAGTAAGCGCGGCATTGTTATTGGTGGCATTGAAACGGGCTGCCACATTCTCGCTGAATCGGGTCTGCTGGATGGCATTCAATGCACCACCCACTGGGAAAATCGGGCCGAGTTTGTTGAAGCCTTCCCAAAACATAAAGTGTCATCCGATGTCTATGAAATCGACGGCAACCGAGTAACCTGTTCCGGGGGAGCGGTTTCCATGGATATGATGCTCTATATCATTGAGCAACATCATGGACACGAGTTAGCCGCCTCGGTGGCGGATGCGATGATTCATCCCAATATTCGCCACCCTGGCGAACCACAACGAATGCATATTCAGGCGCGCACCGGTGTAAGCCATCCGGCGTTGCTGGAGTGCATTGAGCTGATGGAAGCCAATATAGAGCAACCGCTGTCGCCTAACGAACTGGCGCGTTTGGTCGAGGTATCCAAACGCCAGTTGGAAAGGTTGTTCCGCCGCTACTTGAATACCACCCCGGCGCGCTACTATCTGACTATGCGGCTGGATGCCGCTCGAAAAATGCTGGAGACCAGCGCCATGAAAGTTATTGATGTTGCGGTGGCTTGCGGGTTCAAGTCCGCCGGACATTTCAGCAGCCGCTATTATTCCAGTTATGGCGTTACCCCGCGAGACGCCCGCAAGGCCTGATAATTGATTGCAATGGCGAAAATTTCAACGGCGCGGAAATTGAAATTCGAGTCGTTAAATATTATATCATTGACATCGGATTCAATGATACTCCGCGTTCCTTTTCAACATTAAAACTCATGATTCAAACATATGGTTAGAAGAGCAGGCGGCAGAGAAGCGAGAAAGGCATTACGCGCCGCACCGTTAGCCGAAGAGAACAAGCCGGTTCGACCGGGGCAAAGCGGCGGGCGGTTTATGCCGCTGACTGAGGCTGACTTAAAACGGGTGCATGAAGCTATGCTCGATCTTTTGGAGAATGTCGGCTTTACCCGGCAGTTGCCATCGTGCGTTGAAATGGTGACCAAGGCTGGGGGGAAGTTAACCGCGGAAGGTCGGTTGTTGTTTCCGCGAGAACTGATTGAATGGACTATGGAAACCTGCGCGCGCGATATTACCCTGTACGGTCAGTCTCCTGAACATGATATGCACCTCAGCGGAAACAAAATACATTTCGGCACCGCAGGCGCGGCGGTGCATGTGGTCGATGAATGGAAGCATCATGATCAATACACCGGCAGAAAAGCTGGCGTTTATCGGGAATCCACGTTGCAGGATTTATACGATGCGGCGCGCTTGGTGGATCATCATGAGCATATTCATTTTTTCCAGCGTTGCATGGTTGCCCGCGATATCGAGCAGCCGGCAGCGATGGATTTGAATACCACCTATGCCTCGGTTTCCGGCACCACCAAACACTGCGGGGTAAGTTATGTGGAACCGCAGCACGCCGAGGAAGGCTTGAAACTGTTGCATGAAATCGCCGGCGGCGAAGATAAATGGCGCGCCCGCCCGTTTGCCAGCGTGTCGTGTTGTTTTGTGGTGCCGCCATTGCGTTTCGCCGAAGATGCGTGCCGGGTTATGGAGGTATGCATTCGCGGCGGCATGCCGGTATTGCTGCTCGCGGCCGGGCAGGCCGGCGCGACCAGTCCGGCGTCGCTGGCTGGCGCGGTGGTGCAGGAATGTGCGGAGTCTTTGGCGGCATTGGCGTATGCCAATCTGATTGTTCCGGGACATCCCTGTATCTATGGCCCATGGCCGTTTGTTTCCGATTTACGCACCGGCGCCATGAGCGGCGGCAGTGGCGAGCAGGCGATTTTGATGGCTGCTTGCGGCCAGGTCGGCCGCTATTTGAACTTGCCCACCGGCATTGCCGCGGGCATGGCCGATTCCAAAATTCCCGATGCCCAGTCCGGGTTTGAAAAAGGCTATACCCTAGCGCTTGCCGGCCATAGCGGCGCCAATTTGGTGTATGAAACGGTGGGGATGCAGGCCAGTTTGCTCGGCTTTAGTTTTGAGGGCGCGACCATCGATAATGATATGCTGGGCGCGATCAATCGCAGCGTTCGCGGCGTTGAAGTGGATACGGAAAACCTTGCCCTGGAAGCCATTGAGGATGTTTGCATAAACGGCCCGGAGCATTTTCTTGGACACCAAGCCACTTTATCGAGGATGGAATCCGATTACGTTTATCCTGATGTGGGCAACCGATTAACCCCGGCGGAATGGAAGGAATTGGGCTCCAAAACAGTCAATGATGTTGCGCGGGAAAAAACCAAAGAAATTTTGGCAACTCATTTCCCGACGCACATCTCCGATGAACTGGATGCGCGCATTCGGGAAAAATTTGATATAAGGCTGCCGCGCGAGCAGATGAAGGCAAGGTTTGAACCGGAATAAAAATTTGCTACAATACTGCGCGCATATCGCATAACAGATAAGGAGAATCAGCATGAATATAAACGCCATAATGCAATCGTTTAATCTTTCCTCTTGGGGTTGGGTTGCGGTTGTCATCGCCGTTATTGGGGTGGTCTGGAAAATATCAACTTGGACAACCACGGTCGACAACAGATTATCTGGGGTCGAGAAAATCATTGAAGGACTCACTAAAAACGTTGAAGGACTCACCAAAAAGGTGGACGAAGTTTATCGGGTGATTGTGATGCGTCATGGCCGTGCCATAGAAAAAATCGATAGCCCAGTAACATTATCTGAGTATGGTCAAGAACTTTTCGAGAAAATAGATGCCGAGAAAGTAGTGGATGCCTATGCAGACAAACTGCATGGTGATACTCAAGGCATGAATGCCTATAAAGTGCAGGAACAGTGTTTCTTGTTCTGTAAGGAAAAATTATTGGATGATTTGGAGGCGAAGGATAAAGATCAGTTTGATAAAATATCGCAGGTTGCGTTTGATGAAGATATTGATATAGAAAAAATCACTCGTGTTGTCGGTATCGCGTTGCGGGATAGAGTGCTGCAGATGGAAGGGAAGTCGCACACGGAAGTGGATGAACATTCCCCGAATGACGACTAATAACAATCATCTATTTGAGCGGTGACTAAAAAACTCCCATCCCAGGCAAAAGTCGTCATCATCGGCGGCGGCATGATGGGCACGAGCCTGGCCTATCACTTGGCCGAGGAGGGCTGGAGCGATTGCTTGTTGATTGAAAAAGGCGAGTTGACTTCCGGCTCCACCTGGCACGCGGCCGGGCAGTGTCCGAACCTCATCGCCGATTACAACATGGCGAAAATTCATGATTACGGCGTGCGCCTGTATCCCAAACTGGAGCAACTCACCGGGCAGTATGTCAGTTGGCATGGTTGCGGCGGCATCAGGTTCGCATTAAAACCGGCCGAGGTGGAATGGTTTCAGCGCGTCAAAGGCGTTGGAAAAATGATTGGCTTCGATTGCGAAATTATCGATCCCGCAAAAATCAAGCAACTCATTCCGTACGCCAACATCGACGGCGTGCTTGCCGGCGCGCGCACCTTTACCGATGGCCATGTTGACCCTGCCGGGGTGTGCAATGCCATGGCCAAAGGCGCGCGGCAAATGGGCGCGACAATAGTGACCGGTATCCGCGTCACCGATATTAAGCAGCGTAAATCCGGTGGCAAAGGCGACGAATGGGAAGTGCTTACGGAACAGGGCAAGGTCATCGCCGAGCACGTGGTCAATGCGGCCGGGTGCTATGCCCGGCAGGTCGGTCAAATGGTCGGCGCCGATGTGCCGATGATCAATATGAAGCACACCTATCTGGTCACCGACACGGTTCAGGAATTTTTGGACCGGGATGACGAAATGCCGATCATTCGCGATCCCTATCCATCCTCATACTATCGTCAGGAACAAAAATCCGGGTTGATTGGCATTTATGAAAAGCAAAACTCCGAAGAGTGCTGGACTCATCGTGGCGGCTGGCCCGAATGGGATGCGGAAAATGAGTTGTTTGAGGCAAATTTAGAAAACATCATGCCCTATGTTGAACGGGTAATGGAACGAATTCCAATGTGGCGCGAGCTCGGCATCAAGCGCGTGGTCTGCGGCGCCATACCGCATACCCCGGACAGCAATCCGTTTCTCGGGCCAGCCGCGGGATTGCGAAATTTCTGGCATTGCAACGGCGCGTCAATCGGCATCGCCGCGGGCGCCGGCTCGGGCAAATACCTTTCCCAATGGATGATTTACGGCGATGCGGAAATAAACATGGCCGGCGTCGATCCACGCCGCTTCAGCGACTATGCGCCGGGGGATTACACCAAGGGCAAATCGCACGAAGATTATGAGTGCATGTATCAACTTCATCTTCCTGGCGAAGAGCGCCCGGCCTCGCGCAAACAGCGCACCACCCCGTTGTATGATTTGCTGGAATCCCGAGGCGCGGTGCACACTGACGCCAACGGCTGGGAAAGGCCAAAATGGTTTTCCCTTGACGGCCGGATTGAAGAAATCGGATTCCGCCATAACAATACCTTTGAAGTAGTCGCGCAGGAATGTCGTGCGGTTCGCGAAAGAGTGGGCGTTTTGGAATTGTCCGCATTTGCGAAATACGACGTGGTTGGAAAAGACGCCGAGCCGTTTTTGAATCGCATCAGCGCCAACAAAATGCCCATTCGCGAAGGCGGCATCGCCTTGACCCATTATCTGGCGGAAAGCGGGCGGCTGAATGGCGAATCCACGGTCACACGATTGCGAGAAGGACAATACTATGTGCTTTCAGGTTCTGCCAGCGAAGAACGAGATTTGTCTATTTTGACCCAGGGCATTGCTGACGGTGAGGACGTGACCATAACCAATATTACCGACCATTGGGGCGTCATTGTGGTTGCCGGTCCCAGCACTCGTGAAACCCTGGCCGGACTGACAGAGTCCGACTTGTCCAACCAATCATTTCGTTGGTTGACAGGAAAAGAAATTGAGATTGCGGGACATGCAGTTCGGGCGTTGCGCGTCAACTATGTCGGCGAACTCGGATGGGAATTGCATTGCCCAATGGCAAATATGCTTGGAGTCTATGAAGCGGTTTGGGCAGCCGGCCAAGCCCATGGTATCGCAAACTTTGGAACCTATGCGATGAATTCCTTAAGAATCGAAAAAGCCTACAAAGGCTGGGGGGCGGAATTAACCAATGAAATATCCATGCTGGAAGCCGATGCCATGAGATTCTTTTCAGAGAAAAAAGAAAACTTTGTTGGCAGGCAGGCAACGCTGGACGTGGTCGAGAATAATATAGCAATGCAACTGGTCTATTTCGAAGTGGAAGCAGGCGATAACGACGTAGTGGGTGGTGAAACCGTTTTAGACGGTGACCAGGTCATTGGCGTAACCACCTCGGGCGGCTACGGGCACACGACACAACGTAGCCTGGGCTTTGCCTATGTTGCACCTAAATACGCCGAACCCGGGTCAAGTTTTGAGGTCTATCTGTTGGGCGAGAATAGAAAAGCCACGGTTTTAAGCGAACCTGTTTGGGATCCCGCTAACGAAAGACCGAGGGCATAGGCTCAACCGCACTGGCGCATTGCCAGATTGGTTGTCTCATATTTATTGTCTCATATTTATTGTCTCTATGGTCTTCCGGAGACGCTAAAGTTTGTCGATAAAATCTATTGTTATTTTTAATAAAGTGTTCTATAATCGGATTTTTTCACGGATAGCCAAGGAGGGCTGCAATGACTGCAACAAGGAAAACATCATCGAAAAAACGCACCTTACATTGGCCGGCATTATGTTGGCCAGCGCAACGGAAAAATACGGGAAATGAGCGTGGCAATGGCGGTGGCGGTAGTATCCGCATCAACACGTGGTTTGCTTGCGGTTTGCTTTTATTCTCCGCCCCTGCTTTTGCCATCACCGAAGCGCAGTTTATCGAAAAGGTGCTGGCTCAAGACAAACTGCTGGAAGAAGCGCAAATTGGCTTGGATATAAAACAGATCGAACGCGATGCCAGCCGTGATAATTATCAAAACTGGAAAATAAACCTGTCGGTCGATCTGGATTATCGTTACCAGGATTTAGATCGGGATGCCAGTTCCACCCTCACCTATACGAAAAAAAGCCAAGACTATCCAAGAAAAATCGGCTTGAGTTTTGAAAAACGGTTTTTGACCAGCCCGCTTGCCTTGGCAATCGGTGTGAGTCGAAGTCAGGACAAAACACGGGAAAATCAATATAAAAGAATCAGCATAGACGACGATGGCCGGGGTGCGCCTTATGCTAAAAAACCTTCTCATACCGCAAGCCGTACCTTAAAAGAATACGAAACCACGCAGTATATTAGCGTTAAATACCCGCTGCTCAAGCCCGATTCCAACGCCCAGTCGCTGAAAACTCACCACCGCGATATTGTCGATTTCAAGCGGCAGCAGTTATTATTTTATGAAACCAAAGAGGATTTTTTGGATGATCGATTAAACGATTACCTGTCGTGGCTTTTGTATCAAAAACGAATGCTAATCAACCGGGAATTGTTGCATAAATTGCGGCGATTGAACCCTAAGGACAATGCCGAATCAGTGCTTTTGAAAAGCACGGTTTATGAAATCGAACAATACGACTCGGATGCCCGCATCCAATTGCAGGCTATCCGGGAAAAATTATCGGTGCTATTGGATGACCGGACGATTTTAACCGAAACCCCGAGTTTCGATTTACGCAAGCGCGCTGAACTGGTCACAGAAAGTTTGCCAAATTATTTGCAAACCCGCAATCGAGATTTACAAAGAATTGCCATGAATATCGAATTAAGCCAGCTTGAAATTGACTATCACCAAAAACAAACCCTGCCGACGTTGAATTTTACCGTGCGCGCCGAAAAAAACCTGAACAGCAGAAACACCACCGCAACCTCGACTTACGATGACGATAAAATAACCTATTCAGCCGGTTTGGAATTCAGTTATCCTTTGGGCGGCAACATTTCTAATCGAGCAAATTTGAGCAAATCCCGGTTGGGCGTCCGAAAACTGGAAATCAGCTACCAAAAAAAACTGCAAGACATCCTTGCCGACATTCAATTACTGAATACCTTGCTGACGCTGGACGAAGACCGACTGCTTGCGGCCATTGATGCGGCCGCACAAAGCACCGAAATTGAGCATCAAAAATATCAATCCGGTGAAACATCTTTCAGGGATCTTTTGCAAGCCTATAAAGACGAGCGGATTGTGAAATTGCAACATATCGATGATGTTATTGATTATCAGGTCAACCGCATCGAATATGATAATTTGCTGGATCGGATAATCACCACGCCTTGCCAGGCAATTTCGTCTGATTGTGAGTCATGACCAAAGCGGCGGTCGCGCGTCGCCGCTGGTTGTGTTCCGTTGCGCGGGACGCACTATTGACTGGATACCAACCCCTGTTCAAGTCAGGGGCAGGCTTTCCGTTGGCATGACGGCGACGGCGTTTGCCGCCTTCGCCGTCACTTTTCCGCAGTCACATAAACGATCCAGGCGGGCTCATCTTCACCATGTTCGGCGGCCGAATAAATGCCATCCCATTCGCCATCCTCATCGGTTCCTTCCCAATATACCGTCACCTTGCTGAATCCGGCTTCGCCAAGAATTTCGCGCAGCTCCGGCAACGTCCACATGCGCCATTCGTAGGTGAACGCGCGCTTCATTTTCGAGCCGTCCTTGAACTTAAAATGAATGTGGCAAATCATGTTCGCTGTTATGGGGTCGAATTTTTTCTGATCCCAATAATAAGTGAAGCCTTTATGCTTGGTTTTTTCCTTGATTTCACGCCACGAATCGTAACCGCCGTAGGCGTCAATGAATAAAATGCCGTCTTCAGTCAAGCCATCACGCGCGCGGCTAAAATAACCGCGCAGTTCATCCCGAGTCTGGAACAATTGATAACTGAAATTCATTGCAATAATAATATCCGCTGGTTTGCCCTCATAGCGCAGCACATTCTGATTGAGCAATTCGATGCGCTGCTGCTGTTTTTTGTTCAGTTTTTTAATGTTATTGGCGATGCCCCAGTCCAGTACCTCCTGGCTTAAATCCAGGCCCAAGGCGCGATTGGATGGCCGCCGTCTTACCCACTCGCAACAGGTGTTCGCGGTGCCGCAAAAATCCTCGCGCAAAAAATCGGCTTGGCGCGCGCGGATATGGGTAAAGGTTTCATCAACAAAATCAATTTCCGATTCAACCGATTGCACGGCAATTTCATACAGTGCATGACGGTCCGCCGAGCTGGCGGTGCTGCCTGATTTGTGTTTGTGGCGTTTTTGTGACATGGTTTTTTATGACCTGGTTTTTTGTGACATGGGTTTTTTTTGTTATGTTGATGGCAGCAAGATCGGTTAAAATAGGTCGCGTATTCTACTTGGCTTTAACGACTGATGGCGAATAAACAACTCATTTTATTGCGACATGCCAAATCCGACTGGTATTCCAGCGCGCACAGCGATCACGCCAGGCCGCTTAATCATCGCGGTCGAAGGGATGCGCCAAAGGTCGGGCGCTGGCTGCGCGAACAGGGTTATGCGCCGCAACGCATCATCTGCTCAACGGCGCGCAGAACCAGAGAGACGCTACAACTGGCTTATGACTCGGCCGATTGGGGCGACCTCGCCACTGATATCAACATTGATTTTGACGACGCGCTGTATATGGCATCCGCATCCGCAATCGTTGATATCATTACTGAGAATTTAAGCGCGCATGATCGGCTGATGATAGTCGGGCACAACCCGGGCATGGATAGCGTGCTGCTTAGATATTGTCCCGACGTTACGATGCGCGAAAACCTGAGCGGCAAGTTGATGACCACTGCCGCAGTTGCCATCATACAATTTAGCGGCCAATTTAGCGGCGCGGATCTTGCAGATGCGGTATTGCTGGAATTTCAAAGGCCTGCAGCAATGGCATGAAGAAATGGCATGAAGAAATGGCATGAAGAAATGGCATGCCGTTAGCGCCCAATTCAGAGCGAATTCACGACTTGATTTATGCCGGATGCTGGTTCTAAATCACAGCATGTGGGATAATTCGGGGTTGTCTGCTCAACATAAACTAAACTAAACTAAACTAAACTAAACTAAACTAAACTAAACCTATTAACACGAGGAATTAAATTAAATGGATGAAAATAAACGCAAGGCGCTGGATGCGGCGCTGAGTCAAATTGACCGACAATTTGGCAAAGGATCGGTAATGCGACTCGGGGATTCTGATGTCGATCAAGACATACAATATTGTTCCACCGGGTCGCTGGGGCTTGACATCGCCTTAGGCATCGGCGGCCTGCCGCGCGGCCGGGTGACAGAGATTTACGGACCGGAATCATCAGGCAAGACCACGCTAACGCTATCGGTCATTGCCGAAATACAGAAACTCGGCGGTACCGCTGCGTTCATCGATGCGGAACATGCCCTGGATCCAGCCTATGCTGCAAAACTTGGTGTGAACATCGACGACTTGCTGGTGTCGCAGCCGGACACCGGCGAGCAGGCGCTGGAAATTGCCGACATGCTGGTGCGCTCGGCGGCCGTGGATGTGGTGGTGATAGATTCTGTTGCTGCGCTGACGCCAAAAGCCGAGATCGAAGGCGATATGGGCGACCACCACGTCGGCTTGCAGGCGCGATTAATGTCGCAGGCATTGCGCAAGTTGACCGCCAACATCAAGCGCTCCAACACCATGGTGATTTTCATCAACCAAATCCGCATGAAGATCGGCGTGATGTTCGGCAATCCGGAAACCACCACCGGCGGTAACGCGCTTAAATTCTATGCTTCCATTCGTCTGGATATTCGCAGAATTGGCGCCGTCAAAAAGGGCGACGAGATCTTGGGCAACCAGACTCGAGTCAAGGTGGTTAAAAACAAAATTGCGCCGCCGTTCAAGAAAGCCGAATTTGATATTCTTTATAACGAAGGAATTTCAAAGCACGGCGAACTTGTCGACCTTGGCGTGGAAGTCGGCTGCATCGAGAAATCCGGGGCCTGGTATTCTTACGGCGCCGACCGCATTGGTCAGGGGCGCGACAATGTTCGCGAGTTCCTCAAGGAAAACCCGGCCATGGCGGATGAAATTGAAGCCATCATTCGGGACAAGAAATCGATCAAAACGACCCGTGTCCAAGCCGCCGCTAAACCCGAAGAAGTGGCTGAGAAATAGCCGAGATATAAATAGCAATTCCTTGAACCAAAACAATTATTCGGATAATTATTCGGAATCTTCTCAATCGCAGACCGACGAGTTAATCCGCCTGCTGAAAGACCAGGCATGCCGATTATTGGCGCGCCGGGAATACAGCGCATTTGAACTGCGCCAGAAATTTGCGCAGTTGGTGCCGCCGCCGATTCGCGCTCAAATACTGGATGACCTGCTGGATAACATGCTGGATGACTTGATGCGGCGGGGAATGCAATCGGACGCGCGGTTTGCGGAGATGCTGTGTCGTTCGCGATTTAACGGCGGCAAGGGGCCGGTCAGACTCAAACACGAACTCAATAAGCATAACATAAATCCGGATTTAATCGAGCGCGCCATGGCGGTTTATCAAGGGCAATGGGCGGCATCGGCGGCTCAGGTGCGGCGCAGAAAATTCGGCGACCACGCGCCGGCGAGTTATGCGGAATGGGCCAGGCAAGCGCGCTTTTTGCAGCAGCGCGGATTCACTGCGGAGCAAATTGAATCGTATGGCGAATAAACTTAGCCACGCGAAAACTTCGCGGCGCAGACTACATCAGCATATTCACCGCAAAATCTTTGCGCTATTGACGACATCATCTGCACTCTAAGCCATGAAAACCACCGAAATTCGGCAGCGATTCATCGAGTATTTTGTCAAGCATGGGCATGAAGCCGTGCTTGGCAGTTCGCTGGTGCCGGGCAACGACCCGACTTTGTTGTTCACCAATTCGGGCATGGTGCAGTTTAAGGATTTGTTGTTGGGGCGTGAAACCCGCGCCTACACGCGGGCGGTCACTTCACAACGATGCGTAAGAGCCGGCGGCAAGCATAACGATCTGGAAAATGTCGGCTATACCGCGCGTCACCATACTTTCTTTGAGATGTTGGGCAACTTCAGTTTTGGCGATTATTTCAAAAGCGATGCCATACGATATTGCTGGGAATTGCTGACCGTTGAGTTCAAGTTGCCGCCGGAGAAACTTTGGGTAACGGTTTTTGAGGACGACGATGACGCGGAGTCGATTTGGATAAATGAAATTGGCATGGCCAAGGAGCGGATAACCCGGAAAGGGGCAAAAGACAACTTCTGGCAGATGGGCGACACCGGGCCTTGCGGCCCCTGCGCGGAAATTTTTTACGACCATGGCGCCGAGGTAGCCGGCGGCCCGCCAGGGTCGCCTGAACAGGACGGCGATCGTTTCGTGGAAATCTGGAACTTGGTGTTCATGCAGTATAACCGCAACCGCGACGGCCAACTTGAGCCGCTGCCAAAACCTTCTGTGGACACGGGCATGGGGCTGGAGCGCATCGCCGCGGTGTTGCAGGGGGTGCACAGCAACTATGACATTGATTTGTTCCAAAACCTGATCGGCGCCGCCGCGGATATTTTGCAAGTCAAGGACAGCGCGCATAAATCGTTGCGCGTCATCGCCGATCACATTCGCTCGACCGCGTTTTTGATCGTTGACGGCGTGATCCCGTCTAATGAAGGGCGCGGCTATGTGCTGCGCCGGATTATTCGCCGAGCCATTCGCCACGGCTATCAACTCGGCTGCAAAAAAGCGTTTATGCATAAATTGGTGGCGCCGCTGGTCGATGAAATGGGCGCGGCCTTCCCCGAGTTAGCGGCCTCCGGCAAGCGGGTTGAACGGGCGCTAAAACAGGAAAACGAAAAATTTAATGAAACACTGGAGCAGGGATTAAAGATGCTTGCTCAGGAAATCGACAGGCTGCCAGGCGATGTCTTATCTGGCGAGACCGTATTCAAGTTATACGACACCTTCGGTTTCCCCGCGGATTTAACCGCCGATATCGCTCGGGAACATGGATTGCGCATCAATCAAGATGAGTTTGAATCCGCTATGCAGGCGCAACGCCAGCGCGCCCGCTCAGCCAGCCAGTTTACTGCGGGAGACCAGATCGGGATTGACGGATTGGAGCGCACCCCATTTGTCGGCTACCAGAATCTGAACTATGAGGCTGAGGTCGTTGCATTATTAAAAGACCAGCAAGCGGCGCAAAAATTAGAGCAGGGCGAACAGGGTATTGTGGTGCTGTCCGAGTCGCCGTTTTACCCGCAAAGCGGCGGTCAAGTCGGCGATCAAGGATTGATCACGCTGCCCAACGGGGTGTTTAAGGTTACCGATACTCAATACATTGCCAACAAGGTAATTGCTCAATTCGGTCGGGTAGTTTCGGGAGTAGTCGAGTTAAAGCAAACAGGCCAAGCCGAGGTTGAAGCAAACAGACGTCATTTAAGCGCCAACAACCATTCCGCAACCCATTTATTGCACGCGGCATTGAAATCCGTGCTTGGGCCTCATGTTGAGCAAAAGGGCTCGTTGGTTGAACCGCAGCGATTGCGTTTTGATTTTTCCCATTTCGAGCCGCTTAGTCGCGCGCAACTGATTGAAATTGAGTCTTTGGTGAATCAAAATATTCGCGCCAACCATCAGGTCAGCGTGGATATTATGCCGCTGGACCAGGCAAAATCCGCCGGCGCCGCGGCGTTGTTTGGCGAGCAATACGATGCCGAGGTGCGCGTCGTGCGCATGGGAGAATTTTCATTTGAGTTGTGCGGCGGCACCCACGTCAATCGCACCGGCGATATCGGCTTGTTCAAAATCAACGCCGAGTCCGGCGTGGCCGCAGGGGTGCGACGTATTGAAGCGCTGACCGGTGAATCGGCGGAAAGACATGTCAGCAAACAACTCGAAGCATTGGACAAAGCGACTGCCGCATTAAGGACCACGCCTGCCGATCTTCCGCAGCGGGTAAAATTCATGCTGGAAACCCAAAAGCGGCAACAGCGTCAAATCCAGTCTTTGCAAACCCGGTTGGCGACTGGCGGCGCGGCCACCGATGTTGTTAAGGAAATTCGGGGGGTTAAAGTGGTCGCTATTCGTCAGGATGATGCGGATGTGCAATCGATGCGTATGGCGGTTGACCAATGGCGCAATAAACTGCAAAGCGGCGTGGTGCTGGTGGCCGGCGCCAGTAACGGCAAGGTCACATTGATAGCCGGGGTCAGCAAGGATTTGAGCCCGCAGTTGCCGGCCGGGAAATTAATTCACAAAATATCAGCGCTGGTTGACGGCAAGGGCGGCGGCAGCCCGAATCTGGCTCAAGCCGGGGGCACGAACGTCCAGGGTATAGAACATGCGATTGAAGCGACTTATCGGTGGGTGGAAGATTCGATCAAGGGCGATTGAAAACCATGCCCGCGTTGTGCATTCAAGTATTCCGCACAAGTATTTCACGCAAGCATTCCTGAGCGAACCCATCCAAACCAATTTGCGCGCTTTACTTTTATCTTGAGAACAGTTTAAATCCCGCGCCATTTTTACCGATAAACCAACCTTGGCTTTAATTGTCGAAAAATACGGCGGCACCTCCGTCGGCTCTGTGGAGCGCATAAATGCGGTCGCGCAAAATGTTGCCGCCAGCGTGAACAGCGGCGACCAACTGGTGGTCGTGGTTTCCGCAATGAGCGGCGAAACCAATCGGTTGATTGAGTTGGCCAAGGCGATTTGCGCGCAGCCGTGCCCAAAGGAAATGGATGTGCTGACCGCCACCGGCGAGCAAGTCACCATTGCGCTATTATCATTGGCGCTTCAGCACATCGGCATTTCGGCATGTTCCTATGCCGGACATCAGCTTCCAATTCGCACCGACAGCGTCCATGGCAAAGCCAGAATTGAGCATATCGACACCGACCGGGTGCATGCTGATCTGGATAATGGCAAGGTGGTGGTGGTGGCCGGGTTTCAGGGCATCAGCGAGGAAAACAAAATAACGACTCTGGGGCGCGGCGGCTCCGACACCACCGCGGTGGCGTTGGCGGTTGCGCTTAACGCCGACGAGTGTAGAATATTCACCGATGTCGATGGCGTCTACACCGCTGATCCCAGAATGGTCATGGATGCCAAGCGGTTGGATAGCATTACCTTCGAGGAAATGCTGGAGTTATCCGGCGCCGGGGCGAAAGTGATGCAAATTCGCGCGGTGGAATTCGCCGGAAAGTACAATGTTCCACTACGGGTGCTGTCATCATTTGAACCCGGCCCGGGAACCCTGATTACCTACGAGGACAAAAATATGGAACAACCCTTAATTTCCGGCATCACCGCGGTTGAAAATGAAGCGAAAATAACCGTTCGCGGAGTTCCGGACAAACCCGGCATTGCCTACAGCATCCTGGGACCGATTTCCGCGGCCGACATCAATGTGGATATGATTGTCCAAAATGTCGGGACTGACGGATTAACCGACTTGACATTCACGATAAATCAGGAGGATTTGCAGAAAAGCATGGATTTGCTGGAACCTGTGGTCAAGGAATTAAATGCTGAAACCGTGGTCGGCGACACTAATCTAGCGAAGATTTCCGCTGTTGGCGTGGGTATGCGCTCTCACGCAGGCATAGCGACCGCTATGTTTCGCGCCTTGTCGGAAAAGGGGATAAATATTCAGATGATTTCCACCTCTGAAATCAAGATTTCTGTTACCATCGACAAAGAATATACCGAACTCGCGGTGCGGACACTTCATAAAGCGTTTGCGCTGGAACAAATTGGCGCACATCGATGAAGTTTTTAGGATAAAGTTTTGCGGCGAAGTTTTTAGGCGGCAATTGAAAGCTTGGTGGATATTCCATGCTTCCCGTTTTGACATCCGGTTTGACGTCCGGGGAGCCTGGAGGTTGTTGCGATTCGGCGAATAGGGTGTCGGAACAGGGTATCGGAATAGGGTATCGGTGAAATTGAAATCTATAATTAGGAGCAGAGAAAAATGTTAATTCTTACTCGCCGTATAGGCGAATCGGTTTACATCGGAGACGATGTTCGATTAACCGTTTTAGGCGTGCGTGGAACTCAGGTTCGAATCGGTATCAATGCGCCCAAAGAGATACCGGTTCATCGCGAGGAGATATACTATCGCATCAAGCATGAACAAGCGGCTGGTCACGGCCATGATAACGGTCCTGATAATGGTCATGATAATGGTCATGATAACGGGCATCAGGGCAATCAATCCGATGACGCGGGCAATCAATCGGATGATGCGGCAGATGATTATGATGATGACGACCAACTGGATCCGGAAGAGGGTGATCCGCGCAACGCATAACCCCGGCAACCTTGCACTGTTTTGGCTTGCCGTCGGTCCGATAATGCAAGTTAGATAGTACGGGAGAGATGGCCGAGCGGCTGAAGGCGCTCCCCTGCTAAGGGAGTATACGTTAATCGCGTATCGAGGGTTCGAATCCCTCTCTCTCCGCCACCCGCGCAAGCGGCTGGGCGACGATCACATATTCCGCTACTGCGCGCCCGCCGATCAAGTGCTCCATAATAATTCTTTCAAGCACCTGCGGCGTGCAAGAGTGATACCAAATACCCTCCGGGTAAACCAGGGCGATGGGTCCATGGACGCAGATTTGCAGGCAGTTTGCCTTGGTTCGGAAAATTCCTCCCTGTTTAACCAGATCGAGTTCTTGTAGCCGGGCTTTCAAATAATTCCACGATTCAAGACTTTTGTCTTTTAGCGAGCATTTTGGCTTGGTTTGATCGCAACACAGAAAGATATGGCGCTCAATGCGATTAACCTTGAGGTCATCCACAGCGGCGGCAAGATTTTTCTTGCGGTTTGCTATTCTGCGGGCTTCGGGGTTCACGGTTAACGTCTTTGATTGGTGGATTAAATATTTTCGGCTGACCATGGCCGATCATGGCCGATTATGGGGATCATCAGTGTGCTGACTATACGACAGTGTCCGGGTTCACCACATATGAGACAAAATCAGGCCGCCAAGGTAGGTTGCCGATAATACGCCATCGGCGTCATTAAATCCAAACTATCGTGTGGTCGGCATGATTATAGGCACACTGGTAATTGACCAGTTCCTGGTTGATCGCGGTCACCGTCAACGGCTCTCGGAAGTGAGGCTTCAGCCTCGCCAAGCCATTGCCAGGATGGCGGGACTAAAGTCCCGCTTCCGACGCCGCCGGCCTGACCTGCTTTAAGCGCACTAGCCGAGCCGGGTGGCTGCGGCACTCATCATAACCGTCATTATCGGGCCTGACCCAATAATCCAGTGCGACACATGCGGCGCAGCCGCGACATTTTATTGAATACGGATAATCATTGACTGGAGCGTTATGTGCAAAGGAGATGTCAGCTTATCGCTAACAGTTAACCGTCCACTGCTTGATTATTATTCCCGGAATCAAGCTATAAAGTGCGGTACAGTCACTTTATTGCCATTGAAATAACATCACAATTTCGGTACTGTTAGACCAATGACCAAGTTGCGCCCGTAGCTCAGTGGGATAGAGTACCTGGCTACGAACCAGGGGGTCGGGAGTTCGAATCTCTCCGGGCGCGCCATTAAATATGACCCGAAATATCACCTGTTGCCTGAAAAAATTTTGATGAAACTCATCACCGCCATCATCAAGCCGTTCAAACTGGACGAGGTCAGGGATGCGCTTTCGGAAATAGGCGTGCAGGGAATGACCATAACCGAAGTCAAGGGATTTGGACGACAGAAAGGACATGCCGAACTGTACCGTGGCGCGGAGTACGTGGTGGATTTTGTTCCAAAAGTCAAACTTGAAGTCGCGGTGTCAAGCGATAGGCTGGATCAGGTGGTGGACGCCATTGTGCAGGCTTCGCAAACCGGCAAGTTGGGGGACGGCAAAATCTTTGTCTATGATTTGGACCAGGCGATTCGAATCAGGACCGGTGAACTGGATAATGATGCGTTGTGATGTTTGCAATGATATTTGCCATGGGCGATTAATTCTTGCGGCGACATAACGATCGGCGGCACGCCATCATCTGCTTCCATAAGCATCACGGTAGGCGGCGACGGCATCATAATATTGTCGATATGCCTGAGTCGACTGCAGATAATCGACCAAATCGTCCAGCTTCAATAGCGATAATACCGGCACATTGTATTGCCGCTCGATTTTTTGAACAGCGGAGTGAGTGTCGCCATCGGCGATTTCCTGGCGATCCAAGGCGATGGCGATTGCACAGGGTTTTGCGCCGGCTGATTTAATGATTTTGACCGATTCATCGATCGATGTTCCCGCGGTGATGACATCGTCAACGATGACCACGTCGCCGTTAAGCGCGGCGCCGACTAGGTTGCCGCCTTCGCCATGATCCTTGGTCTCCTTGCGATTGAACGCATAGGCGACGTTGCGTTGTTGGCGGTTCGCCAGCTGTATCGCAGTGGCGGCGACCAACGGGATGCCTTTGTAAGCCGGGCCATAGAGCATGAAATCATTTTTTAGTTTATCCGATAGGAGTGCGGCGTAGCACGTTGCGAGTTGCCCCAAAAGCGCGCCGGTATTGAATAGTCCGGCGTTAAAGAAATACGGACTGACGCGGCCGGATTTCAGGGTGAATTCACCGAAATGCAAAATGTTGTTTTGAACGCAGATAGCGAGGAGTTCGGCTTTCAAATTGGACATGAATTTAGAAATTTCCAAAAGTATACGGTTTAGTGGATAGTATAGGATACTTGCGTGCCAATTGGTCTGTCGGCGGCAACGATGAAACGAGCCGCATAAGCCAGATCAAAAACATGACCAGAATCAAACATCCCTGAGTACAAACATGAGTACAAACCTGAGTACAAACATGAGTACAAATTTTCACGCACAAAATCTCAACTGGAAAGATTCGTTGCGCGCTTTTTCCCATCCTCGGGTGGTCACCATGTTGTTTCTGGGTTTTTCAGCAGGGCTGCCGTTGTGGTTGATATTCTCCTCGCTGTCATTTTGGTTGCTGGAAGCGGGCATAGATCGTTCCGTGGTCACGTATTTTAGCTGGGCTACCTTGGGCTACTCATTCAAGTTTGTCTGGGCGCCTTTGGTTGACAATTTACCGTTACCGATTTTGACCCGCGCGCTCGGCCGGAGGAGAAGCTGGATTTTGTTCGCCCAGGCGTTGGTGGTAGCTGCTCTTGTATTGATGGCCAATCTGGATCCCGCAGCCGATCAAACAAACTTGATTTATTTAGCTCTGGCCGCAGTGATGCTTGGTTTTTCTTCCGCCACTCAGGACATCGTTATCGATGCCTACCGCATCGAATCCGCTGGCGTTCAGTTACAGGCATTGATGTCAGCAACTTATATCGCCGGATACCGTATTGGCATGTTAGTCGCAGGCGCAGGCGCACTCTATCTGGCAAGTTATTTCGGCTCTACCACTGATGCGTATTCGTTTTCCGCCTGGCACAACACCTACTTGCTGATGGCGGCGTGCATGATTGTAGGCGTTGCCACGACCTTGTTGATGCCGGAGCCGGAGGCTTCCAAACCCCGCTCGCATTCAAACTCGCGGCATAGCGCTCAGGCGGTGACGCTGTTTATTTTTTGTGTGTCGGGTTTCATTGTAGCGTATGTTTATTCCGCCGAAGCGGGCGCAAACCTGAAAATATTTGTGATGGAATTAACCAACAACAAGGGGCTGGCAGGATTCATTGTCGAATGCTTGAAATTAACGCTGGGCCTGTTTGTTGCATTTGCTATCGCGACATTGCTGATAAAAACCCGTTTGGTTGAGGCCTCGATCCTTCAAGGGCTTTACTTAAACCCGGTGCGGGATTTTTTTCAGCGCTACGGCATGCATAGCGCGATATTGCTGTTGGCGTTGGTCGGGCTTTATCGAATTTCGGATATCGTCTTAGGCGTTGTGGCCAATGTGTTTTACTATGATCTGGGATATTCAAAAAACGAAGTTGCCACCGTAGCGAAGGCATTTGGATTGGGCATGACGTTGTTCGGCGGATTTCTCGGTGGCTTGATGTCATTGCAATTCGGGGTGCTGCGAATATTGCTGTTAGGCGCGATTTTGTCCGCCGCAACCAACTTGCTGTTTATGATATTGGCGAAGTTGGGTTACAACATGACAATGTTATACCTGGTAATCGGCGCGGATAATTTAAGCGCGGGAATAGCCAGCGCCGCTTTCGTTGCATTTTTGTCGGCACTCACCAATATAAAGTTCACGGCCATGCAGTTTGCGATATTCACTTCATTGATGACCTTGATACCCAAAGTGCTGGGCGGTTACTCGGGAAGCATGGTCAACGAAGTCGGTTATGCGCAGTTCTTTTTGATTACCGCGATTCTCGGGCTGCCGGTGATTCTGTTGATCTTATTGATCTCCCGGAATTCCAGATTTTCCTGAGCAGAAAAAAGCCCCAAGAAAAAAACCTGAGAAAAAACCCGAGAAAAAGCCCGGAGAAAGCTAGAAAAAAAAGCTGCGCCCGAAATCGGTAATTGGGAGTATCACCAGTCTCTGGATCAGGTTCAATGCCAGCAAAGCCAGCAGCGGCGATAGGTCGAGGCCCTGAATCGGCGGCAGAATTTTTCTGAACGGCCGGATCAGCGGATGGCTCATGCTGTTGATTAAATGCGCGACCGGGTGTTGCGACACCGGCGCCACCCAGCTCAGGATGGCGCTGCCGATAATGACAATAATGAAAGTCCAGGCGATGGTATTGAGAACTTCGGCAAGAGTGATCACCAGTGTTCCGGGAATGTTAAACGGATAACCCGACAGGGCGAGCAGCAAACCGGTTTTAATCAGCCCAATGATCAGAATCAGCGCGACCACCGACAGGTCCATGCCGTACAGTCCCGGGATGAAGCGACGCAATATTTTTAAGGGCGGACTGGTTGCAATAATAATAAATCGGGAGATAGGATTGCGAAAATCCACTTGCAGCAACTGAAACAGAAAACGCAGTATGACCGCGGTCAAATACAATCCCACTATGGTTTCAATGACAAAATTCAACGCATTTTGCAGGTACGGCATTTACATTGCCCCCAGCGTTTTTGCCAGCTCGGCGGATTTTTCAATGGCGGCATTAACGCCGAGGGTGATGGCCTCATCGATACCGTGTTGCTCCATAGTCAATAATGCCGCCTCGGTGGTGCCGCCCGGCGAGGTGACCTGGCGGCGCAACTCAGCCGGTGAATGCGCGCTATCGGCCGCCAGTTTGGCGGCGCCCAATGCGGTCTGCAACACCAGCGTTCTCGCGGCCGCGCGGCTCAGACCATGCGATTCCGCCGCCGTGATCATGATTTCCATCAGTTTGAAAAAGTAGGCCGGGCCACTGCCGGAAATTCCGGTGACCGTATCCATATCGCTTTCGTTATCGACCCATATCACCGCTCCCACGGCTTGCATGACTTGCGCCGCGGCTTGCTTGTGCGCACTGCTGGCATGTGCATTGGCGAGCAATCCAGCGACCCCGCAATTCACCAGCGCCGGGGTGTTGGGCATCGCCCGCACAAAAGGTGCTTCCTGTCCAATCCATTGCATGATATCGCTGGCTCTGATGCCGGCGGCAATGGATATGATTAAAGGATTATGTTCAACCAATGCTGCGCGAATCGATTCCACCGCTTGTTTTAATACCTGCGGTTTTACCGACAACACAACGATATCGGCCTGGCTGACGCATTTTTCGTTGTTTTCGTAAATCGCAATGCTAAATTGCTGTGCCAGTAAATCACGCTGCACTTTTGACGGGTCTGACGCAAAAATATTTTTCGCGTGCCAGCCAGAGGAAATCAATCCCCCAATAATGCTGCGCGCCATATTGCCTCCCCCAATAAATGCGATGCGGTTGTTTGCGGATGGGTTCATTGCGAATTTCTCTAAAGGGCGTCCGGGTTCACCACATATGAGACAAAATCAGGTCGCCACGGTGGGTTGCCGATAATACGCCATCGGCATCATTAAATCCAAACTATCGTGTGGTCGGCATGATTATAGGTCCACTGGCAATGGACCAGTTCCTGGTTGATCGCGGTCACCGTCAACGGCCCTCGGAAGTGAGGCTTCAGCCTCGCCAGGCCATTGCCAAGATGGCGGGACTAAAGTCCCACTCCCGACGCCGCCGGCCTGACCTGCTTTAAGCGCACCAGCCGGGCCAGATTAACAGTCTCTTATGTGTCTGAGCCCGGACAGCACATCCTTGCGTTCATCAGGACACTCGGAATTCATCATGCCTGTGTCGGACGAGGACCGAAAATTGCCGTCCCTATTCGTATTTGTGTCGCACCTTCCAGAATGGCCGCTTGCATGTCGTCGGTCATGCCCATCGACAGTTGATCCAGATTGAAACCCTGTTGGTTGAGTTGTTCAAGGGCTATTCTGCACCGCCTGAAAATAGCCCGCTGTTTTTCAAAATCGGGTTCTATTTCAGGAATAATCATCAGCCCGCGAAAATTTAAGTTTGGCAGTTCGCGCACCGCGTTTGCCAACTGCGGAAGTTCATTTAAGCAGACACCGGATTTGGATAATTCCTGTTGTAAATTGAGTTGAATTAAAACCTTTAATGGGGGTCGGTCGCCTCTGTGTTGATTCAATTTTTCAGCAACTTTTGTGCTGTGTACGGTGTGAACCCAGTCGAAACACTCGGCGATCTTTGTGCATTTTCTGCTTTGTATATGGCCTATGAAATGCCAACAAATGTTATTTTCGACTCCCCTGTTTTCCATAGCCAGGTTTTCAAGGGCAAGGTTCACTCGGTCAATTTTTTCAACCCCTTCCTGCACATAGTTTTCCGCGAAATCCCGATGCCCCAGCTTAATCAGTTCAACCACTTTCTCAGCATTGTGGCGCTTGCTCACTGCAATCAATTTTACCGTTGATACTCGGCCTTGATATTGGTTCGCATACTCCGCCACCGCGTCCAGCGTTCGCTGATATCTTTTAGCCAGAGGTGGTTGTTCTACGGACATATTATTGCGGGTGATTTGTTCTATGGGCAACTTTCAATTTAATTTGAAGGTATACTAATAGCCATCAAAAATGCACGGTTACTGCTGCTATTGTTTGATTCTATCAGAGCTGCTGCAAGTTTAATGACACATAAAACATAGAAATTCGGGATAAAAAATTGGATTTATCTGAACTATTCGCCTTTTCGGCAAGCAACATGACTGCCTGAAACGATGGAAAAATTGACCTCGATAAAGATCGGAATTATGGGTGGCACCGGTTATACCGGCATTGAGCTGCTGCGAATTCTCGCTAATCATCCTTATGCCCAGGTAACGGTCGTCACCTCGCGTGCCGAGTCCGGGCGATCGGTATCCGCGTATTTTCCTTCTTTAATGGGTCGCTGCGATATCACATTTTCTGATCCGGATCATTGTGATTTGACCCAGTGCGATGTGGTGTTTAGCGCGACGCCAAAAGGGGTGGCCATGCGCCATGCCGAACAATTACTCGCCGCTGGCGTCAAGTTCATCGATTTATCAGCGGATTTCAGATTGCAGGATGTGGCCGAATGGGAGGCCTGGTATGGCACGAAACACCATTGCCCGAAATTGATTTCCCAGGCGGTATATGGGTTGCCGGAAATTTACCGAGAGCGGATTAGCGAGGCCCGGTTGGTGGCCAATCCGGGCTGCTATCCCACGGTCGTGCAACTTGGTTTTCTGCCCTTGCTGGAAAATAATTTAATTCAAACCGATGGCCTGATTGCCGATGTAAAATCAGGGGTTTCAGGGGCCGGCCGAAAAGCCGCCTTGGCGACATCATTCGCCGAAGTTTCGGATTCATTCAAGGCTTATGCCGTTTCCGGTCACCGCCATTTTCCCGAGATTAAGCAAGGGCTGCAAGCCATCAGCAACCAGGCCGTGGAGCTGATATTCACCCCGCACCTGCTGCCCATGATCAGGGGAATTCATGCGACTTTGTACGCACGGCTAACCGATGAAAGCAATCATTTAACCATCAATCAGATTCAGTCCATCTTCGAAAGACGTTTTGAGCATGAACCCTTTGTTGATGTGCTGCCATCAGGCTCTCATCCAGACACAAAAAATGTGCGCGGAAGCAACCGTTGCCAGATCGCCATTCATCGGCCGCAAGAGGGCAGGACTATCGTGGTGCTTGCTGTAGAAGATAATCTTGTCAAAGGTGCGGCCGGTCAGGCAGTTCAGAACATGAATTTAATGTTCGGTTTCGGTGAAACCTGTGGCTTGCAGGACCTTGCGCTGGTGCCTTAACAACGCTTGCAGAGCAACGTATTGCTAAAAAATGACGTGAACACCAGAGCAATTCGGAGATTAATGTGGAACTGGATATAGAACAAATTCGGCGACACACGCCAAGTTGTGAAAACATGATTCATTTCAACAATGCGGGTTGTTCGTTGATGCCTGAACCGGTGAGCAATAAGGTTCTTGAATACCTGGCGCAGGAACAGCAATTCGGCGGCTATGAAACAGGACGCCGCAGAAAAGATGAATTAGAAGGGTTTTATGCCTCCGCAGCAAAATTGATTGGCTGCAAGCCTGATGAAATCGCATTCTGCGACGGCAGCACCCGTGGTTGGCAACATTTTTTCCATAGCCTTCGATTAAATTCCGGCGACAGGATTATTACCACTCGGGTTGACTACGGCAGCAATATGGTTGCTTACATACAAATGGCGCGGACTAAAGGCGTAAAAATTGATTTTATCGCAACCGATGACAAGGGTGATCTGGACCTTGAAAGCCTGAAAGGCTTGATCAACGAAAAAACCAAACTGATTTCAATTAGCC
Source organism: Candidatus Spongiihabitans sp. (assembly GCF_965247905.1). Taxonomy (GTDB): domain Bacteria; phylum Pseudomonadota; class Gammaproteobacteria; order Arenicellales; family Poriferihabitantaceae; genus Spongiihabitans. The sequence goes on along the minus strand of NZ_OZ252047.1, from coordinate 2,548,919 downwards.
ATATTCCAACCGGTTGTGGAATGGTTAATGATGCACAAGCGGTGGGCGCGGTTGCGGCACAAGCCGGCATCCCGTATTTGCTGGATGCCTGTCAGTCTATCGGGCAATTGCATCTGCAGGCTGAAAAAATCGGCTGCACCGCATTGTCCGCAACCGGGCGAAAATATTTGCGCGGGCCCCGAGGAACCGGCGTTTTGTATGTTGCGAGAAGTTATTTTGAAACGGCGGAACCCCTGTTTCTGGAGCAACAAGGCGTTAATCTGATCGACCACAGTCATTATGAACTGGTTGACAGCGCGCGACGATTCGAGAATTTTGAATGTCACATGGCGGGGAAATTAGGGTTGGCGGCGGCTATGGACTATGCCGATGAAATAGGCATGACCCCTATCCAAAATCGTATTTACAAATTGGCGAAAATTTGTCGTCAACAACTGATAAACATCCCAAAAGTTACCGTTTATGATCGTGGGGCGGTGCAATGCGGCATTGTGACATTTGCTGTCAATGGCCAACATCCGTCCGAAACCAGAAGCAGGCTAAGCGAACATAAAATCAATATCTGGGTTTCTGCAGGCCCAGGCAGCCTGGTTGATTTCCAGAATCGGGGAATCGATGCACTGGCCAGGGCATCGCTGCACTATTACAACACTGAAGACGAAATCGAAAAATTTTGTGATGTCATTGCCAGGTTAGCGCAACGATAAATTATATTGTTAACATACTTTGGCGCTGGAAATCGCATAAAGATCGGTCGCGATTTTTAAGCGCAAATACAATGTCGTATCATGTCGTATAAGGCAAAAATAATTATTTCCGTGGCCGCCATCGTCTTGCTTATACCGCTGGCGGCCACGGTGTTTTTGAATCAAAGCGATGTACAGCATGCAATCGAATCGTATGTGGAATCGAAAACCGGCCGGGCATTTACCATTGCCGGCGGCTTGGGCGCAGAATGGAGCCTGTCCCCGACGATTTACGCGCAGCAGATCAGGCTTGCAAACAGCAGTTGGGCGCGAACGCCGTTTGCTTTTACCGCAGACAAATTAACCCTTTCGCTTTCTTTTGCGGAGTTGCTGCGCGGTAAGTTGACGGTCACCGCCATCGAATTGGACCAACCGCAATTGTGGATTGAGCGGAATTCTGAGACGAAAATATTTAATCTTGATTTAAGATCACCCAACAAGACCTCCAACAAGACCGCTAAAATGAGCCGATTATTCCCGGCTTGGGTGGCCATAGAAGCGCTGACTATTCGTAATGGCCGGATATTCTATTTTCGTAAAAACCGCGACTGGGAATTTAGCATTGACCATGCCAGCGTAACATCAATGGGAGCCAATCGACCTACTCGCATTGAGGCCTCGGGCGAAGCCGAAAAAACCGCCATTTCGATGTCAGGAGAATTAGGCAGCCTGGAATCATTGTTGCGCTTTCGCGAATCGCCGGTCGCGCTCAGCGGATACGTTGGCGCGCCCGCCAATCAAGTTTCGATTTCCGGCGTGATCCAGAATTTGTTTCTATGGCATGGATTGAATCTTTGGATCGATGCCAACGTAACCAATTTAGCCGATTTGTCAAACTTGTTCGGGTTTTGGTTGCCGCCATATAGAAATATCTCGGCACGATGGGAATTGATTCAACCGGAAACGCCCAGAACGATGCGAGTGGAGTCCTTGAATCTGGCATCATCGGAGCACGGATTGCAGGCTTACGCGGAGGGGGAAATCGGGCAATTGATAGGATTTAATGAAGTGGATATTAGATTTAATGCCACCGGAAATCTTGATAGGGAAATCATATCGCCAAGTATCAGTCATCAAGCGAAGCTGGAAACCGTCATTGCCGGAAGCGTTTTCGGCGACCGGAGAAATTTAACCCTCAATATAGAGCATGCGGAAATTGTTGCCGAGGGCATCAGCGTCCATGCGGCTGGCGCAGTTGCCAATGCGCTCAACGACTGGTCGGCGCCCTTGCCGCTGGAAATGACAATAGAGAGCCCGGACTCACTGGTCAGGCTATTTGACCGGCCTGAGGGAGCGTCCGCGGGATTGTGGTGGCCTGACACGCAAGCGATAAAAGTCGTGGCCAATCTTAATCGTCGGGCATCGAGTTTTGATTTGATGGCCATTAAAATATCAAGCGACAAAATAGCAAGCACCGCGGAAAGTTTAAATCTAAATGCAACAGGAAAAATAAATGACCTGGGCTCGGGCCAAATGGGTGAAATTGAGTTCGCTGCCGTGATCAATCAGGAGATGCTGAGTCAAATTCACCCCTCCAGGTTGCTGGCATTGGTTGATGAATTATCACTGGTTGGAGCAGTTTTAATTAAAGGTTCATCGGTGGAGTTGTCTAATCTTGAGATTCGCGGACAGGGCGATGGGGTTCAACTAAGCGGCCTTGGCTCGGCCGGAAATTTGTTAAAATTTCGGGATTTTCAAATGGATATGCAGTTGGGTGTAAACAGTCTCTCGAAACTTGAGTCGCTGGCCAATCGCAAGTTGCCCAAGGCCGGGCCTTTGAATATGACTGGCGTATTGAAGCAGGATGCTGCAGGAAAATTCAATCTCAACAAAATTACCGCAACTCTGGTTGACCCTGATTTAACGATTGATATTGATGGTCAAATCCTTGAACTTGGGGATGCGCCAAACATCAATCTGAATATAGGATTGAGGCTGGATTCCGTCGCTCCCATTGATGACATGTATCCAAATCTCCCGTTTTCTGGCTGGTTATCTCAGTTACTGCCTTTGAACGGCAGCGCTCAATTATCGGGTCAAGCCGTTGTGGGTGAATCTGGTGGCTACTCACTCAAGAAAATAAACGTGGCCACGCTATCCGATAAATTCAGCGGACAGATTTCCGGACGCCTGGACAATTTATTTGTGAATAATTTATCCGTGACTAATTTATCCGCTAAGGCGCCTGTGCCATCGAGTGATTTGCTCGACCGGCTTGCTCAAACATTATCCGGCAGATTGTCAATGGCATTGTCGGGGATTGCAGACCCTGAATTTATAGCCGCCGTGGATGTTCCAGTGTTAAATCCCGCTATGCTGTCCGGCGACTTGTCCGGTTCTATGGATATTGTGTTCGCGGATGGCGGCGTTGGTTTGGAAAACATCGATTTCAATATAAATTCAGAGCATGTCATGCTCAATGCCAGTGGCGCATTTAGCCAGATTTCTCCATTACAAGCAGATGAATTTGAGTTGAAATTTGATGCCAAGTCGCTGGCAGCCATCGTGCGCAGCACCGATTTACCCTTGGTATGGGATAATCCTGCGCAGGGGACGATCAGTTTTAAAAATAGTGATAATACCCAGAATATCTCGCTTGATATTGAAATAGCAGGCAATGATCTTTCAGGGAAAATGGGTTTTATTCATTCAAAAGCGGACGCAGAAGCAGGCGACGCTGCAGTTGTGAAAAGAAACTATTGGGCGGAACTGGTTTCGAAAAATTTTGATTTAACCGAGTTGTTAGTCGAAGGCGATGATGCGGATAAGTTTTTCTCCGAGACTCCGCTGAAACTCGATGGGTTGATGGATACCCAGGCGCAAATAAATTTTAGTGCTGAACATTTCAAGAGCACCAGCTTTATTTTGGATGATTTCCAAGCCACAATCTCAGTTGACAATGGACATCTGGTTACCACAGTAAGCGGAGAAAGCAGCCAGGGGTCGATTAACGCAAATCTTGCACTGGCGCCAAAAAGTCAAGACAGGCAAAATCAAGACGGGCAGAATAAAACAGGGCAAAAATTCAATGCACATCTCGATGTTAACGGTGAGCATGTTGATTTTTCCGCGCTGACCAAACTGGGAAAATCAGTTGCTGACGATGCCGGCGTATTTTCCGTGGCTATTAATCTCGATGGAACAGGCGGCTCTGTTTCAGAAATCGCCGGCAACGCCACCGGCTCGGTATTGTTGGAGTTCAGCGGGGCGCAAATTAAAAACGATAGTCTGCAACGCCTTGGCGGGGATTTATTTCTGGGATTGTTTGATGCGATCAATCCGCTGAGTCAACAAGACGAGTATCTGGACATTGAATGCGGGGTGATTCAATTTAATGTGGATAATGGCGTCGCGCAAACAGAGCATGGCTTGGCGTTAAAAACTACCGTGGTCACATTGCTTGGCGGTGGCGAGATCAAACTGGGTGATGAGAAATTAAAACTGGTCATTAGACCAAAAGCCAGAAGAGGTTTCGGAATCAATGTTAACTCCATTGCAAAAATGATTCGAGTGGGCGGCACCATGAAGCATCCTCGAATCGAAGCAGACCCTAAAGGGTTGGTGGAATCCGGTATCGCCTTAGGTGCGGCTATCGCCAGCGGCGGGCTAAGCCTGCTCGCGCAAGGGTTGTATGATAAAACCCGCGCCAATGCAGATGTATGTCGGATGGCGCGAAACAGCGGGGCGAGTAGCGCAAGCGGAACAGACGCCGCCGAAAATGATGCCAGCAAAAATGACGCCGACGTCGATAACGAAGCATTCAAATAGATCAATATGAAGCCATTTTCACAGGCTTGCGAAAATAATAAACAACCTATTCTTGAGGTATTGAAAAATTATTTTGCCAAGGCCTCGCGCGTTCTGGAAATCGGTTCCGGCAGCGGTCAGCATGCCGTGTTTTTTGCGAAGAATTTGCCTGGGCTATTTTGGCAAACCAGCGACCAGGTTCAGTTTCATCCGGGCATTAATCTTTGGATAGCCGATGCTGCATTAGATAATATTGGCAAGCCCATCGCCCTTGACGTGCGACAAAAGGAGCAATGGCCAGCCGGTAAACAGGACAACAAACATAATTTGGGCACCAAATTTGATGGCGTTTTCAGCGCCAATACCGCGCATATCATGGGCTGGGATGCGGTGGTGGAAATGTTCAGAGGAGTGGGGTGTCTGCTACTGGATAATGGACTGTTTATCTTGTATGGGCCGTTCAACCGCAATGGAGAATTCACCAGCCCAAGCAACCAAAAATTTCATGGCAGTCTGCTCTGCCAGGACTCACAGATGGGAATTCGGGATGATCGCGCCATTGTCGCCCTGGCGAATCGAAATCAACTGTCGCTGATTGACGATGTGGCCATGCCCGCGAACAATCGAATGCTGGTTTTCTCCAAGTGTTTTTATGCTCCCTCAGTAAAATCAGCACTATAAAATTACCCGGCGCAAATATAGTGCATCGGGGTAATGTTCGGGCTCAGACACATAAGAGACTGTTAACCCGGACCGGCTGGTGCGCTTAAAGCAGGTCAGGCCGGCGGCGTCGGAAGTGGGACTTTAGTCCCGCCATTTGCAATGGCTTGGCGAGGCTGAAGCCTCACTTCCGAGGGCCGTTGACGGTGACCGCGATCAACCAGGAACTGGTCCATTACCAGTGGACCTATAATCATGCCGACCACACGATAGTTTGGATTTAATGACGCCGATGGTGTATTATCAGCAACCCACCGTGGCGACCTGATTTTGTCTCATATGTGGTGCACCCGGACAGTAATAATATGTTTTGGGATAGGGTATATTCCATAATATTAAAGTTGGCATTATTCAGAGCTCCCCAATAGTTAAATTGCAGGGGATTTCTGGTATTTGAACCGAGGTTATTTAGAGGTTATTTAGAGGTTATTTATATGTCTGTAGCAGACGCGTTGAAATTAATAAAAGAAAGCAAGGCGAATTTTGTCGATTTGCGATTTACCGATACGCTGGGCAAGGAGCAGCATATCACCTTGCCGACCGGCATGGTGGATGAAGAGTTATTTGAAGACGGCAAGATGTTTGATGGATCGTCAATTTCCGGATGGAAAGCAATAAACGAATCCGACATGATTCTGATGCCTGATCCGGCCAGCGCAGTAGTGGATCCATTTACCCAGGATGCCACCGTGAATTTGCGCTGTGATGTTATTGAACCCGCAGATATGCAAGGCTATGACCGGGACCCCAGATCCATCGCTAAACGTGCCGAGGCTTATTTGACTTCAACGGGAATTGGTGATACCGCTTACTTTGGTCCGGAAAACGAATTCTTTTTATTTGACGCCGTGCATTGGGCAAACGACATGAGCGGCGCGTTTTACGACATCGATTCATCCGAAGCCGCCTGGAACAGCGCGAAAGAATACGAAGACGGTAACATCGGCCACAGGCCCGGTATCAAAGGCGGGTATTTCCCGGTTGCGCCAGTGGATAGCCAAGCCGATGTCAGGAGCAAGATGTGCTTGACTATGGCGCAAATGGGGTTGGGTGTGGAAGTTCATCACCATGAAGTGGGAACTGCGGGACAAGCAGAAATCGGCTGCAAATTTAATACGCTGGTCGCAAAAGCAGATGAAGTGCAAATTTTCAAATATGTGGTTCACAATGTCGCGCATGAGCACGGGTTGACGGCAACCTTTATGCCTAAGCCCGTGGTCGGCGACAATGGTAGTGGTATGCACGTTCACCAATCCATATCCAAACGCGGCAATAACATTTTTTCCGGCGATCAATACGGCGGTTTAAGCGATCAGGCGTTGTATTACATTGGCGGAATTTTCAAGCACGCCAGGGCGATCAATGCTTTTGCCAATGCCAGCACCAATAGTTACAAACGGCTGGTGCCGGGTTTTGAAGCCCCGGTATTATTGGCTTATTCGGCCTGTAACCGCTCTGCCGCCTGCCGCATTCCATATGAGTCAAATCCACAAGGTCGGAGGATTGAAATCCGTTTTCCCGATTCAACGGCGAATCCTTATTTGGCATTTTCAGCAATGCTGATGGCCGGGCTGGATGGGATTCAGAACAAAACCCACCCCGGCGAGCCTGGCGATAAGGACTTGTACGACCTGCCGCCAGAACAGGAAAAAAATATTCCTACCGTGGCTCACGGCTTGGATATTGCCCTGGAAGCGCTTGATCGTGGCCGCGATTTTTTGCTGGTTGGTGGCGTATTTAGTAATGATTCGATTGACGCTTACATCGATCTGAAAATGGAGGAGGTGAATCGCCTTAGAATGGCGACTCATCCGATTGAGTTCGAAATGTATTACAGCGTTTAACGTCAATAGCCGACCGAAATAATGCTGCAACTCTATCGATATTTAGCCGAGATTTAGCGTAGTATGGATCGTTAAATTTTAAACCATTGTGATACAATCACCAACTTACTCAATATTGCGGGACTAAACAATGCCTTGGAATGAATCCGGATCAAACCGACCCGAATCAAATCAATCTGGAACGGACGGTAACAACGATGACCCATGGAATCAGCGCGGGAATCAACGTGGGAATCAGCGTAATCGTAGTGGACATAGCCGCCAACAGCGGCCGCCTGACCTGGACGAAATGTTTCGTCAAGCAAAAGAGCGTATAGATAATCTGTTTGGTCGTCGAACAGGCGGTGGCGGCGGCAATGGCGACAGCCGCGCTGGCGGCGGCAGGGCCGGCGGAAACGGCCTGATTATACTATTGCTGGTTATCGGCCTGGGATTTTGGGTTTTTACCGGCGTTTATACCGTCGATCAAGGTGAACAGGCCATCGAGTTGCGCTTTGGAAAATATACCGAAACCAATGATGCCGGACTACATTGGCATATCCCCACCCCGTTTGAATCCGTTGAAATAGTAAATACTCAAAACGTTAACACTGTGGAAGTGGGTTATCGCAAGGGCAGTAGATCGATTCAATCGGTGCCCCGTGAAGCACTGATGCTTACTCAGGATGAAAACATTATCGATATTCATTTTGCCGTGCAATATGATATTAAGGATCCCACCGATTTATTGTTCAATGTCAGTGAGTACAACTCTCGGGATCTTGCCGACAGTGTCGTGCGACAGGCAACGGAAAGCGCGGTGCGGGAAATCGTTGGTCGCAATACCATGGATTTTGCCATTACCGAGGGACGCGCGCAGTTGGCATCAGAAGCCAAATCGCTGGTACAAGATATTCTCGATCGTTATCAGACCGGCATTAATGTTCGTACCGTTGAGATGCAAAATGCGCAACCGCCGGAACAGGTCAAGGATGCATTTGACGATGTGGTCAGGGCGCGAGAGGATGAGCAGCGGTTGAAAAATCTTGCCGAAGCATATGCCAACGATATCATCCCCAAGGCGCGCGGTTTCTCGGCGCGAATCCTGCAGGAAGCGGATGCCTATAAGGCCTCAATTATAGCCAAGGCGGATGGTGAAACGGCGCGTTTTGATCAGGTGTTGAGCGAATATAGCAAGGCGCCGGATATCACCAGAGATCGTCTTTACCTGGAAACCATGGAACAGGTATTTAGTCGTTCCAGTAAAATGATTATCGATCAGCAGAGCGGTGGTAACACTGTCATGTATTTACCGCTCGATCAATTGTTAAAAAATCGAAGCCAGCTGTCAGAAGAAAGCGGTCTGTCAAATCAGGGCGGCGTCAATCGCTCGGCTGGCAATCAGGTAACTAATCGTTCTTTAAGATCGACCGACCGAAGCGTTGATCGCACAGTGAGACAATAATCGGGGCAATAATCATGAACGCTAAATTAACACTCCTTCTTGCACTTGTTGCGATTGTCGGAGCCATCGTTTTTTCCGCGGCATACTTTGTCGATGAACGGGAAAAGGCCATCGTCTTCAAGTTTGGCGAGATTGTGCAATCCGATGTCAAACCTGGACTGCACTGGAAAATTCCATTCATTAACAATGTCCAGTACTTTGATGCCCGGGTGCAAACTATGGATGCTGATCCAGAGTTGTATTTAACCCGCGAAAAGAAAAATCTGGTGGTCGATTCGTTCGTGAAATGGAAGATCAGGGATGTGCACCAGTATTACACGAGATTGAAAGGCCGCAAGGAGAACGCGAGATCGCGCTTGTCGCAACGCGTGAACGACAGCCTGCGTCAGGAGTTCGGCAAGCGTACCGTGCAAGAAGTAATCTCCGGGGATAGAAAGCAAATTATGGAAGTGGTGCAGAAAATTATGAATGAAGAAGCGGCGACGCTGGGAATAGAAATTATAGATGTGCGCTTGAAAAGAGTGGATCTGGATCCAGCGATTAGCGAACGGGTATATCAACGCATGGCCGCAGAGCGGCAGCGCGTGGCCAAAGAGTTGCGCGCGCAAGGCGAAGAGGCGGCCGAAAAAATTCGCGCCGATGCCGACCGTCAACGGGAAATTTTGCTGGCCAATGCCGACCGCGATGCGCAGATTATCCGCGGTGAAGGCGACGCCATAGCAACCGCGGCTTACGCCGCCACATTCGGCAAAGATCAGGAGTTTTATAATCTGTACCGCAGTCTTAATGCATACCGAGACAGCTTTAACAGCAAACAGGATTTAATCATAGTCGATCCCAGTTCAGCGTTTTTCAAGTATTTCAAGGGTTCGGAAGCGGCTGCAGCCAACTAGTTTTTGCTTGATTATTCGCCGTTCGATTCAGGGTTCAATCAAGGGCCGGTTTAACATTGCGTTTAAAATTTAATGCCGGGCGTTGAACTGGGAAGACCTGCTGGCCGCGTTCGCCTTGTATTTGATTCTGGAAGGGTTTACCCCGTTTTTCAGCCCGGCCGCATTTAAGCGCATTATGCAAAACTTGATCACGGCGCCGGAATCCGCGCTCAGAAACATTGGATTGGGAAGCATGGTTGCGGGCGTGGTTTTGTTGTATTTCGTGCGCTAGAAATAGCCTTGCATCAAATAGCCTTGCATCAGAATAATTTCCTCAGAATAATTTCCTAAGGTTATGGCCAGGAACGCCGCCAGAAATGTTGTGCTGCTCGGCACGCAATGGGGTGATGAGGGCAAGGGCAAGATCGTCGATCTTTTAACCCGGCGCGCCGATGCCGTCGCCCGATTTCAGGGCGGGCATAACGCCGGGCACACGCTGGTGATCAACGGCCGGAAAACCGTGTTGCACCTGATTCCATCGGGCGCCATGCGCGTCGGCGTTGACTGTTTTATTGGCAATGGCGTGGTGGTGGATTTGGCGCACTTGTTTAGCGAGATAAAAGAACTCGAACAGCAACGCGTTGATATTCGCGAGCGCTTGACGGTCAGTTATGGTTGCCCGATGATCATGCCCTATCATCGCGCCTTGGATTTGGCGTGGGAAAAAGCCAAGGGCAAACACGCCATCGGCACTACTGGCCGCGGCATCGGTCCCTGCTATGAAGATAAAATCGCGCGCCGAGGATTGCGGCTTGCCGATTTGCGCCAACCCGACAAGTTCGCCAGCAAGTTGCGGCAGGTGATGGAATATCATAACCATACATTGGCGACTTTTTTTGGCGCGGACACCATCGATTATCAACAAACATTAGACCAATCCCTGGCGCAAGCGCAGCAGATTGAGCCGATGCTGGGCGATGTCGCCGCGCGCTTGCATGAGTTGCGAGCGCAGGGAAAATCGATATTGTTCGAGGGCGCTCAAGGGATGCTGCTTGACATCGACCATGGCACCTATCCCTATGTCACATCTTCCAACACCACCGCCGCCGCCGCCGCCGTGGGCACTGGAATCGGCCCGCTTGACATTGATTTGGTGCTGGGCGTGGTCAAAGCCTATACCACGCGGGTTGGCTCAGGCCCTTTTCCGACAGAATTGTTTGATGACACCGGCCAGCACCTGGGCGAAAAAGGGCATGAGTTCGGCGCGACCACGGGCCGTCCGAGACGGTGCGGCTGGCTGGATATTGTGGCATTGCGCAGGGCGCGGCAAGTATGTGGGCTGACTTCGTTGTGCATAACCAAACTTGATGTGCTGGATGGTCTTGAGGTTGTAAAAATATGCACCGGCTATCGCTGTCACGGCGAAGTGGTCGAGTTGCCGCCCTACGGGGCCGACGCCATGGCGCAATGCGAGCCCGTCTACGAGCAACTGCCGGGCTGGCGGGAGCCCACCAAAGGCATTAGAGATTATCAACACATGCCCGTTAATGCCAAAGCCTACCTTGATCGACTGTCATCGCTTTTAGAGTCGCCGATTGATATTATCTCTACCGGCCCGGAGCGAGACGATACGATTATTGTTCGGCATCCTTTTGTGGACTAATCCGCTTATCGGTAGGTGTTCGGGCTCAGACACATAAGAGACTGTTGACTTGGCCCGGCTAGTGCGCTTAAAGCAGGTCAGGCCGACGGCGTCGGAAGCGGGACTTTAGTCCCGCCATCTTGGCAATGACTTGGCGAGGCTGAAGCCTCACTGCCGAGGGCCGTTGAAGGTGACCGCGATCAACCAGGAACTGGTCCATTACCAGTGGACCTATAATCATGCCGACCACACGATAGTTTGGATTTAATGACGCCGATGGCGTATTATCGGCAACCCGCCTTGGCGACCTGATTTTGTCTCATATGTGGTGAACCCAGACAGTAGGCGACTTATACATTATCTTGAGATTAGACCATGGCAACCATAAAACTTAAGGATTCAAAATTATTCCGCCAGCAATGTTATATCAACGGTCAATGGCGTGATGCAAATAGCGGAGAGCAAATCGCGGTAACCAATCCTGCCGATGGCTCGGTTTTGGGCAAGGTGCCGAACATGGGGGCGGACGAGACGCGCGAGGCGATTGAACATGCCAGGATCGCTCAGCTTAGTTGGCGGAAAACGCTGGCCAAGGAGCGCGCGGTTATTTTGCGGCGCTGGAGCGACTTGATGCTGGAAAATCAGGACGACCTGGCCCTGCTGATGACCCTGGAACAGGGCAAGCCATTGGCCGAGTCGCGCGGTGAGATCGGTTATTCCGCCTCATTTTTGGAGTGGTTTGCCGACCAAGGGCGGCGCATCAGCGGCGGCACGATACCGCAGCATCAAGCCGACAAACGGCTGATCGTCATCAAGCAGCCGATCGGGGTGTGCGTCGCCATTACGCCGTGGAATTTTCCGTCCGCCATGATCACCCGAAAAGTCGGCCCGGCTTTGGCTGCGGGTTGCGCTGTGGTGGTCAAGCCGGCCACGCAAACGCCGCTGTCCGCTTTTGCATTATGCGAGTTGGCGCAGCGCGCTGGACTGCCGCCCGGGTTGTTCAGCGTATTGACCGGTGCCGCGCGCGCCATTGGCGGCGAGATGACCTCGAATCCTGCGGTGCGCCATTTGAGCTTCACCGGCTCCACGGAAATTGGCCGGTTATTAATGAGGCAATGCTCATATTCGGTCATCAAGGTGGCGCTGGAACTTGGCGGCAACGCCCCGTTTATTGTTTTCGAAGATGCGGATATCAATGCCGCGGTACAAGGCGCGGTCATCTCGAAATACCGCAACGCCGGGCAAACCTGCGTTTGCAGTAATCGCATTTATGTCCAGGCTGGCGTTTATGATGAGTTTGCCGGAAAACTTTCCGCAGAAGTTGCGAACATGAAAGTGGGCTCAGGCATTGATGAAGGCGTGGTTCAGGGCCCATTGATTGACATGAATGCGGTCGAGAAAGTCGAGCAGCATATTGCGGATGCGGTGAGCCACGGTGCGGAAATTGTAGTCGGCGGCAAGCGTCATGAACTTGGCGGGACTTATTTCCAGCCGACTTTATTAACCAACGTAACCTCGAACATGAAAGTGGCCAGGGAAGAGACCTTCGGTCCGCTGGCGCCGCTGTTCCGGTTTAGCGAGGAGGATGAAGTGGTCAAAATGGCGAATGACACTGAGTTTGGGTTGGCGTCTTATTTTTATAGCAATGATCTGGCGCGGGTGTGGCGCGTGGCCGAAGAACTGGAATACGGCATGGTCGGCATTAACACCGGCTTAATCTCCACAGAAGTCGCCCCGTTTGGCGGAGTCAAGCAATCCGGGCTGGGGCGGGAAGGTTCCTCCTGCGGCATTGAAGAATACCTTGAAATGAAATATTTGTGCATGGGCGGCATCGAATAAACAGAAATTATCTGCATATATCGCTTGCAAAGAGCGGTGGTTGGGCGTTAAACTCGCCTTGATAGGATGCTGGGGAGAAGCATGATGACTGATCATGCTTATCAGGGCATTACACAATAATTATGAAACTAGAGATATCGGGTATGCAAAACACCTCTAATAAAATCAATTCTGAGAAAATCAATTCAGCATTTAAGCTGACCCTGATTTTGGCGGCTACAACTTTGGTGGCTGGCTGTATAAGCGCAAAAAGCGAGCCAACAGCAGTTGCCACCCCCGCAGCCGCCGCAGTTGTTGCGCCTGCAACCCCTATAACCCCTGCAGTCTCTGCCCCCGTAGTAGCAGAAGTTGAACCTGTAGCCGACCAACTTACCAACTGGACGGTGGTGGCCGGCAGCAACCTTTGGTCTATTGCCGGCATAGAAGAGGTTTACAATGTGCCGGAAAGGTGGCCGTTGATTTACAAAGCCAATCTCGACCAGATTATTGACGCCGACTTAATCTATCCGGGACAAGTATTGGCAATACCGAGAGACGCGACGCAAAGTGCAATAGATGCGGCAATCAACCATGCCAGGACGCGCGGCGCCTGGGCGGTCGGGCCGATCGAGGCGTCTGATATAGAGTACCTGAAAAATCCAGGTTAATTAATCCGGGCCAGTTAATCCAGGTTAATTAATCCAGGTTAATTAATCCAGGTTAATTAATCCAGGTTAATTAATCCGGGCTAGTTAATTAGACGCGCAAGTTGTTGGTCACAACGGCTACGTTTTGCGTCTGATTTTTGCGGTATTGCTTTATAGTGGTATTGCTTTATAGTATTGAGTGGTGCCGAATAATACAGCAGTGTTATGCCGTGATTATTAAAGCACCATTTTGCGTAACTCGAATTCAAGGATTCCTTCCGCGCCCGCGGCTTTTAAGGTCGGTATAATTTTCCTGACTTCCTTCTTGCTCACAACCGTTTCCACCGCCAGCCAATCATCGCCATAAAGCCGATTGATGGTGGGCGCATGCAAACTCGGAAGCTGCTTGACCAGTTCATCGAGTCGGCTTTTGGGGACGTTCATTTTCAACAGCGCCTTTTCCCGCCCCATCAAGGCGCTTTGCAACAGCAAGGCGATTTGCTCGATTTTTTGCTTTTTCCAGGCATCCTGCAACGCCGTTTTGTTGGCTACGAAAACCGTATGGGTTTCCAGCAAGTCGCAGACGATGCGTAAGCCATGGGCTTTTATCGTGCTGCCGGTCTCGGTAATTTCGACCGCCGCATCGGCCAGTCCTTCCACCACTTTCGCTTCGGTTGCGCCCCAGGAAAATTCCACAATGGCGTTGATGTTGCGGTGCGCGAGATATTGCTTGGTGAAATTAACCAATTCAGTCGCGACCCTTTTGCCTTCCAGATCTTCGACTGATTTTATTTCGGAGTTGTTTTTAACCACCAACACCCACCGGCATTTTTGATCGGATGCTTTGGAATACACCAGGTCGGCCACCACCGCGACCTCGGCGTTGGTTTCCGCCAGCCAATCCTGGCCAGTCAAGCCGGCGTCAAGCACGCCATTGGTAATGTAGTGTCCCATTTCCTGGGCGCGCACCAATGAACAATGTATTTCCGCATCATCAATGGATGGAAAATAGTTGCGCGAGCGGGCGTTGATCGACCATCCTGCTTGAGCAAACAGAGATTTGGTGGCTTCTTCGAGGCTGCCTTTGGGAATGCCCAGCTTGAGTATGTTTGACATGGCTTGCGATGAAAAAAAGAAAATGAGTATAACCGATAAAGGTCGTCACCCGTTTGCTTTTCTCCGTCGACGCCGTCGCCGCCACCACCGTCGTCACTCCCCCGCCGTCACTCCCCCGCCGTCATTTTTCATCGCCCGCGACCGCCGTCACCGCCGTGAAAACTTCACAGCGCCGCCAGCACCTGCTCGATGCTGTGCTTGGCATCGCCAAACAACATTCGGGTATTTTCCTTATAGAACAATGGATTTTCAACCCCGGCATAGCCGCTGGCCATGCTGCGTTTCAAGACGACAACTTGATGCGCCTTCCACGCTTCGATAACCGGCATCCCCGCGATCGGGCTATCCGGCGAGTCGATGGCCGCGGGATTGACAATATCGTTGGCGCCGATGACCAGCACAACATTGGTGTCGGCCAGTTGCCGGTTGATGTGCTCCATTTCAAAGACGATGTCATACGGGACTTTGGCTTCCGCGAGCAACACATTCATATGCCCCGGCATTCGTCCGGCCACCGGATGAATGGCAAAGCTGACCTTGACCCCGCGCTCCTCCAGTTTCCGGGTCAACTCGGAAACCAAGTGCTGGGCATGGGCAACCGCCATGCCGTATCCCGGAACGATGACCAGCGAGTCGATGTTGCTCAATAACTCGCCGGTCTCGTGGGCGTTGATCGCCACCACTTCGCCCTGAGCTGCCAGCGCGCCGCTGTCGCCGGAATGCGCCGCGCCAAACCCGCCGATGATGACGGAGATGAAAGAGCGATTCATCGCTCGGCACATGATGTAGCTGAGTATGGCGCCGCTTGAGCCGACCAGCGCGCCGGTGATGATCAGCAAATCATTGGACAGCATAAACCCGGTTGCGGCCGCGGCCCAGCCCGAGTAACTGTTCAGCATTGAGATTACCACCGGCATGTCGGCGCCGCCGATGGCCATGACCAGGTGTATGCCAAACAGGCATGCCAGCGCGGCCATGATCAGCAGCGGCGTCAGCCCGGCGGCGATGCTGTCGGCGCGAACAAATTCATATCCCAAGTAGATGCAGGCGATTAAGATGAGCAGATTGATGCCGTGTCGCGCCGGCAGCATTAACGGCTTGCTGCCGATGATGCCCTTGAGTTTGCCGAACGCAATGACCGAGCCGGTGAAGGTTACCGCGCCAATCAAAACGCCCAAATAAATTTCGATGTCGAGGATGGTCTTGGCGGTCGCTCCTGCGCGTCCTGCGCCCGCGACCATGCCATCCATGGCAATAACGTCGGCATGGCCAACATCGGCACCCAGATAAGTTGAGAAGCCGACAAACACCGCCGCCAGCCCGACCAGGCTGTGTAGCATCGCGACCAGTTCCGGCATCGCGGTCATGCGCACGCGCAGCGCCAGAATTCCGCCGATGACCGCGCCTGCGGCCATGGCCGCGGCGATTACGCCGTAGCCCCGTACCCCATCATCATGCGCCACATCGCCCCATAACGTTGCGGCGATTGCCAGCGCCATTCCGGCCATGCCATAAAGATTGCCGCGCTGCGCGCTTGCCTGACCGCTTAATCCGCCCAGACTGAGGATAAAGAAAATGCTGGCGACGATGTAGGCGCCAAGGGTAATGCCGCTGGTCATGAATGACGCCTGATTATTTTTTGAACATGTTCAACATGCGTTGCGTGACCCAAAACCCGCCGGCAATATTTATCGAGGCAATGACCACCGCTGCCATTGCCAGCAGCGCTCCCAGCGGCGATGACGATCCGATTTGCAACAGCGCGCCGATGACAATGATGCCGCTGATGGCGTTGGTCACGCTCATCAACGGCGTATGCAGCGCCGGGGTCACATTCCAGACCACCTGCCAGCCGACGAAACAGGCCAGCACGAACACGATGAAGTGATTCATGAATGACTGCGGCGCGACCGCGCCCATACCCACAATCGCCAATGCGCCGATGGCGACGCCGAGCCAGGTCTTAGCCGCGCGATGTCCGGCGGAGGGGGTGTCCGCAATGCCCGGCGCGGTCACGGCGGCCGGTTTTTTATGGCTCATTTTATCGCCCATGTCATCGCTTGCGCGACCGCTGGCAACGCTCGGCGCCGCGGCCGGGGGCGGCCAGGTAATCTTTCCGTTATGCACCACGGTCGTTGCCCTGATCACTTCGTCGTCCAGGTTGATATTGGCGACGCCGTCTTTTTCGGGCGTGAGATCGCTGAGCAAGTGGCGGATATTCGCGGCATAAAGTTGGCTGGATTGCGCCGCCATTCGACTGAGCAAATCGGTGAAGCCAATAATGCTGACGCCGTTTTGCTTGACCACGCGCCCGGCTTCGGTGCCCTCGCAGTTTCCTCCTTGTTCCGCGGCCAGATCGACGATCACGCTGCCCGGCTTCATGGAGTCCACCATCTCCTTGGTGATTAATTTCGGCGCCGGTTTGCCGGGGATTAATGCGGTGGTGATAATGATGTCCACTTCCCGCGCCTGCTCGGCAAACAGCGCCATTTCGGCGGCGATAAACTCAGCGCTCATTACCTTGGCGTAACCGCCCGTGCCCGCGCCTTCTTCGGTGAAGTCGAGTTCAAGGAACTCAGCGCTCATGCTTTCAATTTGCTCCTTGACTTCCAGGCGCGTGTCAAATGCGCGCACCATCGCGCCGAGATTCACGGCCGTGCCGATGGCGGACAGTCCGGCCACGCCGGCGCCAATCACCAAAACCTTGGCCGCGGGAATCTTCCCGGCCGCGGTGATCTGGCCGATGAAGAATCGGCCGAAGTGCTGCCCGGCTTCAATGACCGCGCGGTAGCCGGCGATGTGCGACATCGAGGACAACGCGTCCATTTTTTGCGCGCGCGATATGCGCGGCACCGCGTCCATGGCCAGCACGCTCGCACCGTGCGCGGCAATTTGCGCGAGCAACTCGGCGTTTTGCGCGGGCCAGAAAAAACTGATCAACGTCTTGCCGCCGCTCAGCCAGTCGGCTTCATGAACGCCAAGCGCGCGATGTTGTTCCGGCGGACGGACTTTGCAAATTAAATCCGCCTGTTTCCATAGTTCGGGTGTATCATCAACGATTGACGCGCCGGCGGCTTGGTAGTCTTCATTAACATGCCCCGAAGCTAGTCCGGCATCTTTTTCGACCAACACGTCGTAACCGAGCGCCATTATTTTTTGGGTTTCTTGCGGTGTGCAGGCAACCCGACACTCATCGCCGTGAATTTCTTTTGGGATACCTATTTTCATCTTGTTATTTCATGTTGTTATGATGGGTCGTGGTCGGCCATGGTCGCCAAGCATGAAGTCGCTAAGCATGAAGACTTGCCGCGAATGCTGGCCGACCGCGCCGGGGATTATAAATTATCCGCGTTGCTCATGATACCTTGATGACTACCTTGATGGCTACCTTAATGGCTACCGTGATGGTGCCGCCCGACAAGTCCGGAACAAAAAGGAATGAAACAAAAAACAGATCACAACGCCACTAAATCAGGTTACCAAGCAGCGGGTTACCGAGCGGCCGACTCCAGCGGCGTGCCGGTGGCCTCGAGATTGCAGATACTTGAGTATCTTGCTCGCGCAAACCAGCCTGCTGCGCTGCAGTCTATTTGCGCGCACTTCAATATTTTAAGTCCGGAAGGAGTCAATGCCCTGGCCGGGCGATTGCAGCGAATGAGCAAAAATGGCTATCTATTGATGGATCGCAAAAACCGCTACGGCCTGCCCGAAAAAATGGATATTGTGGTTGGTAGGGTGGTCGGTCACGCGAAAGGGTTCGGGTTTGTCATTCCTGACCAAGGCGGCGAAGATCTTTATTTGCATCACAACCAAATGCGAAAAGTGCTGCATGGCGATCGCGTGCTGGCGAAAACCAAACGCATCGACAGTCGCGGACGCAAACAGGGGGTGATTGTGGAGGTGCTGAGCGAGCGCGCGCGTGAAATTGTCGGGCATTTTCATCTGCAAGGCGGCAGCGGATTCGTGGAGCCGGACGACCCGCGCTTTGCGCGCGACATCAGCATTCCCGATAATCGTTTCAATGGCGCAAAAAATGGAGATATTGTGGTCGCGCGAATACGCCAGCATCCGATCGAGCATAAGCATGCCGTTGGCGAGATTATCGAAGTTGTGGGTCGCGATTTAGCGCCGGGCATGGAAACCGAGATCGCCATCCGCAAACACGGCGTCCTGACCGCGTGGCCCGACGCGGTGCAAGCGCAGTTGAAAAAAATGGCGCGCCTGTTGCAAAGCGTCGCGGCGGAAAAAAAACATGAAGAATCCGCCCGCAAAAAAAATGGCGAGCAACACCACGACCAACCGCGCGACCAACCCCGCAAAGACCTTCGCGACCTGCCGTTGGTCACGATTGACGGCGAAGACGCGCAGGATTTCGACGATGCGGTTTACTGCGAGCCGCGCGCTTCGGGCTGGCGGCTGGTGGTTGCCATCGCCGATGTGAGTCACTATGTCAAGCCCGGCAGCGCGCTGGATTGCGAAGCCTATGTGCGCGGCAATTCGGTGTATTTTCCAAATCGGGTGGTGCCGATGCTGCCGGAAGATCTGTCCAATGGTATTTGCTCGTTGAAGCCAGACGAAGATCGTTACTGCATGGTTTGCGATATGCGAATCGCGCAGCATGGCGCGGTGACGAAGTTTCATTTTTATCCCGCACTCATGCGCTCGCGCGCCAGATTAACCTATGCGTTGGTCAATGCCATTGTTGTTGAAAAAGATCGCCATCAGCGACGGGCTTGGGCGGCGGTGACGCCGCACCTTGATCATCTTTATAAAATGAGTCTGCGTCTGCGGAAAAAACGCGATAGGCGCGGCGCGATTGACTTTGAGTTTCCGGAACCGGTCATTGAATTTGATGATAAAAAACGCATTCGCCGGATATCCGCCCGGCAAAGAAATGATGCGCATAAGTTGATAGAGGAATGTATGTTGGCCGCCAATGGTTGCGCGGCGGAATTTTTGCAAATCCACAAAGGCAACCACGCCATTTATCGCAACCACGACGGGCCGGACCGGGACGCGCTGAATAAATTACGGCAATTTCTTGGCGTGCTGGGATTGACCCTGACCGGCGGCGCGCAACCCGTGGCCAAGGATTATGCCAAGTTGCTCGCCAGCGTGGCGTCCGACATGGCGAGGCTGGTGCAGATCGTCTTGTTGCGCAGTTTGAGTCAGGCGGTGTATAGCACCGACCAAATCGGTCATTTTGCGCTGGCCATGCCGATTTACGGCCACTTCACTTCGCCGATTCGCCGCTATTGCGACTTGGTGGTGCACCGACAAATTAACCAGATTTTGCACCCTATTTTACATGACGGCAAGTCGCACACGGGCAAGTCGCGCAAGGTCTCGCCCGCCGAAATCAGCCCCGGAATCAGCCCTGAAATCAGCCCCGAAATCAACCTGAGCCAAATTGGCGAGCATTGCTCGTTTGCCGAGCGCCGCGCCGACGATGCCACCCGCGATGTGATCGCCTGGCTGAAGGCGGAATTTATGCAGGAAAAAATCGGGCAGGAATTCGCGGGCATCATTTCCGGCGTGAAAGAGTTCGGCATATTCGTTCAGTTGAACGAAATATTCGTGGACGGCTTGGTGCATGTTACCGGGCTTGGCGATGATTATTACCATTTTGATCCCGCGCGCTATCAATTGGTCGGCGAGCGCAGCGGTCGGCGTTTTCGTTTGGGAGACCGGGTAAGAATCCGCGTGGCGCGGGTTGATCTCAATGAAGCGAAAATTGATTTCGATTTAATTTCACAGTCCGCATCTCCGGATAGAAAATCCTCGGGTAGCACCCGGGGATTATCTGGGCAAGCCCGAAACAAAAACATCGGCGAGAACAAGCCCCGCGGATTCGGATAATAAGCGCAATCCCAAAAACACTATTGAAAGCGGTCGCAAATAAGCGGCGATTCCAAAGCTAAAAAGAGACTGAACCGGGGTTGTCGTCGGGGTAGTGGAAGTGATTCCTGGGCTCGGCGAAGCCGGCGCGAAGCGCGAGAATGACGACAGGGAATCGAGTGACCGAACCGCTCCAGCCATCATCAACAGAAAACACCTCACTTTGGTATGATTTCACGTTAGAAACACAACAACCGTTCAGTATCGTTTCATATTGGAACAGACTATAAGTCATGGCACTAAAACGTCATCATCAACGCCCGAATATTGCGCGCGGTTTTCACGCCGTGGAGGCGGTCGTCAAACGCAACCGCGAGCAAGTGGTGGAGGTGATCATCAATCGGCGGCGCACCGACCCACGCACAAAAAAGATGGCGGCGCTGCTGGAGAAATCGAAAGTTTCATTTCGGTTTTCCACTCGGGAAGAAGCGGAAACCGCCAGTGATGGGGTGAATGATCAGGGCATTGTCGCTATTTTGAAAGCCCACGTGAAATCCCGACCGCCGGCCAAAGGCGAGCAACTGGAAATGATCTTGAACGGGTTGACTCAGGGGCTGGTGTTGGTGCTTGATCATATTCAGGATCCCCGTAATCTGGGCGCCTGCTTGCGCTGCGCGGAATGCGCCGGGGTGGATGCCGTTATCGTGCCTCGCGCTGGCGCCAGCCCGGTGAATGACACGGTGCGCAAGGCGGCGTCCGGGGCGGTTGAAAACGTGAACATGGTTTATGTCGCCAATGTGGCGCAGACCCTGAAAAAACTTCAGCGGCTGGAATACTGGATAATCGGCGCCGCCGAGCAGGGAAAGATGACGCTGTATGATTGCGATTTCAGCGGCAACATCGCCATAGTCATGGGCGCGGAAGGCAAGGGGCTTCGCAGATTAACCGCGCAGCACTGCGATTATCTGGCCAAGATTCCAATGTTGGGCGCGGTATCCAGCCTGAACGTATCGGTTGCGGCCGGCGTTTTTTTATTTGAAGCGATGCGGCAAAGGCGGCGCGCATCCGGCTAAGCGCAACGGTTGCATTTGCAATGGCTTGGCGAGGCTGAAGCCTCACTTCCGTCAATCATGCCCATCTCGGAAGTGGGACTTTAGTTCTGCCATCTTGGCAATGGCTTGGCGAGGCTGAATCCTCACCTCAGATAATCCGCCGCGCGATGTCGGCGGGTTGACCGACCGCAGACGTTTTTTCGCCGTATTTAAGATGCAGTTGGTCGCCCCAAATTTTTTCAAGATATTGATCGCGTCCCGAGCCGTGACGATAAACCTTGTAGCGCAACGGGCTCTTCCTGTAATAGTCCTGATGGTACTCCTCGGCATCGTAAAACCTATCGAAGGGCACGATTTCTATCGATATCGGCTTGCGATAGCGGCCGCTCGCCTCCAACTCATCGCGCGACTTTATCGCCATTTCCTTTTCGGTCTCATTGTGATAGAAAATTGCAGGCCGGTATTCGCTGCCGCGATCGACAAACTGGCCGTCGGCATCGGTGGGATCGATGTCTTTCCAGAATTGGTGCAGCAACGCTTCGTAAGACACCACTTTCGGGTCGTAGAAAATTTGTACAGCTTCGGTATGCCCGGTGCTTCCGCCCCCGACTTCACGGTAGGTTGGGTTGTCCGTATGACCGCCGCTATAGCCGGACACCGCCGCGCTCACGCCGTCCAGTTTTTCGAATGTGGACTCAATGCACCAAAAACAGCCGCCGGCGAAAGTCGCCACTGCCAACCCTGAGTGCTCGGTGTTTTTTTCCGCCGCACTATCAGTCGCACTGTCATGCGGTTTGGTTATGACCTGAGCGGTGATGGATTCAGATTGACTGGTCGCCAATTTGACCACTGCCAGCGCAACGGCCACAAAAGCGAGCGCGATAAAAATTCGTTTCATAATATTAAGTGCGTGGATTTAATTTGCAATGGTAGAACACATTTACAACCGAGAGTTCAATTTAATGCGCGCATGGCGTCTTGATCGTTTATAGCATCAATCCGGCAACTACGCTACGCCCGTCACTGAGTAGAATATTGTAGGTTCGGCAAGCGGCCGCGGTGTCCATTACCTCCATGCCGATGCCTTTTGCCATCAATGCCTGGGTGATCACCGGGTCAGGGAAGACCATGGTGGCTCCGGTTCCAAGAATCAGGACTTCGGCGCCAAGATTTGCAAAATGCACAAAATCCTCATTTTTCAAATCAGAAACCTGAGATATTGGCCACATTTCCAGTTTTTGCGGTGTTAAAATTATGCTCTCTTGGTAAAGCGTGTCGCCAATCCTGATTTGATACCTATGGCCGATTTTTTCGCAGGCGCGGATTATTTGCAACTGCTCAGGCTGGTTAAGCACAAGTTTCATTCTAACATTGCCTAAAATTGACCGAAAATTGATTTGAGTGATAAAAAACCAAGCCGCAGTTTACCAACTATTCAATTTAATTCCCGCGCAAGGGGACACTTAAAATAATCGTGAAAGCAGTCAATATCGGCCTGATTGGCTTAGGCACCGTCGGCAGCGGCACGTTATCAGTGCTGCAACGAAACGCCGAAGAGATCAGCCGACGAGCCGGGCGGCAAATCCACGTCATCGCGGCCGCGGTGCAAGATATTTCAAAGCCGCGTGCGGTTGACACCTCGGCGCTGCACTTGACCCGAGATCCATTTGAGATCGTCAATCATCCCGATATTGAAATCGTGGTTGAACTGGTCGGCGGGGATGACATGACGCTGGCAGCGGTGATGACCGCATTAGACAACGGCAAACACGTGGTGACCGCGAACAAAGCGTTAATTGCGCTGCACGGCAATGACATTTTTGCAAAGGCGCATGCCAAGGGATTGGTAGTGGCTTTTGAATCCGCAGTGGCCGGCGGCATTCCGATCATAAAATCCATTCGCGAGGGATTGTCGGCAAACCGCATCGAATGGCTGGCCGGCATCATCAACGGCACCTCCAATTACATTCTGACGCAAATGGAGGAGAGCGGCCGCGACTTCGCCGAGGTGTTAGCCGAAGCGCAGGCGTTGGGCTACGCCGAAGCCGACCCGGCGTTTGATATTGACGGCACCGATGCGGCGCATAAACTGACCATCCTGGCATCCATCGCATTCGGCATATCCCTGCAATTTGAAAATGTCTATCGGGAGGGCATTGCGGAAATCAGCGGCGAAGATATTATCCACGCTCGGGAACTGGGTTATCGTATCAAGCACCTGGGCATCGCCAGAAAAACCGGCGGCGGCGTGGAATTGCGTGTGCATCCGACCCTGATACCGCAAAAACGACTGATCGCCAATGTTGACGGCGTAATGAATGCGGTATTGGTGCAGTCCGATGCGGTCGGTCCCACATTGTATTACGGCGCCGGCGCCGGCGCCGAGCCGACCGCGTCCGCGGTGGTTGCTGATCTCATAGATGTCGTGCGTACGATCACCACCGACCCGGGCAACCGCGTGCCGCATTTGGCGTTCCACCCTGAGGCGATAATTGACCTGCCCATATTGCCGATGGATGAGATTGAAACGGCGTATTACTTGCGCATGAGCGTGGTCAATCGGCCTGGGGTGATGGCGTCCATCGCCACGATTTTTGGCGACAGCGATATCAGCATTGACACCATTTTACAGAAAGGCAGCGGCCAGCCAAATGAAAATGTGACCATAATCATGCTCACCCAAAACACGCTGGAGCACAATCTTGTGAAAGCGCTCAAGCAGGTTGAAAGCCTGGATACGGTGCATGGCCGGGTTATGCGAGTCCGAATTGAACAGTTGTCCTGATCGGCCTGAGTGGCCTGACCGGGGCATGAAATCGATAATGGCAACATCTGGTATTTAAATGGGCTGGTATTTAAATGGGCTGGTATTTAAATGGGCCTGGCATTTAAATGGATTGGCAGGGTATGAGAAAGATTTGCCGCAGGCGGTGCGATGCCAAGCGGGCCGATTCCAACCGAGAAACCATGCCGGTCGATGCGGCCGGCGCCAGGCTGTCGCCCTTGCTGAAGCGCATATTTGAAAACCGAAATCTAACCGATCCGGCCGAGTTGACCTACCCGCTGGCACGGATGCTGCCGCCCGATACGCTAAAAAATGCTGATCGGGCATCGGCATTGCTGTTCGCGGCGTTAACCAGCCAACAGCGTATTTTAATCATTGGCGACTACGATACCGATGGTGCGACTGCGACGGCGCTGGGGCTGATTTGCTTGCGCGCGATGGGCGCGGACAATATCGATTACCTGGTGCCCAATCGGTTTGAGTTTGGCTACGGCTTATCGCCGGAAATTGCCGAAGTCGCGGTGCAAAAAAATCCCAACCTGGTTATTACGGTGGACAATGGCATTAATAGCGTGCCAGGGGTTTCGGTGCTGAAACAAAGGAATATCTCGGTCATAATCACCGATCATCATCTGGCCGGCCCAATACTCCCCGATGCTGACGCCATCTTAAACCCCAACCAGCCCGGCTGCGGTTTTCCGAGCAAGGCGCTTGCCGGGGTGGGCGTGATGTTCTATTTGCTGTTATTGCTGCGCGCGAAATTAAAAGCGGCGAACTGGTTTGCGGACATGCATCTGACGGCCCCAAATCTAGCGGAGTATCTGGATTTGGTGGCGTTGGGCACGGTTGCCGATATGGTGCCATTGGACTACAACAACAGAATATTGGTCGCGCAGGGCGTCGCCCGAATCAAGGCCGGGAGATGCAGGCCGGGAATCCTCGCTTTAATGGAAGTCAGCGCGCGCGACTATCGCAATATGGTCGCATCAGATCTTGGCTTCGTTATCGCGCCGAGATTGAATGCGGCCGGCCGGCTGGATGATATCTCCATCGGCATTGAATGTTTGTTGACCGACGACCGCGATACCGCGCGCGACTACGCCGAGACGCTCAACGACATTAATCTTGAACGTCGAGTGCTTGAGCAAAAGATGCAGTCGCAGGCGATGAAGATAGTTCGCGGCATCGTCAATTCCGCAAAACAAAATAAAGCCAAGAAAAATAAAGCTAAGCAAAATAAAAATGATCGTGCGACAAACTTGAGTGGCTTTTGTTTATACGAACCCGACTGGCATCAGGGAATAGTCGGGCTGGTCGCCTCGCGGGTAAAAGATAAAACCAACCAACCGGTGATTGCGTTCGCGGATACCGTAGATGACAAGTTGACCGGCTCGGCGCGCTCGGTCGCCGGGCTGCATATAAAAGATTTGCTGGAAAATATTTCAGCCGCGCACGCCGGGCTCATCGTAAAGTTCGGCGGTCATGCGATGGCGGCGGGGTTGACCATCGCCGAGAAAAATTTCGTGGCGTTCAAAGCGGCGTTTCACAATCATGTCGCCGCGCATTTTGCCAACGCCGACGCAACGGGCGCGATCTATACCGACGGCGATTTGCCGGAAAACGAAATCACCCTGGACAATGCCGAACAATTGCGTGCGGCTGCGCCTTGGGGGCAGGGGTTTCCGGCGCCGCTGTTTGACGGCGTGTTTATCGTGACCGCGCAAAAAGTGGTTGGCGAGCATCACTTGCGTTTCACCTTGCAACCCGCTGATGGGACTTGCCGCTTTGAAGGGATTGCATTTCGGGCAATCGAGCCGGGACAGCCGAGGCCTCAATTAGACCGAATACATGCCGTGTATCAGTTAGATGTTAATGAATTTCGAGGCAGGCGATCGTTGCAGTTGATTATTGAGCATTTTCAGCCAACATCGGAATAGTTTGATGGACCAAGACGAAAACGACATTACTCTGGTGCAACGCGTCCAAAATGGCGATAAACAGGCGTTTAACCTGTTGGTCGAAAAATATCAATTTCGAGTTAAGCATGTGGTCGGTCGGTTTGTGAAAGATGTGCATGAACAAGAAGATATCGTTCAGGAGTCCTTTATCAAGGCGTACCGGGCAATATCGCGGTTTCGTGGTGACAGCGCGTTTTATACCTGGCTCTATAGAATTGCCGTGAATACCGCTAAAAATTATTTGGTGGCCACGAGCAGGCGACCACCGGCTCAGGATGTGATTGTAGATGAGATGGTGCACAGCCGTGGCGCCGAGCGGTTGGTAGAGGCAAATTCGCCGGAACAAATCGTGCAGAACGACCAATTGGTAGAGGCGATTAAGCAATCCATAAGCGCATTGCCGGAAGAGTTGAAACAGGCGATCGAACTACGCGAGTTGGACGGGTTAAGTTATGAAGATATCGCTGTTGCGATGAATTGCCCCATTGGAACAGTGCGCTCGCGCATCTTCCGAGCGCGCGAGGCGGTGGAGCGCGCGATTGCCGATTTGGTGGAAAGTTAATATTTTTGTGAACTATCTTTGTTATTTCAACACTAAAACCATAGCAAATTAACACCCTGTCGGAAACCAACCATGCAAGAAAAAATCTCACAACTGATAGACCAGGAGTTGAACCCGGCGCAGCGCGATGCGCTGCTTGAACGACTGATAAACAATGATGCGAACAATGACGCGGGAAACGATGACGCGGCGAGGAAGTCCTGGAAGTGTTATCACTTGATTGGCAATGTGATGCGCGATGAAGTGTCCAGCATGGGCAAGGATTTATCCGCGCGGGTTCGCGATAAACTGGAACAAGAACCGACCGTGTTGGTGCCGTTAAGGATTAAGAAACCGGTTTCCAATGAAAGAAAAAATGCGAGAAAAGATGTTTGGCAGTCGGTTGGATTATTTGCGATTGCCGCATCGTTGATCGTGGTTGCTGTGGTCACTTTAGCGCCGGTGACATTCGATGGCAGAGCGCATCAATTAACCGCAAGTCGCACCGCATCCAACTCAAGTCAGGCGCTCCAATTTTCCCATGAGTTTGATCAAATGCTGGTTGATCACGCCGAGTTCACCGCTTCGCCGGGAATGAATGGCTTGATTGCCTATGCCAAGTTGGTCAGCGCCGAGCAACTGCAACAACGCTGAAAATGTTATGATGATGTCATCTTTCAGCGCGCGGTTGCTTGCCTTTTTGCTTGCATTGCTATCCGCAGAGGTTGTCGCCGATGCGACCGACTGGTTGATGAGAATTAATTCGGCCGCGGCAGAGGTGAATTTTGCCGGCACCTTCGTTTATATCCATGACGGCGAGATTGAAGCGTTGGAAGTTGCGCGCCGCGTTGAAGATGGGATGATGCAAGAGCGGCTGTATTCACTGAACGGCGCGCCGCGGGAAGTGATTAGAGGGATGGACCAGGTGTGGTGTTATATTCCCGACCAAAATATCGTGGTGCATGATTATCGACAGATATCCCAGAGCGGATTTCCGAAAATACTGCCGGGCGATCTTGAACAACTGGAGCGCAACTATCACTTCGTGGAAGGCGCTGATGGCCGTATCGCCGATCGCCCGGCACACCAAATTAAAGTCATCCCCAACGATGCCTACCGCTATGGATACAGTCTTTGGGCGGATAGGGCCACGGGATTGTTGTTGCGGTCGGATTTAATCAATCAACGCGATGAGATTTTAGAACAGTACTTGTTTGTCGATGTCGAAATTGGCGGCGACATTGCCGATGAGCAGTTGGTCGCGGTGAGCGACCAGGATGAACTTCAGTTGTTCGGCAACAATATGCCGCTGAGCGTGGCGGCGGATTTTTCCGATTGGCGGCTCACGCAAATGCCCGACGGTTATACGCTGAGTAAACATATTCGCAGAATGTCGCCGATGGATGCCGGCGAAGTTGAGCATCTGGTTTACACCGATGGATTATCTTCCGTGTCCGTTTTCATCAAGGCAATACGTGCGGGGCAAAGCGAAATGAGCGGTTTAAGCCGAATGGGCGCGGTGCACGCCTACCGCAAGACCTTGAATAATCACAGAATCACGGTTATGGGCGAGGTGCCTGCCGAAACCGTGGAATACCTGGCGCATGGCGTGGAGTATTCCAACTAACACTGATTCTGGTATATATAAGTTTATGCAATAAACGGTAATGGGATTCCCTTGCCGACCGCGCGCGGATTTTACGCTCGACGCTGGCCGCTTTGTTAGCGGCCCGAATTCTCCAGGCGTTCAGCCAACCAAACCTTGATGATTGATTGACGTGTTACGCCTAGCCGGGATGCTTCTTTATCCAACGAGTCAATCATCCAGGTAGGAAAATCCACATTCACTCTTTTTTGAATTTGGTTAGGACGTTTAATTTTAGAGAGATCGAGAGAGTCGGTAATGTTCTTTCCACTCTCAAAGTCTGAATCGAATTTTCTAGCTTTCATATAATGTAACCTCCTCGTCTCGTGAACGTCGAATAGAAATGATGCGAATATTTTGATTTCGGTGAGTCATTATCGCTGACCCATGATTCGATAGGTTTGCTTGGCTTTTTTTCTCGTCATATTCAAATGAAAGCATGGTATAAAAAATATACCATTTCTGCGTTTAAATCAAGTGTTGCCCATTAACTGTTTCCAACTAGATTTCCATCTCGTATGTATTCCACATCGTCTTAACGGATAGCTTGTCGTACAAGCTGCGGGCGCGGTAGTTGTCGTCTGCGGTAATCCATCGAATTTTTGGCCAGCCTTTTTGTTTTGCATGGTCGTTCAAGGCTTTAAATAATGCTTCGCCTATATGGTTGCCACGCGCCTGCGGATCAACGAACAGGTCATCAAGGAAGCCGATATCAATGCCACGCAATGGACTTGGCATACGCCGCACATGGGCCAGTCCGCAAGGTTTGGATTGTCCTTTGATGAAAGCCAGGAATCCTTCGACCTCATGATCTTTATCCAAAATCCAGCGCCATAAACTTCCGAGAATCTCTTCATTCATCGGCACTTTATAGAATTCCGCATATCCGCGGTATAGGTTGCACCAATCGTCATGGTTTTCGGGTTGCGTTGGTTTTACGATTATCCGGGTTGAATGGGTCATATGCTAAATTTCGGTTGTCTATTGGAGTGCAGCCAAGGCATCTCTGGTCAAACGGGATAAAGCGATTTTTTGCCGGTCCCGGTCATCAAAGTTATCCGCGCAGAGCCATTGCTGGAACGAGTTGTCGATGACCGGCCACTCTCGATCGAGCAGGGAATACCACGCGGAATCCCGATTTCGGCCTTTCACAATCCCCATCTGTCGAAAGGTGCCTTCATAAGTGAAACCAAGCCGCCGCGCGGCATTGCAGGATTTTTCGTTTAAGGCATTACATTTCCATTCATAACGTCGATATCCCATATCAAATGCATTTTTCATCATTAAATACATGGCCTCGGTCGCGACCACCGTGCCCTGGCATTGCGGCGAAAAGTTGATGTGCCCAACTTCAATTGAGCCTTGGCCCGGTTTGATTCGCAAGTAGCTGGCGACCCCGACCGCCTGTTGCGTGGCGCGATCGACGACAGCGTAAAATTGCGGGTCGCCGTTAAAGCAGGTTGTATTCATCCAATCGCGATAGTCGCCGATGCGGTCAAAGGGCCCGTAGGGCAGGTATACCCATACGCGGTTTTCCGCATCCTGTTTATAAGCGTTGAATAGCTGCTCGCTGTGGCGTTTCAGGTTTAATGGCTCGCAACGGCAGTGCTTGCCCGGCAGCGCATTGTCGTTCGGCGTTTGCGCGCCGACCCAATCTTTTACGTCAAAGCCAACGGTCAAGCCGAGCTCATTGACTTGGTTTTCGGGTTGCATTATTTATGGCGGCCGCAACATGATTGCGTAGACGAATCAAATCGGCAAGTCACAAAACATGATCCAAATCGGCGATCAGGTCTTGTGCATCCTCCAGCCCGACTGAGCAGCGAAACAGCCCGTCGCCGGCGTGCGCTTTATACTTTGCCAGTTCCGCGCCTTCCAGGCGATAGGACGATTCGATCAGGTCTTTGGTGTCCAGTAGATAAATCAAACTACGATGATGGCCGACGGAGACGGCGTAGTGAATGACTTTAAGTTGCTTCATCATCCGCTCGGCCACCCGGGCCGGGTTTTTCACCTTGAACGACAGGATGCCCGAATAGTTGTTCATTTGCTTTTTCGCGACCTCATGCTGCGGGTGCGACGGGTGGCCCGGATACAAAACATGCTCAACCCGAGAATCCTGATGCAGGAAATCCGCGAGCGCCATGGCGTTTTCCTGATGCGCGCGCATGCGCAGCGGCAGCGTTGCCGCGCCGCGCATAATCAGCCAGGCGTTGAACGGGCTGAGGGTGGCGCCGTAGTGCAGCACCCCACATTCCCGCAACCGGCTTGCCAGCGCCGCGCTGCTCAGCACCGCCCCGCCCAAGGCATCGCCATGCCCGCCGATATACTTGGTCAGGGAATGCACCACCAGATCAGCACCCAATTCCAGCGGGCGCGTCGCTATCGGGCTGGCAAACGTGGAGTCGACCACCAGCAACGCATTATGCGCATGAGCGATTTCCGCAACTTTGGCGATATCGATAATCTGTAGCAATGGATTGGAGGGCGTTTCAATCCAGACCATGCGCGTGTTCGGCGTCATCGCCTGTTCGATCAGCGCCAATTCGGTGGTGTCCACCGGACTGACCTCAATGCCTTTTTTCGGGAGTTGGTCGCGGGCGACTTCCGCGGTGCCGGGATAGTTGGTATTGCTCATAACCAAATGATCGCCGCTATTAAGCAGGCTAAACAAAACCGCCGAGGACGCGGCCATGCCGGACGCGAAGGTAAGGCATTGGTCGGCATGCTCCAGCAGCGCCAACTTGATTTCCAGTTGGCGGGTGGTGGGATTCGACCAGCGCGTATATATATACGGGCTGTTTTCGTCGACGTTGGTGGCCGAGAAACTGACCGGCTCATCCACCACGAAGGTGCTGGACATCACGATATTGGGCGCGGTCGCCCCGGTCTCCCGGTCGGGCGATTCGCCGCCGTGGATGGCGATGGTTTGAATGCCGATTGCGGCTGATTTTTTATTCATGGTGGTTTTGGCGGTTTTGAAGCAGTGACAAAAAAGGACTAAATGCAGATGGCATGGCCGCGGATTGTACAGGATAGTATGAACAGGTTGATAAATATGCAGTTTGCCGTATTCATAGCACAAGGATTTGTAGCCTGGAGTTATAACCAAACTTGACTTTGCACCGCCGCTTCGGGTTATCATTACATGTCATCACGTCATATCAATCACCGCAACAGGAGAAAACGAAATGCAACACTCACTCAATCAAACCCCGCCGCGCGGACTTCGCGTCCTGTGTGGCGTCGCGGCGCTCGCCGCGGTCATCAGCACGGCGCACGCGGCCGGCGCCACCGCGGTCATCGGCGTGCTGCCGTTCACGGCCAGCCAAGCCATCGACCTGACCCACGCGATGCACGATGATATGGTGTTCTGGCCCGGCGGCGTGCCGTTCAAGAAAGAGCGGCTGGTCGACTACGACACTGGCGGCTACCAGTTGCACAAGTTCATCATGGGCGAGAACACCGGCACCCATGTCGATGCGCCGTCGCACTTCATCAAGGGCAACCGGTCCATTGACCAGTTGGCGATCGATCAACTCATCGTGCCGCTAGTTGTGTTTGACGCCAAGCGCGCCGCGGCCGCGGACAACGACTATGAACTGACCCCGGCCGACATCGAAAACTGGGAAGACGAAAACGGCGCGGTGCCGGCCAACGCGCTGTTCGTGATGAACACTGGCTGGCACAATCGCTTCGACCAGCCGCAACGATACATCAACATGGACGACGCCGGCGTGATGCACTTCCCCGGCTTCTCGGCCGCGGCCGCCGAGTTGTTGGTGGCGCGCAATGTGGCGGGCATCGGCATCGACACGCTGAGCATTGACCACGGCTCGTCAACGACCTTCGCCGCGCATGTGGTGATGCTGGCCGCCAACAAATACCAAGTGGAGAACATGGCGGCGCTCGATGCATTGCCGGCGACCGGCGCCACCGCGGTCATCGGCGTACTGCCGGTGCGCGATGGCTCACAAGCGCAGGCGCAAATCTTCGCGTTGCTACCCTAGCGCTCCATAGGCTGCTTCGGCACCCCATTGAGGATTCACCAAAGTTTTCGGTGTCCCAATCGATAAACACATCGAGTCTGCTGGCCATATCGGGATAACTTTTTGCCGCTTCGTTAAACCTTTCCCTGATTATGGCAATACTTCTTCGCCCTCCGCCGTATTAGAAAATGTGGCAGGAGAAGAAGGGTTGTTTTTAATAGGGACCTTTATTTTGTTTTCGTTATTCATGGCCTCAAAATTCATGGCCTCAAAGTTTCTTCAACGCTTCAATTATATATTCATCCCTTTTGCTACTCTGTTTGCCGTCACCCAAAAATATAACCTCCATAACTTGATCGTTGACCCGCCGGAGCAGGGCGCTGTCTTCACCGTTATCCGATAGAGGAGCGCGGATCACGGTGTCGCTGCCATAAGTCGGGATAGTGCCATCTGCAAGATCGGCGGGTTGGGGCGGGGATATTCCCTTGGTTAAATTCCGACAAAGCCGCCGGATTCGTCGTCTATAAAGCGTAACCCCACGATCCCCGGTGACCAGATATTCTTTTTCATGCTCGGAAATTAATCCCATGCCTTCTACCGCTTCTGCATCCCCTGGGCTTTGCTGCCGCTCATCATAGGTTCGATCGATTATCTCACCTTGCTCGATCTTTTCCATGCCTTCTTTGGTATTCCATTCAATAGGGTCTCCCCGAGCGCCAAAATTACCCCAGGCGAAGGCAATGCAATTTTCATCATCAACGGGCACCACCCAGCGGGTAAATGCGCTACGTCCAAAGAAACGTGTTTTAGTGCCGTCGGTTGCAAATGCCGCACCGGACTGCGTGAAATTTGGAAGAATCAATTCATTGACTCTAACCCATGCGTTTTCTCCTACCCGTCGAGTCGCAGTACCCAGGAACCGAATTTTGTCGCGCTCGTAAAATTGCATTTCACCGCATATTCCAAAGCCTTCGGTAAACTGATTTTGGTGAAGGAATGCGGTATGCACTGGATCGACGATGGCATCCAAAACCTGTATCCAGTTGCATTGAAAGGCTGCCGCATAGGGCGACCTCACCATATCGGGCAATTCGTAAGCATCGTAAACAGGGAATCTGGGTTGCTCCCTTGGCGGGCCTAAATAAGCAAAGATCAATCCTCTAAATTCTTTAACCGGATAGGCGCCGAGCCGTCTGGATTGTTTTACTCTGATCGCTGGTTCCGAATCTTCAGGTTCTCCTGGAATTTCAAGAATGGTGCCTTCTACATCGAATAACCAGCCATGGTAACAGCAGCGGATTCCTCTGGTTTCGCATTTTCCAAATTCAAGGGATGCCCGGCGATGAGGGCAGTTTTTATGCACCAGGCCAATCTGGCCGCTTTTATCCCGAAATAAAACTAGCTCCTCACCAAGAATTTTAATCAGTTTAGGGCGCTCGCCTAAATCTTTTGTGATCGACACCGGTTGCCAATATCGGCGCAAATATTCACCGCAAGGAGTACCCGCATCGGTCTCTGCTAATTCGTGGTCGTAATCCCCTTTCCAGTTTTGATGATAGCCACAAAAAGCTTGAAAATTATCTCGATCTTGCCGCATATTTATTCTATAGCAAATTGAATAATGATCATTAAATTGTCATATTTCTACCCATACCATGCCATCTTTGATGCGTGTTGGATAGGTATTAAGGTCAATGGTAGCGGGTGCCGTCAGGGCTTTTCCAGTCTTTATGCCCATTTAATTCAGTATTTGTCATTAGAATTTCAAAGCCTAAAAAGAACAACACTAACGGATCGCTACGCTCCAATCAATATATCTTGTGCTCCGTGGGCGATTACGCAGACAAAGCAGACCAAAGCAAAGCTTTTCTTGTCATTCTGAACGATTTGAATAAGTGTTCGGGCTCAGACACATAAGAGACTGTTAACCTGGCCTGGCTAGTGCGCTTAAAGCAGGTCAGGCCGGCGGCGTCGGAATCTGGACTTTAGTCCCGGCATCCTGGCAATGGCTTGGCGAGGCTGAAGCCTCACTTCCGAGGGCCGTTGAAGGTGACCGCGATCAACCCGGAACTGGTCCATTACCAGTGGACCTATAATCATTACCGAGCACACGATAGTTTGGATTTAATGACGCCGATGGCGTATTATCGGCAACCCACCCTGGCGACCTGATTTTGTCGCATATGTGGTGAACCCGGACATAAGGTTGACAATAGGTCCCAACAAGGTTGACAATATGGCTTGGCAAGGTTGACAAATAACCGATGAATTGTGGCAGGCATTCGTAAAACAAGTGAAAACATTCGTCAATTTATTTTGCGCAATGTTGAGCATAATCCAAAAAATATAGCGACGCTGACTGCGCGGAAGTATCGCATTTCCCGGCAAGCGGTCAACAAGCATATCAAGCGCCTGGTTGAGCAAGATGAGCTTTTAGCGCAGGGTGCAACCCGAAACAAACATTACAGTTTAAAGCTGCTGGAAAAATGGGAGCATGCCTATATCCTGGATGAAAAATTGGCCGAGGATGCGGTATGGCGTGCGGATATTTCACCATTTGTCACTGATCTGGCGGAGAATGCCATTGATATTTGGCGCTATGGTTTTACCGAGATGCTAAACAATGCCATTGACCATTCCGCGGGCACGAAAGTCCATGTTGAGGCGAGCAAAACGGCAATAACCACCAAAATTGTAATTTATGACGATGGGGAAGGCATCTTTAAGAAGATACAACGTGAATTAGCATTAAATGATGAACGACATGCTGTGCTGGAACTCGCCAAAGGCAAGTTGACAACCGACCCCGACAACCATACGGGCGAAGGCATTTTTTTTAGCGCGCGCATGTTTGATGATTTTGCGATTTTATCCGGCGGTGTGCGCTTTTCACATGTGCCGAACGAGATGGAAGTCGGGCTATCGGAAAGTCAAAAATTTCAATCTGGCACCAGTGTTTTTATGATGTTATCGAATGATACAAAAAGAACAGAAAAACATGTTTTCGACAGTTTTACTTCGGGCGACGATTATGGCTTCACTAAAACCGTGGTGCCGGTACGCCTGGCACAGTACGGAGAAGACAAACTCGTTTCAAGGTCGCAAGCCAAAAGGTTGCTGGCCAGGGTTGAAAAATTCAGCACCGTAATTTTTGATTTCGACCAAGTTGACAGCATAGGACAAGCCTTCGCGGATGAGATATTTCGGGTATTTAAAACACGGCAGCCTGAGGTTGAACTGGTTGACTTGAATGCGAACAAGCAAGTTACGCAAATGATTAGGCGCGTGCTGTCAACCGGGTGGCGCCGGCGCGTAAGCCGACACGTAAGCCTGCCACGCAAGGGTGCATAACCGAATAACAAAGCCGGGCGGCGCATGGCTTTGTTTGATATATTGTGTCTTAACCTTAAAAAGATGAAAAAACAATCATGAACATCCACGAATATCAAGCCAAGTCGTTGCTGGCGGAGTTCGGCGTCGCCGTGCCCAAAGGCAAGGTCGCGTTCACGCTGGATGAGGCGAGCGCCGCGGCGCGCGAACTCGGCGGACCGATGTGGGTGGTCAAGGCGCAGATTCACGCCGGCGGACGCGGCCAGGGCGGCGGGGTCAAGGTGGTGGACTCGCTGGAAAAAGTGGAGCAGGCGGCGCGCGCGATTTTGGGCATGCAGTTGGTCACGCATCAGACCGGGCCCGCGGGCAAGGAAGTCAAGCGCATTTATATCGAGGACGGCTGTGACATCGCGCGCGAGTTGTATTTGGGCATGTTGGTCGACCGCGCCAGCAGCCGCGTCACCGCGATCGCGTCCACCGAAGGCGGCATGGACATTGAGGAAGTCGCGGCGCGCGCGCCGCAAAAAATCATCACGGTGGCCATAGATCCGGCCATTGGCTTGCAACCTTTCCATGCACGCAAACTGGCTTTTGCGCTGGGACTTTCCGGCACTCAGGTGCGCGCCGCGGTCGCATTTTTGAGCGCGATGTATCGGGCGTTCACCGAGTTGGACGCGAGTTTGGTGGAGATCAATCCGCTGGTGGTGACCGGCGACGGCGAGTTGCTGGCGTTGGACGCGAAGATGAATTTCGACAGCAACGGCTTGTTCCGCCACCCGCAAGTGGCAAAGTTGCGCGACCGCGACGAGGAAGACCCGGCCGAAATAGAGGCCGGCGAACATGAATTGAACTACATCAAACTGGACGGCTCCATCGGCTGCATGGTCAATGGCGCCGGCTTGGCCATGGCGACCATGGACATCATCGAGTTATACGGCGGCTCGCCGGCCAACTTTCTCGATGTCGGCGGCGGCGCCACGGCCGAGCGCGTGACCGCGGGCTTCAAGATTATTTTGTCCGACCCCAAGGTCAAGGGCATACTGGTCAATATCTTCGGCGGCATCATGCGCTGCGATGTCATCGCCGAGGGCATCGTTGCGGCGGCCAAAGAATTGACGCGGGAATCTGCTCCGCAAGTGCCGCTGGTGGTGCGGCTGGAGGGCACCAATGTTGAACAAGGAAAAGCCATTCTGGCGGATTCCGGACTGGCGATCGTGTCCGCGGACAACCTCGCCGACGCCGCCGAAAAGGTGGTGAAAATCGTCAAATCCGGCAAATCTATTTTTAACGGGGAGGCCGCATAATGTCGGTGCTGGTAGATAAAAACACGCGGCTGCTGTGCCAGGGTTTCACCGGCGCCACGGCCACCTTTCACAGCCGACAAGCCATCGAATACGGCACCAATCTGGTCGGCGGCGTGACCCCTGGAAAAGGCGGCATGACGCATCTTGACTTGCCCGTGTTCGACACGGTTGCAGAAGCGTGCGCGCAAACCGGCGCTAATGCCTCGGTGATTTATGTGCCGCCGCCGTTCGCCGCCGATGCGATTCTCGAAGCTATTGACGCCGAAATCCCGCTGGTGGTGTGCATCACCGAAGGCGTGCCGATGATGGATATGGTCAAGGTGAAAAGAATGTTGGAAAATTCGGCGACCCGCCTGATCGGCCCGAATTGTCCGGGCGTGATCACGCCGGGAAAATGCAAAATCGGCATCATGCCCGGCCATATACACCTGCCGGGTTCGGTCGGTATCGTCTCGCGCTCGGGCACCTTGACTTACGAAGCGGTGGCGCAAACCACGGCCGAAGCACTCGGGCAAAGCACCTGCATCGGCATCGGCGGCGACCCGGTCAACGGCACGAATTTCATCGACTGTCTGGAGATGTTTCTGGCCGACCCGGCGACCGAATCGATACTCATGATCGGCGAGATCGGCGGCAGCGCCGAAGAAGAGGCCGCGGAATTTCTGCGCCGCAGCAAAGTGAAGAAACCGGTCTGCGGCTTCATTGCCGGATTGACCGCGCCGCCGGGTCGGCGCATGGGCCACGCCGGCGCGATTATCGCCGGCGGCAAAGGCAGCGCCGAGGACAAGATCGAAGCCTTCAAGCAAGCCGACATCGCCGTGGCGGATTCGCCGGCGACGTTGGGCAGTACGCTGAGAAAGGCGATAGGTGGGCGCCCAAGATAAGACTCCAGAAATGCCACGAGCGCATCCAATTATCGGATTGCGAAATTGTTGTATGACACAATGGGGGGCGGGATATAGTAATGACAATATTGCTCGTTTCCTCGAAAATGCAAAACGACTCGGTTGCACAATAACACCTGAAACAAACGGCTGATGTTCCGGCGGCGGACCAGCCCGTAAAAAGTGGAGCAGAAAATTATGAACTATCAAGATTACATTGAAATCACGCCGGGCAAGCGTAGTGGCAAGCTCTGTGTCAAGGGTACACGCATTACCGTGTATGATGTTCTAGGCTGGTTGGCGCAAGGCATGAGCAATGCCGAAATCCTGAAAGATTTCCCGGAGTTGAACAGCACCCAGATTCAAGCGTGCCTGGCTTATGCGGCACAGCGTGAGCATCACCTAGTGGCGGTTTCCGCCGCATGAAGTTATTGCTCGATCAGAATCTCTCGCATCGCATCGTTCAATCATTGGCGAAGGTGTATCCTGAAAGCATGCAAGTGAGCGCGTTGCACATGAGTAACGCCACGGACCAGGAAATTTGGGACTATGCGCAACAAAACGGCTATGTGATAGTAACGCTGGATGCCGATTTTCCATGAATACAGCATGCTACAAAGCGAACCGCCGTTAATTATCTGGCTTAAATGTGGCAACCAATCAAAGGGGATCATTCTCGAAAAACTGCTGACTAATCGGGAAGTGATTGAGCAAGCATATGACAATCCTGATATATGGAGCATGGAAATTTACTAATGCAGAAAACAGATGACTACACCCGCCAGACCCTTAATATCGCCGCCACCCGGGACGTAGCAAGAGTAAAACCAATCCGCGCCCGCAAGGGCGGCACGTTGCGCCGCGCATGTCTCACTGGATTATTCGCATCATCCCTGATACTCACCCTTTCGGGGCTTGCGTGAAAAATCGCTCCAAGCGGTTTTTTCCAACTTTCGTTGGAATGACGGTGGGGGAGGTTATTCGTCCCCCGTCATTATCGGGCTTGACCCGATAATCCAGTGAAACACACGCGGCATCAGCCGCACCATTATCCGAGATCGTTATTTATATTGATTATTTGCGGAATG
This sequence comes from Candidatus Spongiihabitans sp., assembly GCF_965247905.1. Classification (GTDB taxonomy): domain Bacteria; phylum Pseudomonadota; class Gammaproteobacteria; order Arenicellales; family Poriferihabitantaceae; genus Spongiihabitans. Next base: position 2,509,909 of record NZ_OZ252047.1, on the reverse strand, counting down.
CTCGTTCTCCAAAATTCTTAACAGCCCGGCCAGGGAATGCGCGATAGCCTGAGAGCGCACATCATCCCGGTTGCCGCGAAATATTATCTTTTCCACTTGGACATAATTGTCTGGCCCAGTCCACCCAAAACAGACAGTACCGACCGGTTTGTCTTTGCTGCCGCCATCGGGACCGGCAATGCCCGTGACCGACAATGCATAATCGGCATCGGCATGTTTCAGTCCGCCCACCGCCATCGCTTCCGCGACTTCGTTGCTAACCGCGCCGTATTTTTCGAGTAGCGCGTAAGATACGCCGACCATTGCGGATTTCGCGGTGTTGCTATAAGTCACATAGCCGCGCTCGAACCAGTTTGAACTGCCCGCAAGCGCCGTTAAGGCATAAGCAATCCCGCCGCCGGTGCACGATTCAACCGTGGTCACGGAACGCCCCAGCCGATTCAGTTTTGCGCCAATAATGGCGACTGACTTCGCTGGCGTGTTTGCGTTGTGCATGAATATAAATTCCGATAAATTTCCTGAGGCGATCACTCAATCGTCTGCCTGAATCGAGTGGCATCCGCGGTGTCGACATAGCCTTGCGATGAAATGCGGCCATCATTAATATCGACATCGGCGCCCGAAGATTGAACCAGCAACTCGCCCGCGCGATGCGCGATGTTATCCTCATAATACGCCTGCATGTCTTGCAAGGTTAATCCGGTCACCGCATCGGCGAACTGCTGCCGCGTGTCAAATTGATATTCCTCGTCATTGATTTCACGCCAATAGCGTTGCGATCTTGCGCTTAAATTTTTGTCCTGGCGCAGTATCTTGGTCGTCAATCCCGATTTTAACCGAGCGAATTGTTGTTCGCTCATTGCATCCAGCGTTGCATTGAAGTCACCAATAAACGCATCATACAACGCGTTGATTTGCGCGGGCGAATGACTTGGACTCTGCACTGAAAATAACAAGCCCGGAGTTTGGTCTATTGTTAATGTGCTGGCGTGAACGCTGTATCCGACGCGATTGACCGTGCGCAGTTGATGATGAAAATCAGGCTCCAGCAAATGTTTCAGCAGCGAAACTTTTGCCCGTTCAAGGATGGAATCATCGTTGCCTTGAAAATAGGCGGCCAGCGCGGAATCGGAATGGTCGATGTTTAGACTGCGCAAGTAGCGTTTTGTGCGATTCAGTTTACGTATTTTTGGCTTTGCGATGTGCTCGATAAACTGACTGCTTTTCAACAAGCCGCCGAGCATCCCGCTGCGCGCTATGGCATTCTCCAGGCTGACATCGCCATGCGATAATACATTCACTTTAACTTGCCTGAATAATTGCGGCGCGAATTTTTTTACATCATCCATGGTCGCGGAATTGAGCGCCGCAATTCTTTCTTGTTCAGTCCAATACGGCTGCAACAAAAGCCGATATATTTCGTGTACCACTTGATCGGCCGGCGCGTCTTTTGAAACATTGTCTAACTCGCGAAGCAACCCGGCTTTTATGACATTGAATCTGCCTTCATCATATTCGGGATGCTCCAGCGCATCGATAATAATATCGAGGAGTTGCGATTGCTTATCCTCAAACCCGCTAATGCGCACCGAAATGCCGCGCGCGTGGCGATACAGGCTATAGTGCAAGTCGGCCAGATAGGCAGGATAAATCGTTTTGTTTAACTGGCTGTTGACCAGCCGAACATAGAGCTCGGTCAGCATCAAATTTGTCGCGCTGCTATTCGCCGGCGGCGACATGATGTTGAAATAAAAATTGGCGCGCGGCGTTGCGAATTGATGGTCGGGTTGATACCAGAGAGACACTTCGGATGGCGTGGAAATTTTTGTAGGCGTTGTTTGCGCTGAAACAATTTCAAGCACATTCAGTCGTTCCGGTATAAACGGATTTTCCGCCGGCAAGCGCAGATTTTCGTGAACGGTTTTAGTGTCCCATAAGTTCAATGTTTTCGCATCAATGGGCGCCAGCGAATACGCCACATCGTAATGCTCGGAAATTTTATCAGTCATCAAAGACTGCGCCAAAGACTGTGAAGAGACATGCAAATTAACATTATCCGGGCGCAAATAATCCAACAGCGTTTTGATTCGATTGGGCGCGAACGCTTCCATCAGATACGGTCCCCGCAACACATCTTGCGGCGGATAGCGTTGCAGTCTGGACGCCAACGACTGCGCTAATCGTCCCGGATTTTTTTCCTGCTCAAAGCGAAAGGCGATCTTTGCCAACTTGCTTTGCTCTTGAAAACGCCACGCATCAATTTTGTTTTGCTTAATCAAGTTGATTGCTTGAAACACCAGTTTGCCGATGTCCTCAATGTGATTCAGTCCCGACTCGGTCAGGTCGATGTGTATAACGAATTCACCCTGGACTTGATCCATGTATCCTGCGCCAGCGCTCAAACCCTCGACCCAGCCACGATCTTTCAATAAAGAAAACAAAGACCCGTCGCCTTCATGGCCAAGCAAATTTGCAATGTAATTCAACGGCTTTGACCGATACTCTTCATAAACAGAGGGAATGGCAAAAACAAAACTTGCCGAATGTTGCTGTTTATCAGGAATGGAATTTAAGCGCGCCGGCACCAAGTTGGCATTCATATAGGGCTGAGTAAAAATTGGCGCCGTCGCATCGCGGTCCGGAATTTGCGCAAACCGCGCCACGACCATTTGCTCCAGTTCATCCAATGACTCCCGACCCAACACCGTCAACGCCATTATGTTGGCCGAATAATATTGGTTATAAAACTTGATCAATGTTTCTCTGGCGCTGGCGTCGTCGCGGTCGCGTAACGTGTCCAATGATCCTATCGAGAATCTGGAAAACGGATGCGCCTTGTTCAACCACCGCTTTTGCACATCCATAAGTCTGCGATGCTCATTTTTTTTTCGTGATTGATATTCCGAGTGAATGATTGAACGCTCGCGCTCCACATAGACCGCATCAAAAGTCGGATCGATGAAGAATCGTGAAAACCGATCCAGCGCCAATTCAAAATGATCGACGGTAATGCTGAAATAATAGTTGGTGTGGCGGAACGATGTGAACGCATTATAATCGCCGCCATTGTTTTTTATGAAAGATTGATATTCATCGGTAGTCGGATATTTTTTTGTTCCGAGAAAAAGCATGTGCTCAAGAAAATGCGCCAACCCTTGCCAGCCTTCGGGGTCGGCGCCGCTACCCGCATAAACATCAAGCGCGGCCGCGGCCTTATCAGTTTCGCTATTGGAAATAAGCAATACCTTTAAGCGATTGTCCAACTCCAAATAACGGTATTGTTTTTTATCAATCGGGCTTTTTATCACGACAGAATTTTTGTCTACAACATCTTGCGCGCCGCTAGCATAACTTAGGCCGATGATAAAAATCAGAATGAAGCTAAATATTCGGGGCATATTGAAATTCAAAGAGTATTATAAAATTTCATAACATGGCGTTCAAATCGCCAAAAGTGTAAATTTGCGCAACAGATTTTTGCTTTTCAGTAATCATTTTTATCTGATTATATGATAACATTTTGGTAAGTTGGCAACCACTCAAGCGGCAACCCATGACCTCTAAGAAAAACCTATCGGAAAGAGACATCTGCACACAGTATATACAGCCTGCATTGGAAAGGGCGGGTTGGGATGTGCGTACTCAAATCCGGGAAGAGGTCTCATTTACCGATGGGCGAATTTATGTGAAAGGCAATCTCACAAGCAGGGGAAAGCGAAAGAGGGCGGATTATATTCTTTACTACAAACCCAATATCCCCATCGCCATCATTGAAGCGAAGGACAACAACCACTCGGTGAAAGCGGGTATTCAACAAGGCTTGGATTACGCGGAAATTTTGGACATCCCTTCGGTGTATAGCAGTAACGGCGATGGTTTTTATGAACACGACTGTACCTGCACTAATGGAAAGGTAGAAAAAGAACTTACACTCGATGAATTCCCCTCGCCGGAAACGCTTTGGCAACGCTATAAAAAATACAAAAATATCGTTACTGATGAACAGGAGCGCATCACGGGGCAAGATTATTTCTTTGACGGTAGCGGCAAGGCGCCGCGTTACTATCAGCAAATTGCCATCAATAGAACAGTGGAGTCCATAGCTCAAGGAAAAAATAGAATTTTGCTGACCATGGCAACAGGAACCGGAAAAACCTATACCGCCTTTCATATCATTTATCGCTTGTGGAAAAGTAAAACCAAAAAACGAGTTTTATTTCTCGCCGATAGAAATGTGTTGATTGGGCAGGCAATGCGTAACGATTTTCGTCATTTCAAGAAAATCATGACACATATCAAACAAAAAAAGATCGACAAGTCATACGAAATTTACTTTGCCCTGTATCAGGGTTTAACCGATTATGATGAAGATAAAGACGCCTATCGGAAATTCAGTCAAGATTTCTTTGATCTTGTTGTGATTGATGAATGTCATCGTGGCAGTGCCGCTGAGAACAGTGCTTGGCGTGAAATTCTCACCTATTTTTCTAAAGCCACGCATATTGGTTTAACCGCCACACCTAAAGAAACCAAAACAATATCCAGTACCGAATACTTTGGTGACCCCGTCTATACCTATTCACTCAGGCAAGGTATACAAGACGGTTTTCTTGCGCCTTACAAAGTCTTACGAGTTGGCTTGAATGTTGACCTTGAAGGTTGGCGACCTGAACAGGGTAAAACCGATAAACAAGGGCGTGTGATTGAAGACCGCCCCTATAATCTCAAAGACTATGACAAAAATCTGGTTATTGATGAACGAACTGAAACCGTTGCCCGAAAGGTAAGCGAGTTTCTTAAAAAGACCAATCGCTTTGATAAAACCATTATTTTCTGCGTAGATATTGATCATGCCCAACGAATGCGCGCCGTTGTCGCCAATGAAAACAGCGACCTGACGGCAGAAAACAGCAAATATGTTATGCAAATCACGGGCGATAATGACGAAGGCAAACGCGAACTGGATAACTTCATCAATCCTGAAGAAAGGTATCCTGTTATTGCCACCACCTCAAAACTGATGACCACAGGCGTCGACGCTCAAACCTGCAAACTAATTGTGCTTGATAGCAATATCGGCTCCATGACTGAATTCAAACAGATCATCGGACGCGGCACGCGCATCAATGAAGAGTTCGGCAAAACTTTTTTCACCATCATGGATTTTCGCAAGGTCACGGACCTGTTTGCAGATCCTGATTTTGACGGCGACCCTATCAGGGTCAAAGAACTTGGAGAAGATGACGAATTTGAATCACCAGAAAATGAAATGAATGCCGACGGACCAATTATAGACGAGGATGGCGAAGAAGTTATTTTTGATATACCTGAAACGCTAGACCTCATTGACGGTGGTGATATTGTTGCCGAACCAATAGAAAAATACTACGTCAATGGCGTGAATGTCGCGGTGCTCAATGAACGTATCCAATACATGGACGGCAACGGCAAACTCATCACCAATAACCTTAAAGACTACACTCGCCAAAAAGTCCGTGAACAGTATAAATCGCTTGACGATTTTCTAAACAAATGGAACGCGGCTGACAAAAAGCGCGTCATCATTGAAGAACTTACCGAGCAAGGTATAGTGTATGAAAATCTCAAAGAGGCGATTAACAAAGAGATGGATATTTTTGACATGATCTGTCACACCGCATTTGATCAACCGCCCTTGAGCAGAGCGGAACGGGCAAACAATGTTAAAAAACGCAACTACTTCACCAAGCATGGCGAACAAGCACGCGCGGTATTGGATGCCTTGCTTGATAAATATGCCGATGAGGGTATTGAGAACATCGAAGATATGAATATTCTGCAAGTCAATCCGTTGAACCGATTCGGAACACCGCATGAGATTGTTGAGTTGTTTGGTGGGAAGCAAGGGTATATGACTGCTCTGAAGGAGTTGGAACGAGAGATTTATAGGAAAGCGGGATAAACAGAAATGATTACTAAAATAAATAAAATTAAAAATCTTGGGATTTTCAAAGATTATTCTGTAAGCAATGATATCCCAGATTTTAAAAGGTTTAATTTGATTTATGGTTTGAATGCATCGGGAAAAACGACATTTTCCGAGATATTCACAATGTTTAATGGATATAGGTTAGAAGGTTTTCATGATGTTGAATATAAGTTCGTGGCTGAGCAACAAAGTTATTCTCAAAGTGAATTATACGATAAAAATATACGAGTATTTAATAAGAGGTATATTTCTGAAAATGTTGATGTCGTTGAAGGAACAGCAAACTCAATCATTATACTTGGCAAACAAAATATAGAATTAAATGAAAAAATAGAGCAGGATGAACAAATATTGGGTGGGAAAAAAAGAGAATTAGAGTTAAAAGAAAAGGAACTTTCCGACAAAGAAAGAGAAAAGAATGGAAAATTCACAGATGTTGCAAGAACTATTAGTGAGGGAATAAGTGGAGTATCAGCGAGAACTTATAATAAAAAAAATGCTGAAAATGCGTACAGATTACTAGGTAGAAAACAAATACTGTCAAATGAGGAAAAACTATCTCATTCCGAAACTTTAAGGCAAGAACAAAAAGAAGTGCTTACGCTGATTGATGAAAATATTTCGGACAATTTAGATGAGATTGTTGAGAGTTCAAAAGCTCTTTTGGGGAAAACGGTTGAAACGATGGTCAACGAAAGACTCAAAGACCATCCAGATATTTCCAAGTGGGTTGAAGAAGGGATTGATTTACATAAGCGACATGAATCAAATAACTGTGAATTTTGTGATCAACCATTACCGGGAAATAGAATTCCTGACTTGCTTTCTTATTTTAATGCTGCCGATAAATCTCTTAAGCGTGATATCGACTCGATGCTTTCTAAAATTAGAGCACTTTGTTCTGAAATCAGCGAACTAAAAATTATGGACAAAGCAAATCTATACTCTGATTTCCAAGAGGAATATGTAGTGGTGATAGACGATATTGCTATCCGCAAAGGAGAATTATTATCAAAACTTGCAAGTTTAGTAAAAGAGGTAGACATAAAAAAACAACGACCCCTGTAGCATTACAAATTGACATTGATGCAACTCTATTAATATCGTCAATAGTCAAAGCAAATTCATTGATTACATGCTGCAATGAAAAAACTAAAAATTTTTCTGATACAAGGAAAGCATCAGAAAGAAAATTAGAAGATCATTATGTAAGTGTAATATATGATGACGTAGAAGCATTAAAAGATAATATCAAGGATTTGAATGAAAATATCAAACATCTCAAGGAAGGAAATCCAGACGATCCTAATGATATGGGGATAGGTGCTATTGAAAGTCGGATCATAGAAAATAAAATCAAAATGTCTGCTTCTGGAATAGCTTGTGAAAAAATAAACGATCAATTGAAAACGTTTCTCGGTAGAGACGAGATAACTTTTGAAGTTTCTAAAAAAGAACACATAAAAGAAGAATACATAAAAGAAGAATACATAAAAGAAGAATACATAAAAGAAGAATACATAAAAGAAGAATACATAATTAAACGAAATGGGGATGTAGCTAAAAATCTCAGCGAAAGTGAAAAAACAGCAATTGCTTTTGTGTATTTTACAATTCACTTGGAAGATCAAGATTTTGACATCAATAATGGAATCGTTGTTATTGACGATCCAATTTCAAGTTTGGATTCTAATTCAATGTTTCAGTCATTTGCCTTTTTGAAAAATTCGGTAAAAGATGCGCATCAGGGTTTTATGTTAACGCATAATTTTGAATTCTTAAAATTGTTGCTTGGCTGGATGGATAGTAAGTCAAAACATAGTAGTTACTATATGATTAATAATCACTATGATTTAGATAATGGACGAGTTGCGAGGTTAGATGTTTTGGACAACTTGTTGCAGAAATACGATACTGAGTACCAATATCTGTTTAAAGTTTTGTATAATTTTGAGTCAAAAGGAACCATAGAATCTGTTTACCATATCCCGAATATAGCTAGAAAAGTGTTGGAAAACTTCTTGGCAATAATGGTTCCTGATAGTGGAAACATGCAAAAAAAGCTAGAACAAATAGATTTTGATGAGAATAAAAAAACGGCTATTTATAAATTTACAAACAGCCAGTCGCACATGACTGGTGGCGGATTTGATCCTTCTCTTGTGCCTGAATGTCAAAAAAATGTGAAGTATTTATTGGAAATGATGGAAGAAGTGTTTCCAAAGCACTTTAAGGTATTGCAAGAAGCAGTCAACAAATGACCAACTTCACCGGCATCGTTAAATCCATCCGCAATATCATGCGGCAGGATGTTGGCACGGGTAGCGATGAATTACGCATTCTGCAACTCGGCTGGATGTTGTTTCTCAAAATATTCAGCGATAAAGACAAAGAACTGGAACTTCTACAGGACGATTACATTTCTCCCATCCCGCAAGGGTTGCATTGGGACGAATGGGCTGGCGATGACGAAGGGATGACCGGCGATGAATTACTTGCCTTCGTTGACCGGAAACTTTTTCCCAAGTTGGCGAACATTGATCTTTCCACCGGCAACAAACGCGCCGTGTTGGTGCGTGAAGTTTTTGCCAATAACTACAACTATATGAAATCCGGTATTCACCTGCGCCAGGTGATTAACCATCTCAATGGAATTGATTTCAACAACAGCAAGGACAAGCAGATTTTCGGGCAGATTTACGAAACCTTTTTGGGCGAACTGCAAAGCGCGGGCACTCTGGGCGAATTTTATACGCCGCGTGCGATTACCAGATTGCTAACCGAACTCACTGACCCCAAACCGCACGAGAAAATACTCGATCCTTCGTGCGGCACTGGCGGATTTCTAACCGCCGCCTTGGAGCATCTCAAAGTCAAAGCCACTAATCTAAAAAAACGCACCGCCATACAAGATAGCATCATCGGCTGGGAATACAAACCGCTACCGTATCTGCTGTGTAATACCAATTTAATCTTGCACGACATCAACCAGCCGAACATTCGATATGACGATTCACTGGCGCGCCCCTTAACCGAATATCGTGAAAAAGATCGCGTCCATATCATTCTGACCAATCCGCCTTTTGGCGGTGTGGTGTCAAACAACAACGAAAACAACTTCCCGCAAACTTATCGCACCAAAGAATCGGCTGACCTGTTTTTGATTCTGATGATTCACTTGCTTAAAACCGATGGCAGGGCAGCCATTGTTTTGCCCGACGGCTCACTCACGGGCGATGGCGTCAAGCAACGCATCCGTCAAAAACTGCTGGAAGATTGCAACCTGCACACCATTATCCGTCTGCCCAATTCGGTGTTCCAGCCATATGCGTCGGTTGCGACTAATTTGCTATTCTTCACCAAAGGCGAGGCGACAAAAACCATCTGGTATTACCAGCATCAACTGCCGGAAGGATACAAGTCCTACTCTAAAACCAAACCGATACAGGTCGCAGAGTTTGACAACTTGAAAAAGTGGTGGCGCAAGCGAAAAGAAAACGAACAGGCATGGAAAGTGGACATCAAGACCATTATCCAAAGCGGGTATAATCTTGATATTAAAAACCCACATCAGCCAGAACCAGAAAAGTCATATTCCAGCGTCGAGTTATTGGGATTACTTCATCACTCGTTTAATAAAAGCGATACACTCATCAATCAAATCAGCGAGCAACTAACTCCATATCAAGTCGGGAAGAACGAATGAACCATATCAATGGTATGCAAAAAAAAGTTACCAAGGATAAACAGAAACAGCCAAAAGAGCCTAATGGCACAAGGCTCGCTCTACTCATGCAAGAGGCAGCGTCCAAAAACCTGTTCTCGTATATTGAAGATCCTGCAGCCTGGCAGCGCAAAATTCGCAAGGACAGGCCATTGCCCGGAAGGGATGATTAATGTTTACTATACCCGGGCATCATCCGTTGGGAGATTTCGGGCAGGAATCAGGATATGGAGAAACGCCATACCACAAAAAAAGACAGCCGCGTTAGTGGCGGCTGTCGACCGGGGGTCCTGTGAAGGATGCCATCGGGGTGGTAGGCGCATTTTCCCATACTTTACACGCTTGTCAAGCCCTATTTTCAAAAAACTTTACAGGCTTGTTAAGTCCTTGTTAACCCTTTGTTTTATAGTAAATTTCAGGAGAAAATAGCATGAAAAAGGTCATGGTTTATATTGACGGTTTCAATCTGTATTACGGTATTCGCAGCATCGGCAAGGCGAGCCTGAAATGGTTGGATGTTGAAAAGTTGGCACAAAGTTTTTTGAGGCACAACTCTCATTTGGAGCAGGTTAAGTATTTTACCGCAATGATTAAGGGAATAGGAGATGAAATCCCTCGACAAAAGTTGTATCTTCAGGCATTAGAGCATCACTGCAATAACTTGATCATTATCAAAGGTCATTTTTTAAGTAAAGGAGAAATTTGCCGAAAGTGTAATCATTACAATTCAACATTTGAAGAAAAGAAAACTGATGTCAATATTGCTTGTGAGATGTTATCTGATGCGTATGAAAATCGGTTTGATGTCGCTTTTTTAGTCAGTGGCGATAGTGATTTGGTGCCGGCGGTAGAAAAAGTCATAGCCATTGGGAAAATAGTTATTGTTGCTAGTCCGCCACAACGAAGAAATTCCAAACTTAATCAGGTAGCGACCAATAGTTTTGATATCGACCCCAACCGACTAAAAAAATGTCTGTTGCCTGCAGAAATTCCTGTCAAAAAAGGAAAAATCGTCATGCCGGAAGAATGAAAACGCTGAATACGATGAGTGCGAGATGGAAAAAAACAAAGATCGGCCAGTTTCTTTTTGAGCGTGAAGGAAAATATCGGCCAGATGATGAAATAGTCACCGGGATAAAACGTATAGATAAAATTGATTTCTCCGGTAATTTTCATATCGCAACCAAGCCCAGTAAAACGAATATGATTTTAGTTAAGCCTGGTGATTTTGTTATTTCAGGCATTAATGTATCAAAGGGTGCAATGGGAATTTATACTGGCAAAGAAAATATAACTGCAACCATTCATTACTCTTCCTATACTTTCGATATTGAACAAATTAATGTCGAGTATTTCAAACGTTTCCTGAAAAGTCTGGAATTTGTCAGATTGTTGCAAGAACAAGTCAAGGGAGGAATCAAAACGGAAATAAAGCCGAAGCACATTCTGCAGATTGAAATTGATCTGCCTGATATTGAGGAGCAACAAAGAATTGTTTCGTATTTCCAAAACATAGAAACAGAGGACAAAGAATTACAAGAAGAGATAGGCCACCAACAAACTCTATTAAAAAACCTCCGTCAGCAGATTTTGCAGGAGGCCATTGAGGGCAAACTCACCGCCGAGTGGCGACAGCAAAACCCTGATGTTGAACCCGCCAACGAACTGCTATCGCGCATACAAGCAGAAAAAGAGCAGTTGATTAAAGACAAGAAAATCAAAAAACAAAAACCACTGCCGCCAATTAGTGATGAAGAAAAACCTTTTGATTTGCCTGATGGGTGGGTTTGGTGTCGGTTGGGTGATGCTGGTTTAATAAACCCTAGAAACAATGCTGATGACAAAAATATAGCAGGGTTTTCGCCAATGCCTTATGTTAATCACAAGTTTGGTATCCACCCAAGATTTCAAACTCGGGAATGGGGTGAAATAAAAAAAGGATTCACGCACTTTGCCGAAAACGACATCATAATTGCAAAAATAACTCCATGCTTTGAAAACTCAAAAGCTGGAATTATTCAAAATATTCCTGGAAGCATTGGAGCAGGAACAACTGAACTCCATGTAGTAAGAGTGAATATCGACGATATATTGCCAGAATATGTATACATTTTAGTGAAGATAGAATCATTTCTAATCAATGGGAAAAAATTGATGAAAGGAGCGGTGGGCCAAAAACGAGTTCCTAAAGAGTATATTGAAAAATTAATTATCCCCCTCCCACCACTCCCCGAACAAAAAGCCGTCGCCACCAAAGTCGAAAAACTTCTCACTCTCTGCGATCAAATGGAAACACAAATCACCGTCAGCCAAACTTATGCCAAACAACTGATGCAGGCGGTGTTAAAAGAAGCCTTTTCACAAAACAGTGCAGAATCAAAACAAACAGCAATGTAAGGTGGGTTCTACCCACCGAGCGGGTGCAAGCCACTGTTTTGTTCTTGAAATGGTGGGTCAAACCCACCCTATATGATGATATGCAAATAAAAAGGGAATGGGTTAAATCGTTGTCGCCGGGTTATAAACCCTCCTCGACGAGGGCGGAAATAAACCATCCCGCACAAAAACTAAAAGGGTTAGTTTTTACGCTAACCCTTTATTTTATGGCGTCCCCAAGGGGATTCGAACCCCTGTTGCCGCCGTGAAAGGGCAGTGTCCTAGGCCGACTAGACGATGGGGACAATTAAATTGTCAATGGATATTACTGCACGCAAATTATTATTCGTGACTCACTTTATCCAAGAATCGGTAATCCAGGAATCGGTTCTTAGAAAGAATAGTTGGTGGAGCCAGGCGGGCTCGAACCGCCGACCTCAACACTGCCAGTGTTGCGCTCTCCCAGCTGAGCTATGGCCCCGGAAGAGGGTGTGTATTCTAATGGCTGGTATAAGTACAATCAAGAATTATTCGCGGGATTATTGAAGGCTTTGTGCTATGAATTTAATGGCTTTTTCGATGCGCTCCAGCGTTCGATGCTTGCCCACTAATTTCACTGTTACGTCAATTGATGGGGTTGCCGACGAGCCCGATATAGCGATACGAAGGGGTTGCGCCAAGTCGCCTAGTTTAACGTTTTCTGTATCCATAACATTATTGATTGCCTGATTGATGTGCGCTTCGTCCCATTCATCTATCCTCGCTAATTGGCTATGCACAACGGATAGCAAATTGCCTGATTCCGGTTTTATATTCTTTTTCACTGCTTTGGGATCGTAGCCGTCAAAATCTTTATAAAGATACGTAATCTTGTCCGCCATTTCTTCCAGGGTTTGCGCCCGCTCCCGCATCACTTCCACTACTTCATTCAGGTCCGGGCCATCGCCTAACCCGAGGCCTCGACGGTTCAGAATTTTCGCCATTTCTTTTGCCAAGCGCGCCTGATCCGCGTTGACGATGTATTGTTGATTGACCCATAACAGTTTTTCCAGGTTAAACGCGGCGGGCGATTTATTGATGTCCTTAATATCAAATAGTTCGATCATTTCATCGAAATCAAATATTTCCTGATCGCCGTGCGACCATCCCAATCTCACCAGATAATTTAATAATGCTTCGGGCAAAATTCCCATGGCGCGATAATCCAGAACGCTGACCGCGCCGTGGCGCTTCGACAAGCGTTGCCCGTCTTTGCCGAGGATAAGCGGAACGTGAGCGAACACCGGCAACTTGGCTTTTAGCGCATGAAAGATATTAATTTGCCGCGGGGTGTTGTTGATATGATCCTCGCCGCGCACGACATGGGTAATGCCCATGTCAATATCATCCACCACCACGGTTAAATTATAGGTCGGCGCGCCATCGGTTCTGGCCAGAATTAAATCATCCATCTCTGCGTTTGCAATTTCTACCCGACCGCGCACAACATCATTAAATACTACGGTCCCTTGTGATGGATTTTTAAATCTTACTACGGCCTCTTCGTGGTTGTCGGGAATACGATTTAATTCTCGACAGCGACCATCGTATTTCGGCTTCTCTCCACTTTTCCGTTGCGCGCCGCGCACCTCGTCCAGCCGTTGCTTGCTGCAAAAACAATAATAGGCATCACTCTGTTTAAGCAATTGAGCGATTATTTCACCATATCGGTCGAATCGCTTGGTCTGATAATAGGGTCCTTTATTCCAGGTCAGGCCGAGCCATTTCATAGATTCCAGAATAACGTCAATAGCCGCCTGAGTGGATCGTTCTTGATCGGTATCTTCAATTCGCAATACCATTTCGCCGCCGGTTTTGCGCGCGTATAACCAGTTGAATAACGCAGTGCGCGCGCCGCCGATGTGGAGAGAACCTGTCGGACTTGGCGGAAATCGCGTGATGGTTTGCATTAACGGTAATTACCTCTGCGGCTTGGATAATCCAGCGGATTCTACTTTATTTTATAGAGTTTTGGTGATTATGCTATTCACTTTGAGAGGGTCATAAGGAATTCATAATGTTTCGGAAAACAACCGCAGCATCGCATCAACGACGGGAAGGATACGATACCCTCTTAAGGTGTCGGATAAGGCGCGCCTTGATCTACTAGCCGCGGGTCGAAAACCCGTGGCCTCAGGCCGGCCTGGAACCAGGTCACAAAGCTATAGATGCTGTAAACAGGCAGGCCGAACGTTTGCCGTAAATCCGCAGCATAGGGCACCATGTTGGTACACTCAAGGACGATGGCGCCCGTATCCGGGAACGCCGTAACCAGTTGGCGCCCGGCGTCGATCAAATCGGCGCGTGCCAATTCCACATCAAGTGCCGGCTCGTCATCCAATATTGCCCGGCTGAATTCCCGACCTTCATCGGTGCCTGCAATCGGGGTATCCATCGGTACGCCGGAAGCTTTCAACTGCTCGGGTGTTAAAGTAGATTTTGAAATGGTCAGCACCCCTACGCGCTGGCCCGGCGGCAAAATATTTTGCACCATAGGCACCTGCATTAGCGAAGAGGCGGCGACCGGGACACCGACAGCTTGTGCCAGTTGATCCTGAAACAAAGCCAGGAAACCACAGTTTGTGGTAATCCCATCAGCGCCATCGGAGACCAGTTCGCGGGCGGCGGCGATGAACCGCTTGGCCAGTCCCTCGGCTCCGCGGCGCACCACATGATCGGGTGATGCGCCGCGGACCACCTTGTAAAGCACCGGGAATGGCCAGGTTTCCGCATTGCCGATGTCGCCTGGAATGCGCGGAAACCGTGTGTCCAGCATCAAGATGCCGACGGCGGCGCCATAAACGGTCTTGCCGCCGACAACCGTGGAATTCTGTCCCATTTCGCTCCCCGGCACGCTAACTAACCCGATAAATTCGGCAGTCGCTCAGCGTGATAGCGGTGGGCGAGATCGACCTCGTTTATTCTCTCGCCCGGCTTGAACTCGAACGCGATCGCCATATTTTTAACGATGGGATAAATACCTTTGGCGATGCCCGCGTTTTTATTTTCAGGTTCGCGGATACAGGGAGAGCGCATAAAGAAACATCTCATCGCATAAATTGTGTGCAGAAAATAAGTGTATGGTATGTTGCCAGGTTTGGCAACTCAAATTAAACGCCCAAAATCATGCAATGATATTAAACGCCATTGACAGCTTCTGCACGGAGGTTCATAGTTGAATACATCACTTTATACAAACGTGTATATAACCCAGGAATCAGCAAGGCATAAGGTTAATTTTATGCAGCAAACTCAAGGTAATGCGATGGGCACATGAATGGCGCTGAAGCCATGGTGCGCCTGCTTCAGGCGCATGGCGTGAAACATATATTCGGTTTATGCGGAGATACGACTCTGCCTTTCTACGATGCCCTGTATCGCCTCGAGCACGGTATGCAGCATATTTTGACCCGCGATGAACGTTGCGCGGCTTATATGGCGGATGCTTATGCGCGTGTTACCGGGCGCGTTGGTGTCTGCGAAGGGCCCAGTGGAGGCGGCGCCACTTATATTCTGCCGGGCGTGGTTGAAGCCAATGAATCGTCGGTCGCTGTTTTGTCGATCACATCGGATGTATCGATTACGTCGCAAGGGCGTTACCCGCTGACCGAACTCGATCAAACCAGATTGTTCCGCCCGCTGACAAAATGGAACGGCGTCATTGACAATGCAGAAAGGTTGCCCAACATGGTGCGGACGGCATTTCGGGCGATGACCACGGGGCGCCCCGGAGCGGCACATCTGGGGCTGCCCTACGATATTCAAACAGCGTCTGTCGAGCATAGCGATATTTGGGCGCAACCCGATTTTGTGACGTTTCCGGCTTGGCCGAGCGCGCCCGACCCGAAGGCGATCGAGGCGGCTGCGGTTGCCATTGTCGCGGCTAAAAAACCGGTTATTGTCTGCGGCGGCGGCGTTGTTCTGGCGCGTGCAGAAGCAGCCTTGCAGGCGGTGGCAGAAAGATTAAACATCGTCGTCGCGACCACGGTCAGCGGTCAAGGCAGCTTGGCGGACAATCATGCCAATCATCTTGGTGTGGTCGGATCGAACGGCGGTGTCCCGGCCACTCGTGCGATTATCGACCAGGCTGATCTTGTCGTCTATGCCGGTTGCCGGGCCGGATCGGTGACCACAGAACGCTGGCGCTCGCCGCCAACGGGCGTGAAAATTGTCCATATCGACAGCGACCCCATGGCCATATCGGCCAATTATCCGACCGCCGTGGCGGTGGTAGCGGATGTTCGTCTGGCGTTCGAGGCTTTGAACCTTGTGTTTGAGGAGATGGGTACGGACCAGATCGATTTTGGCGGCGCGGAAAAAGTGGCGTCGGCTTTGAAGGTTAAATTCGCAAACTTTTATGAACTGGCCGCCAGCGACGACAGTCCGATAAAACCGGAGCGGGTGATCGCCGAATTGAACCAGATATTGCCATCCGATGCGGTGATCGTGGCCGATCCTGGAACACCGTGCCCTTATTTCTCCGCATTTTATCGAATCCCACACGCCGGGCGATATTTTATTTCCAATCGAGCGCATGGCGCACTCGGTTATGCCCTTTCGGCGGCGGTTGGCGCGCAGATTGGACGACCCAAATCCAGGGTGGTCGCCGCCATGGGGGATGGCAGTTTTGGTTTTACCGTCGGGGAACTCGAAACCGTTACACGCCTCAATCTTCCGATTATGTTTCTGGTATTTTCCAATAGTGTTTACGGCTGGATCAAGGCGGGCCAGAAAGCCGGGTTCAAGCAACGCTACTATGCCGTTGATTTCAACCGCACCGACCACGCCGCTGTGGCCGAGTCGTTCGGGGTAAAAAGCTGGCGAGTTGAAGACCCGGCTGACCTGCGGCGGGTTTTCAATCTGGCTATCGAACACCATGGCCCGACTCTGGTCGATATTATCAGCCAACCGCTACAGGATAGCCAGGCCCCGGTAAGCGAATGGATTGCATGATGTGCAAATATGATGCGAAAATTATGACAACCCGAGAGCGATTGCTATAAAGTTATGGGCAATTCAGTTTCTATGAACGGGCAAAAACCACCGAATATCGCCGTGGTCGGTGCCGGCATAGTCGGTGTCTCCTGCGCCTTGCATCTTCAGCGCCTGGGCGCGGCGGTTACCATGATCGATCGCCACGAACCGGGTGGCATCGAGGCCGCCTCCTATGGCAACGCCGGTGTCCTGGCACGTTGCGCGGTCGTCCCGGTGGCAACGCCGGGCATTGTGCTCAAGGCTCCAATCATGTTGTTTGCCCGCGATGGGCCTTTGTTTATGCGCTGGTCCTATCTGCCGCAGCTGTTGCCCTGGCTGATTCCTTACCTTCGCTCATCAAGCCGCAAGCGGGTTGAATATATTGTGCGTAATCTGATTCCACTGCTGTTCGACAGCGTCGACGAGCACCGCGCCCTGGCGCGAGGAACCGATGCCGAGCGCTGGCTACGCGCGTGCGCGTATCTGTACCTGTATGAAAACCGCGAGGCTTTTGAGCGCGACGCATTCAGTTGGAGGTTGCGCCGCGAACACGGTTTTGAATGGGACACGTTGCAAGGCGAGTCAATACGCGAATTCGAGCCAGCCCTATCAAGGAACTATGAATTTGCCGTGCTCTTGAAGGATCATGGCATGATCGCCAATCCTGGAAACTACGTCAGCGACCTCGCCAAAGGTTTTGCCGCGGCCGGGGGGGAAGTGGTTCGGGCGGATATTAAACGAGTGGGCACGCGCAATGACGGCGTCGTTCTGCAAGCAGATGACCATGACATCAAGGTTGACAAAGCGGTCATCGCCGCCGGTGCCTGGTCGCATAAGCTGGCGGCAAAATTGGGCGCCAACGTACCCCTCGAATCGGAGCGCGGCTACCATCTGGAGTTGTTGCACGCAAGCAAGCAACCCTCGGTTCCGGTCATGGATGCGGCACGCAAATGCGTCATCACCCCCATGCAGGGCGGCTTGCGCCTGGGCGGGGTTATCGAATTCGGCGGCCTGGATGCGCCGGCTTCAAAAGGCCCCCTGAAATTGTTGTTGCGCGCAGCCAAAGCCGTGTTGCCGGGGTTGGAATACGAAACGAAACGGACTTGGATGGGGCACCGGCCGACCACGGCGGACAGCTTGCCGGTCATCGGGCCGGCACCGTCCAGCCGCCGAGTCTATTTCGCCTACGGACATCAACATGTTGGCTTGACCGCAGGGCCCAAGACCGGCCGGGTCGTGGCCCAGCATATGATGGGGCTTCAGCAAAACTTCGATCTCGACGCTTATCGTTGCGACCGGTTTAGCTGAAGAAATCGAATTATTAATCATCAAATTATGAAAGAGGAAAACAATATGCCTAATAATATACGTGCCACATTCTTAAAAATCAGAGGGGTAAAAACCCTATTGGCGATTTTCGCGTCAATCGTTTTGGGCGGCGGCATCGCCAATGCCGAGAAATGGGATATGCCGATGGCATATGCCGACAGCAACTTTCACACCCAAAACGGCAAGGCATTTGCCGAAGCCGTAACGCTCGCAACCAGCGGCAAGATCGAGATTATCATTCATGGCGGTGGTTCGCTGTTTAAAGGCAATGAAATCAAACGTGCGGTGCAGACCGGACAAGCGCCAATTGGTGAGCGATTACTATCAGCGCACCAAAACGAAAATATCTTGTTCGGCGTCGATTCAATTCCTTTCCTGGCGACTTCATATGCGGCATCGTCCGAGTTGTGGAAAATCGCCAAGCCGAAACTCAGCGAGCTCATGGATGAACAAAATCTTGTCTTGCTGTACTCGGTGCCGTGGCCGGCCCAGGGGCTTTATTTCAAGAAACCGATTAACTCCATGGCCGACACCAAGGGCATCAAGTTTCGCGGTTATAACGCCGCGACCAACCAATTGGCTGAGTTAATGGGCATGAATCCGGTTCAAATCGAGGCCGCGGAACTTGTTCAGGCATTGGCCACCGGTGTCGCCGAAGCGTTCGTTTCTTCCGGTTCAACCGGTTATGACCGCAAGGTTTGGGAGCATCTAACCCATTTTTATGATGTTCAGGCCTGGTTGCCGCGCAATTACGTTTTCGCCAACAAAGATGCTTGGAACGCACTCGACCAGGAAACCCAAAATATTGTCAAAGGCGTGGCCATGATGGCCGAGGCCGCTGGCACCGCAAAATCGGAACAGCTCAGCAACTGGTATTTGACTCAACTCGCCGCAAATGGCATGAAAGTTCAGCCGGCCGGGGAACAACTGTCGGCGGATCTTAAAAAGGTTGGCGCCACCATGACTGAATCCTGGTTGGAGCAAGCCGGCCCGGAAGGCAGGGCAATCGTGGATGCGTTTAATGAAGAGTGATTGGCGCTGGGATGGTTTGGGCAAATAATTGCGCGTATCATTCATGATTATTGCCATGGATGGCAGGCAGATTTTTGTTCCAGACAATATTGCCATGGAGGGCATGGCAGATAATCGCTCCCTGCATTATCTGCACTTCCGCCTTCCCTGGCGGTCGTATGCCGCGGGCGCAGGATGCGCAGGAGCGGCAATCTGCACTCCCGCCATCCCTGGCAGTCGTGTCCCGCTTTCGTTTCGTCATTATCGGGCTTGACCCGATAATCCAGTGAAACATGCGCGGCGATAGCCGCGACCATTGCACATAAATAATGACCATGCAACAACCAAGTGATTCGCATCCGCTACGCACGGCGTTGAACGCTATTTACCAATTTAGCGGTTTTATGGCCGCGGCGTTCCTACTGCTCCTGCTGGTCATTATTGTCATGCAAATGGTCATGCGCTGGTCCGGCGGCATATTCATCGGCGCCACCAATTATGCGGGATATTGTATGGCAGCGGCCACTTTCTCCGCCTTGGCCTACGCGCTCAACACCGGCGCGCATATTCGGGTTGGGCTGCTGTTAAACCATTTGGGCCGCTATCGCCGTTTTGGTGAAATATGGTGTTTCGGCATCGGCTCGGCCTTGACCACCTACATGGTGTATTACGCCTTTAGAGGCGTTTATTGGTCGTACAAACTCAACGATGTCTCTCAGGGCCAGGATGCAATGCCGCTGTGGATACCACAAATCCCCATGGCCATTGGCGCCAGCATTTTTGCGTTGACTTTTCTGGATCATTTCATTCGGATCGTTTTCTTCGGGCTGGATGATATCGGCGACGATGCCATATCCGCCACAGAACACGCGGCATAAAAAAGAGAATCGTCATGGAACAGTTTCTTGCCGCCGGATTATTCCTGTTCGTTCTTTTCTTCCTGTTGGGTAGCGGCGTCTGGGTCGGCCTGGCGTTGATGGGGGTCGCCTTTGTCGGCATGGAACTGTTTACCAGCCGCCCAACCGGCGACACCATGTTCACTACGATCTGGTCGTCATCGTCCAGTTGGTCGTTGACCGCCTTGCCGTTGTTTATATGGATGGGGGAAATCCTGTATCGGACCAAACTCTCCGAGGACATGTTTCGTGGCCTTGCGCCGTGGATGGACGCATTGCCCGGCAGGCTTCTGCACACCAATATCGTCGGTTGCACTATTTTCGCCGCGGTTTCTGGCTCATCCGCAGCGACCCTGACCACGGTCGGAAAGATGTCTATCCCTGAGCTGCGAAAACGCAATTATCCGGAAAAAATGATCATCGGCACACTCGCTGGCGCGGCCACGCTCGGCTTGATGATCCCGCCATCGCTGACCTTGATCGTTTATGGCGTGACCATCAACGAATCGATCTCCAAACTGTTTATGGCCGGCATTTTACCGGGCATACTGTTGGCGGGTTTGTTTATGGGTTACATTGTCCTCTGGTCGTTCTGGAAGCCCGACGAAGTGCCGCCCCGCGAACCGAAAATGTCATTTGCCGCCAAGCTCTATCAGTCCCGTCTGCTGATTCCTGTGATCCTTCTGGTGCTGTTCGTCATTGGCTCCATGTATCTCGGTTTTGCGACCGCGACCGAAGCCGCTGCATTCGGCGTCGTCGGCTCGTTGATTTTGGCGGGTGTGCAGCGGTCGCTGACCTATGAGACGTTTTTTGCCAGCCTGATGGGGGCGACCCGGACCTCGGCGATGATTGCCTTGATCCTGATGGGGGCATCGTTTCTGTCACTGGCCATGGGGTTCACCGGACTGCCCCGAGCCCTGGCGCAATGGATCGCAACTCTCGGACTTTCGCCAATTTCCTTGATTGTCGCCTTGACCATTTTTTATATCATTCTCGGTTTCTTCCTGGATGGCATCTCTTCCGTTGTGCTGACTATGGCGGTCGTGGAACCGATGATACGCCAGGCCGGAATCGATATTATCTGGTTCGGCATTTTTATCGTGGTCGTGGTCGAGATGGCGCAGATCACGCCCCCGGTCGGGTTCAATCTGTTCGTCATTCAGGGCATGACCAATCACGATATGAACTTTATCGCAAAAACAGCCATCCCGATGTTCTTCCTGATGGTGCTGATGGTGGTGCTGCTGGTCGCCTTCCCTGAGATCGCGACCTATCTGCCAGAGCATATGCGGTCGGTTAAGTGATGGCGGCGGTGACCGCGGCAATGATGACCGCGACGGTGGCAGTTGCGGTGACGGTGGTGACGGTCGCCCCCACACCGTCATTCCTGCGGAAGCAGGAATCCAGTCATTTATTCGTCCCGCGTAGCGGGACACGACAACGCCGACGGCATCACGACGGGGCGTGGCCGGGTGTCGCGCCATCGTCGGCGACGGTGGGGAGCGGGAATGATGGCGGTGAAAAACAGGCGAGGCGAATCCGTTTCACCGTAGGGGTGACGATGGCGAATCCGCCACCACATACGGCGATGGCGATGCCACGGCGACATCGCGTCGCCGACGAAAGGTGTCCCGCCACGCGGGACGGGTATTCGACTGGATTCCCGCTTTCGCGGGAATGACAGGCCTAGGGCGGGACACGACCGCTAGGGACGACGCATCGCTACATGGACGCAGCTTATTAGAGGTCGCTCATTGACATCCTGTCATCGCGACATTTGAACTTCCTGTCCATCACCTGCAGGAGCAATTGCCGATCGCTACATGGACGTAGCTTATTAGAGCAATGCAGGAGCAATTGCCGATCGTTACATGGACGTAACTTAGTAGAGCAATGCAGGAGCAATTGCCGAGGAAGCCAAAGCCGACGATACGCGCAATTATTTGCCTAAACCGCCGTTGCCGTCGTCATTCCGCCCCACACCGTCATTCCTGCGGAAGCAGGAATCCAGTCATTTATTCGTCCCGCGTAGCGGGACACGACAACGCCGACGGGCGTGCGGCGGGGACGCAACGCCACCGCCGTCGTATGTTGTGGCCGCTCCGGCGCGTCATTATCGGGCTTGACCCGATAATCCAGTAAAACATCCGTGGCGCAAGCCGCGCCATCAGCAACGACGAGAAGGGATTTGCGCCCTCCTCCACTCAGCTGGCAGCACGCCGCATCAATCAGATTCCAGTTTCGCAAATGGATATTTCACGTCACTCTCCCGCCCGATCGATGCTGTTCAAAGCGAACAACATATACCTTATACTTGCTATATCCTGTTCACTATCCGGTTTTTGCATGAATTCCAGTTTACTGAGGTTGGTCTGGCAGCATAGTTCCAGGCAGCAACTTGTCATTGTCGCCTTTACCTGTCTGTCGTTTCCGCTGCTCTACCTGACCCTTGAAATCCCCAAGATAATCATCAACCGGACATTGTCCGGTGGCAACGAGATACTCCGGCTGGCCGGTTTCAGCCTGGAGCCGGTACACTTCCTGCTGGTGCTCTGTGTCGGTTTGCTGGCGCTGATCGTCATCAACGGCTTGTTGAAAATGAAGATCAACACCCTCAAGGGAATCACCGGCGAACGCCTGGTGCGACGACTGCGCTTTCAGTTGATCGACCGCCTGCTGCGTTTTCCGCTGCCGCATTTCTCGCGCACCTCTCAGGGGGAATTGATTTCCACGCTGACCGCGGAAACGGAACCGCTGGCAGGCTATATTTCGGAGTCCATCGCCCTGCCGCTGTTCCAGGGCGGCACCATGCTGACCATCCTGTTTTTCTTGTTCATGCAGGACTGGGTGTTTGGGCTCGCTTCGGTGGCATTGATTCCGGTGCAGGGCTATGTCATCCCCAAACTGCAACAGCAGGTCAATACGCTGAAAAAGGAGCGGGTGGTACGCATCAGGAAATTGTCCGAGCGCATTGGCGAAACCATCAGTGGCGCTGAGGAAATCCGCTTGCAGGGTACCCGCCGATACATCCTGGCCGAGTTCTCGCACTGGCTCGGCGGACTGTTCCAAATTCGGCTGCAGATTTTCAAGAAGAAGTTTTTCATGAAATTCCTGAACAACACCATCGGGCAGATCACCCCATTTTTGTTTTATTTGTTCGGCGGCATTCTGGTGATTCGGGGCGAACTCACTATCGGCGCGCTGGTGGCGGCGTTGGCGGCTTACAAGGATCTGACCTCGCCGTGGAAAGAGTTGCTCAACCACTACCAGGCGCATGAAGATGCCAAGATTAAATACCAGCAGATCATCGAACAATTCTCGCCCAAGGGGTTGTTGGCTCAAGAGTTGCTGGAGCACCGCGACCAGGTCGCCGACGGCAATGACCAATCCCTCAACAAGACGCTGACCTTGAGCAATGTCTCGTGGGCCAATGACACCGGCGAAAAGGTGATAACGGCAATCAACTTGGAGGTTGCGGCCGGGTCGTGGATTGCTATTGTCGGGCAAAATGCGATGCAGCGGCTAAGGCTGGCGCAACTGCTTACCGGGCTGGAAAAACCGGTCTCCGGCCGCATCGACATCGGCGACATCGAACTTGACCGGATCGCGCCCCGCGTGCTGCACACCCGGCTCGCCTACCAAGGTCCGGACCCATACATATTCAGTGGCACCGCTACCGACAATGTGCTGTACGGCATGAACCAGTCGCCGCCGACAAATGACAACCCCGATCCGGTTCAGCGGGAATGGATCACGGAATCGATCGCATCGGGCAACAGTACCGACGTGTTCTTCAGTAACTGGCTCGATTACCGCCTTATCAACGCCGACAACCACGAGCAATTGCTGGATTGGTTTTTCTTCGGCGCGCGCGCCATCGGTACCGATTCAATCATGTATCAGCGCGGCCTGCTGGAGATTTTCAACCCGCCCGACCATCCCCAGCTGACTGATAATATCCTCGAAGCACGAAAGCGGATTCGCAGCACACTGCGTGAGCGCAAACTGGAGCGTGTGGTGGCGGAATTCAATCTGGACACCTACAACCGCAATGCCACGGTGGCGGAAAACATTCTGTTTGGCGTGCCCAGAGATGAAGATTTGCGCGGGCGCAATCTGGCCGCCCATCCGATTTTGCAACAGACTCTGGAAAAACTGGACATCCTCGAATTGGCGATTGGTATTGGCGGCAAAGCGTCGTTGCGGCTGGCCGAGCGCATTCAGAAGTTGCCCAAGGGACACAACTTGCTCAACCAGTTTGATTTGGAAAGCGATCAGGAAATCGCGGCACTCACGGATATTGCCGAGCGCCTGAGCGGGGACGGCATCGAGTTGAGCGAGGATGAACGCGCCGACCTGCTCGGCATCTTTCTGCACCTGATTCCTGAACTGCATGCTTTTGGCTTCATCCATGAACGTGTGGCCGGTAAATTGTTGCAAGTGCGGCATGAATTCTTCCTCAACTTGCCGCAGGATTTGAAGGGCAAAATCATCCGCTTTGACATGTCCGCCTATCACCCGAAACTGACCATCATCGACAACCTGCTGTTCGGCCGGGTGGTGGCAAGGGAGCCGGCGGCCGAGCGCAAAATTGCCGAGATTGTTGAACACACCCTGGAGCAAATGAATATCAAACGAGCGATCATGCTCCTGTTCGCCCAGTCTGAGGTCGGCATCAGCGGCTCGCGCTTGCCGGTGGTCGCCAAGCACAGAATCTCGGTCGGTCGGATGCTGATGAAAAAACCGGATATAATGATTTTCCACGATGCGCTGGCGCCGTTCGATGTTCAGGAAAAGCGGGCGTTGCGCCGCAACATCCACGAATTGCTGCCGCAATCCACCACCATCTGGATCGACCGCGAGATCGACCATGCGCGCGAATTTGATCGCATCTATACGCTTGCCGACAACGGCAGCCTGATCGATGGCCTGAGTGACGGCCTGAGTGATGCCAGTGATGCCAAACCGGTGCCGATGGAGGGCCTCGGCGATGTCAATATCCTGCTCGGCCAATCGCGCTTGTTCGGCTCCCTCGAGGCGCGCACTCAGCAACTGTTGGCGGAACACAGCCGGCGCATGACCACCGATGCCGGGGAATTCGTCTATCGCCGCGGGCAGACGAGCAAGAATGTTTATCTCATTATCAAGGGCAATGCCCACTCGCTACGCGACGCGGACGACCCGCAGGCCATCGCTGGCAATCTGGTCGCCGGGGAAGGGTTTGGCCTGATGGACTTGCTCGCGCTACGGCCGCGGGCGATGTCGGTTGTGGCGGTAACCGATCTCGAATTGTTGCGCATCGATGGCGAGATTATTCAGGAAATCATCGAGGACAACAGCGCGGTCATGCAAACCCTGCTGCGCGCGGTCACCGAACAGTGGTCATCGATATCGCGATAATATCCGAGCCGTTAATATCCGACCCGATTAGCCCTTCCAAAAAACCGGACTACCTCAGATCAGTAGTTCGGTTAATATTTCGCCAAATTATTAAGCAAACTATCGTAAAATCCGCTCATGCCGGGAAAGACCAAACAAAAATCGGCACGCGATTACCGCCACAACGACAAACATGTCCTGTTGTGCTCAGAAAGTGGTGCCCAGGATGTGTCCCCGCTTGTTTTAATGACACGATATGGGGACACCTGCGCGGCAACATCAGCGCACCGCTTATCGGCGGCGAGCAAATTGCCGTGAAGGTCATAGACGACCGCGACAATGAGTTGATGGTGGTTAAGCAGACGAAAGAGGTGAGAAAATGACGACGAAAAACAACTTCGAGTATCTCGGCGCAAAATTTTACAAGTGCGCGTTGCAAGTTAATCCGTGGGCGTATTCGCAACGTCA
The DNA here is from genome assembly GCF_965247905.1 of Candidatus Spongiihabitans sp. Classification (GTDB taxonomy): domain Bacteria; phylum Pseudomonadota; class Gammaproteobacteria; order Arenicellales; family Poriferihabitantaceae; genus Spongiihabitans. The sequence continues at coordinate 2,483,745 of NZ_OZ252047.1, read as the reverse complement.
CCACAAAGCAAATCAGGAGTGCAGTGGTGAGGAAGAATACAATACCGATATTTTGAATCAATGCCAGAAAAATAAAATTAAAGTTGTCGGGTTGGCCGATCACAATGATGTCAATTCTTCAGCAGAATTGCGTAAACTGCTTGAAAATAACGATATAACCGTATTCCCCGGATTTGAGATTGAAAGTAGCGAAGGTATTCATATGGTATGTCTGTATCACGAGAAGACACAACTAAATGATTTACAGCATTATCTGCGAGAGTTGCTAAGTAATAATTCTGAAAAATTACAATCGAATCATAACATAGCGTCATCAATGAGTTGCCATGACATTGCCAGCAAAGTATTAAACAAACAAAAGGGATTTTGGTATGCGGCTCACATGACCGGAAAAAATGGTATTTTGCGTTTAGCCAGGGGCGGAAATAACCACAAAGAACTGTGGCAGAATAGTCTTCTTCTTATTGCTGGTCAGATTCCAGGTACAGTAGCGGATATGGACATTCCGCAAGATGGAAAGAATAAAACCGCTGAGTATAAAAAAATAATTGAAAACAAAAATCCTGATTATAAAAGAGATAGGGCGATTGTTATTATCAATGCAAAGGACGTTTCTGTTCCGAGTATGTTGGAAGAAAAATCAGCCTCGGTTCAAATCAAAATGACAACGCCTGGGATGGAATCATTCTTGGATGCCTTCTATGACCCAAAATCCCGGGTGCGCTTGAATTACGATATGAAAGAGTCCCATCACAGCAAAATACTTTCAATCTCGTGGGAAGGAGGGAGTTTTTTTAAAGAAACAAATTTAACTTTTTCTGAAAACTTGAATGCAGTGATTGGTGGGCATGGCGCGGGTAAGTCAACTTTGCTTGAAAGCATACGTTATGCGTTGAATATGCCACCTAAACAAAATGAAGTAAAAAAGAAATATGAAAGATTATGTGATTCTAATCTTCATGGAGCAAAGGTAACAATAAAAATTTGGTCGGCGGCACAATTAGGTAACATTTTTACCATTAGTCGACGCTTTGGCATGTCGCCCGAAGTTGTTAAGGATGATACTGGAGAAGTTACACCATTTCTACCTACGGACATTCTACCGAAAATTGAGATTTATAGTCAAAGCGAAATTCTTAGAATTGCAGAAGACGAGCAAGCGCAATACCATCTGTTGGATCGATTTTTGCCAGATCAAAATGATTATCATTCAAAAATAAACGAATTGAAAAAACGATTGGCAGAAAATAGAGAAAAATTAATGAAAATAACTACGAAAAAAGATATTTTAGAATCAGAATTGAATCAACTGGCAGCGTTAAAAGAGAAAATCAAAGTCTATAAAAAAATAGGCATCGAAGAAAAATTGAAAAAATTGGAAGTATTAGACAAGGAAAAAATTATTACGGGAGGAGTCGATAAACAAATTCAAGAAGTTGCTGAATGGGTAAATAATTATGACGATATTTTTGATATGAATTTTATCAGCGCAAACACCATAAAAGATCTGCCGAATGAAGGTTTTATACAATCCATGTCGACTGCTTTGCAAAAATTACAGCAAACATGCGACAGCAGCCTATTGAAAATTAAAGAAAACATTAGTCTTTGCCGTGAAGAAGTGAATGAAAGTAAGGTTGCCATACAGAAACAACACAATATGGCGACAGATGAAGTGCAAAGCGCATTAGCTAAATTGCAAAGCCATGCAGGACGCGATGGGAGAGAAATCTCCGGAGAGGCGAAAAAATTGGTAACCAGAATATCGATAATTGAAAATAAGAAACCCGAAGTAAAATCTATAACCACTTTAGTTGAAAAAATTAAACAGGAGCGCCGAAATATTTTAAAAGAATATACAGACACAGCATATGACAACACACAAAAACTAAAATATGCTATTGAAAAAATAAATAATGGAGATCTTAATGGAAAGGTTAAAATCAATTTAGTTGATGCACATGAAAAGAGTGCGTTGAAAGATTTTTTGATGACTATTGAAAATATTGGTAAGCACGCAATCAAGTGGGTTGATCATTCAAAAAGCGTGTTTCCAACAGAACTGGCAAGTATTATCAAAAAAAAGGGAAAAGAAGGACTCCTCGAACGATACAAAGCATTCGGGTTAACGGATAACAGTGCTGAAAAAATTGCCACCGCATGCCATGAAGGCAGTGAAATGCTTCTCAAATTGGAAGAAGTGGAAATTACGGATAAAATAGATATTCAACTAAACACTGCCCACGATAAAGAACAACCGAATTACCATTCATTAGAGGGATTATCCACTGGGCAACAGTGTACCGCGATACTTAATATCATTTTATTGGAAAATAAGGATCCTCTAATCATGGACCAACCGGAAGACAATCTTGACAATTCATTCATCGCTGAACGAATTGTTAAAGACTTGCGTAATTGTAAAGACAACAGGCAGTTCATTTTTGCAACGCACAACGCAAATATCCCAATATTTGGCGATGCAGAACTGATACTGGTGATCGAATCTGATACCACTAAAGAAAAAATATTGAAAGAAAGAATCGGGTCAGTCGACAAGCCTGCGGTAAGAGAAGCGGCTGCCCGAATTTTGGACGGAGGCCGGGAGGCTTTCTATATGAGACAACACAAATATGGATTTGATCATGATGACTGAAACTGACATATTGACACTGATTACTAACGGTGAAAATTCTCAAACGGAATTCAAGGAGCAATTTGAAAGAAATCATCCTGAGAGGATAGCACGCGAAATTGTTGGTTTTGCCAATATGCATGGCGGATACATTCTTGTCGGTGTGTCCGATTTTAAAGATATTGTCGGTATACAAAATGAAAATACGCAAAGTTGGCTAATGGATACTGTTATCATGCGGTATGTGCATCCAACAATTATCCCAGAATATGATGAAGTTACGATAGACGAAAGGACAATTGCTGTTATTAAAGTGCATATGGGAGTATCTAAACCATATGCAGTGCGGCACAACAACAGGGAAGATGTATATATTCGCGTTGGCGACACTTGCCAATTGGCATCGCGCGAGCAAATACAGCGTCTCTTTGAATCTGGCGGTATGCTTTTCATGGAGAAACTTCCCATACCGGGTAGCTCTATTGAGGAATTAGATGAAAGAAAATTGCGGCAGTATTTTCTCGAGATATTAGAGTATGACGAAAACGTTTGGCATGAAAACATACAAAACATTTTGCTGGACCACAGTTTTTTGAACTCCCCCGATGGAACCGATTCGATATTTTGTTCCTACTTTGCTTGTGCCCTGTTTGCTTATTCGCCACGTCTGCGATTGCCACAATCAGGCATCCGGTTGATGGTTTTTGACGGTGAAGAGATGGATTACAACGCTAAAATGGATGAGATTCTTAACTTGCCATTTATTGGCTTGGGAGAGAATGGTGACAGCAACCATTCTGACTACTCATTGCCCGACCATGTTATGAAATATCTGCAACCACATATTAGCCGAGATATTGTGGATGCTTCGCAACACATGCAACGTAAACGACACTGGGATTACGCGCCAGATGCTATCCGCGAATTAATCATTAATGCTTTCGCTCATCGGGACTGGACCCGGCAAGATATGGTGTGGGTGGTTGTGTATGACAATCGAATGGAAGTAAAAAGTCCAGGATCTTTACCTAATGGCATGACAATTAAAAAAGTTATAGCGGGAGAAAGAGCGCCACGCAACACCAAAATTTCCGACATATTAAGGGATTATGGCTTTATTGAGGCCCGCGGTATGGGTATTCGACGAAAAGTTATTCCATTAACTTTGAAAAAAAATGGTAAAGAGCCATTATTTGAAGCTACTGAGGATTATTTTAAGGTGACTTTACTCAAAGATTAAATCCATGTAATACCCGCAGCAGAAGTCGAAAACTCGATTATCAATTATCCCTGCGAGCAGCCGCGGGGAGCAGCGTTCGCCCATATCAATGCCAGTCACCTTTCAACGCCATGGCCTCCGCCAAAATGCCACGTTTGCCGGAAAATTATCGTAAAATCGCCCGATGCCACGCAAAACCAAAAACCCCCACTTGATGACACAATAGAGGAATACCTGCGCGGCAATGAATTAATGGAAGAGTAAATGAAAATAAATAGCGTCACTATTCGAAACTTCAAGCGGTTCAAGGATGAGACTTTCAACTTTGATGGCAATGTCGTGCTTGCCGGACCAAATAACTCTGGCAAGACAACATTGCTGCAGGCTATTGCCACTTGGTCATTGGCATTGGAGCGTTGGCGGGAGTTGAATGACTACCAGCGGCATGGTGGTGCTTACACTAAAGCACCTATCGCACGACAGACATTTTATTCGGTGCCGTTGCGTGCTTTTGATTTGCTATGGAGTGAGCGTACTTTGGATAGTGGAATTGAAATTGAACTAACCATTGACGGCGAATCCGTTGCAATGGAAGCCAACCACGAAAGCACTGAGCAAGTTTATGTTCGCCCAAGTGAGAATGTGTGCCCGGAATGGTTGCGAAATCTGGACCACTCACTCAAGCCAGTTTTTGTTCCTGCCATGACTGGACTGAGCATCGAAGAACCGGTGTATCAGCAACCGAAAATCGAACAATTATTAGGGCAGGGCAAGCCCGGTGATGTGTTACGAAACTTGCTGGTTGAAACTCACCACAATCAAGACGCATGGGAGAAGTTAGTCAATTCCATTGGCAAGATGTTCGACTATCAGTTGCTACCGCCAAACGCTGATGGGCCTAATATTATCGCCGAATACCAACATTCGCAGAAACAGAAACAGGCGAAGTTTGATATCGCCAGTGCCGGCAGTGGTTTTTTGCAGGTGCTGATGTTGTTGACCTTTTTACATTCCCGGCGGGGAACTGTGCTGTTGTTGGATGAGCCAGACGCGCATCTACATGTGATTTTACAAGATCGCATTTATAGTGAACTAAGAGCCGCCGCACAAGCAAGCAACTCGCAATTAATCATCGCCACACATTCTGAAGTGGTTATCAATGCGGTTGACCCCAGAGAATTGTGTGCTTTGCTGGACACGCCAAGAAAAATAGCAAATGACGAAGAAAAAGCGTCGTTGATTCAATCTCTTTCCATCCTTTCCAATCTGGACATTATGTTGGCAGTGGAAAAGAAGAACATTCTTTATGTGGAAGGACACACCGATCTGGACATTCTGCGAGCATGGGCAAAGATACTGAACCATCCGATAACACAATTTATGGAAAAACCGTTTTGGAAACCCACCGTGTCGGAAACAAGACTCCAAGCCAAAGGTATAAAAGCACAGGATCACTTTGAATCGCTTTTGTTGGCGCAAGTGGATATACGAGGTGTGCAAATTTCCGACCGGGACGGCAATGAAAACATACCTGAAAGTCAAGAAGCGGTGGAGGGAAAACTGCTGAAACTGTGCTGGGCGCGTTACGAAATTGAAAGTTACCTGATACATCCCGCTGTTCTTGCTCGATTTGTCGGAAAAATTGTTGGTAGTAATGCACCCGAGATAAACATTGACGCCATGAAAGAAATCATGAAGAAACACTTACCCGGGGCAGTTGTGGACGATGCGAGCAACGACCACTCGTATCTTTTAGGCGCAAAAGCAAAAACTGTTTTGTCCGCTATTCTTGAAGAAACCGGTCTGCAGGGCTTTCCTGCCAGCCGATACTTTGAAATCGCCGCCGTCATGCAAGCCGATGAAATTCATCCTGAAATAACGCAAAAACTGGATGCCATCGCCGACCATTTTAATTTGTAATGCCCGCATCCGAAGTCGAAAACCCGATTATCAACTCTCCCTACAAGGAGCCGCAGGCGCATTGGAAAATCCACGAGCATGAGCCAGCGGAGAAAATTAATGGCCGCAGTAAACCGGCCTATTTATATCTGCCGCCGGGGGCAAAAACCGATGGTGGCAACGATCGGGATGTCGGCTATGAGATAGAGTTACAAACGGTGTCGCTGATTCGGCAACGACTTGCTGAATGGCGACCTCTGGCTTTACGCGGCGAAGGGGGTGTCAGCCGTGTGACCATGGAGTTGTTGAACTACTGGCGGCGGGATGGGCGGAAGGAGCCGCTGTTTTTCGCTCAGTTGGAAGCGGCTGAGACGATTATTTTTCTCACCGAAGCGCGCGCTGATTTTTTACAGGGCATTGCTATTCCATTGGATGAACCGGGCGAAGAAAAACAACGAGATGGATTTGCTGCTTTTCGTCGCCGTTGTTGCAGGATGGCAACCGGCGCGGGCAAGACCACGGTGATGGCGATGCTGGCGGCATGGAGTGTGCTGAACAAGGTGAACAACAAGAACGATCGACGCTTTTCCGATGCCATTTTGATTGTCTGTCCCAATGTGACTATTCGTGACCGACTGATGGAGTTGGACCCAAAAAAAGGCGAAGCCAGCATTTATCGCACCCGCGATCTGATACCGCAACCCATGATGCCGCAGTTATCTCAAGGGCGGGTTCTCACCATCAACTGGCATGTATTTGAGCCGCATACCTCGCAATCTGCCAACAAGGTAGTCAAAACAGGAAAACGTACTCTTGTGCGCGAAACCATTTTTATCGGCGACAAAAATACCACTGCGCGTGGCCGGCGGTATATCACCGAAGGCACGCTGCGCCAACAACATGGTATGGGGCTTATAGAAGTCATTGAAGAGATTCGCGACAAAAGCGGAACACTAAAAAGAGCAATGATAAAATCGGAAAAATATATTGAAACCGATGCCGCCATATTGCGGCGCATACTGGATGGCGAACTGGGAACGCGGCGCAATATCCTTGTCTTCAATGACGAAGCGCACCACGCCTACCGTCTGCATACCGCCGGCGACGACAATGGCAATGATAGTGACAACGAGATGCTTGGCGATGATGAGATGACCGCCAATTATTACAAGGAAGCCACAGTTTGGGTGGACGGGCTGGACAGGGTGCATAAACTTCGTGGCATTAATTTCTGCGCCGATTTTTCGGCAACACCTTATTTTCTGGGCAAGGCGGGCGACAATACAAACCGTATATTCCCCTGGACGGTGAGCAACTTCGGATTGCAAGATGCGATTGAATCCGGGTTGGTGAAAATTCCACAACTGGCGGCGCAGGACTCTTCCGGCAAATCAGTCCCGGGATATTTTAATATTTGGAAATGGATATTGCCGCAACTGACACCAACGGAACGTGGTAGTAAAAAAAGCGGTGCCAAGCCGGAAGCGATCGTCAAATACGCGCATACGCCGATTGCCATGCTGGGCGGCATGTGGGAAAAAACGCGTCAGGAATGGGCGGTTTCCGCTGACCCGCGACCGCCGGTGTTTATTCTGGTTTGCAAGACCAAGAAACTGGCGAAAGTGGTTTATGAATGGCTTGCCGATGACAAGCCACCGAGCGCAACTATTCCGCGGGCGGGTCTGCCCGAACTGCGCAACACCGAGGACAAGCAGAACACCATCTGCGTTTATTCAGATGTGCAGAGGGATATAGAAAGCGGTAACACCAAGAGCGACGAAACCCGATGGATGCGCCACACACTTGATACCATCGGCAAAATAGACTGGATTCGGGATAGCCAACAACGTCCACAATATCCGGACGGTTTTGAGGATTTGTCGGAAAAATTAGGACTCGAGAAACACCCGCCAGGGCGCGATGTGCGTTGCATCGTCAGCGTTGGAATGCTCACCGAAGGATGGGATTGCAGCACGGTTACGCACATCATCGGTCTGCGCCCGTTCATGTCGCAATTATTGTGCGAGCAGGTGATCGGGCGTGGGTTGCGGCGCGCATCATATCATGTCGGCGAAGACGGATTGATGCACGAGGAAATTGCCACCGTGTTAGGAGTGCCGCTGTCGTCCTTTACGGTCAAGGCAGGCAACGGCGGGAAATCGGAACCACGAACGCTTCACCATATTTACGCACTTTCCGACAAGGTGAAGTACGAAATTCATTTCCCGCGTGTGGAGGGCTACCGGCAATCCGTCCGCCGTCGCATTATCTGCGACATGGAAAATATCCCATCTTTGCCTATCGATTACGCAAACATTCCGCCGGAAGTAAAAATGAAGGCGGGATTACTAAACAACCAGGGGCGCCCATCTTTGCACGGACCCGGAAAAATCAACAATGCATCGTTGCAGGAATTCCGTGAACAATTTCGCCTGCAAGCAGAAATATACAAGATGACAACCGCGTTGACCCGTGACTATGCTGAGGATGACAAGTGTGAGTTGCCGGTGAGCGTTTTGTTTTCGCAGTTATACAAAATCGTGCACGCTTACATTACCGAAAAGGTTTCTGCCACCGCACCGGCCGACAAGAAAGATGCTTTTTTAGCACCTTATTATGGATGGGTGATTGAAAATCTACGACAAAACATTCATCCCGACCCATCTGCTGGCGAGGCCCCGGAACTGCCTCGTTACGAGCGTTCGCGTGGTAGCGGCTCAACCGCCGATGTGGATTTTTTCACTCGGCGAGAACCCTATCCGGTGCAAAAAAGTCATATCAACGCAGTCGTTCCGGGCACCAAACGATTAGAGCAGTTGACCACCTATCATCTGGATGATCATCCGCAAGTGATTGCTTTTGCTAAAAATGAAGGCATGGGTTTTGGTATCCCCTATCTACATAACGGTGAGCCACATGACTACATGCCGGATTTCCTTATCTGCCTGCACAAGGAAAAACAGCACTATCTGATTTTAGAAACCAAGGGCTACGACCCGTTGAAAGATGTCAAGAAAAGCGCCGCCATGCGTTGGGTCAACGCGGTCAACGCTGATGACGCGCACGGACAATGGCAGTATCGAATGGTTTCCAAAGTCGATGAGGTTGACAACGCAATAAACGAAGCCGTCGCTGAAATTTGTTCTGGAGTCTCTCATCCGTAGAGGTTCTGGCTATGAATAACAAATGAATAACCGTTTATGAATGGGCGCGGGTGGTTGGAGCAATAATTATCCGCCAGAAAGATTTCTACCGCCCAATTGTCGAAACATAAGATGAGTAGCCACAGTGCTAAATAACAGTATGACAAAACTACTCGCTGCACTGCGCGCCGCGGCTGAAATAACCCGACTGCGTATTTTGTCCGTGTTAAGCAGCGGTGAATTAACCGTATCGGAATTGATGCAAATCCTGGGTCAGAGTCAACCCAGGGTTAGCCGACATCTGAAGTTGCTCTGTGACTCGGGGCTATTACAGCGCTCCCAGGAAGGCGCCTGGGTATTCCATCGAATTACGGATAGCGGAGAGATGGCCGATGTCGCCAAGGGCGTTTTGAGCATGCTCGATATCAACGACCATGAATTGACCCAGGATCAACACCGGTTACAACAAATCAAGCAGATAAATATTGCACGCGCATTAGAATACTTTGGGAAAAATGCCGCTGAATGGGACAACATTCGAAAATTAGCGGTGCCGGATACCTGCATTGAGAAAAAACTGATCGACTGCCTGAATATCAATCGCCCGGAGTTATTTTTGGATCTGGGCACTGGCACCGGCAGAATCCTGGAAATATTCTCTCCTTATATCAAAAGGGGAATCGGTATCGATCTGAGCAGGGAGATGTTGCTGGTCGCGCGCTCTAATCTTGATTCCGCCGGCGCGACAAATTGCTCGGTGCGCCAAAATGACATCAATGCACTAAATTTTGACGATGGCACCGTCGATGCGATAACCATTCATCAAGTCTTACATTATCTGGACCAACCGGAACGAGTCATTAAAGAAGCCGCCAGGGTGTTAAAATCCGGGGGGCAGTTAATTATTGTTGACTTTCTGCCCCATAATCTTGAATTCCTGAGAGAAAAACATGCCCACCGAAGACTGGGCATCTCCGAGCAATCGATCGCTCAATGGGCCGACGCTTATCAACTGTCGCTGGTGACCTGTGAGAAGCTGGTGGCGGACAACCCTGAAAATGGCGCGCATGAAAATAACACGCAATTAAATGTGGGATTATGGAACTTAATGAAATCGTGTGAGCGCTGAATATCTGACAAAAGAGTGATATTATTGGTGGCTTACTATGCAATTTTACGATACCAATTTTTACTATGCCAATATGAAGCAGTAGCGGGACAGTTCGACCCAATGGCTAAACAATTAAAATTCAACAGCAACACATTTCGCGTAACGCGGCGGCGGACTGGCCATGCCGACGATAATCGCCTGCCTAATCACATGCCTGACCACATACCCCAGCGCATTATGCATCAATTGGGCCGTGGAATTTCAATTCTCTCTTCAACTGCCGCCCTCCATGTCATTGCCCGTCACGTTATTGTGGGAGCGTTGGTTTGCACTTTGGCCACGATTACCCCCACAATGACATGGAGTGCGACTCTGGACAGTCTTGAACAGGCGATTATGCCCGAGAGTTTTGAAAAACAGTCCAGAACAATAAAGCTGATTAGCTATCTGGTCGAGAAATCTTATTTTAGAAAGGTCCCATTAGATAATAGTTTTTCCGAAAAAGTACTGAACAGGTTTATTGATCAACTTGATCCCGCAAAAAGCTTTTTTCTACAGGAAGATATCGACCGGTTTGAAACCGTCAAATATGAGTTCGATGACTATATCAAGCGCGGCACCCTGGAGCCTGTTTACGCGATTTTCAAGGTTTTCAGGAAGCGGGTAAATCAACGCATCGAATATGTATTGCAGAGACTCGAACAATCTTTTGACTTCACCTTGAACGAACAGTTTTTGCTGGACACGCAACAATCTACATGGGCGCAAAGCGAACAATCGCTTAATGATTACTGGCGCAAGAGAATCAAGAACGACATTATCAATCTTCGGCTCGCCAAAAAATCCGGTGCCGCTCCAGACCACAATGATGCAGACAATATCAATGAAACTTTAAGGAATCGTTATACCCATATCGTCAGAAGGACGCGACAATTCAATGCTGATGATGTATTCCAAAGTTTTATCAACGCCTATGTAACGAACATTGAACCACACGCAAGTTATTACTCTCCTCGTGGTGCGGAAAATTTTAAAATTCATATGCGACTTTCCTTGGAGGGTATCGGTGCAGTGCTGCAAACCGATAATGAATACACCTTGGTTAGAAGAATTATTGCCGGCGGTCCGGCCGATATCGCTGACCAACTTAAATCCGGCGATCGGATCATTGGTGTTGGTCAGGAAAATGAAGATATTGTCGATGTCATTGGCTGGCGGCTCGACGATGTGGTGGAACTCATTCGCGGACCGAAAGGCTCCACTGTTAAACTTGACATCCTGCCCGGTGAATACGGACTGGAAGGAAAACCGGAAACAATCACCATCCTCAGAGATAAAATCAAACTTGAAGAGCAGTCAGCAAAAAAACGTTTGTTCAAGGTCGAGACTGAGCAATCTCAATCAATCATTGGCGTTATCGATCTGCCTTTTTTTTACAGTGACTTTGACGGCAAGAATGTTAGCGCTCCGAATTACAGGAGTACGACCAGGGACGTAAGAAAGTTACTGACTGAATTGAAAGATGAGGGTATCGATGGGTTGATTATCGATCTTCGTGGAAACGGGGGTGGCGCACTAACTGAAGCAATTTCGTTAACCGGTTTGTTTATCCGTAAAGGTCCGGTCGTACAAGTTCAAAATTCCAATGGCCGCATTCAAATTGATCGAGATCCCGATCCTGAAATAGTTTACAACGGCCCGCTGGTTGTTCTGGTCGATCGGCATAGTGCGAGCGCTTCAGAAATTCTTTCGGGTGCCATTCAGGATTACAAACGTGGATTGATAGTTGGCGAACCCACTTTTGGAAAAGGCACTGTTCAGAATCTGGTTAGCCTCAATCGATTTGTTAATACCAAGGAAGATTTGGGACAACTCAAGGTCACCATAGCGCAGTTCTTTCGCATCAATGGAGATAGCACTCAACACCGAGGTGTGATTCCCGATATAATCTGGCACACCGCCGAACGGGAAGCGGATTCAGGAGAAAGAGCTTACGAAAATGCGATTCCATGGCGTCAAATAGATAAAGCATCATTTGCTCCTTTTCAACCTTCACTGGATGCCCAGGTTCTAAATCAAACACTATCCCGACATTTTTCACGAGTCAAAAGCGACCCTGAATTTGCATACGTTCTTGAGGTCAATAAAATAAACAAATTCAATCGTGAAAGGAAGTTTACAACGCTCAACGAGGATAAACGGCGTGAACACCGAAAGCAACGGGATTTGGAGCGTTTGACGCTTGAAAATAAAAAACGAAAAGCACTGGGCCAATCTACATTTGAAACCGTCGAACTTCTCGATGCTGATCTCTATGCCAGTTTCAATGCTAATCAAGACAGCCGTAATGAATCTGCCGAGAGCGAAAACGTTGTAGATGTCGATGCATTTTTAGTTGAAAGCGGAAAAATATTAACTGATTTTGTCTATTACAAGAATCTATCCAAGGCTAATTCTCCTGAGGCGGCCGAGACTGCCTCTGATACTGAACTGGTTAATCAAAATTTATTGGATTCCGTCGAACTGCTCAGTAATTGACATCTTGATTGCGGATGTTTTTTATTTGCGCGCTATTTATGCTTCCATTGCTGGATAGACAGAGCATCTACATTCAATGAAATTTTCAAATTTTTCCAATCATTTCAGCCAGGACAGCGGCATCTTGCAGCTTATGAATGATCTTGGACATGCGCTCAATTTGGACCAGGAAATTTATATGTTGGGTGGTGGAAATCCAGCGGCGATTCCGCAGATTGAAGCCCGCTACCGAGCAGAAATGATTCGTCTTCTGGAGGATGGCAACCAGTTTGAAAAAATGGTGGGAAACTACGATTCCCCACAGGGAAACCAGCGCTTTATCGAAGTGCTTGCTGAGTTGCTAAACGATACTTTTGGCTGGCCGGTTACCTCAAAAAATATTGCCATTACCAATGGTAGCCAGGCCAGCTTTGGTGTTTTATTCAATCTGTTTGCGGGTCAATTCGCTGACCGCACATGCAAGAAAATACTGTTGCCGATGACTCCGGAATATATTGGCTATAATGATGTGGGGCTTGGTGAAAATGAAATATTCCGGGCAAATCGCCCGGTCATTCAGGATGATGAAGATGACCATCTGTTTTTCAAGTATCGAGTCGATTTCAGTGCAATGGATGTCGATGATGAATGCGGCGCAATCTGTATTTCCAGACCAACAAATCCAACTGGAAACGTAATCACTGACACGGAACTCACCAAATTAAATCAACTGGCAAAGCAAGCAAGCATTCCTTTAATCCTCGATGGTGCGTATGGCCTCCCTTTCCCTGGCATTATTTTTACCGATGCCAAGCCTGTTTGGGAGGATCACATGGTTTTATGTTTGAGTTTATCAAAGCTGGGTTTACCTGGAGTCAGGACCGGTATCGTCATTGCAGACGCGCAAATCATCGACATGATAACCCGCTGCAACGCCATATTTAATCTTTCTCCTGGACGATTCGGGCCTTCTTTGCTCACCCGGTTGGTCGGCAACAAAGAGCTCATAGTGCTGTGCGACTCGATCATCAAACCCTATTACAAGCTGCGTGTGGACCAGGCCGTGAATCTGGTGCGTGAATATATGAGCGATCTGCCGGTTAGAGTCCACAAACCTGAAGGCGCCATGTTTTTGTGGCTGTGGTTCGAAGGCTTGCCGGATACCTGTGAGACACTCTATCAAAATTTAAAAAAGCGAGACGTTTATATCATACCCGGCAGCCATTTCTTTGCCGGATTGAAAGAAAACTGGGAACACAAACTACACTGTATCCGCGTATCTTATGCGGGCAATGAGAAGCAAGTGGAACAAGGGTTAAAAATCATTGCACAGGTGGTTCGCGCAGCGTATCAGGGCGCGCCCCATAAAGCGGCACGCATTAAAGTAGCAAAGGCCTAGATGATTAATGTCAACCCTGAATTTTTATCCTGACCATGTCTAAACTAATGGTCGTCAACCAGGAAAACGACACGCGGATTCCGTTCCTGAGAGGTATGTTGGTTAAGTCATTACAGGAAGCCGGATTGGAGTTTGTGGATGCCTACAACGTCGCCAGCGACCTCAGAGATGATCTGGATGACAGCGACGAAGTGACTACCGATGAATTACGCGAGCGCATAACAGAAATTCTCATCGAGGACCACCCAGGCACGGTACCCAAACAATACCGCAAGGAAGGCATATTCCGTGAAAACCTCATTGTTGTCGGCGGCGGCGGAAGCAAGGATCCGTTTTCTCGCGGGTTGCATGTCCAACGACTTGAAAGTTGTTCTATTGCAAGTGCACAATGTATATCAATTACCCGAAAAGTCCACAGTCATTTAATCAGGAACAAAATAAGAGAAATAACTTCTCGCCAATTAACGTCATTGACTTATTCGGTTATTCGAAAAGAAGTGGACCAGCAACACGCCGATTACTATCTGATATGGCGTGATTTTCTCAAGAACAGCTACCCGCTGTTACTGTTTATTGGCGGGGTTCCCGGTAGCGGAAAAAGCACCATCGCAACCGAAGTTGCAAATCGTCTGGGCATAGTGCGAACCCAGTCAACCGATATGTTGCGTGAAGTCATGCGAATAATGATTCCCGAAAAATTGTCCCCGTCATTGCATTCCTCGTCTTTTAAAGCAGGAAAAGCCATGCACATTCCTGAGCTGTACAACAATGCAGACGACCATCTATTTTATGGTTTTCAAATGCAGTCGGAAATGGTCGAAGTCGCATGTGAAGCGGTCGTTCAACGCGCCCTGAACGAAAATGTTTCAATGATTGTTGAAGGGGTCCACATTCGTCCTTCTCTGCTTGATCGTCTGCTTGGGCGCATCGAATCATCAGAGGCGGTAGTCGTGCCGATATGTCTGGCGGTACTGAACAAGAAACGCCTTATCCGTTTTATCAAAGGCAGGTTCAGTGAGAACAAACAAAGGAGAGCCAAACGATATTTGGAAAATATCGATGCAATCCTGCAACTGCAAACAATGCTTTTATCAGAAGCGGATAATCAAGACATCGAGATTATTGACAACAAAAAAGTGGCGGACACGACCTTGGATATTATTAACATCATCATCCAAACGATTGCGGCAAAGTACAAAGACCGGATCGCCGCCCTGCGCAAACAATATGGCGGAAACAATATTCATGAGCAGTGATCGATTCAAAGGGCTGGTCATTATTCTCGATGGCTTGGGCGACCGTCCATGCCCGGAACTCGATGGTAATACGCCGCTGGAATTTGCCCACACGCCGGTTCTTGACCAGTTAGCGCAAAGTAATCAATGTGGCTTGATGGATCCATTGCTGCCGGGATTGCCGGTTGACACCCATACCAGTGTCGGCATTTTATTTGGATTGCCGCCAAGCGTTGCATCTTGCCTTTGTCGCGGCCCGATTGAAGCGGCCGGAATTGGGTTGGATTTGCACGTTGGCGATCTGTTATTGCGGGCAAATCTGGCGACGGTGGAAAAGCATGGGCCTGATTTTCATATTAAGGATCGTCGAGCCGGACGCATTAGAGAGCATGTGGATAGTTTATGTCGCGCGCTTGAGGACATCAATGTCGGTGCCGATATCCTCGCATCGTTGTACCCGGCCACTCAGCATCGTTGTGTTTTACGCTTGCAAGGGTCTCATTTATCCGCACAAATAAGCGATACCGATCCAGGGGGAAAGGGCATTGACCAGAGAATATTAATGTCCAGGGCGGATAATAATGAGGACGAAATCGCTCGGCGCAGCGCCGCCGCAGTCAATCGCTTTACCGAAATATCGCATGATATTTTGTCATCCCACCCGGTTAATAAGAAAAGAATACAAGGCAACCAGTTGCCCGCTAACGGGATCATTACCCGAGGCGTCGGCGTGCACCAGAATTTTAATAATCTCCTCGCCTATCTCAATCTGAAAGTCGCCGTTATTGCCAGTGAAAGCACTATTCTCGGACTTGGAAATTTGTTCGGTTTTACCACGATAACTGATCCCGCCTTTACCGCGCTACCCGATACCGACCTGGATAAAAAACTGGCTTTTGCAAAAACTGCGTTGGCAACCCATGATTTGGTTTACCTGCATATCAAGGCCACCGATACCACAGCCCATGACCGCAACCCGCAGGCAAAGGCAGAGGTTATCAATCGATTCGATACGGCCCTGGGTAAAATGGTTACGGGAAAAATGACCTCGGGCAAAATTAATCTGGAAGATACCATACTCGGCGTTTGCGCCGACCATTCAACCGATTCTTACCGCGGAGAGCATAATGGCGATCCCGTGCCGGTGCTGATTCACAATCCCCTTGGGCGCAAGGATCGGGTCAACCGATTTAACGAAACGGATTGCGCAACTGGCGCACTTGGAAGGCTAACCGCGCAAAGTTTCCTGACCTCGGTGCTTGATGCTATGGGGTGTTTGTCAAACTACAAGGCTGCGGAGATGGAATACTATCGGTTGACGCGGTAGTGAAATGAGGCAAGATGCTGTTTCTCCACACGATGACTCGAATTAAAAAGTGAAATGTGAGACGTGTGCTCGTGGTCATGGATTGCAACGAGTTATTTGCTGGACACGGGGATATAGGCGTAGAAAGTCAATGGCAACCTACGCCGCCACCGCATAAATACTCCGCCCGTGTCCATAATAAGCATCGTACACATGCTGGAACACAGCGGAGGTCTTCTGCGCGAAGAGTTCTGATGTGAAGGCTGGTGGCAAATTTTTATCCAGCAGCTTTTCGATGGTGACGCGCACCGCGGCGCGTGCCTGCTGACGCTTGCGCCAATCAAGCACCAGTTTCTCTGTCTTGAGTTTGCTCAGCAGATCCTGGGCAATGGATTTCACTTTGTCCCTGTCCGCCTCGCTCATTTCTATATGTGGCTTGGTCAGGAGATCAAAGATGGCCAGCTCCTCTTCGCTCAACTGCTCGCTCACGCCACGCTGCTCTTCTTCACCTAGACTCTTGGCGAACACACACAACTGCTGAAAGAACTGCTCGGCATTCAGGCTGCCCGCGTTGTAGGCGTTAATCATTGCCTGGAATTTTTCCATATAATCCATGCGGGTTCGGTTGAACCGCACCATCGCCATAAGTTTTTGCGCCACCGCCCCTTTGAGTTTTTCATTCAACGTGCGTTTGCGGCTTGTCTTGAATTTCTTTGCCAACTCCTCAAAATCCATACTGCTCAGGTCAAGGGACTTCCCGCCACCATAAAGTGCGCCTTCTTCACGAATGACATACCCCTCCGTGGCAATGGACTGGTCGAGCAGGTCCTCCACATCCCCCATCACCTGTAATATGTCCGCCTCGGGAACCAGCGCGCGAATTTTCCTGGCGATGACCTGAACCGGCGTGATCCCGGCAGCAAATTCCCGCGCCGCCGGGTCAGGCAACACCGCCTTGTAAAGTCGCTTCACCTGATTGGCAAGGTCAAGGTAACGGCGCCGGGTATCCTCCGCAGTTATCAGTGCCTCCACGGCGTCATCCAGCAGACTGACACGGTCAAAACCCGCGGCGGCTTGAATGGCAGTTAAATCAACACCGCACTTGCGGCACAAATCTTGAGTCTCTTTCTGCGCTAGGCGTAACGCTGCCACCAGCGCGCTTTTATCCTCCACCGGACTGTTATCGTCGCTACCGCCGCCACCATAGATCGCCAGCGCCTTCTCCAAATTGCGGAAGACCCCGACATAATCCAGAATCAATCCGCTCACCTTGCCGGGATAGACCCGATTGGCACGAGCGATGGTCTGCATCAGGGTGTGGTTGCGCATCGGTTTGTCGAGGTAGAGCGTCGAGCAACTGGGTACATCAAAGCCGGTCATCCACATGGCGCAGACAAAGACCAGACGAAAGGGGTCATCCGGGGTTTTGAATTTCGTATCCAGGTCTTCCTCCACCATGCGTCTGCGGTGCGGACGAATATCCAGTCCCTTGTCCTTCATTTCCGCTATTTCGTTCTGTCCCTGAGAAACCACCACCGCCATATCCGTCTCTTTCATCCAGTCAATGCGCTGTTGCAGATGGGCTTTTGCGTCACCCTTCGCCGCATCGCATTCCGCGCGCAAACTGTCGATCATGGCGGACCAATGCTGACGCACCTTGTCGTACATGCGCAGCGCCGTTGCCTTGTCAATGCAGATCATCATCGCCTTGCCCGGGAAGCCGCGTCCCGTGAAATGCGTTACCACATCCTTTGCCACCGCTTCCAGCCGCTTGTCCCGGGTAATCAGGTGGTATTCCCTGGCGAAGACCCGCTCCAGTTTTTTCTCCTGCGCCTCATCAAGTTCTGCATCTTCCAGCAGACGCTCCATGTCCTCGTTGAGGTTTTCGTTGATCAGTTGCAACTCGGGAATACGGTTCTCGTAATAAAGCGGCACCGTGGCGCCGTCCAGCACCGACTGTTGAAAGCCATAGACGCTGATGTAATCGCCGAACACCTGTTTGGTCTTCTCTTCGCCCTGGATCAGCGGCGTGCCGGTAAAAGCCAGGAAGGCGGCATTGGGCAGCGCCGCGCGCATGTTCAGTGCCAGGGTGTCATATTGGCTGCGGTGCGCCTCATCGGTGATGACGATGATGTCGTCGCGAGCGGACAGCACCTCTGTCTCGCGGAACTTGTGGATCAGGGTGAAGATGTAGCGATGGTCTTCCCCGAGTAACTGCCGCAAATGCTCTCCACTTTCGGCTTGCGCATGGCTTTCGGTCACCACTCCCGCCGAGACAAAGTTCCTGTAGATCTGCCCGTCCAGCTCCTGCCGGTCGGTGACGATGACGAAACTCCAGTTGCCCGGCAGTTTGCGCAGCACCTTTTGCGCGCAGAAAATCATGGACACGCTCTTGCCGCTGCCCTGCGTATGCCAAAAGACCCCCAGCTTGCCGTCACGCCGACGGCTGTCGGCCAGGGCTTCCAGTGAATTGTTAACCCCGAGATACTGGTGGTTTTTGGCGATCAGTTTGATCAGTCCGCCGGGGGCTTCCTGAAACAGGGTGAAGTTCTCCACCAGATCCAACAGCCGCTCTGGATCACAGACACCACGCAACATCGTGTCCAGCGACACCCGCCCCGACTCATCCTCGCTGTCCACCTTCTTCCATTGCGCCAGATGCTCCCAGCCCGCGGTCATGCTGCCCACCCGGCTCTGGCTGCCGTTGGACAGGATGACCAGCGCATTTGCCCAGAACAGTTGCGGGATGGTGTCTTTGTAATCGCGCAGGTTGCCGCGGCAGGCAGTTTCAAGCCGGCGGTGCACGGCTTTCAGTTCAATGAACACCAACGGCAAGCCGTTGACAAAACCCACCAGGTCGGCGCGGCGCGTGTGCATCTCGCCCGCCACCCAGAACTGCGAGCACAGCAGAAAATCGTTATTGGCAGGATGCTCCCAATCCATCAGCCGCACCATTTCCACGGTTTCCTCGTCGCTTTCAGGATCAAGCAAAGTGACACGCACGCCGTTTTTCAGCAGGCGATAGACTTCCTGATTGGCGGCAACCGGACTCAGGCGCAAACGGTCACGCGTCAGTTCATCAACGGCTTGCTCAATGGCATCAGGTGCCGCATCCGGATTCAGCCGCGCCAGCACCGGGCGCAATCTGGCAGTGAGAATGACCTCGCCCCTGGTCTCGCGTCCCAGGCTGCTGGCACCGCCGGCAAACTCATCGAAGGCATTGACCGTCTCCCATCCCAACTCCGCCAGCAGTGCGATGGCGGGCTGCTCAACCAGTGCGTCCTCGGTGTAGCCAGATGGGGTCATGCGGCAGTTTCCTCAGGGATGGCGATGTCCAGGGCGGGCGCACCCACCTGGTGTCGCCGGCGGTCGCCGCCGCCATTGCCGGTCACTTTGATGATGTCAGAGCCGGCCACGGTAGCGCGTGATGGAATCTTTTACGACACTTGATGGATTGGTGATGCCCCTCGACCGCGCCAATATTGACACCGACGCGATCATTCCCAAACAATATTTGAAGTCGATCAAACGTACCGGTTTTGGGCCAAGTTTGTTTGACGAATGGCGCTATCTTGATCACGGCGAGCCGGGCATGGATCACAGCAAACGCCCGCGCAATCCGGAATTTGTGTTGAATCAGGAACGTTACCAAGGCGCGCAAATTTTGCTGGCGCGAAAAAATTTTGGTTGCGGCTCATCGCGCGAACACGCGCCGTGGGCGTTGCTCGATTATGGTTTTCTTTGCATCATCGCACCAAGTTTCGCCGAAATTTTTTACAACAATTGTTTCAAGAACGGGATGTTGCCGGTTGTTTTGGACGAGGAAACCGTGGACGATTTATTCGAGCAAGTCAAAGCGCAAGTTGGTTATCGACTGAAAGTTGATTTGCCCACGCAAAAAATTAACACGCCGGATGGTGTCGCGACTAAATCTGAAAATAAATTTGAAGTTGAGTTTGAAATAGAGTCATTCCGCAAACATTGTTTAGTCAACGGCTTGGATGACATCGCTTTGACCCTATCCCGCGCCGATGCCATCAAAAATTACGAACAAAAACGAAAAACCGAAGCACCGTGGTTGTTTGATGAAGGTGCGTAATTATCCGCCATCATATGGTGGTTTGAAACAAAACGAACGGGCCGTTTCTTAAGTGTTTTAGTTTTTTTACCTCCAAGCCTGGCGGTAGCGCATTATTGTCCAAGCCAAATGCCATGCTCATTTTCTGAATGGCAACACGCGCTAATTCTTCATACCGGGCTTCCGTGTGTGCGGGAACCAGCATATTCAAGGTGTTATCCGTAATGTCGGGATATTGATTTTCGTTGAGCACATTAGCCTCTTTGACAACTTCGGTCATAACACGCATTCGTAGGCTTATAGAAGATTTTTCATGATGCCGGACTCTGGAGAGATGTTCGCGTTTCCAGTTGAAAGATAAAACATCATTAATAGATTCCTCATAATCGTCACCTTTGATATCGCTTTCTGCCATTGCCTCACGCAATGATTTATTTAGTGCCGACTTGATGTTTTCCGTCACGCTTAGTGTCTCAAAGAACCCGCCTTGCACCAGACATACTTTGCAGTTGGTATCATCCTTTCGCTGTCGTCCGCGGATGAGATAATAAACTTCCCGACTTATCAGGTGATATGGATCATTTCCGTCGGCTTCCAGTATCGCTTCGTATAACTTGCTGGAGGTACCGACATAATCATCAATATTTTTATACGCACTTGGAATGGTTGAGTTGAATGACGCAATATTGTAGGAAGTAGTTGCATCTTTTATCTCTATAAATTCCCCACCTTGAAAAGTCGGGTCATTTTGATTTGTGCGCAGGACAAGGTCTGGAAACGTTGCCTTGCCCCCATGACCGGCAATCAGGTCGTCTCTCAACATAAATTGCTCGGCGTTAAGGTCGCGCGACATTAAATTTCTGCGTCGCTGATAGATGTCACAAAAAAGATGGTATGCGGAGGCTGTCATCGGTGATGTGTTTGTTTGTTTGCAGTGGTTTGATTTGCTTTTTCCGTCCCCAGATTATTTCTATATCATCGGTATGGCGGTAGTAGTGGAAAAATTTATCCACGTGGTCGGATGGCCTCGAATCGTTCATTCTGGCTTTAATGCATTCAATATTTTGCGGATCAATTTCAATTCCAACGGACCTGCGTTCCAGTTGTTTTGCAATAACCATAGTTGTGCCGGTGCCGGCGCACGGGTCAAGAATCACATCCCCTTTGTTTGACGAAGATAAAATAATTCGCAACAGTAATGCGGTCGGCGCTTGTTGTTTATGGAAGCGTTCTCCGTCTCTCGTACGCATTGGCTCATCGCCGGCAAAATACCCCGAAGTTAACTCGCGAATGTCGTCCCAAACATCAGTTACATAAACACCGTTTTCCCGTGCTTGTTTATGATGTGGCATAAGCGGGAGGTCAATTCGTAGTTTGTTAAATGTGCGCGCGTGCTTCCCGTTGGTCGCCAATACAATGATTTGATAATGCTTGCCAAATCTGTATTTACATGGCACGGCAGATGTCATTTTTTTCCATATAATTAAGTTCTGGAATGTCCATCCGGTGTGCCGCAATGCTGCCAAAACATATTCCGTATTTTTTTCACGGTGCATAAAATAAATTGCACCGCCCGGACTGGTTTTTTTGCGTATTGCAGTGAGTGTTTCTGTAATCCAATTCCAGTATGAATCCTCTTTTTGTTTGTCGTCAAAGTGTCTGTAAAAACGTCCTTGATTGAAAGGCGGGTCAAAAAAAGTTAAATCAACCTGAGTTTTAGTTGAGCGCAACCATTTTCCACAGTCGCCTTGAATAATTTTCGTTCCTTGTTTCATTAGCATTATCCGGGTTAAAGTTTATTAAAAAATCTATACCAAATGTAGATTACTTACGCCTTATTGTCAAGTTCGGTTTGCCGCCGGTGTTAGGAGTAAATTATCTGTCCTAATAATTAACACGTGAACTGTCCGGATTTATTCTATCCTATTTCACTGCTGTCCCATTAACAGACAAAAAAGATGGTCTGATTCGCTCTGAATTGATACAATGAGAGACTTTTGCATAATCCATAATCATTTCTCATAACCCTGTTTCTGAGATTTTTCAGGGTCTTGACTCGTTAACACCCTAAGGATATTTCCAAAAAGCCTCGTTTTTCTTGAAAAACGTTCACAAACCAACCCGATTTACTTGCTTTGGTTGGTTGGGTTGCTGTTTTGCCTTTCCCCCCGCCTTTTAGACGCAACACGCCGGTGAACTTCGCATTTGCTTGAAAATATTCATCCCGGTTTTAAGATTATGAGTCATCGCAATCAGTTGCGCTCTGCTTTTGTTTCTTTCCAGCCCAAGGCGTCTTGCCTGACCTAATCCGTGATGTTGTTTTAATAGCCCAAAGGTGCGCTCGACGATATAACGGATGCCTGAACGTTGCCTGTTTTGCTGTTTTTGTTGGTCGGTCAACGGTTTGTTTCTATAAGCCCGGTGCAGAACTTTATTGTTTTGCCGGCCCAGTTTCTTGTCGTTCTCCTGATTGGCATAGGCGCTGTCCGCGTAAACTTGCCCATGGGTTTTGACCAGCGGTTTGTCCATCTCTTGTGAGTCATGCACATTGCCTGGCGTGCAGGTCATCTTCTTGACAAAACCATGTCCATCCGTATTGGCGTGCATCTTGAAGCCGTAGGTGGTTTTGCGCTTGCCGTCAGCGGCGACCTTGACATGGTAACCGGCCTCCGGGTCTTGCGTGTTATTGCCATCCTGCCCTTGCGTGATTGCCTGGCTTTTATCACCGTGGCATCAATGAGGTTGATTGAACCGACTGAGACGATAATGCTGTTTTGCTCCAAGTGCGTGTTAATTTGCTCTAATAGCGGCTCTAAAAGGTTCTCAGTGTTCAGCAGGTTTCTGAAACGCCAGATGGTCGTGTGGTCTGGCACCGCTTCACTCAAACTTAAGTCAATAAAGCGCCTGAACATCAAATCCCTGGCAATTTGTTTTTCCAAAGCTTCATCGCTTAGGTTATACCACGCTTGCAGGATTAGGATCTTGAACATCATCAGCGGCGGGTAGGCAGGCACGCCTCTTTTAGATGAGTATAGATTGGACAGGGTGGTCTCTATCTCTTTCCAGTTAATGATGCTGTGCGCATCGTCAAGTTCGCTCAGGGATTTATGCTCGACCACAAGCATGTCTGCCATTGAGTGTTGGGCGGTTTGTTTCCAGGACATTTTGAGTTGGTTTTGGTGGTTGTTTAGAGGTCTTTTATTTTACCGGATCAAGTATGATTTAGGCTTGATTTATGCAAAGGTCTCACGATATAGCTTTACCCGCACCCTTTTCAGAACGGACCCTGTGAATCTCGGAAATAATATATCCGTAGTTGAAAATGGAGAATCCACCCTTATATGGAATCCGATGGATAACTTTACTGTATTAACTATTGATGGTGGAGGAATGCGTGGCTTGTATAGTGCCACGCTATTGGATGCTCTTGTCCGAAGGTTTAATCCTGAACAAAACGCAGGAGTTTTAGATTTAGGCAAAAAATGCGATCTGATATGCGGAACGAGTACCGGGGCAATTCTGGCTTGTGGATTAGTTGCCGGTGTACCGTTAAAAAACATAATAGAACTATACACAAAACATGGAAAAGAGATATTCCAACGAGGGCGTACAAAAGGTATGGCATCCATTCTCTGGATATTGAAACACCTTTTTAAGCCATCAGCAGAGGCAAAACAGCTTGGCAATGTCTTACAATCGGTATTTAAAGAAGAAACGGTAAAAGGAATTTATAACAAGCGAGGCATTGCTTTTTGCATACCGGCAGTGAATGCCGCAACCTACAAGGCATGGGTGTTTAAAACACCACACTTGAACGGGAAAAATCGAGATAACCACTACAAACTTGTTGATGTCTGCATGGCCAGTGCTGCGGCACCGGTATTTTTTCCTTTGCATTCAATAGTAAATCCAGAGAATAAAAACGATACCCAAGTATTTGTTGATGGAGGATTGTGGGCGAACAATCCTGTTTTGCTTGCTTTGGTAGAAGCTATGCAGATTGCGCCACAAGATGTGAATATAAATATTATTTCCATTGGAACTGCATCCACACCCAATGGAGACCCTCAAAAACTGGCAAACCTCGACTGGGGGTTTGGTCGCTGGAAGTTCGGGCGGGAATCTATGGAAATGGCTATCACTGCACAGGCTTACGGTTATGACTCTGCCGCGAAATTTATTGCAAATACATTATCTCAATCAGGGAGAAAAATTCGGCTGGAGCGACTTGAAGAAACTCCCAAGTCACCGGAACAATATAGTGCAATTGGTATTGATAAAGCGGATGAAATAGCAATCAAGACAATGAGCGCGTTAGCCGAGAATGATGCAAACAGTATTCACAGCAAGCACAACGGGGATGATAACTCTATCGTGCGGAAATTTTTTCAACTCTGACAGAGGAATATACTATGTCTATGTGCAAGAAAAATATCGCCAAGTTCCATGATGATCATGTTGTATTGGCGGAAAATTTGAAAAAAACGATTCGAGAAAGAGCGAAGAACAATCGCATACGTATTCGAACTAACTTAGAACGATCAGAAAACCCTAACCCGATTGGATTCCTCCAGCAAGGGTCTTACAAAATGGGAACTATGATACGTGCCAATAAAGAAAAATACGACATTGATGATGGCATCTATTTTAAGCCAGATGAGTTGGGTGAAATGAGCCCCCGAGAAGTAAGGGAAATGATTTGTGAGGCTGCACGAGACAAAAAGTTCGACACTCCGCCAGAAGTCAAAACAAATTGTGTGCGTATTTACTATAACGAAGGTTTCCATATCGATGTGCCGGTTTATAAAAAACATGATAACGAGAAACCTCTTCTTTCTTCGGGATATGAGTGGATAAAATCTGACCCGAAAGCAGTAACTGAGTGGTTTAAAAATAGTGCTGATGGAACCGGCAACGCAGATGGTATTAGGAAGATTGTGCGGTTATTAAAGAAATTTGTTGATTGTTACGCTGGCGAGAGTCGCATTTCAGGACTTGCAATTAGCGTACTCGTTGTTGAACTATGGGATTTGGAAAGCAATGCCGAATTTGACTGGGAGGATGCCTTGCACCAAATAATGAAGAGCATAAAAGATCGTTTGTTGTGGTCTCAGAAAATTATGCACCCTGTTATCACGGATGAATGTCTTGTAGATGAGAATGATCAAAAGGTCATAGAGTTTAAAGACAAACTTGTAGATGCAATTCTGGATTTATCAGTATTGGATCGACATGAATATTCTAAAAATGATGCCCTGCTTGCTTGGGAAAAAGTTTTCCCTTGTGGTTTTTTCAAAGACGTAGCGGATAACGATGACTCACCTGCAACAAAAGCCACTGTTGCGGCAGGTGTGGCCGGGTATGCACCTACTGTGATTGCTAACCCCCCAAAACCATGGTCATGCCGGTAATACCGGTAATATTTGATCCTGCCAAATTCAGGAAATGGCTGTTCTCTCCCACCAAGAACAAATATTTTGACTCAAACACACATGAACAATCGGTTGTGCACGGGAATCTGTCTTTTTCCGCAACGGACAAAAATGAAAAGCTTTCTATCGTTCCGTTTAATAACCCACAACCAATTCCGGCTGACGATCGTTTTATTCGAAAAAAATATCCGATCAAGATTGATTTATCCGCTGGTGACATTCCGAAAATAAAGGTTTCTGAAGATATTATTGAAAAAATTCTGAGATCTAAGAACCTTTCTGAAGCAAATAAAAATAAAACTTATCTACATTTTTTTAGTAATAATACTTGTTGTCTTTGTGCAAAAGCAGAGCTCATGCATAGACTAAAAAAGAAAGAAATTACCGAAGAAAATTTTGTCGAACAAATAGTAATTCCATTTTTCTATCGTTTCGGTTGCGTTGAAGACGGAATGACCCCGCCTAAGTGGGGAGAAAGATCACACGACTTTCGCGGATTATTAGAATCTTACAGCGAAAGCGGAGTGGAATGGGATGATAGAATTTTTTTGCCATTTGTCTGCGAATTAGAAAAATTGCTCCTCAAATTCGATAATAATAAGAACAATTCTAATCTGTGGAAATTTATCTATATACATGTTGAGAACCGCAGGTTACTGAAATTATTCTATGATTTTGATAGCGGAACAAGGAAAAGAAAACACAGACTTTCAGATAACTATAAAGATACATTAACTCAGATTAGAGTACGGTATCAAAACCTAAAAGAAGCGCAGGCTAAAATAATTAAGTAAGCTTGTATTTTCGATGATACAGGTACCTTTTGAACGACACTTATGAAAACAACTTTAAATATTGATGACGACCAACCCCAAGCTTCGATTGCGTTTGCTGAAATTCATTCCAGAAATTTTGTCGAACGCCCCGGTCAATCATCTGTGCAACACACACAAAACCTCCCTTGTGGCAAATGGAAAACACCACCTGCAGATTGGAATAATCCCGACCAATTAATTTAACCATGTATAGTCACTGCTGTCCCATTAACAAGCAAAAAAGATGGTCTGATTCTCTCTGAATTGATACAATGAGATGACACACAACTTATTGAATCAAATAGGAGAATCAGACCATGGCGCATTGTAACACAGTTTTATCGCAGATCCTCAAATGGGTGCCGAGACATGAATTCGAGACCCTTGCCACACGGCATCATAGTGGCCGCTCGTTCCGTGTCGCGTCGCGTTGGGCGCAGTTCGTCGGCCTGTTCATGGCGCAGGTGACCGGCCGCGACAGCTTGCGCGACATCGTCGACAATCTGGGCGCTCAGGCGCATCGACTTTATCACTTGGGCGGCATCGAACTGTCCCGCTCCAGCCTGGCGCGCATCAACCGGGACAAGCCTTATACGTTGTACGAAGCCCTGTTCGGGAAACTGTTGCGACGTTGCCAAGGGGTCGCGCCCGGGCATAAGTTTCGTTTCAGTATTCGCTTGATGCCACCCCCATTGAGTTGTGCCTCTCGGCCTTCCCGTGGGCCGATTTCCGAACGACCAAGGGGGCGGTCAAGCTGCATGTCGGGCTGAACCACCGCGGTTGCCGGCCCGAGTTCGTGACCATCACCGATGGCACAACCAGCGACCTCGCTATCGGGCGCACGCTGGGTTTCCCAAAAGGCAGCCTAGTCGCCATCGACCGCGGATATAACGACTATGGCGGGTATAAACAGTTGAATGACAACGGCATATTCTTTGTCACTCGCATCAAGAAAAACGCGGCGTATCGCGTTGTCGGTCGCGCTGCGGTGTTGAAGAGCAAGGGATTAACCTGCGACCAGCGCATCGTGTTCACCGGCACCAAAGCATCCGGACAATGCCCCATTCCACTGCGCCGCATC
Source organism: Candidatus Spongiihabitans sp. (assembly GCF_965247905.1). Taxonomy (GTDB): domain Bacteria; phylum Pseudomonadota; class Gammaproteobacteria; order Arenicellales; family Poriferihabitantaceae; genus Spongiihabitans. The sequence goes on along the minus strand of NZ_OZ252047.1, from coordinate 2,455,875 downwards.
GGCTACCGCGATGCCGAGACCGGCAAGCATTACGTTTTCTTGACCAATCATTTGAAACTGGCGGCCAAGACGGTCGCCGACCTTTATAAAGCGCGTTGGCAGGTGGAATTGTTCTTTAAGTGGATCAAGCAAAACCTGAAGATAAAGTCCTTCATCGGCACCAGCCATAACGCGGTGATGACGCAAGTCTGGATCGCGCTGTGCGTGTATTTGCTCTTGGCGTTCATCAAATTCCAGTCGCGGCTGGGCAAAAGCATGCATGTTGCATCTTAACTTGTTCGACAAGCGCGACTTGATGGCGCTCTTGCGTGGCGACCCGCCCCCCAGGCCCGGCTTCAATCGCAATCAATCCTCGTTGCTGTGAAAGTTAATGGGACAGCAGTGATCCTATTTGGAGGTAGCAAATGAACCGGACAGCCTTTGTTGAGGAATTAAAACAGATGAGATTTGAAGAGGCATATGAGGGTTATCAATGCAAACGATTAAGCCAAGAGGAGGCAGCCAGTTTGTTAGGAGTCTGCAGTCGTAGTTTTCGCAGGTATATCAACCGTTATGAAGAGTCAGGGCTGGAAGGCTTGTGTGACAAAAGACTGCACACCCTATCAGTACGGTGCGCTCCGGTTGATGAGGTGATGGCATTAACTGATTTATATTCCAGTCGATATAATGGCTGGAATGTCAGGCATTTTCATCGTTGGTATCAACGAAAACACCAGGGGTCACGTAGCTATAGCTGGGTTAAAAACCAACTTCAATCAGCTAATTTGGTGGCCAAAGGTCAATCACCTGGACCTCATCGCATTAGACGGCTCCCCAGTGCATTGCCCGGCATGATGATCCATCAAGATGGCAGCACCCATTTATGGGTGCCCGGGGTGTATTGGGATTTAATTGTGACTATGGATGATGCCACTAACGAGCATTATTCCATGCGCTTTGTTGAACAGGAAGGCACGGTCAGTTCGTTGCTGGGTGTCAAAGATGTACTCAAGGCTAAAGGTATTTTCTGTACTTTCTATTCCGACCGGGGCAGCCATTACTGGCATACACCAGAGGCAGGCGGCAAGGTGGATAAAAACAATCCGACTCAATTTGGCATTGCCCTTAAACGCTTAGGCATTGATATGATTGCCGCCTATTCGCCTGAGGCTCGCGGGCGATCTGAACGTGCCTTTGGCGCTCGCCAAGGGCGCTTGCCTCAAGAATTGGCGCTCAACGGCATCACCGATATAAAAGCCGCTAATGCATACCTTAACCATCATTGCATGCCGGCTTATAACGAGGAGTTTGCCCGTCCTGCAAGAGAACAAGGCAATGCGTTTGTCCGGCTTGCCGGTGTTAATCTTGATGATTGCCTTTGTCAGCGTTATGAGCGCCGGGTGAGGAAAGACAATTGCGTGCAATTTAACAACCTCAATTTACAGCTGCCGAAAGACAAACATCGCTATCATTACATCAAAGCCAAAGTAAAGGTTGTGATCCATTTCGATGGCTTGATTTCAATTTTTCATGGTCCTGGACGACTGGGATGATATTTAAAAGATGGCTGTTTATTGAATGAGGAACAAATACAGGCTGACGTTGCGTAAATCCGCTTCACAATGTCAGGAGTATAAACCAATTAAAAGCGGACAGATGTCGTGTTAATTATTAGGACAGTTCTATTTACTCCTAACAGTTCGGTTTGCCGCATTGTTAGCCCAAAGCAGTAATGTCCCCTTTCTCCAAAGCTGAAATGTCCCCCTTTTGACTTCGGGAGGGGTTATGACAGAGGGGATCATCACATTGAGCCATGCAGAACTTGACCGCGTATCGGTTATTCGCTCCATCATCAGTCGCCGGCTTACGCAAGCGCAGGCGGCACAGAGACTAAAACTGAGCGTCAGACAGGTAAAACGTTTAACCCGCGCCTACCGAACCTGTGGTGCTACCGGGATGGCCTCTAAACACCGGGGACGATGCCCCGGCAACGCTATTGGCGATGCGGTTCGCCGGCAGGCATTGGCGATCATCAGGGCGCATTATATTGACTTCGGGCCGACCTTTGCCCACGAGAAACTCACCGAACTGCATGCTGGCCATTGCTCGGTGGAGACCCTGCGCCAGTGGATGATCAAGGATGGGTTATGGCGGGGGAAACAACGTAAAAAAGCGGCAATCCACCAGAGTCGACCACGCCGGCCGCGGTGGGGTGAGCTGGTACAGATTGATGGCTCACCGCACGACACTGCTGTCCCATTAACAGACAAAAAAGATGGTCTGATTCGCTCTGAATTGATACAATGAGTTTACCGACAACTTATTGAATCAAATAGGAGAATCAGACCATGGCGCATTGTAACACCGTTTTATCGCAATTCCTCAAATGGGTGCCGAGACATGAATTCGAGACCCTTGCCACACGGCATCATAGTGGCCGCTCGTTCCGCGTCGCGTTGGGCGCAGTTCGTCGGCCTGTTTATGGCGCAGTTGACCGGCCGCGACAGCTTGCGCGACATCGTCGACAATCTGGGCGCTCAGGCGCATCGACTTTATCACTTGGGCGGCATCGAACTGTCCCGCTCCAGCCTGGCGCGCATCAACCGGGACAAGCCTTATACGTTGTACGAAGCCCTGTTCGGGAAACTGTTGCGACGTTGCCAAGGGGTCGCGCCCGGGCATAAGTTTCGTTTCAGTATTCGCTTGATGCCACCCCCATTGAGTTGTGCCTCTCGGCCTTCCCGTGGGCCGATTTCCGAACGACCAAGGGGGCGGTCAAGCTGCATGTCGGGCTGAACCACCGCGGTTGCCGGCCCGAGTTCGTGACCATCACCGATGGCACAACCAGCGACCTCGCTATCGGGCGCGCGCTGGGTTTCCCAAAAGGCAGCCTAGTCGCCATCGACCGCGGATATAACGACTATGGCGGGTATAAACAGTTGAATGACAACGGCATATTCTTTGTCACTCGCATCAAGAAAAACGCGGCGTATCGCGTTGTCGGTCGCGCTGCGGTGTTGAAGAGCAAGGGATTAACCTGCGACCAGCGCATCGTGTTCACCGGCGCCAAAGCATCCAGACAATGCCCCATTCCACTGCGTCGCATCGGCTACCGCGATGCCGAGACCGGCAAGCATTACGTTTTCTTGACCAATAATTTGAAACTGGCGGCCAAGACGGTCGCCGACCTTTATAAAGCGTGTTGGCAGGTGGAATTGTTCTTTAAGTGGATCAAGCAAAACCTGAAGATAAAGTCCTTCATCGGCACCAGCCATAACGCGGTGATGACGCAAGTCTGGATCGCGCTGTGCGTGTATTTGCTCTTGGCGTTCATCAAATTCCAGTCGCAGCTGGGCAAAAGCATGCGACAAATGCTCCGCCTGTTGCAGCTTAACTTGTTCGACAAGCGCGACTTGATGGCGCTCTTGCGTGGCGACCGGCCCCCCAGGCCCGGCTTCAATCGCAATCAATCCTCGTTGCTGTGAAAGTTAATGGGACAGCAGTGACCGCACGACGGGTTTGCAGGGCGAGGCCCGCGCTGCACCTTGATGGTCTGCATTGATGATGCGACCAGTCGGCTGTTAGCCTTGCGTTTTGCGCCCACAGAGACCACCCGGGCTTATATGGAGACACTCGACCAACAGCTTGACAAGCATGGCCGTCCGGTGGCCATTTATAGCGATAAGCACAGTATCTTTCGGGTCAATCATCCGGATAAGGAAGGCGAACCAACTCAATGTACCCGCGCCCTCAAGACCCTGGACATCGAGCCTATTCACGCCAACACCCCGCAGGCAAAAGGGCGTGTAGAACGAGCCAATAAGACCCTGCAAGACCGACTGGTCAAGGAGATGCGCTTGCTAAGCATCCGTTCCATTGAACCAGCCAACGCATTTCTGCCCCGGTTTATTGACGACTACCATCGACGTTTTGCGGTCACCGCATACCATCCCGACAATGCCCATCGTGAGGTATTACACAGCGCCGAGGCGCTTACCCTCATCCTGTGCCTGCAGCACAGGCGCAAACTGTCCAAGAACCTGACTATTTCGTTTCGCAACACCGAATACCAGCTGCAAGGCTACGGCAAAGGCTATCGTCTGCGCGGCGCCGCCATTACCGTCTGCGAGGACTTTAACGGCGCGGTGACGCTACTGCACAAGGGCAAGGCACTGGCTTATCGGCTCTTCCAACAAGGACCGGCCGCCGTTATGCTGGCCGATGACAAGACCGTGCGCAACCAGGTCGAGCAAGCACTTCACCGGCAGCAACAATCCACCTGGAAACCCGCCCCAGATCACCCTTGGCGACACCTCTAATCAGTGCTTAGACCGAGCCTGTTTCACGATTAATAAATGAAGAAAAGGGGACATTTTAGCTTTGGGTTGACACAAGGTTCATCTTGCCCAGGCGTACTGTTTCGGCGACCTTCTCCTGACCATAGACGCTTAACTCGGCACCGGGGTTTTTCTGGTGTTCCGCCACGAAGCGGGCGCTCTGCACGAACATGCCGCCGGAGCCGCAGGCCGGGTCAAAGATGCGCCCGTGGTAAGGCTCGATGATGCCGACGATGAGTTTGACGATGGGGGTTGGCGTGAAGAACTCGCCGCCTTTTTGTCCCTCGCTCATGGCGAAATGACCCAGAAAGTATTCGTAAATCTTGCCGAAGGCGTCCCCCTCAATATCCATAGGGACGGAGTTCATGGTCTTGAGCAGCTCCTTGAGCAGGGTGTTCTCAAAACGGTTGTAGGTTTTGGGCAGCACATCCGTGAGGTCGGGGTTGTCGGCTTCAATAGCGCGCATGGCGTTGTTGATGGCGGCGCCGATGTTGGCGCCTTCCGGCAACTGAATCAGTGCCGAGAAACGCGCCGCCTCGGGGATATAGAGGACACCCTTGGCATGATAGTCTGCGGGACCGATCTTGCGCCGCCTGCTGCCGCCACCCGCGAGCTGCGCCGCCGTCGTCTGGAACCTGTGGTCGGCGTAGCGCAGAAAGACCAGACCCAGCACCGGGGTGGAATATTCCGAAGACTTGAGTTTGGAATTGGCTCGCAACTCGTCCGCCGCTTCCCATAGTCGTGCTTCTATGTTGTTGTTGGTTCTGTTCATGAGGGCGTAGTTTTTTGGTGTTGTTGTGTAATGCCTGAAATGAAAAGTGCCCGTTGAGGGAGCCTGCTCTACTCTTTACTTCTTAACGATTCATTTGATTCGTTATAAGACGAAAAAATAGAGTCTACTAATCGTGTGCACCCAGAAGTTATCCTGGCAAGAACACGAATTTGTTCACGACAAGACAACATTGAGGTGGTCTCTACAGGATAATTTATCAAGTGTGACACCTCACCCCATACTTCTTCCATAAGCGTTCTGACTTGAAGTTCCATTTTCATCTCTGGTCTGGCTGCGGAACTGACTACATAATGAGCACTGGTGTACATTTCATCTCGTTCTACAGGTAGAAATCCAAGATCTTTAAAAAATTTCTTTGATTCAAGGTCCCAGATATAAACTAATGGCTCCTCTCTAATAACATAGTTATTTTGTTTCAGAATTTTTAGAATCAGGGGATGAATTTCAGACATCTGTTTCGTGTGCAAATGTAATATCCTGACTCCAACAAGATCGTCCACTTCATCTAGTATATTTCTTTGGTTGACCAGCTTCGGGCGTTTATCGGGTTTAGTCTTTAGCCGTTGAAGCTCTTTCCGTTCTAATTTTTTACAAAGATGTTCAGGGTCCTTTGTCCGATACTTCTGTGAATGAATCAATGGCTTCAAACGCGCGTCATTCGCAAGGTGATCCATGAGATACTTTCCCTGAAGATCAAAGTCACTACGGATTGTCTCGTATCGAGCAACAGCCTTCGCTAATACCCGTAATCGTGAATTGCTCAGATTAGCCACAAATCATACTTCCTTAATACGTCGTTTAAGTTCCATCGCCATTGAAGAGAACGCTGTTTTGGCCTCTATGGTCTGATATTCTGGTCCTCCTTGAACTTTCCACAGCGGAACTCCTTGTTCCTGTGATTTTTGGACAAGGTGTGCGAAGTCTTTAACTTCTCCCAACTTAGCTTTTGCTGCGGGGACTGCTATGAGATTCCTTGAAATTCGCTCTAGTGGCTTTAAAAGTGATGTTCTCAATTCCTTATCGAATTTGGCATGGTAATGCGATGGCCACTGCGCCATCCCTTGTCCGTAAACTCTGAACCCTTGAGGCACATAACCAAGGAAAGCAGGTTTGCCCTGCAATAGTGGGGATTCGTCAGGCGCAATATTAAGTATAGTCTCCCATTCCGTGATCCATTTTGTGAGCGACGCACCAAGTGTTTTTAATGCCCTGACTGAAAACAGATCACATGCTCCTGGCACCACAAAATAATCACAGTCCAGTAATATGATTCGATTCAATGGACCAATGTTAGGACCAGTATCGAAAAAAATGAAATCCAGTTTATATGTTTGAGAGTAGTAGTTAACAAGCGCGCTTAGGCTAGTTGTCACATTAAGTCCGCGTCTATTTCCTTGAAAGCATTTATTCCAGTTTTCGGAAAGTTCTATTTCATACTCAGAAAGTCGTATGTCGCCGGGCAGCAAAAAGAGCCCATCGATTGAAGTCTCGTAAATTCCAACATCGCGAAATGCCCCATCACCCTCCACCACTGGTTTTAACGCGGACCAGACTGTCTTGCCATCTTCCTCATCAGAATTATCCAGAAAGTCATCAACTACTGAATCCTCACAAAGATAAGAGGTGATATTGCATTGTGGGTCTGAATCGATTAGCAGAACTTTGTGTCCTTGTTCCGCTAGTGCCGCTGCGAGGTTGATCGTCAGCGTGGTTTTCCCTACGCCACCCTTGTGGTTGTATATTGTTAACCGTGTCGTTTTATGTCTTTTGGTCATCAACGCCCGCCTTATTGTTTGCGCTCTGCTTTGCTTGGCTTGGCTTTAGTGGGTTTCCGCCGTTTTCTAGGGCCCATTTCTCGCTGCTTTTTCTTTGCTGCATCACGATCGGGCAAAGCCAAAACAAATTGCTCACCCATCGCACTTATTTGCTTGGTACCCTTAGTGCTCGCAACCACCAAACCTGACCTTGCCGTATCATTTAGCGCAACAGTGGGATTGGCGAACTTTGACTGTGCCGCTTCAGTGTTAAGTTTGCTTATATCCAGAGTTTTGAAATGGCGTGCCCCTCTAAAATGAGTTAAGTAATATGCAAGGCATACGACCCTTTCAACATTTGTGAACGGTTTTTTCTCCATCAAAAATTCTTTTGGTGTTAGATCAGATTCTCTGCTGAACAGACCAACTGATTTCTCTGGTGAATCAGACTCTGATACACGCGACTGAGTTGGTGTTTTTGAGTTAGCAGAAAAGCGAAACCACTGGCAGACCATATCAAGAACGTGTTTTTGGTCTGCTTCGTCGAGTATTGAAAGACGCGATACTATCTCATTGTGAGCATTTAGACTGTCATTATCCATAGTGTTACCCTAATATAAAAATGATGTATTAGTAATTAAAACATAGTTTAAACTAATAGTCAATCCCTAATGATAAATATTTTTTTATAATCTATTGAGGGAGCCTGTGGTTAATGTATATCATATTGAATTGATCAACATAAGGTACTATCTGCGCGGATTTTTGAACAACAAACACCTTCCATTGCTACCCTAGAAATATAAACACATATACCTGTTCGATGCTTTTTTGGTTATACGAATGGCTGATGGTCTATGTTTTTCACCCAGCCTTTCATGCAAAATCACCCCAACCAACTAATCAAAATAATCACAATAGCGGGCGGTACGATATATCGGATCAGAACATACCAGGTGTCAAATACTTGGCTTGCTCTTATCCCCAGTTCGTCATGTAGTGAGACTTTGCTGACCTGCTCACTTTGTGGCACTCCTCCAGCCGGGCGTTCTCAAAACGGTTGTAGGTCTTGGGTAGCACATCCTTGAGGTCGGGATTGCACAACTGGCGCGCTTGGCAGGCTGACCGCGCAAAGTTTCCTGACCTCGGTGCTCGACGCGATGGGATGTCTGTCAAACTACAAAGCCTCAGAGATGGAATACTATCGGTTAACTCACTGACCCGATAATTGACGATATGGTTACACCCAATCGAAATCAAATAACGTTAGCAGTTTTCCGCCCATTCATTAGACCGCATTTTCGCGGCCCGAGTGCACTGGTTATGCCTTTGGTGGTTATGCCTTTGGCTTGATTGCCTCGATGGTTGCGGCAACAACATAATCCTCGATCTTGCTGTCTGGCAGCCAATTGCGGATGAAGTCCCTGCTCTTGTCCTTTGGCTTAATCTCTATTTCATCAAACCCCGCATCCTTGAGCATAGTTTCAATCGCTTCGATTGATGAGGCGCCAGACATGCACCCGGTAAATAACGCCAGGTCATGTTTGAACTTTTCCGGCAACTCAGCCGTGGCCACGACATCTGATATAGCAAGTCGTCCGCCAGGCTTCAGCACCCGCAACGATTCCCGAAAAACCTTTGCTTTTTCCGGCGATAAATTGATCACGCAATTGGAAATGATAACATCCACGATCGAATCGGCCACCGGCAGATTTTCTATTTCACCGAGCCGAAAATCGACATTGTTATAACCGGCATCAGCCGCATTTTTTCGTGCCTTGCCCAGCATTTCATGGGTCATATCAACGCCTATAACTTGTCCTGATTCGCCCACTTCCCTAACCGCGAGAAAGCAATCAAAGCCGCCGCCACTACCTAAATCCAAAACCGTTTCTCCGGGTTTCAGCGAGGCGATCGCTTTTGGGTTGCCGCAACCCAGGCCCATGTTTGCGCCGTCCGGCACTTCACCAACATCTGTGTTTGAGTAGCCGAGTTTCATTGAGGTCGTTTTGGCATCGGAACTCGATTCATCGCAACATGAAGTTGCTGAATTTCCACCCTCTGAATTATCCGCTTCGGCTACCTTGCCATACTGCTCGCGAACGGCTTGGCGAAGAGTGTCATTTGCGTATTGAGTCATTGCTGATTCCTGTCTTGAGGTTTAAAAAAGCATTATACGGCGCGATACGCCAACATACTCTATTATCACAACATTGCGCGCATGAATAAACAGCACGAGCGCGAATAACTTTAGAATAAATGGTTTAAAATTCAAACGTATATAAATCACTAAAACCGCACTAAAATTGTTATGAGTCTTGATTATCTCGAATTTGAGAAACCTATCGCGGAGTTACAGGAAAAAATTGCCGAGCTACAGCGAGTCAGTTCAGCCGGCGAGTTAAATATGGGCGCTGAAATCAGCCGGCTGTGCGCGAAAAATCTGCAACTGACAAAAGAGATATTCGCCAAACTTGGAGCCTGGCAAATTACACAAATCGCCCGCCATCCTTTGCGCCCGTACACGCTGGATTACATCAAAAGAATGGTGGTCGATTTTCAGGAGCTGCATGGCGACCGAATGTATTCCGATGATGGCGCAATTGTCGCTGGGCTGGGCTGGATTGGCGACCACAGAGTCGCCATTGTTGGCCACCAGAAGGGTCGGAATACCAAACAACGCACCAGACGCAATTTTGGCATGGCACGACCAGAGGGCTACCGCAAGGCCCAGCGCATCATGCTGCTGGCTGAGCGCTTCGGCCTGCCGTTAGTCACATTGATTGACACGCCCGGCGCCTATCCTGGGGTGGGCGCCGAGGAACGGGGGCAAAGCCAGGCCATTGCACAATCCATTGAAGTGATGGCGACATTGAAAACCCCCATAATTTCCGTGGTCATCGGCGAAGGGGGTTCCGGCGGCGCGCTTGCGATTGGGGTATGCGATAAATTGTTGATGCTGCAATATTCCACCTATACGGTCATCTCCCCCGAAGGATGCGCCTCTATTTTGTGGAAGAGTGCGGATAAGGCCGCCGAAGCCGCTGAGGCGATGGGGGTAACGACTCGGGAGTTATCAAAATTTGGTCTGGTCGATGAAGTGATTGCCGAACCACTGGGCGGCGCGCATCGCGACTATGATGAAACTGCACGGTCGGTCAAAGACAAAATTGTTGACGCGCTGAGAGAATTTGAGAGCGTTGACAATGAACAACTGCTCGAAAATCGCTATGCGCGACTCATGAGTTTTGGGAAATTTGAACTTAAAGAGTGAACCTGCAGATTAAGCAAGCCGCCGCTGAATTTTCGGCCCAGGCGCTATTCAGGATATTGTTTGAAAACTTTGGACTGGCAGAGAATACACAGTTTGTGGTCGCCTATAGCGGTGGCTGCGATTCCCAGGTTTTGTTGCATGGACTGGCATCGTTGCGCAATCAATCGAACATCACGGTCATTGCGGCGCACTTCGATCATGGCTTGCAACGCCAGTCGGCGATTTGGGCCAAGCAATGCGAACGCTGGTGCACTGAGTTTGAGGTGCGCTTGGTTTCTGTTCGTCGAACCATAAATTCTAAATCCGGGCAAAGCCTCGAAGCGAATGCGCGCGATGCCCGATACCATTGGCTGGATGAAATTTCGCAGCCTAAGCAGGTGGTGGTCAGCGCGCATCATGCCGATGATCAGGCCGAAACATTCTTGTTAAACCTGTTTCAGGGAAAAGAAATCGAGCAACTTGCAGGGGTCGCGCCTGCAAGACCATTAGTTCATGGATCGAAAAACCAATTGATCCGTCCATTGCTTGGTTTTAGCAGGACGCAATTGATGCACTACGCACAACTAAAAAAACTGCAATGGATTGAGGATCCGATGAACCATGATGTTCGGTTTTATCGCAATTATATTCGGCATGAGTTAATGCCCATTCTAAGTCATCGATGGCCCGGCATGGTTACCGCGCTAAACCGGGCGGCCGATTCCTGCCGCCGGATTGCTGAACGCGATGGAGCGAAATTATCGGCGTTGTTTGAGGTCGGCCGCGCCCCGCAATCCAGAGGTGTTTTTTGCTTGACCGATCCATTGGATCTCGATCGGGTTAATGAAAAGCGCCAGTTTGAAGTGACTGGATTGATCCGCCACTGGATTCACAACGCCGGTTATGCGTCTCCTTCAAAGGGACAATTGGCGACCCTGTACTGCCAAATTATGGCGCAACCGGCATCATCGGCAACCCTCGAGTTCAATGGCCCGGATGGCCCGGATAACCCGGATAGCTTGGCAGCACGCTATTATCATCGCCATTTATATCTCACCAAGTCGATGCTAGGCCGGAAATCTCAAGCCCGGGAATATTTAACCCTGCCCTGGGATATGCAGGCAATGAACATTCCTGAATATGGCATCGCGGTGGAAATGGTCAGCGCGGAATCGGGAGGAATGCCTCGGCGCGCGCTGCAAGGAAAAAAAATTCAATTGGCCTGGCGACGAGGCGGTGAGCGCGTGCGGTTGAATAATCGACAGCATCATTCCTCGTTGAAAAAATTATTTCAGGCTAATGGTGTGCCGCCCTGGGAACGGGATTGTTTGCCGTTTTTAAAAATCGACGGCGAAATTGCCTGGGTTCATGGGATTGGCGGGTTGGGCGAATATGCGGCAGATTCGAGTAACTTGGGAATCCGCCCGCAATTTTCGCGGCTTGAATGATTGATAGTTGCGCCTGTGTTTGGTAATCTGCTCCCCCGTCCGGGGAGTCGCGTTCTGGTCCTCCCTAAACACATCCGCACCGTGACCGTGAACATGAACATGGTGTCAAAATTTATCAGTGGCTAAGTCGCGATGACAAAATTCGTTTTCATCACCGGCGGGGTTGTTTCTTCACTGGGCAAGGGCATCGCCTCGGCGTCGCTCGGCAGCGTCCTGGAAGCGCGCGGCATCAAGGTGACCTTGCTCAAGTTAGACCCCTATATCAATGTCGATCCCGGCACCATGAGTCCGTTCCAGCACGGCGAGGTGTTTGTGACCGAGGATGGCGCCGAGACCGATCTGGATTTAGGGCATTACGAGAGATTTGTTCGCACCACCATGGGCAACGCCAATAATTTCACTACCGGCCAAATTTACGAGACGGTGATTCGCAAGGAGCGTCGAGGGGATTATCTGGGGGGTACGGTTCAGGTGATTCCGCATATTACCGACGAAATCAAGGCATCGGTGACAGCCGGGGCCAAAGACGCGGAAATTGCATTGGTGGAAATCGGCGGCACCGTGGGCGACATCGAATCATTGCCGTTCCTCGAGGCCATTCGCCAAATGCGTATCGAGTTAGGCAAGGAAAACACCTTGTTTATGCATCTTACCTTGGTGCCTGAAATTGCAGTTACCGGAGAGATCAAAACCAAACCCACTCAGCACTCGGTAAAAGAGATGCGTACAATTGGTATTCAGCCGGACATATTATTATGCCGTGTTCGGGAGACACTCCCCGATGCTGCGCGTAAAAAGATTGCCTTGTTCACTAATGTGGAGGAGGAAGCCGTTATCTCGGGCGTCGATGTGGACAATATTTATAAAATTCCAAAATTGTATGTGGCGCAAAAAATAGACCAAATTGTTACCGAACAACTCAATATCAAAGCGAGTCCGCCGGATATGTCGGAATGGGACCGGGTGCTGGAAAACAGCATTCATACCGAAAATAAAATCACTATCGCTATGGTCGGCAAGTATGTCAGTCTAACCGAGTCCTATAAATCGCTGTCAGAAGCATTATTCCACGCCGGCATTCAAACCCGCACGAAAATTGAAATATTTTACGTTGACTCAACCGAGATCGAAGAAAATGGCACCGCAATGCTGGAATCGGCTGACGCTATTCTGGTGCCGGGCGGATTTGGTGAAAGAGGTATTGAGGGCATGATAACAGCGGTGCAGTATGCCCGCGTCAACAAGATTCCCTATCTGGGCATATGTTTGGGTATGCAGGTGGCAACCATTGAATTTGCGCGTAATGTTGCGGGTCTGGATAAGGCGCACAGCACCGAATTCGACAAAAAATCACCGCATCCCGTGATTGCGTTGATTACCGAATGGATTGACCCCAAGGGGCAGATCGAACGGCGAGACGAAAATGCCGATCTGGGCGGCACCCTGCGCTTGGGAGCGCAGGAAATTCACCTTAAAAAGGGTTCCAGGTACAAGCGTATTTATCATAAAGAAGTGATCAAGGAGCGCCATCGACATCGCTTTGAGTTCAACAATAACTATATGAAACAACTCGAAGATCACGGTTTGATTTTTTCCGGTTTGTCATGTAGCGGCTTGGTTGAGATCATCGAACTTAACGATCATCCCTGGTTCGTTGCCTGCCAGTTTCATCCCGAATTTACCTCAAATCCCAGAGACGGCCATAGGATGTTCACCGATTATATTAATGCGGGATTGAAGCGCCAGCAGTTAGCGGCAGAGCCGCAATCAACCAGTGCATAATCGACGCCAGAACAGTCAATATTATAATCGGAAAATGAATTTACCCACCTTCAAAGCCAACCAGAACGAGCCGTTCTTTTTGATTGCCGGGCCGTGCGTCATTGAATCGGAGGAAATGGCATTATCGACTGCCGCCGCGTTGCGGGAGATCACCGATAAGTTGGGCATTGACTTTATTTATAAATCATCATTTGACAAAGCCAATCGCACTTCCAGCGATTCGCCGCGAGGACCCGGACGGAACAAGGGGTTGGCAATTCTCGGCAAGGTAAGAGAGCGAGTAGAAGTCCCGGTATTGACCGATGTTCATAATGTCGAAGATGTCGCCGACGCCGCCGAGGTTGTGGATGTCCTGCAAACCCCGGCATTTTTGTGTCGCCAAACCGATCTAATTCAAGCCGCGGCATTGTCGGGGAAACCGGTGAACATCAAAAAGGGGCAGTTTCTGTCGCCCCATGAAATGCAGCATGTGGTGGATAAAGCGAAGAGCGCCAATCGCGAGGCAACGATCATGGTGTGCGAACGCGGTTCGAGTTTCGGCTACAACAATCTGGTGGTCGATATGCGCAGCCTGGAAATCATGAAATCGACCCAGTGTCCGGTCGTGTTCGACGCCACCCATTCGGTGCAGTTGCCGGGTGCGGGGCAGGGACATCTCACAGGGAAATCCGGCGGGCAGCGTGAATTCGTGCCGGTTTTGTCCAAAGCCGCGATTGCGGTGGGCGTGGACGGCATCTTCATGGAAACCCATCCCGATCCGGCAAATGCATTTAGTGATGGACCCAATGCCTGGCCATTGGATCAAATGGAAGCGTTGCTTAAACAACTCATCGCCATTGATCGCATCACTAAATCAACCCGACGCAAATCAATATGACGCGCTCATCAACACAAGTCAAGGATATCAATGCCTGGGAAATCCTGGATTCACGCGGCAACCCGACCATTGCCGTGGATTTGGTGTTGAACAATGGAGCGTCCGGCAGCGCCGCGGTCCCATCCGGCGCGTCAACCGGCTCGCTCGAAGCCTTGGAGTTGCGCGATGGCGATCAGCAACGATATTCGGGCAAGGGCGTATTGAATGCGGTTCTCAATGTCAACACCGCATTGAAAAACGCAATTCGCGGTCAGGACGCCTTGGACCAAAGGCGCATCGACGAGACCATGCTGGAACTGGACGGCACCGAGAATAAAAGCAGTCTCGGCGCCAATGCGTTGCTGGCGGTTTCCTTGGCATCAGCCCATGCCGCGGCCAATTCCCAGGGCATTCCGTTATACCAACACCTGGGCGCGTTGTACGGCAATGACAAGTTCACGTTGCCGGTGCCGCAAATGAATATCATCAATGGTGGCGTGCACGCCGACAATGCCATTGACTTCCAGGAGTTCATGATCCTGCCGGTGGGATTTCCGATTTATTCTGAGGCGCTGCGTTGCGGTGTTGAAATTTTTCATGCCCTGAAATCCGTCCTGTTGGCCAACAATCTCAGCACCGGCGTCGGCGACGAAGGCGGGTTTGCGCCAGAGTGCGCGTCCAATGAAGAAGGTCTGGGCTTGATTATGCAAGCGATTGAAAAAGCCGGTTATCGTCCCGGCGATCAAGTGATGATTGGATTGGATGCGGCCAGTTCGGAATTTTGTCGTGATGGAAAATATCGATTAAAAGCGGAGCGGCTGGAGTTGGACGCCGGTGAATTTGCCGAGTATTTGCACAACTGGGTTAATAAATATCCCATTATCAGCATTGAAGATGGAATGGATGAACTGGATTGGGATGGCTGGGCGCAGTTGACCCGGATTTTAGGCGATCAGGTGCAACTCACCGGCGATGATTTGTTTGTGACCCATACTGAAATACTGAAAAAAGGCATTGAGCGGGGCATCGCCAACTCGATTTTGATTAAGTTCAATCAAATTGGCACACTGTCTGAAACCTTTGATGCTATCAGTATGGCTCAACGAGCGAATTATTGCGCCACCATTTCCCACCGTTCCGGGGAAACCGAGGACACCACCATTGCGGATTTAGCGGTCGCCACCGCCGCCGGGCAGATTAAAACCGGGTCATTATGCCGCTCTGAGCGGGTGGCGAAGTACAATCGACTATTGAAAATTGAGCAGATGTTGGGCGACAATGCGGTATATGCTGGGCCAGCCGCCTTCTATAATTTGAAATAGCGCGAGATAAATTGAAACCGATTAACCTCATATTGCTGATCATTTTTCTGGGCACCCAATATGCGTTGTGGTTCGGGGACAAGAATGTTTTCGACTGGTATCGCCTTAACCAGGCGGCCGAGCAAACCCGGTTGGAAAACGCGGAACTTGATCAAAGAAACCAACGGCTTGTCGCGCAGGTGATCGATCTCAAGGCCGGCGGCGAAACTGTGGAAACCATTGCTCGGTCGGAACTCGGTTTAATAAAGAAGGGAGAAACCTTTTACCAGATTATTGAGTAATAAGTAAAAAAATTAACGGAAACGAATGCCCCTAAGCTGGAACGAAATCCGCGCGAAAATACCGTGTTATCTCAAAACGTCAGATATTTACCAACTTGAATACTGCATCATCGCCGCCCGCTCAGCTTTCCCTCCATACCCTGTGATCTACAATTATAAAAAGCCATCAATAATTTTAGATAAATCCGAATGCGTGTAGGATTCGATTACATCACCATCTAAAATAATATCTAGTTTTTCCCCATCCCACTCCAGATCATCGTAGAGTTCAGTAGTGGTCCTAAAATACCTATCAATCAAATCAGATTGTTTTTGTATTTTCTTACCATTTTCCCCGATATTTCTTCGAGATTGCATGATAGAGCTCATTCGGTGTTCTTTTTTGATAAAATTATTTTTCAGGCGCGTTCGGATAATTTCGCAATAATCCGGGTGTATTTCACAAGTCAAGTAGGTGCGCTTTAGTTCTTTTACTTTTGCGACTTCTGACCCGCTTCCGCCAAATAAAACGAAAACACTGTCGCCAGATTTTGTGCAAGATTTAATAAATAACTCACTGAGTTCTTGGGGTATTTGGCAGGCATGGAATGTTTTTTCTAATGAAACATTTTTGACCAAGTTGTATTGTAGCCATGAATAAGGCATGCGTCCCGGGCTGCCGTTGGCGATGCGCCCTTGAATACGTTTGTCTGTTGGATTGCGATAAGGTTGAGCAATTTGCTCCTTGTAGAAATTATTGCTTTTGCCTTTAGTGGCGTGCAGAATGGAACGGTGGGCAGTAGTGAAGCGTTTTGGAGAATGTCCTACATTAGTCGGATACACCCAAACATAATCATATACGCCATGCGCGGCATCGTCCAAGTAAAGTGCGCGCAAGTGTGCGTTCTGTTTTGGGTAGTTCATCATAAACAGGTTGCCGGTGGGTTTTAATACGCGCATGCACTCTTTCGCTAAACCGACATACCAAGAGATGTACTCCTCCCACTTGCTCGTATATTTTCGCCCGCTGTAGTTGATGCCGACGCCATAATCAGGGTCACCCCATATCATATCCAGACAGGCTGGCGGTAAAACACGCAAAACATCCATGACATCTCTTTGCTCAACTTTGTTGTGAAACTTTTTTGGTAGCGTATTCATCGCGTAATTAACTTATACTGGCTACATTTAATCAAACGGATCGAATCCATTTTCATTGGGTCTTCGAAAGTATAAAGATACAATCGAATAGTTGATTCGCCATCCACGCTACGATTCCGCAACAAATAGCAACAGTTTATATCCTCAACTTTAATTTTTCCAATTTGTCTAAGGTGATGAAAATATAGATATGGATGGAACAATTGATAGACGGCAAAGTTATCAGGGAAATTATTTTTACCTTCGAACACTGTGACTACGCCAAGATATTCAGTCACTAAATCAATTTCCATTTGTAGTTTGGTTGTGTGTATTTCTTCTTTGCCAATCTTATAATGAAGGTCGGACCGCGTGCGTCTGGAGCCGTACATTTTCGGATTTGCCACGATGTCATCATACAAAAAGTCGTGAACAATTCTTTGGTTGAACCCTACGGATAAAATATTGCTTTCGCTGGTGTCTATTTCGTTTAACGCGCTTTTGTGGTATTTCCATGGTATTTCCTTATTGTCGATTTTCTCAAAGTCGTGAAAACAAATTTGGGCGGCTTTGATAAATCTGTGTTTCCCTTTTCCAAGATGAATGATGCAGTAATTTTGTTTTATTATTTCGTCTGGAAGAATCGACGAATTGTCCGTTTTGGTTACGTCAAATAGGTTGCCGAACTCGTGTTTTTTGCTAATTTCTCCAACAAAGTCATTGTCAAACGTATAACTATTTTTCTTTCTACAGTGCTCAAAAATATCCAATAGCACCAATTTCTTTTTGGACAGGGTTATGGATGGTGTGTTACTTTTTGCCATTATTTAGGTGACCGGGTTATTGCTCGATATGCAACCGATTATAACTTAGGTTCAAGACAACTTAAACGGTTAATTTTTGGGTCGATTTGGGTGGCTGTTGGCAGGTGTTTCCATGGCGCATATTGAATTAAACTCACGCTCTTTCAAATGCCACGAAAGCGCGTTAAATGCACCTTGCAAAGCCCTCAGAAGTTTCAATATCGGTTGCAAACAAAAGAGAATGTTGCTCTTTGACTTTTGCTTTTATTGTTCTAGATTTATGTCATAAGGCAGACCAATTCGCTGCAACTTCGGGCCAGCCGCAGAGCCGAGCATCAAATCACCCGATTCAACCATTGTTGCCGGCACCATGGCCGATAATTGAAACTGACTATTCCCGGTTTTAACGGCGTCAACAACCAGGCCGGATTTCTGGCCGGACTGAGCCGCGCTATAAATTTCATCGCCCGGCGCAATATCGTGACTTGATTCCACTTTGGCGATGACCAAGCGTTGTTTTGGTTTTCCCAGATATTTTATCCGCGCCACAATTTCCTGGCCGGGGAAACATCCTTTGCTGAAACTGACGCCGTCCACTAACTCCAGGTTTATGGTCTGCGGGATAAACGCGCCGGCGGTTTGCGCATAAACCTGCGGGATTCCCGATCGAATATCCAGCCATCGCCAAAGATCGCAATGGTGGAGCGGACTGCCGTGCGCGTGCGCCGCGATATTTTTTGACGGCGCAATAATCAGATGCCGCGCCACAACCGAATCGACCCGATAACTGACCCCGCCGAACTCATCATGCCGCGCTTCGCCCGCCGTCCCCAGCAAGGTATATTCATCGTCCAGCTGGATATCCACTTTAGCTCTCAGCACAAACATTTTTAAGCGAGCGATGAGTGATTCGCTGATGTCCTTGGGAACGATCATCCAAAATCCCTGGTCCTTACGCACCAAGCGGATAATCGCCAAGGTCCTGCCTTTCGGGTTGCAGTAAGCGTGCAGTTGGCAATGGTTTTTATCCAGCATATTGATATCGTTGCTGAACTGCCCTTGCAGAAAGGACTGCGCGTCATCGCCGCTGACCCGAATAAGACTTAGCGGGGAAAGATCGATCAGGTGGCTGCGCTGCGCTGCGCCCGCTGCAATCGACTCCAGGTCTATTGCAACGGGATGGATCAGATCAAAAGAATCCATCGGAGAATCATTTTGCGGAGAATCATGTTGATTGTCGGGCGGTTGTTGTGATGATGTCATAATCGCGGATTGTAAGTTTCCTGTTTTGGGATGCATTTTCCCATAATTAACGGCATGATTGATCACATAATTGATTACATATATTGACCAAGGCGCGTGAGCGTTAATGGGAGAATATGCGGCTGGAATCAGTTAAAATCAAGTTATGAAAGAGCAATCCGCCAATCCGCGTTAATCGACTCATTCAGGAGATTCGTTTGCCGACCAACCAGCGCCCGCTGTCGCCGCACCTTCAGGTCTATAAACCACAACTCACTTCGGTGCTGTCCATATTGCATCGGGCGAGCGGCGTGGCGATTACTTTCGGGGCGATGATCATCGTCTGGTGGCTGTGGCGCATCGCCGCCGGCGCCGACAATTTTAACGCGGCATTTCAATTTTTGAACTCCCTGTCCGGCAAGGGGTTGTTGGTCGTATGGACGTTATGCACCAGTTATCACTTGCTCAACGGCATCCGTCATTTGTGTTGGGACTTTGGCTACGGCTTTGAATTGGATCAGGTGTATTTATCCGGTAAAGTGGTGTTGGCGGGTTCAGCATTATTGACCATTTTGGTGTGGTTGATATGAGCAGTCATCACCCTATAAGTCACGGCAAGGGCTCTCAGCATTGGCGCTGGCAAAGAATTTCAGCCATCGGCTTAATCCCATTAACGCTTTGGTTTATGTTTGCGATTGTCGGCCACATTGGCGATGACCACGCAACAGTCGCAGGCTGGATCGCCCAACCTTACGTTGCGGTTTCGCTGGTTTTGTATATCGGTTTCATGTTTTTTCATGGCCAGTTGGGGCTGCAGGAAATAATCGCGGATTATATTCATGACCAAAGACTGAAATCCATCGGCTTGTTTGCGACCAGGGCGGCGTTAATGGCTTCAGCATTGGTTGGACTGCATGCCATTCTACGTATCGCATTTTGAGCAAAATCATTTTGAGCAAGTTCATTTGAAGCAGGGTCATTATGAAATTTATGGCAATAAAATTTGTGGCCATGAAATCTGCGCGGCGGCGTAAAACATGACTGAAGCCTATAACATTATCGACCATCAATACGATGTCGTTGTGGTCGGCGCCGGCGGCGCCGGTTTGCGCGCGACATTCGGCTTGGCTTTGGAAGGATTGAGCACCGCCTGCATCACTAAACTGTTCCCCACTCGCAGTCATACCGTGGCCGCGCAGGGCGGAATGAGCGCGGCGCTCGGCAACATGGGCGAGGACGATTGGCGGTGGCATATGTATGACACGGTCAAGGGCTCGGACTGGCTCGGCGACCAAGACGCGATTGAATATATGTGCAAGCAGGCACCGGACGCGGTTATTGAACTCGAGCATTACGGCGTGCCGTTTTCGCGCACCCCGGACGGCAAGATTTATCAGCGCGCGTTCGGCGGCATGACCACCCATTTCGGCGAGGGCCAGGCGCAGCGCACTTGCGCCGCCGCCGACCGCACCGGTCATGCGATTTTGCACACGCTGTATCAGCAGTCGCTAAAACACGATGCGCAATTCTTCATTGAGTATTTCGCCATCGATCTCATCATGCAAGACGGCGAATGCAAAGGCGTGATGGCTTGGGATTTGGAGCGCGGCGAACTGCATCGTTTCGCCGCCGCCATCGTCATCCTCGCCACCGGCGGCTATGGCCGAGTTTATTTTTCTTCGACTTCCGCGCATAGCTGTACCGGCGACGGCGGCGGTATGGTATTGCGCGCTGGCTTGCCATTGCAGGATATGGAATTTGTACAATTTCATCCAACCGGTATTTATGGCGCGGGGGTCTTGATCACCGAAGGCGCGCGCGGGGAGGGCGGCTACCTGACCAACGCCAAAGGCGAGCGGTTTATGGAGCGCTACGCGCCCAACGCCAAAGACCTGGCGTCGCGCGATGTGGTCAGCCGTTCCATGACCATGGAAATTCGCGATGGACTGGGGGTTGGCGAAGAAAAAGACCACATCCACTTGCATCTGGAGCATCTCGGCGCGGAGGTCCTGGCCGAGCGCTTGCCCGGAATTTCCGAGTCGGCAAAAATTTTCGCCGGCGTGGATGTCACCAAGCAGCCGATTCCGGTACTGCCCACAGTACATTACAACATGGGCGGCATCCAAACCAACCTTCACGGCCAGGTGGTCACGCTGAAGGACGGTGATCCGGAAACCATTGTCGTCGGCTTAATGGCCATCGGCGAGGCCGCGTGCGTGTCGGTGCACGGCGCCAACCGCTTAGGGTCAAACTCGCTGTTGGATATTGTTGTGTTTGGCCGAGCGGCGGCACATCGCGCGCGCGAATTGATTGCGCCGGGCAGTCAAACACCGCCGCTGCCCAAAAGCGCCGGGCAGGAAATCCTGGATCGATTTGACAAAATCCGGTATGCCAAAGGCGCTATCCCAACCGCGCAAATACGTTTGGAAATGCAGAAAACGATGCAAAATAATTGCGCGGTGTTTCGTACCGAACAAGTGATGCGGGAAGGAGTGGAAACATTGACCGCAATATGTCATAAATTTACCGATGTCCGTGTTGCCGATCGGTCGATGATCTGGAATTCGGATTTGGCGGAAACGCTGGAGTTGGATAATTTATTGCGCCAGGCCAGAGTTACCATTCACTCGGCAGTGAACCGAACTGAAAGCCGCGGCGCCCATGCGCGCGAAGACTACCCCGACCGGGATGATGAAAACTGGATGAAACACACATTGGCATGGCAGGAAAATGTCGATGATGATCCGAGTATCGACTATCGGCCAGTGCATAGCTACACATTAACCGATGAAGTGGAATATATTGAACCCAAAGAGCGCGTGTACTAATGGCTGAATTCCGATTGCCGGCAAATTCCCGCATTACCAAAGGAAAAACATTTAAGGATGTGAGCGGCGGCGCGTTGCGTGCGGTGCATATCTACAGATGGAACCCTGATTCCGGCGACAATCCCAGAGTGGATACCTATGAGGTTGATACGCAAGCCTGTGGCCCCATGGTGCTGGATGTTTTAATCAGAATAAAAAATGTTATCGACAGCACGCTGACTTTCCGCCGTTCTTGTCGAGAAGGCATTTGCGGGTCCTGTTCAATGAACATCAATGGCGTAAATACGCTGGCCTGTACCCGTGCTGTGAATGAATCCAATGAGGATATAAAAATTTACCCGCTGCCGCATATGTCGGTGGTCAAGGATTTAGTGTCGGACATGAGCAATTTTTACGCTCAATATGCGTCGGTCAAGCCCTGGCTCAAGACCGATAGCGCGGGCGTTAACTCCAGGCCCGATAAAGAACGGCTGCAATCCGAGGAGCAGCGCGCCAAACTCGATGGGCTGTATGAATGTATTTTGTGCGCATGTTGTTCGACCAGCTGTCCAAGTTATTGGTGGAACTCAGATCAATATCTCGGACCGGCGGCGTTGTTGCAATCCTATCGTTGGATCGCCGATAGCAGGGATGAAGCAACGCAAGAACGATTGGAGGATTTAGACGATGTATTCAAGTTATATCGTTGTCATACCATCATGAATTGTACCAATGCCTGCCCCAAAGGGTTGAATCCGGCCAAAGCGATTGGAGAAATTAAAAAAGCCATCGTGCAACAAAAATCGGGTTGAGTAGATGATGGGTATGACGACACGTATAGCAGATGAACGAACAATTAAACAACGATCAGGCAAACAACGACTAGGCAAACAACGATCAGGCAAACAACTACTTTGGCGATGTCGCCGAGGAACGAAAGAACTGGATTTGATTTTGAGTGAATTTGTTGCTGATTATTACCATGAACTTTCCAGAAACGAGAAGAATGAGTTTAACCAGCTGTTGGAAGTCGAGGATACGGTATTGACGGAATGGCTGTGTTACAAAGTAACACCCGCTAGTCAAATATACGGCCAGGGAATGGTGGAAATTGTCTCACGAATACTGTCTACCTATCGCCATTAAACTCGATTCATCGAATCGAATGTCGATCCTGTTAGCCGGACTTTATCTGCTGCCCCTGATTCCGGTTTGCATTGAATTCGAAGCGATCTATTCGTTAGGAGTGACGTTGATTTGTTTGGCAATGTTGAAATATGAATTGATTTGCCACTCAGCACTCAAGCCGTTTTCAAATATTCGAGTTACTCAACAGGGAAAATGGTATCTGGTTAATCTGGAAGGAAAATTAAAAAGCATCAGGTTTAAAAATTTCATGTGGTTTGGCCCGGTATTATTCCTGCTTTTTACACTAAACGGAAAACAACAAAGAGTGATGGTGTTTGAAAATCAACAAAACACGTCGCACTTTCACAAGTTGAAGGTTTACCTTAAAAATTAAATACAACCCGATTCATTCCGTTTCCGATATAGTTAGCGTCAAAATAGATAAGGGTTCCGACTATCATTTCCGCCAACTTAAAAGGCGCAAGCTGGATCGCAATGTCGTGCTTGTACGCATCGATTATGGTGACCATGATCAAAACCATCGGCGACGATGTCAACTCGACGGTGATCGTTGCTGGCCGGTGTTTTTTTGGACTCATCTTGTTATCTCCGATGTTGCTGAAAAGGGGGTTTGCCGGTCTTGCCAGCACCCAGCTGACACTGCATTTAGTGCGTGGCGGGTTTGTTGCTGTGGGGATAAATCTGGGTTTTTATAGCCTGACAATTCTCCCTATCACCACGGTAACCGTGCTTTTCTTCACCGTGCCATTGTTCGTCACCTTGCTGGCGCGGCCGGTTTTGGGAGAGCAGGTCGGATGGCGGAGAATATCGGCAACGCTGGTTGGTTTTCTGGGCGCGGTGGTGGTGATTAACCCGACCGCCGAGGTGTTCGATATGCGCTTGCTGATACCGGTTGTCAGTTCCGCGTTTTTTTCCGTGTCGCTGGTGCTGCATAAACAGTTATCAAAATCCGACCCTCCCTGGGTGCTGATGTTTTACATGTTCAGTTGCACGCTGGTTTTAACCGCGCCGTTCGCGGTGGCGCATTGGCAACCCCTGGCGTTTGGCAACTTTGGTTTTATCGTGCTGATTGCGATATTCGCCACCTTGCGCACCTATGCTGACATTAAGGCTTACTCCATCGGCGATGTCAGTTTCGTTGCGCCGTTCCAATACTTGCGCATTTTATTTGTAAGCATCATTGCCTACTTGCTGTTTGGCGAAGTGCTTGCGTTGCGCGAATGGGTCGGGGTGATGATTATCATATCCAGCACATTGTATATTGCGCACCGGGAATATCGCCTGAACCGACACCGCGTTCAGCACGACAGGTTATGAGGCCGCCAAGTCAAGTCGTGCAAGTCGTCCTTGAACCCGAATTTTAGGTTCAAGATACTTTAAGGTATAGTGAAATGGT
The DNA here is from genome assembly GCF_965247905.1 of Candidatus Spongiihabitans sp. Taxonomy (GTDB): domain Bacteria; phylum Pseudomonadota; class Gammaproteobacteria; order Arenicellales; family Poriferihabitantaceae; genus Spongiihabitans. The sequence continues at coordinate 2,431,554 of NZ_OZ252047.1, read as the reverse complement.
CATAGCTAATTGTTCTATAAATAAAAAACAAGTATGTCATTCGTTGCCGAATTTCGGAGAATAAATTCAGGGCGATTCCACGGCTGTTTTGCCTTGATATCAAGGCTTGCGAAGTCGCTCAAATCACCGGCATCTCTGGCCCGGCGACCAGCCGATTGTATACTCAAATCAGGCAACACATCGCCGGGCAATGCGAGCGAAGGAGTCCGGCTGCGCCGGACGGCATATTCCACTGGATTGCCCGGAACAAGCCGGGCAATGACGACCCTTATTTGTCATTCTCGCCGGCAGGCGGAAAAAACCGCCCTCCCTGCCGTCATTCTCGCCGCAGGCGGGAATCCAGTTAAATATCTGTCACGCGTAGCGTGACTCCTTATTGGCATCCGGCTTTGCCAGACACAAACCGGCGGCTTCGCCGCATAAGGAGTCCGGCTACGCTGGACGGCATATTCCACTGGATTGCCCGGCCAATAATAATATGGGCCGGGCAATGACGACCCTTATTTGTCATTCTCGCCGCAGGCGGGAATCCAGAGTGGCGTAGCCGCCGGGACGCGCTCATACATTAGCAGTAAACAACAAGCATTATCGCCTTGCCGTCCATTCTCGCATCGAACGGCGCGGCTTCGCCGCAAAGGAGTCCGGCTACGCCGGACGGCATATTCCACTGGATTGCCCGGCCAATAATAATATGGGCCGGGCAATGACAAATGATAGGGCAATGGTGAATCGAGAGGACAAAGGCGAGTTGAGACGCCAATGGCACATTGAGAATAAGAAGTCCGGCTACGCTGGAGCACGTTTTAGTGTCACGATTTGCATGACACTTATTTACCATTGTCCACTCAGCCCGTCATTCTCGCCGCAGGCGGGAATCCAGTTAAAATATGTCGTCCGGCGTAGCCGGACTCCTTTGAAAGAGTGTGAGTCTCGCTTCAATATGCGCCACGAAAATAGGTGTCAATATCTGCTAAAATCTATCCGAAATCGACCGCTTAAAGTACCTTGAACCCGAATGTTAATTATAAGGATAGACCGTATCGATTTCGGTGAAAAATGACAATGCTTGCTTCAAGTCTTGCTTCGGGTCATCGTCGGTTAGCTGAAAGGCGTTGATGCCGCAGCGCTCCATCAGCGACAGATTATCGACCGCAGCGCCGATGGCTCTGATTTCTCCGTGATAGTGATGTTGCTGCCGCAGTTCCACCGCTTGGGAATAGCCGCGCCCTTCGGCAAAGCTCTCAAATATAATGGCAATGACTGGGATGGAATCGAGATGTTCGGCGATTGAAGCGACTTCGTCATCCGCATTTAAGTAAATGCCCACGTCGCCGCATCCATCGCTGTGTCCATGGGCATCGTTTCGCATCGATAGCCAATGGCGCACTGAGATTAGTCTGCGACCCGACTCATCCGCGACCGAAGCCGCTTGATCCGGTTCGCCGAGTTCAGTATCCGGCTCAAGCCGCCACGGACTGTTGATAATCCGGCGATTTTTTATGATTTGCATACAGGTTTTCATACAGGTTTTCCTGGAACGGGGAAACCCCGGTTCGAATCACCGTGGCGAGAAATGATTCATCAGCCCGGCGCTGTTTCAGGTAGGTTTCTATAATATTTTCGATGGCGTCCGCCAATTCGGTTTTTGCCACGGCCGGGCCAAGTCTTTGACCGATGCGCGCGTCGTTTTCGGCCGACCCGCCGAGCGTCAGTTGATACCATTCCTCGCCTTTTTTATCCACGCCTAATATGCCGATGTGGCCGGCGTGGTGGTGGCCGCAGGCATTCACGCAACCGGACATTTTAAGTTTGATGTCGCCGATTTGATACAGCCGGTCGAAATCATCCATGCGCTCGCTGATCTCCTTGGCCAACTCGATCGTGCCGGCGTTTGCCAGCGAGCAAAAATCCAATCCGGGACAGGCAATCATATCGGTTAGTTTGCCGATATTCGGCGTGGCCAGTTTCAACTCGTTCAACTTGTGCCAGACCGTGAATAAATCGCTGCGCTTGACATAAGGCAGCACCAGGTTTTGCTCATGGGTCACGCGTATCTCGTCCGCGCTGTAATCTCTGGTAATGCAGGCGAGCCGCTCCATGATATCCGCGTCAAGGTCGCCGGGCGCTTCGCCTTGCGCTTTTAATGAAACATGAACCACGACATAGCCGGGCAAGGCGTGTTCGCTAGTGTTGTGCTTGCGCCAGTTCATAAAAGCAGGATTGGCGACTGGAATCAGGGTGGCGCCGCTATTGCGAGGCCCCGCGGACTGCGCGAGTTTCTTGGTGAAAAACGATTTGGCTTGGTTGATTTGCTGGTTGGTTAATTCCGGGGTTTGTGCGGGCGCACCTTTTTTGGAGGCCGCCCAGGCTTGGTTAACCTTTTCCGCAAACTTATCGATGCCCAGCGCATTAACCAGGATTTTAATTCTGGCTTTATATTTATTGTCGCGCCGACCATATTTGTTATACACGCGCATAATGGCCTGCAGATAACTCAGCAATTCCGCGGCCGGCAGGTCATCATGAATTAACTTGCCGATGACCGGGGTGCGCCCCATTCCGCCGCCGACATAAATCTTGAAGCGAACTTCATCATTGCCGTTCTTGACAATGCGAATGCCGATGTCATGAAACTGCACCGCCGCGCGATCATTTTTCGCGCCGGTCACCGCAAACTTGAATTTTCTGGGCAGCCAGTTAAATTCGGGGTGGAGGGTAGACCATTGTCGCAACAGTTCGCACCACGGTCGCGGGTCTTCGTATTCGTCGCTGGACACGCCGGCCAGATGGTCGGAGGTTATATTTCTGATGCAACTGCCGCTGGTTTGGATGGCATGCATATCAACCTCGGCCAGTTCATGCAGAATTGCCGGGACATCATCCAGTTCAGGCCAGTTGTATTGGATATTTTGGCGGGTCGTGAAATGCCCGTAGCCTCTGTCGTATTTTCGGGCGATGTGGGCGAGCTTGGCCAGTTGCGCGCTGTTCAGCTGACCATAGGGAATCGCAACCCGCAGCATGTGCGCGTGGCGTTGCTCGTACAATCCGTTGCGCAACCGCAGTTGGGCAAAGCGCTCGCCGTCCAACGCGCCCGCACGGAAACGGGCGACCTGGCCCTGAAACTGGCTGGCGCGCTGATGCAGAAACTGTCTTTCCTGGTCGCTATATTGATACATGTTTTTTCACTTTTTCGGCTGGCTCTTTCGGCTGGTCATTTTTGATGACGGATAAGTGTAGAAAACTAATCGGGGATAAACAATACTAATTAGAAAATAATACTATTAATATGCTATATTATCGATTTACAGAGTATATATGTCGTATAAAATGAAAAAGAAAGAAAAAAATACTATCGATAAGGTGGATCGTAAAATTTTGTATTATCTGCAGCGAGACGCCAGTATGACCATCAAAGAAATTGCCGAGCAGGTTCATCTGTCGCCGACGCCGTGTTGGAAACGGATTCAACGCATGGAGCAGCAGGGAATCATTCGCGCACGAGTGGCACTGCTCGATCCGGTGAAAGTGGATGCCGGGGTCACGGTTTTTATTGCGGTCATGACCGACCAGCACAATACCGCATGGAGCGAGAAATTTGCATTTGAAATGTCCTCGATTCCAGAAATCATGGAAATCTATCGCATGAGCGGCGAAGTGGATTACCTGCTGCGGGCGGTGGTGTCGGATATTCCAGCCTTTGACGATCTCTACAAGAAAATAATCGACCGCATCGCGCTATCCGATGTGACCTCGACATTCGCTATGGAACAAATAAAATACACCACCGCGCTGCCAGTCTGAGTGTTTGATTCAAGCCGGATTGTTGGCGGATTTTCGGCGGGGTAAAATAGGGATTTCTGTTTCGGAATAATCGGTTATAATGTTGCAAATTCTCTAAAATTCGCTGAACCACGCCGAACTGGACTGTAAATTGAAACTTTGAAATACGCACCTGAACCCAATACCATCAGACCTCATGGCTAAATTTCTTGTGCTTCACGGACCAAACTTGAATCTGCTGGGCTCCCGCGAGCCCGAGCACTACGGCCATGTTAGTTTGAAGGACATCAATGACAACCTGGCCCGATTGGCGCACGCCGACCAGCATGAACTGGAATGCAAGCAAAGCAATGCTGAACACCAGTTGGTGGATTGGATTCAACAGGCCGCGCAGCAGCAAGTGGATTTTATGATTATCAATCCGGCCGCGTTCACGCACACCAGCGTGGCCATGCGCGACGCGCTGTCAGCGGTCAAGATTCCGTTTATTGAAGTTCACTTGTCGAATGTGCACGCGCGAGAGCCGTTTCGCCGCCAGTCTTATTTTTCCGACATCGCGGTCGGCGTGATTGCCGGACTGGGCGCGCGCGGCTATGAGTTCGCTTACGCTGCGGCGGTGGATTATTTGCGTCGTGAATTCGAAGACAATCACTAACGGCGAGACAAAAGCCCAGAGACAAAAACATGGATTTACGAAAGGTTAAAAAGTTGATTGAACTGCTGGAGTCGTCGGCGCTGGTGGAAATGGAAATCACTGAAGGGGACAGCACGATTCGATTGAGCAGGGCGGCATATCCCCCAACGGCGCCGCCGGCCCACCCACACCCGGCTATCTCGCACATTGCGACCGATCAAGCGCCCAATGTGCGCCAGGATATTGAGTCCGGGCAATCTCATGCTGAAAGCATCGGTAATACGGTTGAATCCCCGATGGTCGGCACATTTTATGAATCCGCTTCACCGGATTCGGAACCTTATGTCACTATCGGCTCGGTTGTTAAACCCGGGGATATCCTGTGCGTCATCGAAGCAATGAAAACGTTTAACCAGTTGGAAACGGATATTGCAGGGACTATCAAAGCCATCTACAAATCCAGTGGCGACCCGGTTGAGTTTGGCGAACCGCTATTTCTGATCGAATGATCACAAAGCGTGCGCGTGGTCAAACATGATCAATCCGGCATGACCAAGCACATTAAGAAGCTGGTTATCGCCAACCGCGGTGAAATTGCACTACGGATTTTACGCGCTTGCCGGCAGTTGGAAATTCTGACTGTGGCACTGTATTCCGAAGCGGATCGTGATTCAAAATATGTTCGCCTGGCCGATGAATCGGTGTGCATCGGCCCGCCGCCGGCCGCGGAAAGTTACTTGAATATTGCTTCGGTCATCGCCGCGGCTGAGGTTACCCAGGCGAATGCCATTCATCCCGGCTATGGATTTCTTTCCGAAAATGCGGACTTTGCCGAGCAAGTCGAACAAAGCGGATTTATTTTTGTCGGACCTGACGCAAAAACGATTCGCACCATGGGCGACAAAATTTCCGCCATTGCGGCTATGCGCGCGGCCGGCGTGCCTTGTGTTCCCGGCTCCGATGGGCCGTTGCCGGACGGCGAGGATGCAATTATCGATGTCGCCGCAGCCATCGGTTTTCCGTTGATGATCAAAGCCAGCGGCGGCGGCGGCGGCAAGGGCATGCGGGTGGTGCGCGCGCAAGATGAGTTATTGGAATCCATTCACGCCACCCGGAAAGAAGCGCAAGCGGCCTTTGGAAACGGTGTTTTGTATATGGAGAGATTTCTGGAAAAACCCAGGCATGTGGAATTTCAGGTGCTTGCGGATGCCTTCGGCAACACAATTCATCTCGGCGAGCGCGATTGCTCCATGCAAAGACGGCATCAAAAAGTCATAGAGGAAGCACCGGCACCGGGCATCAGCGACGAGCAGCGCGCGCAAATGGGCGAGCGTTGCGCGCAAGCGTGCATGAAGATCGGCTATCGCGGCGTCGGCACCTTTGAGTTTCTTTACCAAGACGGCGAATTTTTTTTCATCGAGATGAACACACGCATCCAAGTCGAGCATCCGGTCACCGAAATGATTACCGGCATCGATCTGTTGCAGGAGCAGATCCGCGTCGCCGACGGCGAGAAACTTCGCTTCGCGCAGGACGACATTCATTTCCGCGGACATGCGTTTGAATGTCGCATCAACGCCGAAGATCCAAAAACGTTTTTGCCCTGTCCGGGCCGAATTTCCCAGTACCACATGGCCGGCGGTCCAGGCGTTCGGATTGATTCGCATGTTTACAGCAATTATTCAGTGCCACCTTATTATGACTCCATGATTGGGAAAATTATTACCCATGGCATGCATCGCAGCGAGGCGCTGATTCGAATGCAAGGCGCCTTACAGGAGATGGTGATAGACGGCATTAAAACAAACTTGCCGCTGCATCGTGAATTGGTTCAGGATGCTGGATTCGTCAAAGGCGAATGCGACATCCATTACCTTGAAAAAACCCTGTTGAACAAACTGGCGCAATAAATATCCGGTGAATAATCGATTGAACCGTCGTTATTGCGGCTGCCCGAAATGCGATGCGGTTTTTATATTGACCGATGAAAAACTCAATCAATGCGCTGGCCTGGTCAGATGCGGGGCTTGTCAGGAAGCGTTTGACGCCAAGACTAACCTGATGCAAAAAACTGATACCGGGTTTGTTGCGGCGGCGCAGATTGATGAAACTGAAATGGGCCAAGCAAGGAATCCATTTGAACCTCGCGCAACCGATTCAATCCATGTCCATGATGACAAACAAGACCATGGCCGATTGACGGCGCCCACCATTGCACCCCTGAATTTTGATCCTGACCGGGAGGATTCGCCTGCACCAGCGGATTCGCATGACGCGCTGACCGAAGCACCCCAGATTGAGCCCAATAGCAGGTCCGAAAGCCAGCCCGAGAGCCAGCCCGAGAACATGCGCAAGAAGGAATTCGAATTCATCAATCTGAAAATGAATAATCCCAAAGAGGTTGATCAAGCATCATCTGGCTCATCGGTGCGTCCGCCGTCCCAAAATTCGACCATGGAAGACACGACTCTGTGTAGAATGAGCGGCAATAGAGTTGGTCAATACATCAACGACCGCACCCACCCGTTCGTGACTTTTATCTGGTTGATGGCGGCCATCGGTTTTGTATTTTTACTGGGTATGCAGGTTAAGTATTTCTTCGTGGAACGCTATGCCCAGGACCAGACCTACCGTAAATACCTGGTTGGTTTTTGTAAAATCGCAGGGTGCGACCTGTCGCCTCGTCAAGGCCCTTTGCAATTCACGCTGACCCATACCCGAATTGATCTCCATCCCACCGAACCTGGCGCCTTGAGAGTGACCGTGAAGTTGGTTAATGAAGCCAAATTTGCCCAGCCTTATCCCCACTTGCAGTTAACGCTGACCGACCGCGCCGGGCGGGTAGTCGGCCGGCGGACATTTTCGCCTGAGTTGTATTTGGCGAATGACTCCAATAATATGAGTGGCAATATGATTGCACCAGGCGAACTTGCTTCAATTGTTTTTAATCTTGCGCGACCGCACGAAAAGGCGGTTGGATTTGTGGTCGATATTGTGACCGCAGCGGCGGCGTCATGAACGCAAGCGTTGCGATGGCATTCGCTCCGCGAGGTCGCTTCGCCGCGTTGCCTCCTATTTTAAGACTGGAACAATTCGATGACACACCCAGTTGGCCGTGCGCTGATTAGCGTTTCCGACAAGCGCGAGATCGTGGAATTCGCCGCCTCCCTGAACCGGCTTGAAATTGAAATTATATCCACCGGCGGCACGGCAAGGTTGTTATCGGGCCGGGGCATTGCCGTTATCGAGGTCAGCGACCACACTGGATTTCCCGAAATCATGCAGGGTCGGGTCAAGACCTTGCATCCGAAAATTCATGGCGGCCTATTAGGCCGGCGGGAACAAGACCGCGAAGTCATGCAGGCGCATCAAATTGCGCCGATCGATTTGGTGGTGGTCAACTTGTATCCATTCCAGCAAGCCATCGCCAAACCGGATTGCACGCTGGATTTAGCCTTGCAAAACATCGACATCGGCGGCCCCGCCATGTTAAGAGCGGCGGCGAAAAATTATGCCGAGGTAACGGTGGTGGTGGATGTCAACGATTATGCGCGGGTCTTGTCCGAACTCGAAAGCAACCAGGGCAAAATTTCCAGGGCGCTGCGATTCGATTTAGCCGTAAAAGCCTTTGAACACACTGCCGCATACGACGGCGCCATCGCCAACTACCTCGGCACGATGGTCGATGCCAGCGGTCGCTCCTGCGCATCCTGCGCCCGCGACATACATGCCGTCCATGGCAATAACCGCGCCCTGTTCCCGCGCACCATCAACTTGCAGTTTCGCAAAAAACAAGCATTGCGCTACGGCGAAAACCCGCATCAACGCGCCGCGCTTTATGTCGCCCGCGACAACGATGTTGACGACCACGACATCTTCCCGCACCAAGTGCAAGGCAAAGAACTCTCGTTCAACAACATCGCCGATACCGACACGGCGATGGAATGCGTTAAACAATTTGCCGGGAGCGCCGCTTGTGTCATCGTCAAACACGCCAATCCGTGCGGCGTTGCCATCGCCGATAATCAACTGCTTGCTTATCAGCGGGCCTATCGCACTGATGCAGAATCCGCTTTCGGCGGCATCATCGCGTTCAACTCCGCCCTGGAAGCGGAAACGGCAAAAGAGATCATTGCCCAACAATTTGTTGAAGTCATCGTCGCGCCTGAAATATCCAGAGAGGCACAGGACCTGCTGGCGAAAAAACCAAACCTGCGAGCGCTTGAAACCGGGCACTGGAATGATAGCGACAGCTCGGCGGCGGATGGCAAGTCGGATGACCAGTCGGATGACATGACATCGGATAGCAAGGCATTCGGCGGCGCGCTTTTGGATTTCAAGAAAGTGAACGGCGGGCTTCTGATTCAGGAGATGGACGCTACACTTTTTGATACATTGGACGTGGTCACAAAACGCGCGCCCAGCGAGATGGAAATGCAGGATTTGTTGTTTGCCTGGAAAGTGGCGAAATTTGTCAAATCCAATGCCATAGTTTACGCATTGAATCAAATGACCATCGGTATCGGCGCCGGACAAATGAGTCGAGTGAACTCGGCGCGGATTGCGGCGCTTAAAGCGCAACACGCCGGACTTGAAGTTAAACATGCCGTCATGGCGTCGGATGCGTTTTTCCCCTTTCGAGATGGTCTCGATCATGCCGCGTCGGCGGGCGTCACGGCGGTGATTCAGCCCGGCGGCGCGCAGCGCGATGACGAGGTGATCGCCGCCGCCAACGAGCATGGCTTCGCCATGGTGTTCACCGCAATGCGGCATTTTCGACACTGACCGCAAGTGAATATTGGGCGATGACATCATCGGCAAAATACAAAGTGATACTCGGCGGCAAGGTCATGCCCGAATACGACCGTCGAGAGGTTGTCCAGGGACTTGCGAACTTGTTTAATGCGCGCGCCAGCACTATGGAGAATTTATTGAAGGGAAACGCCGTGCCGCTAAAAAAACAATACGACAAAGATCAAGCGGAAATGATTTGTAAAAACATCCGCAAAGTCGGCGCGCAATGCACCATAGAGGAAATTCCGGAAGCTGAAATTGCAACAGAATCAGCCGCAGACGAGTCATCGGCCAGCGACGAGACTCAGCAGTCAAGCAAGAACCCGCCGTCAAGCAAGGAAAAACTTCAAACCCTGCTGATGCGATTTGTCAAAAGTAATACGGACTATTATCAACCGCAGTTCAGTAAGTTCGGCGATCCCCGCAAACCGGCATTCAAAATTACCTGGCACTGGCCCGCATTTTTCGCGTTCTTTTTTTGGGCGCTGTATCGAAAAATGTGGTTATGGGCGGCGCTGAATGTGCTTGGCGGGGCCGGGTTGATGTTATGGGCAAGTCCTGGTCCCGTTTACCTTGTTTGGGTATTGATATGGCCCGTGCTGGCGAATTATCTCTATTTTAGAGCGGCGGCGACTGCCGCCAACCAGGCCATGGAACATCCACAGGCAGAGCAACATTATTTAAATAAAGGCGGGGTCAGCAAACGCGCGGTTTGGGGCGGCGTCGCCATTGCCCTGGTTTCGACCATGTTGGTCAGCAATTACGTGGCCACCCGATTTCTGCAGCAATACGGCGAGCAAATCAAGGATGTGTTGCCGGGCTCGGGCACCCAGATGCGGGGAGATGGCTCCATGCTGAAAGACGTTGCTGAGAAAGCAACACTTGCCCGCACTTCGCTGATTTTAAGCGGCCTGGCGACAACGCTGAAAATTTTGCTGCTTACCGATAATGCGCAACCCACTCAGTCGCAGCCGGTTATTTCAATGTTCATCGACCGCCTGAATGCCGGCGAAATCAACGACGGCTGGGGCGGCGCAATTCGCATTGAGCAGCATGTCGATAGGTATGTGTTGATTTCTGCTGGACCAGACCGGATTTTCAAAACTGGCGATGATGTTCTTCAGCCAATCATCATTCCCTGATTGGCCCGGATTGGACCTGATTAGACGCGGACAAATGAAAGTATTAGTGGTCGGCGGCGGCGGGCGTGAGCATGCATTGGCGTGGAAAATAAGTCAGTCGCCTCGCGTTGCCACAGTTTATGTCGCGCCGGGCAACGCCGGAACCGAGCGCGAACCCGGCGTGCGTAATGTCAGCATCGCGGCGGATGACTTCGATGCGCTGATTGGCTTTGCCGAGCGGGCTGAAATCGATCTCACTATCATAGGCCCCGAACAGCCGCTGGTAAACGGCATCGTCGACCGGTTTCATCGCGCCGGGCTAAAATGCTTTGGGCCCTCACAAAAAGCAGCGCAACTGGAAGGATCGAAAACCTTTGCCAAGCAATTTATGTCGCGCCACGCGATTGCCACGGCAGATTATAAAAGCTTCGCCGAGTTATCGCCGGCGCTGGAATATCTGCGCGCCGTGAAGTTGCCAGCAGTAATAAAAGCGGACGGGCTGGCTGCCGGCAAAGGTGTCATCATTGCCGATACGCTGCAACAAGGCGACCAAGCCATCACCGACATGTTATCCAAAAATCGATTTGGCGACGCCGGCAAGCGCGTGCTTATCGAAGAGTTTGTGGGGGGAGAGGAAGCGAGTTTCATCTGCATGGTGGACGGCGAGCATATTTTAGCCATGGCTTCAAGCCAGGACCACAAGGCGGCGTTCAACGGCGACACGGGTCCGAATACCGGCGGCATGGGCGCATATTCTCCGGCCGCCATTGTTGACGACAAAACCCATGCCGCGATCATGCAGCAAATTTTGCGGCCCACCGTTGCCGGTCTTGTAGCCGAAGATATCCCCTATACTGGATTTTTGTACGCTGGGGTGATGATTGGCGGCGATGGCATTGCCAAAGTTCTGGAGTACAACTGCCGCTTGGGCGATCCCGAAACACAGCCGATTATGATGCGGCTGAAATCGGATCTGGTGACGCTGTGCTTGGCCGCTTTGGACGGCACGCTCGATCAACAAACAGCAACATGGGATGCGCGGGCGGCGCTCGGCGTCGTGATTGCCGCCGATGGATATCCGAATGCCTATGACCAAGGGCAGATAGTCAAGGGTTTGGATTCGGCCTATGATGAGAGTGTTGACCATGGCCTTGATCATGGCCTTGATCATGGCATTGACGCGGGCGTGAAAATATTTCATGCCGGCACCAAATCGGAGCATGGGCAAGTCATTACCGCTGGCGGTCGGGTGCTGTGCGCCACGGCGTTGGGCAACGAAATTGAAGATGCGCAGCGGCGCGCCTATGCGTTAGCGAAATCCGTGCATTGGGAAGGTTGCTGGTACCGGGATGATATTGGACACCGAGCAATAAAACAGGCGGTAAAATAGGCAGTAAAATATCGGGGGAGAAAAAAATATGAAGCGCGACATCAGCATGAAAAAATCAGCATGACAACACCTTTCGTCGCCGTTTTAATCGGGTCTGATTCAGACTTGCCGGTTATGCAGTCCACATTTCAGGTGCTGGACAAACTGAAAGTCCCATGGGAAGCGAAAATCACTTCGGCGCACCGAACGCCGCAAGCGACTCATGACTACGTAAAAGATGCCGAGCAAAGAGGCTGCGCCATATTCATCGCCGCGGCCGGGTTGGCGGCCCATCTGGCCGGCGTTGTAGCCGGCTTGACCATAAAACCGGTCATTGGCGTGCCGTTGGACGGCGGGCCGCTGAATGGCCAGGATGCGTTGTTGTCCACGGTGCAAATGCCGGGCGGCATCCCGGTCGCCAGTATGGCAATTGGCAAGGCCGGCGCGAAAAACGCGGGTTATCTGGCGGCGCAGATTTTGGCGCTATCAGATCAAGGAATAGATAAGAGAATTCGAGCCGATAGGGAAGAAAACGCCGAACAAATAAGGCGCAAAGATGCCAGGCTGCAACTGGAATTAAACAAGGAATAATGAAACCAGAAATAATGAGACAGGATGGAATTAAACATGGCGGGATTAAACAACGGCGAATTGAGCAAAAGTTGATTCTCGCCTCAGCCTTGGAAACGGCGAATATTCTGCGCCGGGGTGGCGTGGTCGCTTACCCTACAGAATCATGTTATGGCTTGGGCTGCGATCCTGAAAATCATAGCGCACTGCGCCGCATTCTCCAGATTAAACGAAGAAGCAAGCATAAAGGATTAATTTTAATAGCAGATCATCTATGCAGATTACGCCGTTTTTTGAAGCCTCTGCCGCAAGAGTTTACCGATGAATTTCTGGCTGGTTGGCCCGGACCTTATACCTGGGTGCTGCCTGCCAGACCAAGCGTTTCCCGCTGGCTGCGTGGAAATCATCCCACGATTGCTGTGCGAGTTTCCAGGCACCGTCAGGTCAAAGCGCTGTGTCGTGCTGCTGGCATGGCTGTCGTTTCTACCAGCGCGAATCGCTCCCGCCGCTCAATCTTGCGCTCCGCTACGGCGGTTGCCCAACAATTTGGTGATGAGATTGATTGTATTATGGAAGGATCGATTGGTTGCGCGAGTTCACCCACCATTATCCGTGATGGCATAACCGGTGAATACCTCAGAAACTAGTCATTTAAAGCGGGCGTAGATTGTTGACTGTTGCAAATGAGCATCCAGATGTTGATCAGGTAGCCGCCTTTTTAAAGCAGTTGCAAATTCAATGTTGCGACCGATTTCAGGAATTTAATCCAGAACTGCCTTTCCATCATGACCGATGGACCTATGAAACTGGCGGTGGCGGAATTACCCGGATGATAGAAAATGGTCAGGTATTTGAAAAAGGCGGGGTTAATTTCTCTCACATCAAAGGAAACAGTTTGCCCGATGCGGCAACCGCATCCAGAGACCATATAGCCGGTAAGCCGTTTGCGGCTGCCGGCGTATCTGTGGTCATGCATCCGCTGAATCCGTTTGTGCCGAGCGCGCATATGAATGTGCGTTTTTTCATCGCCGACCCCGAATCAAGTCATCCGGTCTGGTGGTTTGGAGGCGGCTATGACTTAACGCCATATTATGGGTTTGCGGAAGATTGCAAACACTGGCATCAAACGGCCAAATCAGCTTGCGATAAATTTGATCCGGATTTTTATGATAAATTCAAGGCACAGTGTGACCAATATTTTTTTATAACGCACAGAAACGAGCCCAGAGGAATAGGCGGGTTGTTTTTCGATGATTTCAATGAACCTGGTTTTACCGAATCTTTCTCATTGATGCAGAGTGTCGGCAACAGTTTTCTCGATGCCTATATGCCCATAGTCGAAAGGCGAAGACACATGAAGTACAACGATGCTAACAGACGCTATCAATGCTATCGCCGAGGTCGTTATGTGGAATTTAACTTGATTTATGATCGTGGAACGATTTTTGGCTTGCAGTCAGAGGGACGCACGGAATCCATATTAATGTCCATGCCGCCAGCAGTGGAGTGGCACTATAACTGGCAGCCGCAACCGGGCAGCGAAGAAGAAAACCTGATTCGTTATTATCTCAAACCCAGAGACTGGGCCAAGGAATAGGCCACAGATTAACCAGAAATTAGCACAGCACGAACAATCTTTATTGTTCCGCTCAGGCTTACAGTTATCGCCATGCTCACGCTCTATAGAATTGTTCTTTACTTCGCCTTGCCAGTGGTGATGATTCGATTGCTGTATCGGACTAGCCGCAACAAGCAATACCTGACCAAAATATCTCAGCGTTTTGGATTTAATCTGCTGTTGCCGAAGGTTAAACATAATTCGACCAAGGACGATGCGTATTCGGACGGCATCTGGATACACGCGGTATCCGTCGGCGAGGTCAATGCCGCAGTGCCATTAGTGAAAAACTTACTGGCCAGTTTCCCGGGCAAAGCAATTACCATCACCACTATGACACCGACCGGTTCAGATCGCGTACTCAAAGTATTTGGGGAAAGCGTGCAGCATTGTTATTTACCCTACGATTATCCTGGAGCAGTCAAGCGGTTTTTGAATGTGCTACGACCGCAATTGGCGATGGTGATGGAGACCGAGATCTGGCCAAATTTGATCAATGAATGTCACAACAGGCAAATTCCAATGATCTATACCAATGTCAGATTGTCCTCCAGATCTCATAAAGGGTATTTGCGATTTAAAAAATTATTCGCGCCAACGCTAAAAAAAGTCAGCCAGTTTGCAGTTCAGGCCAAGGCGGATGCGGAGCGCTTGATTAACATTGGCGCCAACGCCGATACCGTTGAAGTGACTGGAAGCATCAAGTTTGAAATGACGCTGCCCGCCAGTGTTATGGAAGCCGCTCAGTCTGTCCGACGCGATCTGGGATGGGAGCGGCCGGTTTGGGTGGCGGGCAGCACCCATGAAGGTGAGGAATCGCAGGTGATCGATGCCTATCTAAAAGCCCGCAAAGAGATTGAAAATTTATTGCTGGTGTTGGTTCCTCGTCACCCGGAACGATTTTCCGCGGTTTTCAAGTTAGCCACCGGTTATGGATGTAAAACTGTTTTGAGATCGCAATCCAATACCGGGATTCCACAAGATACTGAAATTTATGTGGCCGATACCATGGGTGAGCTGACGCTGCTCATCGCCGCAGGTGATGTTGCGTTTATCGGCGGTAGTCTGGCACCCGCCGGAGGACATAATGTGCTGGAAGCCTGCGCGGCTGGGGTCGCTGCCATATTTGGGCCGCACATGTTTAATTTCCAGGAAATTTCTGATTTGGTATTGGCCAAGGGGGCCGGCATCCAGATTATGAACAGCGATGAACTTTGCGAGGTGGTGGTAAAGTTGCTTAACGACCCGGTAATCAGAGATCAATATGGCTCGGCAGGCAGGGAGCTTATTGGCGAAAACAAAGGTGCGCTGGATAAAATATGTGCCATGGTGGATAGGTGTGGTTTAATTTAGGGAACCTCTGATTTAAGACGGCGACATTCACAGGCGAGAAATGGCGAATCCTTTTTTTCTCGTCATTATCGGGCTTGACCTGATAATCCATACGCGACCAGTGCGGCATGGATTGAGTCGCTGTTTGGACTGATTCTTCTCCGGCTGGCACAATCATTGGTTCCTGGAAAGGGCCGGGAACGGTGGATAAAGACCGAGATAATCCAAGGGGCGAGACACCGATTCACTGTTTGTCCCCGCCGTTGTTTCCGAGCGCGAATGACAACTTGGGCATCAAGCCCGCACTGGTATGTATGCGCCAGCATGCACAAACTCGTTCGCATCATCTTCGGGGCGCTCAAAAGCGGCACACCCTGCAACCCCGCTATGGCATGAAAAAAACACTTGCAAAATCAGAGCGGGTTATGACAACAGCCAACCACAGGTGGCGCAAGCCGCACCATTTCCAGCAAAGCGCATCGCGCCTATCCGTCCCCCGACCGCTTGCTCTCACCGCGGTGCACCAAGAAAACTCCCACGGCGGCAATCGCCAAGCCAATCATGCCGTTTCTGGTCACCGCATTCCCGAAAGCAAGGTAGTCCATCACCATGGTCACGGGCGGGGTCAGGTAAAGCAAACTGGCGACTCTGGTCGCTTGGCATTTTTTGATCAACAGAATCAGCAAGGCATACGCTCCGAGGGAGACGACGAATATCAGCCATACCAGGGCGAACAGGAAGTCGGCGTTCCAATCGGCTTGCATGTTCTCCAGCGAGAGCGCGAAGGGGAGCAGAACAATCGCGGTCGCCGCGCATTGCACGGCGAGGTTGTTCATGACCGGCAGGAATCCCTTGGGCGATTTGATTTCCAGCGAGCGCTGATAGACGGTGGCCGCGGTCAAACTTAATGTGGAGACAAAAGGAAGCAGGTAAGCCCACCAAGGTGCGGTTGCGCCGCTACCGCCGATGCGGTCGGCGACCACGAACACCACTCCGAGGAAGCCGACCGACAACCCGGCCCATTGCCAGCGGTTGACTTTTTCATCAAGGAGCGGGCCGACGACAACCCCCGTGACCATCGGTTGCAAAGCGGCGACCAATGCGGCAATGCCCGGGGCGACGCCGAGGTCGATGGCCTTCAGCACGGCGACCAGCCAGACGCAATGCGCCAGCAAGCCCATCACTGCGGCGCGTCTAATTTGTGCAACGCCGCCGAAATGTAATTGGCGGCGTGCGCCGAGCCATGCAAACAGCACGACCGACAGTATCAAGTAGCGAAAGAACAGCAGGGTAAAAGTGCCGGCGTGCGGCAAACCGTATTTCGCGCCGATAAAGCCCGAACTCCACAACACCAGAAACGAAAACTCAATCGCGATGATGTTTTTTTTCATGTGCATGCTCCGTGTTCAATCCATCACCATTCTATGCAAACGGCGCAAGAAGGGGAAGGCAGAACGGCACAGTTGATAATGGCATGCAACATTATATCTCTTCCAGCCCGGGCCGTCATTCCAACGAAAGAACGTCACCCCTGTGAAAACAGGGGTTGGAATCCAGTTAAATATGCGTCTCGCGTAGCGGGACACGACCGCCAAGGATGGCGGAAGTGCAAATAATGTCGGGAACAATTATTTGCCGACCGCCAGGGAAGGCGGAAGTGCAAATAATGTCGGGAACAATTATTTGCCGACTGCCAGGGAAGGCGGAAGTGCAAATAATGCGGGAGCAATTATTTGCCGACTGCCAGGGATGGCGGAAGTGCAGATTTTGCCGGGAGCAAAAATCTACCAAAACCACAATTCGAGTTGCGCACCGGCCTCGCCGTCATTGCTAAGTAGTGCGGCTATCGCCGCCTGTGTTTCACTGGATTATCGGATCAAGTCCGATAATGACGGGATAATAAAGGTTTGTCATGAGCGTAGCGAACCCGTGCCGCTTCTCTCTTGCGTTAGATTCATCAGGCTAAATTCTTCTCGACGATCTCATGGACATCGCGCGATAGATTCGGCAGCGACGAAATTTCCACCAGCGTTTTTTTCATCTTGCCCCGAATACCCGATTTATATTTGCTCCAGCCATTTAACGCCGAGACCAAGCGCGCGGCGACTTGCGGGTTTATGGGATCAAGTTTTTCAATCCAGCGGGTGATGAATTGATAACCCGATCCGTCAGCGGCATGAAAACAAAATGGATTGCCGTGGGTAAATCCTGAAATTAGCGCGTAAACTTTATTCGGGTTGGTAAAATCAAATCCGGGATGTTCGGTTAATTTTTTCACGGTGTGCAAAGTTGAGTGGTGGGCGAATGTTGCCTGAGCGCGTAGCCACATATCCACTACCAGCGGCTCCGCGCTCCAGCGCTGGTAAAAATCATCCAGCAGTTGTTGTTTGTCATCGCGCAGCGAGTTGGCGATACCGGCGATTGCGGACGCGGAATCCGTCATGCAACGAGAATTTTTCAATTGCGTCAAGCACAGCGATTGCGATTCATGATCATTCAGCGCGTTCAAATAATCCAGACAGGTATCCCGCAGAGCGCGCGCGGCCATTTGATCGACATCCGGTTTTCCGGTATTCATGGACTGACATCGATGGTAGCAAGCCAACAACTTATCCTGAGTCGAGGTCGCCAAAAAGGTTTTCAATTGCTTTCTCGATAGTTCAATCGCGACCGGATCGATGGGCGATATCTGCTCGCTGATATAGGCGGCGTTGGGCAGCGTCAGCAATGTGGCGAGGAAAGCGCGGTCGTCGGAATTGTCGGTTGGCGCCGCGCTCAAGGTCGCGGTAAAAACCCGTGCCAGCCTTTCGTTTTCGTTGCATGGCGCGCCCGCCTGAATATCGGCAATGTCGCCAAGCAGTTGCTTTAAAAACAGTTTTTGCCCGGCCTCCCAACGGTTAAACGAATCGTCATCGTGGGTTAAAAGCGTTTCCAGATGATCATCGCTGAGCGGTAAATTCATCTCAACAGGTGCGCTGAATCCTCTTAGCAATGAGGGTATGGGTGGATTATCAATTCCGGTAATTTTGTAGGATTGCTCCGATTTATCAAGAATTAACGTAAGTTCATCAACGTTATCGTTCAATAGCAGTTTTTCACCGGCCGCACTGAATAACGCGGTTTTAATGGGAATGACAAAGGGTTGCTTATGTTCTTGTCCGGGCGTCGCCGGGCAGGTCTGGCGCATTTTTATTTCGTAGCAAGCGTTGTCGCTATCAAAGTGGGTCTCGATTTCCACCCGCGGTGTGCCGGCCTGGGAATACCAATGCTTGAATTGGGTTAAATCTTGATTGCTCACCGTTTCCATGGCGCAGACAAACTCATCCGTGGTGACTGCCTGACCGTCAAATTTTTCAAAATAAAAATCAGTGCCTTTGCGAAACAGCTCTGAACCCAGCAGGGTACGAATCATTCTGACCACTTCAGCGCCTTTGTCATATACCGTAGCCGTGTAAAAGTTGTTAATTTCCTGGTAAGAATCCGGGCGCACCGGGTGCGCCATCGGACTGGCGTCCTCCTTGAACTGGTGAGCGCGCAGAGCGTTAACATCATCGATACGCTTGACCCCGCGGCCGCCCATGTCCGCGCTGAACGCCTGCTCGCGAAATACGGTGAAGCCTTCTTTTAGACTCAATTGGAACCAGTCGCGGCAGGTCACCCGATTACCCGACCAATTATGAAAGTATTCATGGCCAATCACCCCTTCAACATTTTGGAAATCGTCGTCCGTCGCCATTTTCGAATCCGCTAATATGTATTTGGTATTGAAAACATTCAGGCTCTTGTTTTCCATCGCACCCATATTGAAATCATCCACGGCCACTACGTTAAACAGATCGAGATCATATTCCCGACCATAAACCTGCTCATCCCAGCGCATGGCGTTCTTTAACGACGCCATGGCGTGAGCGCATTTCTCGATATCCCGGTCGCGCGCGTAGAATTTCAAGTTCACAATACGCCCGTTCATGGTTTCAAAATGGTCTTCAAGGCAGTTTAATTTTCCCGCAACAATGGCGAATAAATAGGTTGGCTTGGGGAACGGGTCGTGCCAGATCGTGTAGTGAAAAATTTTATCATCACCACTCTCGACCAGATTACCGTTACACAGTAAAACCGGGAAGGTTGATTTATCAGCACTCAGTTTCACCTTATAAATTGCCAGGTTATCCGGTCGATCGATGCCTGGGGTGATCCGCCGATAACCTTCAGCCTCGCATTGGCTACACAGCATATCGCCGGATTGGTAAAGCCCGCTCAATGCCGTATTTTGAGAAGGATCGATGGTGTTTACGATGTCCAGGGTAAAATGTTGCGGCGTATCGTAGATGATCAAACGCGAATCCGATTGACTGAATTGCCCGGCATCAAGTCGCGTTCCATTCACCGCAATGGACTGGACCTCCATTAGCTCGCAGTGTAATTCCAGATTGCCCGCGCTCGCATTTTTTCGGACCGCTTTATGGCGGCCATGCACGACAGTGGTTTCAAATCCCAGCGTTATATTGAGATCAGAATGGGTAATAACAAAATCCGGCGGCCGATAATCTTTTAAATATATCGTGGTCGGGGGGTCGGATTTCATAAGCATTAAAACCGGAGCATGAACCGTTCAGGGCGAGGTGGTTTCGCGGGAAAACCGCGGTGGTCGTTTTGCTGCGATTGTTTTGCTACAGTTGTTTTAATCGGGCCGCTACCGTTTCAGGTGTTGCAGTTTATCCTTGACATCCTTCCACTCTTCCCAATCATCAGGGTGCGGTTTCATCTCGGCGATCACCGGCCAGGCTTCACTTAACTCGGCGTTCAATTCCAGGAAATGCTTTTGGTCTTCCGGCACTTCATCTTCTGAATAAATGGCGTTAACCGGGCATTCCGGCTCGCACAAACTGCAATCAATACATTCTTCGGGGTCGATAACTAAAAAGTTAGGACCCTCATGGAAACAATCGACCGGGCAGACCTCGACACAGTCGGTCAGTTTGCAGCGAATGCACGATTCGACCACCACATAAGTCATCTTCAGAAAAGCTCCGGTATCGGTCTAAAAAGAGGTGATATTGTATGTGTTATTCGAGCGCATGCGCAAGTGCGGCGCGCTATTTTTTTGCCGGTTTTTCCCCAAGCAATTTATTGATTTAATCTATGTTGATCCCTTCCAGCTATTATTGACGCTATGGGATGGGTATGGGATGGCCATTTGATAACCAGCAAGCCCCACAAAGTATTGCAGATACGGATTTTCTTCACATAGAGACAACATTCAAAATCCTGTATGCGAATCATGCCAGAGCCATCCTGGCCCCTTTTTCTGAATTCAAATCCGACAGATTCCTAGAGAAAGTAATTCGAAAATGCATTATTGATATTGTTGCTCCCAAATGAATATTTTTCTTTGAAAAGCCCCAGGTTTTCAAGATAATTTAGCTCTCTATTTTTCAAAGTTACTAAATAATCAATATTGCCATCCATTTCTTCCAAATAATGTGAGGTAATCAAAGTTGATCGCCCCAGAGTTTTTCTTTTTTCAATCTCTTTCCAAAAACAATTTCTAGTCGAAACATCCATGGCAACCGTTGGTTCATCTAATGCTAAAAATTGCGAATCCAAATGTAAAGAAGATATAACACTAACAAATCTATTTTCTCCTATGCTCGCATTAAATGGTCTTTTATTTCTAATCGACTTATATTTTTCTTCCCATGCATTTGGTAAATACTCCATGAATCTTTCTTCGGAATATTTTCCCTGATTGACTCTGAAAATCATTTCAATAAACTTACCCATAGTCACTGCATTTGGAACAGTTATATTCTGTTTTAAGTAAAATCGATCGATATTCGCAACTCGCCACTTAACATTTCCCGCCTGAGGGTCTAGACGATTAAACAATAGCTCAAGAAATGTCGTTTTACCCGAACCATTTGGGCCAAGTAATCCGTAGGTTTTACCGCTTTCAAAAGTCATATTCGCGTTTTCCAGGACTGTTTTTCCCGGATAAGAAAAACTTAAATTGTTCACGCTACAAATCTTCGGCATCTAAGCGTCCCAGTATGTTTTTATACTGAAATAGCGAATTGTTACGATAATGGAAATAACAGACAGAGGGGCTAAATAGTACAGCAAGCTAATTTTTCCTGATTGAATATACCGCATACCTAGTGCGACCGGGTTAAAGTAGTTTATACTGTAGACGTACTGGATATGATTAAATCTACCCGCTTCAGCTCGGCCGTCATTCTCGCCGAAGGCGGGAATCCAGTTAAATAACTGTCACGCGTAGCGTGACTCCTTTTGGCATCCGGCTTTGCCAGACACAAACCGGCGGCTACGCCGCAAATGAGTCCGGCTACGCCGGACGGCATATTCCACTGGATTGCCCGGCCAATAATAATAATATGGACCGGGCAATGACGACCCTTATTTGTCATTCTCGCCGGCAGGCGGGAATCCAGAGTGGCGAAGCCGCGATAATAAGGAGTTCGGCTACGCCGAACGGTTTAATAACTGGATTGCCCGGAACAAGCCGGGCAATGACGACCCTTATTTGTCATTCTCGCCGCAGGCGGGAATCCAGTTAAAATATGTCGTCCGGCGTAGCCGGACTCCTTTGAAAGAGTGTGAATTTAGGTACAATATGCGACATGAAAACATGTACAGACATCTATTGAAGGCTTTCCGAAATCATCCTTTATAGTATCTTGAACCAAATATTATCTAATCAATTTACTCAGCTCGTACAAAATATTCAACGCTTCGCGCGGTGAGGTTTGATCGACCGCGATGCTTTTAAGTTTGGCGATTACCGCTTGTTCTTTCGGCAGGGTCGCGGGAAATAAACTGGATTGCGGCGCAACTGATTTTTCGGCATTGGCGATTCCCACATATTGGTCTTCCATGCTATGCAGTTTTAGCCGTGAATCTTCTATCACTTCATCGGGCACGCCGGCCAGCCGGGCGACTTGAAGACCGTAACTTTGACTGGCTGGACCGCTCTTCACGCTATACAAAAATACGATGTCGTTGCCATGCTCAACCGCATCAAGGTGGACATTGCTCACTGAGTTGAGTTGATCGGCAAGTGCGGTAAGTTCAAAGTAGTGGGTGGAAAATAAAGCGAATGCCTTTACCCGATTTGCCAAATCCTTGGCACATGCCCAAGCCAATGCCAGGCCATCAAAGGTGCTGGTTCCCCGTCCCATTTCGTCCACCAGCACCAGGCTGATTTCCGTTGCATTGCGGAGGATATGCGCCATTTCAGTCATTTCCACCATAAATGTGGATCGGCCGCCGGCAAGGTCATCCGCGGCGCCAATGCGGGTGTAAATGCGGTCAACCGGGCCGATTTCCGCGGATTTTGCGGGTATGAAAGAACCGGTGTGGGCGAGCAGGGTAATAATTGCCACTTGGCGCATATAAGTACTCTTGCCGCCCATATTCGGGCCGGTGATGATTTGCATTTTTGATTTTTCATCCAGGCTCACCGAATTGGCAATGAAACTGCCTTCAAGCATCTTCTCTACCACCGGGTGCCGACCTTCAGATATGACCAAAACCGAATCCTCGACTAAATTTGGGCGGTTTAACTTTAATGTCATGGCGCGTTCGGCGTAGTTGTTCAGGCAATCGAGGATGGCCAGACTATTGGCGCACTGCAATAAATCCGCCACTTGGGGAATTAATGTCTCAAGTAGGTCATGGTAAAGCCACTTCTCCCGGGCCAGCGCCTTGCTATTCGCGCTCAGAATCTTATCTTCAAACACTTTTAATTCTTCGGTGACAAACCGTTCGGCATTCTTGATTGTTTGGCGGCGGATATATTGTTCGGGCACCTGATCCGACTTGGAGCGCGGCAGTTCAATATAGTAGCCATGCACGCGGTTATATCTGATGCGCAGAGCGCTGATGCCGGTGCGCGCTTTTTCCCGGATTTCGAGTTCGATGAGAAAGTCCCCGGAGTCGCGTTGCAGATGACGCAACTCGCCGAGTTGCTGGTCGTATTCATCGCGCAATACGCCGCCGCCTCTGATGACGCTCGGCGGCTCATCCTTGATCGCGCGCTCTAATAACGCCCGGGATTCAGGTTTGGCGGCGAGTGCAGGCCGCAGTGAAAGAATCAGTTCTGATGAGCTGGATTCGATCAGTGCATTTATTTCCGGCAATATCATCAGCGCATTTTTAAGTCGCACGAGGTCGTGCGGGCGTGCGGTTTTCATGGCCACTCTGGCGAGAATGCGCTCCAGGTCGCCGATTTGTTTTAATAATGGCTTAAGGTCGCTATAGCGTTGATCTTGTAATAGCCAGTCTATCGCATCATGACGTTGCGCGAGTTCGTGGCGGTTTCGAGTAGGGCCATTGAACCATCTGCGCAGCATCCTCGCGCCCATGGGCGTATCGCAGTGATCAAACAGTTTAACCAGGGACAGTTTCGGTTTGTCATTCTGGGTAGAGTCAATTTCCAGGTTTTTGCGACTGACCGCATCGATTATGACGGTGCTGTTTTGTTGCTCATAGTGGATGCCTTTGATATGGGGCGTGGCATCGCCGTGCAAGTCGCGAATGTATCGTATCAATGCGCCGGCAGCGCGCGTGGCAATGGGAAAATCCGCGCTGCCGAATGCGGCCAGGCTTTGTGAAGCAAAGGTTTCGCATAACACCTGATGGGAGCGCAGTTCATCGAAATACCAATCCGGGATTTCGGTTTCCCGATTGTTGTCGTGCAGGCCCAATTGCAGGCCCAATCGCCCGCCTGCTTGATTGTGCGCGACCAGAATTTCCGCGGCGTTCAAGCGCAGTATTTCGCTTGACAGCCGCTCCAGATTCTCGACTTCAAAGCCGTTGAAACGGCCGCTGGAAATTTCCAGGGCGGCAATGCCAATTTTGCCACCGCTGTCAAACAACGCCGCGGTGATGTTTTCCTGCCGGTCGGCGAGCAGGCTTTCCTCGGTTAATGTTCCTGGCGTGATTACCCGCACTACTTTTCGCTCCACCGGCCCTGTGGAAGTGCTGGGATCACCGATTTGCTCACAAATGGCGACCGAGATTTGCTGTTTAACCAGTTTTACCAGATATTGATCTACGCTGTGAAAGGGTACCCCGGCCATCGGAATCGGGTTACCGTTAGATTTGCCCCGGGCCGTTAAGGTGATATCTAAAAGTTTCGCCGCTTTTTTCGCATCGTCGTAGAACAACTCATAGAAATCTCCCATCCGGTAAAGCAATAACATGTCGGGATATTTTGCTTTGATACCCAGATACTGTTCCATCATTGGTGTGTGCGATGCGGTATTGCGCCCGGTTTGAACGGTTTTAACCGATGACAACGGCTTATTCATAACGGCATGTTCATGGCGGGCTTTATGAAGACGATGCTGTTGCGCCGAGTTTTGATTTTACCAATGCCAACAGTTCATTAAAAATGCCCTGATTGGCAGCGATGATGTCGCCGCTTTCGAGGAAATCCTGGTTGCCGTCAAAATCCGCGACCAGACCTTTGGCCTCCCGTACCAACAGGCTGCCGGCAGCGATATCCCAGATTTTTAAGCCCGGCTGCCAAAAAGCGTCTGTGCGACCGCAAGCCACGGAAGCCAGGTCCAAAACCGCCGAGCCTGAATGTCGAATACTGGCCACTTTGGGAAGCAGGGATCTGAAGCACTTCAACCAGCTATCGAAATTCCCGCTCTCGAAATCATGCGCCTCCAGGTTGGGATAACCCGTGCAGATTAAACTTTGTTGCATGGAGGCGCGACCGCTTATCCGTATTCTGCGGTTGTTCAATTGCGCGCCCTGGCCGCGCGAGGCCGTGTATATTTCATCCCGAAGCGGGTCAAAAATAATGCCATGTTCTATTCTGCCTTGGTGACGTATTCCCAGTGAAACGGCAAAATTGGGGTTGCCATGCAGGTAGTTTGTGGTGCCGTCCAGGGGATCAATTATCCATTCAAATTCGTCTTTGCCCTGATGTTCGGAGTCTGGAGAATGTGTTTGGCCGCTTTCTTCGGCGATGATTCGGTGATTGGGGTAGAGGTAGTGAATCGTGTCGATGATATCTTCCTCGGCCATTCGATCTACGTCGCTGACAAAATCATTTCTGCCTTTTTTCTGCACCGACAACTGATCGATTCTGTCGATATGCCGCACGATGATACTGCCGGCGCGGCGCGCGGCTTTTATCCCGATATTAACAATTGGGTTCATGGGGCTTGCTTGGATATTTATTCACGCAATCATTCCTTTCAAGTAGCGCATGAGGCAGAATCGCGCTCAATATTTTGTTGGCCATAGAAATTGAAAGAACTGGAAAATCGAAAGAACCGGGAAATTGAAAGAGCTTGATTATATCCGAGTGGTGCTCATTGAACCTACCCATCCGGGAAATATAGGCGCGACCGCCAGAGCCATGGCAAACATGGGGGTCAATCAGTTAACGCTGATTAATCCCAAAGCGCATCCCAGCCCGGTCGCGAATGCGCGAGCGGCAGGCGCGCACCACATTCTGGATAATGCACAGGTTTTTGATAATCTGGATCAGGCTATTGCCAACTGCACGTTGGTGTTTGGAACAACTTCAAGGCTGCGCTCAATGGAGTGGCAAGCTCTTGATCCGCGGGCAGCCATGGAAAAAGCCGCCGTGCATGCGGCACATTCCCAGGTCGGGATTTTGTTTGGCAGCGAGAGCAGCGGCTTAACCAATGAGCAACTGGAGCGTTGTCATCATTTGGTGCGCATTCCCGTGGAAGATGAATTTGCGTCCCTGAACCTGGCATCTGCGGTAATGGTGATGTTGTACGAACTAAGACGCAGTTTGGCAAGTCGGGAAAGCCAGGAAAGTTTTGCTCCAAACCCTGAAAATGAACCGATGGCTAGCGCGGCAGACATGAAAAATTTTTACATTCACCTGCAGCAAGTTTTAGAACTCATCGCGTTCAGCGACGGTCGGTCGACAAAAATGCAACGAAAACTTGTTCGGTTATTCAATCGAGCGCAGCCTTATGAGCAGGAAATAAAAATGCTGCGCGGCGTGCTTGCCGCGATTGAGGGCAAGGTAAAGCCTGAGCGGTATTGTAAATCGGCAACGCTTGACAAATAATAGAGCATGCAAACAGGCGATCCAAATGGGCGATTCAAACATAGGAGCAAAGCCAGAAAAGCAAAACATGAGTGAAGACATCGATAGCATCCTTGAGTTCTGGTTCGGACGCGGCCAAACCGCGGCCGAGGCAGCGGCCGAAAAAACACCGCTGTGGTGGAGCAAAGACGAGCAGGTTGACCGGGAAATCAGCACCCGTTTTGCCGCAACTACCGAAGCGGCGGCCAATGGCGAACTCGGCTATTGGGCCGAATCTGGCCGCGGCTTGCTGGCGCTGATCATTTGTACCGACCAGTTTCCCCGCAACATGCACCGCGATGCGCCAAAGGCATTTTCCTTCGATTCGGTTGCCTTGGGTTTTGCCAAACAATGCGTGGATAGCGGCGCGGCGTTGCAACTGCGACCCATTGAGCGGGTGTTCGCCTACCTGCCGTTTGAGCATAGCGAACAGTTGGCCGAGCAGCAACGCTCGGTCGCGCTGTACCAAGCGCTGGCGCAAAGCGTCGGCGCGGATGAGGCCGAATTGTTCAATGGTTACTGCGAGTTTGCCGACAAGCATTACCAGATCATCGAGCGTTTTGGTCGTTTCCCCCATCGCAACCGGATTTTGCAACGCCGCTCAAGCGATGAAGAACGGGCTTTTCTCGAACAGCCGGGGTCTTCGTTTTGAGCCGGTCAAGCTGTCGCGACTGCCGACCCGCACGACCACGGCGACAACCGCACTATGGCAAAGCAAAGCCGTTGAAGCGTATCCTTTGAACAACAAAAAACACCGCTTATTCCTCCCTCTACTTCCCGTAGCTAGTGATGCGAAGCGTTGAGTGGAAAAGAAATCACATAACAAAGAAAACGATATGGCGAGGAATTTTAACGAAAAACTGGTTGAATTGCTTAAAGCGGATGCCCGTTTTGTTGACGATGACGGGAATCTGATTAGGGCGGCGGTGATTGAGCGGGCGTGGAAGATCGACCAACTGGAAACGTTACACGGTTGACGGCAAGCGGCAGGTTACGAAAATCAAGCGGGATGAAAACGGCACAATCCGGGAAAACCTGATTATCAAAGGGAATAACCTGTTGGCGTTGCATACGTTGAAAAGGCAGTTCCGCGGCAAGGTGAAACTGATTTATATTAATCCGCCGTATAACACCGGCAATGACAGTTTTGGTTACAACGATAATTTCAACCATTCGAGTTGGTTGACTTTTATAAAGAACCGACTGGATGTGGCGAGGGAGTTGTTGAGGAATGATGGCGTGATTTTTGTGCATTGTGATGATGAGAAAACTACAAAGATGGAAGTATTTCCAGAAAAGAAGAGTCTTCTAATCCTAATCACAAAAATTACTATACAATAACTTCTCCAAGTGGAAAGAGCTTCACAAAACAATTTGATGTGCCAAAAGATGAATTTGAAAAATTGGACCAAGATGATAGAATTTACTGGGGAATTAATGAAACCTATATGGACAAAATCCAGGCCGCCAAGTCATCCAAAGTGCTTGTCAAACTCTGGCAAGATATTGCAGAAAACTCCTTCCTGAACTGGTATGTGAATTCGGAAATGCCGGAACAAGCGGTCAATGATTTTATCGAGATCGGCAAAACCGAAAACGGACTGGACAAACAAAAGAAACTGCTGGCGGAACTGCGGAACAAAAACCAACTCTATGTCAATCTTTCGGAAATGGACGATAAAAATTTTGCGGTCGGAAAAGAAGACAAAAAATTAAATCGGGAATTTTACGGAGAGTTGTGATGCGCGAAGATATTCGCTGGATTCAAAGGCTCGCTCATTTCGACAATGCCTTTGCCGAATTGAAAGAGGCGGTTGAACTGGCGCAGCAGCGTCGGTTGTCAAAATTGGAGGCGCAAGGCTTGATCCAGGGTTTTGAATATACGCACGAACTGGCATGGAATACATTAAAAGATTACTTCAAGGATAGCGGCATTGAGGGCATACACGGTTCAGTGGATGCCACGCGCATCGCTTTCAGGGAAGGGGTGATAGAAAACGGCGAAGTATGGATGGACATGATCAAAAACGAAATCTAACTTCACGCACTTATAATAAGGTTCAAGATACTTTAAGCGGTCGATTTCGGATAGATTTTAGCAGATATTGACACCTATTTTCGTGGCGCATATTGAAGCGAAACTCACACTCTTTCAAAGGAGTCCGGCTACGCCGGACGACATATTTCAACTGGATTCCCGCCTGCGGCGAGAATGACGGGCTGGGGGGACAATGGTAAATAAGTGTCATGCAAAGCGTGACACTAAAATGTGCTCCAGCGTAGCCGGACTCCTTTTATCGCGCTACGCCGCAAACGAGTCACGCTACGCGTGACAATTATTTACCATTGGCGTCTCAACGTGCCTTTGTCCTCTCAATTCACCATTGCCTATAATTTGTCATTGCCCGGCTTGTTCCGGGCAATCCAGTGGAATATGCCGTCCGGCGTAGCCGGACTCCTTTATTCCAAAACAAACTGAAACAATTACAGTGAAACCGCGTCAATGAACAAAATAAAACACGGTTTGCCGCAATCGGTTGTACAGGATATGTGCGCCGTGTTCGCCTGTTATCCACAAGTTGAAAAAATATTGTTATACGGTTCTCGCGCCAAAGGTAATTATAAAAACGGCTCGGATATCGATTTGACGATTTGCGACAACGGCGAGATGACTTTGCGGCATGTATCGAAAATTCTGGATGATATAGATGAACTGCTGCTACCCCACATGCTGGATTTGTCGCTATTGAAGCAGATTGACGATGCCGATGTGCTGGAACATGTACGGCGCGTTGGGGTCTTGTTTTATGAAAAAGAGCGGATGGCAAGTCCGTATAAGTAGACCGGTGACCAGAAAATGCTTGAAAATGTTCGGAAATACCCTAAAATGATAAGTAGCCGCTTGCAACCGCATTTTTCGCTTTGCGGCGGTGCAACAATTACACGCTCAATAGCCTATAATACTTCAGAATGTTTTCCCACACGAAGGACAACACGAGAGAATCAACCCCATGACCACTAAAACAAGAGAACCCATTTCCACCCATATTCGCGAGTTCTGTGTACCCGAGGATTTTCGCGACCGGACTTTTTTTGATGCTTTTGCCGATGCGTTCACCCCACCGGAAGATTTGCCGTTGCATCAAACGGACTACGGTTTTCTGGCGCGCATCCGCGACGGACATCGCATACGCGAGGATTTTCGCAAAGCGGTTAATCTGGAGAAACAGAAGCAAAAAAGTCGCACGACGGCTGTCGATTGAATCCCATGCGTAAAAAAGGAAAACGCTCCAAATCATCCCCATCCACAGCAAACCAAAATCGGACAGCATCGGGCAATCTATGCTCCCCCAAAGAAGGTGGTGGAATTTATCCATGATCTTACCGATGAACAGCGCGAGGAAGTGGCGCAAAAATTGGTTGCTGACTATCGGATTGAGCAAACCTTCATCGGCCCATTACCGCAGCCCGAGGATTTCGCTAAGTATAATCAAGTTATGCCGGGCGCGGCGGACCGCATCTTGGCTATGGCAGAAAAAGAACAAAAGATACGCGCGGACGGCCAGGACAAAATACTTGCCAATGACAGGAGGCGCATTAACGGCGCCACTTTGCTGGGCATCGCCCTGATTGCTGTGGCTGGCATTGCAACTTGGCAAGGCTATATCGGTATCGCCCACTGGGGCTTTCTGGCGTAGTTAGCGCCCTATTTCGGCAATTGCTTGCTTGGCGGAATTCTCGCGCACAATCTAAACGATAGCAGATTATCTCCAAGCGTGTTGGGGTAACGATGCACGAAAAAAGCGGCCGATGGCGGACAAAACAATACACCGAGTGGACGCATAATGGCGGATGAGTTTCTGTATGAAAGGCTCGATTCTGTTTCTGATATGGGTTTCTTGAAAAAGGAAATCCCGTCATATCTAAAAGATAACCTGAATCCAAAGTTTGAACTGCGCCCCTATCAGGTGGAATCATTCGCGCGCTTTTTTCGCTGCCTTGATGCTGATTTTCCAAGCAAGGAATGGCCCTTGCATTTTCTGTTCAATATGGCGACCGGCAGCGGCAAGACGCTGATTATGGCGGGACTGATTCTTTACCTGTATGAGAGGGGCTATCGGAATTTCCTGTTTTTTGTCAATTCCACCAACATCATCGAAAAAACAAGAGATAATTTTCTTAATCCATTGGCAAACAAGTTTCTTTTCAGAGAAAATATCCGCTTCGGCGCAAAACATGTGAATGTGACCCCGGTGGTCAACTTTGAGGGCATCAACGAGAACGACATCAACATCTGTTTTACCACCATTCAAAAACTGCATTCCGATTTGACAACCGAAAAGGAAAACGCCGTTACTTACGAAGATTTCAAGGACAACAAAATCGTGCTGCTGGCGGATGAGGCGCACCATATCAATGTCGGCACAAAATCTCAGCGAGACTTTGAAGAATTAAACTGGGAAGGAACGGTTCGGCGTATCTTTGAACAAAACGAAGACAACCTGCTGTTGGAATTTACCGCTACGTTGGATTACGCTCATCAGAACATTGTTAAAAAATATCGGAACAAAGTAATTTACCGTTACGATCTGCGGCAATTCCGCAATGACGGTTATTCCAAGGATGTTTATATCGTTCAAGCGGATTTCGAGGAAAAAGAGCGCATCATGCAGGCGCTGATTCTCAGCCAGTATAAACAAGAAGTGGCGGCAAAACACCACATCAACTTAAAGCCGGTCATATTGTTCAAGGCGCAAAAGACCATTGCACAGTCACAGCAAAACCAGGCTAACTTTCACCAACTGATTGAAAACCTGATCGAAGATGACGTGAAGCGGATACGCGATAAATCCGATATTCCGCTGGTGAAAAAAGCTTTTGAGTTTTTCGAGAGCAACGGCATCACTTCAACACAACTGGCGGAAAGACTGCGCAAGGAATTTGAAGAGAGCCGCTGCATTTCGGTGAACGAGGAAAAAGAGAAGGAGGTCCAGCAGATTCTGCTTAACACGCTGGAGGATAAAGACAACCGCATCCGGGCGGTCTTTGCAGTGCAAAAACTGAACGAAGGGTGGGATGTCCTTAACCTGTTTGACATTGTCCGCTGTTATACAACCCGTGACTCAAAGGCGGACAAGCCCGGTAAGACAACCACCGCCGAAGCCCAGCTTATCGGTCGCGGGGCGCGCTATTTTCCGTTTGTGACCAGCCAACAAAATGATCGTTTCCGGCGAAAATTTGACAATAACCTGGCGGATGAAATGCGGGTTCTGGAAGAACTGCACTATCACAGCATAAATGATTCCCGTTATATTGCAGAGCTTCGCACTGCTTTGATTGATGAAGGGATGATGGATGAACTGGAGGTCAGCAAATCGCTTCAACTAAAAGATTCTTTTAAGGAAACAGAATTTTACAAGGGCGGCCTAATCTATATCAATGAGCGAGTTACTAATAACTATGGATATGTCAGGTCGCTTGCGGATATGGGTGTCAGCAAGAAAAGCTATGCACACAAAATAGCGAGCGGCAGGGGAGCAATCGGTACATTGTTAGGCGATAATGAAAAGGTCGGCAAAGTCGCCGAAGCAGTGCAAAAGGATATGAAAATTACGGAAATTCCCAGACACATTGTTGGTAATGCCATTGCCCGGCAGCCGTTTTTTACTTTTCGTTCCATCAAGAAGTATTTTCCCCAGGTTGCATCGGTGCGGGAATTTGTGGAAGCGGATGATTATCTGGGTGGACTGGAAATTACGTTTTCAGGAGATTTGGCTGAACTTGATGTTTTATCCAATAAAGCGCAGCTTGATGCGATGATAGGACTACTTGGTCAGATTGAATTGGAAGTGCGTAAGCGTATGACAGAATACAGAGGCACGGAAGATTTCAAGCCGAATGCTGTTTATTCTATCTTTTCGGAAAAGGTTCTTTAAACTGGTTAAAGGCAGTGAAAGAGCCAACGGCGATGAGCAGTTTGTCTCTGATAAGGGCTGGTATGTTTTCAACGCAAATTACGGCACCAGCGAGGAAAAGGCATTTGTCAGAATGCTTGCTCGCCAGATGGACACGCTAAAGGAGAATTATGATGGAATATATCTTGTCCGCAATGAAAGGCATTTCAAGATTTTCAGTTTTTCCGACGGGCGGCCATTCGAGCCTGATTTTGTTCTGTTCCTGCGGGAGAAAAACGGGAATACGTTAACTTATCAGATATTTATTGAGCCTAAAGGCAAGCACCTGAAAAAACATGATAAATGGAAACAGGCGTTTCTTAAAAATATCACTAAAAAATTCAAGGGAAAGACATTGAAATTCAAGACTGAACGAGAGACGCAAAAATACAGGCTGATAGGCGTGCCATTCTATAACAATGAAGATGAAAACAGGTTCAAGGAAAGTTTATATGAAGTGTTAGAGAACTGATGCTTCATCGCAACCGGATTTTGCAACGTCACTCAAGCGATAAGGAACAGGCTTTTCTCGAACAGCCGGGGTCTTCGTTTTGAGCCGGGCGACTAGACAAGCAAAACCAGACTTTGCACTTAGGGCAATAATGAAAATCTCGTTTATTAGAACCGCTGTATTTATATCATTAGCCGCTTTTGCAGCATCCGTTGTATTTGCTCAGGAACGAACCGAATTTGCACCTCTTGAGCAGTTGGCGCTATCTGTCAATATCTCATCAGAGGATACTTCGCCTGATGATTCCTCAAGGCAGTCTCTGGTCAATTTTGTGTTGGCGGCGACCATAAAAAATATCGCTGACGGAGATAGCGTAACCTTGGAAGGCGCGCATAAGGCGCGTTTTAAGATACGGCTTTCCGATATGGATACGCCGGAAATTGAGCATACTGAGTTCACGCCTCGCGGATGCAAGTGTAAGACAATTCCTTTTCGACCCGGACAGCCTGGCGGGAAAGCCGCGACTGAGGCGCTGAAAAATCTTGTGAGCGTTGGCGATGCGGTTGTCGCCGAGTGTTATGAAATAGATTGGTACGGGCGCATGGTCTGCCACATATTCAAAGGCAGGACCAACATCAATCTCGAAATGATTAAGAATGGTTGGGGTTGGTTGCCGCGCGATGAACAGCTTAATGCAATCAGCGCATGGATTAGGGATCCTGCCAGTTACGATGCGGAGGCATTCGCAAAACAAAAAGCGCTCGGCGCTTGGGGGCTATCTGGACAGGCGTCGCCGCGGCAGTGGCGCACAGACTGCTGGAATGAGGGGAAGTGCGCGGGGGCCGAGCAGTAGGGCAACAATCATTATCCACAGAGTGGTTGTAAGGCGCCGCCAAATCGCCGGCCAAATCGCCGAACTGAACCCAGGCAGCCTGCGGCGGCGGCAATTCAGATGGATATTTAGTGCGGTATGCAGCGCCTGAAATTGAGTACAATAGTCGAAAGACAAAACAATACCTGAGGTCCTAATGGACTGGAGAATTCGATTGACATGAGCGTTGTTAAGCATGTTGTTAAACATGTCGCGATGAAGCGCGGCCACCCCGGTCGCGGCCGCAAGAAATCCCGCGCGCTTCCCAAAGGCCGTCAGGTTGACGCTGCTGCGCTGGTGCAGGTTCGCGCCTTGCTTGACCATCAGCTTGGTGAGCGGCCGGTGCAAAGGGATATGTTGATCGAGTACCTGCACCTGATTCAGGATCGGTACGGTTGCTTGTCGAGTGAACATCTGGCTGCGCTGGCCGACATCATGAAATTGTCCATGACCGAGGTGTATGAGGTCGCCACATTTTACGCGCACTTCGACATCGTTAAGGAGGGCGAGGCGAAACCGCCGGCCACGACTATTCGAGTATGCGACAGTATCGCCTGTCAACTGGCGGGGGCGGAGGAGTTGATTGCGCAGTTGAATGCGGCGAAGCCGGCGGACACGCGGGTTGTGCGTGCGCCGTGTATGGGGCGGTGCGAGACTGCGCCGGTTGCCGAGGTCGGGCATTTTCATGCTTGTCATGCGACCAAAGAAAGCGTGCTTGAGGCGGTGAGCAGTGGAAACACGCACGCGCAGATTCCGAAGTTCATTGACTTTGTGGCATACAAAAAAGATGGCGGCTACCAGTTGCTGGCCGATTGCGTGAAAGGAAAACACACCGCCGAAAAAATTATTTCAACGCTGGATGATTCCGCATTGCGCGGACTCGGCGGCGCCGGATTTCCGGCCGGTCGCAAGTGGCGCATCGTGCGCGATTATGACGCGCCGCGCTTGATGGCGGTGAATGCCGACGAAGGCGAGCCCGGCACTTTCAAGGATCGTCATTATTTGGAAACCGACCCGCATCGTTTCATTGAAGGAATGTTGATCGCGGCGTGGGCGGTGGGCACGGAAAAATGTTATGTCTATGTGCGAGACGAATATCCGGCGGTGCGCGCGATTTTGCACGCCGAGTTGGAAAAAGTTCGCGCCGCGGGTTTGGCAAAACACACCGAGTTGATTATCCGCCGTGGCGCCGGCGCGTATATTTGCGGCGAGGAATCGGCGATGATCGAATCCATCGAAGGCAAACGCGGACTGCCGCGCAACCGCCCGCCATTTGTCGCCGAAGTTGGTTTGTTTGGTCGCCCGACTCTGGAACACAATGTGGAAACATTGCACTGGGTGCGCGACATCGTCGAGAAAGGCGCGGACTGGTTCGCTGATGCCGGACGCAACGGACGCAAAGGTTGGCGAAGTTTTTCGGTGTCCGGACGAGTCAAAAATCCCGGCGTCAAACTCGCCCCGGCCGGCATTAGTGCCAACCAATTGATCGAAGAGTATTGCGGCGGCATGAGCGATGGTCACGCGTTCAAAGCCTATCTCCCCGGCGGCGCATCCGGCGGAATCCTGCCGGCATCATTGGCCGACATCCCGCTCGATTTCGACACCTTGCAAGAACACGGTTGCTTCATCGGCTCCGCCGCCATCGTGATTTTCAGCGACCACGACAACATGAAAGAGGTCGCGTTGAACTTGATGCGATTTTTTGAAGATGAAAGTTGCGGACAATGCACGCCGTGCCGGGTCGGCACCGAAAAAGCGGTCAAGATTATGACCAAACCCAAATGGGACATTGGTTTGCTCGCCGAACTCAGCACGGTCATGGCCGATGCGTCCATTTGCGGTTTGGGACAAGCCGCCGGCAATCCGATAAACTGTGTTTTGAAATATTTTCCGGAGGATTTGGAGTGAATTCAAAGCCATCAAAAAGAAGTTTTGCCATGCGTGGCGGAAAAAAGATCTATGAAGGTTTTAACGCCGAACGCAAAGTTAAAAACCGTAAAATCAAAGAGCGAAAGCGTTTGGGTTATGAGGCGTTTGCGAAAGAATTTCCGCGCGAGAATAACGAACTGCCAGAGCAATATACCAATAAAATACTCCGCGGCAACAGCGAACAACTGTTGCAGAAATTGCCCGACAACTGCATTGATATTGTAGTCACTTCCCCGCCGTATAACTTTGGACTGGATTACAGCGGGCATGTCGATACCGATACATGGCATGCCTATTTCGACAAACTTTTCGAGGTGTTTGATGAATGTATTCGGGTGGTAAAGCACGGTGGACGAATCGTTGTTAATGTGTCACCATTGTTCTCGGATTACATTCCAACCCATCACATTATCAGCAAGTTTTTCATTGACAAAGGGCTGATTTGGAAAGGCGAAATTTTATGGGAAAAGAACAACTACAATTGCAAATACACCGCATGGGGAAGTTGGAGCAGCCCGGCCAGCCCGTATCTTAAATACACATGGGAATTTTTGGAGGTTTTTTGCAAAGGCGACTTAAAAAAATGTGGCTCCAAAGAAAACAACGATATCAGCGATGATGAGTTTAAAAGTTGGGTGAATGCGAAATGGTCAATTGCCCCCGAACATAAAATGAAACAATATAGACACCCAGCGATGTTTCCTGAGCAACTTGTGATGCGGGCATTAAAGTTGTTTAGTTTTCGCGGTGATGTGGTGCTCGATCCGTTTAACGGTGCTGGCACGACCACATTAGTCGCCCATAAATTTGGCAGGAAATATCTCGGCATAGATTGCTCGAACGAATACTGCAAAACTGCCGAACAACGAATCGCAGAAAACTTGGGTACATGAAAATGACAATTTCAGAACAATTGAAACAAATCATCAGTGATTACGATGCAGTTATAAAAGTTATTGATAAAGATGCACGGGAAAGCGAAGATCGTGCATACGGTGGATTCGTCCGCATGGCGAAGGGACGGTTGCAAGAGCACATCAGCGAAAACATTGCGCGTATTGCGTGGCAAAACATCGGCGGTAATCCTGATAATTTGGAGATTAACTCCAAGAAAGTTTCTATACCGATGAAACCATCGTACCTCAATCGAATAAAAGATGATGAAGTGGTAAATCACATCAAGAAAAATATAGTTAACTATGTTTATAAACTTTCGGTTGATAAGCATATTTATGTCAATAAAAAATTTGTGATTGGCATAGAGTGCAAAGCGTTTGCCGAGAATGCAATGATTAAGCGCATCTTGATAGATTTCGATTTACTGCAGACCCAATACCCGAATTTATCTTGTTATTTATTTCAGTTAGAAAGCCAACTCGGCGGGGATTATAGCGAATTGACAAAACCAATCTACGGAAGCTATTCGACGCGAACTTTGCAATCATATTTTTCATGCGAATTAAACATCATCACACTATTGCAAGGTGAAAGGAACATTAATCGTCCAATACACAAAAACTTCAAATCATTAAGGTTGGAACAGCTATCGGATGCAATGGAAATTCTGGCGGAAGACATGAAACGTTTTCACTAAAAAATTTAACGAGATAATTAACAGTGAATAATACGATCACTTTCACCCTCGACGGCAAGCCGGTTGAAGCCTGCGCCGGTGAGTCCATCTGGCAGGTGGCGCAGCGTAGCGGCGTGGAGATTCCACATTTATGTTACGCGCCGCAGCCGGATTATCGCGCCGATGGTAACTGTCGCGTGTGCATGGTGGAGATTGAGGGCGAACGCGTGTTGGCGGCGTCTTGCTTGCGTCAGCCGAGCGAGGGCATGGTGGTTTCCACGACCAGCACACGTGCGAAAAAATCCCGCGACACGGTGATGGAATTGTTGCTGACCGATCAGCCAACCCGCGAAGTTGCGCACGAACACGACTCGCGCCTGTGGCAATGGGCCGATGCGATGGCGGTGCACGGCAGTCGGTTTGAAGCACGCGCCGCGCCCGACATTCCGGCCGCGGACACCAGTCATCCGGCCATGCATGTCGCGTTGGATGCATGCATTCAATGCAACCTGTGCGTGCGCGCTTGCCGCGAGGTGCAGGTTAATGATGTGATTGGCATGGCTTTTCGCGGACACAATTCGAAGATTGTTTTTGATATGGATGATGCCATGGGCGCGAGCACTTGCGTGGCTTGCGGCGAATGTGTTCAGGTTTGCCCGACCGGTGCGTTGATGGAAGCCACTTTGGTGGATGAAAATGGCGTAGGGAAGTTTGATTCACTGGCTGACCCACTGACTGAGACTGACAGTGTTTGTCCCTATTGTGGCGTGGGTTGTCAAATAACCTATCAGGTTGCGGACAATGAAATTATTGCGGTTCAGGGCAAGCACGGGCCGGCCAACCGCAATCGGCTATGCGTTAAAGGTCGTTTCGGTTTTGACTATGTGAAACATCCTCATCGGTTGACCAAACCGCTTATCCGTGTGGATAAAAACAACAAGGTCGGGGATATCGACCTCGATCCCTCCAATCCTTTGTCGCATTTTCGGGAAGCGAGTTGGGATGAAGCGTTGGATTTTGCCGCTGGCGGATTGAAAAAAATCCGTGATGGACATGACAACGGCGGCAATGCTTTGGCGGGTTTTGGTTCGGCGAAATGCACCAATGAAGAAGCCTATATTTTTCAAAAACTGGTACGCACTGGTTTTGGCACCAATAATGTCGATCACTGCACCCGGCTTTGTCATGCGTCATCGGTCGCCGCGCTATTGGAAGGCGTCGGTTCGGGCGCGGTATCGGCGCCCTTTAATACAGTAGAAGATGCGGATTGTGTGCTTGTGATTGGTGCCAATCCGGTAGGCAATCACCCGGTAGCGGCGACCTTTTTCAAGCAGGCGGCGAAACACGGCACATTGATCGTAATGGACCCCCGAGGCACCGCTTTAAAACGACACGCGACCCATATGTTGCAGTTTAATCCCGGCACCGATGTGGCACTGCTCAATGGAATTCTCCACACCATCATCGAAGAAAATCTATACGATCAACATTATGTCGAGCAACATACCGAAGGATTTGAAAACCTAAAGAAACATATCGCAGATTTTTCTCCAGAGAAGATGCAATCGATTTGCGGAATCGATGCAGAAACTTTGCGCCTGATCGCACGCACTTTTTCAAAAGCCAAAGCTGCGATTATTTTCTGGGGCATGGGAATTTCTCAGCATGTTCACGGCACCGACAATGCGCGCTGCCTGATCGCGCTTTCCTTGATCACCGGCCAGATCGGTCGGCCCGGCACCGGGCTGCATCCATTGCGCGGCCAAAATAATGTGCAGGGAGCTTCGGATGCGGGCTTGATTCCGATGATGTTGCCGGATTATCAGTTAGTTGAGGTGGATAATCTGCGCGCGCGCTTCGAGGATGCCTGGGGTGCGAAACTGGCGCCTCAGGCCGGATTAACCGTGGTAGAGATTATGGATGCCATTCACGATGACAAAATATCGGGCATGTACATCATGGGGGAGAACCCGGCGATGTCGGATCCCGATGTGCAACACGCCAGGGATGCATTGGCGAAACTGGATCATCTGGTGGTGCAGGATTTGTTTTTAACCGAAACTGCGTTTTATGCGGATGTTGTCCTGCCCGCATCCGCATGGCCGGAAAAAGATGGCACGGTGACCAATACCAACCGCCAGGTGCAGATGGGTCGAAGCGCGTTAGAACTCCCCGGAGATACCCGCCAGGATTGGTGGATTACTCAGGAAATCGCAAAACGTCTTGATCTGGATTGGAACTATTCCCATCCACGGGATATTTTTACAGAAATGACCGGAGTGATGCCGTCATTGAATAACATTAGCTGGGATCGCCTGGCAGCGGAAAGCGCGGTCACCTACCCGTGCGATGCAGCGGATAAACCGGGCAATGATATTGTATTTGAAAATGGTTTTCCTACGGCCAACCAACGCGGAAAGCTTATTGCGGTGAATCTGGTTTCGCCTGACGAATTGCCGGACGATGAATATCCAATGATCCTGTCCACCGGACGGCAACTGGAACACTGGCACACCGGCTCCATGACCCGCCGCACCAAAGTGTTGGATCAGATTGAACCCGAAGCGATAGCCACAATTTCCCCTCAGGCGCTGCGTGATTTGAAGGTTGCACCGGGCGCAAAAATCAGAGTTTCGACACGCCGGGGTGTCATCGAATTAATTGCCAGAGCGGATACCGCTGTGCCCGACAACATGATTTTTATTCCATTCTGCTATGCCGAAGCGGCCGCCAATACACTGACCAATCCGGCTTTGGACCCAGTCGGAAAAATCCCCGAGTTCAAGTTTTGCGCGGCACGGGTGGAGGCGGCGTGATTTTCATCGCGATTTCTTCGTATGAGGGAATATATAATTTTTTCATCAGGGCGCGTTTTGCTCATTGATTAAATCCGCAGATTCTCGTAGATGTTTATTTTTTGGGCGGTTCTTCTGGGTCGGAGTGTGTGTTTTGTAGTCTATTAAGGTGTTAATATGTCACTGAAGGTGCTAAAAATGGATACAGACGATAGTGAACGAGTTATCATTGACACCGATTATATTAGATGACAATGTACAAAAGGGAGTGCTAATGAAGTTTAATGCAGAAAGCATGGCTTTCGGGCGGCATGAGACCTTTGCGCTCCGTTATGGCTGGCTTTCTAAAGGTTTTCAGGCGGTTGTAAAAAACTCTAAAATCTTCAAATCCGAGGATGCCACGGTTGTGCTGGGTGTCGGCAAGAATATGGTGGCGGCAATCAAATATTGGCTTAGGGCCTGCCAGATGATTGACTCTGACACTGGCAAGCCAACAGATTTGGGCGAGCATCTCTTGAGCAAGAGAGGATTTGACCCCTATTTGGAAGATGAGGCAACCATTTGGTTGCTACATTGGTTATTAGCGACAAATGCCGAGTTGGCTACGTCATGGTTTTGGTTTTTTAATCGTTACCACAAGCCCGAATTTACCGGTCAGCAACTGACCACGGCTTTGATTGATTATGTGAATGACCGAGTACACAACAGAAAAAAACCATCCCCCAGTACCTTAAAGAATGACGCACTATTGCTCCCCAAAATGTACAGCCGGTCAAAAAGTAATACGCGCACACCTATAGAAGATGCCCTTGACTCACCTTTTGCACTGTTAAAACTGGTATCTCAATCGGCGAGTGGCCGCAGTTACCAATCTATTCCTCAAGCACGTTCACAGTTGCCTTTAGGCATTTTTGGGTTTGCAGTTTGCCAAATGTTTGCAGCTAAAGGTGTCGTTGCGTTGCCGATTGAAGATTTAATGTACAGCCGCGATGAATTCCCCGCGCCAGGTTCGGTATTTCGTCTAACGGAAAATGGATTAGTCGCAAAATTGGAACGATTGGTAGATTATATCCCTGGTATTT
Organism: Candidatus Spongiihabitans sp.; assembly: GCF_965247905.1. GTDB lineage: Bacteria > Pseudomonadota > Gammaproteobacteria > Arenicellales > Poriferihabitantaceae > Spongiihabitans. Next base: position 2,390,577 of record NZ_OZ252047.1, on the reverse strand, counting down.
TTGAGATAAGAGATACGGCGGGACAGCATCAATTGTATCGGTCAGAAAAAGTAGAACCTTTCACGTTCATTGCGCAGCACTATGCAACAACCAAAAAGAGAAAAGCGGCATGAGTATGCTGGGAAAAGTGCGGATAAAAACGCATTATACCCGCTCGGTCAATCTGGAGAGAGATGCGGATTCCATAGAGGTTATTCGGGCCTATATTCCCACCACCCGAGCACTTAAATTATTTGATCAGATTAGTAATGGCTTCACTAACAAACAAGCACCAAGAGCATGGTCAATAGTGGGTCCTTATGGCGCGGGTAAATCTGCCAGTCAAAATTTTTCATCGCAATTACTGTCGTCTCCTGATGTAGTGGCCACAAAAGCGGCTTATAAAGTTCTTAAATCAGCATCACCGGATTTGTCTAAAGTTTTTACTAAAGAAACAAAAGGCACAAAGGGATATCTCAAAGTATTGATTACTGGTTCTCCACAAGCAATGGGGAAGTGTATTTTGCAGGGATTATTACAGGTTTCGGAACAGTACTGGACGACGATAAAAGGTAAAAATCCAAAAATTATCAAACTGCTTTCAGATGCGCGTGGAAGTGAATCCGTGACTAGTACTGCTCTCATTGACCTAGTGAATCAATTACAGACTGCGTTACTAAAAACCGGCTGTAAAGGCATTGTCCTTGTTATAGATGAGTTGGGCAAATTTTTGGAATACGAGGCGCGTCATTATGGCGCTAATGATATTTACCTTCTGCAAGCATTGGCAGAGCAGGCGTGTGCAAAGAGCGATCGCAAACTTTTTCTGTTTGTTCTGTTACATCAATCCTTTGAGCAATATGCGAAAGGGCTGGGTGAGAGCCTAAAAAATGAATGGTCAAAAGTTCAGGGCAGATTTGAAGAAGTCCCATTTCTGGAATCAGCAGAGCAAGTGCTGAGGGTAGTTGGTGCTGCTTTTGAATATCATTTTTCAACAGAAGAAAAATCTAAACTCAGAAAACAAACATCAGAGATCGTTAAAATGCTGATAAAGCAAGAGGCTGTGCCTGGTGTTTTGAATGAAAAGTCTGCTACAGACTTACTATGCAATTCCTATCCGTTGCACCCGGTGAGCGCGATATTGTTGCCGATGCTTTGCCAAAAAGTAGCGCAAAACGAGAGAACACTATTTAGTTATTTAGGTAGCCATGAGGAGTATGGTTTGCAAGATATGCTGTCGCGTCTTGATTCCATAGATTCGTGGGTTTATCCACATCATATATACGACTATTTTATTACTAATCAACCGGCAGTTCTCGGTGACTATACAACCCATAGACGTTGGGCTGAAGTAGTTATATCACTGGGGCGATTAGGTGATGCTCCCGAAGAGCAAATATGTTTGCTTAAAACGATAGGTATTCTAAATATCATCGGCATTAAAGGTGGTTTGAAGCCTTCTAAAGCGATATTGAAAACATGTGTGCAAACTGGCATCAATGTGTCTAGTGTTATCAAAGCACTCGTAGATAAATCAGTAATTACATATCGTCGGTTTAGTGGCGAATATCGTGTTTGGCAGGGCAGTGATTTCGACTTAGAGAATGCCGTTGAAGAAGAACTGAATAACCTCGGTGAATTCCCATTGGCAACGGTGCTCAATGAGCAGAAGGCTCTAATGTCTGTTGTTGCTAGACGCTACACAATCGAGAGTGGTGCTTTACGTTACTTCGTTCCTGAATTTGTTGACGCACAAACTTTTAAGAAAACACCAAATCAGGTGGATGCCCCTAGAATAATTTTCTTCTTGGCATCTGCACAGGACGATGAGAGAATATTTAACGAGCAGGTTACGAATAATTATTCCAATTTGGATCTAGTCGGTTTGTGCTTGAATGGTGTGCAGTTGCGGGAAGCGACAGCCGAGGTGTTAGCGCTTCGGATGGTGCAAATTACAAAACAGGAGCTTAATAGTGATCCGGTTGCAAAACGGGAATTTGAAGACCGGTTGACTGCGGCGGAGCAATCAGAAAGCGCAATACTTCAAAGTTTACTAGATAACCCGGAAGAAACTGTTTGGTTTAATCGCGGGAAGCAACTTGCCGTTACTCGTAAACGCAACTTCCAAGAAAATTTATCTTCGATATTGAAAAAAGCGTATAGTAAAGCACCAGTGCTACATAATGAATTAATTAACCGAGACAGGCCATCAGTTCAAGCCACAGCCGCCAGGAACAAACTCCTTTCAGCGATGCTTAATCACCAAGATAAAGTTGACCTAGGGATAGAAAAATTCCCCCCTGAGAAGGCTATCTATCGTTCAATTCTGCGTGCAACGGGTGTTCACAATACGGACACAATGCGGTTTGTTGTGCCTCCAGAGAATTCGACTTTATTTTCTGTTTGGCAACGAATTGATGAATTCCTGGATAGCACGGAAGATGAAGCAAAATCCCTGACCAGCTTAAATCAGCTACTAATGGCTCCACCCTACGGAGTAAAGGCAGGTATCTTGCCAATAATATACATCGCCGTGTATATAGTTTATCAGCATGAACTTGCCTTATACGAAGAACGCCGCTACCGACCATTCTTTACCGAGGAGATGATAGAACGTTTTGTGAAACGGCCTGACGAGTTCACTTTTCAGCGATTTAGAATTTCCGGCTTGAGGGCGTCGATATATCAAGAGTATTCCAAAGTTGTTGCATCGGGTAATCAACTGACTATCGTTCAACTAGCGCGTCCCTTAGCAAAATGGATAGGTGGATTAGAACCATATACGCAAAAAACAAAAAGTGTTGAAATTAGCGATAGAGCAAAGCGAATCAGAGATGCGTTTAACCTTGCCAAATCCCCGGAGAATCTACTGTTTGAGGGTATCCCTGAAGCGTTAGGTTACGAGCAGGAATTGAAAAAGAAACAACCCAATCTGGAAGGCTTTGCGAGTGCCCTAAATGAGTCCTTGCAAGAACTAAAATCTGCTTACCCCAATATGATTAAGCAGCAAATCAAGATGTTGTTGCAAGCATTTCACATGGATAAAAATGGATCTCTTGCGGATTTACGGCGTAAATCCAGTCGTTACGAGGGATTAGAGCAGTACACCGTGGATGTTGATGGCTTAAAGGCGTTCATCAAACGCTTGACCAAACCTGATGGAGACAATGATAATTGGCTGGAAAATATCTTGATGTTTTTAGGGCAAAAGCCGTCGGCAAAGTGGACCGATACAGACCACGGCGAAGCCGATGTGAAACTTAGCTATTTCGCCGAGAGAATCCTAGACTTGGAAACTTTACGGTTACACTATGATAAAAGAGCTATAAAGACTGGCGGCGATTTTGACGTTATCTTTCTTAAATCGCTTAAAAAAGGAGGGAAACTAGTTGATGAAGCTGTCGTTATAGAACATTCCCACCATATTGCCATACAGGATGTAAAAGAAAAGCTAAAGCAAGTGTTGTGTGAGCATAAGAATAGTGAGTTACAGTTAGCGGTACTAGCCGAGTTAGTAAATGAGTTCTTAACTGATAGAGTTGCGTCGTCTTCTAGTAGGAGAAAGAAGGCAACTCCCGCAAAGATAAGACAGGTTAAACATGGCTAAAAAGACAACTATGCAGACCGTTCAAGGCGATACTCAATCTCGTCATGTTTTAGGTTTATCTGGCGGTAAAGACAGTGCGGCCCTGGCAATTTATATCAAGAGTCGTTATCCCGATATACACCAGAGGGTGGAATACTTTTTCTCTGATACGGGTGCCGAGCTTAAGGAGGTGTATGATTTTCTTGATAAACTGGAAGCATATTTAGGCAAAGAGATAGCGAGGCTTAGTAGCGGAAAACCTTTTGAACACTGGTTGAAAGTCCAAAATCAGTACCTGCCATCAGCTAAACAGCGATGGTGTACTCGGGTGATGAAAATCAAGCCCTTTGAGGAATTTATTGGCGATGACCCGGTAATTACTTATATTGGCATAAGAGCCGATGAAAACCGAGAAGGGTACATAAGTCACAAAGCAACCATTAAGGCGGTATTTCCCTTTATTTATGACGGCTTGGTGCGTGATGATATATTTAATATTTTGGAAGACTCCGTAGGTATTCCCGAATATTATAAATGGCGTTCGCGGTCGGGTTGCTATTTTTGTTTCTTCCAGCGTCAAGATGAATGGCTTGGCCTGAAAAGAAATCACCCTGAATTATTTGAAAAAGCTAAGGCGTTTGAGCAGCAAGTTCGCAAGAAATATGACTGGAAGGATGGAGAGGTTGATGCCGGTGGTCATGGGTATACTTGGTCATCGCAGGGAACAGTGGATGAGTTAGTGGCTAAAGCTGAAAAGAGAGAGAAAGAGAGGGGGATTGTCGCTAGTACAGAGACTTTGCCGGAGCGTTGGCAAGATATACTTCGTGTGGCCGAAGATGATGATCCTGAAGATCAGGCGTGTTTGATTTGTAGTTTGTAAATACTGATTCTGAAACAGAAAAAATCAAGGGACATAGTCAATGACAGATATATTCAAAGCAGAGGTATCAAGTTTTTATGAAACTATGAAATGCCATAATGATTCGGCTGGTTATAGAATTCCTAGTTACCAAAGAGACTATGACTGGGGACACGAACACATAAACCGCCTTATAGCTGACTGTTTAGATGGGTTTTATCGTTTATCAGAGAGTAAAGATAATAAAAATAATAACAATAGCGATGAATCATTTACCTTTCTTGGGACCCTTATTTTAGTTGTAGAAAAGGAAAAGGATGTAGAATCCACTTTTGATGCAGTATCTTTATCAGTAGTGGATGGGCAACAAAGGCTAACAACTCTCGTGCTTATTGCCTGCGCTCTGATTGAAAATGTTTCCATTAAATTAGATGAAATATTGCCCGAGGTTAATGATCCAAAGTTTATTGACGAAATCGGAATTTGGATAAAGAAAGAGACGGACTACCAGTTAAATCACCTGCATGAATGTGCTATAGGTCAACTATCTGGACGTGACGGAGTACATCCTTATCCAAGGATTGTGCGAGAGGAGCAGAAAGACAAGCGTGGGCGAGGGGGTGATTCAGATTACCATTCCGCTATCGCAAAATTCTTAAAAGGTGTTTCTAAATACTATCGAGCTTCTAGCTCTAATGGAGAAGGGGGCCACAAATTTCCCCAGCCTGATGAAAAATTGTCCGAAGCATTGTCCAAAAACTACAAGTACATTCAAGAAAAAATAGAAAAATTATCTGCTTCATCGGAAGATAGTGACACAGAGGATGGGACGGAATTCCGGTACGTCAAAGCAAAGAAATTTGCAGAAGTTGGTGTAAAGGAGTTGTTTGGGAAAACGAATACTTTTAGTAGCGAAAGGGTTAAGGGAAAAGCATTATCATTTGTATCTACAAATAATCAAATTGAACCTCTTGTTCGCCTACTACTATTTGCATCTTATTTAACAAGATACGTCGTGCTTACTCGAGTTGAAACGAAGAATGATAATGTTGCATTGGATATTTTTGATTCTCTGAATACGACAGGAGAGCCACTGACTGCTATTCAAACATTAAAACCTCTAACCATAAAGTTTGATAGAGGGGGCTTTAATGATACTAGACCTGAATATAATCCCGATGCGTACGATCAAATCATGGAACATGTACATTCAGAAGACCCCGTAAAGCGACAAAATGAGTCAAAGGAGCTTGTCGTATTATTTGCTCTCTATATTGAAGGCGAGAAGATCTCTAAATCTCTGAGTGTCCAGAGAATTTATCTTAGAAATAGCTATCTAAAAATTCCTAAGCAAGCAAAAAACCCTTTTATAGAATCTCTAGCTGAAGTAGCAACCTTCAGGCATCATTGCTGGGATAAAGAAGGCATTGACAAGAACAAAGCACAGTTCTCTCCGACAAACAGAGATGAAATTCAGTTATGTCTAAGATTCATTGCGGACATGAAAACTAGTCTAGCTATCCCTATTTTATGCCGATACTGGTCCCAATCTAAGCAGGCAAAAGAGGAAGATAACTTTTTAAAGGCATTGAAGGCACTGACTGCATTTATTGTTATTCGGAGGGCTGCCACAGGCGGAACAGCGGGTATTGATAGCGTATTGCGTTCACTGATGGAGAAGACACCAGCAGAATTAGAATTAGAATTTGAAGGCGACCCTTTATCAACAGGACTTGAGGGGGAAAACACTTTATGGAGTGTAGAGAATCTTAAGGTAGCGTTGCGTGGTCAACTCAAAAAGAAAGTTCCCGGTGTATCCAGCAAACAAGACTGGATTAATGAAGTTCGCAAAACCCAGTTGGCAGCTCAATCTCAACCTCTTGCAAGATTCATGTTGCTTGCCGCCGCAGATGGTGCAGCTGCCGACCCGATATCTGGAGGATTGTGGACACGGAAGAATATCCGCCAAGCCGAAGAAAATGAATACCTGAACTACAAAAAATGGACAGATAAAAATCTTTCCACTTTGGAACATGTGGCACCGGTAGCAAACCCTGGTGAGGACAAATGGAATAGTGCCATTTACGAAAATCAATATACCAAACATACCTTAGGCAATCTGCTCCTGCTGCCCAGGAAGGAAAATGCGAGTATTGGAAACGAAGGGTGGAAGAAAAAGAGATTTTTTTACATGGCATTGACCGAAAAAACAAAAGATGGATTAAAAAATATATTCATGGAAGCAGATAAAAAAGGATCCAAATTCAGAAAGCAAGTAGAGGAAATGTTACAAGGTGGAGAAAGGCTACAATTTTTAGACCCTATGCGCGATGTTGATGACTGGAACGAAGAGTTGATAAGGAAACGAACAGAGAACATTGCTGATTTGGCATGGGATACTATAGAAGACTGGCTATGGAAGCACTAATACACAAAGTCCGCTACATAAGACATAGCACCGAAGATAGGCTAGCTATTCCCTACCCCTCTTGACGGTTAGCGGTAATACTAAGATGATTGCCTTCATTCCCTCTGGTGCTCCGCTTTTGCGGGGATGAGGAGTAGAGAGATAGACAACGGTCAAACATTATGCGCCGTATGCAATACGAAAAAAGGCAACAAATAAAAGAATTCGGAAATGGATACTAAAAAATTATTTTGGGATCTTTACCTAGCAGCAACCGAGAGTGATGTCGATTGCATCATCTCTAATCAAAAAGTAATGTCTTCTCAAGAAAACTGGAGACCCTACGGCGATCTTGAAAATAACTTTGGGGTAGTTGAAAACCAGCAAGCACATCCCATTGCTGCGTTGATTGAAAAAATAACAAATTCAATTGATGCCACACTGATGAGGCGATGTTATGAAGAGGATATTGATCCCAGATCAAGTGCCGCTCCTAAATCAATTAATGAAGCCGTTGAGAAATTTTTCCCGAACAATAAGAACTGGGACATATCCCAACATCAGTATAAGCAAGCAGAAGATATACAGATTATTGCCCATGGTCCTAGAAAAGAAACTTCTTTAGTTATTTATGATAATGGGGAAGGTCAACATCCTGATGATTTCAGCGACACGTTACTTTCTTTACTGAGAGGCAACAAAAACGATATTCCTTTCGTACAAGGGAAATATAATATGGGCGGCTCTGGAGCAATTGTATTTTGTGGGAGCAAACGATACCAACTCATTGCTTCAAAACGTTTCGATGGTGGACCTTTTGGCTTCACCATTGTTAGGAAGCATCCATTAACTAAATCAGAAGTAGATAAGTATAAAAACACCTGGTACGAATATTTTTCGATTGAAAATCAAGTTCCTAGATTTGACATACAAGAAATTGATTTGGGACTTAGAGGAAGACAGTTCACAACAGGAACATTATTGAAACTTTACTCATATCAACTTCCACCTGGTTCAAGATCAGTTATTTCCCGAGATTTAAATCAAAGCATTAATGAATATCTATTTGAACCAGCACTGCCTATCTTTACGATTGATAACAATGAACGCTACCCGCGTGATATAAATCCAGAAAGATCATTGTATGGATTGAAGAGGCGATTAGAAAAAGATGAATATGATAGTAAATATATTTACAAGCATTTTTCAGAAGAAGTGTCTGATTGGGGAGGTTTTAAAATTACATGTTATGTCTTTAAGTTCAAGACGGATAATAAAGGAAGCAAAGAAACCCGGGGAACTATACGTAGAGAGTTCTTCAAAAATAACATGTCTGTTTTGTTTTCTGTGAACGGGCAAGTTCATGGGCATTATACCAATGAGTTTATTTCAAGATCACTCAAATTCAACTTACTAAAAGAATATTTATTAATTCATGTTGATTGTTCAAAATTGGATCCAAGTTTCCGAAACGAACTTTTTATGGCATCTCGGGACAGAATGAAAGACGGAGAAGAATCATCAGAATTGCGTAAGAAGTTAGCAGACATACTAAAAAGGAGTCAGTTAAAGGAAATATACAACGAATTCAGATCAAAGATTACTAGCGGTGATGGTGATCAAAATAAAATTCTTAAAGATTTGGGAAAAAACTTACCCCTTAATCCTGACTTAACAAAATTGCTACAGCAGACTTTAAACTTAGACGATATAAAAAAATCTAAAAACAAAAAGAATGATACATCAAAGAAACGGTCATCAAAAAAAGAACAGTCTTCTTTTGATGGAAAGCGATACCCCTCTAGTTTTAGCATCAACGCAAAGCAAAAAAATGGCGAACTCCCTGTAATTCAAATTCCTAAGGGCACTGAAAGCACTATCAAATTCAATACGGATGTTGAAGATGACTATTTTGATCGGATAGAGGAACCAGGGGAACTAAAGATAGCACTTTTAGATTATAGCAATAGCCAAAATGGAGGAAACAGAAAACCTCAACCTACAGACATAAGTGAATTATTGTCTGTAGCAAAGTCAAGCCCAAATAATGGCACTATCAGACTACACATCAAATCAAGCGAAGAAGTAGAGGTGGGCAATTCAATAAAGATTCAAGCAACGCTGACAAGTCCTGTTGATGATGATCGGACGCAAATATTCTGGGTTAAAGTTATGGATACTCAAAATCAAACCAAGAAGCCCCGAAAAGATCAAACGAAAAATATTGGATTACCAACACTTCATAAAGTTATAGAATCTAAATCACAAGATGAACCTGATAGTAAAACTTGGGAACAAATGGATGAATCTGGAATGGCATTTAATGCCGACACAGTCGTACAGCTGCTCGTAGGAGGGGATAAATTGGAAGCTGTTTATATCAATATGGATAGCAATGCGTTAAAGAAATTTATCGCTAAACAAGGTAACGAAGAGCGAATCAATTTTGCACGAAACCGTTATTTATCATCAGTTTACTTTCATACTTTATTTTTGTACGTGATCAGCAAGAACAAAAAATATACGATTGAAAAAGAAGGAGGAAACGGGATTGAACTGCAGGATTATGTGGCAGATGTTTTTGAAAATTATTATGCTGAATTTTTGCTTAATTTTGAAACATCCCAATTATTGGAGGCTCTTTCTGATTAGGTCGTTGAATATCTTTTGAAATTGCAACATGATTTCCATTGCAATAGTGTCACCGCAGGGGGCCAATCAAGCATGAAAGCGATTCTGCTGAATGGTTTTGGCGGCACGGAAATGATGGTTTTCGGTGATGCCGAACGTCCGCTCGTCGGCGACGGGAAAATTTTAATCAAAGTGGCGGCGACCTCGGTTAACCGGCCCGATGTAATCCAACGCCAGGGAAACTATGCGCCGCCCAAAGGTGAATCTGAAATTCTCGGCCTGGAAGTGGCCGGCACCGTGGAAGCGCTCGGTGCGCAGGTGACGCAGTGGAAAATTGGCGAGCGGGTGATGGCCCTGATCGGCGGCGGTGGATACGCCGAATATGCAGTCGCCTATGCCGATCATGCCATGGTCATTCCCGAGAACATGGATTTCAACCAGGCCGCTTGCGTGTGTGAAACCTACCTGACCGCGTACCTGAATCTGTTTATGATTGCCGGTCTGGGGCGAGATCAATCGGTCGGCCAGTCAACCGGCCAGCCGGTCAATCAATCCGTATTGCTTCATGGCGGTGGCGGCGGTGTCAATACCGCCGCCATTCAGCTATGCAAACAGTTGGCACCGGATACCAAGGTTATCGTGACCGCCTCCAGTGGAAAAGTTGAACGGGTGAAACAGCTCGGCGTCGATTACGTGATTGATTATCAGAACGAATCATTCGCGGATAAAGTTAAGGAAATTACCGACCAGCGCGGCGTGGATGTGATTCTCGATCACCTCGGCGCCGCCTACCTGAAGCCCAACCTGCAATGCCTCGCGGTCGGCGGGACGTTGATGCTGATCGGGGTGATGGGCGGGAGCGTCGCCGAACTCAATCTAGCGCTCGTCATGGTCAAGCGGCAACGCATCATCGGCTCGGTGTTGCGCTCCCGTCCGCTACCCGAAAAAGCCGCCATCATTGCGGCATTTACCAAAACGGTATTGCCATTGATGGCAACCGGCAAAATTGCGCCATTGATATCCGAAATCTATCCGTTGGCAAAAGCCGCCGATGCCCATCATGCTATGGAGACTAGCAGCCATTTTGGTAAAATCGTGTTAACGGTCTAATCGGTTACTCATGGGTTTGTCGACAAACGATATTTTTGAACGCATCACGCCACGGGTGGTGCGGGACTTTGCCGAACATGGCGTGGTGTTGTTGCGGCAGGCAATTGCGCCAGCCTGGATCGAGAAATTGCGTATAGGCATCGAAAAAAACATTGCCGAACCGACCGCGCGCGGGCGCATCTGGGACCGTGATGACAACGGGCATGTCTGTTTTTACGACAGCCAGGTATGGCAGAGAATCGCCGAATACCGCAAATTCGTCGAACAATCACCGTGTGCCCAAATCGCGGCGCGGCTGATGAATGTCAAGCGCGTCAATTTCTTTTTCGATGCGGTTTTCGTGCGCACTCCCGGCGCGCAATTTCGCACGCCATTTCATCAGGATGAGCCGTACTGGTCTGTGGAAGGTTTCGATACCTGCTCCATCTGGATGCCGCTTGTCGCGGTCGAAAAGAAGAGCGCGCTGGAGTTTGTGCGCGGCTCTCACCGCTGGAATCGGCACTTTCGGCAGGCCAACTTCGGCGCGCTCACCAAGGACGAACGCGACCAGAGAATCGACTTCCCCGACGACCAATGCGAACCGTTCCCGGATATTGAGGGCAATCGAGACAAGTACGAGATACTGAGCTGGGATATGCTGCCGGGCGACTGTGCGATATTCAATGGTCGAGTGATTCACGGGGGATCCGGTAATCTTTCCCATGACCGGGATCTTAAAGTATTCAGCACCCGGTGGCTGGGAGACGATGTGCGTATTTGCTTTCGAAAAGAGGGCATGGACCCCGATCATTCGCAGATAATGACGCAACTGGGATTAAAGCCCGGCGACCGAATCGGCGGCGCGCTCTATCCGGAATTTCGTTTCGAGTTGGCATAATCCGCCGATCGCACTGCTCGATCACCCTCAGCCCGGCGCGTCCGGCGGCGCAGGATGCCGGGTTGGCTGTGTCGGTGGTGAAGTAGAATTTGTTTGCCGTGGCTTCAGTCCTATCCTGCCTGGCCACTATCGCAGCGAATGGATTGTCATGTATTGTGTTGGCGGTATAATGTGGACGGTATAATAATACGGTTATCAATCACACTAATCAATTGATCAGTAATCTGACGAGAGAAAACGATGAACTTGTATGAGTATCAGGGAAAGCGGCTGCTCGCGGGTTATGGTATTGCGATTCCTAAAGGCGAAATTGCGATAACTCCGGAACAGGCGGGAGAGGTCGGCAATCGGCTCGGCGGTGAGCAGTGGATGGTCAAGGCGCAAATCCGTTCAGGCGGTCGAGGCGAAGGGCGTATCGAAGGCAACCAACTGACCAGTGGTGTGCACAAAGCGGACAGCATAACCAGTATTCGTCGTTTCACCAATGATATGCTGGGCAACAAACTGATTACCCGGCAGACTGGAACGGAAGGGGCCAGCGTAGATCGTGTCTATATCGAACAGGCATTGGTGTCCGGCAAAGAGCTATCAATGGCAATGCTGGTCGATGCAAAAGTTAAAAAGGTGGTGTTGTTGTATTCGGACAAAGGCGGAACTAATATTGAATCCGTTGCCGCCCGACATCCGGACTCTATTCATACCCTGGAAATTGATTGGCCACAGGGTGCGCCGCCGCCTCAGCTTGAATCCATGGTGAAAAATCTGGATCTTGAAGCGGCATTGGCAGAAAAAGCAAAGCAGGTGGTAAACAATATGTACAAGTTGTTTATCGAGCGCGATGCCAGCCTGGTTGAAATCAATCCATTGGTGGTGGTTGGCGATGACCTGGTCGCGCTGGACGCAAAAATCGCGATGGATGAAAACGCCATGTTCAGGCAGCAGGACAATCAATATCTGGAGCAGGACAATTATCGCCTTGATGGTCGTTTGCAAGCCAGCCGTGACGGATTTAACTATTTCAAACTTGATGGCAATATTGGCTGTCTGGCGGTTGGCGCCGGATTATCCATGGCGACCATTGATGCGATTAAATACCTGGGTGGTGAGCCGGCTAACTTTCTCGACCTGCCACCGGATTCCAAGGTCAGTCGCAGCCGCAGCGCCATCGAGTTGGTGCTTTCCAGCGACCGGATTAACAGTGTCCTCATCAATGTTTTTGGCGGCGGCATTATGCGATGCGACACCATTGCCGACGCCATCTTGCTGGTCAACCAGTCGTCGCCGATCACCGTTCCCTTAATCGTGCGTCTGGCCGGCACCAATGCGGCACTGGCGATCCGGCGTCTGCGTGAATCCATGCCCAATATCATTCTTGCGCGCAATATGGCTGAAGCGGCGGAGCAGGCAGTTGCGCTCGCCAACCCGATAAAAAGCGACCGTTCAGAGATGGCCGGGCAATCTCCATGGAAGAGCAGATTTAAGCGCTTCGTTGGCGACCGGGCAATGAAGAACAAAAAACCTGAGCACAAAAAATAGGCGGACCTGAATTATGTCGATTCTAGTCAACAAGTCCAACAAAGTTATTTGTCAGGGGATTACCGGCCGCCAGGCAACTTTCTATGTGGAGCGTGCAATGACCTCAGGCACACAAATGGTGGGCGGGGTGAGACCGGGCAAGGGCGGCATCCAGCATCTTGGGTTGCCGGTTTTCAATAGCGTTAGCGAGGCAATGTCGGAAACGGGCGCCGATACCACGGTGATCTTCGTCCCCAAAGAGGGTGCCGCAAGCGCGATGCTTGAGGCAATCGACGCCGAAATATCCCTGATAGTCTGTATCACCGAGCATATTCCGGTGCTTGATATGGTGAAGGTGATCGGTGCACTGTCCCGGGATAAGTCGGATAAGTCGGATAAGTCGCGATTGATCGGGCCGAATAGTCCGGGAATCATCACTCCTGAGGCATGCCGCATCGGCATTATGCCGGCGGAAATATTCCGGCCTGGCAGCATCGGCATCATTTCGCGGTCGAGTACGCTAACTTACGAAGCGGTGTCGCAGACAACGGATAATGGGCTCGGGCAGTCCACGTGTATTGGCATTGGCGGTGATCCGGTGCACGGGGTTAATTTTGTTGATTGCCTGGAATTGTTCAGGGAAGATGCACAAACCGAGGCGGTGGCGTTGATTGGCGAGATAGGCGGCTCGGAAGAGGAGCAAGCGGCGGAATACTTGAAGGAATGTGATTATCCGAAACCGGTGGTGGCCTATATCGCCGGTCAGTATGCCCCGGCCGAGCGGCGCATGGGGCACGCCAGCGCCATCATTGAGCATGGCTGCGGTAGCGCCGCGGATAAAATGGAAAGATTGTCGGAGGCCGGTGTGACTATCGCTGATTCCCCGGTCAGTATCGGCTCGACCATGCGCCGGGTTTTGCGATAGAGCCTGCTGGCAAGTGATTTGCATTTGTTTGTCGATGCGGCTGCACCAGTGACAAAAACCAGCCGAGAAAAACAAGGTGACAAAAAACAAGACATTAAACGTTGCAGCATGAAGGACAATAGCCGTTGAATCTGTATTCAAATTTATATTTGCACTGTTCTATTTGCACTGGCCTTGCGGATAACTGTACTTTGTCAGGTAACAGGAGTATTCTAATAACTGGTATATGGTATGCCAGATATCAGATGCCAGATTAAAAATCACGTCGCGTTATCGCTACCGGGTAGCATTCAGGTAGCGTTCGGGACACCAAACTTTTGGAGAATGAGATGATAAAATTTACTAATACACTTCTGTTTTCGGTCGCACTGGCGATGGTGGCAGCAGTAACCATATACTCCCAATCGGCCTCGGCTTGGGAACCGCAAAAACCAGTTGAATTTGTTGTCATGGCCGGCAAGGGCGGTGGCGCCGACAAGGCGGTTCGATTGATGCAGAGCATTATTGCGTCAGATAATATGGCGCCGGTGCCGTTCACGCCGATTAATAAGCCGGGTGGCTCAGGCGCGGAAGCACTGGTGCATTTGAACGGCAAGCAAGGCGACAGCCACACCATCATGTTCACCCTGAACAGTTTTTACACCACGCCTTTGCGACAGCCCAAGCTTGGCGTTGATATCGCCACTTTCACGCCGATTGCGCGTATGGCCGAAGATACTTTTCTGCTCTGGGTTCATGCCGATCGCACCGATATAAACAATGTCGCCGATTTTGTTAAAGCGGCTAAAGCCAAAGGCAGCCAGTGGATTATGGCCGGAACCGGCAAGAATTCGGAAGATAACCTGCTGACCGATTTTCTTAACTCCGCTTATGACCTCGATATGAAATATGTTCCTTATAAAGGTGGCGGCAAGGTTGCTAAAGAGCTGGCCGGCAAGAACGCCGATTCCACGGTGAACAACCCTTCGGAGCAGTTGGGATTCTACGAAGCGGGCACGACCAAGGCGCTGGCGGCGTTCACGTCAGAACGGCTGCCGCTGTTCCCCGATGCGCCTACCTTCAAGGAGCTCGGCAAGGACTTCGTCTATTTCATGCAGCGCACCGTGGTTGGCGCGCCGGGCATGAGCGCGGAAGCGGCAGATTACTACACCGATCTGTTCACGCGCGTATTCAACTCCGATAAATGGCAGGAATATCGCACCAAGAAAAGCCTGCAAGGCGATCTGTTGACCGGTAATGCGTTGATGAGCTACTGGAAAGAAGAGCGTGATATACATCGTGAGATGCTCATGAAAATGGGTGCGTTTAACTGAGGTGAAATCCAGGCTCTCTGGTGCGTAAATAACAAGACATAAATAGCAAGTGTAGATAGGGGACGCCTAATCATGACGGTTCGTACTGCTGAATTGTTAATGGCGATAATGATGGGGGTCTTCTCCATCTACCTTATGGTCAAAAGCGCCGAGCTCCCGATCGGCTGGATAGACGGTGAAGGCCCGGGAGGGGGTGCCTGGCCATTCTGGTTGTCCGCCATCATGCTGATTTCCTGCCTGGGAATCGGCTACAACTGGTTTCGCAGGCGCGGTCGGGTTGCAACCTCTGAAAAGGTTTACATAGAACCGCATGTATTGACCGATGTCGCCGCCGTCACGTTGGCATTGATTGTGACTGTCGGCTTATTTTCGGTTATTGGCATCTATGGCGCCTTACCCCTGTTCCTTATTTTCTATATCAGATTTCTCGGCAAACACGCCTGGCGACTGACCATAACCCTGGCCATCGCCATTCCGGCAGTCATATTTTATTTTTTCGAAATAACACTAAAAATAATTCTCCCCAAAGGCATTACCGAGCCCTTGTTCATACCGCTCTACGGCATGTTTTTTTGATTTGGGTTTTTTGATCGGGTAAGTAACCCTTCAGTTTTAAAAAAATAAGAATATGGTTGAAATTCTAGGACTTCTCGGTAGTGGTTTCGCGGTCGTATTTGAGCCGCAAAATTTGATGCTGATCATTGTCGGTTGTGCGCTAGGGCTATTTATTGGTGCGATGCCGGGCCTGGGTTCGGTAAATGGCGTGGCCATTTTGTTGCCGTTAACATTTCTGGTGCCGCCGACCGGGGCAATTATTTTTCTTGCGGCGATATATTATGGTGCCATGTACGGCGGCGCCATCTCATCTATTATGCTCGGCATACCTGGCGCATCGACTGCGGTTGCCACAACTTTTGATGGTCGCCCAATGGCGAAGCAGGGCTTGGCGGACAAAGCCCTGACCGCCGCCGCAGTGGCTTCTTTTGTCGGCGGCACAATTTCAATTGTCCTGTTCACTTTTTTTGCACCCCCACTCGCGCATGTTGCCCTGGTTTTTGGTGCGCCCGAAGAGTTTGCGTTGATGATGTTGGCATTCGCCACTTTCGTCGGCTTGGGCGGCGACGATATTTTCAAGACTCTGTTCTCAATTTGTATCGGGCTGGTTTTGAGCGCTGTCGGCTTCGATATTATTTCTGGCGAGCCGCGTTTGGTTTTGTGGGATATTACCGGGTTCTTGCATGGTATTAATTTTCTGGTATTGGCGATTGGTATTTATGGTATTGGTGAAATGATCTGGACGGTTGAAGAGCATAGCCTGGGTGGCGGCAAGAGTATGCTTTCCGATGCGAATGTCACGGTGAAGCGGACCTTATCCAATTTGCGTGAGTTGGTCTCAACCTGGAAAACCACGGTCATGGGATCTTTTTTGGGATATTTTGTCGGCATACTTCCAGCGGCCGGGGCTACGCCGGCTTCACTGATGGCCTACGGCATCGCAAAGCAAATTTCCAGGCAACCGGAAAAATTCGGTCAAGGAGCGGTGGAAGGCGTTTGCGCGCCTGAGGCCGCCAATAACGCAGCCAGCACCGGCTCGATGCTACCGATGTTAACGCTGGGCATTCCCGGTTCGCCGACCACGGCAATATTACTTGGCGGAATGGTTATTTGGGGGTTGGAACCGGGTCCAAGATTGTTCGTTGATCATAGTGATTTTGTTTGGGGCCTGATTGCCTCATTGTACGCCGCCAACGTATTCGCGGTTTTGATTAACGTGGCGTTTATACCGGTATTTATAAAAATTCTGAAAACCCCGTTTACCATTCTAGCGCCCATCATTTTCATTTTATGCTTGATCGGCGGGTATGCGCCGACACAGGATATGCATGATGTCTGGCTGATGTTGGTATTCGGTATCGTCGGCTATCTGATGCGCAAACTCGATTACCCGCTTGCACCTGCGGTATTGGCAATCGTGCTCGGGCCGTTGGCCGAGCCAGCCTTGCGACAGTCGTTAATCATTAGTGATGGTTCGTTCGCGATTTTCTTTAATCGCACCTACGCGGCACCGATCACGATTGTCGCGATTTTATTTTTGTTCCTGCCGTTGTTTAAGATGGCTTATGAAAAGTTACGCAGACGTAAAGTAGCATGATAATTCCGCGTAGGCGAACCTATTTATGAATAAGCCGCCAGAAAATAAAAGCCGATCCGATACGGCGACAGACACCCTGGCTAGGAAGAGCCGCGCTGCCGATGTCGTGTCCGGCGGTCATT
Organism: Candidatus Spongiihabitans sp.; assembly: GCF_965247905.1. Taxonomy (GTDB): domain Bacteria; phylum Pseudomonadota; class Gammaproteobacteria; order Arenicellales; family Poriferihabitantaceae; genus Spongiihabitans. Next base: position 2,373,101 of record NZ_OZ252047.1, on the reverse strand, counting down.
TGGTTGCGCGAGCACTGAAGAATGAAGGCGTGGATACTATTTTCACTTTGTGTGGCGGGCATATCATCGACATATACGATGGCTGCCTGGATGAAGGGATTCGTATCATTGATGTGCGACATGAACAAACTGCGGCCCACGCCGCGGACGGATATGCCCGACAAACCGGAAAACTCGGTTGCGTGGTGACCACCGCTGGACCCGGCTGCACCAACGCCGTGACCGGAATTGCCACCGCGTTCCGGTCGGAAAGCCCGGTGCTGCACATTGGCGGACAAAGCGCGCTTGCCCAACATAAGATGGGCTCGTTGCAGGACTTGCCGCATGTTGACATGATGACACCGATAACCAAATTTGCCTCCGGCGTATTTTCCACCGAGCGGGTTGCGGACATGGTATCCATGGCCGCGCGGGAATGTTTCAGCGGCGCTTATGGACCGTCCTATCTTGAGATTCCGCGGGACGTGCTTGACCGCGAAATCCCGGTCGAGTCTGCGGTGATTCCAAAAGCCGGAAGTTATCGGGCATCGGTGCGCTCGATTGGCGACCCCGCGGATATTGAAAAACTGGCGAGCATTTTAATTCAATCAAAAAGCCCTGCGGCGCTTTTTGGCCAGCAGGTTTGGAGCAGCGGCGGTCATCAGGATGCCCTTAATTTTATCCGCGCGCTGGATATCCCGGCGTACATGAATGGCGCCAGTCGCGGTATGTTGCCGATCGACGATCCTCATCATTTTGATCGCACGCGCCGCGATGCCTTTGCCAATGCGGATGTCATTGTTATCGTTGGCACGCCGTTTGATTTCAGAATGGGCTACGGCAAGCGTATTTCCAATGACGCAACGCTGATCCAGATCGACCAGAGTTATGCCACGGTCGGCAAGAACCGCGACCTCAGTCTCGGACTTGCGGGTGATCCCGGGGCGATTCTTGCCGCTGTGGCTCAGGCCGTTTGTGCGGCCTCTTCCGGTCGCATTGATGACGGCGCGCGTCAATCTCGGCAAAAGTGGATGGCGAAGTTGCGCGAGATTGAAATCACCAAACTGGAGAAACTGATGCCCTTGTTCACCACCGACCAAAGCCCGATACACCCCTATCGCTTGGCCTGGGAAATCAATCAATTCTTGGGCGACGACACCATCTATGTCGGCGACGGCGGTGATATCGTGACCATATCGGCGCAGGCGGTCAGGCCACGCAATCCGGGCCAGTGGATGGATCCGGGCGCGCTCGGCTCGCTCGGCGTCGGCACCGGCTTCTCCATGGCCGCAAAACTGGCGCATCCGGACAAAGAGGTTATTTGCCTGTACGGCGATGGCGCGTTTGGCATGACCGCATTTGATATGGAAACCGCGCAACGGTTTGGCGCGCCGTACCTGGCCGTCATCGGCAACAATTCCGCCATGAACCAAATCCGCTACGGCCAGATTACCAAGTATGGATCAGAGCGTGGTAATGTTGGCAACCAGTTGGGCGATGTCCAGTTCAGCAAGTTCGCTGAAATGATTGGCGGTTACGGCGAGGAAGTGCGCGACGCCAGCGAAATTCAACCGGCCTTGCAACGCGCCCGAGCGGCCATTGCGAAAAGCGGAAAATGCGCGGTGGTCAATGTATGGGTTGACCCGGATGAATACGCGCCCGGCACCAAAGCGCAGACGATGTATAAATAGTCATGTATAAATGTGGCCCGCGGCAGCCATAAGCCATAACGCAGAGTTTATTTGCATATTTGATGGGAATGAAAAAATGAAAGCACTTGAAGGGGTCAAGATTCTTGATTTCACCCACGTCCAATCCGGCCCGACCTGCACTCAGCTGCTTGCCTGGTTGGGCGCCGATGTGATTAAAGTCGAACGTCCCGGCGTGGGAGACGCAACGCGCAACCAGTTGGTGGATGTGGACGGCGCCGATTCGCTGTATTTCACCATGCTCAATCACAACAAGCGCTCGCTGACCCTGAACTCCAAGCACGAGGCCGGCAAGGCAGTGCTGGAGCGGTTGATCAAGGAATGTGATGTCATGGTGGAAAATTTTGCGCCGGGCGCATTGGCGCGCATGGGATTTTCCTGGGAGCGCATCCAGGCATTGAATCCGCGCATGATTATGGGCTCAGTCAAAGGATTTGGCCCAGGCCCGTACCAGGCCTGCAAGGTCTATGAAAACGTCGCGCAATGCACCGGCGGGTCGGCTTCCACGACCGGGTTCCCGGATGGCCCGCCGTTGGTCACTGGCGCGCAAATTGCTGATTCGGGCAGCGGTTTGCATCTGGCGCTGGGCTTGGTCGCCGCGCTATACCAGCGCGAAAAATCCGGGCGCGGCCAGCAAGTGTTGGCGCCGATGCAAGACTGCGTGCTGAATTTATGCCGGGTAAAATTACGCGACCAGCAGCGTTTGCAGCACGGCCCGCTGACCGAGTATTCCCAGTTTGCCGATGGCGTGGATTTTGGTGATGCCACCCCCAGATCCGGGAATGACTCAGGCGGCGGACAACCGGGACGAATACTCAAATGCAAAGGCTGGGAAACTGATGCTAACGCTTATACCTATTTTATTACCCAGGCCGCAGTCTGGGAAAATGTATGCGATGTCATCGGAAAACCGGAGTGGAAAGAGGATTCTGACTACGCCACTGCGAAAGCCAGATTGACTCGACTCAACGCAATTTTTGAGACCATAGAGCAATGGACTATGACCAAAACCAAGTTTGAAGTGATGGATATTTGCAATGCCGTAAATATTCCGGTCGGGCCAATTCTTTCGATGAAAGAATTGGCTGAAGAACCCGCATTGCGAGATACCGGCACGATAGTGGAAGTCGATCATCCTGAGCGCGGCAAGTACCTGACCGTCGGTTGTCCGATAAAAATGTCGGATTCACCGGTGGGGGTGGAGCGCTCTCCGCTTTTAGGAGAGCATACCGATGAAATACTGACCACCGTTCTGGGGTATTCCGCTGAGCAAGTGGCGGCAATCAAGCAATCCGGCGCGGTTTAGTTAACCTTTAAGACGGGAGAGTTGTATGCGAATTGTTGTTCATGGCCAGCAGGCTTTCGGCAAGGCGGTTTTGGAACGGCTGCTGGCGCGCAATGAAAATATCGTGGCGGTATGCGCCGCGCCGCAGCGGCAAGGCGTCTCATCCGCTACAGTTCAGGCTGACCCGCTGGTCGAGTGCGCGCGGCAAAATGGCTTGGCAGTGCATCAACCCGTTTCATGGAAAACCGATGAATCGCTGGCGCTGATGCAATCATTCGACGCCGACCTGTGCATGATGGCGTATGTGTTGTTGTTGGTGCCACAAGCGGTATTGAATGCGCCTCGGCTGGGCTCGTTTCAATATCATCCGTCGTTGCTGCCCATGCACCGCGGACCGTCAGCAATCAACTGGCCCATCGCCATGGGCGCCGCCAAAACCGGGCTGTCCATTTTTTGGCCGGACGATGGGCTTGACCAGGGGCCGATACTGTTGCAAAAAGAGTGCGAAATTGGCACGGATGAGACGCTTGGCGATGTCTATTTCAAAAAACTTTTTCCTATGGGGGTCGATGCGATGATCGAATCACTAGACCTGGTTAAACGCGGTCAGGCGCCTAAAATAGCGCAGGATCTTTCAACAGGCTCATATGAATCCTGGTTTGGTCGAAGCGACGCAAAAATTAACTGGGCAAAACCGGCCGCGCAAATATACAATATGATTCGAGCGGGCAATCCACAACCGGGTGCATGGACGACGCATGGTCGGCAAGAACTCAAAGTTTTCGATTCATGTCTGGCTGAGGCCGACGGCCACAAAAGAATACCGGGAGAAATATTATCAGTGGACGAGCATGGATTTGTGGTGGCGGCGGGCGAGGGCGCCATCAAAGTCAAGCGGGTGCGGGCGGACGGTGGTAAAATCGGCGCCGCTGAATATGCCGCAACCAGCGGGCTGGCTGTCGGCGATATACTCGATAGGCGCAAAGACCATACGCATTGCGCATTACCCACTAAGAATACTGATGAGTGATATTGAAATTGCGCAAAACGCGCCGATCAAACCCATTGCTGAAATAGCCGCTAAACTGGATATTCCCAACGACGCATTGGTGCCTTTTGGGCATACTAAAGCGAAAGTCAGCCTGAATTATATTGATTCATTAAAAGATCGGCCTGACGGCAAGCTGATTCTGGTCACCGCGATTACCCCGACCCCGGCGGGGGAAGGGAAAACCACCACTTCGGTGGGGCTGACCGATGGCCTCAACTTGCTCGGCAAGAAAACCATGGTGTGCTTGCGCGAGCCGTCGCTGGGCCCCTGTTTCGGTATGAAGGGCGGGGCGGCGGGCGGCGGTTACGCTCAGGTGATCCCGATGGAAGATATTAATTTGCATTTCACCGGCGATTTTCATGCGATTACGTCGGCGCACAGTTTACTGTCCGCATTGATAGATAATCACATTTACTGGGGCAACGCCGCCGGCATCGATACGCGTCGCGTGGCCTGGCGTCGGGTGGTGGACATGAATGATCGCTCGTTGCGCCACATCACCAGTTCGCTCGGCGGCGTCGCCAACGGCTACCCGCGCGAAGATGGATTCGATATTACCGTGGCCTCGGAAGTGATGGCGATATTCTGCCTGGCCAAAAATGCCAAAGACCTGGAGCAACGCCTCGGTCAAATTGTGATTGGTTACACCCGCGATCGGCAGCCGATACGGGCGGCGGTGGTGAAGGCGCCGGGCCCAATGGCGGTGTTGCTCAAAGATGCTATCGCGCCAAATTTAGTGCAGACGCTGGAGCATAATCCGGCGTTCATTCATGGCGGACCCTTTGCCAACATCGCCCACGGCTGCAACTCGGTGATTGCCACGCGCGCGGCCATGAAACTTGCGCCCTACGTGGTCACCGAAGCCGGTTTCGGCGCCGACCTGGGCGCGGAAAAATTCTTTGATATTAAGTGCCGCAGCGCGGGCTTGGCGCCCGATGCGGTGGTGCTGGTGGCGACAGTGCGCGCATTGAAAATGCACGGCGGCGTGGGCAAGGATAATCTTGGCAAGGAAAACGTGCGAGCAGTGAAGGAAGGCTGCGTGAACCTTGCCCGCCATATTGAAAATGTCAAGTCCTATGGCGTGCCGGTGGTCGTGGCGGTCAACCGATTCAGCGCCGATACCGATGCCGAAATGGCGGCGGTGCGGGAGTTGGCGGCGAGTTACGGCGTGAAAGCCATCGATGCCAACCATTGGGCCGAAGGCGGCGCCGGCACTTTGGCCCTGGCGCAAGAAGTGGCACAAGTCGCCGACAGCGGCGCCAGCAAATTCACCACCGCCTATCCTGATGACATGTTGATATGGGACAAAATCAAAACCGTGGCGACTAAAATTTATCGCGCCGACGACATTACCGCCGACCAGAAAACCATGAACGATATCAGCGCGTTACAGGACGGCGGCTTCGGTCGCTTGCCGGTGTGCATCGCTAAAACCCAGTACAGTTTCTCGACCGACCCGAACGCGAAGGGCGCGCCCACCGGGCATTTTTTACCGGTCAGGGAAGTCAGATTATCCGCTGGCGCCGGTTTTATCGTCGTGGTTTGCGGCGATATCATGACCATGCCGGGTTTGCCCAGAGGGCCTGCGGCCAACCGCATTCGCATCAATGATCAGGGTAACGTGGAAGGGTTGTTTTAGTTTTTTTGGGTTGTCTTGATTATGGGGAGGGATAAAAAATGAAAATATGCGTTGTTGGCGCCGGTGCGATTGGCGGTTTTTTGGGCGTTCGTCTCGCCCATGCCGGACACGCCGTATCCCTGATCGCCCGCGGGCCGCACTTAGCGGCAATCCAGTCGAACGGACTTAAACTGATTCAGGATGGCGAAGAACGGGTTGCCGACAATGTGGTTGCCACCAGCGACATATCAGAATTGAATGCTCAGGATGTTGTCATCATGGCGTTAAAAGCCCACCAAATTGCCGCTATTGTTGACCAACTGCCGCATCTTTTCGGCGAAGATACGGTAATGGTGACCGTGCAGAATGGAATTCCATGGTGGTATTTTCAAAACCTGAACCAAAACATGGATCGGAAATATGCTAATCGGATAGTGGAAACCGTTGATCCGGGCGGTGTGCTGAAAAGCGCGATTGATGCGCGCCGGATTCTGGGTTGCATTGCCTACCCGGCGATGGTGATCGCCGAACCCGGCGTGATTCGGCATATTGAAGGGGTGCGTTTTCCCGTTGGCGAGTTGGATGGCGCTGATTCCGTTCGCGTTAATCGGGTCAGCGAAATGTTCATAGACGCCGGATTCAAGTCGCCAGTGCTGCCTGATATCCGCTCGGAGATTTGGTTAAAACTATGGGGCAACCTGTCCTTTAATCCAATCAGCGCCGTCACTCATGCAACACTGGAAGCCATTTGTCAGTATTCGTTGACCAGAGAACTGGCGGCGACCATGATGCGCGAGGCCCAAATTGTCGCCGAAAAACTCGGGGCAAGTTTCCGCGTGACTCTGGAGCGCCGTATAGAGGGGGCCGAAAAAGTCGGCAAGCATAAGACCTCCATGCTTCAGGATGTGGAAGCCGGCAAACCCCTGGAGATCGACGGCATGTTGGGCGCGGTCATCGAACTGGCGGAAATGACCGCTACCGATGTGCCGGCCTTGAAATCCATTTACGCTTGTGTCTGCTTGTTGAATAAAACCATCGCCGATGAGCAGGTTTCGATTAAGGGCTGGCCTCGGTAGTGACTGGCCGGCAGTAGCCGAATAAATCCCGGGCATCTGATTGGGTAATCGATTCGACCGAATCCCATTCCAGGATTGTCCCATCCGCCGCCGAAAATAAATTAACCGCGTTCGACCAGTTCTATCCGGGTTTTATCGCCACCACGGCGCATACCGAGTGGGTAGAGTGGATTTTGGTGTCGGCAAGGTCGCCCCTTTGATTGTTGCATTGCTCGATAATCGCGATGGCATTTATGTGGATGCCTTGATCGCCAGTGCCACCTATGCCCGCAACATGTTCAGCTCAACGCTGGCAAATTTCGATGCGAACAATCCCTATTATCACGAGTTAAATGTTAGGAAAATTTAGCGACAACTGTCGGATGGCGTAGTGCCTGGTATGAGTGTCTATCCCGACAGCGAGAAAGTGTCAGCGGAACCTCGGCAAACGAAATAGCATTGACAAAGGCATTACCAAGATCATTGCCAGGAGTTTTCAGTCGCAAGTTTTTCCAGAAGCGCATTGGTATCTTTAATGTAAGAAAAGTAGTCCATGTCGTGGCGGAATTATTCACTCATTCCAAGAATGCCGCCATTCCCTCTTTCAGAAACAGGGTCCCAGAGTACCGGTAGGTGTTCATGATATTGCATATTGCACCCTTTCGTACAATCGCTTCCGTGACAATAACTGCAAGTGGTACAATAGGGTAAAGTATACAAGTTTATATAGAGATTAAAGATGGGGTTTTGGCATACAGGCTACATGGAATTTCATGAGCCAGTCGGATTAGAGGGTTATGTGCCCGAATACATTCCTCCAGTTTATCAATGCAAACATTGTGAGGAGACCTTTGCTTCTGTCAATGAACTGCGTACACACCGATTTGAGAGCCACCCATATTCCAGGCCAATATTATTCTTACGGGGTATTGAGGCAGGCACTAACCCAGTGCGGATCACGAAGCCCCTCAAGAAGGGCGACGTACAAACAAGTCGTTGTAAGCATGTGGAGATCAACGGAGTACCGCTGAGTCCGTCTGCCATTGGTGAAAAGCTGTCTTCGGAGACAAACGATACCGTGACAGTCAGACTTACAAACGAGGGGATTTCTGCTGAATTTGTGCTTCGCTTTGAAATTGCCAGCGAGGAAGACCTTGCAGGGATAGAACATTGTTTCCTTGATGTGGCACGAAGCCGCCGACTCGATATGCGCGCTGTAGAGGACTTCATTAGAGCGACCGAGACTTTCCCAACTGCTATAGGGTACTGTAATGGAATATGTGAGTATTTCTACGGTGTGCTGGCCAAAGAGCGTTCGGCGGATTCTTCATTGCCATTCGAAAAGTATCGCGAAAAGTTTGCCCGTGCAGAGGATGCGCTGAAGGATTTTGATCGGCCTTTGGTACGTGTAATTAGAGCCCTGATTGCCTTTCACTTCAACCAGTTCAACGAAAGTATCGACTTGGCTGGAAAATCACGAGTCGGTATAGCGTCTGGTCGCTTTGAACGATGGATAGCTGGAGACACGATTGGGGCTAACAGATTTCTATCCCGCACATCCGACTCCCGTATTGAGGAACTGCTCACCGATTTCGAGTCTGAAAGACTTATCAAATGGTGCGTGGCTGACCCGAAGGCCTTGGTTCCCCAATTGCAGGATATTGAATCTTTAATTCACCAGGATATCCTTGCATTTGACCGAACAAAGCTTCGTGTACTGCTGGCCGAGCTATACGCGAATCAGAGAAGTGTGACCGAGGCGAAGAACCATGCGCGAGAGCTAAGAAACAGCCCCGTGTTCGGATTGTGGGCCGAAAATCTACTTCACCGATTAACAGATGAGAAACAACCTTATGCCTGAATTAACACATCCAGAAAATAGTCCGGATACGAGTAAAGCAATTAACGAACGTGCTAATCGGGGGACAAAGAACGCCGGTATTGATTCAATCGACGTGGATGAATTGGCAAAGGGTGAAATACCCCAATCAAGCAAGTCTCCAGCTGGATCCAACAAAAAACCGCAAAAGGATATCAACGACCTTGCCGAATTTCTCGCCTATGCGTACTCACGAAAAGGGCAGCGGCTCTCGCTCCAGCCGAAGGTAGAAAAAGCAATATGCAAAAGAGCCAGGTTGGATGCAGAATCGCGGACACGCCTATTGGCCATCGCCAAAGAGGACATATTGCTGGCAGTTCCACGCCAAATTCTATTGTCTGTGCGAAAAAGTACTGTTTATTCAACTCTAAAAAGCACGGTACGCGGCTTCATCGAGGATGTGCTGAATATGCACCCCGCCTTCTCGATTCCTGAACTCGAAGGAGTTCTCAATAACATTGAGCATGCCACCGAGCCGAGAAGGGCACTAACTGCGCTGGTCGCAACTGATTATTCCAAACTTCCGGACCTCCCCAGGGAGAAACCTCTCAAACCCAAGGATTATGAGATGTTGCGTGTAAACGCTTGCTACTTGCTGGCCGTTTGGTTTTCTGAAACCCGAGGACTGTCTTCAGAAAAACTCACTCAGCATCTTTTTGCGGCATTATGGCAACCACAAACCTTGACTGCCACAGATGAGACTGTGCGCCTACAAATACTCACCGACATTCGCGACTTATCTGGTGTGGGTATCGCATGCTTGGGCTTCAAACGGCAAGTTGACCAACAGATGCAGAATGCAGACTTTGCTAAAAGGAATGCTGAATCAGCAGTAGATCAGCTTCGGTCACTAGAGATGCTTTACAAGGAATCAAAGCAAGATGGCAAGCATCTTGAGCAGGAAATATCCGAGCTCCGCAAAACGCTAGAAATGGAAAAGCAAGCCCATGAAAACACGCGCGTACACCTAAACGATGACTTGGAGTATTTACGATCGCGTATTCTCAGACGTCTGAAAGCAGAAGTTAGTTTACTAGATGAGGGTCTGCATGCATTAAGAAGTAATCCACCAAAGATACGTGTGGTGGAGGATCATGTGGAACGCGTCTTTGACGGTTTAAAGAAAGAAATGAAGGAGTTTGGTTCTGATGGGTAATAATTCTGTAGTGGGGTTTGACTTCGGAACAACCAATAGCCTTGTTTCAAGTATCAGGGGTGGTCGTGCAATCAATTTCCTTGATAAGGAGGGGCTGCCTTTTCCATCTGTTGTCTGTTACGAGGGAGCAAAAAAAATTGTTGGGCGAGATGCCAAGGAACGTTTAGGTGAAGCGGGCCTCGGGGTGAAGGGTAACATTGTGTACTCCCCAAAGCTTCTGCTTGGCCGAGAAAATGTGTTTATTGATGGTGTCGAGCGCAATCCCGTGGATATTGTCTCCGACGTATTGACTTACATATCGCAGCAGGTGCGTGTAGGTCGTCGTGGTAAGGAACTGGGAAAGATTGATCGAGCAATCGTAACCATACCAGTTGACATGGAGGGATATCGAAGAGTGCTGCTACGCGATGCCTTCCGGCTGGCCGGGATAAGCATTGTGCAGTTTGTCCATGAGCCACTGGCAGCACTCTATGGATTCTTTAAGTCTCAGGATGATATGGCTACGATGCTTCGACGTTATGATCGAAAGCTCATGCTGGTATTCGATTGGGGTGGTGGAACGCTTGACCTAACAATTTGCCGCTTGGTCAACGGAATGCTCGTTCAACTGGCCAACGACGGAACCGAAGATGTAGGTGGTGATGTTTTCGATGATGCAATACAGAACGAGATTGTTCGACGTGTTCTGAAAGCACGGAATCTTGATAAAACGGTGCAATATCAACCGGATGCGAAGATACGTATGAGACAGTACTGTGAGCGAGCTAAGATAGACCTCTCCTCACGTGGTAACATTGAACTGTATGTTAGAGGATTTTTCCAGTCTGTATCAGACAAGGCTCTTAGTTATTCGCTGAACCGCGATGCATTGGAAGACATGACCAAATCGCTGCTAGATAAAGGGTTTTCAAGAATCGACAAGTTGCTAGAGGCGGCAGGTATATCACACGCCCAGATTGCCCTGTGTTTGGCTACTGGTGGAATGACTAATATGCCAACCATCAAAGCTCGCCTTCACGAATGGTTTGGACCGCAGCGGGTGCAGATGCCCGAACGTAACGGGACATTGATAGCTGAAGGTGCTGCCTGGATTGCACACGACGGTGCTAGATTGCGTTTAGCAAAGAATGTAGAGCTATTGCTGGCGCGGAACTCATATATGCCATTGGTCCAAGCAACTACGCTAATGCCAAGCGAAGGAGAAGTTGAGTCGGATAAATTCCATCTTTACTGTTGTGATCCACGAGATGGTTTCGCGAAATTCCAGTTGTGCGCGCCCATACGTCCTGGAATGAAGGTTTTGCCAAACGACCGTAGGCATCCATTGGTGAACCTGATCGTAGAAGTTGACTCAGAGGCTAAACCATTCCACGAAAGGCTGGAGCTTGATATCAGCGTGGATGACAATCTGATTTTAAAAGCCCAAGCCCGTTCGCTAAACAAGCAATCGCTTGCGGAGGAAGAAGTGCACAACCTTGAATTCGGACTGTCCTTTCCTACCACTACTGGGGATTTACTGGAAGAGGGTGCCGAGGAGTCAGTGAATGTTTCGGAGGGTGTGATTGAGAATGAAGCGGGATCAATCGTATTTCGATCCAATATAACAAATCGTGAAGACAATAGCCTGATTCCAGGAGAATTGCTCTATAGCTACGACCCATACTATTTTGACAAGCGGCACGACCCCCCTAGGGTTCAGGTGCAAGAACGGCTTTTCTATGAGCCTTGCAGTAGGTGTAGGCGGGCATCCAATGACCCTCTGTGTCGGTGCAGTTCTCTTTTGAAGTGAGACAGAGACGGTAACTGAAATAGGATCCGGGGCACAATACTTAATTCACCACTCAAGACGAAATCGGTTACAGCAAACTTTTTAGCATGTGCCTCATAATTGTATAATTTTGGGCCAAGGGTTCGAAAGCAGCGCTCGACACAATCAACGGATGCCCGCCGCCGCGGTTTCCATGCTGGCTAATCATTGCGCGTCATCGCGTCCGTATATAATTGCAAAGCGATGATGGGGCGGGTATTATAAATTGCAATGGAATTTGTCATCCGCGATCAATTATCCAAACCTTAACCCCGACCCGACAACCATGAGTTTCCGCCAAGTCATTCCCGCCCGAACCCGATTGCAGAGGAGCGAATTAGCGGTTCCGGGCTCGAATCCCGAGATGTTTGAAAAAGCAGCCAACAGTGCTGCGGATTTTGTGTTCCTGGATTGCGAAGATGCGGTGGCGCCGGAGGGCAAGGAACAGGCGCGAAAAAACATCATTGAAGCCCTGAATGACATCGATTGGCGCGGCAAGGGCAAAACCGTCTCGGTGCGCATCAACGGCCTGGACACCCATTATATGTATCGCGATGTGGTGGATATCGTCGAGCAGGCGGGGCATAAACTGGACACTATTTTGATTCCCAAGGCCGGCACCGCGGCGGATATTTATACCGTTGACTGCTTGGTCACGCAGATTGAAACCGCCATGGGTATTAAACACCGCATCGGCCTGGAAGCGTTAATTGAAACCGCGTTGGGCATGGCCAATGTCGAGGCCATCGCGCAGAGCAGCCAGCGACTGGAGGCGCTGCATTTTGGCGTGGCCGATTATGCCGCCAGTTGCCGTGCGCGCACCGTGGTTATTGGCGGGCTGAATCCCGATTATCCCGGCGACCAGTGGCATGGCAGTTTGCAGCGTATGCTGGTCGCCTGCCGCGCCTACGGATTACGCGCCATTGATGGCCCCTTTGGCGACTTCAAGGACGCGGACGGGTTCATTGCCGCGGCCAAGCGGGTTGCGGCCATGGGCTTTGAGGGCAAGTGGGCGATTCATCCCGCGCAAATCGAATTGGCGAATCAGGTCATGTCGCCGCCGCCGCAACAGGTCGAGCATGCCAAACGTGTGCTGGCGGCTTTGGATGAAGCGGAGCAAGCAGGCCAGGGCGCAGCGGCGCTGGATGGAAAAATGATTGATGCCGCTTCGGCGCGCATGGCGGAAAATATCGTCAAGCAAGCCGAACTCATCGATAAAAACTAATCGGCTGCTTTCGTCAATTCGCGCAATCGGAGCCATCAGTGGAAGTTCACGAATACCAAGCCAAACAATTGCTCAAAGAGTTTGGGGTGCCGATACCGGCTGGCGGATTGGCTTATAGTCCGGAACAAGCGGTCTATCGCGCCAATGAAATCGGCGGTGAAAAATGGGTGGTTAAGGCGCAAATTCATTCCGGCGCCCGCGGCAAGGCCGGCGGCATAAAATTTTGCAGCAACACTCAGGATGTATGGGATGCCGCGGAATTCCTGCTCGGCCGAAAGTTGGTGACCGATCAAACCGGCGCCGCCGGCAAGATCGTGTACCGCTTATATATTGAGCCGGCCGCCGATATCAAAAGTGAATTGTATTTTGGGCTGGCGCTTGATCGCAGCCACGAGTGCATTGTCGCGGTGGGTTCCTCGCAGGGGGGTGTGGATATCGAACAAGTGTCGAGTAAAAACCCTGAGTCATTAATCAGAATCAATGTGGAACTGGCGGTGGGTATGCAGCCATTCCAGGCGCGGCAACTGGCTTTTCAGTTAGGGCTTGAGGGGCCGCAGGTTCAGCAGGCGACCAATGTATTTTTGAGCGCGTATAGAGCGTTTCGTGATCTTGACGCCACCATGCTGGAAATCAATCCGCTTGCCATCACTCAAGCGGATGTTGTGGTTGCCCTGGATGCCAAGATGTCATTTGACGACAACGCCTTGTTCCGGCGCTCGAATATTTCTGAGTATCGCGATAAGTCGCAGGAGGACCCCAGGGAAATGGAAGCGGCCGATCGCGGATTGAGTTACGTCGGCTTGGACGGCAATATTGGTTGCATAGTCAATGGCGCGGGACTTGCCATGGCGACCATGGATATTATCAAGATGAAAGGCGGCGAGCCCGCAAATTTTCTCGATATTGGCGGCGGCGCTTCTGCGGAGCGAGTGGCCAAGGCATTTCGATTGGTGTTGTCGGACAAAAAAGTGGAGGTCATATTGGTGAATATTTTTGCCGGCATCAATCGCTGCGACTGGGTTGCCGAGGGGGTTGTTCAGGCAGTGCGGAAACTAAAGCCTGAAGTGCCGGTGGTGGTGCGATTGTCTGGCACCAATGCGGCCTTAGGGCAGGAGATAATCAATCATTCCGATCTTGGAATGCTGGTCGCGGACACCTTGGACCAGGCGGCCGAAGTGGCGGTTAATTCCGTGGTTAATTCCATGATTGGTTTTAGGGGCAAAAAATAACCATGGCGATTTTAATTGATGAAAAAACCAAAATCCTGATTCAGGGATTCACCGGGCAAATGGGATCGTTCCATGCCCAGGAAATGATCGATTATGGCAGCCATGTCGTCGGCGGGGTGACCCCGGGAAAGGGCGGGGAAACCCATCTTGGCAAACCGGTATTTAACTCGGTGAAAGAAGCGGTCAACGAAACCGGCGCCGAAGCCAGTATCGTGTTCGTTCCGCCCGCGTTTGCGGCCGATAGCATAATGGAAGCCGCAGAAGCAGGTTTAAGATACTGCGTCGCCATCACCGACGGCATTCCCGCGCAGGATATGTTGCGAGTAAAGCGCTATATGCGGCGTTTCTTGAAAGAGCAGCGCATGTGCCTGGCCGGGCCGAATTGCGCCGGAACCATCAGTCCGGGCAAGGCGATGCTGGGGATTATGCCCGGACATATTTACCTGCAAGGCCGAGTTGGAATCATAGGCCGCTCCGGCACGTTGGGCTATGAAGCGGCTTCGCAGCTTAAATCGGCTGGGATAGGGGTTTCCACCAGTGTAGGCATCGGCGGCGATACCATTAATGGCAGTTCATTCAAGGATCATTTGATTCGATTTGAAGCGGACCCCGAGACCGATGCAGTTATCATGATCGGCGAAATTGGCGGGCCGCAGGAAATTGAAGCCGCGGAATATTTCAAGGCGGATATGTCCAAACCGGTGGTGGCTTACATTGCTGGATTGACCGCGCCAAAAGGCCGCAGAATGGGACACGCTGGAGCGATTGTCAGCACTTCGGGCGAAAGCGCGGCAGAAAAAGTGGCTGTCCTCACAGAATGTGGCATTGACATCGTGCCGTCGCCGGCTGAGTTCGGCGAGACCATGAAGAAGATTTTAGGCATCGGATGTTAGCCGGGGCGGATTAGTCCTTCCAATGCCGTATAAATGTCCGAGCTCAGACACAAATGAGACGAATAAGAGGATAAAAATAAAGCCTGCGTATCCAATCATATGACTGCAGTCCCGTAATCTGCACTGGCTTGGCGAGGCTGAAGCCTCACTTCCGTCCACCTGATTTTGTCTTATATGTGGTGAACCCGGACATATAAATTGCAAAGCGTGTCGTATTTGTGGTATAATTGGTCGTTATAGCACCGCTGTGGCAACACATTGGTCAAATTTTGCGTTAACTGAATTGAGAGCAGGCCCATGATTATTTATCCCGATATTGAAATTCATAACGGACAATGCGTGACTTTAAAGCACGGCAGCATCGAGCAGCCGCAAGTGTTTGAAATCAAACCGCTGGAGGCGGCAAAAAAATTCGAGCAAGGCGGCGCGCAATGGTTGCATGTGGTCGATTTGGACGGGGTGTTTGAATACCATGGCGAAAACTCGGAAATCATCAAACAGATTATTGCTGATTCCAATATCCCGGTGCAGGTCGGCGGCGGAATACGCTCGGCCAGTTCGGTGGATTGGTGGATCGACAATGGCGCATCCCGGGTGGTGATGGGCACGGCCGCGGTGGCTGATCAAAGACTGGTCGAAGAGGTGTGCGTCAAGTATCCGGAAAAAATCGTGGTCAGCATCGACGCGAGGGACGGCAAGGTGGTCTCGCACGGCTGGAAAAACATTTCCACCTTCGCCGCGATGGAATTGGCAAAACGTTTCGAGCGCTCAGGCGTGGCGGCTATTATTTACACCGACATCGATCGCTACGATGAACTGCCGGAAAGCAGCATGGCCAACACCACGCAAATGGGCACTGAGCTAAGCTGCCCGGTCATCTCCAGCGGCACGGTGCGCAACCTGGATGATATTTCCATGCTCTCGAATCTGCCGAACATTTTCGGTGTGGTGGTGGGTTGGGCGCTGTTCAATGAAAAAGTGTCAATCGAAGATGCGGTGGCGGTGGGCAGCCAGAAACCCACTGTGGCTGAATTCATCTAGGGCATACCCGCTCAGAGGTAATTTCTCGACTCCAGTCTGGTTGCGCTGTTTTGTCATACCTCGGTCAACCGCCAGCACTAGTCGTTCGTTGCGAATACCGATGAGCGCCGAGTTTCCTGAAGCGAATCCTTTTTAGAACTTGTTAAGTTTTGCAATGGCCTGTTGGTGCAACGATTCATTTGCCGATGCCAGCACCTCGCCATTGGATTGTAACGTCAGTTGATTACCTTGCCAATCGGTTATTATTCCACCGGCACCCGTTACCACCGCGATCAACGCAAAATAATCATAAGGTTTTAAATCTGCCTCGCAAACCATATCGTTGTATCCTGATGCCAGTAATCCATAACTGTAACAGTCGCCACCGAACACCCTGAACCGACAACTTTTAGTGAGTGCGTGGGCGCGGCGGCCACTGACCCGGTCAAACATGTCCATAGAGGTGGTGTACACGGTTGCGTTATGGAGTGAATCAGTGGATCGTGCATAACAAACCTTGCCGTTATGGGTTGTTTCGCATCCCTGAATCCCTATCCATCTTTCATCCAAAATGGGATGATCTATTATACCTATGACAGGTACTTGCTTATGCAGCAGGGAAATCAAGGTGCCAAAAGTGGGCTTGCCGGTTACGAAACATTTGGTGCCATCTATAGGATCGATGACCCATTGCCACTCGTCGCTGTTTAATTGTTGACCGGTTTCCTCACCGAAAAAACTGTGGTGTGGATACCGTTGCAGGACGATATCCTTGATGACCTGTTCGGTTTGTCGGTCAGCGATAGTAACCGGGGTTTTGTCTTGTTTGCTGGCGACTTTCAGGTCCGCCCTAAACCATTTCTGGGTAACGGTGCGGGCTTGATCGGCCGCGTGGATAGCGGTTTCCACATATTGCCCTAATGGCCCTGATGGCCCTAATAGCATGGATGGCATGGATGGCGTGGATGGCGTGGATGGACTCTCTGGCATAACGGCAATCGACCTGAACCTAAAAATACAGCGCACATTCTACCTTAATGGCCGCCTCAATGGTTGCCTGCGCTCGTCAGGATTGCGCTGGCATTTCAGGGCATTTTTCAGGGTATTTTCAGGGCCTTGAATTTAAGTTGATGGTTTAATCCTCCGCGCCTGATAATCCGCTACTCACGGCATAAATAGTAGGGTAGAATCCGCCCTCTATTTTCGTCATGACATTTTCGCTATCACCTGGTCAAGAAGAATCCACGAAATGAAAATACTGGTACCCGTAAAGCGCGTCATTGACGCCAACATCAGGATCAGGGTCAAGCCCGATCAAACCGGTGTTGAAACCGCCAATGTCAAAATGGCGATGAACCCGTTTTGCGAAATTGCGGTGGAAGAGGCGTTGCGTCTAAAGGAAGCCGGTCATGCCGAAGAGGTTATTATGGTCTCGGCAGGACCCGAAAAATGCCAGGAAACCATTCGCGCCGGCTTGGCAATGGGCGCCGACCGCGGTGTTCATATCGATACCGAGGCGACCTTGGAGCCGCTCATCATCGCCAAAATGATCAAGGCGGTGGCGGAAAACGAGTCGGCCGATTTGGTTATTCTCGGCAAGCAATCGATTGACGACGACAATAATCAAACCGGTCAAATGCTGGCTGCGATTATGCAACGACCACTGGGCAGTTATATTTCGAAAATAGAAAAGAATGACGGCGGGTTTGCGATTACCCGGGAAATTGACGCCGGGCTGGAAAGGCTGCAAATTACCTCGCCGGCAGTGGTTACTACGGACTTAAGACTGAACGAGCCGCGATATGCCTCCTTGCCGAATATCATGAAGGCGAAAAAGAAACCCATCGATAGGGTAACGCCGGAACAATTGGGCGTGGATATCCGCAACCGGATTGAGGTGCTGCAAGTAACCGAACCACCGACACGGGACGCTGGCGTGATGGTTTCAAGTGCGGCGGAATTGGTTGATAAACTAAAAAATGAAGCGAAGGTGATCTAAATGAGTATTCTGGTAATCGCGGAACACGATCAATCCGAATTGGCGCCGGCAACGCTCAATACCGTGACCGCGGCCGGGCAGGTTGGTGGCGATGTGCATGTTTTAGTTGCTGGTCAAGACTGCGCGGGTGTTGCCGACGCCGCCGCAAAAATAGCCGGGGTCGGCAAAGTATGGGTATGTGATTGCGCTACCCAGGCCCATGAAATAACCGAGAACACCGCGGCGCTGGTACAATCGATAGTGACCGGTGATGGCAAGGGCGATGGCAAGGGCAAGGGCGATGGCTATAGCCATGTGATGGCGCCGGCCTCCACCTTCGGCAAGGCGCTGATTCCTTACGTTGCTGCGCTGTGCGATGTGCAGGCGATATCGGACATCAGCGAAGTGGTCGACGCCGATACGTTTGTGCGCCCGATTTATGCCGGCAATGCGTTGGCAAAAGTGCGCTCTGCGGACGCGCTGAAAATGCTGACCATCCGCACCACGGCGTTTGAGCTTGCCGACGGCGCACGCGCCGATGGTGAAAGCGCCGCGGAAATTGCGCGCATCGACGATGCCGGCGCCACGGATTGGGTGCAGTTTATCGAGCAGTCATTAAGCCCCAGCGAACGACCTGAACTGACCTCGGCGCGAGTGGTGGTGTCCGGTGGGCGCGGTATGCAAAGCGGAGAGAACTTTCCCTTGCTCGAAAAACTGGCCGATCAACTTGGCGGTGCGGTTGGGGCATCCCGGGCGGCTGTTGACGCCGGGTTTGTTCCCAACGATTATCAGGTTGGACAAACCGGAAAAGTGGTGGCCCCAGACCTTTATCTGGCAGTCGGCATTTCCGGCGCGATTCAGCACTTGGCCGGGATGAAGGATTCGAAAGTCATTGTTGCCATTAATAACGATGAGGAAGCACCCATCTTTCAGGTTTCGGACTATGGCTGGAATGAAGACCTGTTTGTTGCGGTGCCCGCGTTGCAGGCGGAACTGGAAAAATAATTGCCCGATTAGTTTCAATAGAAGCCGACAGTTTCGATAGAAGCCGGATTGAATAGGCGCCATCGGCTTGGGCATCAATACAATGATTATTTTGGGATTATTCTGGAATGACGTAAATTGGACTGGACCATATCAGATGGCCGTCTTCCTGGGTAATGCAGACATATAAAGCATTATCCTGTCCTGCATTTATGTCGATTCGACGCTTGATTTTCGCCTCTCGGCAAGGATTGTTATCCGGCATTCGGAAAACTCGGATTGCTCGGTTTATCCCGCCCGCATTGAAGACCAGATCGTCCAGTCCGATACTATCGATTGAAATGGAGACTTTCACCAATTCGGTGCTGATAGTGAGCACCCCTTGATGCGCGAATTTTAGCATCGCATCGATGCCGCCAAACCCGCCAGTGGTTAGCGCTTCCCACTCGATGCGATTCTCGGTTACCTGAGCAAACCTTTTATCCAGGTTATAACGATTTATCGGCTCGAAACTGATAAACGCGTTGTCCGTTAATGTCGCGCTGCCATCCCAAATAGTTTCCCGGCCACGACCGCGATATTCCGACCCTTGCCAAATAATCCGAATGCGGTTGCCAAGTGCATCCTCGGCATAAGGGCGATAGGTTTCAAGCGTGGTCAAGCCATTGCGAATTTCGATTCGTTCGATGGGCGCGGAGGTGTGGCACTCGAATTTGAAGTTTGCTTGACCATCGCTGCTGCCCAATATATCACCCATCATGGCAGTGCTTGATTCGATGAATTCAGCATCGCCCAGGCTGGGATCTTCCGTATAGAGTTTTGCCGGATGATTAAAATCAACCTGAGTGGAAAGAGCCACGCGACAACCGGTCGTTGCATAGTGATGGCGGCGTCTTAAGGCATCGTATAGCCCGACTCGGCTAAGGTCGCTGGCGAGCATACAGGTTAGTCCGCCATAAGCGCCAAACTTTGTTGCGCCAGGATGGCTCGCACCGGGGCGACCCTTGTGTCCGTCTGAATTGGAGACGATGCCCACCCGATAGCCTTGCTTGAATGCATCTTCCAGCAACCACTCGAACGTGCCCCAGGCCGAATGCACTTCGACGGATCGTTCCAGACGGATATCGTGAGCGAGATTGATGTCCGCGTAGCGCCCGCCGACATGCGCAAAAACCACGCACTCCTTGTGCTTTAGCGCATCGAATAATTGGTCGGCGGAATTAGCATCGCTTGCGATATCACCAAGATCATCCACCAAGGCATGGGAGGATCGATGAATAGCTTCGCCTTCGTAGAGATAAAGCACATTGCGATCTCCCCCTAACCCGGTGTTGCCCGACCACTCATAACCCGGGAAGGCAATAAATTCTCCATTGCGGTTGAACTCGTTGGTGAGCTCATTCAAGTGATTCCAAAACTCAGTGGTCATTTGAAAATCGTTGCCCTGATGCGCAACCGCATCGAGAAAGGCGCAATCGCGCGCAAAGGCATGAAAGTCCCGAGCGGAATTAGTGCCAATGGTTTCTTCGGACTGGCCGTGTAAATCACCCCAGAAAGGGCGCAACTCAATTTGTTGCGTGACTTTCATGGGATTGGAGATCGCAACAATCTCATCCTCAGCGCTTAAAAGCTCGAATCGCAATATGCCGACTTCGGTGCATTTCAGCGCTTTAATCACCAGTCCAAACTCTCCTTGATTGAACGTCACGGTTTCCGGGATTTCTTGAACCGCCAAATTCGCTTTCAGTTTGAATTGTTGCTGGCAAAGATTGCTGGGATTGCCCCATTTGTCCTCGCCCTTCAAACACAGCTTGAAGGCATCATCAATCTGCCGATGGGTGGGTTGTATTGCCTTCCAGATAACCGGGTCGCCCGGCACAATTTTAATTTGCGGTTGCTTGGGGAGTTGCACATAGTTGTAGGTGGCGATCGCATCCACCAGCACACGAAATTCAAACGAATCCTCGCAGAAAGTTTGCACTCGCATGCCGGGACTGCCTTGTCGCGGGTCGCCGAAGCGCACGAGTATTTGGTCGCCTGCACGTAAAAATCCTCGCACCACCTTAATGTAAAGCGTTTTGTCCCAGGGTCGGATATTTCGTTTCATATCGTATTCCATATACAAAACAGCGCCGTTGCTCGCTTGCGCGGTAACGTAATTCGCCGCCGCTGGATGATCAAACTGCGGCCGCCCCATATCGCTGGCAAAGCGGTGAACGATTTTGATAGACCCGGTATCGTCTATGCCGAAAAATCCGGCGGTATAAGTCAGTTTGAAAGATTGGTATGATCCAGCCTCGAATTCCCCAGTCGGCTGCACCACGGCAGTTCCCATTTTTTCGGGCAAGTATAAAGAGTGTGGCATATTGTTGTGCTGGAGAATGGCCTATCGAATTGTCGGATGCAACCGACTATTATACTATTGAGATGAATTCTACTCATAAATCAGCCGCAGGTAAATTAGACGCCGTGCTACGCGGTATTCCCAGAGTTGAATTGGCGCATACCCCGACGCCGCTGGAATACATGCCGCGATTGTCGGCGCAGTATCAAGGCGTCGAGCTCTATGTAAAACGCGATGATTGCACCGGTCTTGGGTTTGGCGGCAACAAGGTGCGGCAGGTAGAGTTTTATCTTGGGGATGCCTTGGACAAGGGTTGCGACACGGTGCTGAGCACCGGCGCGGTGCAATCCAACTACATGCGCACCATCGCCGCGGCCGCCGGCAAACTGGGATTGGAATGCCATATCCAGTTGGAGGATCGCGTGCATAATCGATCCGCCGACTATCAACATTCGGGCAACCGAATGCTCACCGGCTTGTTCGGCGCCACCATCCATCACTATCCCGACGGCGAGGATGAACAAGGCGCGGATGGCGCCATACACCGCATCGCCGATGCGTTAAAACAAAAAGGCGGGAAGCCCTATGTGATTCCTCTGGCGCCGACAAAACAGCCTAAGGGTGCGCTCGGGTATGTGGTCGCCGCGCAGGAATTGTGCCAGCAATTTGCACAGCGCAAACTTGCTGCGGACTTGATTGTGGTGGGGTCGGGCAGCGGCTTGACCCAGGCTGGGCTGTTGTTTGGATTGCGCTTGCATGGGTCGCGTGCTGCGGTGCTGGGTGCCTGCGTAAGAAGAGACCAGGCATTGCAATTTTCCCGCATCCAAGCCCATTGCCGGAATTTGTCGGCGATGCTGCACTTGCCGGCGGTAGTGCAAGATGAAGATATTTGGACTGATGACAGCGCGTTGGCGCCGGGCTATGGCCAAATGTCGGCGCTGGTGAAGCGCGCCATTCACCTGGCCGCGACCTGCGAAGGCCTGCTGTTGGATCCGGTTTATTCGGGCAAGACCCTGGCCTGCGCCATTAAACTTATTGAAGCCGGGTCGCTGTCTCGATTTAGAAAAATTGTTGTGATTCATACTGGCGGCACGCCGGCAATATTCGCCTACCGCAACGAGATGGCGCGGATCATGTCAGACAGACTAGACCAAATAGACTAGGCTGGACAATGTCAAACACAGTGGAATCCTTGCCGGCGAATTGGTACTACGATGAAGCGGTTTTTCGTAGCGAACAAAAAAATATTTTTGAAAAAAACTGGACCTTCATTGTCGATAGCACTGAAGTGGCACAGCCGGGTCGGTTTGTTACGGCAACCATTGCCAACCAATTCATTATTATTGTTCGTACCCTGAAAGGCGAATTGAAAGGTTTTCTTAATTTATGCCGCCATCGCGCCTCAACGATATGCGCCGAAGATAACGGCTCGCTGACCCAATTCACTTGCCCCTATCATGCCTGGAGTTATGACTTGGATGGGAGATTAAAGAATGCGCCCGGGTTCAAGATAGGCGAACAGGTGACATCGGAAAAATTCAGTTTAATTCCAGTACAAGTCGATATCTGGAATGGTTTGGTATTCGCCTGTTTGCACCGGGAGTGCGCCTCGCTTGAGTCATGGTTGGGGGATATTGTGCGAATAGCGGAAAATTATCCGGCGATTTCTGAAATGACTTTCGCAACCACGCGCCGCGATGAAGGCCGCATAAATTGGAAAAACTACAGTGATAATGCTGCGGAAGGCTATCACCTGCCGACCATTCATCCTGCGCTCAATGCCGCGTTGGTAAGCAAACAAACCCGAATTGCAGCCTATGAAAACGGTAAATTTATTGGATTTAAGGTGGTTTATAAAGACCGCGACAACGATAGTGAAGACAGCTCGCAAAACGATTGTTCAGGATTTTGGATTTATAAGTTTCCCGGCCTGCTGCTGCATTTTTCCATGAATAGTTTCAATATCGAGCGCGTCATTCCGATTGATCCACAAACGACAGTCATGCAACGATGGTTCTGGTTTAAGCCATCGATCGATAAACAGCAACGCAAACAGGCGATCGAATTTTCCAGCCAGGTGATGAAAGAGGATATCGGTATTTGCACCCGGGTTCAAAAAAACCTTGAGGGCGGCGTTTATCAAACCGGGCTATTGTCGAGGCAACGAGAACCCGGCACGATTTTCTTCCAGCAATGCGTAAAAGAGGCGTTGCCGGAATCGTAGTTATTCCAAATTCCGCAGCAGCGCCGCGCCGCCCCACAGATGGGCATACGCCTGGCAATGAATCAACAAAGAGGCGAAGTCGCTTACATTAACATGCTCCGGAATTTCATATTCCTGCGCGCCTTTGTGGGAGGTCAAGGGGCCGATTTCCACCGAGGATTGAACCACGTGTTCGCCTTTTATTTCCGTGATGGCTATTCGGGAAAGATAAACTTTCAAATCGGGGCCTTTCCTGGTTTTGAAGCGCTCATCAAAAACGATAATTTTTTTATCCTCCCGCGCCACGATTTTCCATCCGCCGTTTATCGCATAACCTTTTGTCGTCCATGTCCCGCCGGCAATTTCATGATCATCAGCGAAACTCAAGTTAATTAAAATTACGGCGCAGAACAATGCCATTGAAGTTTTTGCCAATTGAGTCATACTGATGATCCTTAGTTAATTATTGACGAAATAAGACAGCGGTAGTTCAAAATAATATTCGGGAGTTATACTACACTCCACAAAAGAAAAAATTCGAACCATGACGAAAAACAAACCAGCAGAGACCATAAACATCAACACCTGGACATTCATTCATGCTATTTGAAAAACAACAATACCAAGAGGATTGTGTGGCGAACATTATCGCAATTCTGGAAAACAGTGATGAATTAGAGGATTTCTCTTCGCTGGAAAATAGTCTAAGGCATTTACAAAAAGATCAGTCAATACCAGTCACTGATTTATCTCCTGAACCAAGATTGGATATTATGATGGAAACAGGCACCGGAAAAACCTTTGCCTACCTGAAGACCATTTTTGAAATTAACAAACGCTTTGGAGAGAACAAGTTCATCATTGTGTTGCCGCGCACTGCCATTAAATTAGGCGTGATACAAAACATTAAACTTACTGATGAATATTTTTTCAACGAATATGGCAGACACTTGAATTATATCGATTATCCAAAAGATGGTTTAATCAGCATCCAGCAAAATTTCATCAATGCCAAAGGGTTATCGATTTTAATTATTACCAACAGCGCGTTTAATTCCGACATCAATAAAATCAATAAACGAGACGCTGAAGGATTGTTTGAATATGGCTCAATTTGGCAAGGCGTGTCGGAGCAAAAGCCCGTGGTGTTTATTGATGAGCCGCATCTGTTAAAAGGCACAAAAACAACAGGTTATTTGGATAAATTAGATTCTTTGTTTATCCGGTTTGGCGCTACCTACCCTAGGAACGAATCGCATAAACTGTCCAATGTGGTTTATGCCTTAGACAGCATCTCGGCGTTTAATAATTATTTGGTAAAGAGAATTGGCGTCAATACCGTTTTTGCGGATAGCGAAGTCAGTGGTTTAACGATTCACAATGTTCAGTCTAAAAAGAGTTTTGATGCACTGTATAACATTAACGAACAATTACATAAAACCACCGTCAAGTTGCATGATGATTTAGGCGCGAAAACTGGACTGGATCAATATCGCGGTGCCGGGGTCGTCAAAATCAATCAGGATAAAATCTTCTTGGATAACAAAACTATTATCGAGGCAAATACAGGTAATTATGTGCTCAACAACGAGGAAATTTTGCAAATGATAACGCGCACCATCATTTTGCATTTTGAAAAAGAACAAACGCTTTTTGAGCAAGGAGTAAAAGCGCTGTCATTATTTTTTATTGCCAGCATTGACGATTTTCGCGGAGAAAACCCAAGGATAAAAACAATCTTTGAATGCGAATACAAAACTATCCACCAACAATTTTATGAAAACACTAGTAGCCAAGAATATAAAAAATATTTGGAGCAAGATTATCAAGACGGACAACTACAAGTGCATGAAGGTTATTTTTCTGGTGACAAGGGCAGTGCCGACAAAAAGGAAAGCGATGGCGTTAATATCATTCTCAATGAAAAAGAAAAATTACTTTCTTTTGCGACGCCGTTGCGGTTTATTTTTTCCGTATGGGCGCTCCAGGAAGGTTGGGATAATCCGAATATTTTCACCATCTGCAAACTCTCTAATACCAGTAAGGATACCAGCCGTCGCCAGCAAGTGGGCAGAGGCTTGCGCATTGCAGTTAATCAAGCCGGCAAGCGTTTAACTTATAAGCATTGTGGCGGAAAAGACAGCGCATTTTATAATATCAACACTCTTGATATGGTGGTGTCGGGGCAAGAGCAGGATTTTATACACAACATCCAAAATGAAATTCAAACAGCCAGTTTTTCAGTCGTTGGCGATACTATTACGCTGGATATTCTCAAAGAAAAAGGGCTTGATGATACTGAGGCGGCGGTGATTTTCACGGGTTTGTTGAACAACAACATCATCAATGCAACAGGGAAAATTCAGAGCCCCATCCTGAATTTTTTAAGTAATCATCGCGCCGATTTTTTGCTTATTAACGATGACCAACGATACGAGGAAATCAAGCAAATTTTCACTGACAATTATCAAAACGCGGTAACGGATAAAAATAAACCACCGAAAATTATCAAGGTCAGAAAAAAGAAGTGGAAAGAATTTAAAGACCTGTGGGAAACGATTAACAAAAAATCCAAGATTGTCTATAAAAATATTAAACAAGATGAGTTGATTGATAAAATTAGCCAAGAATTTAATAAAGTGAAAATCAGTCAGGTAAAAATTAAAACAATCAAGGAAATCTATGACACCCAAAAAAACCGAGTTCAAGCCATATCAGAGACAACCGATGGTAATGCTAGTTATTTTCAAGGACAAAAACTAAACTTATTTATCACTAAATTTGCCAAGGATGAAAATCTGCCATTGCCTTTTGCAGTACGATTATTCAAAAAATTGAAACTAAGCCAGTTTTACAAAGATCCAAAAAAATCACGAGATCTACTTAAAACTTTGGTCAAGGATATTATTCATCGCAGCATTATCAAAAATGTAAGTTATCAATTTAACCAAACCAACATTTACTCTAATGAATTACAAGACGAGAGCAAGAATCTCATTGCTGAGATCAAGCCGGCCTATTTAGGGAAGGTTTTTAGTGATGATGATGTGTCGCCACCAGACCAGTTTTTATACGACACCGTAGTCTATGATTCAAACATTGAGAAGGACAGCATTGTAAGCGACCCATCCACCATCGGTGATAAGCAGATCACCGTCTTTGCCAAACTGCCAAAAATCAATATCCCCACCCCTTACAAAACCTATAATCCTGATTTTGCCTATCTCATTGAAGGGAAAAATGTCAAGCAATTATTTTTAGTGGTCGAAACCAAAGGTTATAAATACGAGAGAGACATCCCCGTGGACGAAAAACAGAAGATTAAATACGCCAAAGTGTTTTTTCAAGATTTGCAAAAAGAACTGCCAGAAGTGGATATCCAATATAAAACCAGAATAAATAAACAGGGGTTGAGTGAGTTGTTAGAGGGGATAAAGTAGAGCGGGCTCTACCCACCGTTATAAAATTAAATGACACCCCAAACCGATAAAAAGTTTATATGTCGTTTTTTTATGTTCAAAAATGAATATTTTTGAGCACTTTCTTTTGCAGGAGTGATTATGTTTGATAGTTTAAGTGAATTGATTGAAAAAATAGCCTTAGGCGAAGATTCCATCATTGAGTTTAAAAGCCAGTTATCCAGCCGAGACAGCCTTGCTGATGAAATAACCGCTTTTGCTAATGCCAAAGGTGGCGTGATATTAATGGGTGTTGAAGACAATGGCGATATTGTCGGCATAGAAAACAGCCAACTCAATGAAGATGAAAAAACAGTGATTGAAGTTTGCAGAGACAGCATCACGCCAGAGGTAAATATTTTTACTGAAAAACTGCTCATCGATGATAAAAACATCTTAAAAATAGAAGTGCCACACAGCTTATTTGTGCATAAAAGCCCTAATGGTTATTTTATGCGTCAAGGTAGTAGTAAAAGAGAAATGCCACCAGAGCAATTAGCCCGGTTGATGCAAAGTCGTTCACAAGCACGCATTATTAATTTTGATGAACAACTTGTGCCAAACACCGATAGAGACACCTTGCAAAGGGAACTTTATCAGCGTTTTATCGGTGTAACAACGGGCGATGATGAAGTGAATTTATTATGTAAACGCCGTTTATTGGTTAAAGATAATGATAAATATAGAGCCTCAGTTGCCGGCGTATTGATGTGCAGTAATCACTCCGATGAGTACCTGTATCACAGTTTTGTCAAAGCGGTTTATTATAATAGCACAACCAGAGATGCTAATTATCAAATTGATGCTAAAGATTTTAAAGGCACGCTAGATGTGCAAATTATTGATGCGTTTAAATTTGTAGAGAAATACAACAAAGTATCCGCCACCAAAGACATTGGCAGAATAGACAAACCACAATACAGCATGAGGGCTGTTTTTGAAGCCTTAGTTAATGCGGTCGTGCATAGAGATTATTCAAAACATGGCTCAACAATTCGTTTATTCATGTTCGCCGATAGGCTGGAAATATACTCCCCCGGCGCATTGGCCAACACCTTAACGATTGATTCCCTGCTCTATAATCAGGTAACCCGGAATGAACTTCTAGCGCGTTTATTAGCTGAAATTGCTTTAGATGACAACGCTAATAAATTAGTCAATAGGCGATCTTTTTTAGAGGGCAGAGGCGAGGGTGTTGGTATTATTTTAAAAGAAAGCGATCAATTAAGCGGCAAAAAACCAGTTTATGAAATGTATGGCGAAGAATTATGTTTAACTATTTTTGCTGCCAAGTCTTTACAAAATGGTAAATAAAAATGATAACCCAAGCCCAAGCCAAGCAAAACAACATAAAAATCATTGATAGTAGTGAGGTTCTGGATGAGTACAAAAATACGCTGGTTGAAAAACTAAAAGCCCTATTGCCGGGTGTGATAAACAGCGATAATCAATTGGATGTTAAAGCCCTGAATGATGTGATTGATTTGGCGAATACCACCAGCAATAATCAGGGATATGAATTGACTTTTGCGGGGAAGGGGATTGCTAAGGCGTTGGCGGATAGTGCGAGCGATGTTGAGTTAAAGGCGGAAACGGCACAAAGCAAAAACTTTGATAACACCGATAATGTGGTTATTCGCGGGGATAATTTGGATGTGTTGAAAATCCTGCAAGCCAATTACCATAATAAAATCAAGATGATTTACATTGACCCGCCTTACAATACTAAAAACGAGAATTTTATTTATAAGGACAATTTCAAGAAAACGGATGCGCAGTTAATAGAAGAGTTTAGTTTAAGCGAGAACACCAGCGATTTTTTGCATAATGTCTATGGCACGCGCAGCCATAGCGGATGGTTGTCGTTTATCTATCCTCGTCTGAAACTTGCGCGCGAATTACTCACCGATGACGGCGTGATTTTCATTTCCATTGATGATAACGAGCAGGCGAATCTTAGAATCATCTGCGATGAAATTTTTGGAGAGGATAATTTCGAAGCGACAATAATTCCAATTACAAATCCAGGAGGGAGAGACTATAAGCAAGTTGCTATTACAAACGAGTATGTTTTGGTTTATTCGAAATCAGATAATTTTGAACTTAATGAAATACAAAAAGATGTTAAGTTTAAGTATAAAGATAGCCTTGGGGGATATAATACAAGGGAGTTAAGAAACAGAAACCCCAAATTTCATAGCGGAAATCGCCCAAATCTTTTTTATCCTTTTTTCGTTGACCCAAGTAAAAATAAAGATGGCTATTGCAATGTTAGTATCACAAGAAGTGATGAATATTGCATTGAAGTAAAGCCATATAACAGCGAAGGAAAAGAAAGTGTATGGAGATGGGGCGTTGCTAAAGCAGATAAAAATATAATTCCGTCTGATTTCGATAAAAGCCAGATTTTAGCCAAGAAGAAGAAAGATGGAAACTGGAATGTTTATGAGAAAAACAGACGTTCAACGACCAAAGTTAAATCTGTTTGGATGGAGACAGAAATGAGAACCGAAAACGGCACAAGAGAAATGCGGTCGTTATTTGATGATGCGTATTTTGACCATCCAAAATCAATAGGATTGTTGGGTAGGCTGTTAGAAATTGGTGCCAACAAAACCGACACCATCCTCGACTTCTTCGCAGGATCAGGCACCACCGGCGATGCAGTTATGCAACTGAATGCTAAAGACGGCGGCGCACGAAAGTTTATCTTAGTGCAAATAGATGAGCCAATTGATAAAACTAAAAGTGCCGAGGCGCATAAATTTTGCACCGACAATAAGTTTCAGCCGGTGATTTCCAGCATTACCATTGAGCGCCTAAACCGTGCTGGCGAGAAAATAAAATCTGAATTTTCACCAAAACAAGAACCGTTATTTAAGGATAAAAAATGCCCGGATATTGGTTATAAAGTTTTTAACACCACGCCAAAACCGCAAGTCGCCCAGCAAGAAAATAATAATGAAAATTTATTCGCCGTTGAAAACCCAAGAGCAAACACCTTGGACACCTTAGCGAATATGCTCTGTGCGACTTGTAAAACGCTGGACAGCAAAATTGAATGTTTAATAAAAGACAAACTATACCAAGCCGATAATGAGATTTATTTGTTAGCGAATGTCTCTAATGATGAATTAGAAAAATATACGGATTTAAAGATCAATTTAGATGGCTGGGCCGATATTGATTTGCAGCAATACCTCAATCTCGGCGTCGGGCAGCGAGATAATTTAACAGTGGTGTATTAGCGTTAGAGGCGCAGTATGCCAAATACCCCATCCAAACAATTGGCGGCGTTTGCATCTGGATTGGCGTTTGAGCAAATTCCTGAACATGTAATCCGTCGAGCGCAATGGTTGTTCCTCGACTGGTACGGCTCGGCGCTGGCTGGATGCAGGTCCCGCAGCGCTGAAGTGTTTAAAAAGTTTGCCCGGGACATGGGTCCCGAATCCGGGACATGTCAGTTGTTTGGCAGCGCGCACGCAAGCAGCCCGCTGTTCGCGGCGCTGGTGAATGCCGCCGCATCGCATGTGGTGGAGCAGGATGATTTGCATAACGCTTCTATTTTGCATCCGGGCGCGGTGGTGTTTCCGCCGATTTTTGCGATGGCGCAGTCATTGCCGGCCGTTTCCGGGAAAGATTTTTTGACCGCCGCGGTGGCCGGTTACGAATGTGGAATACGAGTGGGCGAATTTTTGGGACGATCGCATTATCGGGTTTTTCACACCACGGCCACGGCTGGCACCCTGGCTGCGGCAATGGCAGTGGCAAGAATGCTTAATCTCAGCCCAGAGCAAACGTTGCACGCCCTGGGTTCGGCCGGAACCCAGGCCGGCGGGTTGTGGGAATTTTTACGCGATGGCGCCGATTCCAAACAACTGCATGTCGCCAAAGCGGCGGCGGATGGCTTGCTCGCGGCGTATAGCGCGCACTACGGCTTGACCGCCGCCAAGCAAATACTCGAAGGGCAACAGGGTATGGCGCAAGGCATGTTGGGCGAGGGCGATAGCGCCAAACTGACCGACCGCCTCGGCGCGCGCTGGGCGTTGCTGGAAACCTCGCTCAAGTTTCACGCCTCGTGCCGCCATACTCATCCGGCCGCGGACGCGCTGCTGCAGATTTGCCATGAGCATGATTTGGATTTCAGGGATATTGAACATGTCCGGGCTTATGTTTATCAGGCCGCCAAAGATGTCTTGGGTGCAGTCGATGTTCCAAACACCATCCATCAATCAAAATTTTCCATGGGCTTCGTGCTGGCATTGATCGCGCGGCATCGGTCGGCTGGCATTTTTGATTTCAGCGAGCAAGCGCTTTCTGATCCGATCAATGTTGATCTTAGGCAGCGCGTAAATATGATCGTTGACGCAGATATCGATCAGCAATATCCCGAAAAATGGGGCGCCAGAGTGGAGGTGAAATTGCATTGCGGCGAGATTTTGCAAGCATTTGTGAATACGCCAAAAGGCGATCCGGGAAATATGCTAAGCAGAGAAGAGCTTGAAGCAAAAGTGATTAACCTGGCGTTGCATGGCGGGGTGGCGCGCGCGGAAATGAAAGCGATTATTGATTTGATTTGGGCTTTGTCGGAGGTGGCGTCTTTTGGTGTAACATTCCCGTCAGCAGCGTCGCGCCTTTTGTCAAGAGATGAAAAAATGAAATGAAATTTTCAACGTTAACACGCCGAATCTCCGGGGAAAGTGTTGATTCATGGGCAGTACACTATGCAGGACTGGCGAGAAGGGAAGCGGGGGAGGATGTCATTATTCTGAGCGTCGGACAGGAGACCGATGAATATACCGATGATGAAATTGTTAGTTCCGCAATCGCTAGTCTGCGAAATGGACGGCATCACTACGCGCAGGTCGAGGGTGCGTTGTCGTTGCGCCAGGCGATTGCCAAGCGGCACAATGAGTTAACCGGGCAAGGGGTGGACGAATCGAATTGCGCCGTGTTCGCGGGCGCGCAAAATGCGTTGTTCGCCGCGGCGCAGTGTGTGCTTGAGCATGGTGATGAAGTGATTCTGATTGAACCGTATTACACCACTTACTTGGCAACATTTACCGCATCGGGCGCGACCTTGGTCAGCGTTGTAGCCACTGCGGAAAATAATTTTCAAGTTAACCCTGATGATGTTTTGGCGGCGATTACCGAGCGCACCAAAGCGATCGTTTTGAATTCTCCGAATAATCCGACTGGCGCGGTTTATACCTTGGAACAATTCAAACCGATTGTGGATGCTTGCGTCGAGAAAGAAATCTGGTTAATCAATGACGAGGTTTATCAGGAAATTCTGCTGCCGCAGGAGCGCGCCAGCCCTGCCAGTTTGCCCGGCGCCGACCGAGTCTGCGTCACCGTCTCAAGCCTGTCTAAATCCCACCGCATGACCGGCTGGCGGTTGGGGTGGATAGTGGGGCCAAAACCGTTAATGGAAAACCTGTATAACTTGTCCATGTGCATGGCGTATGGCTTGCCGGAATTTATTATGGATGCCGCGGTCACGGCGTTTCAGACTGGCGCGGTCACGGCCGAGGCGGTGAGAAAAAACATGGATTCCCGGCGAAAAATTGTGGTCGATAAATTACAGGAAATGGATGGACTGAAAATCTTCGCCTCGGCTGGGGGGATGTATGTGGTCTTGGATGTGCGCGCATCAGGAGTCAGCAGCCGCGACTTTGCTCGCAATATGCTCGATCAATACGATGTTGCGGTATTGCCCTGCGATGGATTCGGCGAGTCGGGCCGGGGGCTGATCCGGGTTAGTTTATGCGTCCCCGAAAATAAATTGATCATTGCTTGCGAGCGCATCATCGAATATGTCAAAACCATGAAGCAAAACTTGGCATAAAATAAAAACTGCATTCAACAATCCGCGCTACAATTTTATGCACGACTGGTTTGCTCGTCGCATCGCAGGGTTGCGCGCATTTCATCCAACAGATAATCGGGGTCATCATGGATGGTGTATAACGATTGATGCTTTGGCTTGATGAATTGTTGCGCCACGGCATGGTCAATGAAAGCGGACAACGGGTCATAGTATCCGCAGACATTGAGCAAGCCGATGGGTTTGATTTGAATCTTCAATTGCGACCAAGTGATGGCTTCAAAAATTTCTTCCAGGGTTCCAAAACCGCCAGGCAGCGCAATGAAGCCATCCGCCAGCGAAGCCATGGTTTCTTTGCGCTGGTGCATATTCTCGACGGTGATCAATTCGGTTAATCCGGGGTGGACGATTTCGTCATCAAACAGCGATTGCGGAATAACGCCGATGGTTTCCCCGCCATTTTCTATCATGGTGACCGCGATTTTCCCCATCAGCCCAACGCTCGCCCCGCCGTACACCAATCCGATATTGCGCGCCAGTAAAGCATGCCCCAGATTTTTTGCCGCTTGCAAGTATTCTGGCCGGCTGCCGGGTTTTGATCCGCAGTAAACGCATATTCTTTTCATTGTTCTGTTCTTCATGTTGTCAATATGCTGTTTCAATGTGCTGTTTTATCGATAGACCAAGCCAAAGCATGCACCGCCAAATAATACATTGATTGGTAACAACATTATATTTGATTCAATCCAACATTTAGGAAATAATCCACGCAGTTTGAATTTCATTTGCGGAGCAGGTTATGACTAAAGTGGGCTTCATCGGTTTGGGTAATGTCGGCGGCAAGTTGGCTGGCAGCCTGTTGCGAAATGAGTTTGACCTCACGGTGCGCGATCTTGAAAAACCGGCGGCGCAGCCGTTTTTGGATGGCGGCGCCAAATGGGGCAGCAGCCCAAAACAAATGGCCGAAAATGTTGATATCCTGATTACCTGCCTGCCCAGCCCGGCGGCCAGCGCGGTGGTCATGGAAGCCGACGATGGCGCATTGAAAGGATTAAGCGATGGCAAAATCTGGGCCGAGATGAGCACCACAGACGAAGCAGAAGTGCGCCGGCTTGGCGCATTGGTCGAAGCCGTTGGCGCGGTGCCGATGGATTGTCCGGTTTCCGGCGGATGCCACCGCGCCGCCAGCGGCAACATCGCCATATTCGCCGGCGGCGAAAGAACCGTGTTTGAGCGCATGCTGCCGATATTGACCACAATGGGCCGACGCATCCTGCACACCGGCGCCCTTGGCTCGGCCTCAATCCTCAAAGTGGCGACTAATTATCTGGCCACCGCGAACCTGCTCGCACTGTGCGAAGCGCTGGTCGTCTCCAAAGCCGCAGGCATGGATTTGAACATCGCCTACGAAGCCATCCAAATTTCATCCGGCAATTCATTTGTCCATGAAACCGAAGGTCAGGTTATTTTGAACGGCAGCCGCGACATCAGTTTCACCATGGATTTGGTGTGCAAGGATATTGGGTTGTTCAGTGCGGCGGCGAAGCGCGGCAAGGTGCCGTTGGAACTGGCCCCGCTCCTGGTGGATATTTTTCGGGACGGCCAACAACGTTACGGTGGCCGGGAATATTCGCCGAACATTATTCGCCGGCTGGAGCAGGCGAGCGGACTGGATATACGCGCGCCCGGTTTTCCTGCGCGGATGCTGGACGATGAACCGGAACAAGCGGGTTATGAGGTCATTCCCAAAAATCAGGCGCCGCGCGATACCTGAGTGCGCGATGGTTGCTGGCGCACACACGGTCGTGTGCGTCAGCGCGTGCCGTAAATTCGGTCGCCAGCGTCGCCCAGTCCCGGCAGAATATAACCGTGGTCATTCAATTCGCGGTCAATGGCGGCGGTAAAAATGGGTACATCCGGGTGCGCCTGGGTAAACGCTTCGACGCCTTCGGGCGCCGCCAATAAACAAACAAATTTCAATTTGTTTGCACCGCCCTGTTTTAATCGATCGACCGCGGCAATGGCTGAATTGGCCGTGGCCAGCATGGGATCCACAACAATGACGAGGCGCTCACCGATGTCCTGCGGCACTTTATAATAGTATTCGACCGCAACCAGGGTGGTCGGATCTCGATACAATCCGACATGACCCACCCGGGCGGAAGGCATCAGAGTGAGCATGCCATCGAGCAAACCATTGCCGGCACGTAAAATTGAAACGAAACAAAGTTTCTTTCCAGCCAACACCGGCGATTTCATTGCTTCCAGTGGTGTTTCGATTTCCCGCTTGGTGAGCTCAAGATCTCGCATTACTTCATATCCAAGCAACATCGCTATTTCGTTCACCAACCGTCGAAACAAACTGGTCGGGGTTTCCTTGCGCCGCATCAAAGTGAGTTTATGTTGAATCAGCGGGTGGTCAACGATGGTTACATTCATTATTGAGTCCTAATTTGGAGTCCGGATTTGTTGATGGATAAATTTAATGTACACTCTATTATAGAATTATGTCACAAATTTTTGTTATTGAGGCAGGCATTGAAATTGGCAAAATTAAAGTGTTCAAAATTGCAGCAAGGCGGCTTTCTTGAAATTGCGGCAGCCCATGCGCGCCGAAGCGAAACCGAGGGCGGAATCCCCGCAGGTGCGGTATTAGTGAAGAACGGAGAGGTTATTGCAAGTAGTCATGATCGCAGGCAGCAACTTAATGACCCCATTGCGGCGGCGGAAATGGACTGTATTCGCCGTGCCGGTCGACGAAGCGATCAGGCGGAACTGGTTTTATACAGCACCCGATATCCCGATATGTTGATTGCGGGGACGATGCTGCAGTTTGCCATTGGCAGCTTGGTGATTGGCTTGCCGGTGGCGTCCAACCCCGCCATCGCCTTGTTGCAATCAAAAAACATCCCGGTCACTTTTTCGCCAATGGATCAGTGTATAGCGTTGGACGCATGAATAAAGCGGAGCAAAAATTTTTACGCCAGGCTTACGCCGAAGCTTTGGCCGGGTATCGCGAGGGCGGCGTTGCGGTCGGCGCGGTGATGGTGCAGGATGGCGCGGTCATTGCCCGCGGCAGAAACAAACGTGTGCAGGAGGGAGACCCAATCATTCACGGCGAAACCGATTGCTTGCGAAATGCTGGAATCATTGCTGATTATAGCGGGATCGATCTGTACACCACGTTAAGCCCGTGCATGATGTGCGCCGGGGCGATTGTACATTTTGGTATCAATCGTGTTGTCATCGGTGAAGACCAGAACTTCCCTGGAAACCTGGCGTTTCTTCGGGAGCATGGCGTGCAAGTGGTTTTAGCCGATGACGAGAAGTGTAAAGCCCTGATGTCCAAGTTTATCGAACAACATCCTGACATTTGGTTCGAAGACATCGCCGGTAACGCAGCAGTTTAGGGGCAAAGGCGCTCTTATTGCGAAGCAGTGCTTGACCAACCGTTCGAAAATTACCCTGGAGATTACCCTTGATTGATTTATACACTTGGAGCACGCCCAATGGGCAAAAGGTTTCCATCATGCTGGAGGAAATCGGAATGCCATATACAGTGCATCCTATCGACATCACCAACGACGAGCAGTTTGATGATGATTTTCTGAAGATCAGTCCGAACAATAAAATTCCGGCGATCGTCGATCACGACAACGACATGACGATGATGGAATCCGGCGCGATTCTGCTGTATCTGGCCGACAAAAGCGGCCGCTTCATGCCGAGCGACGATGCCGCCAGATGGCGCACAATGCAATGGCTGATGTTTCAAATGGGCGGCCTCGGCCCGATGCTCGGGCAGGCGCATCATTTTCTCAGGTTTAACAAAGGGGTCAGCGACTACGCCGAAAACCGCTACGCTGTTGAAGCGCAACGTTTATACGATGTCATCGACCAGCAACTTGAAAATCACGAATACCTGGCGGACCAATATTCGATCGCCGACATCGCTTCGTGGCCCTGGATCGCAAGATTCGAATGGCAGGGAATCGACCTGAACGAATACCCGAATGTAAAACGATGGTATCTGGCGATCGCGGCGCGGCCAGCGGTGCAGCGGGGATACCGCGTCCCCGACCGACAGAAGGCGATTCCGTTGCCGTGACAAGGGGACGCCACCTTTGAATAAGGTTCAAGATACTATAAAGGATGATTTCGGATAGATTTTAGCAGATATTGACACCCATTTTCGTGGCGCATATTGAAGCGAAACTCACACTCTTTCAAAGGAGTCCGGCTACGCCGGACGACATATTTTAACTGGATTCCCGCCTGCGGCGAGAATGACGGGCTGGGGGGAATGGTGAATCGGAAGGCAATGAGTCCTTTTGAGAAGACAATGGTAAATAAGTGTCACGCAAAGCGTGACACTAAAACGCGCTCTGGCGTAGCCGGACATTTTCTCTCGTGTGCTTTGGCATCTCAACTCGCCTTTGCCCTCTCAATTCACCATTGCCTATCATTTGTCATTGCCCGGCCCATATTATTATTATTGGCCGGGCAATCCAGTTATTAAACCGTTCGGCGTAGCCGAACTCATTTGCGGCGTAGCCGCGCCGTTCAATGCGAGAATGACGGCAAGGCGATGGTGCTTGTTGCTTGCCGCTAATGTATGAGCGCGTCCCGGCGGCTACGCCACTCTGGATTTGCGCCTGCCGGCGAGAATGACGGCCGAGAGGGCGGTGCTAAAACACCGCTGGAAAGGAACAAAACGGGCAATGAATTAGTGAACACATACGCTCGCATTGCCCGGCGATGTGTTGTCTGATTTGAATATACAATCGGCTGGTCGCCGGGCCAGAGATGCCGGTGATTTGTGCGACTTTGCAAGCCTCGATATCAAGGCAAAACAGCCGTGGAATC
This sequence comes from Candidatus Spongiihabitans sp., assembly GCF_965247905.1. Taxonomy (GTDB): domain Bacteria; phylum Pseudomonadota; class Gammaproteobacteria; order Arenicellales; family Poriferihabitantaceae; genus Spongiihabitans. Next base: position 2,335,535 of record NZ_OZ252047.1, on the reverse strand, counting down.
GCCCTGAATTTATTCTCCGAAATTCGGCAACGAATGACATGCTTGTTTTCATTTATAGAACAATTAGTTATGGCCATTTCACTATACCTTAAAGTATCTTGAACCTTGAATAATGATGTAAAATATGCCAATGCCAAGATTGCGCGCACTGTATTTTCAGATATTTCCAAGTTATGAGGAGGTTTTTCACAAGGTATTAAAACCATCTGGTAACAATACCAAAAAAGCGGAAACTCAATGCCTGATTATAACGTTACATTTCCCGGGCTCGGCGTGATGGCGTCACCATCAATTGAAAATATTTCAGCTTAAAAAGCATTTTAGGGCGCATGGTTTCCGCTCGCATGGCCCGGCGGTATTGCCAGTCATTCATGTGCTGGATCATGAGCAAACCAGCCGCAATGTCGGCATCGCGATAGACCAACGGGCTGCCGGGGTGTTTTTGATCAACCATGACTTTGAGGTGGACCGGTTTTTGCCCATTATTCACTCCATTAGATCTGCGTATCCGTTGGTGTGGCTGGGGGTTAATTTCCTTGCAGTCACCGGCAATAAAGCGTTTCCGATACTTGCTGATTTGCAGAAAGAGGGCTGTGTCGTGGACGGTTACTGGGCTGACGATGCCAGGGTAGATGAGCAAAGCAGTGCCGATAATCAGCCCGAAGCCGCAGAAATATTAGCGATTAAGAAAGAGTGTGGCTGGAGCGGTCTGTATTTTGGCGGCGCGGCATTTAAAAAGCAGCGGATTGTTGACCAACAATATTTTCAAACAGCGGCGGCGATCGCGGCCGGATGGATGGATGTAGTCACGACCTCCGGGGTGGCGACTGGCCAAGAGGCTGGCATTGAGAAAGCAAGGGCCTTTAGAGAAGGCGTTGGCGAGAGTGCTTTGGCATTGGCATCGGGGATAACCGTGGAGAATGTGGGTAGATACGTGAATTACCTGGATGCCATTCTGGTGGCGACTGGAATCAATGTTGCGGGTGATTTTTATAACATTAATCGATCTCGTTTACGCAGGTTGATTGAGAAGGCTGATTCGGAAAACTGATTCGGCAAACTGACCAAGAAAATTGGAGATGCAACCATGCCTGATATTGATATACACAATGATCGAGACCATCGCTGGTACCTGAGTTTGATGGCGCCGAGGTCGCGGGGAGAAAAATATGCCTGGCTCGACCCGTCCTCCGCTTATGTCAATGCCCATTCCTTTAATGCCATGCTGGATGATTTATTGGAACCGTTCAATGAACAGGATGTTGATGTGGTTGCCGGATATGACGCTGCGGGATTTGTATTGGGAGCGGGTATGGCAACCCGGCTGGGCAAGGGATTTCTTACCATACGCAAGGGCGGCAAGATTCCAGTGGATTATGACGTGGTACCTATGAGCAACTATTCAGGGCAAACCCAGCAGATGGAGATGCGCAAGCCTGCGTTCGCAAAAGCGACTCGGGTGCTGTTGGTTGATCAATGGATTGAGACCGGTGGCACCATGACCGCCGGAATTCAGTTAGTAGAGCGTCAAGGCGGAATCGTCGCTGGTATTGCCGCGATTTGTATCGAGGACAATGATGCGACCAGACAGATGTATAAACGATATAAAATGGCGTCTTGTGTTGTGCCTGGTTCTGAAATTCAGATACAATGCAATGCACAAGCACTAGATAGTTTCAAGACTTATAAACCGAAACATAGTTTCCCTGATATTGGAGCCGAGTAACAACATAATTTGAAACAAGCGATATTCCACGCTACTTTTCATAAACATCTACGGAGACCAGGCATGATCAAAAAAAACCGATTATCCAGAAGAAATTTTATCAAGACTTCCGCCATCGCAACCGGAACCTTGGCGATGCCGATGATTTTTACCGCCAATAAGGCGCGGGCTCAGGCGACAGAGATCAACATGTTGGCTTGGTATGGACATGGTGAACCGGACATAGTGGAGGAATTTGAAGCTCAGAACAACGTTAAATTCAATGCCAAGTACTATGCGGGCGGCGACAATATGCTTGGGTTGATAGCCCAATCACCACCGGGAACATATGACATTATTTTGTCTGACGCTGAATTCGTGCAACAGTTAAATGCCGCGGATTATATCGAACAGTTGAATCCGGACGATTATCCTTTCGATGATTTCGTGTACCAGGATTTCACTCAATTTCCAGGGCACTGGAAAGACGGGAAATTATATTCCACCATGGTGCGTTACGGTCATCTGGGGGTTTCCTATAATAAGGATGCGGTAACTGCCGAAGAAGCGCAAAGCTATCAATGTTTCTGGAAGCCGCAACTGAGCGGAAAGGTAGGCCACTTCGATTGGCATCTGCCAAGTTTGGGTATGATGAGTTTGTATAACGGCAACAATGATCCTAGTCCGTTTGATATTGGTGATGACGCCTGGGCGGCGGTGCAAGGGACGACCATGAGCCTGAGGCCGCAGGTCGGCGGATTCTTTGACTACGGCGGCACATTCAGCTCGTTGAAAAATGGCGAAATGTTGGCAATGTGCGGCATTGGCGACTGGATTACCGGCGTTCTGGAAAAAGACGGCGCGCCGGTCGCATCGGTAGTGCCCAAAGAAGGCGGAATCCAGTGGACCGAGTCATACTGTATTGGCAAGGGTTCACAACATGCGGAGCTCGTGAACAAGTTCATTCAATACATGCTAACTCCAGCTGGTCAGGTACGGTCTGCACAGATGGCTGCGTATCCAGGATTCTGCGTAACCCATTCCGGGGTTGAAGCATTGCGTGTCGCAAATATGACCGAGGCTGAGCGAACCGGACAGATCGAGGGAGCAGCAAACAACCCGGTAACCCTGATCAAAGAAGGTCGTATTCATTATCGGGATATCCCTCATCAGCAAACTTTGGAAGACTGGAATGACTTCTGGTCGGAGTATAAAAACGCCTGAGATATTCCTGAGATGTTATTGTCATTACGGGTGAGGGTGGCCGAGCCCGCTCATCGAGCCTGAGCTATCGAACCTGAGCCATCGAGCCTGAGCCATCAAGCCTGAGCCATCGAGCCTGAGTTGTAGTTCGCAGCCTCTATCAGGAAATCTTTTCGCACTGGATGTCATCGGGATGACATTATTTTGCAAGATGGATGGTTTGCACCATCCATTTTTCGTTATGTTGCCTATCCATCGTTCATATTTATGGACCGCGGATCGATTTGAAATGACCTAAGCCAGTCATGCCCGAAAGTTCTGCCACAAAGAGAAAATTTGATTGGTACGCCATAACCTGGCGGTTGCCGGTAATCGTGTGGCAGTTATTGTTTTTCGTTGGGCCATTGCTGTTCATGATTGCGATGAGTTTTTTCCTGGTCAAAAACTACCGCATGGTCGAAGCTTTTGAGATGGCAAGCTGGATTAAAATGTTCGGCAAAGGATATTTTTGGGATTCGTATTTTTTGACATTGGTATTGGCGACAGGGTCTACGATTATCGCCACCTGCGTGGCTTTTCCGGCGGCATTTGGACTTGCCTTTAAAGTTTCTGACGGCACCCGCCGTTGGATAATTTTTCTTCTGATTATTCCATTTTTTACCAGTTATTTGGTAAGAACGTTCTCGTGGTATGTGATTCTTGCCGAATCCGGCGTCATCAACAATATTCTGGGCTACATCGGCCTGGGTCCCTATACCATGCTTAACACCCGATTTGGGACTATGGTGGGTTATATGACGCTGACGTTGCCATTGGTGATTATTTTGCAGACTTTATCCATGGCGAATGTAGATAAAAATCTTATCGAAGCCGCTCAAAACCTGGGGGCCGGGCGATTTAAAGTAATATTCAAGGTAATCATCCCATCTGCAAAAGTGGGCTTGATCATCGGCGCGGTTTTTTGTTTTATTCTGTCTTTCGGAGATTTTGTCGCGCCGTATTATTTGGGTGGATCTACGCCACCCACTTTATCGATATTGATTATCGATACTACCAAATCGGGCCAGCAATGGCCAAGAGCAGCCGTGGTAGCCGTGATGATGATGACAACACTGATGATTGTGGCGTTTACCGCAATAAAGCTGGCTTACAGCAAGAAAACCTAAGCTGAATTATGAACCCCGGAATGCACCTCAGAACGCACCTCAGAACAAATGCGGACCGCGTCATACGTTTATTGCTACTCGGCTATCTGGTCCTGGTTTTTTTGTTCATATTCACCCCCATCGTAACCAGCATCATTTTCTCTTTCAATTCTGATCGTTTTCCCACAGTTCCACTCGGATCCTTTACCTGGAAATGGTACCAGACCATTTATACCGATGCGGATGTTTGGGAGGCCGCAAAAACCAGTATTATGGTTGCCATCAGCACCAGCATTCTCGCAACCTTGATTGGTTTTTGCACCGCCTACACGGATTTTCGTTATCAATTTCGCGGCAAAAACAGTTATCTCGTTTTAGCGTTGTTACCGCCAACAATACCGCTGATCATTTTGGCTTTGGCAATGCTGGCATGGTTTTCCAGAATAGGAATTTCCGGAAAAATTTGGACTATTGTTATTGCCCACACTGTATTGTGCGCGCCGTTCGCGATGGCAGTCATCCGCTTGCGGCTACAGCAAATGGATCCCGATCTGGAATCCGCGGCCTGGAATCTGGGTGCCAGCGAGTGGGCGGCGATGAGAAATATTGTGCTGCCATTTGCCAAGCCGGCGATAATTTCCGCGTTGTGCCTTACCATGGCTATCTCTTTTGATGAATTTGCCGTAGCCTGGTTTGTGTCTGGATTAAATAAAACCATCCCGGTTATTATCCTCGAGATATTGCAGGGAAATATCGATCCCCAGATTAATGCAATCGGCACATTCGTATTTGTGACCTCAATCACCCTGGTCATAATGGCGCAGTTGTTTTTTATTTTACGCTCCCCCAAACAGCCTACTCATGTCTGAACCTCATGTCTGAACCTCATGTCTGAACCTCAGATTGTGTTCGAAAATGTTATCAAGCGCTTCGGTGATACCGTTGCAGTAGATAAAATGAATTTTTCAATCGAGCAAGGTGAATTCCTGACGATTATGGGTTCAAGCGGATGCGGCAAGACCACTACTTTGCGCATGCTTGCCGGTTTAGAAACGCCAAGCGAAGGTGAAATTCGACTTGCGGGAAAACGTATTAACGAAATAAAACCATCGGATCGCAATACACCGCTGGTTTGGCAGTCATTGGCATTATTCCCTTTTTTGAATGTTATCGAAAACGTCGAATTCGGTTTGAAAATGCGGCGTATTCAGTCTCGGGATAGAAAACAGCGTGCCATGAAATGGTTGGAACGGATGGAGATTTCAGAATTTGCAAATCGACCGGTGGCGCAATTATCCGGTGGACAGCGGCAACGCGTCGCTCTGGCACGGGCATTGGTTACCGAACCGCCTGTGTTGCTGCTCGATGAACCCCTTAGTGCATTGGATGCAAATCTTGTGGTACGGATGCAAGGGGTGTTGTCGAGATTACAGAAAGAATTGGGTATAACATTTGTTTACGTTACTCATAGTCAATCCGAAGCCTTCGCCATGGCCGATCGTGTGGTCATAATGAGCCAGGGCGTAATTGAGCAAATTGGCACGCCGAAACAAGTTTTTCGTGAACCGGCGACCCGATTTGTTGCCGAATTCGTTGGATCGAATAATATTTTGAGCGGCATAATCAGTAAGATTGAAAACCGGAAATTGTATGTTGATACCGGAATCGGGCTTGTGATTGCAGATCAATCAGGGCATGATGACTTGGCGACAGGTAACCCTGTTGATATTGTGATCAGCGCGGATCGCCTTAATCTCCACAGTCCGGATTTTCCCAATGAGGTTGATTCATCGTCTAATAAATACCGCTGTAAACTGGTCAGCGAAGAGTTTATTGGTGCGATTGTTACGCTGTTGGTTGAAACCGAAAATGGCGTCGAGCTAAAAATTCAAAAACAGCAAAAAGACCTGAACAAAGACCTGGACAAAGACCTGGACAATGTGAATCTCGAAACCGGCCAACCATTGTGGGTTTCCTGGCCCGAGGAAAGCGTTTACATTGTGCCAGCAAAGCAGTCGGCTAAATTTGCGTCCCCCAATTCACCCACCGGTCCCCCAGCATTTTCGACCAACTGATAGCGATGTATAATGTTCTATGAGGACGAATTCTTCAAAACACATCACCTTGACCTCGCACCCAACGGGCGACCAAAAGCCGGTCGCGGTTGAATGGGGTTCATCGGATCCGAAAAAACGCGGGCCCGTGGTGGCAACGCCTGCGGGTTCGGGGGATCGGAATGCGATAGGTTCTTATTCGGGCTCCTATGCCGTGTACCGTGCGCTGGCGGTAGCTGCCGGAACCCTTGACCCATTGCACAAACCGGATCTTACAAACACAGCGCCGGCGATTCAAATCGGTCCTTATCCGCAATGGGATGATCCAACAAAGATTGTCTCCATAGACCCCTGGGGCCATGTGGTCGGTCAGGTATTTAGTGATCACATTAAACAGGGTACCGATGTCAGGCCCACTATCGCAGTAACCCGGGCCAGATTGTCGGTGCCTGAGTTTTTTAGTGGAACAGAGGGTAAACATCTGTTGCCAGACGGTCGAGTGTTGATGGAAACGGGCGAAGTCAATGTTACCAAGATCGCGATCGAACCGGTTTGGTATCTACCGGGCATCGCTGCGCGATTTAATACCGATGAACATTTTCTACGGCGTTCATTGTTTGAGCAAACCGGAGGCATGTTTTCAGAACTTGTGACGCGGCCGGATATTCATATTTTTCTCCCGCCTATTGGTGGAATCACCGCATATATTTTTGGAGATTTTGAAGGCATTATCGACCCCGCGCGCGAACTTTCCTGCCGAGTCCATGACGAATGTAACGGCTCCGATGTGTTTGGGTCGGATATCTGCACCTGCCGACCCTACCTGGTGCATGGCATCGAAGATGCCATCGAAACAGCCCAGCAGGGTGGTGCAGGATTGATTGTTTACAATCGAAAAGAAGGCAGGGCGCTCGGCGAAGTGACCAAGTTTTTGGTTTACAACGCACGCAAGCGCCAGGCAGGCGGGGATACCGCGGAACATTATTTTGAGCGCACCGAGTGTGTCGCCGGAGTCCAGGATATGCGCTTTCAGGAATTGATGCCGGATGTTTTGAATTGGCTGGGGGTAACCCGTATCGATCGCTTCATCTCCATGAGCAATATGAAATATGATGCCATTGTTGGTCAAGGTATCGAAATCGTTCATAGAATAGCCATTCCCGAAGACAGTATTCCCTCGGATGCAAAAGTCGAAATGGATGCAAAGAAAGCCGCGGGTTATTTCACTGATGGTGAGGTGCCTTCAGCGGATGATCTTAAAGAAACTCACGGCAGAGGCTTGGAAGAATACTGAGTAAGCAAGTATTGTCTGCGCAGGATTTTGGAGCATTTGAATCGCTGCTTTCCGCAGGCGCAGTTCGAGAGCGCTGTCGACGGATCGGTGAACTCGCCATTGTGGGCCAAGCCAATTGGTTTTCTATCAATGAAACCAACTTTCGGCGATGCGTGAAGCTGGTCGGAAACACCTGCTTAAAAAATTATCCTGACCTGAATATCCCCTGCCATAGTCGGTGGCGTCATTTTGAAATTGGGGAAACCGATCTGTGGCAGCATTACACACAAAATACACAAAATTTCAAGGGCGAAAAAATTGATCTGGCCCGTTCGGCGGTTGATCTGGTATTCTTAAGCGTGTTGCTGGATGCAGGGGCAGGAGGAGATTGGGTGTTTGAGGACCCGGTAACCGGAAAACTACTATCCAGATCGGAAGGGCTGGCAGCGGCCAGCGTCGAATTGTTCTTTAACCATATCGCAAGATTTGAACATGTGACAGGATGGGTTATGGATGCCGATAGTTTGAAATTGATGACCCAAAAAAAATTTGCCAGCGCCTTTCAACATTCGTGCAAAAACCCTCTCGCCGGCATTGACGGACGATTTTCCCTGCTGCAAGGATTGGCATCCGTGCTGGAAAATGACAGAACGGATCAGCAACGATACGGTCGGCCCGGTAATTTGATTGATGAATGTTTGGCGGTTTCCAAAAGGTCTTTTCGTGGGAAGGTTTCTGTTGATGTCACTCAGGTACTGGCTATAGTCTTAAAACGCTTTGGCGCAATCTGGCCGAACGGTTATCATATTCAACAGGGCCACGAGCGGCTGAACCTGGGCGACTGCGGTTACCATTCGCAGCTGACTATCGGCGATCAAACCGATGGTATAGTTCCGTTTCACAAACTGTCGCAGTGGCTGACCTATTCCTTGATCGAGCCACTACAATGGGCTGGTATCGAGGTGGTTAATCTGGATGGATTGACCGGGTTGCCGGAATATCGTAACGGTGGATTGTTTATAGATACCGGTTCATTGCAGCCATTGGATCAAAGTTTATTGCATTCCAGGTTAGCCCTGAATTCCGAGGCAGTGGTGGAGTGGCGAGCGTTGACGGTGTACATGCTTGATCGACTCGCGGTTGATTTGCGCGCAACACTGCAACTTTCAGCAAAGCAACTGCCGCTGTGTTCAGTACTCCAGGGGGGAACCTGGGCTGCGGGGAGAGAGCTTGCCGCGCGCTTGCGCCCCCAGGCCACGCCTCCGCTAAACCTTGCTATCGACGGCACTATTTTTTAAACGCCATTTTTTAAACGCGACCACAAACGAGACCACCAATAATGACTGTCCTGGTTGATATCAACGATCAAAACTGGATGAGCAAGCAACAATTCATCGCGTCGTTGAACGGCGGTATTGCGGCGAGCCAAATTCGATTTTATCCAGACATCGGAGCACCCGAGGATATCACGATGCTGGCTTGCGACAAGTTGCGGCCGGGGCTGGTGAAACGATTGCCGAATCTTGCGCTCATTCAAAAACTCGGCGCCGGGGTGGAAACCATTATTTGCGATCCCGACCTGCCCGAGCATATCAGGGTGACTCGGCTCAAGCCGGAAATCGCAGCCCTGGAAATGGCGCGCTTTTGTTTGGCCCAGGTGTTGCCGAAAGTGCATCATCTCGCGTTCCACCAGCAACACCAGTTACGCAGCAAGTGGCTGCCCAAAGAGCCTCAGCAGCCATCCGATATTTCCGTTGGCGTGCTGGGATTGGGGCATATTGGCGGAACAACGGCAAGGCTGTTTCAGTCCCTGGCGTTTCGCGTGATCGGCTGGAGTCGGACCGCGAAGTCCATTCCCGGCGTAGATTGTCGATGGGGACTGGCTGCGATAAACGGCGTCCTCGCGCAATGTGATTATGTGATTTGCATATTGCCTTCCACCGCCGATACCCATAATCTGTTCGACCGCGATCGCTTCCTCGCGATGAAGCCGGGCGCCACGATAATCAACATCGGGCGCGGCACCTTGATTGTCGAGCAGGATTTGATTGATGCTTTGGATAATAATTGTTTAGCCCATGCCGTGTTGGATGTGTTTCAGCAGGAACCGTTGTCCGAGGATAGTCCGCTATGGGCGCACCCCGCGGTCACCATAACGCCGCATATTTCCGGCTGGCATCTGCAAGGTCTGGAGGTTGTCGCCGACAACTACCATGCGCTCAGTAATGGTTCGCCTTTGATTCATGAAGTGAGTCGAAAACTGGGTTATTGACCGGTCATTTATATGGTCGGCAACAAAAACAATAGATAGAATCTGTCATCAATTAGTGATTTAACGCCATAAAAAATTTAAGAAACCAATCCAGGAAAAGCACCAGAGGTTAATCATGAGCTCACATTACTTTGAAAATTTTGCAGACGCCTTACCCGATTCAGCGCGAGTCGCCGAAGCAAAGAAAAAACTTGAAGCGGCCGGCGTCAAGTACATTTTGTCGTGCTGGATCGACATGTTCGGCATACCAAAAACCAAGCCGCTGCCCATTAGTGATTTTGAATTGCTATGCGCCGGCAAGGGCCCCCAGTTCGCGGTGCATTCGGTATCATTTGTGCCGGAACTCGGCCCGGCGGATTCAGACCAAATTCCAGTGCCCGACATCGACACTATCGTCATTTGTCCATGGGATAGAACCTGCGCGTGGGTGTTTGCCGATCTGTGGTGGGAAGGAAAGCCTTACAATCTTTGTCCAAGGCAAGCGTTAAAGCGGGCAATCGCTGAGGCTGCGGATAAAGGCTATGCCATGTTTGCCGGCATAGAGCCAGAATTCATCACTATGAAATGGAACGATCAGGGACAACCGGTTAAAGCCTTCGATAACGACCCGGCGCCGGGCGAGGGACTGCGGCCACGCCGACAAGCCTTTGGATACGACGTTGAATTTTCCGTCGATGCCATGGGGTTTTTAGGCGAGTTGATTGATATCATCGAAGAATTGGGATGGAATATCCATGATGTGGTTACGGAAGGCGCCTATTCTCAATTTGAACTGGATTTTCACTACACTGATACGCTGGCTATGGCCGATCGGTTTGTTTTCTTAAGGGTGTTATTAAAGGAAGTCGCCAAGAAACATGGCCTATTTGTTACTTTTATGCCAAAGCCGACCACCGGTGATTGGCGCTCCGGGGCGCATTTGAATACATCTATGCAAAAAATCGACAACCCCGGCGTAAATATATATCAGGGCGAACAGGGTCAATGGAGCGATGCTACTTTTCATGCTGTCGGCGGATTGCTAAAACACGGTTCGGCGATTACTGCGGTTGCCTGTTGCACGGTGAATTCATATAACGGTCTGGTCCCCAAAGTAGGCGGCTTGGAAGGCGGCACCTACACCTGGGCGCCAACCCACATGGCCTATGGCAGGAATAACCGTTCCGCCATGCTTCGCTTGCCGCAAAGCCGGTATGCGATTGAAAACCGGGCCGCGGATATGTGCATGAATGTGTATCTGTCCCTCGGGCTTACCCTGGCGGCGTGTATGGATGGTCTGGTCAATAAAATTGATCCAGGCCGGTCATTGGATGAGGATTTGTATGTGATGGAGGCCGAGGAAAAAACCAAACGAAATATAACGCCGCTACCGCGAAATCTGCTGGAAGCGGTGGAACAGCTGGCTAAAAGTGATCTCGCTGAACAAGTCATGGGCCGAGCCCTGATGAGGTCTTTTGTGGCCTATAAAATCGACGAGTGGGAGCGCTATCACCAAACCGTAACGGATTGGGAAGTGCGGGAATACTTGCGTCTGTATTAGCTCGGTGGCCTGATTGAGTATGTTGCACTAATCGCATTGCATTGGCATGGCTGGCCGTGGCCGACTATAAATCATACCGCATTGATAGGTTATCGTTGCAATGCGGCGACACACTGCCCAATGCAAGGTTAGCCTACAAAACCTATGGCAGGTTGAATCGGGAAAAGGACAATGTTGTGGTTTTGCCGACGTTCTATACCGGCAGCCATGTACGAAACGAAGGATTCTTTGGGGTCGGTCGAGCCATCGACCCGGGCAGGCATTTCATTGTTTCGATCAACTTGTTTGGCAACGGGATTTCATCATCACCGAGTAATACGCCTGCGCCATATGATCGATCAAGGTTTCCAGTCATAACGTTATACGACAATATTTCTGCACAGCATCAACTGCTGACAGATTTATTCGGCATCGAAGAAATTGCATTGGTTACAGGATGGTCAATGGCGGGTTGCCAGTCCTTCCAATGGGGCGCGCAATACCCGGACCGGGTGAAAAGCATTTTACCGTTTTGTGCCTCGGCAAAGGCTTCAGTGCACAATATTGTTTTTCTGGAAGGGGTCAAGGCGGCACTCCAAGCCGACCAAAACTGGAATGGGGGTGACTACATTGAGCCACCTGTAGCGGGGTTAAAGGCTTTCGCTCGGGTCTATGCGGGATGGGCCTTTTCTCAAACATTTTATCGTGAGCAGTTATTTCGCCAACTCGGTTTTAAAAACGCCGAACAGCTGTTACAGGATTGGGAGGCCGATCACCTGAATCGGGATGCCAATGATTTGTTGTGCAAGTTAAACACCTGGCAATTGATCGATATCAGCAATAATCCAGTGTATGAAAAAAACCTGCAAGCCGCACTATCTGCAATAAAAGCAAAAACCATCATTATCGCTTGTGACCACGACATGTATTTTACCCCCGAAGATAATCGTATTGAAGCAAAACATATTGCCGGGGCTGAACTGCGGGTTTACAACTCGCTCTGGGGGCATTGCGTGGCGGCCCCCGGTAATGACGCTAATTTTAGCGATTATCTGGATGCCGCCATCCGTGAACTGCTGGTTTAGAGCCGGTTCAAACTGCGTGTTGCCCAAAATACCGACCACTTCAAAAATTGCCCTTAAAGACAGCCGCAAAGAACTTTTATGGGATTTAAGTTAAACTTGTTGGCATAAAAATGTTAACAATTAATGCACAGCATGGACAATTCGGCGAATAAATCATCTAAAAATTCAAGGGACTGGCAGACGCTTGCTGAAACCGAACTAAACGGCAAGCCGGTTCAGGATATCCATTGGCGCACACCGGAAGGCATCGACATCAAGCCGCTGTACACGCTGGAAGATCTCGAGTGCATTTCTGACATTAATACCCTGCCGGGACTGCCCCCCTACACCCGGGGCACCCGCGCCAGCATGTATGTCGGCCGCCCGTGGACCATCCGGCAATACGCCGGATTCTCGACCGCCGAGGAATCCAACGCCTTCTACCGCAAAAACTTGGCGAGCGGGCAAACCGGTTTGTCGGTTGCGTTTGATCTGGCGACTCATCGCGGTTACGACTCCGATCATGCACGCGTGGAAGGGGATGTGGGCAAAGCTGGGGTGGCCATTGATACGGTGGAGGACATGAAAATTTTGTTCGACCACATTCCTTTGGACAAGATGTCGGTTTCCATGACCATGAACGGCGCGGCGTTGCCGATCATGGCGATGTATATCGTGGCCGCCGAAGAGCAGGGCGCGGCGCAAAAAAATTTGTCGGGCACATTGCAAAACGACATCCTCAAGGAATTCATGGTGCGCAACACTTATATCTATCCGCCGCAGCCGTCGATGAAAATCGTCTCCGACATCATCGCTTACACCGCCGAGTCGATGCCGCGTTTCAATCCGATTTCCATTTCTGGCTACCACATGCAAGAAGCCGGCGCCACCATCGTTCAGGAGTTGGCATACACCCTTGCCGATGGAATCGAATATGTGCGCGCCGCGATGGCCGGCGGCCTGGCGGTTGATCAATTTGCACCGCGCTTGTCATTCTTCTTCGGCATCGGCATGAATTTTTTTATGGAGATTGCCAAGTTGCGCGCCGCACGAACATTGTGGTCGGAGTTAATGGAAAAAAACTTTTCACCGTCGGAGCCGCGCTCGTTGATGTTGCGCACGCACTGCCAGACATCCGGGGTCAGCCTCACCAGCCGCGACCCGTATAACAATGTCGTTCGCACAACCATCGAAGCGCTGGCGGCGGTGCTCGGCGGCACACAGTCGTTGCACACCAATTCCTTTGACGAAGCGTTGGCATTGCCCACGGAAAACTCGGCGCGCATTGCGCGTAACACGCAGTTGGTGTTGCGTCATGAAAGCGGCGTTGCGCATGTGGTTGATCCGTTGGCCGGCTCTTATTATGTGGAGAGTCTGACGCATAGTTTAATGATTGATGCGCGCAAGTTGATCGATGAAGTCGAAGCGATGGGCGGCATGACCAAGGCGGTTGAAGCCGGTATGCCGAAGTTGCGCATCGAAGAAGCCGCGGCTAAAAGACAGGCGCGCATCGACCGCGGTGAAGAAGTGATCGTCGGCGTCAATCGTTATCAATTGCAGGACGAAGCGGAAGTGGATATTTTGGTGGTGGATAATCATGCGGTTCGTGAAGCGCAAATCCAACGCTTGCAAACGGTGCGGCAACAACGCGACCCGGCGCAGGTTGAAGCGGCGCACGCTGAGTTGCGCGGTATTGCCGAATCGGGTGCGGGAAATTTGTTGGCGGCGGCGATTAATGCCGCGCGTGCGCGCATGAGCGTGGGTGAAATTTCCGACACCCTGGAAGGCGTATATAATCGCCATCGTGCGCCAATCCGCTCGGTCGGCGGTGTGTATGGCGCGGCATACAAAGGCGATGAAAAATTCACGATGCTAACCGACAAGATTAAAAAATTTGCCGCGAAAGAAGGGCGACGGCCGCGCATGTTGGTGGTCAAACTCGGACAGGACGGGCATGACCGCGGCGCGAAAACTATCGCCACCGCGTTCGCCGACTTGGGCTTTGATGTGGATATTGGCGCATTGTTTCAAACGCCGCAGGAAGCGGTTAATCAAGCGATTGAAAATGATGTGCACATCATCGGAATTTCTTCGCAAGCCGCCGGACATAGAACGTTGGTGCCGGCGGTGATGGAGGCATTACGCGCCGCAAAGTGCGATCACATTACAGTGATTTGCGGCGGAGTAATTCCGCCGGGCGACCACGCCTTGCTACGTGAATGTGGTGTCGCTGCAATTTTTGGTCCGGGAACGAATATTCCCGAGGCTGCCGGTGAGGTGTTGAAGTTGTTGGAGCAGAAATCACGATGAATAAAGATGACTATCTAAATCTGCGCAACCAATACCAGCCGAATAATCTACGGCATATTTTTATTTTGGAATCTCCTCCTGTCTCCGGAAAGTATTTTTATGATGAATGCGGTAAAACAGGTGAACCGCTTTTTAATGTAATGATGAAATTTATAGAGTTCACGCCCAGCAATAAAAAAGAAGGGCTTGAGTATTTCCAAAAATGTGGTTACCTGCTCGTTGATGCAACTTATCGCCAAGTTAACAACCTGACAAAGAGCGAGCGAAAACAAATAATATGCGACGATTTTAAGTTTTTACTTGAGGATTTGAGCAATATCAATCCACAAAAAACAATACCGTTGATATTGGTGAAAGCGAATATTTGCGAAACACTAAAACAGCCACTTGAGAAAAATGGGTTCGCCGTTTTGAACAACGGAATAAGTATACCTTTTCCTTCTCATAATCACCAAAATGAATTTCACGAAAAACTTGCCCAAGTCTGTAACTCGAGTAATTCCCATGCATGAAATCATCGAAAAGTTGGAGAAAAAACGCGCGCAAGCCAAACAAGGCGGCGGCGCGGCGCGCATCGCAACGCAACACGACAAAGGCAAACTAACCGCGCGCGAGCGTATCGAAGTTTTGCTCGACCAAGGCAGTTTTGAAGAGTGGGATATTTTTGTCGAGCATCGTTGCACCGACTTTGATATGCAAAACAAAACCATCCCCGGCGATGGCGTGGTCACCGGCTACGGCGCGATCAATGGCCGGTTGGTGTTTGTTTATAGCCAGGACTTCACCGTGTTCGGCGGCTCGTTGTCGGAAGCGCACGCGGAAAAAATCTGCAAGGTGATGGATCAGGCGATCAAAGTCGGCGCGCCAATCATCGGCATCTCCGATTCCGGCGGCGCGCGCATTCAAGAAGGAGTCGCATCACTCGGTGGCTATGCCGAAGTTTTTCAGCGCAATGTACTCGCGTCCGGCGTGGTGCCGCAACTATCTTTAATTATGGGTCCCTGCGCCGGCGGTGCGGTGTATTCGCCGGCGATTACCGATTTTATTTTTATGGTGGAAGACAGTTCGTATATGTTCGTGACCGGCCCCGAAGTGGTCAAGACCGTTACGCACGAGGAAGTTACCGCCGAAGATCTCGGTGGCGCGAAGACGCATGCTTCGCGTTCCGGCGTCGCCGACCTGGCGTTTGAAAACGATGTGCAAGCGTTGTTGATGACGCGACAGTTTTTTGATTTTCTACCGGCAAACAACCGTGACCGCGCGCCGCTCCACCCAAACGACGACACGCCCACGCGCACCGAAAAATCTTTGGATACTTTGGTGCCGGATAATCCCAACTTGCCATATAACATTAAAGAAATTATCGACAAGGTAGTCGACGAGGGCGATTTTTTTGAACTGCAACCGAACTACGCGAAAAATATAGTCATCTGTTTTGCGCGCATGCAAGGCAACCCCGTTGGCTTCGTTGCCAATCAGCCGATGGTGCTTGCCGGTTGTCTGGACATCAACGCATCGGTCAAGGCGGCGCGCTTCGTGCGCTTTTGCGACGCCTTCAACATTCCCATCGTCACGCTGGTTGATGTGCCGGGATTCATGCCCGGCACCGCGCAGGAACACGGCGGCATCATCAAACACGGCGCGAAATTGTTATACGCCTACGCCGAATGTACCGCGCCAAAAGTAACGGTGATTACGCGCAAAGCCTACGGCGGCGCATATGATGTGATGGCATCCAAACACTTGCGCGGCGATGTCAACCTGGCCTGGCCAAGCGCGGAAATCGCAGTGATGGGACCCAAAGGCGCAGTCGAAATTATTTTTCGTGAAGAAGCAAAAGACGCCGCGGCAATCGAAGCGCGCACCGAGCAATATCGAGAAAAATTTGCCAACCCGTTCGTTGCCGGACGCCGCGGCTACATTGACGATGTAATCTTCCCGCGTGACACGCGCAAACGGCTATGCCGCTCGCTGGCAATGCTGTGGAACAAGAAATTGGAAAACCCGTGGCGCAAGCATGGGAATATTCCTTTGTGATGTTAGACTACAAAGTCCGGCCAGATATTATTCTGCAACACAATTTTATTAACACCAAAAGGAAATCGACATGAAAGCACTACGGGCAGAACCACTGTCTCTCAATAAAATTTTCAGTGACCGAGAGTTTGTTATTCCTGAATTTCAGCGTCCTTATTCATGGGGTATTGAAGAGTGCGAACAGTTGTGGATAGACATATCTTCTTTTATTGATGACCATATTAATGGTGCCCGCGATGATAAAGAACAATATTTTTTAGGTAGTATTGTTGTTTATCCAGATGAAGAAAATACAAATGCATGGGTGATCATTGATGGACAACAGCGCCTAACTACCTTGTTGGTGCTTATAAGATTGTTATTTGCAATCAATAGCACATACATTGTTTTGCAAAAAATGTTTTATAAAACGGACCCTAAAACCACTGAAATAATCACAGAGCCCCGATTGGAATCAAAAGTTCTGGCTGGTGATGGACGAAATGACTACGAAGATTTTAAAAAAGTAATGAATTTGGAAACTGAAAACTTACAAAGCAACAATCCATACAAATTAAACCATGATATTGTGGTAGAAAAATTGAACGAGTGGTGGAACGGTAAAACAGTAGAGCAGCGTGAACTCGCATTGAAAATATTTCAAGAAAATATAGTTTTACTACCAATTGAGTGTGATTCGTTAGATGATGCACTGACCTTATTTCAAATAATTAATGACCGCGGAATGAGCCTAAACGATGCTGATATATTCAAGGCGGATATTTATGGTATGTCCAAAGATCAGGATAGAGAGAGTTTCATCAAACGCTGGCATGCCCTTGATGATCACGAAACGCTTTTTAGAATCCACATGCACATTATTAGATCCAGAGCAGGTGATACTGGGAAGGAAATTGGATTACGTACATATATAAAAAAATATTTTAAAACTCTGGAAAATCCTAGCGAGGATTGGAATTTGATAGTAAGTAGTTTGGAGGGCTATCACAAGATACGCACGCAAGGCGTCGTAGGGTCCGATGTATTTACATGTGATGCGAATATATTTTGGGCTATTTTAAACCAATATCCTAATATTTATTGGGGGTATCCGCTATATGTCTATTTAAATAAATACGGCAAACAAAATGACGGATATTTTTACTTGGATGACGAGGGAAAGCAAAAGGATTATATTGATTTATTGAAAAATACTATTCGATATTTTTACATCAAAGGTGTCGTATATAACGCAGTTAATGCCGTCAAAGATACTACTTTCAAAGTTTGTGATGCAATTGCAAATGAAAAAGACTATATCGCCAAATACCGAGATAATATAAAAGAAAGTGATTTAGGAGATTGCAATAAAAAATTAGCGACGAATGATTATGGCAGACGCTACAAGAAAGGCCTTTTGTGGCTATGTTCTTCGTTGAATGACAATCAGAATCGTAGCGACTATGCGGAAACTATAGCGCAATGCCATATTGAGCATATTTTGCCTTGGCGGTGGGCCAATTACGATGAATGGGATGCTGAAAGCCATGAACAGAATGTCGAGATAATTGGGAATCAGATTCCGTTGGAATGGAAACTCAATATCCAAGCGGGATGCTCATTCTTCCAAGGTAAGCAGAAATATTACCAAAAATCTAAAATTCGAGATGCATTAGATTTGTCAGAGAAGGCCCCAGCATCTTGGGTGCCAGAAGATTTGATGAAACGACAACAAGACTCATTAAATAGGCTTGAGAAATTCTTTGGAGATATTTAGTAGTTTTGTTGTTAAATAAAAGAACTACTGTGGCAAGAATTTTTAATATATTTCGACAGATTTACTACTACATTTTTATTCACTGAGGTATTGAAAATGAAAATCACTCTAACCGGAATCATCGAGAAAGAAAAAGACGGCTATGTCGCGCTTTGTCCCGAAGTGGATGTGGCGAGTCAGGGCGAGACCGTTGATGATGCGCGCAAAAACTTAACTGAAGCGTTGCAGTTGTTTTTTGAATATGCCCATGAAGCGGAAATTAAACAGCGGTTAAGTGCGCCGCTGATTGATGTGTCAAGTGGCATTCGCAACGCTTTCTGACTACAATCTCTTTATTCCCCGACAAACAAGAGGCATCCAATGCAGACTCAAAAGAACCGCCGCATATGTACCATCGACATAAAGCAATTCAGTGAGAATCTGAAACGCAACGCCGCACAAGCGACTACCGATCAATCGCCGCTCAAAGTGACGCAGGGAAATGGCAAGTATTTTGTCGTTCTCAGCGCCGACGAGTGGGAGCGCGAGCAAGAGACCATCCAGGTGTTGCAAGACACCGATTTGATGCGGCAAATCGCCAAATCATTGGGGGCGCGTGCGGGAAAAACTGCGAAAAAGAGACCATCAGCCAGCCACAGGGCCGATGAATGAGGGCGCTGGTATTTGGGGTGGGCATTTGGGATGAGTATGAAAAGTTGCGGCGCAAGGACAAAGGAACGCATGACAAACTCTGCCTCATAATAAAACAACTGCTTCGCAACCCCGACGCAGGCTCCGGCAAAGCCGGACTTTTTATTCTCAATGTGCTTTTGTCTTTTCAATTCACTATTGCCTATCATTTGTCATTGCCCGGCTTGTTCCGGGCAATCCAGTTATTAAACCGTTCGGCGTAGCCGAACTCCTTTTATCGCGGCGTAGCCGCGAAATGATAGCGGCTAACGCCGCTGGGGGTTATAATAGATTCTCGCCTGCCGGTCGAGAATCACGGTCTGGGGATGTGGTTTGGATTATGACGGTATTAGTTACTCTCATCGTTTTTTAGTTCTGGGTTCTCGCCTTTGGCGAGAACAACAGACTGGATTTGCGCGTATCATCCCTGATACGCGCCCTTCGGGCTCGCTTCGCTCGCGAAAAATCGCTCCCGGCGATTTTTTCCGCCTGCCGGCGAGAATGACGAATGGGGGGTAATGGTTAATCGAGAGGACAAAGGCGCGTTGAGACGCCAAAAGTAAACGAGAAAAAAAGTCCGACAACGCCAGCTGGGCAATAACCGCTACAATCCCTGATTATCAACCAACCGGAGTGCCATTTGTTATGGACCTATACATTCAATTGTGAAAATTACGTTAATCGTGTAGCATTCGTTTGGCTTGCTGAGGCCACCAACAAAATGCAATTATCATATATCCACTACCGCCGGGAAAAACTGGTGAACGCGATTGCGTATTTTTTAAACAATACGCGCTATTGCTACACGCTCAAGTTATTCAAACTCCTGTATTTTCTGGATTTTGAGCATTATCGCCAAGCGGGCAGGTCAGTGACCGGGCTTGCTTACCGCGCCCTCCCGAAAGGGCCTGTTCCAGCTGACCTGTATGATGAAATCAAAAACTATACCAAAAAAGTTGAAGGGGAAAATGCTCCATTAGGAGTCAGGGAGGTAGCTGACGACATAGGTGAATTGGACAGGCGGGAATTTATGCCGCAGGATGAATACGATTCAACGTACTTCACTCCAAGGGAGTTGACGATAATGAAACGGCTGGCTACTATTTTTGGTGAAGACACAGCTGATGCCATGATCGCACATTCCCATGATCCGAAACTTCCGTGGCAGAAAGTTTATAAGACGGGTGAAGGGAAAGGAGATGCCATTTCATATGATTTGGCGTTGGAGTCCACTCCGATTGTTGAACAAGTGCCGACTATTGACAAAGATGAATTGATTATTTTAAAAGATGTTTTTCGTGGAACGGGTCTGCAATAAATGAGCAGAGATTTAAGAGTCGGTGCCATACTACACCATCGCGGCTTTCCTTTTGAAGATGGTACAAGGCGGAATAAATATCTTGTACTGTTGGGGGCAAAGATCGGCTGTGATTATTTATTTGCCCTCACTACCTCAAAGATCGGGAGAAAAAAAGCTGAGCCGGGATGTCACCATAGTCCCAAGACGTATTTTTTCATCCCGGGTGACGAAAAAAACTTTTTCCCGCGGAATACCTGGATTGTGTTAGGTGAACCGCGCACGATAAACAGAGCCGAAATTATCGAAAAGGGATTTCTTAATATTATTCAAATTGTGGCAAATCTTGAGAAAAGTATCACCACAGAGATTCGTAACTGTTTGAAAGCATCTATGGATATCACAGACAGACAAAAGCAACTGCTTTGACGGCGGTTATTTTGGGCAAACAAACTGCCCCAATGTTCACCAAAATCCTAATCGCCAACCGTGCTGAAATTGCTTGTCGCGTAATTAAAACTGCGCGACGCATGGGTATCGCCACGGTGGCGGTTTATTCTGATGTCGACCGTGATGCCAGACATGTCGCCGAAGCGGATGAAGCGGTGCACATCGGTGATGCGGTGGCGGCGCAAAGTTATTTGAGTGCCGACAAGATCATCGCCGCGTGCAAACAAACCGGTGCCGAAGCGGTGCATCCGGGCTACGGATTTTTGTCCGAGAATGCCAATTTCGCGCGCCGATTAAAAAAATCCGGCATCGTCTTTATCGGTCCCGGCGTGGATGCCATTGAAGCAATGGGCGACAAAATCACTTCCAAACGGTTGGCGAAAAAAGTCGGCGTGAACACCATCCCGGGGCATGATGAAGTAATCGATGATGCAGACATGGCGGTCAAGGTCGCCGAGAAAATCGGTTATCCGGTGATGCTAAAAGCGAGCGCCGGCGGTGGCGGCAAGGGGATGCGCATCGCGCACGACCGCGCAGAGACCAAACAAGGGTTTGCGCGCGCATCCGGCGAAGCGCTTTCAAGTTTTGGTGACGGACGCATTTTTATCGAAAAGTTTATCGAGCAACCGCGTCATATCGAAATCCAGGTGATCGCCGATGCGCACGGCAATGTGGTCACGCTCAACGAACGCGAATGTTCCATTCAACGTCGTCATCAAAAAGTCATCGAAGAAGCGCCATCGCCTTTTATAGACAAGCGCACTCGCGCCGACATGAGCAAACAAGCGATTGCGTTGGCAAAAGCGGTTGATTATCAATCCGCCGGAACGGTTGAGTTTATTGTCGATGCCGCGCATCATTTTTATTTTTTGGAAATGAACACGCGTTTGCAAGTGGAACATCCGGTTACCGAAATGATTACCGGTTTGGATTTGGTTGAGTTGATGATTCGGGTTGCGGCCGGGGAAAAATTACCCATCAAACAAACCGATGTGAAACGCAATGGTTGGGCGATGGAGTCGCGCATTTATGCCGAAAACCCGGCGCGCAATTTTTTGCCGTCCATCGGCAGATTATCCGGCTATCAACCGCCGCCGGAAAGCATCGCCGAACCGAATGGCGAATGCAACGCCGTGCGCGTCGATTCCGGAGTTGAGGAAGGTGCGGAAATTTCCCGTTTCTATGACCCGATGATCGCCAAACTGGTGACCTGGGGCGAGAACCGAGACGCCGCCATTCGACACATGCGCGTTGCGCTGGCGCAATATTACATCCGCGGCGTTGAAACAAACTTGCCATTCCTCGCCGCGATCGTGGCGCATCCGCGATTCCAATCCGGCAAACTCACTACCGACTTTATAGTTGAAGAATTTCCGCACGGTTTCACACCAGCCGAGCTCGATCAAACGGCGTTGGCACATTTGATATGCGTGATGACGGCGTTGCATTATCGCTTGCGTGCGCGCGTTGCAAGGCATGCGGTGGAAACCGATTGGGTGGTGGTCATCGGGCGCGATCAATATTCGGTTCGCGTTAAACTTTCCGATGCCACAAAAAAAACAAACAACATTATTTTCAATAAGAAAAAATATTGCGTGGAAGATGATTGGACGCCGATGCAAGCGGTTTATTCGGGGCGCGTCAATGGCGAGGCGGTTTATTTGCAAATTGAAAAAAATGGCTATGGTTATGATGTTACGCAATCGGGGAATTTGCAAACTATTCATGTCCTGAGCCGGCGATGCGCCGAGTTGAATGAAAGAATGCCGCTCAAACAACGCGCCGATCAATCTCGATTTGTGCGCTCGCCGATGCCGGGTTTGTTGGTTTCGTTGGCGGTCACAGCCGGGCAGGAAGTTAAATCCGGCGAAGAGATCGCAGTAATTGAAGCGATGAAGATGGAAAATTCGTTGCGCGCCGATGACGATGGCGTGGTGGAAAAAGTGTTGGTGGAAGTCGGCGCGACTCTGGAAGTGGATCAAGAAATTTTAGAATTCGCGTGCGCGCCGAGCGAGAAATCATAATGGGCGAAACAGTCGACATCAAAGCGTTGCGTTCGGGCGACCGCCGTGCGCTGGCGCAAGCAATCACCTTGCTCGAATCCACCCGCGCCGAAGACTGCACGGCGGCGGAAAAACTGTTGCGCAGCGTCATGCCGCATACCGGCAAATCCATTCGCATCGGCATCACCGGCGCGCCCGGTGTCGGCAAATCAACCTTCATCGAAACTTTCGGCAATCGCGCCACCGAGTGCGGCAATCGCGTGGCGGTGCTGACCATTGACCCGAGTTCATCGCTCAGCGGCGGCTCGATACTCGGCGACAAAACACGCATGGAAACACTCGCCGCCAATCCGCGCGCGTTCATTCGCCCGTCGCCGTCCGGCCAAACCCTCGGCGGTGTCGCTAGACGAACCCGCGAAGCGATGCTGGCTTGTGAAGCGGCCGGATTCGATTTGATTATCGTCGAGACCGTCGGCGTTGGACAATCGGAGACGTTGGTGGCGGCAATGACCGACATTTTTTTGCTGATGTTGTTGCCGTCTTCGGGCGATGAATTGCAAGGCATCAAGCGCGGCATTATGGAACTCGCCGACATGGTAATCGTCAACAAATCCGACAGCGGTTTGGAGCCTAGAGCAACCGCGACCGCCGCCGACATCACGCACGCGTTGCACCTGTTTCAGAGACGACTTGCGGCGTGGCAGGTGCCGGTGATGATTACTTCCGCCATTGAAAATACCGGCATTGATGAAGTGCGAAAAAAAATGGATGAATATCGCAACTTGCTGGAAACGAATGACGCGTTGCAAAATCGGCGGCGGCGGCAGGCGCGGGAATGGTTGTGGAATGAGACACGCGAACAGTTGCTGACGGAGTTGAAGAACGACACTGCCGTCGATGCGGCGCTTGAGGATGCGTTGCAGCAGGTGAGCGAGGGCGAGTTGCCGGCTTCCATCGCCGCGCGAAAATTGGTGTCCAAGTTCATGCGTTCGACCACATGATCGGAAAACTAAATCATGTCGCGATCGTCGTGCCGGACCTTGCCGCCGCCGGCGATCTATATCGAGACACTTTCGGCGCGCGCGTATCGGCGGCTGTGGATTTGCCGGAGCACGGCGTCACCACCGTTTTTGTCGAGTTGCCAAATACCAAAATTGAATTGTTGCATCCGCTCGGCGCGGATTCACCCATACAAAAGTTTTTGCAAAAGCATCCGACCGGCGGCATTCATCATTTATGTTATGAAGTCGATGACATCGAACAAGCGGCGCGGCGACTGACCGGCAAGGGAATGAGAATCCTCGGCGATGGCAAGCCAAAAATCGGCGCGCACGGCAAGCCGGTGATTTTTCTGCATCCGGCCGATGCCCTGGGAACTCTGATCGAACTGGAACAAGCCTGAGTTTTTTTTCAAGGCGCGACTTTCGGGCATGAGCAAGATCGACAAAAGCAACATTGATAAAGTCTACGCCGAAAAACTTCCGCGCATAGTGGATTTTGTTTTCGACGAGAGCGTGGCATCCGCGTTCCCCGACATGATTCGCCGCTCGGTGCCCGGCTACGAGACCATCATCACTATGCTCGGTGTCATCGCAGAGCGACACTTGCGCGCCGATTCCAATGTCTATGACCTGGGTTGCTCGCTGGGTGCGGCAATGCTGTCGATTCATTCGCGCATTGCCGACTCGTCGATTGGTTTTATCGGTGTTGATAACTCCGCGCCGATGCTGGAGCAATGCCGCAATAATCTGCAAGGTGTAATCGAGCCGGCGCGGTTCAATTTATTGCATTGCGATGTTCGGGATGTGGAAATCAAAGACGCCGGCATGGTGATCTTAAACTTCACCTTGCAGTTCATCGACCCGGCCGACCGACTCGCACTACTCACCCGAATTCATAGCGGTCTAAAACCCGGCGGGGTGCTGGTGCTTTCGGAAAAAGTTTCATTTGAAGATTCCGACGAGGAAATTTTGCAGCAATCCATGCACGATCAATTCAAGATCGCCAATGGTTATAGTGAATTGGAGATCGCGCAAAAAAGAGCGGCGTTGGAAAACATCATGACGCCGGACAGCGGGGAGACGCATCGGGCGCGGTTGCGGCGGGCGGGATTTCCACGAGTCAGTGAATGGTTTCGGGCGTTTAATTTCTGTTCTTTTATGGCGATTAAATGACCGCGCAGAACTTGGCTGGCCCAAACCAGGATTTGGATCAGGCGTTGGATTCTGCCGGGCTGGGTTCGCTGGCGAACCCGTTGACTGAATGCGCTCGGCACATCTATCAAACTAAACCCCACGGCGACCGAAAAAAATGGCAACGAATAATTGCGCAACTTGCCGAGACAGACGCGTCCTCCCACGACTTCAACCAACCGGCGATTCGTATCGGCGACCCGCAAGATTGCGATGATCAAACCAGAGCGCACATCAAACAACTGTTGCTGCAATTAAAACCATGGCGCAAAGGACCGTTCGATTTGTTCGGCCTATCTATTGACAGCGAATGGCGTTCCGACCGCAAGTGGGCGCGACTGGCGGACAAAATTAGTTGCCTGCGCGGTCGCCGCGTGTTGGATGTCGGTTGCGGAAACGGCTATTACTTGTGGCGCATGTTAGGGCAAGGTGCGCGCATCGCGCTCGGTATCGACCCGACACAATTATTCATCGCCCAGTTCGATGCATTGAAAACCTATTGCCGAGACGCTCCGGCATTTATTTTGCCGTTACGCAGCGAGCAATTCCCCCATAATAATCATGCGAGCGGAGTCGGCTTTGACACGGTATTTTCCATGGGCGTGTTGTCCCATCGCCGCGACCCCCACGCACATCTGCGGGAGTTGATGCAATTTGTCCGCGCCGGCGGCGAGTTGGTGGTCGAAACTTTGGTAGTGGACGGCGATGTGGATACCGTGCTGGTTCCTGTTGGTCGCTATGCCAAAATGCGTAATGTCCGGTCGATTCCGTCGACTCTGATGCTGGAGGCGTGGTTGCGACAATCCGGCGCCGCCGATATTCGACTGCTCAATGTCAGCACAACCAACACCGAAGAACAACGCGTAACCGAGTGGATGCAATTCGAATCCTTGTCGGATTTTCTCGACCCAAACGACCCAGGCAAAACCATCGAAGGTCACCCGGCGCCACGGCGCGCAATTTTTTATTGCAAACGTCCCGAATAGCGACGCACTTTGTCGCATAGCCGGTTTAGTGTGGCGCAATCAGTTATTTCAAGCGCCAACGAGGGGCGAGACCAATGCTAAAAGAATCAAGCCGATGCAAGACCATCAATCCCATTGTCCGGATGCCAACGACTTTGCAATCTGCATCAACACAACAGTTAATCTCGCGAAAAATAAACCCGATACCGATAGTGGAGAGATTATTTGGAAAGCGACACTGGGCGATGGAATGGGTGGTTGGTTTGTGCCAAAGCGATTTGCATTTTTTGCTTCATCTGATCGAACAAACTACCGACTATCCGCATTTTATGTGTCTGGCGCGGTTGGCGTGGTTGGAACAAGGCGATGATGACATTGCCAACCAAGCGCTTTTTATACGCACCAGCAACAAAAAGAAAATAGTGAAGTTGTTATATCCGGATCATGCGGATGGGTTGCCAGGGATTTTGTTAAAATTGACAGGCAACCCGATGACGAAATTAAACTATCAACGAATGTTGCATTTATGGAAGGATGAAAATTCGCGAAAATTTATGTGCAATATAAAAAATATTCGCGCGTGCGATTTTTATTTATTGAAACTATTTAAATTTGTCCCCAAACCATTTCAAAGTATCGGGGTAATCAGATGTGTTAAAAATGAGGAGGACATGCGAATCCTTTTAGCGGTGATTGCGATTTTGCGGCGTGCCAATATTGAAGTAACACAAAAAGAAATAGATTCCGCCACCAAAGGTATGACTAACATAAAGCAGTTGGCAAAGTGGTTGGTGGGGAAAATCAAAAAACGCCCTTTCCCGGCACCGCCGTGGGAAGGCAATGAAAACATCAAACCGATACGCTCAGCGGAAGAGTTGACAGAAGCGGCTTCAAAATTTCGCAACTGTGCAAAATCTTATCGTGCGGATATAGTAGTGGGTCTCAGTTATTTTTATGTTTGCACTCAGCCGTTGGCACTCATAGAAATAAAGAACGATATTCTTTATGGATGGGTGATCAAGGAAATACAAGGAGTTGGGAACGAAGAAATATCAACTACTGAACAACATAAAATAGCAAAAGAATTCTGGGGTAATGGTTTTTTCTTTTCGCTTATTAATGATATGAAGTTGTATCATCAAAGTGTTAATATCGACCTTATTCTACTTTAACAACATAACAATGAACAAACGACTTTCAAAATCAAAAATCATGTCAGGGCTGCAATGCGAGAAGCGGCTGTGGCTTGAAGTGCATCAGCCGGACGCGAAAATCGTATCGGACAATACGCAGTGGTTGTTTGACAGCGGCAATGCGGTCAATGATGTGGCGCGCGCTTTGCATCAAGGCGGTCACCTGATTGAATTGGTTGACTGGAATTTTGCCGACGCAATTGAAGAGACAAAACGGAGGTTGAATGATGCACCGCAAGCACCGCTGTTTGAGGGAACTTTCGTGCATGACGGCGTGCTGATCATGGCGGATATTTTGCAGCGGGATGAAGACGGTTATCGTTTGATCGAAGTCAAATCCAGCAGCTCGGTCAAGGATCCATATTATGCTGACTGTGCGGTGCAGGCCTGGGTGTTGGAAGGGGCTGGTTTGACGATTCATAAAGTGGAACTCGCGCACATAAATACATCGTTTATTTATCGTGGTGCCGGCGACTATCACGGATTGTTGCATTATGAAAACTTGACTGATGCCATCGCCGAACACAAACGCGAAGTTCCGAATCATGTCAGCCGATTCAAAAAAGTTTTGGCGGGCGAACAACCGAACATTGAAGTCGGCGACCATTGCCACACACCCTATACCTGTCCATTCATTGAACATTGTTCCGCACCGAACGCAGGCGAGAGCGTAAAATATCCGGTCACTTGTCTGCCACATGATCGTGGCATCAGCGCGCAACTTTTATCCGAAGGCATAGAGGACCTCCGCGACATCCCGCACGATCGTCTGCATAACGAACAACACAAAATGATGCGGCGAGTGTGCCTAACCGGCAAGGCGGAACTTAACCCGCGCGCAAAAAAATTCATCAACCGGCAACCCTACCCGCGTTATTATTTTGATTTTGAAACCATCGGTTTTGCGGTGCCGATTTGGAAAGGCACACGACCTTATCAACAGATTCCGTTTCAGTGGTCGTGTCACATGGAAGAGCAATCTGGCGAGTTGCGACACGCCGAATTTCTCGACACCACGGGCGATGCGCCGATGCGGGCGGTGACCGAGTCCTTGTTGCAAGCGGTCGGTGATAGCGGTCCGATATTCGTCTACGGTGCCTTTGAAAAAGGTCGTTTGAATGATCTTGCCGGATGCTTTGTGGATCTCGCCGACGACATTGAAAAAGTAATCGAACGTCTGGTGAATTTATTGCCACTTGCCAGATTTAACTATTATCATCCCGACATGATGGGTTCGTGGTCGCTGAAAAATGTGTTGCCGACCGTCGCCCCGCATCTGGATTACAGTGATCTCGGTGAAGTTCGTGATGGCGCCGCCGCCGGTGCTGCCTTTCGGCAAATTACTCATCCCGAAACTGACGCGCAACACGCCAAGTCATTGACTCATGATTTGCTTGAGTATTGCAAGCGCGATACCGAGGGGTTGGTTGCATTGGTCCGATTTTTGGCGAGCGGAAAAATACAAACTCAATCGAAGTCCGATGCGTAAAGCCACCGATACCATGTTGCGTTATCTTGAGTTGTTGCAACTCATACCGAGTTCGCCGAAAGCGATGAGCGTCACGCAACTTCAAAAAAAATTGCGCAACATTAACCTTGATTTCGCGGTTGATGTTCGCACCATCCAACGCGATCTGGAAAAACTGTCTGCGTCATTTCCATTGAGTTGCGAGAGCAAAGGGCGCGCCAACTATTGGTTTTGGGCGGATAAAAGTGCGATGGCGCAAATCCCGGCGATGAGCGGCAACACCGCGCTCGCATTCAAACTCGCGGCCGACCATCTGAGCAAATTGATGCCGCCGGCAACGTTGCGTTTGTTGGTTCCGTATTTCAAGCACGCCGGCGGAATTTTGCAACAAACCAAACTCGGAAAATGGTCGAATAAAACTCGCATCATATATCGTGGCCCACAACTGATTGCGCCGGCGGTAAAACCAAAAACACAAAAGGTTGTGTATGAGGCGTTGCTGGACGACAAGCAATTCGCGGTGGATTATCAAAGCAAGGAGCGAGGTGTCTCGGTCCGCCAAGTGCTAAACCCGCTCGGTATCGTGTTAAAAAATGGAATTATTTATTTGGTCGCAACCGCCGGTGAGCATGAACACCCACGGCATTATGTGTTACATCGTATGAGTCGTGCGGTTTTGCTGCAACAAAAAACAAAACTAAACACAAACTTTGATTTCGCGCGTTATGTGGAAGAGGAAAAAACTTTTTCCTATCCGGTGTCCGGTGAAAAAATTAAACTCCACGCGTTGTTTTCCGAAGACGCGGCATTTCATTTGAGCGAATCCAAACTGTCCGAAGATCAAAAAATTATCAACAAAAAAGATGGAAAAATGTTGGTGAAAGCAACCATCAATGACACTATGGAACTGCGTTGGTGGCTACTCGGTTTTGGTTGTGAGGTGGAGGTTATCGGACCGAATAGTTTGCGTCAGGAGTTTGTGGAACTGACTGCGGCGATGAATAATGCTTACAATCCAGAAAAACCAAACCAACCCTAACGGAGGGCAATGTTATGAAAGCACCAAATATTTTCGGAATTGACCGAAGAAATGAGCAATCTTTACACACAATAATTGCGATAGCAATACATTTTGATTTTCAACAAATAGTGAGGACTACATAATGGCAACATATTACGCAAGATTCAGAATTCCCGGGGTATCCACTCCACTATGCGCGCAGGTAGAGGCTAACAACGCATCTGATGCTAAAAAAATAATCGAAGCGAGAAACGGCAAGGTTAAAAATTGGTCGCCTAGCCCAACTAGAGCAAGTAAGCCACCGAGCTGGTTCAAGTAGATTTATGAGTGGCATGCCAAGGCAATGAGCCTTGGCATGCTTGCTAGGTGCTAAATTTTGGCTTTGGCATAGAGGTTTCTATATATATTTATGGGGCATCAGGCTAAACTACCCACTCGATTTGGGGAAGACCCACATTTATATCAATTACAGAGGTATTACCATGACTGACTTAGACGATAGATTCAGAATTGTTCGCATTCGCGGGAAAGATGCAAGCAATTGCGATCACGCAAAACGTGCCTGGGAAATGGGGCAAGTTGGCGTTTGGTACGGTGCTTGGTCGCCGGAAGAATTGGATAACGCAATCGAGAAGCGCAGCGAGGAAGGCAAAGTTACGGCTTTGGAATATTTAGCGAACACGAAAAGACAAAAAAAACTTGATTGGGGAGAATCATACCCTGAGAAGATGTTCGATACTTGCTGGCGTTTTCAGGACATCACGGAGAATAGGGATTGGGTTGTGGTTTATTTCGACGATGCGCTTCACCTTGGGCAGTTGCAGGGTGGCATTGAAACCAACGAAGACCATGACTTGAACAATGACAACGGAGAGTTGTTTCATTTTCGACGCCTAATTAATAAAAAATGTTTTCCGTTCACTGATTTGCCTGATTCGTTCAGACTGCTTACATCAGCCGGGCGTGGCAATGTGCATCAACACAACGATATCTACACCCGGCTCTTGAAACTTTTGGCAAAAAATCCCAATTCAGAAGCAGTAAAAGACTACTTCGCTACTCTGAAGACCGCTGAGTGGCTTGAGTTCCTCGGTCCTACGGATTGGGAATCGCTGTGTCTCGGCTATCTTATTATTGAGTACGACTATGTCCCGACCGGTCTGTTGGCCGGACGCACGCTCAGCGTTTATGACTTGGTCGGTAAAACCTTGGGTGGCAAACGAATTCTGGGGCAATGCAAGAAAACCCCTGATCCATATGATGTTGAGGAAGATTTCCTGAGCACTCGTGAAAACTACCGAGATCGTGACGAGATACTATGGTTCTGGTTTTCGTATGGTGGGTGGACAAAAGATCCGGGTTTTGACATTCAACTCGTCGACAAGAAATGTATTAAAAAGTGGTTGGAGGGCAAGAGGGGGAAAGAATATCTCAAGGTGTTCAAGGGCAGCAAACGCCCGCAAGTAAAATAACACTTGGCGATTAGTCACTATCAATGCGGTGATAAATGGTAATAGCTAAACCTTTCTTCCCCACCGGATGCCTTTTCCATACCGCGGTCCAACAAGACAGATCAATGTACGGAGGCTTGACGACATCATCGCGATCGATGATATCTGGCACCAAAGTGATGTCTAAAACGTTCAAATACGCCATCGCCGCTTCGTAGATTTGCGCCCCGCCGATGACCCATAAGTCTTCATTTCCACATGCAGAGATCGCTTTCTCAATGCTGTCGTAATGCTCCACGCCGGACACATCCGAACGACTGATTACGATGTTACGGCGACCGGGCAACGCCTTGCGGCCGATGGAATCCCAGGTCACCCGTCCCATGATGACGGCGCACCCCATGGTGCGCCGTTTGAAGCGTTTCAGGTCTTCACTGTAATGCCACGGCAAACCGCCGTCGATGCCGATGGCACTACCCTTGAGCAGGAAACCCTGTGCCATCGAAGCAATCGCACCCCGTAGCGGAGTAATAGGTTTGGTTCGCCGCCGTGCCACCTACACCGCCACCTTAAAATTAATTGCCGGATGCGGGTTGTAGTTATGCAGAATAAACTTTGACATGATTTCATCGGTGTCCAAAGACAACAACTGTTCGATGTCCTCCAGGGATTTTATTTCCGAACTGATTTCCAGCGTCGGCAACGGACGTGGTTCGCGCTTCAGTTGTTGTTTGAGCCCGGGAATATGATCGTATTCCGCCATCGTGCCGTCGGCTTTTGATGTGTAGATGTGCGCGTCTATCAATGTATGACCAAACACCCCGGCGGGTATGCCGCTGAATCGCGACAGCAATTCCAGCAGGAAAGAATAACCCGCGATGTTATACGGAACGCCGAGCGCGACATCGCAACTTCGTTGGGTCAAGTGCAAGCAAACCAGTGGCTCGCCCGATTCATCGAGTTGCACATTGACCACCCACAACGCATGACACGGCGGCAATGCGCTGCTCTGCGCGTTGCCCGGCGCCCAGGCCGACACCAGCATGCGCCGACTCATCGGATTGTCGCGCAACTGCCCGATTATGTATGCGATCTGGTCGTTGGTTTGATTGTTTGGCAAAGGAAAATGTCGCCAGAAATTTCCGTAGGCACTCGGCACCTTGCCCTTTTCATCGGCCCACGGATCCCAAAATCGGCAGTCGTGTTTTTTAAGCAAGCCAATATCGGTTTTACCGGACAAAAACCACAAGTTTTCAATGACAATATTTTTCCATGAGATTTGTTTGGTGGTCAGCAACGGAAAACCTTTTCGCAAATCAATTTCATAATTGATATTAAAAGTTGAGATCGTATCCACGCCGGTGCGATTGGGTTTGCGCGTGCCGGTCTCCAGCGTTTCCCGAACCGCGTCCAAATATGGTTTCAAAGTACTAGGCGGATTTCTCGGAATCGCTTTTGTTTTGGGGGGCGAAATAAAATTCAAGTATTTCTCGAGCGAATCGGGTGGACTTGACGTACCATTTTTCCTTGTTGATACATAACGTTGCGAAAGCAATTTTCTGATTACCATTTTCGCCAAAACCGACAAACCAGTCGTACTTGCCGCGCGGTTTGAAACCCGTAAGAGATCCGGTTTTTCCGCCGACATTGACATTCGCCATCGCGCCTTTGTGAAACCCTCGAAAAGAAGTACGGGCAGATCCTTGTGTAATGGTGGTTTGCATCATTTTTTTCAATTGCTTGGACGAAGAATCGGACATGACCACAGAGAGGGCAGGTTGTTCGTGTACGTAAAGCGGAATACCGTATGGCCCGATAAGAGACGCCACGATAACAGGTGCAACCACTTTGCCGCCATTCAATGCGGTGGTTGCCAATATCGCGGCATGCAGTGGTGACAGCGTGTTGTTAGTGGTGTAGCCGGACGCCATCTCCGCCACCTGCCACGGGTCGTTCTGGTCAATTTCAATCCGTCCGTTTTCAAATAAAATATCCGAAGCAAATCGACCATTGAAACCCAATCGGTAGGCATATTCGAGCATGGTTTCCCCGCCCAATTCGATTGCCCCGAGCCGCCCAAAAATAGTATTCACTGAGTTGGCAAAGGCTTGATCAAGGGTGAAATTTCGAGTCCATTTGGTTTTCTTGTGGTTAAACACATTCTTCTTGTATAGTGAAGTAGATTTTCCATTGAATGGGATCACCGTAGATCCATTTGCCTTATGTTCATTGAGTGCTGCAACTGCAGTGATAATCTTGGAAATAGAGGCTGCCGGGAAAGTATTGACCAGTGATAAATTCCCGTGATTGGCGCCATCATGGCTATTACGGGTTGAATCCGCCATCGCCAGAATGTGGCCGGTGTCCGGTGATATTGCAACGAACACCCCGTAATCAGGATTGTACTTTTTTAAAAGTCGAATAGCCTCAAGCTGTAGATCAGGGTCAAGGGTGTATTTGACTTTTAACGGAGCGGGCAGGCCTGACGGGCCGAACAGGCCGGGAATCGAAATACTATCCGGGAGCACTTTCTGGTGGACCGATGACGATATTACCTGTGCGATGTGTTGTTCCGTTATTCCCCAGTTACGTCCTTTTTCAGTGTCAACCAGACTCATGGCTGCGGGCCATGCAGACGCCAGCAGAATAATAATCAGGGAACTGATTTTAAACCAGAAGCATTTAACTAAATGTATCAGGATATCACCCAAATTAGGCCACAATTATAGACCGCCCGGATTCTATCTCAATGAGCGGATGAATTTAAGCTTTTTGTGCGCTTCGTTTGTTCATAAAATATCCGGGTAGCCCCACTCCAATCATAAATCAAGGTTCAAGATACTTTAAGGGTCGATTTCGGATAGATTTCAGCAGATATTGACACCTATTTTCGTGGCGCATATTGAAGCGGAACTCACACTCTTTCAAAGGAGTCCGGCTACGCCGGAGACATATTTTAACTGGATTCCCGCCTGCGGCGAGAATGACAAATAAGGGTCGTCATTGCCCGGCCCATATTATTATTATTGGCCGGGCAATCCAGTTATTAAACCGTTCGGCGTAGCCGAACTCCTTATTATCGCGGCTTCGCCGCGTCTGGATTCCCGCCTACGGCGAGAATGACGGCAGAAAGGATGCGTAGCCGGACTTCTTATTCTCAATGTGCTTTGGCGTCTCAACTCGCCTTTGTCCTCTCTGTTCACCATTACCTATCATTTGTCATTGCCCGGCCCATATTATTATTGGCCGGGCAATCCAGAGCGGCGAAGCCGTCGGTTTGTGTCTGGCAAAGCCGGATGCCAAAAAGAGTCACGCTACGCGTGACAGATATTTAACTGGATTCCCGCCTTCGGCGAGAATGACGGCCGGGAGGGCGGTTTTTTCCGCCTGCCGGCGAGGATGACAAATAAGGGTCGTCATTGCCCGGCCCATATTATTATTGGCCGGGCAATCCAGAGCGGCGTAGCCGCCGGTTTGTGTCTGGCAAAGCCGGATGCCAAAAAGAGTCACGCTACGCGTGACAGATATTTAACTGGATTCCCGCCTTCGGCGAAAATGACGGCAGGGGGGGCGGTTTTTTCCGCCTGCCGGCGAGAATGACGGCCGAGAGGGCGGTGCTAAAACACCGCTGGAAAGGAGCAAAACGGGCAATGAATTAGTGGACACATACGCTCGCATTGCCCGGCGATGTGTTGTCTGATTTGAGTATACAATCGGCTGGTCGCCGGGCCAGAGATGCCGGTGATTTGAGCGACTTCGCAAGCCTAGATATCAAGGCAAAACAGCCGTGGAATGGCCCTGAATTTATTCTCCGAAATTCGGCAACGAATGACATGCTTGTTTTTCATTTATTGAACAATTAGGTATGACCATTTCACTATACCTTAAAGTATCTTGAACCTAAATCAATATTCATTGGTTCAGCAAAGTATCTTTTGCCTGATTAATTTGGGTGGCGAGAAAATCCGAACCGCCTCTATCGGGATGAATTTTCTGAATTAGCCTGCGGTGGGCATCAATAATATCCTTTTGGCTTGCGCCGACCGGTAAATCCAGAATTTTATAGGCCTGTTCGCGGGTCATTTTGGCAATAGTCGAAGGGCGGCTTTTACTGCTGTCGGTATGGCGGCTTTGGTTGAACCGATTCCACATTTGTTTTACCGTCAGCGCACGATGTATCCACGGCACAGCGGCGCCGAATAGGGCGAATAACCAGGGGATTCGACCGGTCAGTACCAGAATCAACAGGGCGGCGGCGGCTCCGTATAGTAAGATACTGATTAGCGATCGATTGCGTTGCGTCTTATCAGCACGTCGGTACCAGCTCAAATACCACATTACACCAATCAGACCCACCAGGGCGAGAAATAATCTTGCTGCCATTGCCGAATTAAAATGCTTAATATATTTAGGTTAAATGTAATGGATTTTGACTGGTTTTGTCATTGTTTAGGGGCAGTTTTTGGCGTAGCCAAAAATTACTGCCCCTAAAAAATTAAGCACGGCAAGTGCGTCAAGTGCCACATTACGATTTGACACCGCCATAATAATAATGGAAACTACCCTTGAGTGCATATAGAGACGCATATAGATTGTCATGCTTGGACAGAATAAACCGCAAGGAGCCTTGGTTGAAGGCCGAGGCAATGGACCATGGGTTCAATACCCAAGTGATTATTTAGGGGTTCTTAAGATGAGTGAATTTTACCAAAAACCTTTTCAACTTAAAAACCAATTTTTAGACGACGATGTTTTGTCTGGTTATCTTAAAAAATATTTGCCTGAAAAAATTTATAAAGAAATAACTCAAGAATTGACCAATCTCGGTGAGTGGGCTGCTAACGAGGGCGACCAACTTTCACTGCAAGCTGACAAAGATCTTCCAGAACATATTCCCTACTCCGCATGGGGGGAGAGGATCGACGAGGTGAAAACTTCTTCGGCTTGGAAATCTTTAATTCAGAAGGCGCAGCAAGAGGGGATTGTTGCAACCGGCTATGACAAAAAATACGCAGAGCATGGGCGGCTTGTGCAAATGGCGAAGCTCTATCTTTTTCATCCCTCTTCAGCCTTTGCCAGCTGC
Organism: Candidatus Spongiihabitans sp.; assembly: GCF_965247905.1. Lineage (GTDB taxonomy): Bacteria > Pseudomonadota > Gammaproteobacteria > Arenicellales > Poriferihabitantaceae > Spongiihabitans. Next base: position 2,299,405 of record NZ_OZ252047.1, on the reverse strand, counting down.
CCTATGGCTATGACAGATGGAGCGGCAAAAATCCTGGAACTTTATGGAAAAACTCGCGAAACCCAAGAGGCACTTCAAAAAGTAACATCTTGCGATCCAAAGACAGCATGGACTTCGGGTCAGTGGATGACTGAAAGAGCGGGCGGCTCAGATGTGAGTCGCACTTCGACCATGGCGAAGAAAAGGGGCGACCACTATGAACTTACAGGAGACAAGCACTTCACTTCAGCGGTAGATGCACAAATGGCTTTAGCTTTGGCATATGTTGATGATGTGTCTGCCGATAAACTCAGTTTGTTTTTTGTTCAACTTAGAAATAAAGACCAAAGTTACAACGGCGTTCAAGTGAATCGGTTAAAAGATAAGTTGGGAACAAGGGCTCTTCCCACCGCCGAGCTGACCTTAAAAAAATGCAAAGCGCAACTTATTGGAGAGGTCGGGCGAGGTGTTGCCACTGTGTCCTCAATGTTAAACATCACAAGACTCTACAACTCAATTTGTAGCATGGGCTCTGCAAGACGGTGTCTGACTTTAATGAAAGAATACTCTTTAGTTAGAGATGTTTTTGGAAAAAAACTTTGCGATCAGATTTTGTATAAAAAAACTCAGGAGACTCTCAAGCAAGAATTCAAAGAACTTTTTTGCCTCACATTTTTTGTCAGCAGTATTCTTGGTAAAGTCGAACACAAAAAAGCCGGTTCCGAAGAAGAAAATTTATTGAGACTTCTTACTCCTGTTGTTAAAATTGTCACAGCTAAATTTGCAATCAAGGCGGCCAGCGAGTGCGTTGAAACATTTGGTGGCGCCGGATATGTCGAAGATGTGGGCGTTTCTCGATTTCTTAGAGATAGTCATGTTTTTTCCATTTGGGAGGGTGCCACAAATGTTTTGAGTCTTGATTTTTTGAGAGCCATTGAAAAAACAAAGGGGCTTTCGTCGTTAACAAAGTTTGTCGAAGACAACTCTCCGGATAAAACTTTAAATGAGCAGTGGAAAAGCAAGAGTCGAGAATTTGAAAAGGCCTCAGATAAACAAGCGCTTTCCAGAGGCCTCGTCTTTTTTACCGCTAAAACTTTTGGCAGGGTTTTAACGGAAATAAACCCCTAAAAATTAATTTAAACCAATAAAACAGGAATAAATATTATGCATAAAAAATTTTTGGTGTTAGCTGCTGTTGCGATAATCTTCGGGTTAAACCAGCGGGCTATGGCCGAACCACAAGCAGAGGTATTGCATTTTTGGACTTCAGGGGGCGAGGCCCGTTCTGTCGCTGTTTTACAAAAGGAGTTTGTGGCGAATGGCGGAATCTGGACAGATATGCCGGTTGCGGGCGGTGGCGGTGATACCGCAATGACGGCTTTGCGCGCGCGTGTTCTGGCAGGCAATGCACCGGCTGCGGCTCAGGTGAAAGGTCCGGCCATTCAGGAATGGTATGAAGAAGATGCGCTGGCTGATATTAGTGCGGTGGCCAATGCGGAAGGGTGGGACAAATTGCTTCCAAACGCCATCGCGCAACATATGAAATGTGAAGGTTCCTGGTGTGCGGCCCCGGTCAATGTTCATCGAGTTGACTGGATTTGGGCGAACGCCGAGGTTCTTGCCAAAGCAGGCATTGAAATGCCAACCTCTTGGGAAGAATTTAATGCAGGTGCAAAAAAACTCAAATCTATGGGGATTATTCCATTGGCTCACGGTGGGCAAGCGTGGCAGGATGCCACCGTTTTTGAGGTGGTTGCGCTTGGCATTGGTGGCCCGGAGTTTTTTCATAAGGCATTTGTAGAATTGGACGATGCAAGCCTGAAATCAAATACCATGATAGCGGTGTTTGATCAGGTGCGAATTTTACGCGGTTTTGTTGATGATAATTTTTCTGGCCGCGACTGGAATTTAGCAACCAGCATGGTCATCAATGGTGAGGCTGCTTTTCAAATCATGGGGGATTGGGCAAAGGGTGAATTTACAGCGGCGGGTAAAGTGCCCGGCATTGATTTTTTGTGCGCTTCAGCTCCTGGCGGAGGCTACCTCTACAATGTGGATTCATTTGCTATGTTTAGGGTTTCCGGCAGTGAAAAAGCAGAAGGACAGGCATTGTTAGCAAAACTCATTATGGGTGAAAATTTCCAAAAAGTGTTTAACCTGAATAAGGGCTCAATCCCGGCACGGGTAACGACTCCACTGAATGAGTTTGACTTTTGCGCCCGGCAATCTGCCTATGACATGGCAGTTTCGTCCGGGAATGGTTCGTTATTACCGTCCTATGCGCATGGCATGGCGCTACGCGGCGCACAAGCTGGAGCAATCACTGATGTGGTAACTGCTTTCTTTAACAGTAATATGTCATCAGATGAAGCAGTCGGACGTTTGTCGGCAGCGATTAAAAATTCTCTGTAATTACCAATGAAAAAATCTCATCATTACCCGATGAGGATTTTTTATTAACTAAAATAAAAATCTATGATTACATGGATAGAAAGACATATCCCCAAGCTCGTGTTGGCCCCTTCATTTGCTGTTACCCTGGTATTTGTCTATGGGTTTATTGCGTGGACTGGCTATATTTCTTTTACAAAGTCGAAACTACTTCCAAAGTATGACCTCGTAGGCACGATTCAATATAACCGACTATTTGCATCGCCAAGATGGGGAGTTGCGCTAGATAATTTATTTGTGTTCACCGCTGTATTTGTCCTTATATCGATGCTGTTGGGTTTGATTCTGGCGATCTTTCTTGATCAAAAAATTCGCGGTGAAGGGGTGCTTCGAACGATCTATCTTTACCCGATGGCGCTCAGCATGATAGTCACCGGAACCGCATGGAAATGGCTGCTGAATCCAGGTCTTGGCTTTCAAGCACAGATGCAGGAATTAGGGTTTGAAAATTTTAAATTTGATTGGATTATTAATCCAGATATGGCCATATATGCCATAGTCATTGCCGCAATTTGGCAAGCCTCTGGATTTGTTATGGCACTTTTTTTAGCCGGCCTGAGATCTATAAATCAAGAAATTATCCAGGCCGCACAAATTGATGGTGTCCCCACCTATAGAATTTATGCATCGGTTATTATTCCGGCGATGTCTTCCATTTTTCTTTCATCCTTTATCGTTTTAATACATCTCGCTATAAAGTCTTTTGATCTGGTGATCTCGATGACCGGGGGAGGCCCAGGCTATGCCACCGATATGCCTGCGACCTATATGTACGCTATGGCATTTTCACGAGGAAGTTTAGGCCAGGCAGCAGCCTCGGCGTCGATTATGATGATGATTGTGTTTGCCATTGTGGTGCCCTATCTTTATTCAGAGTTGCGTTCCACACGAGACCAATTTTAGCCGTGTTTACTGCATTGACTATACGATATTTTTTACGCTTCGGCCTTTATGCCATGCTGATAGGGATGGCACTGGTGTATCTCATTCCGTTATTTATTGTGGTGATCACATCGTTGAAAGATATGGAGGAAATTCGTACTGGTTCCTTGATATCCCTACCGCGTACGCTAACATTCCAACCGTGGATTACAGCATGGTCGGAAGCGTGCGCAGGCATTCAATGCGACGGAGTGCGGCCCTACTTTTGGAATTCAGTGATTATTGCTATTCCTGCTGTGGCTATCTCAACAACTCTTGGAATGCTCAATGGATATATTATCGCACAATGGAAATTTCGCGGCGCAAATTTAATCTTTTCATTGATGCTGTTCGGATGCTTTATTCCTTTCCAGATTGTTTTATTGCCAATGGCAAAAATGCTTGGATTGCTTGGTCTCGCAGGTTCCATCCCGGGTTTGGTGCTGGTCCATGTAGTCTATGGCATTGGTTTCACCACCTTGTTTTTCAGAAATTATTTTGTGACGATATCAAAGGAGCTCATACGTGCCGCCAGAATAGATGGCGCAGGTTTTTTTAGAATTTGCTGGTCTATTTTCCTTCCCCTGTCATTACCGGTTATTGTGGTCACCGTGATTTGGCAATTTACGCAAATATGGAATGATTTTTTGTTCGGCGTTTCTTTTAGCCAGGCAGGAACGCAGCCCATTACGGTGGCGTTGAACAACATTGTTAATTCAACAACCGGGGTGAAAGAATACAACGTCGATATGGCGGCAGCCGTATTGTCAGCATTGCCGACTTTATTGGTCTATGTTGTTGCGGGAAAGTATTTTGTTCGGGGATTAACCTCGGGTTCAGTCAAAGGATAATTTATGAAAAACACCGCGTTATCGGTAACCAATCTGTGCAAATCCTATGGCCTAACCGAGGTGCTCAAGGATATTAATTTTGAAATAAAACAGGGTGATTTTCTGGTATTGGTGGGACCTTCTGGCTGTGGTAAATCGACTTTGCTCGGGTGTATTGCCGGACTGGAATCGTTAACCAGCGGGAGCATAAATATCAGCGGCCGTGATATGCAAAATGTTGATCCTGGCAATCGTGATATTGCCATGGTTTTTCAATCTTATGCGCTCTATCCAACCATGAGTGTTGCCAAAAATATTACATTCTCTCTTGCGGTTCGTGGCATTGACAAGAAAACCCGAGAGGAAAAATTGAACCAGGTAGCAAAAAAATTACAGTTGGAAAATCTATTGCATCGAAAACCGGGGCAACTTTCAGGCGGACAGCGCCAACGTGTTGCTATGGGCCGTGCCCTGGTGCGTGAACCGTCTTTGTTTCTTTTCGACGAACCGCTGTCTAACCTGGATGCAAAACTACGTATCAGCATGCGTACAGAAATTAAAAAACTTCATGAAGATCTCGGTACAACGATGGTTTATGTTACCCACGATCAAATTGAAGCGATGACGTTGGCCACAAAAATTGTTGTTATGAAGGATGGAGAAACACAACAAATTGGGACGCCGGCTGAAATCTATCATAAGCCTCACAATGTGTTTGTTGCTGATTTTATGGGAGCACCCAGCATAAATCTGCTCGATGCTTATGTCACACCAGATGACGCATGGATGACAGTCGAATTACATAATCGTGCCGGAGAAAAAATAATACTTAGACATCCCAACCGTTTAAAATATATCAAGAAAAGATGTCATGTAATCTTGGGCATACGGCCTGAGCATATATCGGATGTTGAAAATACCGATTCGACACAGCATGGCGTAGGCAGGTGTGATATTGATGTTGTCGAACCCGCCGGCGCAGACACCTATATCCTTACCGAGCTTTGCGGTAAAACCGTAACCGCTCGATTAAATGCAAATAAATCTATTCAGGCAGGAAGCCAGGCGCAACTTTATTTCGACCTATCCAATGCCTCTTTTTTTGACAAGAAAACAGGCGAGAGACTTGCCTGGTAAGTTGGCATAGCAGGTCTCTATTGGTTGCGAATATTGGAGGCGCAAACCCTTCCAAGCGACCACGAAAGGTTGATTGTTGCGTAAAGGAAAGCCAGAAACCACGGCGCCTTTATTGGTTGTTGGGCCGGGAACAGGGCCAGGAATTTCCGCTTTGATTCCAGCGAATGACGGATTTTTTCCGTTGGAAGACGAAGGTGGGCGCATTTCACTTTCACCGTAAAATCAAGCCAAGCAAACTATTTTACATTCCCTGCAAAAACGATGACGCATATTCAATAGATGCGGTTCGTTTGATGCTGGATTTTCTGGGAACGATAATTTCTGACCTTGCGCTTGCGCCAGGCGCCGGTCAAGGAATCGTCATCGTCGGGGGCATCATGCTAAAAATTCAGTCTGTTATTCGGCAAAGCCTTTTTTAGGATCGATTAACCCGAAAAGGAAGGCTATCCTCTTTTATAACAAATATTCCTGTGCGGCTATCCATCGATCCTTTTTCAGGATTAAAAGGCGCGCGTCATGCTATCAACAACCCCTATCTTGCTGCCAAGATAAGGTCAGTTTAATGCACACTTTTTGATAAAACCACTATTTTGGCGGTAACTTATTCCAATCGGGCGGTTGCCCGCAGAAATGCAGTATTACGCCGGACCTCTACCGAAGAATAACTCGGGGCGCCTCTGATTCAAGACGGTGATATTAGGGCGGGAATTGGCGAATCCTTGGCCTCGCCGTCGGGCAAGGTCAGCGGCTGTCGCCACTGGGTTTTCTCACTGGATTATCGGGTCAAGCCCGATAATGACGGGCGGGCGGCGGTGGCACTCATCAGCCCCGCCCGAAATTGGGGGGGGGTAAAGTCAGTTTGTGCGTTCATAGTTACTCCAAAGTGTTGGCGCGGCGCGCGGGTTTGTATTGTTGCGGCAAGTTTATATTATTGAGCAAGTTCATAGCGCGAATTTCACCAGCCCGAAAAACAAGGCGGTCTGCGCCGTAGCCACTGTCAACACAATGCCAACTATCCATTTAATCAGCCGAGCCTCGGTGTTGGCGAGGTCAGTCTTGGTCGCCAGGTTGCTGTCGAGGAGCATCTTCTGCTGTTCGGCAAGCCCCTCAGCCTGCTACTCGGTGAAGCCGAGCGCGGTCATGTGCCTCACAAATTTCAGCGTGTCAAACGCCATGGCTTTGGTCATGTCCATGCTCCCGGGCGGTGGTTTGCGTGTTCATGAAATTATTTCCTGCTGCGTTTAATAGCCCTGTATTATAGCCTGAGTTCAGGTTGGTCAATCATGCCGCCTGCCGCATGGCGGCGCACTAAAATTACCGCGGAAAACGAGACTTGGCGCTTGACACAAGCATCAAGTTACGCCACATTTGAGGGCAGGCCGCGCCCCGAAAAGCATCGGCCCCGGATCATACAAAACACGCAAAAAAACACTCGGAGAAAACACTATGAAACCAGACATTCATCCCGCCTACGGCGCCATCAAGGTGGTTTGCGCCTGCGGCAACGCCTTTAAAACGAAATCGACATTAGGCGAAGAGTTGCGCGTGGAGACTTGCTCCGAATGCCATCCGTTCTATACCGGCAAGCAAAAAATCATCGACCGCGCCGGACGCGTGGGCAAGTTCCAGGCCCGATACAACCGGCAGTAGGCACGCAAGACGCCCTTGTTTCGCGCCCGCGGCCAAAGAAGACCGAATAAAGGAGCGCGGGGCGTCCTTTTTAGTGGAGTTGCCTAACTGAGACAAACAGGCCCGACAACAGGCCCGACAACAGGTCCGATAAACAGGCCCTGGCCGTCATTGCCGGCTTGACCTGCAATCCGGTGGGCCGGCGCCGTCCGGTTCGGATATCCTTGACTGGATTGCCGGTGTGCGTGGAAATGACGCGCGGGAACGGCGCAGCGAAGCCCGTCATTCAGGCCGCTTGTTGTTTTAGCCTGTCATTCCCTGTTTATTTGTCCGCGCTTACCTGAGAAAATCACGATGAAAAATTCGGCGCTGTTCAAGCAAGCCAAAAAAGTCATTGCCGGCGGCGTGAATTCGCCGGTGCGGGCGTTCAAGTCGGTTGGCGGCGCGCCGGTCTTCATCAAGCGCGGCGACGGCGCGCGCCTGACCGCCGAGGATGGCCAGGAATACATTGATTATGTCGGTTCGTGGGGGCCGATGATTCTGGGGCATGCCGATAAAAACGTGATTCAAGCGGTGCGAAAGCAATGCCAATCGGGCTTAAGTTTTGGCGCGCCGACGCGGCTTGAAACCGAGCTGGCGGAGTTGATTTGCGCACGCCTGCCGTGGATCGAAAAAATCCGCATGGTCAACTCCGGCACCGAAGCGACCATGTCCGCTTGTCGGCTGGCTCGCGGCTTCACCGGTCGCGACAAAGTGATCAAGTTTGAAGGTTGCTACCATGGTCACGCCGATGGCCTATTGGTCAAAGCCGGCTCCGGGGCGCTGACTTTTGGCGTGCCGACTTCGCCCGGGGTGCCTCATTCAATGGCCGAGCACACTTTGACCGCGACCTTCAACGACCTGGATTCGGCGGCCGCGATTTTCGCCGAGGTCGGTGGCGACATTGCGGCGGTGATAGTGGAGCCGGTGGCCGGCAACATGAACTGCGTTGCGCCCGTGGAAGGGTTTTTGCCGGGGCTGCGCGCGTTATGCGATCAATACGGAAGCGTGTTGATCATGGACGAGGTGATGACCGGCTTTCGGGTCGGTGCGCAAGGCGCGCAAGGGCTGTATGGCGTGCATGGCGACTTGACCACGCTGGGGAAAATCATCGGCGGCGGCTTGCCGGTGGGGGCTTTTGGCGGGCGCAGCGAGATCATGGCACATCTGGCGCCGCAGGGCGGGGTGTACCAGGCTGGCACCTTGTCCGGCAATCCGGTGGCGATGGCGGCCGGCTTGGCGACGCTTGAAGCGGTCGCGCGCGCCGGGTTTTACGCGGCCTTAAGCGCGCGCACCAAAAGATTGACGGACGGCATTTTGCGCGCCGCGGCGATGCACGCAATCGGCCTGAGCGCGAACCGCGTGGGCGGGATGTTCGGGCTGTTCTTCACCGAGCGCGCTCCGGTCGCCACCTTCGCCGAGGTCATGGCCTGCGACCGCGAAAGATTCAAGCGCTTTTTCCATGGCATGTTGCGGCGCGGAATCTACCTGGCGCCGTCCGCCTTTGAAGCCGGATTTGTATCCGCGGCGCACACCAACGCCGACATCGACCAAACCATCGAAGCAGCGGACGCCGTGTTTTCAACGCTTAAGTCATGACCATGATCATGGCCATAATCAGGGCCAGGCCGACCGGATTGTCCGGGTTCACCACATATGAGACAAAATCAGGTCGCCAAGGTGGGATGCCGATAATACGCCATCGGCGTCATTAAATCCAAACTATCGTGTGGTCGGCAATGATTATAGGTCCACTGGTAATGGACCAGTTCCTGGTTGATCGCGGTCACCGTCAACGGCCCTCGGAAGTGAGGCTTCAGCCTCGCCGAGCCATTGCCAAGATGGCGGGACTAAAGTCCAACTTCCGACGCCGCCGGCCTGACCTGCTTTAAGCGCACTAGCCGGACCAGGTTAACAGTCTCTTATGTGTCTGAGCCCGAACAGGATCATGAGGCAATTTCCGCACCCCCGCTTGCGTGTAGGGTGCCTTCTGATTACTACGATTTTTTTCGTGTATCATTAGGCATCCAACATGTCCAGAGGAGATTGAAAGATGAAGAGTAATCTGCACAAATTAGCCACGACCACGCCGTCTACCCGGCGGCGGGGCGCGCCGGGCTTGTGACATCAATAACTTCCATCGTGCCGTGCCGCGCCGCCGCTACGCCATATCCGCCTTGTCGCCTTTGTCGTTGAGCCAGGCTTTTCGGTCGGGAGCGCGCTTTTTAGCCAGCAGCAGGTCCATCAATGAGTGCGTGCCGTCCCCGGGCTTGACTTCGAGTTGCAGCAAACTGCGGGTAGCGGGATTCATTGTGGTTTCCCGAAGTTGGGGAGGATTCATTTCGCCGAGCCCCTTGAATCGCTGTATATTGACTTTGCCGCGGATTTTTTCGGATTCAATCTGTTCGAGAATCGCGTTTTTATCTGATTCGTCCAGCGCATAGTAAACTTTTTTGGCGACATCGATCCGAAACAGCGGCGGCATCGCAATACATACTCTGCCGGCTTCCACCAACGCCGGGAAATGGCGCAGGAAAAGCGCGCACAGCAAGGTGGCGATATGGGCACCGTCAGAATCCGCATCGGCTAAAATACAAATTCGGCCGTAGCGCAGTCCGGATAAATCATCGACGCCTGGGTCGACGCCCAACGCGACCGCGATATCATGCACTTCTTGCGAGGCCAGCACCTCGGTGGACATCACTTCCCAGGTATTCAGAATCTTTCCCCGCAACGGCATCACGGCTTGGAAGATTCGGTCGCGCGCCTGTTTTGCCGAGCCGCCGGCCGAATCGCCCTCCACTAAAAATAATTCGGTCATTTCCAGATCATCGCTGGTGCAATCCGCGAGTTTCCCGGGCAGCGCCGGACCGCTGGTAATCTTTTTGCGTTGCACTCGTTTTCCGGCGCGCAATCGACGCTGGGCATTGTCGATGGCGATTTGGGCGATTTTTTCAGCATCGCTAAAATGCTGATTCAGCCACAGCCCAAAAGCGTCCTTGACCGCAGTCTGCACCATGGAGGCGGTTTCCCGCGAGGACAATCGGTCTTTGGTTTGACCGCTGAACTGGGGTTCATTGATGCGAATAGAGAGGATATAAGCACAGTTCGCCCAGACATCTTCCGCGGCTAATTTCACACCGCGCGGCAGCGCGCCGCGAAACTCGCAGAATTCCCGGATGGCTTCGGTCAACCCGCTTCTGAATCCAGTGACGTGGGTGCCGCCCTGGACCGTGGGCACCAGATTGACATAGCTTTCGGTGACGCATTCCCCGCCATCGGTTACCCAGGCGACGGCCCATTCCAACTCGCTGGCCAACTGGCTGGCTAATTTGCTGTCCAACTGGCCGGCCAGTGCGCCATCGTCACCGCGATGCCGGCCGATATACGGCGTCGCCGGAACCCGTTCGGCGTCCGCTAAATAATCGCAAAGATATTGTTGCAGCCCATTCTGGTATTGCCAACTCTGGTTGTTGCGCTCATTGTTGTCGTCGAGAAAACTGACGCATAAACCTGGGCAGAGCACCGCTTTTGCGCGCAATACGCGTTTCAGCCGGGCAACATGAAACTTGGGCGAGTCGAAATACTCGGCATCTGGATGAAAACGAATGGTCGTGCCGGTCACTTTTTTGGCGATTTTTCCGGTGACTTTGAGGTCGGTCTTTTTTTCGCCGTTAGCGAAACTGATATGATGCTGTTCGCCGTTTCTGCGAATCCAGACCTCCAGATCGGTTGATAATGCATTGACCACCGAAACCCCAACGCCGTGCAAACCGCCTGAGTGCTGGTAGTGTTGCCCGGAAAACTTGCCGCCGGCATGCAGCCGGGTCATGATCAATTCCACGCCGCTGACGCCTTCTTCGCGGTGTATGTCAACCGGCATTCCGCGGCCATTATCGGCAACCGTGACCGAACCATCCCGGTGCAGATGCACTTCGATGGTGTCCGCGTGACCGGCAATGGCTTCGTCAACACTGTTGTCGATAACCTCATGGACGAGGTGATTCGGCCGCTCTGTGTCGGTGTACATGCCCGGCCGTCTGCGCACCGGCTCGATACCGGTAAGCACTTCGATGGCGGATGCGGTGTAGGAGTTGGGCATTAAGCGGGGGTCATAGAATGGGGCGCAATTTTAGCGCTGGATGATAACGCAGATTGATCGCGGGCTAAAAAAAAATCCAGCAAAAAATTCATGATTATTTGTCTTTGATCGGCTAAAAAATGAGGGTTGACGCGCTGATGATGTTCGCCATGCCCCCATCTATAACTTGGCGATAACTTATCCATTACTGTCCCATCAGCACGTCAAATTTGATACTATAGACCGATTAAATCAATCCTCATTTGTGAACAAAATGCCCCAATCCAAACACAATAAAATGCCGGATTTTGAAAAATCGCTTGCCGAGTTGGAGAAGATCGTGCAGCGCATGGAACAGGGCGAACAAACTCTGGAGGATACGCTCAAGGATTTTGAGCGTGGCATGGTGTTGTCTGAACAGTGTCAAAAAAGTTTGGAGCAGGCGCAGCAAAGAGTGGAAAAACTGGTTAAAAAACACGGCGCCTATAAACTTGAGCCGCTGGAATATGACCAGGATGATGATCAGGACGATGACCTGGACGATGACCTGGACGGCGGGGATGATGATGCGCATTAGCTTGACCATGACGATGGAGCATGACGATTGCGCATGAGCATGCCCCTCTCTCATGTCCTCTTTAAAGGAAACGGGCATAACTGAAACCCCAAACCTTAAACAAACAGAATGCTTGCGCCCTCTCTAATCATATTATGCCAAAGGGTGAAGTGTAGTTGAGTGAGTTTGAATCCGTTTGCGAGCGTTACCGCCAGCGTGCGCAACAAGCGCTCCAAGCCAGGCTAATCAACCCGCTGAACCGGCCGGCAAAAGCCTCCGCACGACTGCACCAGGCGATGGAATACGCATGCCTCGGCGGCGGCAAACGCTTGCGGGCAATGCTGGTGTATGCTTGCGGCGAGATTGCCGGCGCGAATCCGGCGCAATTGGACATCCCGGCCTGCGCGGTGGAAATGGCGCACGCTTACTCTTTAGTCCACGATGATCTTCCGCTAATGGACGATGCTGATCTGCGGCGCGGACGCGCTGCTTGCCACATCGCTTTTGATCAGGCCACTGCCGTGTTGGTTGGGGATGCCTTGCAGTCGCGCGCGTTCGAGATTTTGGCGTCTGGGCACGAGCATGACAAACAGAAGCATGACCTTCCGCCGCTGCAACGGCTGCACATGGTGCAAGAGCTGGCCCGCGCCATTGGCGCAGTGGGCATGGCCGGCGGCCAGGCGTTGGACATGGAAGCGACCGGCAACGCCATTGCATACCAAGACTTAGTGCAAATTCATCGACTCAAAACCGGCGCCTTGATCAAAGCCGCGGCGATCATGGGCGGCTTGACGGCGCGGCGCATTGATCCGGCGTTGTTGGAAAAACTGGCGCAATACGCCTCAGCCATCGGGCTGGCCTTTCAAATCGCTGACGATATACTCGACCATACCGCGGATAGCGCGACCTTGGGAAAATCCAGCAACTCGGATCATAAACTGAGTAAAGCCACCTATGTCTCGTTGCTGGGCGTGGATGCGGCCCGAGCCCAGGCGCATAAAACCGCCGCGCAGGCTATCGAATCGATTCAAGGTTTAGGGGATAATGGGCGATTCCTTGAACAACTCGCACAATTTGTCGTAACCCGCAGCCACTGATGAACCAGCAGATGCCCGACGGCAGCGCCCGCTATCCTTTATTATTTGGCATTGATGATCCGAGCCAGTTAAGAGAACTGAATCGAGATCAACTGGCCGCGCTTGCGGTTGAGCTTAGAAAATACTTGATTGAAATGACCGCCCAAACCGGCGGTCATTTGGCCCCGGGTCTTGGCACCATAGAATTGACCATCGCCCTGCATTATGTGTTCAACACCCCCGAAGATCGTCTGGTATGGGATATTGGTCACCAAGCCTATCCGCATAAAATTCTAACCGGCCGCCGCGATCGTTTCCATACCATTCGCCAGTACCAGGGGCTGTCCGGCTTTCTGAAACGCAGCGAAAGCGAATACGACGCCTTCGGCGCCGGCCATGCCAGCACCTCCATCAGCGCAGCGCTGGGCATGGCGGTTGCGGCCGGGCGAGAGGGCGTCGCGCGCGAAGTGGTCGCGATCATCGGCGATGGCGCGCTGACCGGCGGCATGGCGTTCGAAGCATTGAACAACGCCGGCGATCTTGACGCCAATTTGCTGGTCATTTTGAATGACAACGAAATGTCCATATCCAGGAATGTCGGCGCCATTTCAAATTACCTCGCCAGAATTCTTTCCGGCCATGCTTATTCGACGGTGCGCGAAGGTAGCAAGACGGTTTTGAGCACATTGCCGCCATCGATCAAAAACTATGCGCGGCGCTGGGAAGAGCATTTGAAAGGCATGGTGATGCCGAGCACATTGTTCGAGGAACTCGGGTTTTATTACATCGGCCCGATTGACGGACACAATATTCAGACTACGGTGACCACGTTAAAAAATATGCGGAAAATGAAGGGACCGCGATTTTTGCATGTGGTCACGCAGAAGGGAAAAGGATTTGAGCCAGCTGAGGGAGATCCCTGCGTGTTTCACGGGGTCACGCCATTTAATCCGGATACCGGAAAAATCGAAAAAAAGAAAAAAGGCCGAACTTATACCCATGTATTCAGCGACTGGTTGTGCGACATGGCGGCACAGGATAAAAAACTGATTGGGATTACGCCGGCCATGCGCGAAGGTTCGGGCTTGGTGCGGTTTTCGCAGGAATTCCCAGATCGATACTTTGATGTCGGCATCGCCGAGCAACATTCGCTGACCTTCGCCGCCGGCTTGGCGTGCGCAGGATTAAAGCCGGTGGTGGCGATTTATTCCACGTTTTTACAGCGCGCTTACGATCAGTTGATTCACGATATTACACTCCAGAATCTGGATGTTTTATTTGCCATCGACCGCGCCGGGCTGGTCGGCGCCGATGGCGCCACCCACGCCGGCGCCTACGACTATTCCTTTCTGCGATGCATTCCCGGCATGGTGGTCATGGCCCCGGCGGACGAGGCCGAATGTCGCAACATGCTCTATACCGGTTATCAACACGCCGGACCGGCCGCGGTGCGATACCCGCGCGGCGGCGGGCCTGGCGCGGCGGAAAAAACCAAGATGAACTCGCTCGCGATTGGCCAGGCGGAAGTTCGTCGAAAAACCACAGGAAACACAAAGGGGGGGGTCGCGATTTTGGCTTTCGGAACGATGCTGACGCCCGCCGTTGAGGTCGGTGACGCGCTCAATGCCACGGTCGTGAACATGCGCTTTGTCAAGCCGTTGGATGAGCCATTGATTTTGACCTTGGCCGACGCCTGCTCATTGCTGGTGACGGTTGAGGAGAATGTGGTGATGGGCGGCGCCGGTTCCGCGGTGAACGAGTGCATGGCGAAAAATAATCGCCAGGTCGCCATTTTGAATTTAGGCATTCCCGATAAACATCTCGATCAAGGCAGCCAACAGCAACAACTCGCGGCCATCGGCTTGGACGCCGAAGGCATTAAACGGCAAATCCTTTCCCGATTAGCCGGCATGTCCACGCCGCAACAAAACCTGAAAACAATTACCGCAGTCCGTTGACAAGCCCGGAAATTTTGCTGGCTTCAGCTAACGTTAATACGAATCGATTAACATGAATAACCTCTCTACAATTATATTGGTTCAAGATACTTTAAGGTATAGTGAAATGGTCATACCTAATTGTTCAATAAATGAAAAACAAGCATGTCATTCGCTGCCGAATTTCGGAGAATAAATTCAGGGCGATTCTACGAAGGAGTCCGGCCACGCCGGACGGCATATTCCACTGGATTGCCCGGCCAATAATAATATGGGCCGGGCAATGACAAATGATAGGCAATGGTGAATTGAGAGGACAAAAGCGAGTTGAGATGCCAAAAGTAACCGAGAAAAAAAGTTTGGCTACGCATCCTCCCTGCCGTCATTCTCGCTGGCAGGCGGGAATCCAGACGCGGCGAAGCCGCGATAATAAGGAGTTCGGCTACGCCGAACGGTTTAATAACTGGATTGCCCGGCCAATAATAATAATATGGGCCGGGCAATGACAACCCTTATTTGTCATTCTCGCGCAGGCGGAAAAAATCGCCCTCCCTGCCGTCATTCTCGCCGCAGGCGGGAATCCAGTTAAAATATGTCGTCCGGCGTAGCCGGACTCCTTTGAAAGAGTGTGAGTTTCGCTTCAATATGCGCCACGAAAATAGGTGTCAATATCTGCTAAAATCTATCCGAAATCGACCGCTTAAAGTATCTTGAACCATTATATTTCGTGGTGGCCGCGTAGTGTTAGCGTCCATAAGCGGACAAAATCTTATCAAACAATCATCGTTAATATAACACTTTGGATATGACGCCCCCTGCCGCCGAATCCGGACTTTTCGACAACCCCATTGTTGAGGCTAAAAACATTCATTTTTCATTCGGTGAGCGCAACGTATATCGCGGCTTGAATCTAACGATTCCGCGCGCAAAGGTAACGGTGATATTGGGCCCCAGTGGCTGTGGAAAATCCACATTTTTGAGTTTGCTGGGCGGGAGATTGCAGGCCGACTCGGGTGAATTAATATTCGATGCCGCCCCGGTGCCGGCGCGCCACAGTGCGGCATTATTTGCAATGCGCCGCAAAATGGGCATGCTGTTTCAAAACAGCGCGCTGTTAACGGATTTGAGCGTATTTGACAATGTCGCGTTTCCATTCAGGGAGCAAACCGACTTGCCGGAAGCGTTGATTCGGATACTGGTGATCATGAAACTGGAAATGGTCGGCTTGCGCGGCGCCCGGGATTTAATGCCGTCCGAGCTTTCGGGAGGGATGGTGCGGCGGGTGTCGCTGGCCAGAGCGATCGCCCTTGACCCTGAATTGATTATGTATGACGAGCCTTTTGTCGGTCTCGATCCCATTTCCAAGGGCGTGATTATGCACTTGATTCGCCGGCTCAATGATGCGCTGGGCATTACCTCGGTCGTGGTCACTCACGATGTCGCGGAAGGCTGCAACATTGCCGACTATGTTTATTTGCTGGATAACGGCGTGGTTGCCGGGCAGGGCACGGCGCAGCAAATGACCAGTAGCCAGCAACCGGGCATCAAGCAATTCATGAATGGGTTGCCCGATGGGCCGGTGCGGTATCACTATCCGGCCAATGATTATTTGACGGATCTGCACGGATATGATGAACCAGCCGCGGATATGCTGAGCCAGCCGCGATGAACCTGATCGCCAGCCTGGGCCGATGGGGCATAGGCTTTGTATCTCGACTCGGGGCCGCGGTGCTGTTTTTACTGTCGGCACTGCGTGGCGCGTTTCATAGTTTGTCCAGAGGCTCGTTGATCATTCAACAACTATACGCGATTGGCGTATTGACCATGTTGATCATCCTGTTTTCCGGATTATTCGTCGGCATGGTGTTGGGTTTGCAAGGCTATTATCAATTGGTCGCGTTCAGCGCGGAATCCAGTTTGGGCGTGGTGGTGGCATTATTTCTGGTGCGCGAGTTGGGGCCGGTGCTGGCCGCGCTATTGTTCGCCGGACGCGCCGGCTCGGCGCTGACCGCCGAGATCGGGCTGATGAAAGCCACCGAGCAACTGGCGGCGATGGAGATGATGGCGGTCGATCCGATGGTGCGCGTGATTGGCCCGCGCTTTGTCGCCGGCCTGATTGCCATGCCGTTGCTGGCGGCTATGCTGAGCGCGATTGGCATAGTGGGCGGCTATCTTATCGGGCATGGCCAGTTTGGCCTGGATGCCGGGGTCTATTGGTCGTCTATGCAGAACGGCGTTGATTTGATTGATGATATATTGAACGGGATAATCAAAAGCATCGTTTTTGGTTTTATCGTGGTTTGGATCGCCTTGTTTGAAGGTTACCATGCGGTGCCTACTGCGGAAGGCGTGAGTCGGGCGACCACCCGAACCGTTGTGACTTCATCATTAGCCATTTTAGGCGGTGATTATATTTTGACTGCACTAATGTTTGGAGGTTTTTAACCGTGCAAAGAAAAAACATTGAGATATGGGTGGGCATTTTCATGCTCGTTGGCATTGCCGCGCTCGTGATGTTGGCGGTGCAAGTGAGTGCCGCGGGCAGCGGTGCGAATAAATCCTATCGGCTGGAAGCCAGATTCGACAACGTCGGCGGACTCAACGTAAAAGCGCCAGTGATGATTGGCGGCGTGCGGGTCGGGCGGGTCGGCGATATCTGGATTGACAAGGAGGATTACGTGGCGGTGGTCGGGCTGGATATCGATAAACAATACGATACCCTGTCGGTGGATACCGGCGCATCAATTCTCACCTCCGGCTTGCTGGGCGCGCAATTTGTCGGGCTGTCGCCGGGATTTTCCGATATTTACCTTGAGCAAGGAGATACATTGGAATTAACCCAATCGGCGATACAACTTGAATCCTTGATTAGCCAGTTCATGTTTAGCCAAGGAAAAGACCCTGGAAAAGACTCGAGAAAAGACCCGGGGAAAGACCCGGGGAAAGACCCGGGAAAAAACAATTCCAACGACCAGTCGCAACAGGAAAATTAATGAACACAAAATACCCGTTTCAAATCAAGCATTTATTGGCTGTATTAGCCATTTCTTTAACGCTGTTTGCGACACCGCAAGCCGGTGCAAACGATGATCCAGCACTCATCGTGGAAAAAACGGTGAACTCGTTGCTCGAGGAATTTTCCGAAAAACGGGATCAATTGGAGGGCAATAACAGCGATTTATTTGAGTTGGTGGACGAAATCGCGAGTCCGCTATTTGACTTCGACTATATCTCCAAGTTGGTGTTGGCGAAGAATTGGAAGAAAGCCAGCGCACAACAACGCCGGGAATTTGCCGATGAATTCAAAAGGCTGCTGATCGTGACCTACGCCACCGCCTTGTTTCAATACACCGGCAATGAAACCGTCGAGTTTGGCGAATCGGCCGTTAAGGAGAAAAAAGGGGTGAGATTTGGCACCGTGAACACCGCAGTCAGCCTCAGCGAACAGGGGGCAATGCCCGTGGTTTACTCCCTTATTCAGGATGACCGCCGGGATGACAGTCACCAATGGAAAATCTATAACCTGACGGTCGGTAGTTTGAATATGGTGTTGAATTATCGAGCGGTCATTCAGGCGCTCATACACCGCGATGGGCTGGATGGAATGATTGCCGGCATAAAAGACAATAACGACAAAAATGATTAGCCATGACCATGAACGATAATCATGAACGATAGTGCGAAGGCAGTAACAATGACCACGGTCGGCGCGGATATTCGTTTGGCAGGAAAACTGACCACCGCATCAGTCGCCAGGGTTTTTATGAATACCCCTGAGTTTACCGCGCCTTTGTGCCGGGTGGATTTGCGGGAAATCGATGAAATTGACAGCGCCGGATTGGCGTTGCTGGTATATTGGCAAACCTGTGCAAAAGCATCGGCATCCACATTGAGCGTTACCAATGCGTCTAAAAAATTATTGGATATCGCCGAACTTGGCGGCTTGTCCGCGCTATTTCAGGCCTGAGGTCAATCATGACAGCCACACCCCAAGACATACAAAACTGGATTTCCCAAGGGTTGGAAAACAGTGAAGTCACCGTTGACGGCGACGGGCAGCATTTTGAGGCGACCATCGTATGCCCGGACTTTGAAGGAAAATCGTTGATTCAACGTCATAAAATGGTGTACAGTGCGCTGGGAGATAAAATGAAATCCGAAATTCATGCGTTGTCGATGAAGACGCTGACGTCGGCTGAGTTATAATTTCGGGCCGGGCTTTTGGGCCATGCTTTCGGGCCGGGCTTTTGGGATATAATGACCACCATATAAAACAGACTATTTTTTAGAGGCGCCCACTATGTCAATTCAGGAACAATTAAAAGAGATCATTGACAGCAATGACATCGTTCTCTTTATGAAAGGCAATCCCGATTTTCCCCAATGCGGATTTTCCGGCCGCACCACGCAGATTCTGCAGTCCTACGATGTCCGGTTTGCATCGATAGATGTCCTCGCGGACCATGCGGTGCGCGAAGGCATCAAGGAATATTCAAACTGGCCGACGGTTCCCCAGCTCTATGTTCGCGGCGAATTTGTCGGCGGTTGCGATATTGTCACCCAGTTGTATGAAAGCGGTGAACTGGAACGGATATTGAAACCTGATGCATAAAATTTAACAGGCGATTCCTTGATGAAATTCGCCTGCCCTATCGTCAGGCCCTATCTTCAGGAACGACCATGATTAAAACCGCTGGCCAACTCATCTCGGAAGCTCAAACACAGATATCCTGTGTTGATGCGGCCTCCGCTAAATCACTATACGATGAAACCGGGAATGCCGTAATCATTGATGTTCGCGAGGCCAACAGCGCGGCTCAATCCAAACTGACAGACTCCACAAACATATCGCGCGGATTGATCGAAATGAAAGTTCCCTCGCTTTGCCCTGACCCGGAAACGGTGATTTTCACGCACTGCGGCGGCGGCGGACGCGCCTCGCTCGCCGCCCTGACCCTGACGCAAATGGGTTACACCAACGTGCACGCCATCACCGCAAAATTTGAAGATATAAAGAAAGTTTTTGGGTAGGCGCCGTTGCAGGATTCTGGTGGCGGTTGCGAACCACATCAACCCGATTATAATTTGGAGAGCAACAGATGACCGCGCCAAGCGGTTTTAAAATTTCAGATATTCAAGATCGAATTGACAACTTGCCCGCTAACGGCACTTTTATAAAACCGTTTGTGACCACCGAGCACAGCGACTCAATGTGCGGCGGGATAAATTGCCTGAATCAAATCTCAGTGCCTTGGGATTTAACCTGCGACGAACTCATTTATTGTCTTGAAGGCACGTTTCGTTTGGTCGTCGACGAGGTTGACTATGTGCTCAATCGCGGTGATTTGATGTATGTCCCCAAGGATAATCATGTTAAATATGAGTGCGATCAGAAGTGTATTATTTTCTACGCGGCCTCCCCGGCCGATTGGAAGCAACGTGCCGGTATCACTTACGTGCCGGGCATCGATGCAGAAGATATGCCGTCGAGCAGCTAACTAGGTGAGCTTGGTCGTTATGCGACATAAGGTCAAGAGAAGCAGGACAAAACAATGAATGAGCACGAGAAAATAAACTACGTCGAGTTTCCGGCCAAGGATATTGCGGCCGCCAAAGATTTTTTTGCAACCGTATTCGGTTGGTCGTTCGTAGACTATGGGCCTGCATATACGACTTTCTCCAACCAAGGTATTGACGGCGGCTTTTTTCAAGCCGACTTGGCGGCTTCCACCGAAACCGGCAGCGCCTTGATCGTTTTTTACAGCACTGACTTGGCGCAAACCCAAGCTAAAATCGAGAATGCTGGCGGCTTGATCGTAAAGCCCATATTTTCTTTTCCGGGCGGTCGTCGCTTCCACTTTGCTGATCCCAATGGCAATGAGTATGCGGTGTGGTCGGACCAAAACCAAGAACATGAACCAAGAGCGTGAACCAAGAACATGAAACAAGGATTTCCGCCGATTGCCGATGCGCGGGCAACGGTGTTGATCCTGGGCTCAATGCCGAGCGAGGAATCGTTGCGCAAAAAACAATACTACGGCAATCCGCACAACGCATTTTGGAAAATAATGGCGCGACTGTTGGAGTTTGAACACGCCGCCATCTACGCAGAAAGAACTAGAATATTAACAAATAATAAAATGGCGTTATGGGATGTCATGCAGACTTGTGAACGGCAAGGAAGTCTTGACTCAGCGATCATTGACAGCACAATAGTGGCAAATGACTTCGTTTCCTTTTATCATCGCCATCCAAATATAAAGCATGTGTTTTTTAATGGCACAAAGGCGGAAAAAGAATATTGCAAAAGAGCGCTGCCAAAACTATCCAGTGAAACAAAAGGCATCGAGTATTCCAGACTCCCTTCAACAAGCCCGGCAATGGCGAGTTTGTCGTTTGAGGTAAAATTACGGGAATGGTCGGTTATTTGCGCGGATAAGCGAGCGACATAGACATGAAAACATTTATAAATATTTTTGCAATTATTGGGATCGCGTTGGTTGCGTTGATTTCCATCGGATTATATTTGGATATCAAAGAAATGGATCGCACTGAAGGGGGTTACGAAGCGCCGTTTGTCGGCGAGACCGGAGAGCCGATTGATTGGGACAGCATGGATCTGAGCAGCACCGGTCTGGTAAGGAGAGGCTATGTCGTGGATTTTTTAGTCAACGGAACGACGGGAATGATCAGTCTCGAAATGTTCGGCATCAAGTTTGAAGCACGTAAACTATCCGAGCGCGCCATTGTTGTCCATAAACCGAGAGAAGCTTTTATTCGCAGAGGCTTTAAGCCGCAGTTTTGAAAAGGCCTGCCAAGCAATTAAATCGGGCAGGTAACAAGTCGGCTTCTGCGCAAACGTATTCTGAATTATGCGGTATGACACTGATATGCCAGAACCACATGCATCATGGGCGAGGATATACGATGAAGTCTATGAGCAGTCGTTTGGTGCATGTTACGATGACTTAACCTGTGTTACTATTGAAACAATATCAAATGCCGTTAGTCCTCCGGCACGAATTGTAGATTTTGGAGCCGGAACAGGTCGGCTTTCGATACCGTTGTCTTCAAAAGGATATAGTGTCTTGGCGGTTGAGCCATGCAAAGAAATGTTGGATCAACTCACAGGAAAGTCAGGTGCGTCGCACGTTGAAATATTTAATGGGACAATGCAGGAATTTAAAACAGACACTTCTTTTGATATGGCTATCTGTGTTTTTACAGTTCTGCTGTATCTGTTGGATGAAAAATCACTAAAAAAATCAATTCAAGCAGCAGTGAATGCACTTGTGCCAGACGGACTCCTGCTCATTGATATTCCCGGTGAATCTGTTTTTCGGAGTTATCGGATAAAAACACAGATAATGGATCGTTCTGTATCTATATCTGAAACGCCTCAGGATGATATTTATCAATACGCTGAACACATACATTTAAACTTAAATGGACGGATAGAAACATATACCGATAATTTTAAGATCAAATATTGGAATAAAGAAAAGGTGATGCAAATTCTTGTAGAGAATGGCTTTTCTGTCGAAAAAAATTTGCACTTTGAATTTGACCGAACCGGATCAGAATATTTTCTGATGAAGAAAGGTTGAAATACAGGACAAAGTGTTGCGCCAGAAGGTGATTTTGCGATACGCCAGCGTCGCTGGTCACTATAGGCGTTATGTGGTTTTACAAATATCATCGCTACCAATCAGGAAGCAGTCTTTGGGCTGTTCAAGCTTTCCAAAATGTAAATCGAAATGTAGAAGGGTAGTCAATGTTACATAACAAACGCTTTCACTGGAAACGACTTAAAAGAGTGCCTGAACTTTTAAACACCCAGATACCTTGCTTTTAGATCGGGCCTTGACCTCAGGGTCGCGGAATCACCTTGCCAAACGACACGCCCTTTTTCAATAATATAATGATAATCCGCAATTCTGCACAGATCATCGAGGTTTTTGTCGATCAATAATATTGAAATGCCGGTTTGTTTGCCGGTTTGTTTTATTGTTTCCAACTGGCACCAAATTTCCTTTCGCATAAGCGGGGCTAAGCCTTCGGTCGCTTCGTCCAGTATCAACAGCTGTGGATTTAGCATCAACCCTCGTCCTATCGCCAGCATCTGCTGTTCGCCTCCGGAAAGCTGATTACCCATGTGATGCAGTCGATCTTTTAGCAGCGGAAATAATTCCAATACCTTTTCCATGCTCCATGGGGCCGCCGATGAGTTGTAATTTGCTGCTGTGGCAATCAGATTCTCCCGCACATTCAGGTTCGGAAAGATTTGCCTGCCTTCGGGCACCAGGCCGATACCCTTTTGCGCGATCTTGAACGGCGGCAAGCCATCGATTTTTTCATTGTTATAAACTATTTCACCGCCGTTGCACGGCAGGTTGCCGATGATGGAATTGACGATGGTGGTTTTGCCCATGCCGTTTCTGCCGAGCAAGGTGGTCACGCTGCCGCGCTTGATTTCCAGACTAAGGTCAAACAAGACCTGGCCGCTTCGGTAAAACGCGTTGATGTTTTTCAGCGCCAACGTCATGCCGGCGCATCTCCGAGATAGGCGCGTTGCACTTGCGGGTTTTGTCGAATTTGTTCGCTGCTGCCGGTGGCAATAATATGTCCATTAACCAAAACCGAAGTCGTGTCGGCCAACGCGAACACGGCATCCATATCGTGTTCGATCAGCAAGATGGTGATTTGACCTTTCAGTTTATGCAACAACTTAATCATGTTTCCGGATTCGTCCTTGCTCATGCCCGCAGTCGGCTCATCCAGCAGCAGCAACTGCGGCGTTAGCGCCAGGGCCATGGCAATTTCCAATTGTCGCTGCTCGCCATGGGCTATTTCACCGGCGAGCGCGTCGGCGCGTTGCCCAAGGCCGACATCGGCGAGATAACTTTGCGCGCGCATCCGACAATCGTGTTGCTGAAATGCCGGCGACCAAAACCGAAATGAATGACCGGATAACGACTGCACCGCGAGCATCACATTTTCAAGCACGGTCATGGGCAAAATAACACTGGTGATTTGGAACGATCGCGCCAAGCCGATATGCGCGCGTCGGTATGCGCTGGCCTTGGTGATATTTTTGCCGTTAAATATGATGTTTCCGCTATCGGGTTTTAACATCCCGCAAAGCTGTGCGATCAGCGTGGTTTTGCCGGCGCCGTTTGGCCCGACGATGGCGTGAACTTGTCCTTCTGCGACCTCAAGATTAAGGTCTGATGATGCGCTGATGCCGCCAAATGATTTATTCAGGTTTTGCACTTGCAGGATCATCGCGAAACGCCGTGCATCGTTTTTGCGCGGCGCGCGTCCTGCCAGCGCAGCAGTAGTCCATGCAAACCACCCTTGCCAAATAACACCAGCGCGATCAACAGCAAGCCGAAAATCAAGTGCCAGTAAACCGTGATGCCGGATAAAAATTCCTCGAGCAAAAGAAACACGGCGGCGCCGACAATCGGGCTAAACAATCCGCCGGTGCCGCCGATAACAATCATGAACAGCAACTCGCTGGAATGCGTCCAATCCATCATCTCCGGGCTGATGTAGTTGGTGAAATTACCCAGAAAAAAACCGGCCACCCCGGCCATGCTGCCGGAAATCACATAACAAACCAATTTGTATTTGTAGGTGTTGTAGCCAAGCGCCTGCATACGCTGTTCGTTGTGCTTGCTGCCAATAATCACGCGGCCATAACGCGCATGTATCAATCTATGCAGCAACCCAAAAAAGATCAGCAATACGGCCAGAACGGTGTAATACAGAGTGATCGAATTTTCCATGTTCAGCAGCCCGGAAAACTCACTGCGTTGATGGATTACCAAGCCGTCATCGGCGCCGTATTCATCCAGGCTGACAAAGGTAAAATACAGCATCTGCGCAAACGCCAGCGTAATCATAATAAAATACAGGCCGCGGGTACGCAGGCAGATGGCGCCGGTAATTAACGCAAATACGGCGCTGCATACAAGCGCCAGCCCAAGATGAACGAAGCCGTTGTGGACGCCGTAGTAAGCCGGGATGCCGACACAGTATGCGCCGATGCCGATAAAGGCGGCGTGGCCGAGACTGACCATGCCGCCGAAACCGACTATTAAATTCAGGCTCAGCGCGGCCATCGCCAGGATTAAAACGCGCGTCAACAGGTCAAGATAAAAACTCATGCCGGTAAGCGAGGTGACCATCGGCGCGATGACTAACAGTAATGCAAAGCCAAGATACACCCGGGCGGCGATGAATTTAAAGCGGCTGAACATTATT
Source organism: Candidatus Spongiihabitans sp. (assembly GCF_965247905.1). GTDB lineage: Bacteria > Pseudomonadota > Gammaproteobacteria > Arenicellales > Poriferihabitantaceae > Spongiihabitans. The sequence continues at coordinate 2,274,500 of NZ_OZ252047.1, read as the reverse complement.
TGTTCAGTCCGCCAGGCGGAAATAATCCGCGCGGCTTGAATACCAAAACCGCAGCCATTAATAGGTAAATCATCATCGCGGATAATGCTGGCGCAGCGGTTTCCGCGGATTGATTGGAGACGAACAATTTAAGCAGGTCGTCAAGATAAGAGCGGCCGAGGGTGTCGATAAATCCGATTAAAATGGCGCTGTAAAATGCGCCTTTAATGGAGCCAAGCCCGCCGACGATGACCACCACAAAGGCAACGATGATAATTTCATTGCCCATGCCGATGCTGGCCTCGGTAATCGGCGCAATCAACATGCCAGCAAAGCCGGCCAAAGCAGCACCGATCGCAAAAACAACGAAATATAAACGGTCAATGTTGACCCCCAATGCGCTGACCATGGCGCGATTCGAGGCCCCGGCCCGTATCAACATGCCAAGGCGGGATCGGGTGACCAGAAAATATAGTCCAACCGCCACCATCAATCCAGCGACAATAATGAGCAGCCGATAGGCGGGCATGACAAACCCGCCAAATTCAACCTGACCATTAAGGGCATCGGGGAGCGGTATGACACCCCCGGCCGGACCCCAAATCATATGCGCCAGGGTATCGAATACTAAAATCAGCCCGAAGGTGACCAGCACATGATCGAGATGATCATTTTTGTAGAGTCTTCTGGCGATGAACCGTTCAACCACGGCGCCAACGATAAAAACCCCAATCACCGCAAACACAATGGAGAAAATCAATGATCCGGTTATCGCCACCAGGCTGGCGCAAAAAAAAGCGCCGATCATATAAAAAGAGCCGTGCGCAAGATTAATGAAATCCATGATGCCGAAGATCAGCGTCAGCCCGGCAGCCAGCAAGAATAACAACAGCCCCAACTGCAAGCCATTGAGCATTTGGGAAATGAGCAGATGCCAGTCCATTAGTCGCCAGTCACAAAAAATACATGCCAAAACACAGACAGCACGAAATTTCCCTGCGCTCCGTGTCGGATTTATTGACTAAACAAATCCCTAAAGCGCGCACTCACTCGCATAAGTGTCCTGATGGTTTTCATAAATGGTGCTAACAATACTGGTGGTCCAGTTGCCGTCGGCATCCGCCACCACTTCGCGCAAGTAGAAGTTTTGAATCGGGAAGTGATTGTTGCCGTAACGATAGAGTCCGCGCAGCGAAGCGTAATCGGCTTGTTCCATCGCCGCGCGCAATGCGTCCCGGTCGTCCAAATCGCCGTCGGTGGCGCGCAGCGCGCTGTCGATGAGCATGATGCTGTCATACGACTGCGCGGCGTAAAACGAAGGATATCTGCCATGTTTGGCTTTAAAGTCACGGACAAATTTATGGTTGGCGGCGTTGTCCAAATCCGGCGCCCAGAACATGGTGCTGCTTGAGCCTAAGACCCCTTCCATATTGGCGGCCTGGAATTTAGGCAAGGAGATGGAGTCCACCGTGAACACGCTATACAACGGCAAAACATCGCGCAATCCGGCTTGTTGATATTGCTTGATGAACGCGCCGCCGGCGCTGCCGGGGTAGAAAATAAACAGCCCGTCGGCGCCCGACGCTTTGGCTTTGGCTAACTCGGCGGAGAAATCCAACTGTTTGTCCTTGCCCCACTTGGTCATATCCTTGCCCACTATCTTTCCCTTGAAAGTTCGTTCGACCCCGGCCACCATATTTTTTCCAGCCGCATAATTCGGCGCCATGACGTATAAAGATTTCACCCCCCGAGTATTAAGCACCTCGCCCATGGCCATAGGCGTCTGGTCATTCTGCCACGAAGTGGAGAAGAAATTAGCATGACAACCGGCTCCCGCCAACTGCGAAGGGCCGGCGTTTGAGCTGATCAAAAACTTGCCGGCGTCGAGCACTGTTTTACTAGAGGCAAGCAAAACATGCGACCAGATAAAACCGGCGACGAAATCCACGTCGTCCTTCTTCACCAACTTGTCGGTCTTCTGCTTGCCGATTTCCGGCTTGAAGCCATCGTCTTCAAAGATAACCTCTATGTCCCGCCCCGCCATTTTGCCGCCAAGGTGTTCCACTGCAAGGTTGACCGCGTTTTGCATATCTTCGCCAATAACGCCTGCAGGCGTGGTTAATGTGGTCACAAAACCGATCTTGACGCTGCCGTTCGTTCGCCCGCGATTGTAGTGCAACAGGGCGGTCGTGGCGATGGCGAGGATAGCGACCGCCAGGGTCGCCGCCAGTAATCGTTTGTTTTTTGTCATCGTATGTCTCCAGTTAAAAGTAGTGAATATATCAATCCCGGTTGCCGTGCAATTAAACGCAAAACCGGATGGTTGCCCGATTTTGTCTTATATGCATTAAGTCAGGACAAACGGATGAAAATACAAAAATTTCGTGTTATAATTCCTCAAAAGGAAGTTAATTAAAACCAACAGCCAAAAAAATTACTTAACTAAGTTTTGTCAAGATATATCGAAAGCGATTTTAGTTATAATGGTGATTGCCCCTTTGGTTAAGCCAGGCTTAACACCTGTTTCTGATTATCTTATTGGCAGTTGGGTTTCTTTTATCTTTTTTATTACTGGTTATTTTCTTGAAAGTAGAGAGGTCAAATAGAATGAGCGCTTTAACCATTATTTTATCTGTGTTAGCCCTGCTTGGAACGGCATTATTTATTTATGTTTTATTAGATAAAAAACACTTAAAGCAAAAACAGACCTAACAAACCATTCCAGCCGACCGATGACTAACTATTGACGCTTATAACCGGCCCGATATTTCCGCGCTATCCATTGATGGAAATGCAAGGTGGGCGCATCTTGCACCGGCGAAAATACGCCGCCGCTATAGCCTGATGATCGTCTCCCCTGCTGCAAGCCTTCCACCGCCGTGACATCTTCGCTAAATACTTTCTTCCAGGCATCGTGATTGGCGATTCTGGCGGACTCAAACTTGCCGCCATTCGCGGCTTCATGATTAACGTAAATCAGGCGCGCGTCTTCGTCAGTCTTGTCGATATCGATGGGGTGGACGATCAATATGAACAGGTGGTTTTCTTGAAAACCAAACATTAGGTTAGGGTAGAAAGCCGGGTATTCTGCACATCCGGCCTGGTCTTCCGGCCAATGATTAAATCCAGGAAAACTTTCGCAGCCGGTAATACTGGGATCAAAGCTGGTTGAGCGTTGCCCGGCAAAATCCTCGCTGATAAACAAATGATGATGCTTTTGCAAGGGTGAATAGGCATTCAAACTCGGATGAATCCAGGGTAAATGGTAGGCCTCGCAAAAATTTTCCATGGCCAGCTTCCAGTTGCAATTGATAGAGAAGGTTATTTGACCATGGGTATCCGCGTATTCGATCTGGTCAAATCCATGCTCGCCGACCAGGCCATGATAGCGCTCCAGCATGGGTCTGGCGTAATCTGTAAATTCGGGCGCGTCGCCTGACAAATTTATGAACAAAACCCCCAGCCAGATATGCGAACGAATTTCCTTCAGGCCATTATTTTGCGGGTGGAATCCTTCAGCCTGATGGATGCCGATGCCGCCGATGTGGGGCGTTGCGCAGAGTTTGCCATTAAGGTCGTAGGTCCAGCAGTGGTAGGGACACACCATCATACCGTTGGTTTTTTTTTGTTCGCTGACCAGTTTTCTGCCGCGATGGCTGCACACGTTGTGAAAAACTTTGATGCTGCCAGGTTGGTTTCCAGGTTGGTTTCCATGTTGGTTTCTTGGCTGGTTTTTGCCTTGCTTGGTTTTGATGACGATCAGGGGCAGCCCCATGAATTCAATCGGGGTGACCGTGTTATCTTCTTTATAATCGACGCAAAACATCAGGGCGGCCCAACTGCTGCCCAGAACATGGTCGCGCTCAAACACAAAGAACTCTGGATCCGTGTATGCCGCATTGGGCATACCCGTGGCCGACTTAATATCTTGATCAATTGCGGCTAACTGTTGAGGAGTAATTTTCTGAGAGAGCGGTCTGTTCATTTCGACGAGACGCCAATGAATTTATATGCGTGCAATATAAAGGATTTGAACTGCGTTTAGGGGCATATCATAAACCCTGTTCATAAATTTTGGTTCAAGATACTTTAAGCGGTCGATTTCGGATAGATTTTAGCAGATATTGACACCCATTTTCGTGGCGCATATGGAAGCGAAACTCACACTCTTTCAAAGGAGTCCGGCTACGCCGGACGACATATTTAACTGGATTCCCGCCTGCGGCGAGAATGACAAATAAGAGTCGTCATTGCCCGGCTTGTTCCGGGCAATCCAGTGGAATATGCCGTCCGGCGTAGCCGAACTCATTTGCGGCGAAGCCGCCGGTTTGTGTCTGGCAAAGCCGGATGCTAAAAAGAGTCACGCTACGCGTGACAGATATTTAACTGGATTCCCGCCTTCGGCGAGAATGACGGCAGGAAGGGCGGTTTTTTCTGCCTGCGCGAGAATGACGGGCTGGGGGGACAATGGTGAATCGGAAGGCAATGAGTCCTTTTGAGAAGACAATGGTAAATAATTGTCACGCAAAGCGTGACACAACCGGCGGCTAACGCCGCCACTCTGGATTCCCGCCTGCGGCGAGAATGACAAATAAGGGTCGTCATTGCCCGGCAAATAAGGGCCGTCATTGCCCGGCTTGTTCCGGGCAATCCAGTTATTAAACCGTTCGGCGTAGCCGAACTCCTTATTATCGCGGCGTAGCCGCCGGTTTGTGTCTGGCAAAGCCGGATGCCAAAAAGAGTCACGCTACGCGTGACAGATATTTAACTGGATTCCCGCCTTCGGCGAGAATGACGGCAGGGAGGGCGGTTTTTTCCGCCTGCCAGTGATTTGAGCGACTTTGCAAGCCTCGATATCAAGGCAAAACAGCCGAGGAATCGCCCTGAATTTATTCTCCGAAATTCGGCAACGAATGACATACTTGTTTTTCATTTATAGGACAGTTAGTTGTGATCATTTCACTATACCTTAAAGTATCTTGAACCTAAATTTTTTTATGGCAAATTTGTATTGGCAAATTCTTCCCAACCGCTGGAAGGGTTGAATCGATCGCCGTAGCGGTTGTGCAGCCGCTTTAATCGATCCAGCATCACCGCCGGTTGCTGGTCGGTGATGTGATTAATCGGGCCGCCCGTAAATGGCGCGAACCCGGTTCCGAATATCAGCGCCGCATCCAGCTGAGATCGGTTTTCCACGATGCCTTCATGCAGGCAGGCAATACATTCATTCAAATACCGAAAAACCAAACGGTCTTCAATGTCATCGACTTGCCGGCTCAATGTCATGCCTTTTGCGAACCAATCTTTTTTGGGTCTGCCGTTTTCCCAGATATAAAATCCCTGTCCGGTTTTTTTGCCTAAATGTCCGTCATTGACTTTTTGCTTCAGCAATTCAGGAATCTCGCCGCCAAAACTTTTGGTCAAATTTTCGCCGACTTGAAGGCAAATATCCAAGCCCACGGTATCGGCCAGCGTGATCGGTCCCATCGGCATGCCAAAATCCGTGGCAACCTTGTCAATCAACGCTGCCGGACGCCCCTCTTTCAGCAACTCCACCGCTTCCAGCGTGTACGGCATTAACACCCGATTGACCAAAAATCCCGGGCTGCTTTTTACAGGAATGGGCAGTCGTCCGATGCGGTGCGCAAAAGCGGCCGCGTGCGCGGCCGCTTTTGCATAGGTTTTTTCGCCACGGACAATTTCAATCAACTGCATCTTCGCCACGGGATTGAAAAAATGCAGCCCCACCAATCGGCCGGGCTTGGGCAGGGCGGCGCTAATCGTTTCCAATGGGATACTCGAGGTGTTGGTTGCCAGAATGGCGTCGGGCTTTGCCGCTTTTGCCATCTCCGAAAACACGCCGATTTTCGCCTCGGCATTTTCGAAGATGGCTTCGATGATGACATCCGCGTTGGCAGCGCCGTTGCCGGCCGCATCTTGCTGGAATCGATCCATCGCGCGTTCGACCAGTCGCGGTTGCCGCAACTGCCTTGCAAACAACTGATAGGCGCGTTTTGTTGCCCGGGCCAGGGCTTCAGCACTGCGATCGTGGAGTGTTACCGTCAAACCACGCAATGCGCACCATGCGGCGATATCTCCGCCCATGACGCCGGCGCCGATGATATGAACGTGCTGGAAATTTTCATCGCGCCATGATTTACTCATTCCCGATTTACTCATTCCCGATTCACTCATTCTCGATTTACCCTTTCCCGATTCACCGCCCGACTTGCCGATTGCCTTGAGTTGTTCATGAACAAAGAAAACCTTGACCAGATTCCTTGCTGTGGTTGTGGTCAATAATTTTGCTATGGATTGCTGTTCGGCCTGGAGCATGGCCTCACGATTACCGCCATGCTCTTTCCATAACTCGATGACGGCGTAAGGCGCGGGGTAATGCGTTTCTTTTGCTTTGGCGCGAACCTGTCTTTTTAGATACAGCGCGATCAAATTTCGCGCTGCGCCGAGGCTGAGTATTTTGTCTAATGTGCCGGCGCGTTTTGGCGGCGGTTTTTTATCAATGACAAATTCCGCGGCCCGTTCAAGTTGTCGTTGGGGAACGCAAAGATCAATAATGCCCATTTTCTTGGCGACATACGGAATAACCGTGCGACCGCTGAGGATAAGATCCATCGCCAATCGCACGCCAATGATTTCGATGAGCCTGACGGTGCCGCCAAAACCGGGATGAATACCTAATTTCACTTCCGGCAATCCTATCCTGATTGCCGCTTCATCCGTGGCCACGCGATAGTCGCAGGCCAGCGCCAGCTCCAGGCCGCCGCCCAAGCAATGACCGTTGATCATGGCCACCGACGGTATCGTCAACGATTCAATTCGGTTGATGATCCGGTTGGAAAATTGCACGAATTCAGCAGATTGTTGCTCGGTTTCCATGTGTTGAAACTCGCTGACATCGGCGCCGACGATAAAGCCGGCCGCCTTTGCGGATTTCACGATCAACCCCTTGACATCGAGTTTTTCGACTTCGTCCAGCGCCTGATCCAGTTCCGACATCACTGCGGAAGAGAGTACATTTTGACGCTGTTTTGGCAGGTCAAGGGTCAAAACGCAAAGGTTGTCCCGTTCCTCAATCGTCCAGTTTTTGAATTTTGCCATTTTAATTTTCGATAAAGATTTGATGCGTTATGGTTCGCCTCATGATTATAACGTGACGGTTATGACATGACGGTTACGGCGCGCTGCGTTGAATCAACATCGCGCCGCCCTGGCCGCCGCCGATACATAAGGTCGCCATGGCCCGTTGCCATTGATTGCGCTCCAGCACATGCAATGCATGCAGCACAATTCGGGCGCCGCTTGCCCCAACCGGATGTCCCATGCTCACGCCGCCGCCATCAAGATTAAGGCGATCCTGATCCAACTCGCCCATGGTACTGTCGAGTCCGAGTTCATTCTTGCAATATTGTTCCGAGTTCCAGGCCGCCAGGCAACCCAAAACCTGGCCGGCGAAAGCCTCATTAATTTCCCAGTAATCGACCTCATCAAGCCGCAAGGAATGTCGTTGCAGAATCGGGGTGCTGGCATGCACCGGCCCCAAACCCATTTGCGTCGGATCGACCCCGGCCCATTGGCTATCGATTATTTGGGCGCGGGGTATTAAGCCATACTTATTGACCGCGACCTCGCTGGCCAGTATTAACCAGGCGCAGCCATCGGTGATTTGCGCGCTGTTGCCGGCGGTCACGCGCCCGGTCGGGCGGTCAAATACCGGGCGTAGTTTCGCCAGTTTTTCCACCGTAGAATCCCGCCGCAGCCCATCGTCTTCGTGGTAACTGTTGCCGTCGTTGTCATAAATGGTTTCCAGTTCCCCGGCAAATTTTTGTTCATCGGCGGCCGCGGCGAGGCGTTGATGACTGCGCACTGCAAACGCGTCCATGGCCTCTCGCGTGATGCCGAAGCGGTATGCGATTTTCTCCGCGGTTTGGCCCATGGACAGGCCGCATATCGGGTCGGTTAATCCTCTCAATAATCCGATGATGGGCACCAGGCAGGAGGGCTTGAGCGTGGTCAGGGTTTTTAATTTGCTTGGAATCGTTTTTGCTTTAGCCCAACGCCCCAACCACGCGACAAATTCCGTGGAAAATAACACCGGGGTGTGGCTCATGGACTCGGTGCCACCGGCCAGCGCCAGATCAGATCGGCCCAGCGCAATATTGGTCGCCGCGGAATCCAGCGCTTGCATACCACTGGCGCAATTTCTGGCGACCGTCCAGGCCGGCGTGGATTCGCCGCATCCCAGCCGCAACGACACGATGCGCGCGATGTTGGCTTCATCCGCAGTGGGCGCGACGCAGCCCAAGATAATTTCGTCAAAATCGGTTGCGCGAAACGGTTGGCGGGTAATCAACGGCCGTCCGGCGGCGACCGCTAAATCCGCGGCCTTAAACTTCCCCGGCTGGCCCGCGGCTTTAAGGAACGGCGTGCGACTGCCGTCAATCAAATAGACATCTCTTCCGCTATGCATATAACTTACCTTGCAAATTGATTAGCATGATTTGATATTATACCGCAGTCCAGCCTTCTCCGAATAGCATGAATCAAGTTCATAGACCGACAAAACCGATAAGAAGTTTCACGCTGCGCGGCGGCAAGCTGACCAAAGGCCAACAACGCGCCTTGCACGAGTTATGGCCAGCCTACGGTTTGTCCGTGGATGAACTGACGGATGAACTGACGGATGAGCGGGCCGACTTGCAGTACATATTCGGGCGCTCAGCGCCGACCCTGTTGGAGATTGGATTTGGCGACGGCAAGGCTTTGTTGGAAATGGCGCAGGAAAATCCAGGCCAAAATTTTATCGGCGTGGAAGTGCATCGACCGGGAATCGGGCATGTGCTGATGCAAATACATCGCCATAACCTGACCAATGTGAAAATATTTTGCGCGGACGCGATTGATGTTCTGAATAAGGCGATTAGAGACCAATCATTGGCCAAAATATGTTTGTTTTTCCCGGATCCCTGGCCCAAGAAAAAACATCACAAGCGCAGAATAGTGCAACCGCCCTTTATCGACTTGGTGGCAAACAAACTCGAGCCCGGCGGCATTTTTCACTACGCTACGGATTGGCGCGATTATGCCGATGAGGCTATGGGCAAACTGGAATCGTCGGCGCTGGTCAATGTCGCCGGTAGCGGCAACTTCTCGCCGCATCCGCCGCCGCGCCCCGAAACCAAATTCGAAAAACGCGGGCGGCGATTGGGTCATGGCGTTTGGGATATTATTATGCAAAAGCAGAAACCGCCGAATCATTGATGTGGCGACGCAATCACGGTGGTGGCAACGACGGTGGTCATCACAGACACATATTAATGTGTCATCGTCGTCACACTCCGCCGCGCATGTTTGCCTGGATTATTCGTATCATCCCTGATACTCACCCCTTCGGGGCTTGCGTGAAAAATCGCTGCGGGCGAAGTTTTGCGCGTATCGTCCCTGATACGCGTTCTTACGAACTCGCTTTGCTCGCGAAAAATCGCTCTTGGCGAAGTTTTGCGCGTATCGTCCCTGATACGCGTTCTTACGAACTCGCTTTGCTCGCGAAAAATCGCTCCTGGCGAAGTTTTGCGCGTATCGTCCCTGATACGCGTTCTTACGAACTCGCTTTGCTCGCGAAAAATCGCTCCTGGCGAAGTTTTGCGCGTATCGTCCCTGATACGCGTTCTTGCGAACTCGCTTTGCTCGCGAAAAATCGCTCTTGGCGATTTTTTTCAACCCCTGTTTTCACAGGGGTGACGTTCTTCCGTTGGAATGACGGGCAAAGGGGAATGGCGCCGCCGATGCAACGGTGACGGATTCACGCCGTAGGGACAGGTCGCGACCTGTCCCTACATCCGACCGTCGCGGATGGTCGCGACGACGCAGCGGTGACCACGACAGCGACGCCGACACATATATATATGTCGTGCCGACCACCGCGACAACTTCACGAGTCACGTCGCGCCGAACTGTTTTTGCAGCGCCCGTAAGGAAGTTATTGGCGGGGTGCAGTGGCTGCCTCGGCAAATATACGCGGTTGTTGTTTTCCCGGCTTTGCGTAATGCCAGGGTCGGCGGCAGGTTTTTTGCGTCTTTTTCAATCGCGAAAATATGGGTCAGTGGTTGATATTGGTCATAGCAAAATTGCATCCATTGTTCAACAGACGTACTTTGGTCAGACGCATCGCCGCCGCGGATAATGACGGTCGCGTGTTGGTCGCCGAGGTGCTGCAGCGCGATGGTCATCAAGCCGTTCACCGAAGGATGGCGTTCTAAATCATCGGCGAACAAGGACAGCGCGGCTTCGGCGCTGCGCAAGTATTTCGGCTCTCCCAGCAGGTTGCCCAGTTTCAGCAAGCCCAAAATGGCGGCGCCATTGCCCGACGGAATGGCGTCATCGGCGCCGTATTTTTGGCGGCACAACAACTTTTCGTGGTCGTGCGAGGTGAAGAAGAAGCCACCGTTTTCCCGGTCTTCAAAGCGCGCCAGCATGGCATCGCAAATGGCGGTGGCGAATTCAAGGTCGGCACTGCGCCAACTCGATTCGAGCAGTTCGATCAGCCCGTCCAGCATAAATGCGTAATCGTCCAGATAGCCATTTAAATGCGCTTTGCCCTGGCTGTATGCGGCCAACATTCGCCCTGCCTGCGACCTGTCGGCTTTGGCATCCTGCCACATGTTCTCGCGCACGAAATCCGCGGCGATTTGCGCCGATTGGATAAACTCAGGCTGCGCCAAAACTCGCCCGGCCTTTGCCATGCCCTTGATCATCAATCCATTCCAGGCGGATAAAATTTTATCATCAAGCCCGGGGCGTATGCGCGCATCGCGAATTTTCAGCAACTTCGATTTTGCCGCGTGCAATGTTTTTTCGGCATGGCGCGCCGATGACTCCAAATCGGTTTCCGGGCTCATTTCCGGGTTCATGTTGAAATGCCAACTTCCTTCAAAATTCGCTTCGCCATATAACCCAAAATAATTTTCCAATAGTGCATACTCGTCTTGAGCCAGAATCGCGCGCAAATCGGTTTCGCTCCAAACATAGTATTTTCCTTCCTCGCCCTCGGAGTCGGCGTCCAGGGTTGACGCATAGCCGCCATCGGGCTGCTGCATATCGACCGCAACCCACTGCGCCGTCGCCATCGCCGCATCGGCGTATTGCGCGTCCCCGAACAAACGATAGCCATCGCAGTACAAGTTCAATAATTGCGCGTTGTCATACAGCATTTTCTCGAAATGCGGGATTTGCCATTTGCGATCCACCGAGTAGCGAAAAAATCCCCCGCCCAGATGGTCGAACAGTCCGCCTTGCGCCATGTGCGTCAGCGTGTTGCGCGCCATTTGCGCGGCCGTCTTCGATGCCGCCACTGCCGATTGCGTTTGCTTCGCCAGATTGGGATATCTTGCGACAACTAACAACAGTTCCAACTGGGTGGGATGAGGGAACTTGGGCGCATCGCCAAAGCCGCCGAACTCGCGGTCGTATTGTTTTGCCAGCGCCGACGTGGCGCGGGCAAGCGCGGTCAAGGGGTCGGGTATCCTGCTTGCGCTGGATTGCGGGTTAAGTTTTTCCAACGCTTGGTTAAACGACACATGGTAGCCGGCCAGTTTTTCAGAATTTTCATGGAAATGCGCCGAAATTTTTTCCAGCAACTCGCCAAAGCCGGGCATGTTATAACGCGGCTCGGCCGGGAAATAAGTGCCAGCGAAAAAGGGCGCGTGGCCATCTGGCGTCAATGCAATGGTCAGGGGCCAGCCGCCGGGTCTTTGGGTCAGCATCTGATGCGCGATCTGGTAGATTTTGTCCAGGTCGGGGCGTTCTTCCCGGTCTACTTTAATGCATACAAAATGTTTGTTCATGATTTCGGCGATGGCGTCATTCTCGAAACTCTCGCGTTCCATGACATGACACCAATGACACGCGGCATAGCCGATGGACAACAGTATCGGCTTGTTTTGCGCACGCGCCGCAGCGAGCGCGGGCTCAGTCCAGGCATGCCAATCCACCGGATTGTTAGCGTGTTGCAGCAGATAAGGGCTGGTTTGGTGGATTAACTGGTTCGGCATATCATCAATATTCGTGAACTTAATTTAAGGAGTCTGAAGTTAATCAGTTACAATTCGTTGCCCAGTATCACCCAGTATCGCCCAATATCACTTGGCTAAAGCGTAGAGAGTCAATCATTTTCCGCTTTGAGTCGCAAACAAGTTTAATCGTGATTGTACATCCTAATTTTGATCCGGTGGCGCTGTCCATCGGCCCGCTAGCCATTCATTGGTATGGCTTGATGTATCTCGCCGGCTTCGCGGCCGGCATAGTGCTGGGGCGATACCGGGCGCGGCGCAGCGGCAATGGCGGGGGCAATGGTGGCGGGGCATGGCGGGAAGATGAGGTGCTTGACCTGGTTTTTTATATCGCCGTGGGCGTCGTCGTCGGCGGTCGATTGGGTTATGTGCTGTTTTATAATTTGAGTTTTTATCTCTCCAGTCCCCTGGATATTATTGCTATTTGGGACGGCGGTATGTCATTTCACGGCGGCTTGCTCGGCGTGATTGCCGCGCTCTGGTATTATGCCCGCAAGACCGACCGCGGGTTTTTGGCGGTGGCGGATTTTTTGGCGCCCTTGATTCCGCCGGGATTGTTTTTTGGCCGGATTGGAAATTTCATCAACCAGGAGTTATGGGGCAAGGTCACGGATGCGCCGTGGGGGGTGTTGTTCTATACCGCGCCAGGGTCGCCGCGCCACCCGTCGCAGTTGTACGAAGCCGCGCTTGAGGGGTTGCTGCTGTTCATCATTATTTGGTGGTATTCATCCAAACAACGGCGGCCCGGCCGCGTTTGTGGATTGTTTCTCTTGGGCTATGGCGTGTTGCGTTTCATCGCCGAATTTTTTCGCGAGCCGGATGGGCATATCGGCACGTTGGCGCTGGACTGGGTGACCATGGGCCAAGTGTTGAGTATCCCGATGATATTCTTAGGATTATTCTTGTTGGTCAAGCCAAGCCGCCAATGATCATGACACGACCGCCGGGGTCGCCGCCGCCGAGTCGCCGCCTCAGCGTCATCGCGCTGACGCATCAACCGCGCGCGGAATATCCAATGTCCGGGCTCAGACACAAATGAGACGAATAAGAGGATAAAAATAAAGCCTGCGTATCCAATCATATGACCGCAGTCCCGCAATCTGCAATGGCTTGGCGAGGCTGAAGCCTCACTTCCGGCTACCTGATTTTGTCTTATATGTGGTGAACCCGGACATCCAATTGCTTTTCCCGCCGCGAGCGGTTATTCTCCACTGCACCTGTTCGTTCGCCCCTTAACCACACAACCAAGACCTGCGAGGAGACCATCCATGCCGACTTATGTTCGTACCGATAAATGCGATGGCTGCAAGGGCCAGGACAAAACCGCCTGCGTCTATATCTGTCCGCACGACCTGATGAAACTCGACAAGGACGGCACTGATACCGGCCACGCGATGAAGGCGTATAACCAGGAGCCGGAGCAATGCTGGGAGTGTTATGCATGCGTGAAAATTTGCCCGCAACAGGCGATTGAATGTCGCCACTACGCCGATGTCGTGCCGCTCGGCGCGATGGTGCAGCCGTTGCGCGGCACCGAGTCCATCATGTGGACCATTAAGTTCCGCAACGGCACCTTGAAGCGTTTCAAGTTTCCCACCCGCACCACCCCGGAAGGCGCCGCCGAACCGTTCGTCGGCAAACCGGACGCCGACATGAACGACCTCGCCAACCACGCCAAGTTGTTCACCGACGACATACATGACTGCGATATGGGTCAGTTCTTGGCGAACTGAGTTATATCGTTGGCAACCAAGTTCACTGTCAATAGGCGAATCAATGTCTGAAGATATATGTGCAAGTCCTGAAGTAGTCGAAGAGGAAGTCGATATCCTCCTGATTGGCGGCGGCATGGCGTGTTGCGGCACCGCATTCGAAATTCCGAAATGGGCGAAAGGGAGCGGTTTGAAAATCAAGTTGGTGGATAAGGCGGCGATGGATCGTTCCGGCGCAGTGGCGCAGGGATTGTCCGCCATCAATACCTACATGGGCGAGAACGACCCGGCCGACTATGTGCGTTATGTGCGCGGCGATTTAATGGGGATTACGCGCGAAGATTTGGTTTACGACGTCGGGCGGCATGTCGATGATTCGGTGCACAACTTCGAGGACTGGGGCTTGCCGATCTGGAAGCAAAAGGGCGATGAAGGCAAGAAATTGCGCGACGGCGGCAAGCCGGTGCGTTCCGGTCGCTGGCAAATCATGATCAACGGCGAGTCGTATAAATGGATCGTTGCCGAGGCCGCCAAAAAAGCGTTGGGCATCGAAAATATTCAAGAGCGCATATTTATCGTCCGTTTAATGACGGATAAAAATGACCCTGGCAGAATCGCTGGCGCAGCCGGATTTTCGGTCAGGGAAAACAAGGTTTATATTTACAAGTGCAAAACTTGTTTGATCGCGGCTGGCGGGGCGGTAAACATTTTCCGGCCGCGCTCGATCGGCGAAGGCACCGGCCGTGCTTGGTATCCGGTGTGGAATTCCGGTTCGACTTATGCGATGGCGGCGGAATGTGGCGCCGAGCTGACCTTGATGGAGAACCGCTTTGTGCCAGCCCGGTTCAAGGACGGCTACGGGCCGGTCGGCGCCTGGTTTCTGTTGTTCAAGGCCAAGGCGATGAATGCGTTTGGCGAGGACTATCAGGAGAAAAACTACGACTTATTGAAAGACCACGGCTATGACAAATACGCGGTCGGATTCGCCATGGGAACCTGCCTGCGAAATCACTTGATGATGATTGAAATGAAAGAAGGCCGAGGCCCCATTTTTCTGGACACGCCAACCGCGATGGCAAAACTGGCGGAGAGCATGACGCCGAAGGAAATCAAGCACTTGGAAGCCGAAGCGTGGGAGGATTTTCTGGATATGACCATCAGCCAATGTGGTGTTTGGGCTGGAGAGAACATTGAGCCGGACAAGCAGATGTCTGAGTTAATGCCGACCGAGCCTTATTTGCTGGGGTCGCATGCCGGTTGCGCGGGACTATGGTGTTCAGGTCCGGACGATCTGCCCGGCACGCCCGACCATTATCACTGGGGCTATAACAGAATGACCACGATAAACGGCTTGTTCACGGCCGGCGACGGCGTCGGCGCGTCCGGGCATAAATTCTCGTCCGGCTCGTTCACCGAAGGACGAATGGTGGCGAAGAGCATGGTTCAATATTGTCTCGATAATCCTGACCTCAAGCCTGAACTGTCGCGCACCACGGAACAACTTGTGGATGAAATATACCGGCCGGTTCGCACCTTTCTCGAACATAAGGATTACACCACTGCCATCGACATCAATCCGCACTATATTACCCCGAAGATGCTGCAGTTCCGATTGCAGAAGATCATGGACGAATATGTCGCCGGCGTGTCCACCTGGTATCAAACCAACGAGCCAATGCTAAAGGTGGCCGAACGCAAGATGAAAATGCTTAAAGAGGATTCATTGAAGATGCGCGCTAAGGATTTGCACGAGTTGTTGCGCGCCTGGGAAAACTACCACCGCATCATCGCCGCCGAAGCACACATGCAACACATCAAGTTTCGCCAAGAGACTCGTTATCCAGGATACTATTATCGAGCGGACTATCAGGCAATCAATGATGACGAATGGAAATGCTTTGTCAATTCCACCTACGACCGCGACAGCGGCGAATGGAAGTTAAGGAAAGTGAAATGGCAGCCATTGATTTCGGTTGGAGAAAACGAACCGGAAGCCATGCATCATATGGGACCCGAACTGTCATAATTTCCGCGCCAAGGCAACCTAAGCGGCGATGTACCTGGACCTGATGCCGGTGGATTTTGCATCGTTCTATTAGCGGTCGCTCATTCCAGTTATCATGACATCCTGTCAGCGCGACATTTGAACTTCAGGTCCATCACTTCAGGTCCATCACCAGCAAGGCAGTCGCCGGGCAGCAAAAAATAATTGTCACTTTCCTTAACCCGTTCCAATCCATGAAGTATAATCGGCTTTCCGTGAATATCAATAAATTTCAATAAGTTAGTGTAACAATCGTCGCTAACTCGTTGTTTAAAAAACAAGTTAATAATAAACTGAATGCGGCTTAAGAAGTTACAGGTATCAGGGTTTAAATCATTTGTTGATTCAACCGGTATCCGTTTTCCTGCCCGCCTGGTTGGCGTAGTTGGACCGAATGGATGCGGAAAATCCAATGTCATTGATGCGGTGCGTTGGGTGATGGGAGAATCTTCCGCGAAAATGCTTCGCGGCGACAACATGGCGGATGTTATTTTCAATGGCTCATCGGCACGAAAACCTGTGGGCAAGGCCGCTGTTGAGCTGATTTTCGATAATAGCGATGGTCGCGCACCCGGCAACTACGGGCAATTCGCTGAGATTTCGGTTAAACGAACCCTGACCCGGGATGGACATTCTATCTATGCCATTAACAACTTGAAAACCAGGCGTCGGGATGTTTTAGATCTGTTTCGGGGTACTGGACTGGGACCCCGATCCTATTCGATAATTGAACAAGGCATGGTGAGCCGAATTGTTGAAGCCAGACCTGAAGATTTACGCGCATTTGTGGAAGAAGCGGCAGGCACGTTAAAGTACAAGGATCGACGGCACGAAACCGAAACCAGAATCGCGCGCACTCGGGAAAACCTGGACCGGGTTTCAGATATTCGCGACCAACTCGGAAAACAACTACGCAGATTAAAAAGACAGGCGGCATCTGCAAGCCGATATAAAAATTTAAAGGAACAAGAGCGACAAATAAACGGTCAACTACAGATATTGCGGCTGCATGATCTGGATGCGCAATTAGTCGAGCAAGACCGCATAACCGCGAAACTTGAAAACACGTTGCAAGCCGCCATGGCATCCCAACGGCAAACCGAAGCCGAACTGGAAACTTTACGTGCACAGCAGGCGGAATCCCACGAAGAAAACAATCAAATACAGCAAGCGTTTTATCGAGCGGGCGCCGATATTTCCAACCTCGAACAACGCATTGAATACCAGCACGAAACTCAAACATCACAAACAGAAGAATTGGATCGACTCAATGCGAGTCAGGTTGAGCGGCGGCGGCAAACTGAATCGGATAGGCAAAAAGAAATTCTTTTGCGCGAACAGCTTGAGAAAAATCTGCCGCAACTGGAAGCCCTGCGGTCGATAAGCAATGAGGTTGAAATCAAGTTAGTTGCGGCCGAAAAGGTATTGCAGGATTGGTTAACTGAAATGGAGGCGTTTAGCGAGCAATCGCGCGCGCCTGCCCAACAGATGGAAATCCAAAAATCTCGAATCGAGTATCTTGAGCAACACTTAAAACGCGGGTCGCACAACAAGGAAAAACTCGAACAGCAAATAACGGCTTCAACACAGCAGGTTTCAGTCATGGATATTGAAGCATTGCGGCGCGAAGTGGCAAACCGCGACAAGCAATATGCCGAAGCGGAAAAGCGGTTTCAGGCGTCCGAGGCCGCGATAAAACAGCTCTCGGCGGAACTGGAAGATAAGCGCGACCACGCTGCTAACGCCAGAACTCAATTACAGGAAGTTGTCTCTCGCTTGGAATCACTACAGGAAATTCAAAATGCCGCGCTGGGCGTGGATAATGATGTGCTGGAATCCTGGCTCGGCGACAGTGGTTTGGGAGATGCGCCGAAATTAGCCGGAAATATCAAAGTATCGGAAGGATGGCAGCGCGCCGTGGATCGAGTTTTGAACGGTTTTCTCGGGGCCATTTGCGCCGAGAAAATTACGCTCGACCTAGTGCGCAACCCGCCAAATTTCGGGCTGTCATTGATTGCCAGCGCTTCGATTGAGGGGGCTCAGGTTGATGTGTCGCGGGTTGATGTGTCTCAGGTTGATGTGTCTCAGGACAAAATAGAATTGCCCAGGCTAATCGATAAGATTCAGGTCGAAAACGCGAATCTGTCTCCACTGCTTGCGGGAATTTATGTTGCGGAATCTCTGGAGCATGCCATGGCGCATCAAGCGGCGCTTATTGGCCGAGAGTGTGTTGTGACTCGGAAGGGTGTGCTGGTCGGCGCGAACTGGGTCGCGTTTGCCAGCCACAGCCAGTTGGAAACAGGCGTTTTGGTTAGGGAAGAGGAAATCAGCCAGTTACAACAACGCCGGTTGGAAATCATTCAGTTGGTGGAACGCGCCGATCAAGAAATCGAAGATTGGGATGATCAGCGCACTGAGCTTGAATCCAAAGTGCAGGCGCAACGCGTTGCATTGAATGCTTTGCGCAGCGATATGTCATCCTGGCATAATCGATTTGGTCGTGAGGAGGCGCAGTATTTGGAAGCTCAGGCAAAAATAGACAAACAAACCGGCGAACTCGAAGATGTGCTGACACAAATGCAGGGCGACCGCAATGAAATTGAAAATGCAGAAGCGTTACTGGAAACCGCGGCGCAGCAAACCGGAAGTCTTGATCAACAACGCGAAAAGCTGATTCAACGGCGTGATCATTTAAATGCGCAGGTTGTGGAAAATCGTAACGCGGTTAGCCGGGAGCGGGAAAAGCTTCACGAAAAAGAGCTGCAAAAACAGCGGTTGGAAGCCAGCATTGAATCTATCCGGGAAAATATGACACGTCTTCGGCAGGAAGTCGAACAGTCCGATTTACGTTTATTGGAATTGACTGAACCGGGCAATAAGCCCAGCGAATCGGTTACCGAACTGGCGGCGGAACTAGACCAACTGCTGGAACAGAAACTGGACCTGGATGCGCGGTTTTCCTCCTCTAAAGATAAGGTGGCCGGTTTTGACAACAAAATTATCCGGATAAATGCGAATCGCTCCGGCGAAATGGATCAGGTTAACGATGCCCGGGAAATTTTGGACCAACACAAACTTTCCAAGCAAGAAATCAGGGTGCGCAGGGACACCCAAGCCGAATCCATTGAGGAGCTGGGATATAACATTGGCGAATGTGAAGCCGAGATTCCGGATGATGCAACTGTTGATCTGTGGCAAGAGACGCGCGCCGCAATCGAATTGAAAATTGCGCGTATCGGGCCAGTCAATCTGGTTGCGATCGAAGAATTTGACGAGGACAGCGAGCGCATGAAATACTTGGATGCGCAGCATGCCGATCTGACCGAAGCTCTGGACACGCTTGAGAGCGTCATGCGCAAGATTGATCGAGAATCCCGTTCTCGATTTAAGGCGACCTTTGATAAAATTAATCTGGGGTTCAATGAATTTTTCCCAAAACTATTTGGCGGCGGCAAGGCCGAACTTTACTTAACCAGCGACGATTTGCTGAGCGCGGGCATTGGCGTCATGGCGCGACCGCCGGGCAAGCGCAACAGTCATATTCACCTGCTGTCCGGCGGGGAAAAGGCGTTAACCGCGGTGGCGTTGTTGTTTTCGCTGTTCAAACTCCATCCGGCGCCGTTTTGCATGCTTGACGAGGTTGATGCGCCATTGGATGATGCTAATGTTGATCGCTACTGCCAGACCCTGCGAACGCTCGCCGAAGTCAGTCAAATGATTGTGATAACCCACAATAAAATTACCATGGAAGCCATGGATTTATTGGTCGGTGTTACAATGGCGGAAGCCGGTGTGTCGAGATTGGTTTCAGTTGATATCGATCAGGCGATTGAGATGGCAGTGCAATAGCGGTCTCGGCAATAAAAAAGCTAATATGCGATCATGCGCTGCCGGGTCGCATCCCGTGGCAGATGAGTATGTTGAATGGTGTCACATGAATAAATCAGATCGAGTTTGAGGAGCTACTATGAGTCTGCAGATTGCGTTAATCGCCACTGGCGTCATTCTCATCATTGCCATTTATGTTATTTCGATATGGCTGGACCGGGGGCGGGGCGGATTGAAACTCGGGAAATTCGGGAAATCCGGGAAATCCGAATCAAACCAAGACGGCATGGATGATTACGGCACGGATGATATTCCGGTGCTTGATGATCAAGTGCATGATAGTTCGTCGTCCGGCGATGAACTTGAGCAAGATTCGGCTGGCGCGCGCCAGCACGCTGAATCCCAGCGGATTAAATCAGCGCACGACACGCATCAACAAGAAATGGAGAATCCACACATTGAGCATAAAGCGCCGGATGACGCTGAGGACATGGCCGAAGATGAGGTCGTTGAAAATGCTGCCGAGGAAGAGCGCGCCCGGCCCGACACCCTCAAACCACCGGGAGATAAGCCGGGAGATAAGCCGGGAGATGAGCCGGGAGATGAGCCGGGAGATGAGCCGGGAGATGAGCCGGGAGATGAGCCGGGAGATGAGCCGGGAGATGAGCCGGAAGATAAGCCGGGAGATAAAATTGAACCACAATCCACATCCTATTCCGACGGCATTTATTCCATCCAAATTCCGAAACGGCCGGGTGATTCAGGGTTGACAGACCGACCGGAGTTGACAGATTTAACCGATGACTCGGCGGCACCGGAGCACGGTTTGGACACTGACGATGAACCGTATCAGAGCGCCGAACCGCAAACAGAATCCGCCGCCACGAACGCGGTCAAGTCGGATTCTTCCGGCAACTATCGCTATCCCAATATTAACGGGTTTGAAAAGGTCAGCCAGATAGATTATTGGGTAAAACTACAGGGCGAGCGTGATGTGGGTCGCGAGTCGGTATTAGCGCAATACCGTGAGGCCAAGTCGGCGCTGACTAAGCATAGCCGCATACTCGGTCTTAAAATACCTAAAAAGAACTGGTGTGATTTGGAAAAGGAATCCGAGGACGCTCGTTTTGGCGATATCATCGTGACCATTCAATTAGCGGATCAAAAAGGCCCGGTTAGCGAAACCGAACTCGCTGAATTTTCAAAATTGGTTGCGAATTTGTCCGCAGGCATTGGTCGGAGCTTTGCATTTATGGCGCCTCTTGAAAGCGCATTGCAACAAGCCAATGCTATCTCAGATTTTGTGCACTATTATGAGTCTATATTTGTGGTCAATGTCAAGCCGCAGCATACAGACTATTTAGATGGCGACGCTATCAATCGGTGCGCGACACAACTTGGCTTGGAGCGCAGCGAAAATAATTACTTCGTGCGCAATAAAACAATCGGTAAAACGAAAGTGTGCTTGTACAGCTTGGCCAATATGAGTGATTCTGGAGAATTCGACTTTGATAATTTAAGCGACTTTGCTGCGCGCGAGGTGCTGTTTTTTACCAAGCCGGCCGTGAATCGATCTCCGGGCGCTGTCTTTTCCGAAATGGTTGATACCGCGAAGGCATTTGCGGGGCGGGTAAAAGGCGTAGCCGTTGCCCCAAATCATGAAGATCTATCCGTGCAAGACATCGAGCAAATTCGTCTGTCCATTGAAAAGGTAGCGCGGGATATGGGGCGGCAGGGCATGGCGCCGGGAAGTGATGAGGCCATCAGAATTTTTTGACGCAGGTGTTTTGACATTGGCTTGCAGTCGCCGCGGCCGCGTTAATAAGCATTGCCCGAAATGATAAGTCAGATGGCGCCAAAAAATTTTCGGAAAATCGCCGCGTTGCGCGAGCAACTGGAATACCACAACCATCGTTACCATACGCTGGACGATCCGGAAATTTCCGATAGCGATTACGACCGGATGATGCGCGAGTTGGCGGCGCTCGAACGCGCCCACCCCGAATTTTCATCGGCGGATTCCCCGACGCAAAAAGTCGGCGGCGCCGCGCAAAAAACATTCTCTGAAGTGGTTCATTCAATCCCAATGCGCTCTTTAAGCAATGCCTTTGAGGAAGCGGAAATAATCAATTTTGATCGACGAGTGCGGGAGTTGGTGGCGTTGGATAAGGGCGAAGTGGACTATGTTGCCGAGCCAAAGCTGGATGGCTTGGCCGTTAGCCTGAGATTTGAAAAGGGCTGGTTGGTGCAGGCCGCGACCCGGGGAGACGGCAAAACCGGCGAGAACATCACCCATAACATGCGCCGCGTGCTCGGCGACGCGACTTGCTTGCGCCGCGCCGCTGCGACGTGGCCGACCACGTTGGAGGTGCGCGGCGAGGTGTTCATGCGCCGCGACGACTTCGTGGCGCTGAACGATCGCCAGCGCGCGCGCGGCGAAAAAACTTTCGTCAACCCGCGCAACGCCGCCGCCGGCAGTTTGCGCCAACTGGATCCGGCGGTCACCGCATCGCGCCCGCTCAGTATTTATTGCTATGCGCTGAGCGAGGTGGTCGGGGTGAAACTGCCCAATACGCATTTGGAGTCCTTGCGATGGATGAAGAGTTTGGGTTTACCGGTTACCAATCTGATGAAGCCGGTTAAAGGCATAAAAGGGTGTCTGGCCTATTATCAACAAATGTTGAATCAACGCGATGCCCTGCCATTTGATATTGATGGCGTGGTCTATAAGGTGTCGCGCATGGATTGGCAAAATAGTTTAGGGTTCACCGCCAAGGCGCCGCGTTGGGCGATGGCGCACAAATTTCCAGCGCAGGAAGAAATGACGCGGATTGATAACATCGAAATTCAGGTCGGGCGCACCGGCGCAATTACGCCAGTCGCGCGGCTTAAACCGGTATTCGTCGGCGGTGTTACCGTCTCCAATGCGACCTTGCACAATGGCGAGGAAATCCAGCGCTTGGATGTGCGCGTCGGCGACAGCGTCATCGTGCGCCGCGCCGGCGATGTTATTCCCGAAATCGTCTCGGTGAACAAAACCGAACGACGCCGTGGCGCGCGCAAATTCAAGTTCCCGAAAAAATGCCCGGTTTGCAAATCCCCGATCGTGTACGAAGGGGAGGGGGTTATTGCGCGCTGCAGCGGCGGCTTGTTTTGCGATGCGCAGAAAAAACAGAGCATCAAGCATTTTGCCAGTCGCAAGGCGATGGATATTGAAGGGCTGGGCGACAAAACCGTTGATCAACTGGTCAACGAAAAAATGATTGGCGATGTCGCGGATTTGTATACCTTGACCGCGGCGCGGATTGCCGGCTTGGAGAGAATGGCGGAAAAATCGGCCGCCAATCTATTTGCAGCCATCGAAAAAAGCAAGCACACCACACTGGCGAGATTTCTGTATGCGCTGGGGATTCCGCTGGTTGGCGAAACCACAGCGGAAACGTTGTCTGATAGTTTGTTGACTCTGCAAGGCGTCACGGACAATAGCGAACAACAACTTCAGAACATTCCTGATATAGGGCCAATGGTGGCGCGGAGCATCCGTACATTTTTCGAGCAGCCGCATAACCGCGAAGTGCTCGACAAATTATTGTCCGCCGGCGTGAAGTGGCCGAAGCCCGAAAAAGCGAAAATCACCAGGCACAGTATTTTTGCGGGAAAGACGGTGGTGCTGACCGGAACGCTGGGCATGTCCCGCTCCGAGGCAAAAAATTTATTGCAAGCACAAGGCGCGAAAGTCACCGGCAGCGTTTCCAGCAAAACCGATTATGTGATCGCCGGGGAAAACGCAGGCAGCAAAGCCGACAAGGCTGAGCAACTTGGCGTGGAAATTTTGGATGAACAGCAATTTTTACGGCAAGTCGATAAGGCGTGAATCGAAAATGAACACGGTCGAGATCATTTTTTATACCCGGCAAGATTGCCACTTGTGCGTCGATATGGCGTCAAAATTAAATGCGTTCATTGCACATCATTCAGATCTTGGAGAGCAAACAGCCGTTAACGTAGTTATGCGGGATATTGATGATCATTCGCAGTGGTATCAGCGTTATCGTGAATACGTTCCGGTGCTGGTGGTCAATGATGAAGAAGTGTGCCATTATTTTTTCGATGGCGATGAACTTATGCACGCCATTAAAGGCCAAAGCGACTCGTCGGTGAGATTATGAAAACCAGGCAGGAAATTAAAATGACCGCCGCAAAATGACTAACGCACAGAAAAAATTTAGCTATGATCCGACTCTGGAGGCATTGGCCGGGTTGTTCGGCGGCCGGCTGAAGACCGCGGAAGCGGTATGCGAGCAATATGGAAAAGATGAGTCTTTTCATCCGTCGGCGCCGCCGCATGCGGTCATTCAGCCGCAAAACGCAGCGGAAGTTCAGTCGATTATGAAAATATGCAATCGCCATAAAACGCCTGTTATTCCTCATGGTGCCGGCACTTCGCTGGAAGGCAGCATCGCCGCGCTGCGCGGCGGAATTTGTATAGACAGTGCGCTGATGAATTCCGTCCTTGCGGTTAATCACGGTGATTTTGACGCGCTGGTGCAGCCCGGGGTGACGCGGCGGCAGTTAAACCAGCACTTGAAAAACAGCGGGCTGTTCTTTCCCATCGACCCTGGCGCGGATGCATCTTTAGGCGGCATGGCCGCCACCCGCGCATCCGGAACCAATGCGGTTCGTTACGGCTCCATGCGCGAAAATGTGATCAATATCGAAGCGGTGCTGGCAGATGGTTCCCTCATTCAAACCGCAAAACGATCGCGCAAGTCGGCCGCCGGCTACGACCTGACCCGCCTGATGGTGGGCTCCGAGGGCACGCTTGGATTTTTCACCGCGCTCACGGTGAAGCTGTATCCGCTGCCCGAAGCCATCTCCGCGGCGGTGTGCACATTCGAGAGCATCGAAGGCGCGGTCAACACCGTTATCGAAATGATTCAGTATGGCATCCCGGTTGCGCGCGTGGAGTTGCTCGATGCGTTGACGCTGCAAGCCATTAATCGGTATTCCCAGACCGAATACACGGAAGCGCCGACGTTATTCTTTGAGTTTCATGGCAGCGAGCAGGGCGTGCAAGAGCAGGCTCGGCTGACCCAGGACATCGCCGACCAAAACCACGGTAGCCAGTTCAAATGGAGCAGCAATGACGAGCAACGCAATAAAATGTGGCGCGCCCGGCATGATGCCGCCTGGGCCTGTAAATCGCTTCGCCCAGACGGCCAAATTTGGTCGACCGATGTTTGCGTTCCCATTTCCCGTCTGGCCGAATGCATCAATCAAACGCGCAAAGATATCGAGCAGGCGAAAATTATCGCGCCCATTGTCGGCCATGTTGGCGACGGTAATTTTCATTTATTGCTGTTGGTTGATCATGAAAATAAAGACGAGATCGCGGCCGCGGAAACACTGCATCGCAGAATGGTGATGCGCGCATTGGAAATGGACGGCACCTGCACCGGCGAACATGGCATTGGATACGGCAAGATCGAATTCCTGAAACTCGAGCATGGCGAAGCGGTTCAACCTATGCGGTTGATCAAGCATGCATTAGACCCCAATAATATTTTGAATCCGGGAAAAATATTTGAGTGGCACGGATAACTTTGATGGCGATTTTGACGCCGGTAATTTCGACATCAATCATTTTCCTCGGGCAATTTCTGTTGTGCCAAACCAATGCGTATTGGTCAATAATTTTATCAGGAATTTTCTCGGGGATTTTCCTGCGCGCACGAAAAGCGACGACATGTTTGAGCGCATTTATAAAAAGGTGAAGTGGCGCCGACAATCCATAAAAATTTTTGGCAAGGCAGTCACGTCCCCGAGGTTGTGTGCCTGGCATGGCGACCAAGGGGCGGTCTATCGTTACTCTGGAACAATAAATAGACCGCTGCCGTGGATTGATGAATTGCTGGAAATTCGCGGCTTGATAGAAGCGTATACCCGGCAATCTTTCAACAGTGTGCTGCTCAATCTTTATCGAGACGGCAATGACAGCATGGGCCGCCACAGCGATGATGAGCCTGAGTTGGGCATTGCGCCGAACATTGCTTCGGTAAGTTTAGGCGCGACACGCCGATTCATTCTGCATCCGAATCCCACCAACAAGCAACCGCGCGTCACGGTAAATCTCACGCACGGATCGTTGCTGGTGATGCACGGAATGTCTCAGCGAAATTGGAAACATTCGCTGCCTAAAACCAGGCGAGCGACAGGGCCGAGAATAAACTTAACCTATCGATGGGTCAATCCGCTGTATAGGTCCACTCCCTTTGGCGCTGTGGTTGATGTTGGATGAGAAAGTTTAGCGGAGAGTGCAGGCATGACGGCGAAGAGGTAGCCTGGATTCCAGCTCTCAGGCCCGTCATTATCGGGCTTGACCCGATAATCCAGTGGAAAACCCAGCGGCGATAGCCGCTGACCTTGCCCGTCGGCGAGGCCGGCGCACGCCCTGGGCGTGTGGTGTGGGCAAATAATTGTTCCCGACATTATTGCCATGGATGGCATGGCCGATACTCGTTCCATACGGTATCGGCACTTCCGCCTTCCCTGGCGGTCGGCGGATTTTTGCTCCTGCAAAATCGGCACTTCCACCATCCCTGGCGGTCGGCGGATTTTTGCTCCTGCAAAATCGGCACTTCCACCATCCCTGGCGGTCGTATGCCGCGGGCGCGGGACGCGCAGGAGCGGCAATTTGCACTTCCGCCATCGGCGCGGTATCGCGATGACTGGATCGAGTTTCAGCCGTGAAATGCGCTTAGGTCTATAATTTCCTGATTTTTTATGCCATTTTTTAGTGTGGCGCCATGGGTAAGAAAGTAAAATAGCCTTGGAAAATAATCCTGGACAATAATCCTGTAAAATGATTCTGGAAAATGATTCTGGAAAATGATTCTGGAGAAAATAATTTTAAACAAACGCCAATACAAAAATTATGACTATAGACCTAAGTGCCGTAATTAAACTTCGTGAACCTGGACTGGGGCAGGAGTGGCTTGGCAAAGAGCGTTATGTGGTGCGTGCCGATGCGGTGGTCGCGCTGCCAATGCTGGCGGGAGATGAACTGGAAATAGTTGATCCTGAAGGCTTGCAGCCGGCCCAGGTGCTGGCGTTTGATGCTGCCGGCCAATCGGCAACCGCGCAACTCAGGGTTGCGCCAAATACAAATGGAGAAACCATCGCCCGGATGTTGGATAGCGACAGCCCGGTTGCGGCGAAAATAAGAAAGGGGCTGGCACCTAATAAATTTCTTTGAGCAGTTTTTTCAGGTCTGCCAGCAATTTGTTTGGAGCGCCTATATTAAACCGCCACTCGCATTCTTTCAAGAATAAATCGAAGTGTTGCCGCGGCACGCCGTTGAATCGGCGCAAGTGTCGTTTCGCCTGATTCCAAAAGTTCTCAATGCCGTTTATAGGGTTGCGAGCGCACGCGAACCGCTCGCTGTGATTGATCCGACAATGCCGGAAGCCAGCCACATCTAAAGCCTTGTAAGAACGCCAAGAGTCCGTGTAGACAACGCTGTCAAGCCTTATTTTCTGCCGTATCACGGGCATCAACGCACTCGCGCTGGCATCCAGCACGATCCGCGTATACACCTTCCCGCCGCGCTTTAAAATACCAAACACAACCCCCTTGCCGCCTGCTCCCCGACCGCGCTTGCCCTTGCGCGCGCCGCCAAAATAACTCTCGTCCAACTCCACCTCGCCGCCCAATTGCTCGCCCCGCTGGTGCTGTTTAAGCGCGATGCGCTCGTGCAGTCTGCGGAACAATCTTGTCGTCGTATTGCGATGGATTCCCGCCAAATCCGCGACCGTTCTCGCCGTGGCGTCCGCAACGAAGTATTTCATCAGATCTAGTTGCTTATTTTTGCTTAATTTACAATGCTTTAGATACATTTTCCAACACTAACATATAGAATGTTAGGTGCCAGCCCCAAAAAGAATTCATGGCATTGCAATTGAAACACCATTGATTCCTTATCTTGCTGAAGTGGATATGCAGGTAATCATGAATGATTTATCAGAAGAATATGGCTACGTGGTATAGAAATGGTGCTTTACAAACCTACAGATTACTATACCATAGCACTTCCATAATCGGTTGCGGTGATCATATCGTAGCAATTTCTAAAACACTAAACTGAGGAGAATTAAATGAAATTAGGTGAATCCAAATCAATCCGCGCAATGGTGCTCGCCGGATGTGTGTCACTGCTAGTAGCGACAGGTGTTGCTCGAGCGCAAGACAGTACTGCACCAATCGTTATCCCGATTCACAACTGGTCAAGTCAGATCGTTATGGCATATGTTATTGGCGGCATGTTCGAAAGCATGGGCAATAACGTTGAGTACGTTCCTGCTGACGCCCAGGCTGTTTACGAATCTATTCGTAACGGCGACGTAACCATTTCCCACGAAGTTTGGCAATCCACTTTCGGCAAGTCGTTTTACAACGCGATGGCCGCTGGCGGAGTCATCGATGCCGGTACCCATTCTGCAAGTACACTCGAAGAAATGGGTGTGCCAACCTGGGTTGTCGATGATGGACTTTGTCCTGGTCTTCCAAACTGGGAAGCGCTTAAAGACTGTAGTGCAAACTTCACGACCCCTGATTCAGAAGGCAAAGGCCGCTGGTTGGAAGGTCCACAAAGCTGGCACGGTGAACTTATGCCTGAACGTCTCGCAGCCCTTGGCCTCAGTGACAACTGGGTGGTTAAATTTGCCGGTGGTGCTGATGCACTGTGGGCTGAGTTAGCATCTGCAAAAAAAGAAGGTCGTGGTACTGTAATCTTTAACTGGACTCCAAACTTCACTGATGCTGATGGTTTCACCTTTATCGAATTTCCGCCTTACTTTGATGGCTGTCGAAAAGCCGATGGTGGCGACGGTAGTTGTGGATCACCTAAAGGCTGGTTGAAAAAAGCAGCGAACTACAAGTTCCCAAAAACCCATCCTGCGGCCTACACGGCCTTTTCCAAATTGGATTTTTCAACCACACAAATCGGTCAAATGGCTGCTTTAGTGGACACCGCCGGAATGGATCACAAAGACGCTGGTGCCAAGTGGTTGGCTGACAACGAAGACGTTTGGAAGGGTTGGACCCAATAAATCAGGCAAAGCATCGTAACTGATGTAATAAACTGATGTACTAAGGCCCCCATGGCGCAGTATTAAGCCAGGGGGCTTTTTTTTGGGATCAGAATATTTTTCACCCACAAAAATGTGGTAGTT
This sequence comes from Candidatus Spongiihabitans sp., assembly GCF_965247905.1. Classification (GTDB taxonomy): domain Bacteria; phylum Pseudomonadota; class Gammaproteobacteria; order Arenicellales; family Poriferihabitantaceae; genus Spongiihabitans. The sequence goes on along the minus strand of NZ_OZ252047.1, from coordinate 2,245,621 downwards.
TTATGCTGTAATAACAACATCAGAACCTAATTATGTCTTCAGAAACAGCAACTTCAGATTCAAACCAACCCGTTATCCGTTGTGATTCGGTTTACAAAATTTTCGGTGCCAATGCGAAAAGCATGTTGCAAGATTCAGGTGGTATGGTCGACGCAGCGAAATTTCAGGAGGCAGGTTGCATTGTCGGTGTTAACAATGCGTCGTTTGAGGTTCATGCCGGCGAACTTCTGATCATTATGGGTTTGTCCGGATCAGGGAAATCGACCCTGTTGCGTTGTATTTCAAGGTTAACCGATGCCACCGCCGGAAATATCTACATTGACGGTGAAGACATTTTGTCGATGAACAATAAGATTCTGATCGAATTGCGCCGCAGTAAAATGGGCATGGTGTTTCAGAGTTTTGCATTGTTACCCCATAAGACGGTACTGGAGAATATTGCCTTTCCTTTGCAGGTAAAAGGGGTAAGCACACAAGACAGTATTAAGCGTGCCAAAGAAATGGTAGATCTCGTGAGCTTAACCGGACGCGAAAACTATTTTCCACGAGAGCTTTCCGGTGGTCAGCAGCAGCGTGTAGGCATTGCCCGTTCCCTCGCCATCGAACCCGATATCTGGTTTCTCGACGAACCTTTTTCGGCCCTTGATCCGTTAATTCGCAAAGAAATGCAAGATGAGTTTTTGAGATTACAAAGTGTGCTCAGCAAAACCATCTTGTTCGTAACCCACGATTTCGATGAGGCTTTGCGACTGGCAGATCGTATCGCCATTATGAAGGATGGCATCATCGAACAACTGGATACGCCGGCAAATATTGTCTTGAACCCTGCCACCGAATATGTGCAAAAGTTCACCCAGGAAGTTCCTCGAGAAAAAGTATTAAAGATCGAGTCGGTTATGGATCCCTTCGATCCCAAAGAAGATGTTAACGATCTGCGAGTTTCTAAAGATGCCATCATCGAAACTGTGGCTGAATCCGTGCTGAACTCTGGAAAGCCGGTAACCGTTGTTGACGAGACTGGTGAAGTTGTTGGTGCCATACACGGCTCCAAAGTAGTCAACATACTCTTCGGTGGTCATACTAACCAGTCGGGCAAACAAGCATCATGATGGCCACATTCCAGCAACGTAAATTTTTGCAGTTTTTATTATTGCTGACGGTTTTTGCGTTGTTGTGTGTGGGTGTTTCTCCGTCCGAAGGGAACTTTTTATGGCGATTACCGCCGCTGATTGCAGAATTTCCAGGTTGGATAAACGATTCGACCAGGTTCATCATGTTTGAGTGGTGGCCAATCGAGGTTTACGACCCGGATATCGAAGAATTCGAAAATAGACCTTTGATGAAGGAATTTGCCCGTGTTTTTTCGGGAGTCATCTTGTTCCTAATCGAGTTTATTCGAGAAATATTCCTCGGTGGGGTCAAAACTATCGTTACCTTTAGCGGATGGGATTGGGCTACTGAAAATCAGTGGGCGCGCTGGCCCGCCTTACCATGGACAGTGATCGCTGGTGGCGTTGCGCTACTCGGCTATGTCTTAAGTGGTATTCGACTGGCTACATTCGTGGGATTTTCATTTGTTTATATCGCAGTATTTGGTCAGTGGGAACCATCAATGCAGACCCTTTCTTTTGTGTTGATCGCAGCCCCGGTTTCTGTTCTGTTGGGTCTGGCTTTGGGGATTTGGGCGTTCAGAAACAAAACGGTGGAATCCATACTGAATCCATTGCTCAATATGGCGCAAATCGTACCCGCCTTTTCTTATCTAATCCCGGTAACGGTATTTTTTGGCATTGGTGATCATGCAGGTGCCATTGCTACGATAATTTTTGCCACGCCACCTATGGTTCGCCTAACTGTGCTAGGGCTGAAAAAAGTTCCACCAGAGGTAACCGAAGCCGGGCTGATGAACGGGTGTACCAATCGGCAATTATTATTCAAGGTTCAGATCACCACAGCTCGACGGGATATCCTGATTGGAGTGAATCAGGTAATTATGCAATGCCTGGCCATGGTGGTCATCGCTTCGTTGATTGGCGCCAGAGGGCTCGGTAATAATTTATTAATTGCGTTAAATAGCTTACGAATTGGACTGGCGTTGGAATTAGGTGTTTGCATTGTGCTGATTGCCATCGTTCTTGACCGACTATCCCTTGCCTGGGCTAATTTACAGACAGACTATTTCGCAGATCTATCCTTTGTCCAAAGACGCAAGTTTTCAATAATTTTTGGAATAATTTTTATCGTCGGTGTAATTCTGGCTTATATTGGATCATTTATTTTCAGAGAAGGGTTTAACTATCTCTACCTGATTCCACATAACAAAGGCATTTCAACAGCGCAGTTTTGGCAGGCCGGAGTCGACTGGGTTTGGGATACGTTTTTCTATTCTCTTAAAGGATTCAATGAATGGCTAATCGTAGAAGTGCTGATTCCAGTGAAGCGGGCCTATCTGGCTATGCCAGTGGTTGCGACTTTTACATTAACAATGGGCGTCGGCTTTATCATTGGTGGAATCCGCTCCGCACTTATTATTGGTGGATTACTGTTGTTTATTGCATTTACCGAATGGTGGGATAGAGCTTTAATTACCTCGTATATTGTCACCATCAGTGTTTTGATATCTGGTTTTATTGGCATCGTGGTTGGCACAATATGTGCCCAGCATCCAACCAGCTCGCGTTTTATATTGGCTGTTTGCGATACCTTTCAGACATTTCCGTCGTTCATTTATCTGATTCCGGTGATCATGTTATTTGGGGTGACCGACACCTCGGTGTTGATTGCTATTGTTGTCTACGCCTCAGTTCCGGCCACACGCTATACCGTAGAAGGATTACTTAGTGTCCCCGAGTCTTTACAAGACGCTGGTTCAATGTCTGGTGTCAGCAGGGTGCAACGCTACCTGTCCATAGAATTGCCCATGTCATTTCCACATATTGCCTTAGGGATTAACCAAACTGTGGTTTTTGCCTTGGCTATGGTCATTATTGGAGCAATGATTGGAACTGACGACCTGGGGCAGTTAATTCTCGGTGCACTTTCAGATCGAAAAGGGATTGGTAACGGACTTGTACTGGGAGTATGTGTTGCATTTATCGGCCTTGCAGTGGACCAGGTCATTCGAACCTGGGCAAATCAGAGAAAAAAGGCACTTGGATTAGACTAGAAGGTTTAGCGTTATGACCATAGACATGAGTGCCGTAATTAAACTTCGTGAACCTGGACTGGGGCAGGAGTGGCTTGGCAAAGAGCGTTATGTGGTGCGTGCCGATGCGGTGGTCGCGCTGCCAATGCTGGCGGGAGATGAACTGGAAATAGTTGATCCTGAAGGCTTGCAGCCGGCCCAGGTGCTGGCGTTTGATGCTGCCGGCCAATCGGCAACCGCGCAACTCGGGGTTGCGCCAAATACAAATGGAGAAACCATCGCCCGGATGTTGGATAGCGACAGCCCGGTTGCGGCGAAAATAAGAAATAAACTGAAAACACTCTCGGTCAGTTTGCCGGCAGCGAAAGTGGCTGAAGTGTTATCTGGCGATACCGCGGCCGGATCAAGCATAACGTTAGTCAGCGAAGGCGAGTTGGTCTGCTTGGTGGGCGCGCCCAAGCCGCCGATGATAGCGCATGAACACATGTCCTCAACAGATTTATCCTTGGCCGATTTTCCCCCAACCGATTTAATTGCCTATATCACGCGCGCCAATCCCGGGTCGGTCATCGCCCATGAATTGCCCGACCCGCTGGCGGATGAACAACAAAGTTTCAGAATCGCTGCGGCAACCGCGCAAAGTTACGAAGTCAAAGCCGGGGAATATATCCAGGTGCTCGATATCGATGGTCGAGAGTGTTCGGATTTTCAGTGCTTTGACCAAGCCCAGTTGGATCAAGGTTTAATGCGCTATCTCAGCGCAACCACAACTCGGGCGTTAATCGGCTCGGCCTATCCTGGGCCCGGATTGTATTCAAAGTTTTATGATGTGGACTTCCAGCCGCTGCTGGAAATTGTTCAAGATACCTGCGGACGACACGACAGTTTCGGTTTGGCTTGCACCAGCAAGTACTATGACGATGCCGGCTATCCCGGCCACATAAATTGCTCAGATAATTTCAATCAGGCACTGGAATCGTACCCCATCGCGCCGCGCAAGGGATGGCAGGCGATGAATCTATTCTTTAATACTTTCTTTGATGATGCCTTTACATTTATATTTGATAATCCCTGGTCGCGGCCGGGCGACTACGTGTTGATGCGCGCAATGAAGGATTTGGTTTGTGTTTCATCGGCCTGCCCATGCGATATCGACCCTGCGAACGGGTGGGTGCCAACCGATATCCAGGTGCGAACCTATTCCGAAAAAAACTTGTTCAAGCGCGCAATCGCATTTAGAAAAACCACCGACGCGGAACCTGAAATGACAAAAGAAACCGGCTTTCACAGCAAAACCTCTCGGCTGACTCGCAACTTTATCGAATACAACGGTTATTGGCTGGCCAATAACTACACTAATTATGGTTGCACCGCCGAATACTGGGCGTGCCGCGAAGGGGTGATCATGACTGATCTCTCGCCATTGCGAAAATACGAAGTGGTCGGGCCGGATGCCGAAGTTTTGTTGCAAGCCTGCGTCACCCGCGACCTCAGAAAACTGTCAATCGGGCAGGTTGTCTATACCGCCATGTGTTACGAATCCGGCGGCATGATCGATGACGGCACCGTGTTCAAATTGGGCAAGAATAATTTTAGATGGATTGGCGGCAACGATGCCTCCGGGTTATGGATCAGGCAACAAGCTCAGGAAAAAAGCCTGAGCGCCTGGGTTAAGGATGCCACTTCCCAACTCCACAACTTGCAAATTCAAGGTCCGGAAAGCCTGAGCGTGTTGAAAAAAGTGATATGGACTCGGCCGGATCAAGCAACGATTGAGGAATTGAAATGGTTTCGTTTTTCCATTGCCCGAATAGGCGATGAATCCGGGCTACCTATTTTGGCGTCGCGCAGCGGATACACCGGCGAACAAGGCTATGAAATTTTTTGCCATCCGCGCGATGCCGCAGCGGTATGGGACGCGATTTGGCAGGCTGGGCAGGAATTTAACATTGCGCCATTGGGATTGGAGGCGTTGGACATGCTGCGCATCGAAGCCGGCCTGATTTTTGCCGGCGCCGAGTTTGACGACCAAACCGATCCTTTTGCAGTGGGCATCGGGTTTACCGTGCCGCTAAAATCAAAGCAAGATGATTTCATTGGCCGCAATGCGTTGCTTGGTCGCCAGCAAAATCCCCAGCAAAAACTGGTCGGGCTTGAACTCGCCGGCGAAGAGATTGGCGGCAATGGCGATGGGGTTTTTATCGGGCGCGAGCAAGTCGGCGTCATTACCAGCGGTGTGATTTCGCCTATATTGAGAAAGAATATTGCGCTGTGCAGGATGAAAGTTATTCACTCTGAAATTGGCGCTAAGGTGGAAATCGGAAAACTCGATGGCCACCAGAAACGCATCCCCGCCACCGTGGTGCCGTTCCCGCATTTCGATCCGAAGAAACAGCGGGTTCAGGGAAATTATTGATGGGGCGGTCCTGGATGACACCATTTAGGTGGGGGCGGTGAATCAATATTCAGGCCCAGGTTCACAAGTACCGATGTTTCCACCCTCTTTATTTTATTTTTTTTTGGATATACCCTGCAAAGTCGCACAAATCACCGGCGTCTCTGGCCCGGCGACCAGCCGATTGTATACTCAAATCAGACAACACATGGCCGGGCAATGCGAGCGTATGTGTTCACTAATTCATTGCCCGTTGTGTTCCTTTCCAGCGGTGTTTTAGCACCGCCCTCTCGGCCGTCATTCTCGCCGGCAGGCGGAAAGAATCGCCCTCCCTGCCGTCATTCCCGCCGCAGGCGGGAATCCAGTTAAATATCTGTCACGCGTAGCGTGACTCCTTTTGGCATCCGGCTTTGCCAGACACAAACCGGCGGCTACGCCGCAAATGAGTCCGACGCAGTCGGACACAAAGTCGGCGACTTCGCCGCCGAAATAAGGAGTTCGGCTACGCCGAACGGTTTAATAACTGGATTGCCCGGCCAATAATAATATGGGCCGGGCAATGACGGATTGGGATATAATGGTGAATCGGAAGGCGATGACTCCTTTTGGCAATCCGGCTTTGCCAGACACAAACCGGCGGCTACGCCGCAAATGAGTTCGGCTACGCCGAACGGTTTAATAACTGGATTGCCCGGAACAAGCCGGGCAATGACGACTCTTATTCGTCATTCTCGCCGCAGGCGGAAAAAATCGACGGGAGTGCCATGAATCGACTGGGCGCGAGCGAAGCGAGCCCGAAGGGCGCGTATCAGGGATGATACGCGCAAATCCAGTTAAAATATGTCGTCTGGCGTAGCCGGACTCCTTTGAAAGAGTGTGAGTTTCGCTTCAATATGCGCCACGAAAATGGGTGTCAATATCTGCTAAAATCTATCCGAAATCGACCGCTTAAAGTATCTTGAACCATTTTTAATGAGCATTTCCAAGTGGAGGAAAAAATGACAAGTGTTGCAATCATTGGCGCAGGCCCCTGTGGCACCGCGCAACTCCGTGCCTTCGCATCGGCGCGGAAAAATGGCGCCGAGATTCCGGAAATTGTCTGCTATGAAAAGCAGGCCGATTGGGGCGGGTTGTGGAACTATACCTGGCGCACCGGATTGGATGAATATGGCGAACCTGTTCATGGCAGCATGTATCGTTATTTGTGGTCGAATGGTCCGAAAGAATGTCTTGAGTTTGCCGACTACACCTTTGAGGAACACTTCGGGCGCGCCATCGCTTCTTATCCGCCGCGCGCGGTGTTGGCTGATTACATCAAGGGTCGAGTCGAAAATGCCGGGGTGCGCGATTGGGTGAAGTTCAGGACCGTGGTCAACGCTGTCAGTTATTCCGAAGCGACCGGATTGTTCACGGTAACCGTTAAGGACTTGCCAACAGACCAAACCACCGCGCGGGAATTCGATTATGTCGTGGTCGCCACCGGGCATTTCTCCACGCCGAATGTGCCGCACTTCGACGGCTTCGATACATTCAACGGTCGCGTTTTGCATGCCCATGATTTCCGCGATGCGCGTGAATTCAAGGGCCAGGATATTTTGATTATCGGCACCAGTTACTCGGCCGAGGACATCGGTTCACAGTGCCATAAATACGGTTGCAAGTCGGTCACCGTGAGCTACCGAACCGCGCCGATGGGATTTCACTGGCCGGATAGCTGGCAGGAGTTGCCATTGCTAACCAAGGTGGTGAACAACACCGTGCATTTCAAGGATGGCTCGGCTAAACAAGTGGATGCCATAATTTTATGTACCGGCTATTTGCATCATTTCCCATTCATGCCCGACTCGCTGCGGTTGGTCACAACAAATCGCCTGTGGCCTTCGGATTTATATAAAGGTGTGGTCTGGGAAAAAAATCCGAAAGTCATGTATCTGGGTATGCAGGATCAGTTTTATACCTTTAACATGTTCGATGCCCAGGCCTGGTATGCCCGCGATGTGATCATGGGCAAAATCACGCTACCATCTTATCAGGGCATGACTGAGCATGGCGCAAAGTGGCGCGCCCGCGAAGAAAAACTGCAAGACGACGAGCAGATGATCTGGTTCCAGGGCGACTACACCAAGGAGTTAATTGACGCAACCGACTACCCGACTTTCGATGTGGAAGGGGTCAATAAAACATTCATGCAGTGGGAGCGCCACAAACATGACGATATCATGGGCTTTCGCAATAACGCCTATCCATCGCTGATGACCGGTAATAAGCAACCGCTGCATCACACGCCGTGGTTGGAGGCGATGGACGACTCCATGGAAAGTTATTTGCAAGAATCATGACCTTGCCAGGCGACAAATCCGCCAGCGGACAAACCCGGAAGACGCCAGCGCCTGATCAGAAGAAAATAATCGGCTGGCGTGAGTGGGTCGGGCTGCCCGATCTCGGCATAGACAACATCAAGGCAAAAATTGACACCGGCGCACGCACCTCAACGATGGATGCCGAGGGTTATGAATTGATAGAAGAGGATGGAATTATCCTGGCGCGGTTTCAGGTGACTTTCGGCAACCGCAATAAATTGAAAGCAAAAGTTTGCCGCGCAAGAGTGGTTGAAAATAGAAAGGTTACCAATTCCGGCGGGCAGGTCGAGGAACGCATCGTCATATTGAGTCATATCAAAATCGGCCCGCTAATAAAAGAAATTGAAATTACGTTGACACAGCGCAAGAACATGAAATTCAGAATGCTGCTCGGCCGAACCGCAATCAGCGAAGATTTTCTGGTGGATGCCGCACGCTCCTATTTGACCGGGCGCAAACAAAAGCGCGCCGATAATTGATAAAGCAAATCCCGCTATACAAAATTTCCATATCAAATTTCCATACAACATTTCCATATAAAGTTCTTGGCCGTGGCGAATTATGAAAAATTATGAAAATCGCAATACTCTCTCGTAATCGAAATCTATACTCAACCCGAAGACTGGTTGAAGCGGCAGAGTTGCGCGGCCATAGCATGCAAGTATTAGACCACCTGCGCTGCTTTATGGATATCACTTCCGACAATCCAACCCTCCACTACGGCACTGTCGAATTCAGCCGCAATGATTTCGACGCGGTCATACCCAGAATCGGCGCATCGGTGACCTATTACGGCACCGCCATCGTGCGTCAGTTCGAGATGATGAATATTTATAGCGTCAACGAATCGGTGGCCATCACCCGCTCGCGCGACAAACTGCGCTCGCTACAACTGCTGTCGAGAAAAGGCATCGGCATGCCGATCACGGCATTTGCGCATTCAAGCAAGGACATTGACGGCATCATAAAGGAAGTTGGCGGTGCGCCATTGGTGATAAAACTGCTGGAAGGCACTCAGGGAAAGGGTGTGGTTTTAGCGGAAACTAAAAAGGCGGCGGAAAGCGTTATTCAGGCTTTTATGAAACTGAACGCGGATATTCTGGTGCAAGAATACATAAAAGAAGCGGGGGGAAGTGATATTCGTTGTTTGGTCGTGGGCGAAAAAGTAATTGCGGCTATGCAGCGTCAGGGGCCGCCAGGGGAGTTTCGCTCCAATTTGCATCGCGGCGGAAAAGCCAGCCTGGTCAAACTCACCCCTGCGGAAAGAAAAACCGCGGCGCGGGCTGCGAAAGTGATGGGATTGAATGTTTGTGGCGTTGATTTGCTGCGTTCAGACAATGGCCCATTGGTCATGGAGGTGAACTCATCTCCCGGATTACAGGGGATCGAAATGGCCACGGGCAAGGATGTCGCTGGCATGATTATCGGGTTCATAGAAAAAAACGCCAAGTCAAAGAGAAACCGCACCCGCGGGTCGGGCTAAGCCTGAATTAGGTTAGCCCCTATTTCGTTGTCAACGATCAAATCATAACCCGGCGAAAAATATAATCGGGCGGAATTTAATCGAGGAGACTAAATTCACCCTCGCCGATTTTATTTTGTCTTGGTTTATCCATAGCTACTTTGGCAAGTCATGGTTGCGTCCGATTCCGCACGCCCAGGTCATGCGCCTCCTGCTCCCCTTTCCGCCTAAGAGTCTGGGTCAAGCCACACGATTTTGTGCGCCGCGCCATTGTTTTGGGGTTTGCGTTTCTGGGCACACTGCATCCCCTAAACAGCTCGCGCGGATTAACCTTCGGATCAAGGTAGTCATTAGCAATCATACCGTGACGCGATGGCGTGGACCCTGTCACCAAGGATGGCAGATTGACATAAGTTTCAGTCGGATAGCTACGCGATGATTACAAAAAGTCACGCCTTCCTGACCATATTGGCACAGCCTGGGCATCAATTCCTGCGTGATCATGTCTGGCCGCAGACCATCGAAACCTACAAGCAAAAATTTTATCGGGGTTGGAGGCGTTTTTTTATCCAACTTAAAGTTAATCGGCCACTCAAACACGAGCTTCGAATATATAAAATTGTACCATTTCGCTTGATCTAAGACTCTCGTGCTATTCCACGGTCAGCCGGAAGCGGGGCACTGGATCAAGCGCCTGACGAAAACGGCGTAAATCTTCAATTGCCCCGCAGGGTTGGATCAAGTGCGTCTCGAAGCCAGTCGCCAAGCAGGCTGAAGGCCAGGCTGGTCACGAAAATCACAAACGACGGCAATAAGACAATCCACCATGCGGTCAGCAAGTAGTCACGGCCGAACCCGACCATGTTACCCAGACTTGTCAGCGGTGGTTGGATGCCAAGACCAAGAAACGACAAAGATGTTTCCACCAGTATTGTTTCGGGGAAATTGAGGGTCATGTTGACGATGATCGCGCTGGCCACGTTGGGCAGAATGTGGCGAATGTAGATACGCGCCGGACTGGCGCCGAGAACGCGCACGGCAACCGCATAGCCTGTGGCACTCGCGGACATTGCCAGGCCACGGACAATGCGGGCATAGCGCTCCCACCCATAAATGCCCATCACCAGGACAAACAGCAGGAAGCTGTTCTCGAAAAATGCAAGCACCGCCAGAGCAAGAATAAGAAAAGGCAGGGCGGCCTGAAAATCGATCAGGATCATGATCAAATCGTCGACCCGGCCACGGAAATGGGCGGCGGCAAAGCCGAGCGAGGTTCCAAGTACCGCGCCGATGAAGGTCCCCATCAGGGCGACGAACAAACTGATGCGAATCGAGAAAATGATCCGTGACAGCATGTCGCGGCCCAGATCATCGGTCCCCAGCAAGTGGGACCACGAGCCGTTCTCTATCCAGATTGGCGGTCTCAACCGGTCCAACAGGTCCATGTGTTTATAGTCGTAAGGTGCAATTACGTCAGCCAGTACAGCCACCAGAATCATGAAGACGATCCATATAGCAGAGATCAGAATGGAAGGCGGCATGGCGGCCAGGTAATACCGCCACGATTTCTGAGTCGCGGCGTTGGCTTGTTCGTTCATTGGGAATCCCCGGTCCGGGTCCGCGGGTCCAGCCAGCCATAGGCGAGATCGACAAGCAGGTTGGTGACGACCATCGTTACACCCACCAGGATCACGATGCACTGGACGACCGCCAGGTCGCGGAGCTGCACGGAATTGACCAGGAGCTTGCCGATGCCGGGCCAGGCAAAAACGTTCTCGGTGATGACGGCAGCCGCAATCTGGCGACCGACATAGATTCCACCGACGGTAACGATGGGAATGGACGCATTTGGCAAGGCGTGGCGGCGAACGGCCGCACCCCACATCAAACCCTTCGCGCGGGCGGTGCGCCGCCGCACACGCCCCCGATTGGGGCCATTGCGGCGTATCTCCCGGCTGAGGGTGCTTTTGTTGACACCGATAATATCGGCGATGGCTTGTTGTGAATAGCCTTGCTTCAAGCCATTGGAAATCTGGTATCGTTGTTCACTGGTGAGGTGCGTGTAGCGTTTCATATGGCAACTCCTTATATTGATTCGGGAAAATCAAGATGCTACCGCATCTCACCTTTCCTTCATCGGTGAAGTTGCACTTAAGAGTTGAATTCAAGGTCAACCTGACCACTCCAGAGTGGTCAGGTCCATTGCCAGTAGACATCATCATTACCGACCACGCGATAGTTTGGATTTAATGACGCCGATGACGTATTATCAACAACTCATGCAGACCGCTTGATTTGTCTCATAGGTAGTGAACCCGAACACTTCACCACTCTGGCCTGCCATCTACTGTAAACTTCCTCATCCAAATCAACCTGAATGCCAAAGGCGGTGGACTTATGCATTACCTTGCTTTAACCGTCTCCAGAGGCTAAACGCTGAACTTTTTGAGACTATGTCCATGGAATTTACAGATCAAGTTGTCAAGTTAATACAAATTATATTCGTTGATCTGGTATTAGCCGGCGATAACGCCATAGTCATTGGGTTAGTTGCCGCAAAATTCAGCAAACACTACCGCCGAAAAGTGATTCTTTATGGCGTCGGCGTTGCCGTCATATTACGGATACTGTTTGCATTGGTAACGGTGCAAATTCTCGCCATCAAGGGGCTGCAACTCGTGGGCGGGTTGTTGCTGCTTTGGATTTGCTGGAAGTTGTGGCAAGACTTGCGGCATCCCCATACCCTCGAAAATGCGGGTAATTCCGATAACACATCGGAAGCGCAAAACCCACCCTTGTCATCGGCGATTTTCCAAATCGTTATGGCCGATGTTTCGATGTCGCTGGACAATGTCCTGGCGGTGGCGGGCATCGCGGACGGGCATAGCGGCATTCTGGTGATAGGCTTGGCATTGTCGGTCGCGTTTATGGCCATCGCGGCTTCCATTATCGCCGAGACCTTGCACAAGCATCGGTGGATCGGCTTCGTCGGCGTGGCCGTAATCCTGTATGTCGGCATCAAAATGATAGTTGACGGCTACCTGCAAGTATTCCCTCCCGCCTTATAAATTTGTTCTATTTGAAACATGAAAATCGGGCGGCTAATGGCCAATACACTATTACCCATTAAATGGCTCGCTAAATCCGAATGATATCTGCGACCAAAAATTTATAGCAGACACTAACGTGACATCTTGTGGCAATAGAGATACATTATCGCGCAAATATCGTTATTGTTTAATCAGGGGATGGCCATTGACAGAATTTGGAAACCGCTGTTTGCCACCGAAAAATAAACCCGGTGGTGCCATTGACTTTCCAAACGCACTTGTCGGGTGGTCGATGAAAACCGCATTGGGGAAACCGCATTGTCCCGGCAAGAAAACCTCGAGATTGAAGACGATCATTGGGAAACTATAAAGTCTATACGGGAATATTTTTCCAGACACGATGACCGGCAAGTTAATGTTCGGATTAAATACCGATTTTGACCTCCCCGCTCGCAATTTAAAACCATGAACAATGTGCAGATGAATGACAAAGCTAGGCTGCTGAAAAAACTTCGCGCCACCACCGTGGGCATCGACCTCGAATATCGGCTTGCTACCGGGCGGATGAGCCGTCGCATCTACTTGGACAGCACCGCCAGCACCTTGCAACTGGGCTTGGTTCGCGATGTCATTTCCAAGTATATGCCGTTTTACTCCAACACCCATACCAGCGCGCATTTTGGCGCCAAGTTGTCCGGCGTGGAGTTTGACTGGGCGCATAACACGGTGCTGTCGTTCGTTCACGCCGACCCGGAAACCCACACTGCGTTTTTTGTCGGTAGCGGCACCACCGGCGGCATCAACCGGATCGCCAGAACGTTACGCGAAAAACGCCCGCAGCGCAGAGTGGTCATCACCTCGATCATGGAGCATCATTCCAACGACCTGCCGCACCGACGCCATTTCGACCAAGTGGTGCATGTGCCGACCCAGGTTAATGGCCGCAATCTCGGTTGCATCGACCTTGCGCGAATCGAACAAGCGCTGCAAGAACACGGCGACCAGGTCAACTACATCGCCGTGACCGGCGTGTCCAATGTGACTGGCATCAAGAATCCTGTTTATGATATCGCCGAGTTGGCGCACCGATACCATACATTAATCTTGGTCGACGCCGCGCAAATGGCGGCGCATGTGCCAATCAAAATGAGCGGCCACGAGAACCCGGCGCGCGACCTCGACATGCTCGCTTTGTCCGGGCATAAAATGTATGCGCCGTCATCGCCCGGCGTCGTGATTACCCGCAAGGATTTATTCTCCGGGATAGATCCGGTGGAAGTTGGCGGCGGCATGGTCGATGATGTTCACATCAATCGCTACCTGACGACCGAGAAATTTCCCGATCGCGAAGAAGCGGGCACACCAAATATCGTGGGGGCGATCGCATTGGCGGCGGTCATGCACGCGCTGCAAACCCTCGGCATGGATTTTATCGACCAGGAAGAATCGCGTATTATTCGCCACGCCATCGACATGCTTGAGAACATGGATGACATCGTGGTGTACGGCAATACCGACGCCAATGCCGACCCCGGCAAAAGCAAGCGAATCGGGGCCTTGTCGTTTAATATCAAGGGTATGGATCATGCCTTAACGGCGGCGGTTCTAAACGACTACTTCAATATCTCGGTGCGCAACGCCTGTTTTTGCGCGCAGCCGTACGTGCGCGAGATGATCACCGACGAACTGGGCGAAATCGCCGACCACCTGACCAACGAAGAATTGGAAGCGCTGGCCGATTTGCACCGCGGCATGGTGCGCGCCAGCTTCGGCATTTACAACGACAGCGCCGATGTACAGGCATTGGCGGATGCGCTGCAAAATATTTGCGATGATCGGGAATTTTATGTGCGGCAATACGAAAAAAAGCCCGATGGCGATTATCGCCATAAAACTTTTAATTTTGACTGCGCCCCGCTATTTTCCGCAGCATCAGAAGTGGAGCGTTGGCTGGCGAGTTAGACCGAGAATCAAACTGGAGACTTTTGCCGGGCATTTCCATTAGCGCCGGTCAAATTTCTGTTTGGGGCTGTCCTAGATAACTAAATTTATCGTAGGATAGCGGAATGAGAAAGAGTCGTTTAAGCCAGTATAAACAAAATCGATTAATTGAGTTATTTGTGGCGGGTGCGACAGCCAGAACGGCCGCGTCGTTAGTGGGTATTAACAAGACGACTGCCAGTTATTATTTTCGCCGTCTTCGTGATCTGATTTATCGCAACGATGACAATGGCGGGTTGATGGCCGGCGAGATTGAGGTGGATGAAAGTTATTTTGGTGGAAAACGCAAAGGCAAGCGCGGTCGCGGGGCAAGTGGCAAGGCACCGGTATTTGGCTTGCTTAAACGAGATGGCAGGGTGTGTGCGGTGCCCATAGCCGATGCTCGGAGTAAAACCCTGATGCCGATTATTCGGCGCAAGGTGAAGCCGGACAGCGTGGTTTATTCCGATTCATTTCGCGGTTATAATGTGCTGGATGTATCTGAGTTTAAGCATCTGCGTATTAATCATAGCAAAATGTTTGCCGACGAGCAGAATCACATCAATGGCATTGAGAATTTTTGGAGCCAGGCGAAGCGGCAATTACGCAAGTTTAACGGGGTTCCGAGGGGTCATTTTCCGCTGTTTTTGAAGGAGTGTGAGTGGCGTTTTAACAACAGTGACCCGAAGTCTCAATTAAATCAATTGAAACAATGGGTTAGAAACGATATGGGTTAGTTATCTAGGACAGCCCCTTCTGTTTTATAACTAAAGCGATCGGGGCGACCTCGAGTAACTTGATATTCGATGATACGGTCATTGGTGGCATGTTGAACAACTAGCCCGATATAACCCTTCAGATAATGCCGCCACCGCTATCATCCTTATTCGGATTAACCGGCTTGAAAGCGCGCCAGCGCGTCTCCGCTGGCGATTGCTTTCCTGGCCCGCTGTGCGCCATCCGCCAAACTCGCCGCCAACCCGACATGCGCAAGCCCAATCGCCGCGCCATAAACCAAACTGTCGCGCATGGCGCCCGGCTTGTTTGCCAGCGCATCGCGACCGAGTTCCAGATTATGCGCCGCCACAGCATCAAGCGCTCGCGTCTTGCCAAAACCGGTTTGTTTCATTGCAGAAGCAAACCGATTCGGAATGGCAACCATGCGCGCATTTTGCTCAATGCCCAGTTCCCGCGGCGCCAGCCGGTGCAGTTTTACGCCGTCATCATCGCGGTCATTCCGATACGCGAAATATCGCGACACCTGACTCAGCGACGGGATGCACCCGCCTTCGACGCCGCGAATGATCATGGCCGAATCGAATCCGCAATGCTGTGCCAGCAGCGCGTAAATCGGCGGATACACCTTATGCACAAATCCCGTGAGCAGATGGGTTGCGCGCGCGCCAAACAACGGGCGCAATACGACTTCCAGCGTTGACAAGCAACTTCGCTTGACCATGGCATCGCGCAACTCGACCAGGTCGTGCAGACGCGGGATATAGTGTTTCTGGTCGAGATAGCACCAGCCCACCGCGGCATTGTCCAGGCAAGCCGCGCCGTCGCTTAAGTCCTGGTCCACATTTTTTCCGGCCGCGGCCAGAACCATGCGTGCCGTAATGCCATATTTTGGACCGACCGACTCAAGTCCATGGATATAGGTCGGCAAACCACATGCGGCAAACAGCGCCGGCAGAAAGGGCGTTGCGATCATGCCGCGCAGGCAGCCATTGAATGGGTCGGCCACGGCCAGAATTTCGGGCGATGCGGTTTGTTGCGTCCGCAACTGCGCCATCAAGGCATTTAAAATACCGATATTCTCCGCGTCGCTCTCGCGTTTCATGCGCAGCGCGATCAGAAATATGCCGGCCCGAACCGCATCAATTTCGCCATTGAGAATCATCGACATGCCATCTTCAGCCTGAGCCCGGTCAAGTGATTTGCTTAGTTCCGGTCCGGTCGCAACAAGTTGTAGATACGCCCGCATACGCGATTGTGGGTTGGCTATATCATTCATCGCTGGTAGCCGCTTGCAATGGTATGGAGGTCAAATAAAATGGTTCAAGATACTTTAAGCGGTGATTTCGGATAGATTTTAGCAGATATTGACACCTATTTTCGCGGCGCATATTGAAGCGAAACGCACACTCTTTCAAAGGGGTCCGGCTACGCCGGACGACATATTTTAACTGGATTCCCGCCTACGGCGAGAATGACGAATTAAAGAGTCGTCATTGCCCGGCCCATATTATTATTATTGGCCGGGCAATCCAGTTATTAAACCGTTCGGCGTAGCCGAACTCCTTATTATCGCGGCTTCGCCACTCTGGATTCCCGCCTGCCGGCGAGAATGACAAATAAGGGTCGTCATTGCCCGGCCCATATTATTATTGGCCGGGCAATCCAGTGGAATATGCTGTCCGGCGTAGCCGGACTCCTTTGCTTTGATGCCGCTCCGTTCGATGCGAGGATGACGACCGAGAGGGCGGCGCTAAAACACCGCTGGAAAGGAACACAACGGGCAATGAATTAGTGAACACATATGCTCGCATTGCCCGGCGATGCGTTGTCTGATTTGAGTATACAATCGGCTGGTCGCTGGGCCAGAGATGCCGGTGATTTTAGCGACTTTGCAAGCCTCGATATCAAGGCAAAACAGCCGTGGAATCGCCCTGAATTTATTCCCCGAAATTCGGCAACGAATGACATGCTTGTTTTTCATTTATAGAACAATTAGGTATGACCATTTCACTGTGCCTTAAAGTATCTTGAACCAACAAAAAAACAAAATCGCTAACCGCGTGGCCAACGCTTTAACCGGTTATTTTTTTCAATACAAATTGGAATTCGTTTTCTGATTGAGACGATTCCAGCAACTCGTTGCCGGTTTGATTCGCAAACGCTTCAAAATCTTTTACCGAGCCCGGGTCGGTCGCCAAGATCCGCAGCGTCTGGCCCGGCTCAAGTCCTGCCAACGCCTTCTTCGCCTTCAAAATCGGCAGCGGGCAGTTGAGCCCGCGCGCATCCAGTTCTCGATCAAAATCGCTCATCGCTCACCCCCTATCCAGTCATTATAAAATCACGCAAACAAATTGCACGCGCATCATCATCAACAAAATTCAGTTCAGCCGCAACACTATATTTCATTAGCTTTATCGGCGAAGCCGGCGCGCCGATACCATTGTCTGGCTTTTTCCCGGTCCACAGCAACGCCACGCCCTTCTTCATACATCATGGCCAATGTAGATTGCGAGCCCACCAGCCCCTGCTCTGCTGATCGGGTAAACCACTCAACCGCTTTGGTCGCGTCTTTGCCAATACATTCGCCCTCTAAATACATGAATCCCAAGCCATGTTGCGCGAGTCTCAGATCCTGTTTCGCAGCAGCTACCATACATTTAAACGCCAGCAGTTCGTTGACCACGACCCCCAGACCATGTTGATACATGATCGCCATTCGGTATTGTGCCTCGGCATCGCCGGCATCACTGAGCGGCGACAAAAGTGTCACTGCCAGGGTAAAATTTTTGGCCTCAAATGCAGCGATGCCGCTTTTTAAACTCATTGCTTCGCTGTTCATCCTACTTGTCTCGCTTCCAGAACTTGGGAAAACAGCGTCAAGGTTAGGTTTGATTGCCGGAAAGTTGATCTTCCGAAGGCAAAAACGGCAATACGCGCAACGCCAGAATCGTGAGCAGTAACGCAAACGCAATGCCGCCAAATCCTAACGCGAATTCAGGAAAACTGGGCGTGTAACTCGCAATCTCGCCATCAAAAAAACCGCTGGACACCTCCATGCCGGGGAACATCTCCAGCGGATAGGCCTGACCGCCGATGATGAGGACATAGAGTTGAGCAAATCCGCCGACGATGACCATTGCACTGGCGCTTACCAATCGCCGCATTGAAATTTCCGTTGAAATCTTCCCCGAAATTTTCGAGCGCCAGAACAACAGCAGCAAGGGCACAACGCTACCGATCAGCACCTGTCCGAACCAGAACATCGCCGGGTAAATGCCGCCGTCTATCAATATGAATTTTTCAAAGTCATGCAGTTCAGTGGCATACAATTTCGTTAAATGATAGAGCGCGGTAATAAATAAAACCGCGATAACAAAATTTCCGAGCAGAAGTCTTAATCGTGTCAACAACTCTATTTTTTGTTTCGCCATTTTTTGTTTAGAGTCGGCGTGTTGATGCAACCAGGCCAATATCAAAACAAAAAATGCGCTGCCAAAGCTCAGCGACATGGCAATAAACAAAGGCACCATAATTGCCATATCGTATGCCTGCCGCGCCACCAAAAACCCAAAAATGGCGCCGCTGCCGGCGGTCAGCAAAATACGCCAGGCGAATGCCGCGATACCTGCCGAGCGCACAAAGCGATGCATATGCTGCTCAAACATCATCCACAGATACACCA
The DNA here is from genome assembly GCF_965247905.1 of Candidatus Spongiihabitans sp. Taxonomy (GTDB): domain Bacteria; phylum Pseudomonadota; class Gammaproteobacteria; order Arenicellales; family Poriferihabitantaceae; genus Spongiihabitans. The sequence goes on along the minus strand of NZ_OZ252047.1, from coordinate 2,226,809 downwards.
CTGCAATCAATACGAAACCGGTGTATAAAAAAACATTCCAGGCAAAAACCGATTTGAAATTGTAGTGCGTCATTGCCACGATGAGACGCTCTGGACGACCGAGATCCAGCACTAAAATCAATACTCCGCCTAGCAACAATGTGATCGCCAATAGAGCGGATAATCGCGCCCAGGCTGTGTAAGCCTCGCCCTTGTAAACATCGCGCTCAAACACCGATGATAGCGACGCAATATTGAGCACGCCGGACGCGGTAACGATTAGAAAAATGGCGAAAATATGCGGCACGCCCCAAACCACCTGATTGCTCATGCCGGTAACCCAATGTCCTGCTTGATCCATGTATCGCGCAGACAACAGGCCATTAATGACCAACACCCCCAGCGCGATCAACAGCACTCGGTAACCGATGCTGCTGCTTGAGAACGTGGCATGTCTGAGTCGGGCCATAAGTCAAATACCTGCGGTCATATGCCGTGATACCGAACACCGGTATTCAAGTTCAGATCATCTCTGACCTGAGTGGTTGATTTTTCCCGCAGTTGCCGGGAGAGTTCACTGTCAGGATCGTTCATGTCGCCAAACAATAACGCTTGATGGCCGGGTTTTCCGCACGCTTCCACACAGGCTGGCTGTTCGCCTCGATCGACTCGATGCACACAAAAGTTGCAGGATTCGACCGTGCCTTTTCCTCTCGGCGTAGTCGGCACCTGGTCGGTCAGATTTTCGTGGACGAAGGAGCGCGCTTTATAAGGACAAGCCAGCATGCAATATCGGCAGCCAATACAGGTATGCTTATCGACTAACACGATGCCGTCTTCGCGCCGAAATGATGCGCCGGTAGGACACACATCAACGCAGGGCGCGGTCTCGCAATGCTGGCACATCATCGGCAATGAATACTGCTTGCCGGTTGTCTTGTCCTTGATATCGAGTACGCGAATGTACTGGGCGTCGGTTTCGGGTCGGCTGTTGTGATCGCCTTGGCCACGTAATCCATGTTCATTGTTACAGGCGTCAACACAATCTGTGCAACCGTCGGCGCATTTATTGACATCCACCAGCATTCCCCAACGCACTAAATGATCGGTTGCGCCCTCTTTGGCGGCATTGGCTTTGGAAGCGGCGACCGCGAGGTCAACCAGTTTTACCCCCGGCGCGAGGGTCAGTAATGCGGCGCCCGCGGCCGTCAGGACTTCGCGTCGGGATAGTTTTTTGTCGGTCATGTTTCGGTCATGTTAATGTTAAATTTAGTTCTGTTCATCGACGGCAGGATGCTTGAACACGGCGCGCTGGCGTGGCGTTGTCGCATGACATTCAAAACAATCCATGTTCACGCTGACAAACGAGTGACAGGACTGACAGAACTGGCCGGGCGCGTTAATCGGAATATACGCGCCGCGCGCATCCTTTTGGGTATGGCAGGACAGGCATCCGGTGAGACTATACGGCGTGGCGCGCTCGCCAAAATACACCGTGCGGTCGCGCTGATGAAATAACAGCGTCATATGATCGCGGCGCATCACTTCCACCGGCGCAACACACTGCTCCCCTTTAACCGCAGCCGGAAAATCGGGAACAACCCCGTCGCGATAATCAGCTGCCAGTGACATTCCAGCCAAGCACAAACCCAACAGCGCCGCAAATTTTAGCAACGTCAGTGTTTTGTCGGCGGCGGACCTGGTCATGGTTATTTCCGGCACTGCTCATTATCCATAATCAGCGCGTCGCCGACCAACTGATGAACGCTGATCACCATGTCCATGCCCATGCCATACATCGGCAGGACTTTGGTGAACTGGCTTTTGCAGATGGCGCAGATGGCCGCCATGTGGGTGACCCCATAGTCTTCGATCACCTGCTGCAACGCCTGAGCGCGTGGCATGGCGCCTTTGACTCTAAGCTCCAGCAAATCATCGGTCAGCAATCCACCGCCGCCACCGCAACAAAACGTGTTTTCGCGGATTGTGTCCGCAGCCATATCCACGAAGTTGTTGCTACACGCCTTAATAATCTCTCTCGGAATTGTGAACTGACCGCCGGGCGTGTTGCCCATCCGCGAACCGCGTGACACGTTACAGGAATCGTGGAAAGTGATGACTTTATCGCGGTGCACTTCGGGGTCGAATTTCAATGCGCCCTGCTGAATCAAATCGTAAGTCAGTTCGCAAATATGCTGCGGCACCGGATAGTCGGGGTCGAGAAAATCAAACGGCCCGATCAAACTGTTCCAAAAACTATAGGCGACGCGCCAGGCGTGGCCGCATTCGCCAACCACGATGCGTTGCACGCCGAGCGCCAGCGCCGCGTCTCGAATCCGCATCGCCACTTTTTGCATATGCTCGTATGAGCCGGTAAAAACGCCAAAGTTTGCGGCTTCGGAGGCGTAGGAACTCAAGGTCCAGTCAATGCCGGCGCGATGAAACACCTTGGCATAGCCGATCAGCCCATCGACATGCGGCTCGGTGAAAAAATCTGCGGACGGCGTCACCAGCAATACTTGCGCGCCTTTTCGATCAAGCGGCAGTTTCACGGCGACGCCGATTTGCTCTTGTATATCCTCTTCCAACCCCGCCAGCGTATCCGCGAGCGCCGCTTGCGGCAGTCCAAGATTGTTGCCAATCTTATGCACCTTGCCAATTATTTCGTTGCTGTATTTTTGACCGATGCCGATGTGGTCGAGGATTTCGCGCGCGGCCATGGTGATTTCGGCGGTGTCGATGCCGATGGGGCAGTAACCCGCGCAGCGACGGCATTCTGAACACTGATAAAAATATCGATACCAGTCGGCGATCACTTCCTCGGTCAAATCGACGGCGCCGACCAGCTTTGGGAAATACTTGCCGGCAAAGGTGAAATAGCGGCGATATACCGCGCGCAGTAAATCCTGGCGCGCCACCGGCATATTTTTCGGGTCGGCGGTGCCGAGATAATAATGACACTTATCGGTGCAGGCGCCGCACTTGACGCAGGTATCCATAAACACCCTGAGCGAGCGAAACTTGCCGAGCAGGTCGCGCATTTTGTCGATGGCTTTATCGTGCCAGTCCTCGACCAGTTCCCCGGGATAACCCAACTGCGCCTGATGTTCCGGCTTGGCGACAAACGGCTGGCAGTGCGCCATCGCATTATTAATAATGACCGGGATTTCCGGAAATTCTGTCAATGCGGGAACTTCAAACTCGACTTTCATGTTTGCATCGCTAACGCTTATCGGTACGCGAAGGCAACTCAGGATTCGCCCAAGGCGTAACATGACGATGCTCGCGCGGGTTGTCGACTTGGTTTAGGGTCGGGCTAAACACGATGCCGGGCGCATGCAACAATTTACTGATCGGAAAAATCAGCATCAGCACAATGACCAGGGATAGATGAATGAGCAGTATCGGGTCAGGCGGCAGTGGCTGCCAGTTGAACTTAATCAAACCCAGCATAAATGCCTTGAGCTGAACGATGTCGCTATGAAATACATGCTTGATTAACAATCCGCTGACGCCGATAGCGATGATCAAGAACAACATCAAAAAATCAGACGGCGAAGAGATATAACGAATTCGGTCCACTAAATACCGTCGGGCTAACAATCCCAGCAATCCAATGACCATGACCCAGCCCATATAAACACCGATGTTATTGACCACCGCCGCCAGCCACCACACCGGCTCGGTGAAATAGCGCAAGTGGCGCATCAAAACGATGAGCAAGCCGAAGTGGAACAGCCAGCCAAACAGCCAGGTCCATTTGCTGCCCTTGAATAAACTCTCGAACAAAACGATTTCGCGAAACAGCCGAGCGGCCACCCCGGCTTTGGTGGTGGGTGCCGGCGTGGTCGGTATTTTAAGCGGCGCCGGCGTGCGCGCGTATTGAATGATTTTGCGCGCCACCCCGAGCACCAGTACAGCGGTGGCAAGGTAAAACATGACCGCGAAGGTGATTGTGGTTGAAGTTGTCATTGCTGTATAAGCTCACTATTTCGCTGACAGTTTTTTCTCGTTTACCATTGTCTTCTCAAAAGGACTCTTTGCCTTCCGATGCACCATTATCTCCCAATCCGTCATTGCCCGGCCCATATTATTATTGGCCGGGCAATCCAGTTATTAAACCGTTCGGCGTAGCCGAACTCCTTATTTCGGCGGCGAAGTCGCCGGCTTTGTGTCCGACTGCGTCGGACTCTTTATTCAACTGGATTCCCGCCTGCCGGCGAGAATGACGGCCGAGAGGGCGGTGCTAAAACACCACTGGAAAGGAACACACCAAGGCAGTGAATTAGTGAACACATACAATTGCCGATCAAACCATTCCGAAGCCGCTAATCATCAATGGGTATGCTGTTCGCAGCCTGTGGGCGCCGCTTATACACAACCAGTCGGCTTGGGCAATCCAGCATATTTACAGGCCTGTTTAGCCGGGCCATATGGAAATAATTGATAAAGATACTTGCTGTTGCCCTTGTCTTTGCCCAGTTCTTTGCCGATAAATTTTGTCAACACGCGCACCGCCGGCGCGATTTGATATTTCTGGTAATAGGCGCGCAGAAAATTAATCACCTCCCAGTGATTCTCGTCCAAATCGCAATCATCAAGCTTGGCCATATAATCAGCGATCTCAGGACTCCAATCGGACAAGTTAGCGAGATAACCCTCTTCATCGGTGTCGTAAATACGACCGTTAAATTCGACAAACGCTGTCATTATGCAATCCTATCAGAAAAAATTAAGCGTGATAAATGATTGGCGGTGATTATAGCCAGGCTTGGACTTTGTCATTTTTCACCGCGAGATCGACAAACCCGGCGTATCCGACCATTTGAATGCCGTCGATGAGACGCGCCGGTTGCAGTCCGCGCGCCATCAGGTCTGGCTCAAGAACATAAATGTTGTGCCTTGATGCCGCCTGTTTGACGGTTTTTTCTAGCGCCGAATCTTTCAATGCCGCATAGACTGCGTCCTCGATCAGCAAAATATCGCTGCCCTTCTTGGCCAGTCGCAAACTGGTGCTGAAACTGTTTTTCTCGAACGGCGATTTGTTCACGGTATGCAGCATGGCTAGAAGTTCAGTAGCACATCCTGCTCGGCGATGAGGTCGGCGAGTTGTTCACTATCAACCACACGAACGGATGGTTTTTCACTGTAGTCGTCATCCTGATCTTCATAGGTTAACGGCATGAGATCATCGGCGCTCAAGCCACGCGCCTGCAAAGACTCTTTTTCCACATACAGACTGGTGATGCCGTAGTCGCTCAAGGCTTGGTAGGCCGGCGAAAAATTCTTCATGCCGGATTGCGATGTGTCCTGCCCGCGCTTAAGTTGGAACACGCCATCGTCGATGAACGCCATGCACACATCCTGATCAAACGCCGCGCCGACCAGGGCGACCTCAAGCCCCTCTTGGGCATAGTTGGAACCGTGCGGTGCGCGCCGATTGATATACATGAACTTCTTCACCGCACCCGCGCTGTCGGGGCTTGCGCCAGCGTGGTGCATTTCGTTCATCACGGCTAATCGCCGAAGGCAACCAGTCGGTCGGCGCGTATGCCGGCTTCAACCAGTTGCCCGAGTCCGGAAATACGAAAGCCGTCGGCGATGTTGTTGGCGTCCTTGCCGTGTCTTTTTTGCTCGTTGGCATCGACGATGCCGCGACGCTGCGCCGCCGCCACACACACCACCAAATCAAGATCGTGCTCCTTGGCCAGCGCCGACCAACGCGTGACAATGTCGCGATCATCCTGCGGCGGGGCGGTAAGTCGCGTGCCGTTGTTGACGCCGTCATGATAAAAAAACACGCGGAATATTTCATGCCCGGCCGCCAGCGCGGCGCGCGTGAAGTGATACGCCGTGTCGCTTGCCTGATGGGTGTAAGGTCCTTCGTTGATGACGATGCCGAATTTCATGTGCGCTGGTCGCGATAACTCGCCGACGCGCTCCACAAAAATGCAAGCGCAAGAGTTGTTTTTGTAAGCAGTTTCATGGTTGGGTTTTTGTAACAAGCCAAAGCAAGTGCGACTCAATATCGGGCTGCGTGATAATGCTATACTGCCCGGCACAAAACCGCAAGCGCGAGCATTTTTTTCATGAACGATAAAAAAACACCCCCTATTGAGCCGGTTAGCGGAACTGCAATACCCCGCTATGCCGGGCCGTCCACATTTTGCCGATTGCCCGAACTGCGCGATGTGCCCTATTGCGATGTCGCCATTTTGGGAATTCCATTCGACTCCGGCACCAGTTATCGGCCCGGTGCGCGCTTTGGGCCGCAGGCAATCCGTCAGGCCTCCCGGCATTTGCGCACTAATTTTCACCCGGCTTACGACGTCGAACCTTTCAAGACGCTGCAAGTCGCGGATGCCGGGGATGTTGGATGTAATCCATTTAATATTGATGAAGCCATTGCGCAAATCGAAACCGCGGCCACCGAATTATTCACGCGCGCGCCCTCCATCGTCAGCCTCGGCGGCGACCACACCATCGCGTTGCCATTATTGCGCGCTGTGAATAAACAGGTTGGCGCGGTAGCATTGGTGCATTTCGATGCGCATCTCGACACTTGGGACACTTATTTTGGCGCGCCTTATACCCACGGCACGCCATTCCGCCGGGCCGCGGAAGAAGGATTGTTTAATGATGATGCCTCGATACATGTGGGAATTCGTGGCCCCTTGTATAGTCGGGAAGATTTGCAACAGGACCGGGAACTTGGGTTCAAGGTCGTGCATTGCGATGAGGTGCAATCCCACGGCGTCGAGCATGTGGTTAAACGCATTCGGCAGCGGGTGGGGAACAATCCATTATATTTATCCATCGATATTGATGTGCTCGACCCAGCCCATGCGCCCGGCACCGGCACGCCGGAAATTGCCGGGCTGTCCAGCCGCGAACTGCTCAGCATCATTCGCGGATTGCAAGGACTGAACCTCATCGCCGCGGACATCGTCGAAGTCGCGCCCGCTTATGACCACGCCGAAATCACGGCATTGGCGGCAGCGACCATCGCCTTTGAGATGATGAATTTAATGGCGTGCCGGCGTTAAGCGCCATTTTCAGGGAAATCAGCCAGAACAAAACTAAACATTTTCGTCTTTTCCGTGTTGACATCGAATAGAAAATAACCATAATGGTTACTTCCAACCTGAAAAAACGCAAAACCGCCGAGTATTCGCTTGAACATTTACATCGTCTTGCAAGCCGCCGACAAATTCATTTTGCGACGAAACAGTGACCAACGACATCGAAAATCTTGGTTATTCGTTGCTGGATGTTTGTGAATGTTTGAAAAATTTAACTCCGGAAAACTATCGCGAATCCTGGATATATGACAAATTACTACCTTGTCATGATGTCTATCATTGCCAGTGGTCATCGAGAAAATCTTCGGCAACCGAGCCCGATGAGCTTTATATCAAACTCGGATTCGATGAAAAATGCACAACTATCCTTGTCGCCTCTTTCCACCTTCACTAGGAATTTACCATGAAACTTTTAACCACTGACTGCCCTGTTTGTTGGAAAGGAAAATTAACCGCGTCGACCTTCATCGGCAAATTCAAACCGCGAGATGGCGGCAAGCCATTTCAAGTCAAGGGCTTGGAATGTTGCCTTTGCGATTCGTGCGGTTGCGACCCCGTTTTGACCGACCAGATCATTCGCAACGAGATAAAAATCGCCGATGCAAAGCGCAGACGCATCGGGCTATTGACCAGCACGGAGATCAAGGATATTCGCAAGAAACTGAAACTCACGCAAAAACGCGCCGCCGAAATTTTTGGCGGCGGACCAAACGCGTTTTCAAAATACGAAAGAGGAGACGCCATGCAAAGCGAAGCGATGGATAAACTAATTCGCGTAGCGGCGAATCTCCCCGATGCTTTTTCGATGTTGGCGGAAGGCAATCGCGGTCGGTGAATTTTAAGATTTCCCGCCGCAGCAAAAGCATTCTGTCAATTTAGCACCATCCGCAATGTTTAGCCTTGCTGGCGGCAACATGCGGCGGATCTTGTTCAGCGAGCCCGCCTGTCAACAATAGAAACGCCGCTTTAGCCGTTAGCGAAAATCGGTGTTTTTGGCGACCCACTATGTCGCATAGATGGATTATCGTGTCCGAATACATGATTCCAAAGCGACAGCGGGAGACGACAATGACATCAAAATATCAAATCGGGCAAAGCAATATCTGCCAGTTTCCCGTTAGTTCCGCGGTCGGCGCGAGCGTTGCTGATGATGCAAAAGATGACGACGAAAAAGAGGCCAATGCAAAAGATAATGCTGAAAAAACAACCGCGACCCCGGTTCAACTTGCCAGAACGATAAACCCGGCGTGGACCGTTCATCGCTTGTTCGGCAAGCGTCATTGGGTGAGCGCATGGGTCCTTCGGTTATGCGCGAGCGAACCGCGCTTTCTGCTTCATCTTATCGATCAGCCGCCCGACTATGTGCATTTTGTTTGCTTGGTTCGGTTGGCGTTATCGAAACATTCAGTGGCTGACGAGAGTTTGAAATACGCGGCGGCGAAACATCACGTGTTGAATCCGCTCGGCATCGTGGTGCGCGGCGCAACCGTTTATCTGGTCGCAACCTCGTGGGATTATAACGACCCGCGGCATTACGCGCTGCATCGCATGAGCAATGCCGCCTTGTTGGACAAGCGCGCCAAGTCAATCGCCGGCTTCGACTTGGCACGTCATGTTGACGAGCAAAAGGAATTTTCCTATCCGGTGTTGGGCAAGAAAATAAAGTTGCGCGCCGTGTTTTCCAAAGCCGCCGCGCTGCATTTAACCGAATCGAAATTATCCGCCGACCAGAAAATCACCCGCAAAAAAGAGGGCGGCGTGTTGATCGAAGCGACCATAGCCGACACCGCGGAATTGCGCTGGTGGCTGCTCGGTTTTGGCAGCGCGGTCGAAGTGCTTGGCCCAAGTTCGTTGAGGAAAGAATTCGCGGCGCAGAGCGAAGAGATATATGATATCTATAAACATTGATTGAGGTGAAATGATGACAATAGCGGAAATACACGGAAAAATTAGTGGCAGCGGTAGCAATATATCCGACCGCCTTGAGGACTTGCTCACTTCGGATGTGTTCGGGCCGTTGCGCTATTTGCCGTCTTGTGAAGGGCTTTTGCCTGTCTTGTGCCAAGCGCAACTTTATAGTGGCAGCAGAAAAAAACTTGAAGTTAGTTTCGTGCGTGGCGAACCTGAAGTTTGCTTTTGGCCGCGGATGGAGTGCTCGGAACCGGATGTGCTTATAAAATACGACGATCATCTGTTGATGATTGAAGCCAAGTATTTGTCAGGGAAGTCCGGGAGTTACGACGAAGATGCCGATGAACCCACCACATCCGATCAATTGGCGAGGGAGTTTCAGGATTTGATGGAATACGAAGGCGACTTCAAAAAGCGATCGTTGATTTATCTTACCGCACATCGGACAATGCCAAAGGATGACCTGACAATAAGTTATAACCGAATTTGCAAAGAATACAAAAAGCGCTATCAAGAAAACACATATTGGCTGTCTTGGGTCGATGTTCGTAAAACAATCAAAAACTGCTGTGAAAAGAACAAAGACTTAGATCCACACAAAAAATTGATACTGGAAGATATTGAACGATTGCTACACAGAAAAGGAATGAGAGGATTTGAAGGATTTAGGGGGTTGGATATACAAAAAGTCGACCGCGTTTCCGGTGTGATTTTCTATGAGAGGGGTATGGGTTTTTCAGGATTAAAACTAAATGAAGTAAATATCGTTCCAGGGACAATTTTTTATCAACAAAACGCTTGAAATTTTTATTCACATTCAATGGGAGAAAAGCATGATGCCAAACAATCTAGACGCGACGAAAAATATTATAAACGCATTTAACAACGTTATTAAAATTTATGGAGAAACATCCTTTCTGCTGAGGAATTTCTCTGCTGAGTTAGCTGCACGTGGTTTTGAAAGTGTGATGCCCGGGAACGGCATCGGCACCGAAACATCAAAGAGTATAGAATACCCGAAAGAGTGGCCAATAAGATACGCCGCTTTGTTTTTCCAGCATAAAAAAGAACAAGATAACGGTCGTTGGCTTTGTGTTACGGTTAATTTCTTTCACCCGGAGTCTGGGGATGTGTTGCCACGCCTAATTTTAGGTGTTCTCGAAAACAAGAATGATAAGAGGCGAACTGCTTATGAATACGGGTGGCTAAAGCGGGTTTATTTCAATGAGGGAGAGGAGTTTACATATACAAACGAAGAAAAAATAAAGATCAACACACAAGACCACATGAATATGGATCTTATGGATCGCAAAGTGATTAACTTCTGCCCAAATCAGAAGGAGAAACCGGTGCCACTACAAGGCAGTTTTTTTGCCACGCCGCTTTTGTCGGTTAACAACGCTGAAGAGGTTAAGGGGTTAACAACTAAAATAGTAGGTTATTGGGGAACTAAATACGGACCAGTAAAATAGCGTTCGGCTTGGGGTAATGTATAATTCGCTCCCCTGTACTAAAAAAATCGCCTGCAAAAATTAACATGACCCGCCCGAGCAATCGTACGCCGGACGAGATGCGTCCGGTCAGCATTATCCGCCATTACACCAAGCATGCCGAGGGCTCGGTTTTGATTTGCTTTGGCGACACGCGCGTGCTTTGCAACGCCAGCGTTGAGGATCGGCTGCCGCATTTCTTGCGCAACGCCAAACAAGGCTGGGTCACCGCCGAATACAGCATGCTGCCGCGTTCAACCAATGAGCGCATGCCGCGGGAAGCGACTCGCGGCCGGCAATCCGGGCGCACCCTGGAGATTCAAAGATTAATCGGCCGCTCTCTGCGCGCCGCGGTCGACGCCAAAGCGCTGGGCGAGCGCACCATAACCATCGACTGCGATGTGCTGCAAGCCGACGGCGGCACGCGCACGGCCGCGATAACCGGCGCTTATGTGGCATTGGTTGACGCGGTGAACACGTTGATCGCCGCCGGCAAGATCAAAAAAAATCCGATTCATCGCGCGGTCTCGTCGGTGTCGGTCGGCGTCTACAACGGCCAAGTGGTGACGGATTTGGATTATATTGAAGACAGCCATGCCGAGACCGACATGAATGTGGTGATGGATGATGCTGGCGGGTATATCGAAATCCAGGGCACCGCCGAACGAGCGCCGTTCTCGCGGGAGGCGATGGATGAAATGCTGGATCATGCCCAGCAAGCGTGCCGGTCTTTGTTCGAAATACAACGCTCAAGTTTGGCGCGCGATTGATTCGGTTTTTGCGGGCTATTTTTATTTGACCATGAAGATTGTTCTGGCCACGAGCAATCCGGGCAAACTCAAGGAACTCCAAACACTGCTGCGCGATTCGGATCACGAAATAACTTCGCAGCGCGATTATGGCGTGGGTGATGGCGTGGGCGATGCGGATGAAACCGGCATTAGTTTCGTCGAAAACGCATTAATCAAGGCGCGCCATGCCAGCCGTCACACCGGCCTGGCGGCAATCGCCGATGATTCGGGGCTTGAGGTCGATTATTTAGGGGGAAGGCCGGGGGTCCATTCGGCGCGTTATGCCGGCGAAAACGCCACGCCTCAGGACAATATCGACAAACTATTGGCCGCGCTCGATGGCGTGGCCGCGCAATTTCGCGGCGCGCGTTTCCATTGCGTCATCGCCATGGTGCAGGACGCGCACGACCCCGCGCCCGCCATTTTCCATGGCTGCTGGGACGGGCGCATTGCCGAAGCGCCGGCCGGCAACAATGGATTTGGATATGATTCGGTTTTTTATATTCCCGATTTAGGCTGCACCGCAGCCGAGCTTTCCGCATCGGTTAAAAACAAACATAGCCATCGCGGAAAAGCGCTTCGGCAGTTGCGTCAGCAGTTGATATAATAATGACAAATTATTTTTTCTGAAATAAACCTACCCTGATGCATCTGCAAAAACTGGTCACGTTCAAGGGACGAAAGGGCGCATTGCTGCTGGTGGTTGCCGACGGCGTGGGTCTGGCTGAGCCAGGGCCCGCCAATGCGCTTTCCCTGGCCAACACGCCGGTGATTGATGCGTTATTGAAATCCAGGCTCAGCACCCAACTGCATGCCCACGGCACGCATGTCGGCTTGCCTTCGGATGCCGACATGGGCAACAGCGAGGTTGGCCACAACACGCTGGGCGGCGGCCGTATTTTTGCTCAGGGCGCGAAACTGGTGAATGCGGCATTTGAGTCCGGGCGCATTTACGAAAGCGCGTGCTGGCAGGAAATCGAGTCGCGCGGCAAGCGCGGCAAAACCATCCACTTCCTCGGACTGCTGTCCGACGGCAATGTGCATTCCCACATCGACCATTTATTGCAGTTGGTGAGGAGATGCCAACAATCGGCCATCGCTTCGGTGTGCGTGCACGCCTTGCTGGACGGCCGCGATGTCGATCCAAGGTCGGCGCCAAAATATCTCGGGCAACTTCAGGACGCCCTGGATGACGTGAATGCATCGGGAGATTTTAATTATCGCATCGCCTCCGGCGGCGGCCGCATGGCCATCACCATGGATCGCTACCAAGCGGATTGGGGCATGGTGAAACTCGGATTTGACGCCCATGTTTTAGGCAAGGTCGCGGGCATCGGCCGCGAAGTCGCCGGCGTAGCGGACGAAGTGAGTCGGCAATACGCCGCCGACCCGAATCTTTCCGACCAGTATATCGCGCCTTTCGTGGTGGTCGACGACCGGGGCGCGGTCGGGAAAATGGCGTCGGGCGATGGCGTGGTCTTGTTCAATTTTCGTGGCGACCGCGCCATTGAAATTTCCCAGGCCATGGAAGACATGGAAGACGCGGAATTTTCCAAATTCAACCGCGGCGATTGCCCGCAAGTCTATTTTTGCGGGATGCTGCAATACGATGGCGATCTCAAAGTGCCTAAAAACTATTTGGTCGATCCGCCGCTGATTGAGCGCACCATGGTGGAATTCATGTGCGCCGAAGGCATGCGCACTTTTGCCGTGAGCGAGACGCAAAAATTCGGTCATGTCACCTATTTCTGGAATGGAAACAAATCCGGCTACATCGACCAATCCCTTGAAACCTATATCGAGATTCCATCGGATAATTGCGAGTTCAACCAGGCGCCGGCAATGAAAGCGGCGGAAATCACCGACGCCACCATAGAATTGATCGACTCCGGAAAATACAAATTCGGCAGAATCAATTTCGCCAACGGCGACATGGTCGGGCATACCGGCGATATTCCGGCCACGGTGCAGGCGCTGGAATGTGTCGATAAATGCCTTGGGCGATTGGTCGAATGCGTGAACAGAAACAACGGCATATTGATCTTCACCGCGGACCACGGCAATGCCGATGAAATGTTCGTCGAAAAGGGCGGTGAACGAATCACAAGAACATCTCATTCGCTAAATCCGGTGCCGTTTGCCATTGTTGATAGTGCCGTTGATAGCGCAGTTGATAGCGCAGTTGATAGCGCAGTTGATAGCGCGGGCGATGACGCCTATCAACTCCGCGGCGACCTTGAGGGCGGGCTTGCTAATGTGGCCGCCACGGTTTTCAACTTGCTCGGTTATCGCGCACCGGAAGATTATCAGCCTTCATTAATCGCCTTCGCCAACGAGCCTAATCGACGAGCAATTTATCGCGGCAGCGTGATCGATCTTGGGCTGGAGACATCAAAATTACCCAATGATGAAATCATGGCAATAGAAGTTGTTCGACACCCCGGCGGTGCGGTGGTTGTGGCGATGGATGACAAAAACAACCTTTGCATAATCAAGCAGTATCGCCAGGTCGTGAATGATTGGATGTGGGAGTTTCCGGCCGGCATCATCGAAATTCATGAGCCCGCAGAACAAACCGCGCGCCGCGAACTCAAAGAGGAAACCGGATTCAGCGCCAGACAATGGCACGCTTTGGGCTCAATCCTGACCACGCCCGGCTTTTGCGACGAACGGCTGCATATATTCCTCGCCACCGACCTGGCCGAAGGCGAAGCCGCCCGCGAAGCTCACGAATTTATGGAAACGCATTGGCTGTCCATAAACAAAATCAAGGCAATGGTCGATGCCGGCGAAATGGATGACGCAAAGAGCATCGCCGCGCTTTACAAAGTGCAGGAGTATTTGTCGCGCATTTAAGCCGCGCTGAATGTCGGTCGCGGTAATGGGAAACACTCAGGCAAGCAGGCTCAGGCAAGCAGGGATTTTATCTTGGCGCTGACCGCTGCCATTTCCACGCGGCCTTGGGCTTTTAATTTAACCAGCCCGATCACTTTGCCCAGGTCTTTCATGGTGGTGGCGCCAGATTGTTGAATCGCCTCCTGAATCAAGCGGTCGATTTCGTGATCGGATAACGGCCCAGATAAGTAGTCTGGCAAGTAAGTTTCCAATATGGCAATATTGGCTCTTTCCTTGTCCGCGAGGTCTTCCCGGTTGCCTTTTGTAAATTGCTCGGCAGCATCGGTACACTGCTTGACCATTTTTTGGATTATTTGTAGCACGCCTTGGTCATCAAGCTGAATTTGCTCATCCAACTCTTTGCGTTGAATCGCCGCTCGCAGCAGTCTGATGGTTTCGAGTCGGACGACCTGCCGGTCCCGCATGGCCGCTTGCATGTCAGCCAGCAAGCTTTCCTTTAGACTCATCGGCGGTGAGACGCCCCTAATAAAGACGTTTGTACCGGGCTCTTTGACGAGATACCCGTTTCATTTCCCGTCGAACCGCAGCATCACCATCTCTTTTGCGGATGGTGGTCGGTTTTTCGTAGCACTGGCGACGGCGGGATTCGGTAAAAACCCCTGCGCGTTCGCAGGCCCGGCGAAATCGTCTTAAAATGACATCAAACGGCTCGTTTTGTCGAACTTGTACGGATGGCATATCAGTTCCTGGCTGGCTAAAAGGGGCGTGATTGTACTGCATTTTTCAGTCAGTTTCATAAGGATTTTCGGAAATTTCCGATTTTTGGACATTCCTGCCGACTGGTGCAACTCAGACATACTGCGATTTGCGGCCGCGGATTACGCGGAACGCTCCGCCGGGAGCATGAAAGAACAGGCAGCTTGATTGTGTTGCCGCCAAAATCGCCTAAGCGGGAAGATTAAATCCGGCAACCGAAGAGCCCGTGTTCATGCAATCTGAGCGCTCATGCAAACACTCGGGCAATCAGGCAAACTCAGCCAATATCCGTTTCCCAATAAACTCATAACGCCACCCTTCCAGCAATGGAATATTTGTTTTTCCCGCAATCAATGCTTCGATATCATTTCGGTTGGCCAGCATCGACTCGCTTATATTGGCTTGCTCGGCGACGCTTTTTAGTTCATTCATAATTGCCTTGACCCGCTTTTTTTGCTGTTTGTCCAACGCCGCATAGTTTTCCCAAATCGGGCTGGCGCCATCATTCGCGCATGCATTAGATTTTGGCGCATTGGATTTAAGGACATTCAGAATGGCGGCTCCGGAATTCCTGACCACCCCGGCATTAACCGATTCAATCCCGGACAGCAGCACCAGACTGGCGGGTTGACGGATACATATTTCTGTCAATGCCCGAGTGGATAAAATCCATTCTCGCGGTCGATTTCTTTGCTGGGCTTTGCGCTCGCGCCAAATCGATAGCGCCTTCGCGCTTGGTTGGTGCCGGATTGGAATTTTCGCCGCACCTTTTAGACGTTTCCACGCATCTTTCGGGTTGATGCGGTAATCCCTTGATTTTAAGACTTTCTCGCATTCATCGTGATGCCAAGCCTGGCGCCCGAGTTCAGCCAGCCGACGGTCAAGAGACTCTTGCATCCGGTCGAGATAATTCACGTCATCAACTGCGTATTGCAGTTGCGCCGGCGACAACGGCCGCGCCGACCAATCGGTGCGCGTATGCGACTTCTCCAACCTGACCCGGCAAATTGATTCCACCAACGCCGCATAACTGACCTGTTCGCCGTATCCGCAAAATGCCGCCGCGATCTGGGTGTCATACAAATTGCAAATCGGATCATCGAGACGCTGAGCCAACGCCTCCAGATCCTGACGGCAGGCGTGGATAATTTTAATACTGTTTTTATCGGCCAAGACTTCTTGCAGCGGAATGAGATCTTCGATGGCTAACACGTCAATGCAAAAACTTTCTGATTCGGTGCGCATCTGAATCAGGCACAGCAAAGGATAATAGGTTTTTTCCCTTAGGAACTCGGTATCCACCCCGATCCACTTTGATTTTTTCGCGGCGCGAACACATTCATTCAGCGCTTGGCGATCCGAGATTAGTTTCATTTTTGCCATGCAACTAATGGTATCATCCCAACAGAAAATTAACTGCCCCATCGATGCCTGAAACAGTCCGAACATTAATTCAAATCTGCCTGTTCAAGGCAAAGCCCCAAGATCTTGGGGCTTCTGTAAATCTGTTGATTGTAGCCATTGCCGCAACCCTTGGATTATTTATTGCACGGAACGCCCGCCTGCTGGAGGACGACGTTCTGCTCATCTCCTTGGTGCAAGCCGCACTACCGGGGCTGGGGCTAAAGTTGCTACTGACGCTGTTTTCAAAATCCGAGCGTTGGCTGCAATCCGCCACCGCATTGTACGGTTGCTCCGCTTTGCTGTTGCTTATCATCATTCCATTTATCTTGATGTCCGATGGCGGCGCGTTATCACAAGGCAATTTCTCCTTGACGCAGATTCCAATCATTGCATCCAGTCTCTGGTACTTCATGGTGATCATTTTTATTTTCCGCGAAACGCTGGAAATAAGTCGAGTGCTGGCATTTTTTATCGCATTGGTTCTTGAGCTGTCTTTTGCAACCATATTGTTGAAACTATTCGGAGATCAACTTCTGTGAAAGTCTTCATCGCCGGGATTTGCGGGACGTTTATGGCCGGCATTGCACAGCTGGCCAAGGCTGGCGGCTATGAAGTGACGGGCTGTGACAGTAACGTGTATCCGCCCATGTCCACGCTGTTGGAGTCCGAGCGGATTGAAGTTTATGACGGTTATAATCCAACGCATTTGGAGCGCGCCGGCATCAATACGCATTGCGATCAGGTGCTCATCGGCAACGCGCTGTCGCGCGGCAACCCGATGGTGGAAGCCGTTTTAGACCGCAACTATTCCTATCACTCCGGCCCGCAATGGCTGCACGACCATGTGCTGCGCGAGCGCAAAGTGATCGCCGTGGCTGGCACCCACGGCAAAACCACCACGTCGGCGATGCTCGCCTGGATACTGGAATGCGCCGGTCGCGCGCCGGGCTACTTGATCGGCGGCAAGCCGGGCAACTTCGAGCAATCCGCCGCCCTCGGTCGCGGCGAATGGTTTGTGATCGAGGCCGACGAATACGACACCGCGTTTTTCGACAAGCGCGCCAAGTTCGTTCACTACCATCCCGACGTCGCGGTGTTGAGCAATCTTGAATTTGACCACGCCGATATTTTTGATGATCTCGATCAAATTAAAATCCAGTTCCACCACTTGATGCGAACCATCCCGTCCGCCGGCGCGGTGATTGTCAACCACGACGATCGCAACATTGCTGATGTTCTAGGCATGGGTTGTTGGAGCAAAATTGTTCCCTTTTCAATTCACAATCGAAACTGTCTTTGGTTCGCCGACCCGCTCACGCAGGATTGTTCCCGTTTCGAAATTTATCACCGCCGTCAATTAGGCGGGCGGGTGGAATGGAATTGCATCGGTCAACACAATATGCAAAATGCGTTGGCGGCCATCGCCGCCGCGCATTCGGTCGGCATTGAAGTCAGCAAGTCATGCGCGGCATTATCCACTTTCAAGGCTACGGCGCGTCGACTGCAGTTGTTGTTTAGCAACGCGCATGTGTCGCTATACGACGATTTCGCCCACCACCCCACCGCCATTGCGCGCACGATTGATGCCGTCAAATCGAAATACGCCAAGCACAAAATCATCGCGGTGCTTGAGCTGCGCTCCAATACCATGAAAAAAGGCTGCCACGGCGATGCACTGGGGCAATCCTTCAACAACGCGGACGCCACCTTCATCTATCAGCCCGACGCGCTGGACTGGCGGCCGCAGACGCTGAACACCAAGACCCGTTTGCGGATTTGTGAAAACAAGGCAGACTTGATCGGCAGCATTGTCAGGGAACTTGATTTGAGTACCACCAAAAATAGCGTTATTATCTGCATGAGCAACGGCGGGTTTGACGACATTCCCGAGGCCTTGCGCCAACACTTGGAAGCGACGCCTGCGCGCAAAATTTGTCCAACCCGAACATTAAAATCAACCTACCATAAAAATTTTAGACATGAATATCCAAAGCAAAATTGACTCGCGGTTTGCGGCATCGGTCGCGCTGCTCGCTATGCTGACTTTGTTGCTCGCGCTGAGCATCACCAAGGCGCGCGCGCAGGAAGAACCGTTTATCGAGGGCGGGCATTATGAGTTGCTCGATCAGGTTCAGCCGGTGCAAACGGCAGACAAAATAGAGGTCGTGGAAATGTTCTGGTATCGCTGCCCGCATTGTTATCGCTGGGAGCCGTTCATCGTTGAGTGGCGCAAGACGCTGCCCGACCATGTGCAATACGTGCCGATTCCCGCGTTACTGAGCGCGAAGTGGGAGTTCCACGCCAAGGCGTATTATACGTTTGCGGCGCTTGGCGTGGTCGAGCAGCTGCACGGCAAATTTTTCTCGGCCATTCATGTGCGGCGGCTTAATATTGATTCGGTCGATGCACTGGCGGACTGGGCGGCGGAAAATGGCGTGCAGCGTCAGTCAATTATTGACGCCTTTGGCTCCTTCGCCGTGGAAAATAAATTGAGCTTCGCCAGCGTGATGACGAGAAAGTATGGCATTTCCGGGGTGCCGGCGATCATCGTGGATGGTCGTTACCGAACCACTGCGGCCCTGGCCGGCAGTCAGGAAAGATTGATGAAAGTGATCGATTTTCTGATTGAAAAAGCGGTCCAAGCCCGAGCGAATTGAATCAGGTAATTTGACTCAGGTAATTTGACTCAGGTAATTTAAATCGGCGCGTGGAAGTTGTTGCAACACGCAATCCGCGTTGCCCAATGACGACGCAAACTAAGCCGGCGATACACGCCCATCGCGGCGGGCGCGGGCGGCGGCCGGAAAATACATTGTCGGCGATTGCATACGCGCTGCAACATGCCGCCGATGGCGTCGAGGTGGATTTATGCGTAACCGCCGACGATGAAATCGTGTTGCACCACGACCTGTGCCTCAACCCCGACGCCACCCGCGACGCGCGCGGCGAATGGATCGCGCGGCGCATCCCCATCCGCGATTTGCCGCTGGATGCGCTGCGCCGATACGATGTCGGGCGAGTGCGCCCGGGCAGCGGCTACGCGAAAAGATTTCCCGAGCAAACGCCAGCGAACGGCGCGCGCATTCCGACTTTGGATGAATGTGTCGAGTTGTTGCTCGTTAACGACCACCGCGCCATCCTCAACCTGGACGCCATCCTCAACCTGGAAATGAAGAGCAAGCCCAGTCAGCCCGGTTGGACTCCTGAACCCGAGCATTATGTTTCTCTGGTATTAAAAAAACTTGAACGTCTAAGGTTCCCTTTGGAGCGCGTTTTTTTGCAGAGTTTTGATTGGGAGTTGATGCAACTGGCGAAGCGGCGGCGACCGGATTTGAACATCGGACTGTTGACCAGGAAAAAATCAAAAGAGTATTCCTGGATTCACCGCAACGGCAATAAGCGGCGCACCGCGATCAGAACTGCCGATTTGCCGAAGCTGGTTAAGCAAAGCGGCGGCGATGTATGGTCGTGCGACTATCGCGGCTTAACCAAACCGTTGCTAAAGCAAGCCAGCAATCTCAAACTGAAAGTTTATGCGTGGACGGTCAACGAAAAACCGGACGCGACGCGCATGGCGCGATGGGGCGTGGATGCCGTTACCACCGATTATCCTGAGCGGTGCCGGGAATGGTTTCATGGGCGCAGGTGACGCCAATCTACGCTTTTCCCTGTTTCATTTCTTTCCAGCAGCCGCAACTTCGCGCGCGCAAAAATTGTGTTTGTCTCGGACTCGTGTTCTATGGCGCATAGGTCGGGGGCGCGCCCAAATTGTTGCGCGCTAATCTCTGGAAATTGCACCAAACAATCATGCAGATAGGTCTGGGTCATGTTCTTGCACATCCTCTTTCAGCATGCTTCGTGCATCGCATGCCGCTGCTCAATGCTCGCCGCCGGCCTTGAAATTAAACACCGCGCCGGAGCGGATGCCGGACGGCCATCTGGAAGTGATGGTTTTTAATCTGGTATAGAAGCGCACGCCTTCGGGACCGTGAATCGCATGATCACCGAACAGCGAGCGTTTCCAACCGCCGAAACTATGGAACGCCATCGGCACTGGAATCGGCACGTTGATGCCGACCATGCCGATTTGGATGCGGTTGGCAAAGTCGCGCGCGGCATCGCCATCGCGGGTGAAAATCGCCACGCCATTGCCGTACTCATGCTCGTTAATCATCTGCACTGCTTGGTCGTAACTTTCGGCGCGCACGATGCTTAGCACCGGCCCAAAAATTTCATCGGTGTAAATGCTCATGTCGGTTTTAACATTATCAAAAATAGTGGCGCCGACGAAGCAGCCTTGTTCCGAGCCCGCAACCACCGTCCCACGACCATCGCGCACCAGCGTTGCGCCTTCTTCCAGGCCTTTTTCGATATAACCCTCAATACGCGCCTTGGCCTCCGGGTTTATCACCGGCCCCATTTCAGAATCGGCATGGGTATAGGGTCCGACTTTGAGCGCGTCCAGTTTCGGCAGCAGTTTTTCAATCAACGCGTCAGCCGGCGCATCGCCCACCGACACCACCACCGAGATCGCCATGCAGCGTTCGCCGGCGGAGCCATAGGCCGCGCCCATCACCGCATCCACCGCCTGGTCGATGTCCGCGTCCGGCATCACCACCATGTGGTTTTTCGCGCCGCACAACGCTTGCACGCGTTTGTTGTGCGCGCTGCCGGTGTGATAGATGTATTCGCCGATGGCGGTCGAACCGACAAAACTTAACGCCTGCACGCGCTCATCCGTCAGCAATGTATCGACCGCTTCCTTGTCGCCATTGACAACATTAAGCACACCATCGGGCAGTCCCGCCTGTTTCATTAACTCGCCCAAAAGCAAGGAACAGGACGGGTCGCGCTCCGACGGCTTGAGCACGAAGGTGTTGCCGCAGGCAATGGCCACGGGGAACATCCACATCGGCACCATCGCCGGAAAATTAAACGGCGTAATACCGGCGCAAACGCCCAGCGGCTGGCGCATGCTCCAGCAATCCACGCCGCGGGCCACGCTACCCGAATGTTCGCCCTTGAGCAGCTGGGAAATTCCGCAGGCAAATTCGACCACCTCCAACCCGCGGGTAATCGAGCCTTTGGCATCGTCCAGGGTTTTCCCATGTTCGCAAGAGACCGCTTCGGCGAGTTCGTCGATATGTGATTTAATTAGATCCCGAAACGAAAACATAACCTGCGCGCGGCGACCGGCCGGCGTGGCCGCCCAATCCGGGAAAGCATCCTGCGCCATACCAATTGCCTGCTTGACCTCGGCGCTGCTTGCCAGGGGAACTTGTTTAACCACAACCCCGAGAGCAGGGTTGTATATATCGCCAAATCGTCCGCTTTGGCCAGGGGTTTTTTGGCCATTTACAAAATGGTGCAGTTTTTCATAATGTCGTTTTTCGATTTCAATTGACTCGTGTTTCATGGGTTTTTCCTTCCGATAATATTTAGCGGATTATACGAGATTGAGTTAAAAATAATCTGTCCCAACACGTAAATATCTTCAATAGGTTGATTCCAACAGGTAAAATGAAATCCTGCCAGCACGGGGGGCGCGTACACAGAGAAGAAATGGTGACGTTTGCGCGGGTTTGATTCCCCGGTGAAGGCGATTGCGGGAACAAGTGTAAAAATGGAATTGAGGTGACAGCAATTGATCAGGCCGCCACTTGATTCTGGCGCTGAAACAGAAACACCCTTTTTGACAATAACTAACAGGACAGAATCGGACTTATGCGGTATCGCTAATTCTACGCAGTATTTTAGAGTACTCATTACATATGGTTTATTTATTCCGTGTACTCAACCTGTTTACATCCAGACCGCGCTTGCCACGCGGAAGAAATTTTCGCCAAGAAAATCTCGAAGATGGTCTTGTGACCAGCCCCGAAGCGATAGTATTTTGCATATTCCCGGTAGTTGTTCGGGTGACACGAGCTTAATAGACTTGGTTCCATATGCTTGCGAGACTGGCCAATACTCAGGTCTGGCTTGAAAGATAGCCCCTAAGCTTTCAGCGGTTTTGCTCGGCGGCTTGTAATCCAGACCAATTCCGACATGCGCAGGTCCGACCAAATCAGCGACATAACAGGCATGATCGGCATAAACCCTGTCCGAGGTGTCGTTCTCACCAAGGAAAATGCCCATCCCGTTGATTCCGACAACCCCTCCTGTTGCGGCGCATTTACGGATCTGATCGTCCAGGATATTACGGTCATGCGGCCAGACCGCGGCTGGATTCGAGTGTGTGAATACGACTGGCTGGCTGGATATCTCCATCATTTCGATGGTTGTGCGGTACGAAACATGGGAACAATCGACGATCATGCCCACTCGGTTCATTTCTTTGACCACCTCGCATCCAAAGGCAGTCAGGCCGGAGTTAATATCATGGCAGCCACCTGCCGCCACATTACCCAGATTATAAGCAAGTAACATTTGACGCACACCAAGATCGTGCAAAGCAGAAACCATTGCCAAATCGCCATCCAACGCCTTGGCACCTTCAATGTCAAACGATACCGCCAATTTTTTTTCCCGCTTTGCAGTTAAAATGTCTTCAACTGAACTGATGACTGAAACAAATTCAGCCAATTCAGTTAGCCGATGGCGGTAGGCAACCAGTGTGCGAAATGTGGTTTGCCAGTCGATAACGTCAAATCCGACATTTATGGAAACGTAATTAACGTCGGCATCACGCCAGGCTAACAGTCCGCTCAAATCTGCATCTGGGGCAGGAAAAATACCCGCATGACTATCCCAAAATAAATTCTTTGAAACAAGTTCTTCAAATTTGCGAAGCTCTGGTTCTGTCTGTTTGGTTTCTATATTAGTATTCACAGGAGAACTTTTTTTAAGAAATGGCGCTATTGTTGATTTGCCATGCGTTTATAATGCCATCGATAGATAAAACAGCACTTCCGCCAATACGAATCTGTGTTATTTCACCGTGATTCATCTCAATCTCTATTTTGAGGATACTAGGTCTTCCCAGTTCATACCCTTGTTCAGCCAGCATGTTTATAGTTGCTTTCCCGTCAGCCGTATTCACCACCTTGTTTTCAATAAGGTATCCGGAAAGCGCGCTGTTGGTAGTGCCGGAAGCAGGTACTTCGTTAACACCGAGAGCCGGGCAGAAATCGCGGCAGTGGAACGTGTTGTCGATAACCTGAGTCTGCATGGAGAAAGGCGCAATGGTTTCAACCGAGAGTTGCTCGCTGAGTGCCGTTAAGGCAGAAAAATCTGGCCGCATGTTTTCCAGGGTATTGAGGTCAGATAGCGGTACGAACAGGTGGCGCAATCCGGTAGCGCCTATCTCCATCGGCAGGTCGGTTCGAATAGCCAGTTGATTGATACGCAGAGCCTCGGCAACCAATTCACGACTGACCTCACACTTTTCAATCACCACGCAGCCAAGATTCATCATAACAACAATTTCGCCTCCAGATAAGACGGTCGTGGATACTTGAGTATTCCCGGAGCTGGTTTTCAGTAGTGGTGATTTACCTCCCTCATCGCCTGCCAGCCCCTGTTCGTGTAAATAGGTGTATAACCCAACCGTGACATGACTGCACATTGGAATTTCTGCTGTTGGCATGAAGAATTTCACCTGCACCGCATCCACATCAATGGCAGTCACAAAACCAGTAACAGGTACGTTTATTTCTTTGGCAATGGCCTGCATCTCAGCATCGGCTAAAAGGCCTGCGTCAAGCACGAGCCCACCCATATTTCCACCAAACCGTGCATTGGTAAAACAGTCGTATATTTTCAGGGGCAACCGCCTTTTTCGAGGCTTGGACATCATATTCATCTGCATATAGGGATATTTGTTTTTCAGAGGCGAAAGATAAGATGAGTCCGGCAAGCGTTCAAATGAATTATTCTATTGAAAGGCAATAAAGATATTTTTGTGAGACTGCTCACGGCAGGTTCTGTTCTGTCATGCTCGCTTCCGAGATAAGCCACTCGACAACAGTGCGGACCAACGGGTCAGACCGCGATTTTTCAGGCACAACGATGTAATAGCCATAGTCGGTTGTTCCTACCATAGTGAACGGTATCACTAAGCGACCCATCGCCAAATCATCCGCTACTAACGCCAATCGACCCAGTGCGATACCTTGACCGGCTATAGCCGCATCAAGTGCGTTTCCTGTATGACTAAATTTATGTCCGCCGACTGTCGGTTCGTTGTTCAATCCAATAGACTTTATCCAGTCGTACCAAGTGTAATCAGCCATTTCGTCGTGCAAAAGTATTTGCTTGACGACTTGACCGGGATCAAGATGCCCCTCAAATTTTGCCATCAAGTTGGGGCTGCAGACGGGGAAAACGGTGTCAGCAAAAAGAAGTACTGAGTGTAGATTATCCGGTGGATGCTCACAGTAACGAATAGCAAGATGAACCGGATCCCTGTCGAAATCTACCAGATGGTCGGTAGCATCAACACGCAGATCGAGATCAGGGCGGATACGAGTCAATTTGTGAAGCCTCGGGACCATCCATTTTCCGCTCAGTGAAAATGGAACACTGATGGTCACATGTCTATCGGCGCCGCACCCCACAATAGACATTTTCCCAGCCTCAAGAGTTGATAAGGCACTCTGCACTGCCGTTAGAAACAACAGACCTTCCGGTGTTAGCAAAAGTTTGCGGTGCCCTCTAACGAACAACTGAACGCCAAGTCTGTCTTCGAGTTTTCGGACCTGAAAGCTTACAGCAGCCTGTGTCAGGTGTAATTCCTGAGAGGCTTTGGTAAAGCTAAGCTTACGTGCAGACGCCTCAAAGGCACACAGGCTCATCATGGGCGGCAGGTCAAATTTCATGGTTCAAGATACTTTAAGGCATAGTGAAATGGTCATAACTAATTGTTCTATAAATGAAAAACAAGCATGTCATTCGTTGCCGAATTTCGGAGAATAAATTCAGGGCGATTCCACGGCTGTTTTGCCTTGATATCGAGGCTTGCAAAGTCGCACAAATCACCGGCATCTCTGGCCCGGCGACCAGCCGATTGTATACTCAAATCAGACAACGCATCGCCGGGCAATGCGAGCGTATGTGTTCACTAATTCATTGCCCGTTTTGTTCCTTTCCAGCGGTGTTTTAGCACCGCCCTCTCGGCCGTCATTCTCGCATCGAACAGCGCGGCATCAAAGCAAAGGAGTCCGGCTACGCCGGACGGCATATTCCACTGGATTGCCCGGCCAATAATAATATGGGCCGGGCAATGACAAATGATAGGCAATGGTGAATCGAGAGGACAAAGGCGAGTTGAGAGGCCAAAGCACACGAGAGAAAATGTCCGGCTACGCCAGAGCGCGTTTTAGTGTCACCAAAGCGTGACAATTATTTACCATTGGCGTCTCAAAGAGAGTCACACTTTGCGATTCACCATTGTCTCCCCAACCCGTCATTGCCCGGCTTGTTCCGGGCAATCCAGTTATTAAACCGTCCGGCGTAGCCGGACTCCTTTGAAAGAGTGTGAGTTTCGCTTCCATATGCGCCACGAAAATGGGTGTCAATATCTGCTGAAATCTATCCGAAATCGACCGCTTAAAGTATCTTGAACCAATTTCATTAATTACGGTGGTTACTTCAGTCAGTACAGGGTGAGCAACGACGCATTACTACAAATAATATTTGTATTAAGGACAAGAAATACTCATTTGTCAAATAGATACACGCTCATCTATTGTTCGGGCATCAAAATTTTGTTTGGATGGTACACATGTTTGATGATAGCAGGGGGCGGGGTCGCATCGGCGTCGTTGTTCCGTACACGAACACAAATCTGGAGCCGGACCTTACCGCAATGCGTCCGGATGGCGTCTCTATGCACTTCACTCGCATCGCGGGTTACGAATTAAATTGTGCGCCCAACACCAGCACAATGCAAGCCCTGGGTAATGCGCCCATGGATGCGTCTATCGATCTTCTCACTGCTATCCGCCCGGACATTATTCTTTATGGCTGCACCTCAGCAACATTGGCTCTGGGGAGGAGGGCCGATCTGGCACTCGCAATCCGATTAACTGCTTATAGCGGGTTGCCGGTCGTTACCGCCTCTAATGCCGTGATCAATGCGCTAACAGATATTGCGGTGAGTAAAATAGTAATTTGTACGCCGTATGACCATCAGTTGAGCGAAGTTACCACAAAATTTTTCGAGGATTCGGGGTTCAATGTCATATCCGTATCGCGCATTGAAAAAGTTCTTGATAGCCTTGGGCAAGGCGCGATTTCATGCGATGAGATTACCAGACTCGCCTTGAAGGCTGATCAACAAAAGGCTGAAGCTATCGTCATCGTATGCACCGATTTGCGTGCTGTCGAATGTATCAATACCATTGAGTCCCTGACTGGAAAGCCGGTTATTTCAAGCAATCAAGCCCTTTTATACGCGGCGACGAAAGTGCTGGGGGTTTCGCGGATAACTATACCCGGCACGCTCGGTAATAACCGTGTCGCGTGCGATCGGAAACCGACCCGGGTTTCCGGTTTGGCACCAATATCAGCACAATAATACCATGACACAACCTTAGACACACAATTGATGACCCTAACGGAGAAATACTATGAACAGACTGAGTAACCTAAACGCCTCGTCACCTGCTTGTTTGAACCGTCGGAGCGCACTGAAACTGCTCGGCGGAGTGTCCCTTGCGGCCACTACCCAATTTATCCCCTCATTTGCCATCGCGGCAGAACCCAAACGTGGCGGAACCATAAAGATAGGGGTCAGCGGTGGGAGCACCTCTGACTCACTTGATCCGACAACTTATCTGGATTCCCATATGTACGTAATTGGCTTTGCGTTGGGTAATAATCTGGTCGAGATCGGGCCCGACCGCAAACCGATTCCAGAATTAGCCGAAAGTTGGCAAAGTTCGGATGGGGCTAAACATTGGGAATTTAAACTTCGCAAAGGCGTTACCTTCCACAACGGAAGGCCGCTGACTGCAGCGGATGTCGTCTATTCACTTAATCGGCATATTGGCGAAGATTCCAAGTCTGCCGCCAAGGGATTTCTGAACGGTGTAAGCTCTATCCATACCGAAGGTGACAGGGTTATTATCGACCATGAAAGTGGCGACGCAGATATTCCCATCATTATGGGCGATTTCCATTTGCAAATCATACCTGAGGGGCACACGGACTGGACCACTTTCGTGGGAACAGGACCGTACATCCTTGAAGAGTTCGAACCGGGCGTAAGTTTTAAGGCCAGCCGCAATCCAAACTACTGGAAAAAGGACAGAGCCTGGGTCGATTCGGTCGAAGTGTTATATATTACCGACGCAACAGCCCGCACCAGCGCGTTGCTTAGCGGTGGTGTGGATATTATAGATCGGGTCGACAACAAAACTGTCAAACGACTTCAAGATCTTAATCGCTACAACTTGATTGAGGGGCTGGGCGGTCGTTATGAAACGACCGTTATGGATGTTCGCAACTCACCGTTCAACGATGCTAATGTACGCTTGGCATTGAAATACGCCGTCAATCGTCAGGAGATTGTTGATAGAGTCTTTCAGGGTTTTGCTGCACTAGGCAATGATCACCCAATCCCGCCAGCGGATCCATTTTATCACTCAGAATTACCACAACGCCCTTATGACACAGACAAGGCGGCCTGGCACCTCAAACAAGCTGGCCTTGATTCACTCACACTTGATCTCAGTGCGGCCGATGCGGCTTTCCCGGGGGCGGTCGATGCGGCAGTACTAATGAAAGAAAGCGCACGCACAGCAGGTATAGAGATCAACGTTCGGCAAGAACCGAACGATGGATATTGGTCTAATGTCTGGATGAAAAAACCCTATGTGATGTCCAACTGGTCGACACGCCCCACGCCGGGCATGATGTTCTCGGTGGCTTTTGCCTGTGGTGCTCCCTGGGCTGAAGCGTACTGGTGCAATAATCAGTTTGAAAAACTAATGACCGCAGGTAAAACAGAGACGGATTTCGTGCGGCGCAAACAGATATACTGGGATATGCAAGAGATCATACACAATGATGGCGGCAATGGCATTTTTGCATTTCCATCTGATCTGGATGCTTATGATCGGAGTATTCAAGGAACAATCGCCGATGGCGTCAATCGGCTGATGGGGGCTCGTGTGATTGAAAGAGTTTGGAAAGCCTAGTATTCCCCGCCCAAGACGATTAGACGTTCAAATGCACGGGGGTTGCGATACCTTTTAAGACTGCCAAGTGTCGATTTTTGTTCCTGCGCAATTTCTGATAGCTGTCATTGCGGATCACCCACCACTTAAAAGAGTGTGCTCTTAAAAAGGAGTGCTGCTGTATTTGCATATAAATTACAAAAATGACATTTATACGCTTCGGGCAGCGGCACTCAGGTTGCGCAATTTCGTCATAGCGAGCTCTCTGCCAAGCAGTCCCAGGCCGCAGTCCGGGGCCGCCAGCAAACGCTCGGCATCAATATGCTGCAGCGCCGCCAGCAAACGCTCCCTGATCTCGTCCACCGACTCCACCCTGCTTTTCGCAATCGCCACCGCACCAAATATTATCGCCGTAGTCTTAAAATGCTCAAGCAACGACAGGTCATTGTGTCGATGAGCATCCTCCAAAGATACCACGTTGATGGCGGAATCCTCGATCGCGTCGGCGATCTGGAAATACGAATCAGGGTCGGCTTTCGGATAGTCAGCGCGGTCTAACTTGTCTGGATAGCCGCAACACATGTGCACCGTGCGAGCCACGTGCTCAGGACAGCCGTGGAAGGCTTTTTCCAGGTTTTCAAAACCATAGTCCAGCGCATTTTCCGGATTGCGCGCGAATACCGGCTCATCGATTTGAATGTATCTGCAACCTGCGTCCGCCAGCGCTAAAACTTCAAGATTTAATGCTTGCGCCAAATCCGACCCTAACTTTTTGGGGTCGTTGTAATAAACATCCGAATTGGTGTCGATAATGGTCATCGGCCCAGGCAAGGTGATTTTCAGTGGCTTGTCGGTGTATGCCTGAGCCGTTTTCCAATCCTTGGCGATGTACGGTTGTTTCACCGAAACCGGGCCAACGATGGAGGGCAACTTGGCCGCATAGGCGCCGCCGCGCACTTCTTTTTCGATCAGATTAACGAAATCGAATCCATGCAAATGCCGGCAATGGTAGTGAATATAGTTTTCACGAATAATTTCTCCATCGGTCGGAATATCGATTCCACACTCCACTTGCTCGGTTACCGCTTGCTTGATGCCTTTCTCAATAATCTCAGGCGCGTCCGGCCCCAATGCCGCCATTGCGTCCAGCCATTGTTTAGTTGGATCCGAGGTATCCGGGCCGGCCGGGTGGTTGAACCAGTCCGGCAATTTAACGTAATCCGGTTTCGGATACGCGCCGATGCATGTCGTTAATAAACTCATTTTATTCTTGGGTTATCGCTGTTTCTGTTGCCGGATGTAATCTACCACATCCGATTGCGCCGAGTAGATTTCTCTTTGCGATAAAACATCGCGCCAATTAGTATTACGTGATTCATCTGCCGCTTTATCGCCGCCATTTGCTTTGGCAATGGAATACCAGATATACGCTTCGCGCTTATCTTCAGCAACACCTTCTCCGCAATAGTAGGCAACTCCCAAACTATGTTGCGCCCACGCCTCTCCCTGCTCGGCCGATTTGCGCCACTCCTCAATTTGTGCAGTTGAATTTTGTGCGACGGCGGTAAATACCATGCTCGCTACCAAGGCGATAACGCCCACAATTCGAAATGGTTCAAGATACTTTAAGGTATAGTGAAATGGTCATACCTAATTGTTCTATAAATGAAAAACAAGTATGTCATTCGCTGCCGAATTTCGGAGAATAAATTCAGGGCGATTCCACGGCTGTTTTGCCTTGATATCGAGGCTTGCAAAGTCGCACAAATCACCGGCATCTCTGGCCCAGCGATCAGCCGATTGTATACTCAAATCAGACAACACATCGCCGGGCAATGCGAGCGAAGGAGTCCGGCTACGCCGGACGGCATATTCCACTGGATTGCCCGGCCAATAATAATATGGGCCGGGCAATGACGAATTATAGGTAACGGTGAATCGAGAGGGCAAAGGCGTGTTGAGATGCCAAAGTAACCGAGAGAAAAAGTCCGGCTACGCCAGAGCACGTTTTAGTGTCACGCTTTGCGTGACAATGATTTACCATTGTCTTCTCAAAAGGACTCATTGCCTTCCGATTCGCCATTGTCCCCCCAGCCCGTCATTCTCGCCGCAGGCGGGAATCCAGTTAAAATATGTCGTCCGGCGTAGCCGGACTCCTTTGAAAGAGTGTGAGTTTCGCTTCAATATACGCCACGAAAATAGGTGTCAATATCTGCTGAAATCTATCCGAAATCGACCGCTTAAAGTATCTTGAACCATTAAATATGTCGCAGACCGCGCCTCGTTCTTTTGCTCTTTGTGGCTGTTGTTCCCCGCATCCGCTCCGCTTTGAGGTCAGACATCATCAGCTGGCGTCCGCCGGGATGCGTTACGGCCGACACCTTACTCCGCCAGTAAATCTATCAAGCGGGTGTTGACATAGTAATACTCACGGCCACGTTTGATACGCTCCAGCAATCCGAGCTTGGCCATCTCGTTTAGATATCGGGTTGCCGTTATCCTGGAACATTCCAGTTTCCGCTCGACAATATTGATTTTGCAATACGGCCATTCGAACAAGAGCTCGATGAACCCTTGCCGTTCCGCTGCCTTGGTCTTACCCGCCTTTGCGGTATGGAAAATATCATCCCTCAGGGCGCGCATCGCTTCAATCGTCGTAGCAGTGTTCTGCGAGGCACTTTCCACCGCTTTCAATACATAAAGAATCCATTGCTGCCAATCGTTTCGCTCGGTCACTTCCAACAGGAAACGGTAGTAGTTGTCTTGATGTGCAATGAAGAAACGGCTGAGATAAAGCACCGGAGTGCTCAGCAAGCGACGATGCAGCAGATAGAGAATGTTCAGTATGCGCCCGGTTCTGCCATTGCCGTCCAAGAAAGGGTGGATCGCCTCAAACTGGTAGTGCATAACAGCCATTTTGACCAGCGGGTCGACGCCGTCTTGATTATCCATCAGGAAGTGCTCCAGGTTGGTGAGAAGATGAGTCAGGTGTTGTGCTCCGTTGGGCGGGGTGTAGGTGATGTTGCCCGTGACCGGATTGCCGATCATGACTTGCCTGTTGCGTACCCGAACCTCGACGCTACGGATACGCGAGCAAATGCTCTCGAACAAAGGGATGGTCAAGCTCTGCGCTTCACCCATCTTGTCCATGCCTTGCCAGAGTGCTTCACGATAGCGCAACACCTCTTTGGCATTGGCATCAGCCTCCGAACCGTTGGATGCCAAGGCGCGGTATAGTGCATCGCTGGTGGTTACGATATTCTCGATCTCGGAGCTGCTGCGCGCCTCTTGCAACGGTATAGCCTGTATCAGGATGTCCTTATTCGGCAGTGTTTCCACCAACGCATTGACTCGAGCCAATTCAGTCCTCGCCGCAATACACGCTTTGAGTATTTCCTTTGACTCAATCTCTGTGTTGGGTGGCAGTTCCGGCAGGCCGTTCCACGGCTGTTGCGAGTCGTAGAGCGGTGGTAACGAGGATGTCATATCCTGTGGCATTAGTTGTTCCTTTATATGTATAGCTTTTGGTTTTTTTTATACATGTCAGTGAAAATATGTATAAATCTTTTGCATATAGGCAGGCATTAGTCGATTGAAGGATAGTTTTAGCCGATTATTATACATAGTTTTGGCTGTTTTTTATCCATATCCGTGAAAATATGTATAAATGTTGTACATATAAGCATATATCAGTCGGTTTAATGATAGTTTTAGCCCATTGTTATACATATAGCCGAAGTCATGCGGCTCTGATTACCCCCGCATCCGCTCCGCTTTCGGATCGTACATCGCGGTCAAACTCGCGGTGGCGGGGATGCGCATCCCGCCGACATCAATTTCGATGATTGCGCTATCCAAAAAGTTCTGGTCGACGCCATCGTCGTGATGCACATAACCGAGGCCAACCGAGCCGCCCAGAGTGTGACCATAGTTGCCGGAAGTGAGATGTCCGACGATAACACCATCGCGCAAAATCGGTTCGTGGTGATACAACATCGCATCGGCATCGCGCAATAAAAATTGCACCAGACGTTTGCGTTTCCAAGCGCCGCTTTCTTTTTGTTTGAGAATCGCATCGCGGCCCATGAACGGAATCGGTTTTTCATAGTCGCACACGAACGCGCAACCACATTCAAGCGGCGTGTCCTCATCGGCGACATCGTGCCCGAAGTGCACGAATTTCTTTTCGATGCGGCCACTGTCAAGCGCATGCAAGCCGGCCATTTGCAAATTGTGTTTTTCACCGACGCGCCATAACTCATCGAACGCGTGACGCGCCATGTCGCTCGGAATATACAACTCCCAGCCGAGTTCGCCGACGAATGATACTCGTGCGGCGCGACCGACCGCGCAACCGAGTTCAATCGGTTTTGACATGCCGAATGGAAAATTTGAAGTGCTCATATCCATCCTCAATACATCGCTGAGCAATGCTCTGCTGTCCGGTCCCATAACCCCGAGTACTGCCCACGAATTGGTCACATCGGTCACCGTACAAAACGCATCAGCAGGCGTATTTCTCGCTAACCAATTCAGGTCTTTATTGGTTACCGCCGCGCCGCTCACCACCAGAAATTTATTTTCCGCAAGGCGGGTAACCGTCAAATCCGCTTCGATGCCGCCGCGCTCGTTCAGCCAATGGGTATAAACTATTTTGCCGGTTGCGACATCAACATTCGCAGTGCAAATTTTTTGCAGCACCGCGCAACTATCCTTGCCCTGCACCAAGTATTTGGAAAAACTGCTTTGGTCGAACAGCGCGACCTGCTCGCGAAATGCTTTATGCTCATTAGCCGAATATTCAAACCAGTTTTGCTTGCCGAAACTGTATTCGTATTTCGGCTGCACGCCTTTCGGAGCAAACCAATTCGGCCGCTCCCACCCGGCCACCTCACCGAAGCAGGCATTGCGCTCGACTAACTTTTCGTGAATCGGCGAATGGCGCACATCGCGCGCGGTCTCCATCTGCCGATACGGCCAATGATGGTCGTATAAAAGCCCCAGCGTCTCGGTCACGCGGTTTTGGATATACTGCTGCGTGCCTTGGAACGAATACATGCGGCGAATATCAACACTCCACAAATCCAGCGGCGCATAACCATGATGCATCCACTCCGACAATGCCTTACCGATGCCGCCGGAACTCTGGATACCGATGGAGTTTAATCCGGCCGCGACATAGAAGTTTTTCAACTCCGGCGCTTCGCCAATATGAAACTGATCGTCCGGGGTAAAACTCTCCGGCCCGCAGAAAAATTTTCGCCAACCGACATCGCGCAACAACGGCACCCGGTTCATGGCGTCCTCCAGCACCGGCATCATCTGCTCATCGAAATGACCGTCAATTTCATCAAAGCAAAAATCTTCTGGAATACCGCCGCCGCCATTGACCCGATTTTCATTGACGCCATTTCCATTGACGCGTTGCCCCCAAGGCACGGCGCGCGGCTCAAACTGCCCGACCAGCAAACTGCCCGCATCCTGCTTGAAATAAACGCATTTATCGTGGTCGCGCATGACCGGCAAATCCAGCGGCAGGTTATCCAACTTCTCGGTGACCGCGTAATAATGCTCGCACGCATGCAGCGGCACATTCACCCCGGCCATCCGCCCCACCTCGCGCGCCCACATGCCGGCGCAGTTGACCACATACTCCGCGGCGATATCGCCTTGAGCGGTATGCACCCCAGCCACCTTGCCATCGGCCTGCGCGATGCCCGTGACCTTCACCCCCTCCAGACACAACGCGCCGCGACTACGCGCGCCCTTGATGAAACTCGCGGTAACATCCACCGGGCTGGCATAACCATCATGTGCGACCCAACTGCCGCCGAGCAAATCGCCAGTTTCAAGAAAAAGATACTTGTCCTTGACTTCATCGGCGCTCAGCATATCGACCTGGGTGACGCCAAAGGCGTTGTTCATCGCGGCTACCCGTTTCAGTTCCTCAAACCGCGGCGCGCTATGGGCGATGGACAGCGAGCCGACTTGCTTGAAGCCGGTGGACTGCCCGGTTTCGGCTTCAATCTCGCGTAGCAGCGACATGGAATATTGCGCCAACTTGGCATGGCTCTCGTTGGCGCGCATGGTGCCGACCAGCCCGGCCGCATGCCAAGTGGTGCCGCAGGCAAACTGCATTCGCTCCAGCAGCAGCACATCGTTCCAGCCGAGTTTGGCTAAATGGTAGGCCACGCTGGCGCCGATGACGCCGCCGCCGATGACGACCGCGCTGGCCTTGCTTGGGATTTGTTGTGACATGTGTTTGTTGTTTGTGGTTGGCGTGGATGAAAATGATGCACCGCGAAATATACTTCACGCCGCGCCCGCGGGCAATTTTTTTTGCGCGCATCATCGGCTGATGAATCCTGCGGCGCCAGCCGCGTCATTATAAAAAGCGGGAATGACGGGCGGGTGGCTACGGCAATCGTCGTAACTCGTCATTTGTATGTTGCCTTTACCTTGCCCGGCGGTGATGGCACGCGGTTTCAGGGGCGGTATTAGGGCAGCGCCAGGGACGTATCGCAACCCCCCCTTATTAGGGGGGCTTCGCATCGTCCACTCGCAATGACGGTGGCTCAGTCTCCCCCCTGATAAGGGGGGGGATCAAGGGGGGTTCGCGGATTGCGCCGGCTTCGCCGCTGGATAATAACCGCCCGTCATTATCGGGCTTGACCCGATAATCCAGTGAAAACCCCGCGGCGCCAGCCGCAACCTTATAAAAAGCGGGAATGGTTCGGCCGACGAAACGGGCGGAATAGATGCTCATTCCCTTGCCGATTTGCTGGTAAAATTCGTTCATGCCAATTTCTCATGAAAACGTGAATGGCGCAATTTCCCCAGGTAAATTTCTCATGAAACATGTCTCATGAAAGCATGAATGATACTTTTCCGAAGTTTTTGATATTGAATGCCGAGCACTTCGGTGATCGACCGGCCATGCGCGAGAAGGATTTAGGGATTTGGCAAACCTGGACCTGGAGAGAGATGAAAGACGAGGTATTCGCTTTCGCACAAGGGCTGGCGGCGTTGGGATTTAAGCGCGGAGACAAATTGGCGATTGTCGGCGCCAATCGGCCGCGCTTGTATTGGGGCTTCGCGGCGGCGCAATGTTTGGGCGGGATCGCGGTGCCGGTCTATGCCGACTCGGCGGCCGAGGAGATGCAATATGTGCTGAATCACGCGGACATAGGCTTCTTGCTCGTCGAGGATCAGGAGCAGGTGGATAAGGCACTGGCGGTTCAGGAAAACTGCCGCGCCCTGAAACACATCATTTTCGACGACCCACGCGGGCTTCGCGCCAGCAACCATGATGGTTACGGTCGCGATGGCGATGGTAACGGTGGACACATTAATAGGTGTGACGACGGTCACGATGGCGGCGGCATATCGCTACATGACTTCGCGGCGGTGCAGCAATCGGGGCGTGACCTGGCCAAGGAAAATCCCGAGTTTATGGCGCATGAAATTGCTAAAGGAAGCGGCAACGACATCGCCATCATCCTATACACTTCCGGCACCACCGGCAAGCCGAAGGGCGTGGTGATGACCCATGACAATATCCTGATCACCTCGGTCAACAGCGCCACGCAGGATAATCTCACCGAGCAGGAGGAGGTGCTGTCCTACCTGCCCATGGCTTGGGTGGGCGATCATATCTTTTCCTATGGACAGGCTTATGTCGCTGGATTTTGCATCAATTGCCCGGAGAGCGTGGAGACCGTTGCCAACGACCTGCGGGAAATTGGTCCCACTTATTATTTTGCGCCGCCGCGAGTGTTTGAGAATATTCTGACTTCGGTGATGATTCGCATGGAAGATGCCGGCGCATTCAAGCAAAAACTGTTCCATTATTTTATGGCAGTGGCGAACCGATCTGGCATTGCGATTTTGAATGGCGAATCGGTTGCGCGCAAAGATCGAATCCTGTACGCATTGGGCAATCTTGTTATTTACGCGCCCTTGAAAAACACCATGGGATTCAGTCGTATTCGGGTGGCATACACGGCCGGCGAGGCGATCGGTCCGGAGATTTTTGATTTCTTTCGCGCTTTGGGCATCAATATCAAGCAGTTGTATGGACAAACCGAGGCCGCGGTATTTATCACCGCGCAACCCGACGGCGAGGTATTTGCCGATACCGTGGGCAAGCCCTGTCCCGGCGTGGCGGTGAAAATCACCGATGACGGCGAGGTGATGTATCGCAGCCCGGGAGTTTTTCATCGTTATCACAAAGACGAAGCGGCCACGCGCGCGACCAAGACCGACGATGGCTGGGTGATGACCGGCGATGCCGGCTATTTCGATGTGCGTGGCCACCTGAAGATTATCGATCGTGTGAAGGATGTGGGTCATCTGGGAAACGGCACCCTGTTCGCGCCGAAATATATTGAGAACAAACTGAAGTTTTTTCCGCAAATCCAGGAGGCGGTCGCCTTTGGTGCCGGGCGAGATTTTGTTACCGTTATGGTCAATATCGATCTCGAAGCGGTCGGCAACTGGGCCGAAAGAAACAATGTCGCCTACGCCAGTTATCAGGAACTGGCGGCGCATCCTGAGGTGTACGCCATGATCTTGAAAAATATCGAGCGGGTTAATCAGGATTTGTCCGCCGATCAACATATCGCCGATTCTCAAATTCGCCGATTTCTAATCTTGCACAAGGAACTCGACGCCGATGATGGCGAGCTAACGCGCACGCGCAAGGTGCGGCGGCGCATCATCGCCGAAAAATACGCGATGCTTGTCGAGGCCCTCTATTCCAAGGCGAGCAGTTGTCACGTTACCACCCAGGTTGTTTTTGAGGACGGCCGGCAGGGTGAAATCAGCGCCGATCTTAAAATTGCCGATATGCCCGTTTAATCATGAGCAGCGACAATCCATTGTTGGAAGGCGAGACGCGACTCGCCGAGTCGTGTTGTTGTAGGGATAGGTCGCGACCTGTCCCTATTTTCTCCCGGCGATTTTTTGGCAGAAGACAAGAATGCATAACATAGAAAAGTCAAGCGTCAACGACGACCCGATACTGGAGGTGAAAAACATCTCCCTCTCCTTTGGCGGCGTTACGGCACTCAGCGACATCAGTTTCGATATCAAGCGCGGCGAGATTCGCGCCATCATCGGACCCAACGGTGCCG
Source organism: Candidatus Spongiihabitans sp. (assembly GCF_965247905.1). GTDB lineage: Bacteria > Pseudomonadota > Gammaproteobacteria > Arenicellales > Poriferihabitantaceae > Spongiihabitans. The sequence goes on along the minus strand of NZ_OZ252047.1, from coordinate 2,189,284 downwards.
GCAAGTCGTCCATGCTGAATATCATCAATGGTTTTTATCATCCCCAGCAGGGTGAAATCTGGTTTGATGGGCGCCGGCGAGTGAGCGAAAAACCGTACCTGATCGCGCGCCAAGGCATAGCCCGGACCTTTCAGAACATCGCGCTGTTCAAGGGCATGTCGACGCTGGACAACATCATGACCGGACGCATCACGCACATGCATGCCAATCTGTTTTGGCAAGCGATCTGGAAGGGCAAAGCCGAACGGGAGGAGATCCGGCACCGTGAACGCGTCGAGCAGATTATTGATTTTTTGAAAATTCAGTCCATTCGCAAGACCCCGGTCGGACGCCTGCCTTATGGTATGCAAAAACGGGTGGAACTGGGGCGCGCGCTGGCCGCTGAGTCGAAATTATTGTTGTTAGACGAGCCCATGGCCGGGATGAATCTGGAGGAGAAGGAGGACATGTGCCGCTTCATCCTGGATGTCAACGCCGAGTTCGGCACCACCATCGCGCTGATTGAACACGACATGGGCGTGGTCATGGATTTGTCGGATAGAGTGCTGGTGTTGGATTATGGACACAAGTTAGCGGACGGTACGCCGGATGAAGTGCGAAATAATCAGACCGTTATCGATGCCTATCTGGGGGTCGGCCATGATTGTAATAGGTTCAAGATACTTTAAGGTATAGTGAAATGGTCATAACTAAGTGTTCTATAAATGAAAAACAAGCATGTCATTCGTTGCCGAATTTCGGAGAATAAATTCAGGGCGATTCCACGGCTGTTTTGCCTTGATATTGAGGCTTGCAAAGTCACACAAATCACTGGCGTCTCTGGCCCGGCGACCAGCCGATTGTATGCTCAAATCAGACATGTATGTGTTCACTAATACATCGCCCGTTGTGTTCCTTTCCAGTGGTGTTTTAGCACCGCCCTCTCGGCCGTCATCCTCGCGCAGGCGGAAAAAACCGCCCTCCCTGCCGTCATTCTCGCCGCAGGCGGGAATCCAGAGTGGCGAAGCCGCGATAATAAGGAGTTCGGCTACGCCGAACGGTTTAATAACTGGATTGCCCGGCCAATAATAATAATATGGGTCGGGCAATGACGGATTATAGGTAATAGAGCACGTTTTAGTGTCAGGCTTTGCGTGACAATTATTTACCATTGCCCTCTCAAAAGGACTTATTGCCTTACGATTCACCCTTGTCCCCCCAGCCCGTCATTCTCGCCGCAGGCGGGAATCCAGTTAAATATGTCGTCCGGCGTAGCCGGACTCCTTTGAAAGAGTGTGAGTTTCGCTTCCATATGCGCCACGAAAATGGGTGTCAATATCTGCTAAAATTTATCCGAAATCGACCGCTTAAAGTATCTTGAACCTTGTAATATTGTCTGACTTTAATCTTATGAGGATAAAACCATGCAACTTGAATTGAATAATTTACTACTTTGCAATATCACTTGGATGCGGCATTACCAAGACATTAACGACCAAGACCGTCCTTACAGAGGAGGCAAGTACGTTGAAGAAACTGGCGATGCAGAAGAAAAATATAACTTCTATGATTGGAGCGATGGTTATTTCTATGGTTATTCACCTCCTCCAGGGAAGATAAAAATTGAAAATTTAGGCGCGGTACAAAACGATTCCAGTGTATCGGGAATAACGGTGGTATGGACCGCTATGAGTCCATTGGGCGGGAAGCGTGTTGTTGGGTGGTATAAAAATGCGCTGGTGTTTCGTGAAATACGAGAAGAGGACGGTGTTTTGTATCGGATGTGTGCCAAGACAAAAGACTGCCATCTCATTCATGCGGATGAAAGAAGGTTAGAGGTTCCCAAAGGCAAGGGGCGTCCAGCACTGCAATCGCCCGTATCGTATGGTCGAAATCTTGATATTAAGGACAAAAAAAATAAACTTTTCCTAAGACAACTCGCCGACCTGCTAAATGGAGTTCCTGCAAATCAGACCGCCCAAAAACCCCACAGCAAACGCTCCCGAGGTGATGTGGAAAAACGCATGGCGGTGGAACGAGAGGCGGTTGAATGTGTGCAAACTTATTTCGAAGACGATGGCTGGGTTGTCGCCAGCGTGGAAAATGACAATGTAGGTTGGGATTTGACCGTAACAAAATCGAATCGTGAATTACACGTGGAAGTTAAGGGACACCAAGGTAATCGTATCAATTGCGAATTAACACCTAATGAATACAAGCACGCCAAACGCAAAAACCACGATTATTGTTTGGCTGTGGTGACCGAAACGCTGGAAAAACCTTACCTGCGGATTTTTCAACCCGACCATAAATCTAAGGGCGCGGAATTGAAATGGTATTGCATTGTCGGTGTTGGTAAAGTTAAGACCGAGGAAAAAATAGGCGCCGTTATTTCGGAAAAATAAGGAGTCCAAACCAAAATGAGCATGGAACTACTGAATACGCTTGAGGTGATATTGAATGGGCTGATGGCCGGGGTGATGTACTCGCTGGTTGCGCTGGGATTTGTGTTGATCTTCAAGGCATCGGGGATTTTTAACTATGCCCAGGGGGTGATGTGTTTATTTGCTGCGCTTACTTTGGTTGGATTTCAAACCGGACAGGTTCCATTTGCACATTTGATCAATGTTATTTTCGGCACCGAATACCACCATTGGTCCAGCGATATAACGGGTGGCATGAATATTTTTCTTGCCATCGTATTGACGGTCATTGTCATGATTGGTTTTGCCTATATGGTCGAACGTTTTGTGTTGAAACATCTGGTTAATCAAGCGCCGATTATCCTGTTTATGGCGACCATTGGACTGGCGTTTTTTATGGAAGGTTTTGGAGACTTGATGTGGGGCGTGAACATCAAGCCGCTTGACCTTGGCATTCCTTCTGGCGGGTCATTCTGGTTGGAGGAGGTTACCCGCACCTGGGCTTCGGCAGATTCCAAATACATTGGAATGTACATCGATGTGCTTGATATTTGGGCCGCGGCGATTGCAGTTCTGTTAGTTGCTGTATTGACATTATTTTCGCAATTCACCAAAACCGGTCGCGCATTACGCGCAGTTGCCGATGATCATCAAGCGGCACTGACTCTGGGCATTTCATTGCGCACCATCTGGGTCATCGTTTGGTCTATTGCCGGCATTGTGGCGTTGGTAGCGGGAATCATGTGGGGGGCGAAATCTGGCGTGCAGTTTTCCTTGTCGCTCATTGCATTAAAAGCATTACCGGTGCTGATCCTCGGCGGCTTCACTTCCATCCCCGGCGCCATCATCGGCGGGCTCATCATCGGCGTCGGCGAAAAGTTATTTGAATTCTGGATCGGGCCTATGGTGGGCGGCGCCACCGAAAACTGGTTCGCTTACGTGCTGGCGCTGTTCTTTCTGATGTTCAGGCCGCAAGGCTTGTTTGGTGAAAAAATTATTGAGCGTGTATGATGAGTAACATGTCGCCGTCGTCACCACCACCACCGCCACCGTCACTCCTGCGGAAGCAGGGGCGGGACAAAAATGTCGCATAATGTCAGCGACTATCGCCGCTGGGTTTTTCACTGGATTATCGGGTCAAGCCCGATAATGACGGCGGGGAAGCGCGCGGCGCAGCACAACGCAGTATGGCGAAAAAAAGGCAAGCGAGTCTAAACGAAAATGTTTTACCGAGAATCCGGGGACTTCAAAACCACCTATAACAAAGATCAGCAAATCTTCCCGATTGCGCTGGATCGCTGGTTTGTTATTCTGTTTTGCGCGTTTGCTTTTCTGGTCGTGCCGTTCATCATCAACGACTACTGGGAAAAATCCGTCTTGGTGCCGGTGCTGGTATGGTCGATGGCGGCGCTGGGGTTAAATATACTGGTCGGCTATTGCGGGCAGTTAAGCCTCGGCACCGGCGGTTTTATGGCGGTGGGTGCCTACGCCTGCTACAAGTTGATGACCGCGTTTCCCGAACTTAATATGTTTTTGGTGGTGCTGTTGTCCGGCGGCATCACGGCCGCGGTGGGCATGATCTTCGGCTTGCCGAGCCTCAAGATCAAGGGATTTTACTTGGCGGTCGCCACATTGGCATCGCAATTTTTTCTGGTGTGGCTGTTTAACAAGGTCCCCTGGTTCTATAATTATTCGGCCTCTGGAATGATTATCTCACCGGAAAGATTTGTGTTTGGCATTGCCATTACCGGGCCCAACTCACCGCCGTGGGCGACTTATCTATTTTGTTTGACAATAGCGGTCGTTTTTGCCGTAATTGCTAAAAACCTGACCCGAGGCCGAATAGGGCGGTCGTGGATGGCAATTCGCGACATGGACATCGCCGCGGAGATTATTGGTGTGCCGCCGCTAAATGCTAAACTGTCTGCGTTTGCCGTCAGTTCGTTTTATATCGGCATTGCCGGCGCGCTGTTTTTTTCCGTCTATCTGGGCGCCGCGGAACCCACCGAAGCCTTTGGCATCGACAAGTCGTTTCTGGTGCTGTTCATGATCATCATCGGCGGTCTGGGGTCCATTTTTGGATCGTTCATTGGCGCGGCGTTTATGACACTGATGCCGGTGTTGTTTAAGAATATCATGGTCGGCGGGCTGGGTTGGCCGACCGACCTGGTAGCCCATTTGATTCTTATATTGATTGGTGGGTTAATTATGTTTTTCTTGATTGTCGAACCCCATGGGCTGGCGCAGCTGTGGCGGATCGCAAAAGAGAAACTTCGACTTTGGCCGTTCCCGCATTAGGGTTGGCTAGAAACCCAGCCCAATCGGGCAACACATCGTCTAGTTGTTCTTGGAACTTGGCACTAAGTACAGGTATAATAAGATGATGTATTTTAATTCAGGCTCGTGCTCGTTCCTTTAAAATCAAAGGGGCGCGAAGTACACCTCGTTTATAAATTCGTGGAACGTGGCATCGAGTATTGATTTTGTTTAGGTTTGGTCTTAAATTCATGCTCGTGCTCGTTCCTTTAAAATCAAAGGGGTACGAAGCATAACCGTTTCCGAGGAGGAAATATAATGAACTCAAAATTAATAGCTCTAATCGCCGCGATAGCGATAGTGGTTGGCGCGCTTTATGTTTTCCTGGGTAAGGAAAAAGAACAACAAATTGTAATCGCTCCAGATGCAGAATTAGTGTTTCCATCATTGAGTTATCGAACTGGCCCATATGCGCCTAACGGTATTCCATTTGCGGATGGCTATGCGGATTACTTTACATTGCTGAACGAACGCGATGGTGGAATCAGTGGCGTTCCGATCAAATTGATCGAATGCGAAACCGGATACAACACAGAAAAAGGCGTCGAGTGTTATGAATCCACCAAAGGCGAAGGTGCGTTGGTTTACCAACCCTTGTCCACCGGCATTACCTATCAGTTGATTCCCAAGGCGACTGCCGACGACATTCCGGTGCACTCCATGGGCTACGGCCGCACTTCCGCCGCCAACGGCAAAATATTCAGCCACATCTTCAACTACCCGGGTACTTACTGGGACGCCGCCTCGATCATCATTAAATATATCAATGGTCAGGAGGGCGGCGATCTTAACGGTAAAAGTATTGCGCTGGTGTACCATAATTCCGCTTATGGCAAGGAGCCCATTCGCACCCTTGAGGAATTGGCAAAAAAACATGGCTATGAGTTAACACTGCTGGCAGTGGATCATCCGGGTCAGGAACAAAAATCCCAATGGCTACAAATTCGCCGCGATCAACCGGACTATATTTTGATGTGGGGCTGGGGCGTAATGAATCAGGTCGCCATCAAGGAAGCGGCGAACATTCGTTATCCGATGGATCACTTCATCGGCGTGTGGTGGTCGGCATCTGAGAACGATGTGTTGCCGGCCGGCGAAGGCGCGCACGGCTACAAAGCGATTGCGTTCCACGGCGTAAGCAGCGATTTCCCGATTTACGATGACATCAAAAAATACGTCGTAGACCAGGGCAAGACGGCCGGCGATGGCTCCAACCTCGGTACCGTGCTATACAACCGCGGACTATACGCCGCCCTGCTCGCTGCCGAAGCGGCGCGTACCGCGCAAAAGATTCACGGCACCAAAAACATCACTTCGGGACAGATGCGCGACGGCATGGAAGCACTCAACATAGACCAAGCGCGCATGACCGCTCTCGGCCTGCCCAACTTCGGTCCTGATATTAATGTGACTTGCGCCAACCACGGCGGGCCCGGGCTGGGCGCGATTCAGCAGTGGGACGCGAAGCGTAAATCGTGGTCGTTGATTACCGATTTCACCGGTGCCGACCGCGAAGTTGTTGATGCATTGATTATGGAAGACTCCGCTGCTTACGCCGCCGAAAATAATATTGCCGAACGCGATTGCGGTTAACAGTGCTGGTGTTAGTCCGAGCTGTGCCGATGGCAACGGAGTTGCTATCGGCCGGGGGTGTCATTCATTCGAGTCGGATTTTGTCTCAAGAAAATTAGAGAATCATTAGTCTGGTATTTATCCATGCCTGCAACAAATCAGCAGCCTCGGGAAAAGCTTCTTTCCAATCCGCCATCCAAACTGAACACGCAAGAGCTGATATCCGTAATTCTCGGCACTGGAGCGAAAGGTAACAGTATAAGCCGTTTGAGCAAGGAATTGGTTGATTATCTTCGCTCCAATTTGACCGACAAGATTACCGTGGCGGATTTGCTGCAATTCAAAGGAATTGGGGAAAACAAAGCACTACAGATTATCTCCGCCTTAGAGTTAGGCGGACGTTTCCGAGCCAATCGGGAAAAACTAAGCCTGTATCAGTCCGGGCTAGGGCAGTTTATTTGTGGCGATTGCTTGGATGGCATGAAAACACTTGCTGATGACAGCATTGTGCTTGCGTTCACATCGCCGCCGTATCATAACGCAATCAACTATGACGACCATGTAAAAAAGTTAAACGGGGAAGTGGGTCACTGGGAGCGAAAGGAGCAGTCTTATGATTTTTACAAAACATTTCTGATTGATAGATTCAAAGAGATGTATCGCGTCATAAAGCCCGGTGGTCACAATGTGGTGAACATTTCACCGGTGGCATGGGAGGGAAGGCGCGTGGCGTTGCCCTTTCATTTTGTCTGTTGGATGGAAGAAATTGGCTGGCGATTCAAGGAGGACATTGTTTGGGAAAAGGGCGTGGTCAGAGATAAAAGAAGTGGTGTTTTAATGCAACATCCGTATCCCGGCTACTACTACCCGAGTTTAGCCGTGGAGTATGTTTTTGTCTTTCAAAAACCTGCTGCAAAAAAATCTGAAAACAACATTTATCACAATCGTTCGGCGAAAGAAAAACAAGAAAACAAACTGGATTTAAAAGGCTATCAAGAGCAAAGCAAGAACATTTGGAACATTCGTCCTGTTGCTCCGCAAGAGAACATTCATCCTTGTCCATTTCCCGAAGAACTGGCAAGACGGGTTGTTCAGTATTATTCCTATAAAAATGACATTGTTCTTGATATTTTTTCCGGTAGCGGGGTTACTAATCTTGTGGCGGAAAAACTTCACCGACGACACATTGGAATGGAAACCGAGAAGCAGTATATAAAATACGGCGTGAGCGCGATTCAAAAATTAGGAAATTGTACACAATTAAACAAAAAGGTTTGATACCGCAATGTACGCAATTCAGTTGAGCATCGATACGCGGCTAACCTGCGCCGAGTTGATTCAATGATTGTCCGAAACATCACCAAACCGATTGATGTGACTCTGGAGCAAGTCTCCGAGCTCTTGATCGCTTCGACACCGACAAACCAGCCGCGGAGGCCAACGCTTAAATCCCCCTTGCGCTATCCGGGCGGCAAGTCGCGTGCCGTCAAACAGATACTCCATCTGCTGCCGCCAAACCTTGATCGCTTGTGTTCGCCGTTCGTTGGCGGTGGGTCAGTCGAGTTAGCTTGTGCTGCTCGGGGCGTGGAAGTTCACGCCTACGATGCTTTCGCGCCGTTGGTTAATTTCTGGCAGGTGCTGCTGGAGGACGCGCCCAAATTGGCGCAGCTAGTGCGCGCTTATCACCCGCTAAACAAAGTTGAGTTTTACGCTTTACAACGAGGGTATTTCACGCTGAAAGGCAGACGCAAACTGGCGGCTGTTTTCTTTGCCCTTAATCGCAGTTCATTTTCAGGCACAACGCTTTCCGGCGGGATGTCTCCCGGGCATCCGCGCTTTACCGATACTGCTATTGTCGGGCTTGCCGCGTTCAAGACGGATAGACTTACGATTAAGCAAGCCGATTTCAAGCAGTCATTGGGTCGTCACAAACACGACTTCCTATACCTTGACCCGCCCTATGTTATAGCGAGCAAATTATACGGCAAGCGCGGCGACCACCATGCAGATTTTGACCACGCCGCTCTTGCCAAGATACTGCGAAAGCGCGATGGTTGGTTGCTTTCATATAATGATTGTCCGGCCGTTCGAGAACTATACGATGGTTTTTGCATTCTGTCATCGAAGTGGGCTTACGGGATGAACGCCAGCAGGCAATCAAACGAGGTATTTGTGTTGAGCGCCGACTACGCCAATGTGTTTAGTGATGTATTCAATCCCCAAAACCAAAGAGGATTATTTGATGAGTAAGTCCATCAATATTGTCGCAGAACTAAAAGAAATTGAATATGTGACGAAACTCTCAGTTTCACTAGAAATTTTTGAAATGAACAAATTTCTGAGTGGCAAGTTGTCGTCCAAAGGCAGTTTTATGCTCAAGACCGCAAGCGACGAATACGCTGTTAGCCAATGGGTTTCTCCCAAGCGAACGCGGACTTATCCATTTGCCCGCGTTTATGACACTTTGAGCAAAAAGAATCGTGTAACGCTGATTCCTTTTTGTAAGGATGAAGGCGCGGATGGTGACCGCGATTTTATCCAGTGGGATACTGTTTCGCTAATGAGTCTGTTCAATGTGTATGTGATTGTGGGCTACTACACTACGGCGGAAAAGAACACACGACCGAACCAGATACACAAGAATAAAATCACCAAGCAGATTTTTGATTACGCTTATGCAGGTAATCAATTCAACGAATTACAAAAATATCATTCCAGCGCATTGCATTGGAATTTGAAACAAATGGAGCAGCTCTCCAGTGTTGCAGAATGTGCTTTGGAGGCATATCGGGAAATATGCCGTAAAACAGGAGTTCGCTTGCATGGCGAAGATGGCATTAAAAACCGTATCACGATTGCTAAACAAGACGCTTCGAAATTTATGAATATGTCAAGACAATTGGCCCAAAAAGCACAGCATCGAGAAACACTAACAGATCAACCAAAAGAGAGGACTATCGGGGATAAGTCCGTTATCACGCTCAAAAATCTTTTGGGTGGGCAATATTACTGGACTGCTGACGAATGCTTTATTGCACACGGGCGCGTGTTCTTAATAGAGAAAAAACACAGCAAGACAAAAGTGCTTCCATCCAAATGTGATATAAAAGATGCTTTCATAAAGATGGCGTTGTTTTCCAACATAAACAATTTGAAACTCGACAATACAACTATGCCGTATTATGCCACAACGGGGCTGACTTCTGACACAGTTCGTGGCGGTCTGCATAGCAAGATGAGCGATAAAGAACTTAACCATTTTTTCTCTATCAACAAAGTCAAAGAAAAAGACATGAAACTAATCCTTTCTGCAATAAATGAAGCTCAATCCAACGGCTTTGGTTTATTTATTATCAACGCGAAAGAGGTTGCGGAAAAGCAAGGTCATATCCTGCGGAAATTGGGTGCATGACTTTTAAGCGGAAATGATAAAAAACGCATCACCAGAATCCACTGTTTTTGACCTCGCATAAATTTTCGCCCATCAAAACAGAATAGCCGAGTCGAACTATTCGTTTATTAGCCAGTTATATCATGTCCGCACAACCAACAATCGTCCTCAGCGTAAAAAATATTGAAGTGATTTATGATCATGTCATTCTGGTGCTTAAGGGTGTTTCATTGGATGTGCCGCAAGGTGGGATTGTCGCCTTGCTCGGTGCCAACGGCGCCGGCAAGACCACCACCATCAAGTCCATCTCTAATATCCTCGGCACCGAGCGCGGCAAAGTGACTAAGGGTTCCATTGAGTTTATGGGCGAGAGGGTGGAAAACCTGTCGCCAACGACATTGGTGCGGCGCGGCGTCATTCAGGTCATGGAGGGGCGTCATTGTTTTGAGCATTTAACCGTGGAGGAAAACCTGCTGACCGGCGCATACACTCGTAAGGATGGCCGCTCCATGATCCGCGAGGATATGGAAAAGGTTTATAGTTATTTTCCGAAATTGTTTGAGCGCAGACGCAGCCAGGCCGGCTATACATCCGGCGGTGAGCAGCAAATGCTGGCCTTGGGGCGGGCATTGATGGCGCGCCCGAAAATGATTTTACTGGATGAGCCTTCAATGGGGCTTGCGCCGCAACTTGTGCAGGAAATATTTGAAATCATCAAAAAACTTAATCAACAGGAACGAGTAACTTTTCTGTTGGCGGAACAGAATACATCGGTGGCATTACGTTACGCTACCTATGGATACGTTTTGGAAAACGGCCGCGTGGTTATGGACGGTGAAGCGAAATCCCTTGCCGAGAACGAGGATGTCAAGGAATTTTATCTCGGCCTCAGCGGCAGCGACAAAAAGAGTTTCCGCGATGTTAAGCATTACCGACGGCGCAAACGCTGGCTTGCATAATGGGCTATCTTGTTCAATAGTGCCTGCACCTGTCATCACTCAGTATTACCTGAAATCTTTATGCAGAAATATTACGATTCATTGGAGGTGCGTAGCGCAGCGCAGCGCGAGCGGGAACTGCTTGACGGCGTTAATACGCTGCTGTCGCACGCCAAGGAAAACACCGCGGCTTATGCGGAAAGTTTGCGCGATTATGATGGCAAGCCGCTGGCTTCACTTGATCAATTACAACATTTTCCCGTCACCAGAAAATCAGGATTGATTGAACGCCAGCAACAGCAACCGCCGTTGGGTGGCCTAGGTGCTTTTACGCAAGCCCAGTTAGCCTATATTTTCGTCTCGCCCGGACCGATTTACGAGGCTAGCACCAAGCGCGCCGACTATTGGCGATTCGCGCGAGCATTATTTGCGGCCGGTTTTCGGGCCGGCGATTTGGCGCAAAATTGTTTTTCCTACCACTTCACGCCGGCCGGTGCCATGGGCGACAGCGGATGTCACGCCCTGGGCTGTAGCGTCATACCCGCGGGTGTTGGCCAAACTGATTTACAAGTGCAAACCATAAACCATTTAAAACCGAGCGGTTATATCGGCACGCCGTCATTTTTGAAAATTATTCTGGAAAAGGCGGATGCGCTAAATCTGGATGCGAGCAGTTTGAACAAGGCGCTAGTTTCTGGAGAAGCACTGCCGCTTTCATTGCGAAATGATTTTACCGAGCGAGGAATATCGGTCCTGCAATGTTATGCCACCGCCGATCTGGGCCTGATTGCCTATGAATCTTCTGTGCATTCGGGACTGATAGTCGATGAGGGTGTTCATGTGGAAATTGTGCGCCCTGGCAGTGGCGATCTTGTCGCCGACGGCGAAGTTGGCGAAGTATTGGTGACCACGTTGAATCCAGATTATCCTTTGATTCGATTTGCCACCGGCGACCTGTCTGCGGTGCTCGAGGGAGTCAGTGAATGTGGCCGCACCAATCGGCGCATCAAAGGATGGATGGGGCGCGCCGACCAGAGCGTGAAAGTGCGCGGTATGTTCATTCATCCTGATCAGGTTGCCAGTATCCTTGCACGCCATCCAGAAATCATACGCGCCAGATTGGTGGTTGATTGGGTGGATCAAAGCGACCAAATGACTCTGCTTTGCGAGGTCGCGCAACAATCCGAGTCTCAGTCCGAATCTCTGCGCGAAGCCATTCGCCAAAGTATTCGCGCACTTTGCAAGGTTCGCGGAGAAGTTAATTTCGTTGAACCTGATTCAATTTCCAATGATGGCCTGGTCATAGAAGATATCAGGCGGCACGAATAATCAACGCGCATAATCAATATGAATTACGCGGATATAAATCTTGAAGTGGATCAACGGTGCGTGGCCTGGTTAACCCTGAACCGCCCGCAAAAGCACAATGCCATGGGTAGCCGGATGATGTTGGAATTGCGCGATGCTTGCGAGGCGATAAGCAATGACAATGCTATAAGAGCGGTGGTTTTGGCTGCTGCCGGACAGAAAAGTTTTTCGGCCGGCGCTGATCTGGGTTGGATGAAAGAAAATCTGGCGCGCAGTCGCGCACAAAGAATCAGGGAAAGCGCCGCCTTGGCGGATGCTTTGGAAGCATTAAACCGGCTCAACAAAATGACCATCGCTCGGGTTCACGGCGCGGCTTATGCCGGCGGCGTGGGACTGATTGCGGTTTGCGATGTCGCGATAGCTGTGTCCACCGCACGCTTTGCGTTAACCGAAACCCGTTTGGGACTGACCCCTGCCAATATCTCACCTTATTTGATTGATCGAATGGGCCTCAGCAATGCTCGCCGCACATTATTGAACGGGCATGTATTTGATGCCAACGAAGCCGTTCAATTTGGACTGATTGATAAAGTGGTTGAACCCGCTAATCTCGACCAGGCAATTGAACAGGAGCTGCAAAGCTGCCTTGCTTGCGCGCCCGGCGCCATCGCCATGACCAAACAATTACTCCGCAATGTCAGTCAACAAACGATACAGGAGAATCAAGAATATACCGCAAAGATGTTGGCTGATGCCTGGGAGACTGAGGAAGCCATTGTCGGCATCGGTGGATTTTTTAAGAAACAACCGCCGCCGTGGACTGATTCCGGTTAGCGGCGCTCACGAAAAATCGCTCCCGGCGATTTTTTCCTGCTTGCGCTGGGATGACAGATTACCGGATTCATTATTAACTGGATTATCGGGGCAAGCCCGATAATGACGGGCCGGGGACAAATGACGACAAAGGGCGCGGGCAGGCTACACGCAGTTTCACTCCCGCGCGAAATGACCTGCACCGTATTTCAACCTACACCGTCATTCCTGTATAGGCTCACTATTTCGCTGACAGTTTTTTCTCGTTTACCATTGTCTTCTCAACTCGCCTTTGTCCTTTCGATTCACCATTATCTCCCAACCCGTCATTGCCCGGCCCATATTATTATTGGCCGGGCAATCCAGTTATTAAACCGTTCGGCGTAGCCGAACTCCTTTTATCGCGGCTTCGCCGCGTCTGGGTCCCCGCCTGCCGGCGAGAATGACGGCAGAGAGGGCGGTGCTAAAACACCACTGGAAAGGAACACACCAAGGCAGTGAATTAGTGAACACATACAATTCCAGCACACGCCGGATTCCTTGCGAAACCCACAAAAAACCCCAATCACCCCCTTCCTGCCCGGGCCGTCATTATCGGGTCAAGCCCGATAATGACGGGCCGGGGACAAATGACGACAAAGGGCAGGGCGGGCTACACGCAGTTTCACTCCCGCGCGAAATGACTTGCACCGTATTTCAACCTACACCGTCATTCCAGCGCACGTTGGAATCCAGTAGAAAACACATCCGGCTACGCCGGATTCCTTGCGAAACCCACAAAAAACCCCAATCACCCCTTTCCTGCCCGGGCCGTCATTCCGTGCTTGACACGGAATCCAGTAGAAAAACCCAGCGGCGATAACCGCTGACATTTGATTGGCGGGATTGCGCGAAACGGTTGTGTTATTTCTGCTAAAGCAGAAATAACAGCGTATTTAACTGGATTATCGGGTCAAGCCCGATAATGACGGGCCGGGGACAAATGACGACAAAGGGCAGGGTGGGCTACACGCAGTTTCACTCCCGCGCGAAATGACCTGCACCGAGTTTCAACCTACACCGTCATCCCTGTATAGGCTCACCATTATCTCCCAACCCGTCATTGCCCGGCTTGTTCCGGGCAATCCAGTTATTAAACCGTTCGGCGTAGCCGAACTCCTTTTATCGCGGCTTCGCCGCGTTTGGGTCCCCGCCTGCCGGCGAGAATGACGGGCCGGGGACAAATGACGACAAAGGGCAGGGCGGACTACACGCAATTTCGCTCCCGCACGAAATGACCTGCACCGTATTTCAACCTACACCGTCATTCCAGCGCACGTTGGAATCCAGTAGAAAACACATCCGGCTACGTCGGATTCCTTGCGAAACCCACAAAAACCCCCAATCACCCCTTTCCTGCCCGGGCCGTCATTCCGTGCTTGACACGGAATCCAGTCAAAAAAACATCCAGCGTAGCCGGATTCATTTTTTTACGATATACTCCCCCCGCCACACATTGACATTACAATTTTGTTATACTCAACGCTCTCGCGCTTACCAGCGTTACTTCCCTTATCCTTTGGAGGAATCCATCATGAAAACACCACACCTAAAGTTGTTGCTCGGCGGACTCGTCATACTGGCAACTTTCACCCCCCCCCCCCCCGCATCGGCGAAACTGATCTGGCAGGATTTCAGCCTGTCGCTGCTGTCCGGCAGTAATTATGAGAAGCAGAAGCTCCCGAACGGCATTCAGACGCAATCCACCGACCGCAATGTGGTCACCTTTGAACACGCCAGTGGCCACACCTGGGGTGGCACTTTCCTGTTCATTGACCGCCTGATGAGCCGCGATTCAGATTTTGAAAACGATGCGATGTATGGCGAGTTTTCCATCAACCCGACCATGTTCAAACCCGGCGGCTTCGTCAAACAGGTGTATGCCGCGACGCAATGGGAATTCGGCTCCGGCGATAATGGCAAAAATGCTAGTTTCAACCTGTCCGATGGCAACAGTTTCAATAACTATCTGCTCGGTGTCGGCGTGAACCTGGCGGTGCCAAAGGCGAGTTTTTTCAATGTCGCATTTTATCGCCGCTTCAACGACGATCAGACGCTGGATGCCCACATCGGTAATCGAACCCGCGATGACAATGAGCAACTTACCGTGGTGTGGCGTTTTGACCTGGCCGATGGCAAAGTGCGATTTGACGGCTTCCTGGATGCCGTAACCGCGTTTGATTTTAGCAATGGCGATAAATCAGAGTCCGGCTTCAACTTCACGCCGCAACTGAAATATGACATCGGCAGCGTGATGGGTATGCAGCCGAAAAAACTCTGGGGCGGGGTCGAATATGTGTATTGGGAAAACAAATTCGGCAACAAAGATTGGGATGAACGCAACCTTAATCTTTTGCTGAAGTGGCATTTCTAACCCACCGCGTCATATCCCCAAAGAACCACTCCCCCCGTTGAAGAACAACCTGACCGCAAACGCGGTCAGGTTAGGGAGTCGGCTGGACCGGTAGCCCGCAGCCGGTAATGTAGCGGCTTGCGCCGCAGGTGTTTTACTGGATTATCGGGTCAAGCCCGATAATGACGGGCCGGGGAGTGGGAATCCATACTGCCCCCCCACCGTCATTCCAACGCAAGTTGGATTGCGCGTATCATCCCTGATATGCGCCCTTGCGGGCTTACGCGCAATTTTGCACACCGCGCGAAATGACCTGCACCGTAATTAAAATATCAACCGTCATTCCAGCGCACGCCGGAATCCAGTAAGACAACTATCCGGCGTAGCCGGATTCCTTATGTTGTGTCATTTTTGCTTCCGCAGAAATAACGGCGTGTTTAACTGGATTATCGGGTCAGCCCGATAATGACGGACCGGGGGCGGAAATCCAGGCTGCCCTTTCACTGTCATTCCACCCCCGCCCTCGTCATTCCAACGAAAGTTGGAATCCAGTCAACCATTGTCCCGCATAGCGGGACACGACCGCCAAGGATGGCGGAAGTGCAGATTTTGCTGGGAGCAAAAATCTGCCAACACCACCAAGCCCGATAATGACGAGCCTTAAAATCAATCAGCGATTCTACGAATACTCGGTAATATCGTTCAAAGTCCGGGTTACCGCACAGTTTAAGTGTGATGGCATCTTACGGCAAATTTCGCTGGCTTGGTCTTTGGAATCACAGCGTAGATAAATGGAGCAGCCGCTGCCGTTCATTTTTGCGTCCCCATAAAGGCTCAGGGTTTTGAGCGCTTGATCCACTTCGGGGTGAAGGGCGCGGGTAATCGGCTCAAGATCATTGGCGGTATTTCCGGTTTGCGCCCGATTTTTAATTAGGGTGTTTTTGATCATGGCTTTTTTGATCATGGCTTTTTTGCTCAGGGCTTTTTTGGTTATCGATGAGTGACCGCGTTGATCAAAGCGGGAGAACACCGCCGAGGTTGAAACCGCCACCGATGGAAGGCACATGCAACACCAATGTTGCGGCGGCTCGAAGCGTTCAAACACATCGCCAATGCCCGTGGCCCAACACGATTTTCCATAGATGAATAGCGGCACATCGGCGCCGAGCCTCGCGGCCAGGGGCAGCAAGTCATCTCGGGTCAAGCCTAAATTCCAGAGTCGGTTCAACGCCAACAAAGTGGTGGCGGCGTTTGAACTGCCGCCGCCCATGCCGGAGCCTGGCGGGATTTTTTTGGTTAAGGTGATGCGCACGCCCGGCGCATCGCTTGACTGAAATTCCGTGTGAAATTCTTTACGCAGCAGTTCGGCGGCGCGGATGATTAAATCATTTTTCGGAAGCGAAAATTCATGCTCATCGCGCCGAACAATGCGGCGGTCTTTCCGGACTTCAAATTTCAATGTATCGGCAAAATCAAGAAATTGAAAAACCGTTTCCAATAAGTGATAGCCATCGCTTCTCTGTCCGGTGATATGCAGAAACAGGTTAATTTTTGCCGGCGAGCGCATGACCAGAGCGCGTGCGCTTGACCCCACCATGACTTCGCTCATGGGAGATAATTCCGATTGCCGGGTGGGTTGATCGCCGACCAACGCCGCAAAATCACCTTGACGCGCAACTGATCGCCGATATACTTGCCGTGGTCATCATAAAGCGCCATGCCGCCGGGCAATGACGCGAGCGTGAGTTTGCGCGGCAAGGTGAAACCAGCAACCGACCGATATTCCTGATATTCGATATGCCACACGCCCTGGTTCAGGCTTTTCAGTCGTCCATATTGGTCAATGACAATGTCCGTGGCATGGTCATCCGGCAATCCTCGGCACCACATAATCAGTTCCGCAAACGGCACCCGCCAGCCCAATCGTTGATATAACACCTGAGCCGCGCTCTCGCCTTCAATCACCGCGCCCTTGGTGTCTTTCAGGATGGCGGCATCGCCGGTCACCGAAATTTTTATGCGGCCGCCGCCGAAGGGGCCATAAAGTTCAATTTCCTGACGGTCATTCCGGTACGACCATTTCAATGTGGCCGAGCCGCCTTGGTCGCCCGTTTTAACGCCGATTTTTCCCTTGATCTCCCAACTGGACATCGTTGAGTTATTTAATTTCTGCTGTTGCCAAAGCGCAAGCGCAGCGGATGTTGCCGCAGACTGTTTTGGAATGTTGGTTGCGCAGCCGGAGATCACAACAATCGTGCAGGCAATCGTGCAGGCGATAAAAAATCGGTAATAAAAAGGCATGTCTGCGGGCTAACAAGGGTGTGCTGGAGAATGGCTGGGCGCGAAATAGGTCTATTGTTGCTGAGAAAACCGGGCCATGGTGTTTTTCAAAATTACATTTTCCGGCCCCCACTCGGTGCCCTGTCGCCAGATTTTTATGGCTTCATCTTGATGACCGGTAACCCAAAGCGCCTCGCCCAAATGCGCGGCAATTTCAGCATCCTGCCTGATAGCCATCGCTTGCCGCAAAAATTTTATCGCCTGTTCATTATCACCCAACCGGAAATGAACCCAACCCATGCTGTCGAGAATAAAACCATCATCAGGCAGCAACTCATTCGCTTTAACGATTAACGCCATGGCCTCGCTCAGCCTGTCGGTCTGATCCGCCAGGGTATAACCTAACGCATTATAAGCATGAGCATTGTCGGGTTGCAGCGTGATTAACTTACGCATATCCTGCTCATGCAGCTCCAGCAATTCCATCTGAGCGGCAAGCAGCCCGCGGTTATACAATAAATCCGGTTGGTCTGGAAACTCTTCCAACCCCTCATCGAGCAGCAATCTTGATCGATGCAACTGATTATGCTCCCTTAGCAATGCATCTTGTTCGAGAATAATTCGGGTTCTCTGGGCATCGTTGGCCGTAACAATTTGCTGCAAATGGTTCAAGGCGGAATCGAGATCATCGCGTTGCGCGATGACCCGCGCCATTTTTACCTGCGCGTCCAGGTAATATCTTGGCGACGAAACGCCGTGCAGATACAACGCGGCGGCGGCGTAATGCTTTAGTTTAAACTCAATATCAGCCAGATAAATTCGGCTTAGATCCGTTTTTGGCCAGTTTTGATTATTTGTTGGATTGAGTTCAAGGTAGCGCCGCAGCGCTTTTTTGGATTCCTCCAACAAGTCCTGGTCCAGATAAATGACGCCGATTCTGAACAGCGCGTCGACGGAATCAGGATTGAGCGCCAGTATTTCCTTGAGGCGGCCGAGCGCGCCGTCAATGTCATCCTGTTGAATCAATAGTCGCGCATACTGCAACTTGAATTTTTCGTGTTGCGGGTTGGCTGTTAGATAATGCTCCGCGAAACGGGTCATGCTATCGAGGTTTAGAGTGGATAATTCCGATAACTTGAGCGTGCCGGGAAATTCCCAATCCGATTTGAGTTCAAGGGTTTTGTCCAGCAACCTGATAAATTCATCGGCGTTGCCGAGCCGTGAAGCGAGTAGGGCGGCGGTCAGCGCAAGTTGCGCGTTGTCAGGATTTTTTTCGACTTGTTGCATAAACTCGGGCAACACGGTTTTCTGATCCTGCGCCGACAACAACGCCGCAATATCCTGCAACACTGAGGCATCAGAAAAAGCCTCAGGCGTGGTCTGATTTTTCGCCAAGTCAATTAGCGCGCTCAAAGCCTTCTGAGCTTCGCCTAATTTAAACTGCGCCTTCGCCAGCACCAGAATTGCCCGGTGATTATCCGGTTGCAGACGATTAAAAAATTCAGCGAGCGCGATCGCCTGTTGATACTGTTCAAGGTCCATCGCAAGTTGGATGGCTTCGGAGATAAGGCGGCGATCTTCGGAGTGGTAGGCTGCGCTTGAAAGCGCTTCCAGCGCGACGGCGGGCCGGTTTCTTTGGGCCGCGATTGACGCCACTAAAATATCGTACAGCAGTTCGGCAGTGAGTCGGGATTGCGGTTTTGTTTCAGGTGACAGCGTAAGCACCGGTTCGTGTTCATGCTCATTCTCGGGCGCAAGCGCCTGGATTGAGTTATGCGCGGAGATTTCGGTGCTCGGTGAAGGCGATTGACAGGCGCCAATGAGCAGTAAAACTCCGACGCCAACGAGCGGTTTTGCAAGATGCCGCGGTGAAAATTTAACTGCGGCGAGCGCGCCATGATCCGAAAAAAACATCATTGCAGTCTACCAATATTTTCAGTCGCCTTGCCAGGATTTTGCGGTTGATTATCACTATAATGCTTCACAACATGCATATTTTAAATGCTGCATATTTTAACCTTAGGCTTGAACCACCAGACCGCGCCCATTGAAGTGCGCGAAAAGGCGGCGTTTGGCCCGGATTCCATCCACCAGGCTTTAGCGGATCTGACCCAATCCGCGGGGGTGGCGGAAGCCACCATATTATCCACCTGCAATAGAACCGAAATTTATTGTGGCCAGGAAAACGCTGATAAAACACGTATTCTGGCTTGGTTGTCTGAATACAGCGGACTCAATCAGCGCGATTTGGACAAAAGCATCTATCACTACCCCAATGAAGCCGCGGTGAAACATGCGTTTCGCGTTGCTTCGGGGCTGGATTCAATGGTGTTGGGCGAGCCGCAAATTCTGGGTCAAATGAAGGATGCCTTTCTAACCGCATCGAGTATCGGCGCTACCGGAAAAGTGTTGAACCGATTGTTTCAGCATACTTTTAGCGTCGCCAAGCAGGTGCGAACCGATACCGCGATTGGCGCCAATGCGGTGTCGGTGGCGTATTCCGGCGTCAACCTGGCCAAGCGAATATTCACCCGACTTTCGCAGCAGACGGTATTGTTGATCGGCGCGGGCGAGACCATTGAGTTAGTGGCCAGACACCTGAAACAGAATCAAGTGAAGCATATCATCATCGCTAATCGCTCTATCGATAAGGCGCAAACTTTGGCGCGCGCGGCCGGCGGCGAGGCCATTACCGAAGCTATTAGCCTGGCTCAAATTCCAGAACGCTTGCACCACGCCGATATTGTGGTTACCTCAACCGCCAGCACCTTGCCGATTTTAGGAAAAGGCGCCATTGAGGCCGCGCTGAAAAAACGCAAGCACAGTCCCATGTTTATCCTCGATCTGGCGGTGCCGCGGGATGTCGAACCCGAAGTCAGTCAACTCAAAGACGTGTATTTATATACCGTTGACGATCTGAAATCCATGGTTGACGAGAATCGGGAGGAGCGTTTGCGCGCGACTGAACAGGCAGAAAACATCATCGACTTTCAGGTGGTGAAGTTTATGCGCTGGATGCGCTCGTTGGAATCGGTGCCCGCGATAAAATCCTTCAGAGCGGGGTTGAACGATTTAAAACAAGCGGAATTGCAGCGCGCGCTTAAAAAACTGGGTAACGGCGGGGACGCCGAAAAAGTTCTTGAGCAACTCGCCAGAGACTTGACCAATAAATTCGCGCATCAACCCAGTCAGGTGCTTAAACAAGCGGATATCGACGGCAATGCCAGCATTATCTCGGCCGCGCGAAAGTTATTTAATTTATAACTTTTGTCAGTTTTCTCATATGGTTTTTTCAGGCGAAGCGCGGATGAACCCATCTATTAAACAAAAATTGCTGCAGGTCGTTGACCGACGCCAAGAGCTCAATGTGTTGTTGTCGGAGCCTGAGATTATTTCCGCTCAGGACCAGTTTCGAAAACTGTCTATCGAGTTATCGGAAATCGTTCCCATCGTCGAGACCTTCAATCAACATCAGGCGCTGGCTCAGGAGTTGACGGAGACTCGCGCCATGCTGGAGGATTCCGATAGTTCAATTCGAGCCATGGCGAAGGATGAATTGCCGGCCCTGGAACAGCGGTTGCAGGAATGCGACCACGATCTGCAAACCTTGCTGCTGCCGAAAGATCCTAATGATGGTCGCAATATCTATCTTGAAATTCGCGCCGGCACCGGCGGTGATGAGGCCGCGCTGTTCTCCGGTGACTTGTTCAAGATGTACCATGCGTATGCCGAAAGCCGTCGCTGGCAGGTGGAAGTGATGAGCAGCAGCGACGGCGAACATGGCGGCTATAAAGCAATTATCAGCCGCATAATCGGCGACGGCGCGTATTCGCGGTTGAAATTTGAATCGGGCGCGCACCGGGTGCAACGCGTGCCGGAAACGGAATCTCAGGGGCGCATACACACTTCCGCGTGCACGGTCGCGGTCATGCCAGAGGCGGACCAAATGGATGAGATTGAAATCAACCCGGCCGATTTACGCATAGACACATTTCGCGCTTCGGGCGCGGGCGGGCAGCACGTGAACAAAACCGATTCAGCCATCCGCATCACCCATCTGCCCAGCGGGGCGGTGGTGGAATGTCAGGATCAAAGATCGCAGCATAAGAATCGCGCGCGCGCACTGGCGGCGCTAAAATCAAAATTACTCGAAGCGCAAATTCAGCAGCAACAGCGAGAACAGGCAAGCACGCGCAAATCGTTGGTGGGCAGCGGCGATCGCTCCGAGCGGATTCGCACTTATAATTACCCGCAAGGCAGAATCACCGATCATCGGGTCAATTTAACGCTGTACAAATTGGATGAAGTGCTGGCCGGCAATGTCGATCAAATTATTGATGCATTGATAGCGGAACATCAGGTGCAGTTGCTGGCCGAGTTAAATAACGCTTAAAATTTAGCATAAATATTGGTTCAAGATACTTTAAGGTATAGTGAAATGGTCATAACTAATTGTTCTATAAATGAAAAACAAGCATGTCATTCGTTGCCGAGTTTCGGAGAATAAATCCAGGGCGATTCCACGGCTGTTTTGCCTTGATTCGAGGCTTGCAAAGTCGCTCAAATCACTGGCATCTCTGGCCCGGCGACCAGCCGATTGTATACTCAAATCAGACAACGCATCGCCGGGCAATGCGAGCGTATGTGTTCACTAATTCATTGCCCGTTTTGTTCCTTTCCAGCGGTGTTTTAGCACCGCCCTCTCGGCCGTCATTCTCGCCGGCAGGCGAGGATCCAGAGTGGCGTAGCCGCCGGGACGCGCTCATACATTAGCGGTAAGCAATAAGCACCATAGCCTTGCCGTCATTCTCGCATCAAACGGCGCGGCATCAAAGCAAAGGAGTTCGGCTACGCCGAACGGTTTAATAACTGGATTGCCCGGCCAATAATAATAATATGGGCCGGGCAATGACGGACTGGGGAGACAATGGTGAATTGAGAGGACAAAGGCGAGTTGAGACGCCAATGGCACATCGAGAATAAGAAATCCGGCTGCGCCAGAGCACGTTTTAGTGTCACGCTTTGCGTGACACTTATTTACCATTGTCCCCCCGGCCCGTCATTCTCGCCGAAGGCGGGAATCCAGTTAAATATCTGTCACGCGTAGCGTGACTCCTTTTGGCATCCGGCTTTGCCAGACACAAACCGGCGGCTACGCCGCAAAGGAGTCCGGCTACGCCGGACGGCATATTCCACTGGATTGCCCGGCCAATAATAATATGTGTCGGGCAATGACGACCCTTATTTGTCATTCTCGCCGCAGGCGGGAATCCAGAGTGGCGAAGCCGCGATAATAAGGAGTTCGGCTACGCCGAACGGTTTAATAACTGGATTGCCCGGAACAAGCCGGGCAATGACGGATTATAGGTAATAGAGCACGTTTTAGTGTCACGCTTTGCGTGACACTTATTTACCATTGTCCCCCCCGGCCCGTCATTCTCGCCGCAGGCGGGAATCCAGTTAAATATCTGTCACGCGTAGCGTGACTCCTTTTGGCATCCGGCTTTGCCAGACACAAACCGGCGGCATCAAAGCAAAGGAGTTCGGCTACGCCGAACGGTTTAATAACTGGATTGCCCGGCCAATAATAATAATATGGGCCGGGCAATGACGGATTATAGGTAATAGAGCACGTTTTAGTGTCAGGCTTTGCGTGACAATTATTCACCATTGTCCCCCCGGCCCGTCATTCTCGCCGAAGGCGGGAATCCAGTTAAATATCTGTCACGCGTAGCGTGACTCCTTTTGGCATCCGGCTTTGCCAGACACAAACCGGCGGCTACGCCGCAAAGGAGTCCGGCTACGCCGGACGGCATATTCCACTGGATTGCCCGGCCAATAATAATATGTGCCGGGCAATGACGGATTATAGGTAATAGAGCACGTTTTAGTGTCACGCTTTGCGTGACACTTATTTACCATTGTCCCCCCCGGCCCGTCATTCTCGCCGCAGGCGGGAATCCAGTTAAAATATGTCGTCCGGCGTAGCCGGACCCCTTTGAAAGAGTGTGAGTTTCGCTTCAATATGCGCCACGAAAATGGGTGTCAATATCTGCTAAAATCTATCCGAAATCACCGCTTAAAGTATCTTGAACCAATATTTATATGCGACCCTGGCACAAACCGCACTACAAACTGGCTTTTACAAGTAATTGACCCAGCATTTGACTATAGGCGAGTTGCTAACCTGGTCTAAAAAGCAGTTCTTCGGGATGGAGAATGGGTATATGGAATCCAGAATTCTGTTGGGTTATGTATTGGGCAAGGATGCGGCCGAGTTGATCGCGCATGACGACCACACATTATCCGCCGCGCAAATAGACGCTTACCACAAAATAGCGGGCCAGCGGCAACAGGGCGTGCCGGTCGCCTACTTGACCGGGATCAGGGAGTTCTGGTCGCTGCCGATCAAGGTAAATGATCGGGTTTTAATTCCCCGCCATGAAACCGAAACACTGGTTGAGCGTGTATTGGCGCTGATTGATGGCGGTCCCAAGTCCGACCCCAAGTCCGGTCTCGGCACCCGCATTTTGGAGTTGGGCACGGGTAGCGGCGCCATCGCCTTGGCGTTGGCATCGGAGTTGCCCGCATCAAGCATCGTGGCTACGGATCATTCAGCGCGCGCTCTCGCGGTTGCGCGTGGCAATCAGGCCGCCTTGGGACCCACCTCAGGACTTAACAACATCGAGTTTTTGCAGAGCGATTGGTTCGCAAATCTGCGCCGCGAAAAATATCATCTGATTTGCTCCAACCCGCCGTATCTATCCGCCGATGACGAGCACTTGCAGATTGGTGATGTGCGTTTCGAGCCGCGCGCCGCGCTGGTTGCCGATGAGCAGGGCTACGCGGCAATCAACCACATCGCGCGCCATGCCAAAGCCTATCTTCGCTCAGGCGGATGGCTTGTGCTTGAACATGGATTCCAGCAAGGCCAGGGCGTTCGGCAACGATTGTCCGATGAAGGTTATGGCGACATAACCACGGCTCAGGATTTGAGCGGCAACGACCGGGTTACTGCGGCGCGATTGCCGCGCGATCAAATGTACGGGCATTGATGAACCATGCCGGTCACTTCAAGCGGACAAATATACCGGACCTCGGCTTCGGATCGAAATAGGTTGATTTTGGCGGCATCAACAAATCCGCATCCGCGACCTTCATCAACTGCTCAATTGAAGTGGCGTAGCAGGCGAAAACCACTTTCCAGCCCTCACTGCATTTTTGTTTAATGCCTGCATCACCGCTGACCCCGGCAATATAATCGAGCCGCGCATCCCCGCGCATATCCTTGATGCCGAAGATCGGCTCTAAAATCAAATTTTGCAACAGGGTGACATCCAATGAATTAACCGGGTCTGTTTGCTCGATGCATTGCGGCAACACATTAAGGCGATACCAATTCTGATTGATATACATTCCAAATTCGCCATGCTGGGACGCATCGAATGCGGTCTGCCCGCGCAGTTTTTTGACCGCGAAACAGGCTCGCAACGCTGCCACGATTTGGGTTTCATCCAAGCCGTTCAGGTCTTTGACGCAACGATGAAAAGGCAGCAAGTTGAGTTGGTTGTCCGGGAACAGCGCGACCAGCAGTTGGTTATAGGGTTCGTCTCCATGGTTGCCCCCACGATTGTTATGTTGTTCGCGCATCATTTCAGCGTAACGATATCCAGACGCGGCGCGGTGGTGTCCGTCGGTCAGGTAGGTTACCTCAATTTTACTGAACAGCGCGATCAATTTCTGTTGTTCGACCGAGTTCTCGATACGCCATACCCGCTGTTTGACGACTTGTTCGGCACCGTCTTCCGAGATAAACTCAAGGTCATCGGGTTTTTCAATCAGCCGAGCGACATAATCGTCTATCGCATCGCTTTGCGAATACGCCAGGCAAATCGGGCTGGACGAGACGCCGACGACTTTTTGGTAGCGGGTCAGCAAATCCTCTTTGTCGCTACGAGTGTTTTCGTGTTTTCGCACCAAGCCTTTTTCGTACTCTTCAATGCCAATTTCGCAGACCACGCCAGTTTGCACATGCGCGCCGCTGCCTAACTGATACACAAACAAACAGGGTGTCTTAAGTTTTTCGTAAGAGCCGTCATCCAGCAGTTTGTCCAGATTCGCTTTATTGGACGACAAAAGTTGAGATTGAGTCGGCCGCGCATCGGCGGGAAAATCCTCCAGCAGGCGCATGGTGTTTAAAAAATTTTGCGGATTGGCTTCAGCGAATTGTCGGCGTTGTTGCGGCGAGACGGAATCATACGCCGGCGATACCACTTGCTTGGCGCGCGCGGCATTGACCAGATAACCCGCAAACGCTTTGATTTTGGGCATGGCCGCGAATGTTTGAGAAGAGAGTCAGCCGTTGGTTCTGGCGTTGTTGTCGCTAAAATCTGCCATAAATTCAGCGAGCGCATCGACGCTGCTTTTGGGCAGCGCGTTGTAAATGCTTGCCCGACAGCCGCCGACGCTTCTATGACCCTTTAAGTTCATCAAGCCAACTTGCGCGCTTTCGGACAGAAATTTTTGCTCCAACTGTTCGCTGGGCAATCGGAAAACCACATTCATCTGCGAGCGACAGGCAACCTCCACCGGGCATGTGTAGTAACCATCGCTGTCGTCAATGGCGCGATACAAGGCCCCGGATTTTTCCGCCGCCAGAGTTTCCATCGCCGCCAAGCCGCCTTGCTTTTTCATCCATTTCAAGACTTTGCCGAACATATAAATGGGAAATACCGGCGGCGTGTTAAACATCGAACCGCTGGCTTCGTGTATATCGTAACGCAGGTAGCGGCCGAGGTCGCGGTTGGTATGCTCAAGAATCGATTTGCGAATGAAAATCACGGCCATGCCGGCTGGCCCAAGGTTTTTCTGAGCGCCGCCATAAACCAGATCAAACTTCTCCCAAGGCAACCGGCGCGCCATATATTCGGACGACACATCGCCGACCAATGGAACATCAACCTCCGGCCATTCGGCAAAGCGAATGCCGCCAATCGTTTCGTTGGTGGTGATATGCAGATAACGGGTGTGGTCCTGCATTGCCAACTCGGCGCTGGTCGGCATTCGCGTATAGTTATTTTCCGCGCCGTCCCAGGCGGTGTAAATATCCCCATACGCTTTGGCGTCGGTGATGGCGCCGTCGGCCCATGCGCCGGAATTGACATAGGCGCCTTTTTGTCCATGGGTCAGCAAATTCATCGGTATCATGGAGAATTGCAGCATGGCCCCGCCCTGCAAAAACAGCACGCTGAAATCATCGGGCACTTGAAATACTTCCATGGATAACGCCATCGCCTCAACGGCGACCGCATCAAAGTGCTTGCCGCGATGGCTCATTTCAATCAGCGACATTCCGGCGCCCTGATAATCGACGAATTCCTGCTGCGCCTGTCGCAGAACTTCCAACGGTAGGGTGCAGGGTCCTGCGCTGAAATTATGTTTGCGGTTTGAATCTGAGTTCATTGTTTTTCCTCATAGTTATTGTGGCGTTGATTGCGGTCGCGATAAAAATTTGCGCGCCGGTCAATTGACGCAATTTTGCAAGTCGCCCTGTTGGTATGACCGCACCACTTGCAACACGCCCTCGGCCACGGCCATTTGCGCCTGCTCGGTCGAGGCGCCGATGTGATGCGTGCCGCATACCCCGGGATGAGCGGCGATTGCCGAGTCGAAACGGTCGTCGCCGGCGCCGGGTTCGTTGTCATAAACATCCAGCCCGGCGCGAATTCCCTTGCTTTCCATTGCCTCGATCAACGCCGCTTCATCAACCAAGTCGCCACGCGAAGTATTGATCAACATCGCGCCGTGTTTCATTTTATCTAAAAATGTTTTGTCCACCATCTTATTGGTTTCGGGCGTGACCGGCAAATGCAAACTGACAATGTCGCAAGTCGCGAGCAGGTCGTCCAGCGACGCAAGTTGCACGATGCCGAGATCGCTGATGCGTTTTTCCGCGTCTTGCGAACGACCGGGTTTTGCCAGCGCGTGCACGCGGATACCAAATGCGGCGGCGCGTTCAGCAACCGCCAAGCCAATGGCGCCGAGCCCGAGCAGGCCCAGTTTTTGACCATACAAGCCCTGAGCGCTGGCGTATTTTTTCTTCGCCCAAACCTTGTTCCTAAGGTCGCTGACATTGTCCGGAATATGGCGGTCAATGGCGATAATCAAACCGATAACCAGTTCTGCAACCGCTATCGCATTGGCCCCAGGCACATTGCAGACACGAACGCCTTTGCTGGCGGCATGCGCCTTGTCGATGGAGTTGGTGCCGGCGCCGGCGCGTATCACCAGTCGCAACGCCGTGCCCGCGTCAATGGCGGCGGCGTCAACTTTGGTGCTGCGCACGATCAAGATTTCGTGGTCGCCGAGCGCTTCGCCTAGCGCGTCTCCTTGCAACGCCGGATTGAAGGTTATTTGGTGGCCGTTTTTGATTAATTCCGATTGATAGGATTCAGGGAAACTGTCGGCGATGAGTATGTTCATGTTCATGTTCAGGTTCATTTTTGAGTGCGGGTTGCGTTACGATAAAATTCTTTCAAGTCTAAATCTTCAAGTCTAAATTATTTGCATGGCTTTGGGGGATGTTAGCAAAGTTGTCGTGGCATTTGTGCGCGCTGGCGCGTTTGCGATTATCGTTTTCGATTATACTGTGCGCTCGGAAAATTTTGGACTTTTATCATGTATCAATCATTTAGGCCACCCAAACGGCTTTTGATGGGGCCTGGCCCCACTATGGTTCATCAGCGGATTCTGGACGCCGCCGCAAGATCGACCATCGGTCATCTCGATCCTGCCTTTGTGGCGCTGATGGATGAGATTAAGCACTTGCTTCAATATGTCTTCCAAACCGAAAATTACATGACCATGCCGGTCAGCGCGCCGGGCTCGGCGGGCATGGAAATGTGTTTTGTCAACTTGATTGAAGTGGGCGACCAGGCGATTGTCTGCATCAACGGCGTGTTCGGCGGGCGCATGAAGGAAAACGTCGAACGCTGTGGTGGCCGCGCGGTTGTCGTGGAAGATCAATGGGGCGCGCCGGTCAGTCTGGAAAAAGTCGAGCAGGCATTGAAAGATAACCCGGATGTCAAAGTGGTTGCGTTTGTCCATGCGGAAACCTCAACCGGCGCGTTATCCGATGCTCAAGCCTTGGCCAAATTGGCGCACGAGCATGGCGCGCTGGTTATCGTCGATGCGGTGACATCGCTGGCCGGCGTGCCGCTGATGGTGGATGAGTGGCAACTGGATGCGGTCTATTCGGGCAGTCAAAAATGTCTTTCGTGTTTTCCTGGATTGTCCCCGGTCACGTTTTCCGAAGCGGCTTTGGATAAAGTCCGAAATCGAACAACCAAAGTCCAAAGTTGGTTTTTGGACATCAATTTAGTGATGGGATACTGGGGCGCGGAGGGCGGGCGCTCCTACCATCATACCGCGCCGGTCAATTCCTTATATGCCCTGCACGAAGCGTTGTTGATGGTGCATGAAGAAGGCATTGAAAATGCCTGGGCGCGACACCAGCGCAATCATCAATTACTGGTTGCCGGACTCGATGAGTTGGGCTTGGCGTTATTGGTGGAACCGCCCTATCGGCTGCCGCAACTGAATGCGGTGCTGCTTGCCGATGGCGTTGACGATGCCGCATCCCGTAAAAACTTTCTTGATAACCATGGCTTGGAAATCGGCGCTGGGCTCGGCGTGCTGGCCGGCAGGATTTGGCGCATCGGGTTAATGGGGCAGGCAAGCAGAGCGGATTACGTTGCGCGCTGCCTGGCGATCTTGAAAGAGCGGGTAGCGAATTAATCCGCAGCGCACCGCTGAAGTCAAACCTGGTCGCGCGCCAATATTCTTAACATGCGCCGTAGCGGTTCCGCGGCGCCCCACAGCAGTTGATCGCCTACCGTAAATGCCGAGATATACCGCGCGCCCAGATTGAGCTTGCGCACGCGTCCCACGGCGATGGTCAACGTGCCGCTGACATAGGCCGGGGTTAGTTTGGCCAACGATGCCTCGCGCGTGTTTTCAACCAGCGCAACCCAATCATTGCCTTGTTCTAAAATTTGCTCGATTTCATCCAACGGCAAATCCTGTTTGAGTTTAATGGTGAACGACTGACTATGGCATCGCATCGTGCCGACGCGAACGCAGGTGCTTTCTATGGGGATCGGCCTCGCCTCCCGACCCAGTATTTTGTTGGCTTCCACCGCGCCTTTCCACTCTTCGCGACTGCTGCCGGAATCCAAATCGCTATCAATCCACGGCAGCAAATTGCCAGCCAGCGCAACACCGATTTCCCCGCTGGGCAGTTGATCTGAACGCAGCGCATCTATGACGGCTTTATCAATATCCAGTATTGAGCTGGCCGGATTTTTCACTAATTCACTGGCGGCTTGATTGACCACGCCCATTTGCTCAACCAGTTCGCGCATTTGCCGAGCGCCGCCGCCGGATATCGCTTGGTAAGTGGAAACAGCAATCCAGTCAACCAAATCAGCACTAAACAGGCCATCCAGCGCCATCATCATTAAACTGACCGTGCAATTGCCGCCAATGAAATCTTTTTGGCCATGGGCCAGGCCGTGCTCAATTATAGGCAGATTGACTGGATCAAGAATGATGGTGGAATCCGCTGACATGCGTAAGCTGGAGGCCGCATCAATCCAGCAACCCTTCCAGCCTTGCTGGCGAAGTTTTGCATGCACCTCAGCAGTATAGGCGCCGCCATGGCAGGTGACAATCACATCCAGGCTGGCTAGGGATTCCAGGTTAAAGGCGTCTTGCAAGGGTTGAATTTCCCGGCCGATGTCCGGGCCGGGTTGGCCGGTTTGCGAGGTGGTATAGAAAACCGGCTGTTCGATTAATGAGAAGTCATCTTGTTCGATCATCCTTTGCCGCAGCACTGAACCGACCATGCCCCGCCAACCCACAAACCCGACTCGATTTAATTTCATTGCAATGTTTCTTAAGATTTTTTAGGTCATCAATGGGCGGGATTATACTGATTCCCAGATAAAAATCTTTAATTTTTCTGGCGGACAGGTGTCCGGGCTCAGACACAAATGAGACTATAAGAGGATAAAAAAATCGGGTAGTCTAAGGTGAAATTGCTGCATATTTAATGATGCCAATGGCGTATTATCGGCAGCTCACCATGACTGTCTGATTTGCCGCATAGGCGGTGGCCGCATAATACGGGCTGAATAATGCCGGAAACATTCTGGATTCGTGGCATGACGAAAAAAGGAAACCGACATAATGATAGTGGCTAACGCCGCTGGTTTAATGACTGGATTGTCGCTTGCCTATTTTCCGTTATGTGGTGTTGTGGTGCGCCGCTCAATCGACCACGCATGTTTATGCGCCCCCTCATTCTCGGCTTCCACGCCTTGCCTAACGAAACATATGCGGCACTCAATGTTTGTCTGGATTATAAGGAGTTCGGCTACGCCGAACGGTTTAATAACTGGATTGCCCGGAACAAGCCGGGCAATGACGGGTTGGGGGAGACAATGGTGAATCGCAAGGTGTGACTCTCTTTGAGATGCCAATGGTAAATAATTGTCACGCTTTGCGTGACACTAAAACGTGCTCTGGCGTAGCCGGACTCATTTGCGGCGTAGCCGCCGGTTTTGTGCGCAACACAACGACCATAACGACCATATACTGGGATGCTTACAACGCTATAACGGCGAACGTCCGCTCTGGGGATTGGATTACTTGATGCCCTGCCAGTCCATCGTCAAACTTTTGCCCGATTTGTCCAGTATGTGGTGGCATAATACGGGCTTGTAGATAATCAAGTTGGCGTATAGAATACGCGGACCCGGTTTCCGGGATACGGTGTTTCGAGGTTTGCCATGGAGGCAAGTCCACATGAGTTGCGGCTTACTTCGACGCAGGTAAATTTTTTTAAATTGAGGAATATCATGGTTTTAACTGCCACAGATAAAGCCGCTGTTGTTAAACAACACCAGCGCGAAGAAGGGGATACCGGTTCTCCTGAAGTACAAATAGCGCTGATGACCGCGCGAATTCACGATCTTTCCGATCATTTCAAAACACACATCCACGATCATCATTCCCGACAGGGATTGTTGCGGTTGGTCAATCATCGCCGTAAATTATTGAACTATTTGAAAAACACCGACATCGAGCGCTATCGGGCTCTGATCGGCAAGCTGGGGCTACGTAAGTAGGTCGCACGTCAAACAAAAGCCCCATAATTAATACGCTATAGGAGAAACCTAAATTGAGTAAAACAGTAAAAACATTTCAGTACGGTCAGCATGAAGTACGTCTGGAAACCGGGGCGACCGCAAGACACGCCCACGGCGCAGTGATTGCCAGCATGGGTGATACCGTGGTCATGGTTACGGTTGTGGGGCGGAAAGAATACAAGGGACATGACTTTTTGCCGTTGACCGTTGATTACGAAGAGCGAAGTTACGCCGCCGGCAAGATTCCCGGCGGTTTTTTTAAGCGCGAAGGCCGGCCATCTGAAAACGCCATCCTCACCTGCCGGTTAATTGATCGACCTATTCGACCGCTGTTTGCGGACGGATTCATGAACGAGGTGCAGGTCATTGTCACTGTCCTGTCGGTCGATCCCGAGATTAACCCGGATATTTTGGCGTTGATCGGGACTTCCGCGGCGCTGGAGATTTCTGGCTTGCCCTTCAATGGCCCGATTGGCGCCGCGCGAGTCGGGTTTGTGGATGGCGAGTATGTGCTGAATCCGAGCGCCACGGTTTTAGCCGAACAATCGGCATTGAATTTGGTCGTGGCCGGCACGCAAAGCGCGGTGCTTATGGTGGAGTCCGAAGCCCAAGTCTTGAGCGAAGAGCAAATGTTAGGCGCGGTCATGTTTGGGCATGAGCAAAGCCAGGCCGTGATCCAAGCGGTTAAAGAGCTGGGCCAGGAAGCCGGCAAGGAAAAATGGGACTGGCAGCCGGCCGAGCAGGATTCGTCGTTGCACGATCGCGTCGCTGCGCTGGTCGGCGAGCGCATCGAAAATGCTTATCAAATCACCGATAAAGCCGAGCGGCGAAATGCGCTGTCCGAAGTCAGGGACGATATACTTGCCGAGTTGTGCCCGGCCGATGCTGAAGTCGATCATTCGGCGGTCGTGTCCGATGAGATTAAATCCATGGAGAAAAAATATGTGCGTGACCGCATCATTGCCGGCCAGCCGCGCATTGATGGACGCGATGCTAAAACAGTGCGTCCCATCAGCGTTGAAGTCGGCGTATTGCCGCGCACCCATGGCTCGGCAAAATTTACCCGCGGCGAGACCCAGGCGATTGTGGTCGCCACTTTGGGCACCGAGCGCGATTCACAGATTATCGATGCTTTGCAAGGCGACTATCGCGATAGTTTTATGCTGCACTACAATTTTCCGCCTTACTGCGTCGGCGAGACCGGTCGCGTCGGCACGCCGAAACGCCGGGAAATTGGTCATGGGCGGTTGGCAAGGCGCGCCATCAAGGCGGTTCTCCCGAGCCAGGAAGAATTTCCCTACACCATTCGGGTGGTGTCGGAAATCACCGAATCCAACGGCTCCAGTTCGATGGCGAGTGTGTGCGGCACCAGTCTGGCGTTGATGGATGCCGGGGTCGTGACCAAGGCGCCGGTTGCCGGCGTGGCCATGGGCTTGATCAAGGAAGACAATAGCTTCGCCGTATTGACCGATATACTGGGTGATGAAGATCATCTTGGCGATATGGATTTCAAAGTCGCTGGCACGGCTGAGGGCATCACCGCATTGCAGATGGATATCAAAATTGACGGCATCACCGCCGAAATTATGGCTCAGGCGTTGCAGCAGGCAAAACAAGGCCGACTGCATATTCTGGAAGAAATGAATAAAGTGATTTCCGCCCCACGCGCCGAGATGTCGGAATTTGCGCCAAGAATTGTCACCATGAGCATCAACCCCGAGAAAATTCGCGATGTCATCGGCAAGGGCGGGTCTGTGATTCGCGCCTTATCCGAGGAAACCGGTGTGAAGATTGACATCGACGATGACGGCACCATAAAAATCGCGTCCACCGATAATGCCGCCGCCCAGGAAACGATACGCCGAATCGAGCAAATTACCGCGGATGTTGAAGTGGATACGATTTATGACGGCAAGGTGGTTCGGTTGATGGACTTTGGGGCGTTCGTGAACATCTTGCCCGGGCGCGATGGCTTGGTGCATATTTCCCAGATCTCCAACCAGCGGGTTAATCAGGTTAGCGATGTGCTCAAAGAGGGCGATCAGGTCAAGGTGAAAGTGCTGGAAGTGGATAAGCAAGGGCGGGTCAGGCTGAGCATGAAGGCGTTGGAAGAGGGTTGATGCTGCTTGTACATCCTGATGCAAAGAAAACCTGTTGCAAAGAAAGTTCTGAGTTAAGCGTTTCCTGATAGGGTCGCCGACATGGTTGAGTCAGACACCGTCACGCCAAAACCCCGGCCCGAACCCCAGCCGTCAACCGCTAAAACGGCCGGAGAAATGCTGTCATCCGCAAGAGAGGCATTGCGGTTGTCCGTTGAGGATGTCGCGAGTAATTTGAATCTTGGGGTGGATGCCATTGATGCTCTGGAACGAAACCAATACGACCGGCTTCCAAGTTGCACGTTTGCAAGGGGCTACCTGAGAGCCTACGCCCGTTTGTTGCATCTGGACGCGGACGAAGTTATCGCCAAGGTGGATTTAAAACCCGAGCAGTTTTCAGGCGCGCCGACCTTCATGAGCGCGCTAAAACTAAAGAGCAAGGCGCCAAGTCGATCAAACAAGGGCCGATCAAACAATGGCCGACCAAACAAGGGCCGACCAAACAGGGGCCGACCAAACAGGGGCCGACCAAACAGGGGCCGACCAAACAAGTCGAGGAGGCTGTTTTTCAAGTTTGCGCTGTTCATTATTGTATTGACTGGCTTGTCGTTATTTGGGTTGAATCAATGGTCACACTTGGATACAAAGAAACTTGCCGGATTTTTAAAGCTGCCGATTGCCGAGGATTCCGCTAAGACGGGTAACGATTCCCATAACGACCCCCATAAAATCCTGTTTCCGGCCACGGAAAACTAATGGTTGAGAAGAACAAAAACAAACGCTATTCGTGTTGGCTAATGCGTATTGCAGCGACACCGGATTGCAGTGAAAACCAACCGTTGCGGGAATTGGTTAGCCTTTATCATCCCGTCATTGTCGGTACCCGATAATCCAGTGAAACACCCGCGGCGACAGCCGCTGACCTTGCCCGGCGGCGATGGCACGCGGTTTCAGGGGTGGTATTGGGGCAGAGCCATGGACGTATCGCAATCCCCCCAACCCCCCCAACCCCCCCAACCCCCCAACCCCCCCCCCCACCCTTATCAGGGGGGCTTCGCATCGTCCACTCGCGATGACGGCGGCTCAGTCTCCCCCCCCTGATAAGGGGGGGGAATCAAGGGGGGTTCGCGGATTGCTCCGTCTCCCTCAAAGGCGCGCGCCGGCTTCGCCGCTGGATAATAACCGCCCGTCATTATCGGGCTTGACCCGATAATCCAGTGAAAAAGGACAGCGGCGCAAGCCGCTACATTATTCCGTAGGGCGGTGGTCTTCGATTTCGGGTAAAATATATTCTTTCTTTACATTCCGCAAAGCACCCAAGGTAAGCGCTATCGTGGAATGTTTGCATTCCTCCGTTGCCTTTTAACCCATAACCATCAGGATGGACAATTATCTTGACTCCGTATTTTGATTTAGGTGGGCACACTCGGCCAATCACCACATCGTCTTCAGAAGCGCAAATATGGTTTGACCGCGGTCTCAATTGGTGCTTTGCGTTTAATCAGGAAGAGGGCGTTCACTGTTTCCAAAAAGCGCTGCAACATGACCCCGATTGCGCGATGGCATATTGGGGCATCGCTTATGCAGCGGGGCCTTTTTACAATATGCCGTGGTGTGATTTTTGCCCGCAAGAGATAACACGATGCACAAAATTTTGTTTCGATAATATTACCGGCGCGCGCTCTCTTGTCTCCAATGTCTCCAAGGTCACTAGTGTGGAGGCTGGCCTAATCAACGCATTGGCGGCGCGTTTTCAATGCGCGCATGGCGTCGCGCCCGAGGAGTTTGACGCATGGGATGATGCCTACGCTGAGGCAATGCGACAGGTGTATCAAAAATTTCCGCAAGACCTGGATGTTGCGGCGCTTTTTGTCGAAGCGATGATGACACGAACGCCCTGGAGACTTTGGAATGTGAAAACCGACCAACCGGCTGACGGCGCCGACACGCTGGAATGTTTAGCCGTGCTTGACCAAGCCCTGGCGCAAGTTAAGGCGCAGGACTTGCCCCAGCATCCGGCTATTTTACATCTGCATATTCATTGTCTGGAAATGTCGCCCGCGCCGCAGCGCGCATTGGAGTCGGCCAACATGCTTCGCGGCATGTGCCCGGAGGCCGGGCATATCCTCCACATGCCGGGCCACATCTATGTTTTGTGCGGGCTTTACGCGCAGGCGAAGGTCATCAGCGAGGACGCCATCCAGGCCGACCGAAAATATCTTGATTACGCGGGACCTTATAATTTCTACACTTCGTCTCGTTGCCACGACCTGCATTTGATAATCTATACCTGCATGTTTATGGGTCAGTTTGCGCCCGCCATGCAAGCGACTGATGAAATGTGTGCAACATTGTCCCGCGATGTGTTGGCAATCAAGGGCCGCCCGTATCTTGCCATGACCTTGGAAGGCTATTATTCAATGAAAATGCATGTGCTGGTGCGGTTCGGCAAGTGGCGGCAAATTATTGATACGCCGCTGCCGCAATGCCCACATCTATACTGTGTCTCGACCGCGATGCATTATTATGCCAAGACCATCGCGCATGCGACGCTGGGGCAAATCGCGCGCGCCGAACGAGAACGCGCCTGTTTCTATGACTCCCTCGCCAACATTCCGGATGAGCGCAAGTTTTTCAATAACCGCGCGTTGACTATTTTGGAAATTGCGCAAAACATGTTGAATGGCGAACTTGAGTATCACAAAGGAAATTATGCGGATGCGTTTCAATATCTGCGTGACAGCGTGCGCCTGGATGATAATCTTGCCTATTCCGAACCCTGGGCGTGGATGCATCCGCCGCGGCACGCGCTCGGCGCCTTGCTGATAGAGCAGGGACATTATGACGAAGCGGAATCCGTTTATCGCACAGATCTTGGGCTCAACAATGAACTGCAACGCTGTAGCCAGCATCCGGATAATGTATGGGCTTTGCACGGACTGGCCGAATGTTTGCGTCAACGCCGCCAAAAAAATCAGCCGGGTGATCATGATAAAAATAATGAGTGGGACGAAATTACAGTAAAATTAGGCCGGGCAATGGCAAAGACCGATATTCCGATTACTTCTTCCTGCTGTTGTCGTAAAAACACCAGGCAACATCATTAACGCAACCGCGGTTTCGTCTATTATAGTTTATGCTGTTATAGTTTTTGGCTATTATAGTTTTTAATACAATCAATTAGACTAATCAGATCCATTACCCTAAAATTGCCCAGGTCGGTAATGCGACATGAAAATTTAGATCCAAAACACACGATTAGGAGTGAATGACATGAGTTTGAAGAGCACGAATTTAAAGAATTCGAAAACAGAGCAAAACCTCAAAGACGCCTTTTCCGGGGAATCCCAAGCCAATCGCCGATATTTGTATTTCGCGGCAAAAGCCGATATTGAAGGCTACAATGACGTTGCCGCCGTGTTCCGTTCTACTGCTGAAGGCGAAACCGGGCATGCCCACGGCCATCTTGAATACTTGGAGGAATGTGGCGATCCGGCCACTGGACTGCCGATTGGCCCGACTCCGGATAACCTGAAAGCCGCCATCGCCGGCGAAACCCATGAATACACCGATATGTATCCGGGCATGGCAAAGACCGCCCGCAACGAATCATTCGATGAAATTGCAGACTGGTTTGAGACTCTGGGCAAAGCCGAACGATCCCATGCGAATCGTTTCCAAAAAGCGTTGGACGAGATTTAGTCGGCACAATTAAAGGCACTGGTCGTTGGTCGCCGCCGCGATTTAGTACCTTGAATATCAAGCGGTTATAACAGACATCTTTTGTCAATCCTGATGGAGAAAAGGGAAAACAGGGAGGGCAGTCTGGACGCGCCCATCCGCCATCCGATTGATTGGAAAAACCCGGAGTTTTATAATCAGGACGCGCTTTACCATGAAATGGAGCGGGTGTTTGACCATTGCCACGGTTGTCGCCGTTGCGTCAACCTGTGCAATTCATTCCCCACGCTATTCGATTTAGTGGATCAATCCGCCACGCTGGAAGTCAACGGCGTGGACCAGCAGGATTACTGGAAAGTCGTGGATCAGTGCTACTTGTGCGATTTGTGTTACCAGACGAAATGCCCCTACATTCCGCCGCATCCGTGGAATATCGATTTTCCGCATTTAATGTTGCGGGCGAAAGCGGTGAAGTTCCAGCAAGGTCGGGTTGGCAGTGGCGAAAAAATTCTGTCCGCGACCGATGCCGTTGGCAAACTTGCGAGCATTCCCATCATCGTCAATGTGGTCAATGCCGCGAACAAAAGCAAGCCGATGCGCAAGGTATTGGACAAGGTATTGGGGGTTCATCCTGAAGCCGGCCTGCCAGCGTATCACAGTAAAACGTTGCGTAAACGGTTGCGGGGGGAGTCTCTGGTGCCGGATCATTTCGTTCAATCAACCGAGAAAATAACGGTGAGGCAAACAACGGCGACCGAAAAAACCACCGGAAAAGTGGCGCTATTCGCGACCTGTTACGGCAATTACAATGCCCCGGATTTGGGCGAGGATCTGGTGCGGGTGCTAAAGCACAACCAAATTCCGGTGACGCTGGCTGAGCGCGAGCGCTGTTGCGGCATGCCAAAACTGGAACTGGGGGATTTGGAGTCGGTCGCCAAAGCAAAGGAAACCAATATCCCCCATCTGGCGGTGCTGGTCGATGCCGGCTGGGACATCATCGCGCCGGTGCCCTCTTGCGTGATCATGTTTCGGCAGGAGTTGCCGCTGATGTTTCCTAACGACGACCAGGTTCAAAAGGTGGCAAAAGCCATTTTTGATCCGTTTGAGTATCTCATGCTACGGCACAAAGGCGGCGCGCTGAATACCGAGTTTAAGCAATCGCTGGGGAAAGTCGCCTACCATGTCGCCTGTCACCAACGGGTGCAGAAGATTGGATTGAAAACCAAGCAATGCCTGCAGTTGATTCCAGGTACCGAGGTTACCGCGATAGAGCGTTGTTCCGGGCATAACGGCACCTACGGCGTTAAAAGCAAGTTCTATAAAATGGCACGAAAACTGGGCCGGCCAGTGGTCAATAAAGTGATTCAAAGCGAGGCCGATCACTACGGCAGCGATTGTCCGATGGCGGGCAAGTTTATAGAGCATGCGTTGGCGGATGGGTCAACTACATGCCACCCTATATCGCTGCTGCGGAAAGCCTACGGTATTTAGATTTCACTGTAAGTTATTTATATATCCTATTGAAATATATAAGTTAAATGTCAAAGTTAAATAAGATGGACCTGATGTCGCTGGAAGAATACGCCCGCCAGCGTTCAAATTACCGCGAGCAGGTCATGGCGCATAAAAAATCCCGCCAGGTCGCGTTAGGACCGAATGCCACGTTGTATTTCGAAGATCGGCTGACCATGCAATACCAAATTCAGGAAGTGCTGCGCGTTGAAAAGATTTTTGAAGCCGATGCCATCGACGAAGAACTGCACGCTTACAACCCGTTAATCCCGGATGGCGCCAACTGGAAGGTTACCTTTATGATTGAATATGAAGACCAGGCGGAGCGCAGAATAGCGTTGTCAAAATTGATTGGCATTGAACGTCAAATATGGGTGCAAATTGGCAGTTTTGCCAAGGTTAATCCTATCGCCAACGAAGATTTAGTGCGCGAAACCGAGGAAAAAACGTCCGCGGTTCATTTTTTGCGCTTTGAATTGAGCGCCGAAATGATTGAAGCCGCGCACCACGGCGCAGAAATAAAAATTGGGGTCAATCATTTTAACTACGCTTATGAAACCGGCGCGCTGCCGCAAAATATCGCTGAATCACTGGCCGATGATTTAAGCCGCATCATTTAAGCCTGGCCATTTAAGCCTGGCCATTTAAGCCTGGCCATTTAAGCCTGAACATTATTCTGGATGACCCTAAGCGAACTTAAATATATTGTCGCGGTTGCCAGAGAGCGGCATTTTGGTCGTGCTGCAAGATCCTGTTTTGTTAGCCAGCCGACACTGAGTGTTGCGGTAAAAAAACTCGAACATGAGTTTGACATCACTTTGTTTGAAAGGGGATCAAACGAGATTTTATTAACACCGATGGGCAAGCGCATGGTCGAGCAAGCGCAACAGGTTTTGGAGGCCGCGGCCAAGTTAAAAACCATCGCGCGCGCAAGCGACAATGACCTGGTCGAACCGCTGCGCATCGGCATCATCTATACGATTTGTCCTTACTTGCTGCCGCACCTGATTCCGATATTGCGCGAGCAGGCCGCGGACATGCCGATCATTGTTGAAGAGGGTTTCACCAACGACCTTAGGGTGCGGCTAAAGCAGGGCAGTGTGGATGCCATTATTGTGTCCAACCCATTTGCCGAGCCCGGCGTCGCCACCGAAGTGCTGTATAAAGAGCCCTTTGTGGTGGTG
Organism: Candidatus Spongiihabitans sp.; assembly: GCF_965247905.1. Lineage (GTDB taxonomy): Bacteria > Pseudomonadota > Gammaproteobacteria > Arenicellales > Poriferihabitantaceae > Spongiihabitans. The sequence continues at coordinate 2,149,186 of NZ_OZ252047.1, read as the reverse complement.
CTGCCGATATCCCATCCGCTTGCTCAAAAGAATGAAATTGACATTGCGGAACTCGAATCCGAAACCGTTTTATTGCTGAGGCAGGGCAACTGTTTTCGCGATCAGGTATTGGAAGTGTGCCCGGCCTGTCAGCGCGGCGGCGGGCCGGACGACTTGCAGAAAACCCTGGAAAGCGGCTCCATTGAAACCATGCGTCACATGGTAGCAAGTGGCGTAGGGATTACCATTTTGCCGTGCTCGGCGGTGGGCGCAGAGGAATATTCCGGTCGGTTGCTCAGCATCAAATGTTTCGCGGACATCAAGCCGGGCCGGGATGTGATTCTTGCCTGGCGCAAGGGTTATCCGCGCGAGCAGGCCATTCAGGCACTAACCGCAGCCATCCATAGTTGCCCTCTGAGTTGTGTGGAAATGGCTGGATAATCTTCATGATTAGATAATCTTCCTGAAAACCCATTGTCCAAGCGGCTCTTTTGAGGATTGTGTTTCTCCAAATTGGGTGTGCTGCCAATCAGCGACCACAACGCCAGAGCTATTCGGTGCGCGATAAACGGGTTGGATTTTGGGTGTCCGGGAACACGTTAACGTAATAGACTATGGCGATGAAAATCATGCTTGCCAAACTCAGACTTACTAAACTCAGGCTTGCCGATGCCTAAACCAATACGCGTGGCCGTGGTTGGAGTCGGCTATCTTGGGCGCATTCACGCCAAGATCTACGCCAACATGGATAACGTGGAGTTGGTTGCGGTGGTTGATGCCGACCCATCGGTTGCTGCCGGCATTGCCGCTAAGCATAACTGTCGAGCGTTAACCCGCACTTGTGGGCTTGAGAGTCAAATCGACGCGGTCAGTATCGCGGTGCCGACCAGTTTGCATTTAGCGGTTGCTCGATCATTCCTCGAGGCCGGGGTGCCTACTTTGCTGGAAAAGCCGGTTGCGCCCAGTGTTGCGGAAAGCGCTGAAATTGTGGAACTTGCCAAGGACAACGGGGCGCTCCTGCAGATTGGTCATTTGGAGCGGTTCAATGCCGGGGTCATGAAACTTGCCGAACTGGCCGGCAGTCCGCGATTTATCGAGGTGCACCGCTTAGGTGAATTTGTCGAACGGGCGACCGATGTTGACGTGGTGACGGATTTAATGATTCATGATATTGATATCGTGTTATCGCTAATCAACTCAGAACTTACTCATATATCCGCCACCGGCACTCGGGTTATCACCGATCATGTTGATATTGCCAACACCCGACTGGAATTTGATAATGGCGCGGTTGCCAATGTGACTGCGAGCCGGGTTTCGCGCAGCCAGTTTAGACGTATCAGAGTGTTTTCCCATGACCTGTATCTGGGCTTGAATTTCAGCGACCAACAACTTGAACAGGTTAAGCCGGGCAAAATTAAATCAGGCGGCAAGTTTCCCGAATTGGTACACCGAAATATTGAGGTAACGCCGCAACGGCCGCTGAATGCGGAACTCGCGCACTTTATCGATTGTGTTGCGCATAACAAACAACCTTTGGTGTCGGGGGACGATGGCTTGCTGGCGGTCAAGGTTGCGCAACGGGTGAGGGAAAAAATCGCCGGGAGCGATTTTTCGCGCAAGCCCCGCAGGGGCGCGTATCAAGGATGATACGCGCAAAAAATCGCCATGAACAATTTTTCGCGCAAGCCCCGCAGGGGCGCGTATCAAGGATGATACGCGCAAAAAATCGCCCTGAACAATTTTCCGCGCAAGCCCCGCCAGGACGCCGGTCGCTCCTGCGCATCCTGCGCCCGCGACCTACGACCGCCAGGGACGGCGGAAGTGCCGATACCGTATGGAACGAGTATCGACCATGCCATCCGTGGCAATATTGCCGGGAACAAAAATCTGCCCTGCCGTCCATGGCAATAATCACGGATACGCGCAAAAAATCGCCCGCAACAATTTTTCGCATAAAAAATCGCCGCATCAAAATCACAGCAACCATGAGTTTCGACAAATGACAATAGAATTATTCCGCGAAGACGGTTACTTGAAACATTGCACGGCGACGGTGGTGTCTGCCGACTCGTGCGGCGTGTGCGTCGACCAAACCGTTTTTTATCCGCTCGGCGGCGGACAGCCCGGCGATACGGGCGTGCTGATCCGCGAAACTGGGCAGCAACTGGAAATTTTGGATTGCTGCAAAGACCGGGATAGCGGCGCGCATCTGCATATCGTTAAAGAAGGGGCGTTGATGCCGGAACTGGGCGAGCGCGTAACCCTGACCTTAAATTGGCAGCGGCGTCATCGACTGATGCGCATGCACAGCTGTATGCACATGCTCTGTGTCGCGGTGCCGGCGCCGGTGACCGGCGGCTCGATTAGCGATGGCAGCGGTCGACTGGATTTCGATCTGCCCCATCCGCCGGGAAAAGAGGATCTCGAGCAACGGCTAAACGAGATTATTCAGGAAAATCATCCGATGACATTAAGCTGGATTACCGATCAGGAAATGCAACAACAACCTGAACTAATACGCACCATGTCGGTGTTGCCGCCAATGGGCGGTGGCAAGGTCAGATTAGTGAAATTCGGCGCCGCGGATTTGCAGCCTTGCGGTGGCACTCATGTCGCCAATAGCGCAGAAATCGGCGCGGTGCGGGTGCAAAGCATCAAAAACAAGGGCAAGCAAAATCGCAGAATCACCATCGAGTTTGCGGAGTAAGCACGGTTAATCCAGGCTGCCATCGGCAGATTGATCCAACTGCTCCAAAGCGCGCAGTTGTTGCGGCGTGTTGATGTTTTCAAACATGTGCGCGGCGTCGGAGAAATCGACAATCGTATAGTCATGCTGGCCGTACCATTTATCAATTTTTCGTTCATTGCCACCCAGAAATGCGCCGAGACTTGTCATTAGTGATTGATGAATCATGGCGTACACAGGTTGTAGCCGGCTGGCGCAAGCGGCAACCGCAATAGCATGATTATTCAAGGCGACCGCCCGTTTCATTTTTTTCACATAGTCGCTTGCCATAAACGGGCCATCGCAGGGCGCGGTAACCATCCACGGGGTTGAAATAGTATTCAGCCCGGTTAACATTCCAGCAAGCGGTCCTTGAAAATCCGTGAGTTGGTCCGAGATTACCGGGTAGCCAAATTTTTCATATTCACTGATATTGCGATTCGCATTAATTAAAATATGATGACATTGCGGTCGTAACGCGCGCGCAATACGCTGCGCCATCGCTTCGCCGCGGAATAGAATCAAACCCTTGTCCTGGCCGCCCATTCGGCGCGCCAATCCGCCAGCCAGGATTAATCCGGTCACCTCGCAAATCGCATCGCCTTGCCTATTACCCATTACTCATGCCCATTACCCATGCCCATTACCCATGCCCATTACCTTTCGTGTCCTTGAATTTTTTATGCCGATGATGGCCGCCGCGCGCGCTGGCCGCCCGCGGTCGATGGGGCGTCGCTCAGTCGATAATTGGCCAACTCAACATGCCGATCGATCAGGCTGTCGAAAACCTGATGGTTGTGGCTGCAAATCAAAATCGCTGTATTTGCACTCTTTAGTCGATGCAGCAGTTTAATAGTCCGGGCACTGGACTGGGTATCCATATTTGCAATCGGTTCATCCAGCAGCATTATCGGTGATTGACGCAGCCATGCTCGCGCTAACGCGACGCGCTGTTGCTGCCCGCCAGAGAGCGTTTTGGCATGGGCCTGCGCATGTCGGGTCAGCAGGCCCCATTCCAAAGCCTGGTCGACGCGCTGCCGGGTTTGCTTTCTGCTCATTGATCCCGGCACCGCCAACGCCATGTTGCGCGACACGCTACCTTCGAACATATAGGGTCGTTGGTGGAGATACATCACATTTTTTAGCAGACGTTTGCGGACATGTTGCCAAGGCTCATCGGTTGCGCCAAAATTGACCGTGCCGAAATCCGGTTTTAACAGGCCGGCAAGTATCCGCAGCAGTGTGGTTTTCCCGGTGCCGTTCTCCCCGGTCAGCAGTATGACTTTTCCGCCATTGAGCACAATCTCGACATCGCTGAGTAACTTGGTCCCGGAAAATGACTTGGAAAACGACCTGGAAAACGACCCGGAAAACGACCTGAAAAACGACCTGGAAAACGCCCCGGGGAACGACTTCGTGATTCTGCTGAATGTTATTTTCTCAGTCATGGCGATAGTGGCCGCGCCCCTGGAAATATTGAAGCAGGATATTCAATATAAATGCCAAAAGTAACAGCACAATTCCCAGGGCAATGCCTTGGGAAAAATTACCCTTGCTGGTTTCCAGCGCGATCGCGGTCGGAATATTGCGGGTATGGTGCAGGATATTGCCGCCCACCATCATCGATGCGCCGACCTCGGCAATGATGCGGCCAAAGCCGGCGAGGAATGCGGCAAGCAGTCCAAATTTTACCTCATAGATGATTAAAAGAAAGGCTCTAAACCCGGGAATTCCTAGTGTTCTTGCGGTTTCCCAGGCATGATGATCGTTGGCCTGGAACGCCGCATGGCTCATTGAAATCAGGATCGGCAGACACAGAATTATTTGCGCGATAATCATCGCGGTTTGGGAAAACAGCAAACGCCAATCGCCCAACGGCCCGTGGTTGGATAACAGGATATACACCACCAGACCGACGACCACAGCGGGGAACGCCAGCAACGTGCTGAAGATCGAAATCAACAGCCGCCGGCCGATGAAATTGAAATAGGCCAATATGAAGGCAACGCCAAGCGCAAATGGGCTTGTGATCAGTATGGCGGTGCATGAAACCCGAAAAGAGATGCCGATTATTTCCCATAGCGCAACATCCCCGCTAAACAGCAGGCTGAGAGCGTCTATCGTGGTCGAGGCGAGAGATTGCAAGGCAAATGTTCAAGTGTCCGCTAGTCGGATTTATCGGATTATACGTCAGGCGATGGCGCATCGATGGAGGAGATTGATGGATGAGATTCCTTCGGATCTGGGGACACAATACGGAACTATTAATAGACTGTACCCTGTGCAACATTATTCTATTAAACTGCTGGTTTCAGTAGCGCATTAAATGTAACATTAACTTAAGGAGTAAATTATGGCCAGGATGGCTAGAACAGTGTTTGAGGGTGTGCCCCACCACATCACACAGCGAGGAAATAGAAGACAACAGGTATTCTTTTGCGATGAGGATTATCTAACTTACCTTAATCTGATAACGACCTATTGCCATTTGGGTAAGGTGGAGATTTGGGCTTATTGTTTGATGCCAAATCATGTTCACTTAGTTGTGGTGCCAAATGACAAAGAACAGCTAGCCCAATCAATCGGAGAAGCACATCGCAGATATACGAGGTACATTAATTTTCGTGAAAATTGGAAAGGTTATTTATGGCAAGGGCGATTTTCATCGAATCCGATGGATGAAGCTTACTTATACTCGACGGTTCGATACGTTGAACTCAATCCAGTTAGGGCCGGGTTAGTTGATTCTGCAGAAAAATACAGATGGTCTAGTGCGCGTGCGCATTTAACACAAGAAAATGACGGAGTTGTAACTGTGACGCCCATGCTCGAACGGATAGAAGACTGGGTGCAGTATTTGTCGGATGATCATGGCGAAGCAAGAGACAAGCTAATCCGCCTTCACTCAAGAACTGGACGACCTTTGGGTTCAGATTGTTTCGTGGACAAACTAGAACATCTATGCGGAAAGTCGCTTCGTCCAGGTAAACCGGGCCCGAAGGCTGTTGCTAAATAATTCCGTATTGTGTCCCCAGAATTGCAGATCAATCTTGCCGCGAAATCCGGCAATCAAAAGCGAAGATAAAATTTCCTTGTTGTCGCCGTGGAAAAGCAGATTGTAATTGGCCTTGACAAATTCTTTGTAGGACGGCTCGGCCGGCGGTCTTTTAACACCCACCGTTTCACATAACTGCGCTGGAAAATGCCGCACCACATCCAGAGGCTTCTGGCCAACCCAATGGAGCATTGGGCGACCTTTGAGTGGAGTGATTTTTAATGGATTTTTTGCAGACATACCATGGGATAGGTTTAGACAAGTTATGTCATCACTTGATACACACCTTTACCGAGATGATTTTCAACAATCTTGACGCAGAGAGTGGTTTCAAAAGTTACCGTCGTTGCGTGAAAAACAGAAAGAACGGCATCCTGCAAATCTTGATCTTCTTCCAAACGTTTTACATTTAGATTAAACGATTTCAATTTATCGAAATCCAACGGACGATTATGTGTTTTGTGTTCGTTGGCGTTAGCCAACAATGCAGCAGCTTTTGTCGCTTCTGACTGGCTCAAGCGCATATATTTATGAAGCCAGTCCGCAACCATTTTCTGAGATAATTCTATAGCCCGTGCACAATCATCAAGTAACCCTGGTGGCCAGTTTGAAATTCTGGTAGTCCACAAGGGCAATGTTGAAATATCTATTTTTGTTTCCTCTTTTGCCTTGTTGAATTCATTGATAATCGAATGGGCAGCAAAATAATGTCCAGCGTTGGCTACTTGAGGGTCAGTTGGTCCCAGCGCGGAATGATGACCCATCAAAACTTCGTCGGCAGCGCAAGCAATCATGGTTGCGGCAGACATCGCATTTTGCGGAACAATTACACGAATATGTTTGTATTGTTTCCGTAGATAACAAACAATTTGCTCCGCTGCCGCCAATGAGCCGCCGGGAGAGTGAAGGATTAAGTCCAGTTTGTCAGAACGAGAATTGTCGGAGCGCCTTAATTCCGAAATCACCGACATCAAATGCTGGACATCTGAATCGTTAATAATAAGTGAATTCCCCGGTATATTGGGCTTTGGTTGTGAAAAATTTGTTGCGTATAGAATCACATCCCGTTTTACAAGGTCGTACAATTTCTTTAAATATTTCCGACGGAGCACATCTTGCGCTTGCGTTTCTGAAATCTTACGCCGAATATCCGATAAATTTGGCATTAGGATTCTCTATGTGTGCAATTAGTGAGAGTTTCTACTTTCACATGCGGCGGCTCCTTGTGTGACAGCTTGAAGGCAATATCAACCGCTTTTTTGAGATCGTCCGATATCAACTGATTGCCTTGGCGAACAAGATGTTGTTTTTCCTGTTCAACTTGATCTGGTTTCGGGGTTGTTTGGTTATTCATGATTTTCTCCTCATAGGTTATTGAAATTAATGTTACGTCGATAGGATGGTTGACATCAAATCACTCTTTTTCCTTAATCCACTCGTGGATATCGCTTAGAGCGACAGGCGATACTATACTCCCTTCGCAATATATAACATGATATGTATAGGTCCATAACATATGGCACTCCGGTTGGTTAATCATCAGGGATTGTATAGGAGAAAGCAGGGCCAATGCCTGGTGAGGTCGTTCGGTGTTGTAAAACACCAGCCAGTCGGCCAGTTCTCGGTTAAAAGCATCCGGGTCAGTGAACAGTAAATCCTCGTGGTAGTCGACGAAACTCTCCTGAATGGTGCGGTTGAAGCGTTCACAATGGGCGTTCATTTTCGGCGACCTCGGATAGGTCCACCAGTGGGTGATGTGATTGCGTTTGAGTTCGCTTTCGAAGTCTTTCATAAACTCCGAGCCGTTGTCGGAGAGGATGTATCGGATGGTGGTTGGGGTCAGGGCGATGAGGGAGCGCAGGGCGTGTGCGGCGCGGCGGCTGCTACGGGAGGTGGACACCCAGGCGAAGCGCGAGCGGGGGTCGATGAAGGTGAAGATATAGCGTCGGATGCCATCACGGACGCGCTCCACGGTTGCTCCATGGGGGCGGTGGAGATGCCCTTGGGGCGGCGTGTTTTGCGGGTTGGGCGCAGTGGCTTGTGGCGTCCGCGGCGATCCAGCCGCAGCGGGGCGTGGCGCATCTTATCGGGCTCACGGTCGATGATGCGTCCGATAGTGGAGACACTGGGGCGGGGACATTTATGGGTCTGGCACCAGGTTTTGATGAGCACCGACAAAGGGAGTTTTCCGATATTCGGACGGACCTTACGCAAGCGGCGGATTTCGTCCACCACTTCACGCCAGGCAAATGTGCATGACTCACAAGAGAGGGACAAACTGCTGGTCAAAACCCATGGGCAAGTTTACGCGGACAGCGCATATGCCAATCAGGAAAACGACCAGAAACTGGGCCGGCAAAACAATAAAGTTCTGCACCGGGCTTATAGAAACAAACCGTTAACCGACCAACAAAAACAGCAAAACAGGCAACGTTCAGGCATCCGTTATATCGTCGAGCGCACCTTTGGGCTATTAAAACAACATCACGGATTAGGTCAGGCAAGACGCCTTGGGCTGGAAAGAAACAAAAGCAGAGCGCAACTGATTGCGATGACTCATAATCTTAAAACCGGGATGAATATTTTCAAGCAAATGCGAAGTTCACCGGCGTGTTGCGTCTAAAAGGCGGGGGAAAGGCAAAACAGCAACCCAACCAACCAAAGCAAGTAAATCGGGTTGGTTTGTGAGCGTTTTTCAAGAAAAACGAGGCTTTTTGGAAATATCTTTAGGGTGTTAACGAGTCAAGACCCTGAAAAATGTCAGAAGTGAGATTACGAGAAATGATTATGGATTATGCAAAAGTCTCATTAGAATACACAATCGCTACCTGTCAAGTGGTTGTATAAGTCTGTGGATTCAACCCTTAAGTGCAACAGAGGGTATGCCGAATAGCACTTGATTTGGCGTTTTCATGCTAAGACAGTTGCGTGGTCGGTTGTTGAGTTGCCAGCCATTGATGACGGCAGCACCCGTGCCAGTTGCGTGGTCTTGATGGTCGCAAGATCATAGGTCTTGGGAAAATACTGTCGTATCAGTCCATGGGTATTCTCATTGCTGCTGCACTCGCAAGGCGTACAGGGCTGGGCGAAGTAACAATCGCTGTTCAGGACACCGGCAACCGCCCATGATCGGTGCATTCGCTACCCTTGTCCGAGCTCAACGTGAGGCCCCGATCTTTGATGGGGGCAAGATTTCTGACCAACCACTGACCCACCACACGCGCCGTTCTATCGGGCAGGATGTCAATCTACACAAACCGCGAGACCCGATCCACCTCAGCATAACGGCGGTATTGTTTTTCCCATAGACCCTTCCAACGCCCAATCGCCGAGCCTGGATCTTTGCTCGACCACCGCCGGGCCTTGCTCTCGCGACACCCGATTAGGATGCGGTGCATCTCGCGGCTGATCGTGCGACTGCTCACGCCGATAATATCAGCGATGGCTTGTTGCGAATATCCTTACCCCAATCCATTGGCAATCTGGTATCTTTGAAGGCCGGTGAGAGGTGTGCAGGATTTCATAATGGCAACGCCTTATATTGATTGACGGGAAAACCAAAATGCGACCGCATCTCACCTTTCCTTCATCGGGGAAGTTGTGCTACGGGTAGCGGTATCTCCAATGCCGAGCAAGCTTGTTCAAATTCATCCCGGAACTCACCGCCAGCGACCCGGATGTCATGAATCGGCAACGCGGTGGTTTGGTCATACACCGCCCAACTGCAACAGGATGCGATACGTTTCGCTTTTCATCGGCATCGGGTGGTCATCGGGTTGCGGTGATTTAAGTGAATGGATTTCACCTCAGACCACCCGATTTTTGGTTCAAGATACTTTAAGCGGTCGATTTCGGATAGATTTTAGCAGATATTGACACCCATTTTCGTGGCGCATATTGAAGCGAAACTCACACTCTTTCAAAGGAGTCCGGCTACGCCGGACGACATATTTAACTGGATTCCCGCCTGCGGCGAGAATGACGGGTTGGGGGGACAATGGTGAATCGCAAAGTGTGACTCTCTTTGAGACGCCAATGGTAAATAATTGTCATGCAAAGCGTGACACTAAAACGTGCTCTGGCGCAGCCGGACATTTTCTCTCGTGTGCCATTGGCGTCTCAACGCGCCTTTGTCCTCTCAATTCACTATTACCTATCATTCGTCATTGCCCGGCCCATATTATTATTGGTCGGGCAATCCAGTGGAATATGCCGTCCGGCGTAGCCGGACTCATTTGCGGCGTAGCCGCGCCGTTCGATGCGAGAATGACGGCCGAGAGGGCGGTGCTAAAACACCGCTGAAAAGGAACAAAACGGGCAATGAATCAGTGAACACATACGCTCGCATTGCCCGGCGATGCGTTGTCTGATTTGAGTATACAATCGGCTGGTCGCCGGGCCAGAGATGCCAGTGATTTGAGCGACTTTGCAAGCCTCGATATCAAGGCAAAACAGCCGTGGAATCGCCCTGAATGTTGCCTCTGATATTCTTGAATGCTTTATGTATCGGTTTTTCATTGATACTATTGGGGTTTAGCACATTATAAGCACCTTTATAGTATCTTGAACCCGATTTTTTATCAGCCCACAGTCTCGGATGTGTATGAGACCGCACCGGTCAAGTTGTCCCTATCCGGTATTTCGCATGCCTGCGGCAATGCCGTTGATGGTGACTAATAGCGCATCCAGGGTCTTGTCATCGTCTTGCTCTCTTAGCCGCGCCAGCAGTTCAACCTGCAACAGGTTTAGCGGCACCATATAAGTGTTTCTGACATCAACCGACTGGCGCACCACGGGTACGTTTTCGAGCGGTATTTTGTGTTGGGTAATATCCAGCAACAGCCCAACGGTTTGGTGAAATTTTTCGCGCAAGGTTTGACCGAAATACTGGAGTTCCTTGCGCACCAGGCGTTCGTCGTAGATCGCGGAAATATTCGGGTTTGACTTTGAAAACACCATTTCGATGGCATTCAACGTGGTCTTGAAAAAGGGCCAATGCTGTTCCATTTCCATTAAGGTATCCTTGTTGCCGTTATCCACGGCCTGCTGTAATGCGCCGCCGACGCCTAACCATGCGGGCAGAAGTAGCCGCGTTTGCGTCCAGGCGAATATCCAGGGAATAGCGCGCAAATATTGTATGCCGCCGCCGGCGCGTCTGCGCGCCGGTCGGCTGCCGATTTTTAGATTGCCAATTTCCTGTTGCGGGGTGGCTTGCCGAAAGTACTCGACAAAGTCGTCATGATGCCGGACGATGCTATGAAATTCGCCGACGGCTTCCCCGGACAGTTCGGTCATTTGTCGGCGCCATTGCTTTTTGGGTTTGGGCGGCGGTGTCAGCGTCGCTTCAAGCACGGCGCCGAGATAAACCTGCAAGGTTTCCGTTGCCATCCCCGGCAAGCCATACTTGGCTTGGATGACTTCCCCTTGTTCGGTGATGCGAATAGAGCCATTCACGGAGCCCGGCGGCTGGGATAATATGGCTTCCTTGGCGGGCCCGCCGCCGCGCGCCACGGTGCCGCCGCGACCGTGAAACAAAGTCAGTTCGATGTCATGTTTTGCAAATACTTCGACCAGTTGTTCCTGCGCCTGGTACAGCCCCCAGGAGGCGGACAGAATACCGGCGTCTTTGGCGGAATCCGAATAACCGATCATGACTTCGTGTTTGCCGTTTATGGATTGCTTGTACCACGGGTCGCGGAACAGGGTATCCATACATTGACCGGCACCTTCCAGATCATCCAATCGTTCAAACAGCGGCACGACTCGCAACGGGTGCTTAATGCGACATTCCTTTTGCAACAATGTCACCGCGAGAATATCGGACGGGCTGGTTGCCATTGAGATGACATAAGCGCCAAAGGATTGGTGATTTTCCGCGGCAATCATTCGAAATGTGGTCAGCACTTCTTTCACTTGTGCGCTGGCATCATCGGCTTCGGGGAAAGTCGAGGCAATCAGCGGGCGGTTGCTTTGCAGTTCCTTCAATAAAAATTCCTGGCGTTGTTGTTCGTTCCACTCAACGTAGCTGCCGAGTCCTAAAAACCGGGTGATCGCGTCCAGGGTTTCGGCATGGCGCGCCGCTTCCTGACGTATGTCCAATTTAAACATGGTCAGGCCGAAGGCGCCCAGTCGTCGCAGAATATCGGTTAACCGACCATCGGCAATCATTTCATCGCCGCAATCAATCAGCGATTGGTAACACAGCATCAGCGGCTGCTGCAGGTCGTCTCGGGCTTGGTAGATGTCGCCAGCATCGCGGCGGATTTTTGGCGCGCGCGCGGCGCCGGATTTTTCCTCCGCCGCGCAACGCTCAAGCACCCGCGCGTGGTGCTTTATGGTTACGTCCAATTTTTTCAACACGCCGTCAAGCAGCGCCCGATAGGGCTCCAAAACCCGGTCGCCGACCACCTGCCGCAATGCTTGGTTGGATTTGGACATCGACAGGTCGCGGCGCAACGCATCGATTTCCGCCCAAAACATTTCGGCGGCTTTCAAGCGCGACAACGCGCAAACCTGAGCGGTGATTGTTGGCGTGGTATTGGGGTTGCCATCGCGGTCGCCGCCCATCCACGAACCAAAGCGAATGGGCACGGCTTTCAGCGGCAGCCGTTTTCCGGTTACCTTGCGCATGGCGTGGTCAAGTTCGCGCAAAATGCGCGGCACAACATCCCAAAGGGAATGTTCCATGGCAACCAGCCCGGTTTTTGCTTCATCCACCGGCGTTGGGCGCAGCCGCCTTATTTCATCGGTCTCCCACACTTCGGCAATGGCGCGATGTAGCCCAAGTTTGATTTCAAACCGTTCGGTGTCCGATAGATCGTGACCATCCTGCTCGGCTAACAAGCCGGCAATGCGTTGAAATTTTGATGACACGCTGCGCCGCAAAATTTCGGTCGGGTGCGCGGTTAGTATGAGATCAATATTAAGTTTGCAAACTTGCTCGTATAAATCTTCAGGTTTTATCTTCGCATTGATTAAGTTTCTCAGTTCCGATTCCAGAAACCCGCCGGGGTGGGTGGTTGCCGATTGTTCATCAGTGCAGCCGGTAAATCGATATTTTTGCGCCGCAAGGGCGCGCCGCTGACGTATTTGGTGGTGTTGCTCGGCGATGTTTGCAAGATTCAGAAACAAGGTGAAAGCGCGGGCAAGATTGAAAAGATGCACCGGTCTCAATCCAGATAAAATTTCGATCAGTTTCTGAGTTTGGTCGGCATCGCCGCGGCGCGCTTGCTTGGCCACGCCGCGCACTTCCTCGATCAGGTTGAACAACTTGTCGCCATGCCGCTGTTTAATTGTTTCGCCGAGCAGATTGCCGAGCAGTCGCACATCGGCGCGCAAGGCTTCATGTTGATCCTGATTTGATTTGGCCTGTCTCGATTTGGCTCGACTTGATTCGGCCTGGCTTGAATTGATATGTTCCAAAGGTAGTTTTTATGATCGACAAAAGAGTGGTCGTATTTTATACGAGTACAATTTTTAATGGCTGATATTCAATATAAATTAGCGTGGCCATCAATTAATATGCAACTTGTCTGGGGGAAAGGGTAAAATCCGCACACTTTTAATACGCTATGCCGTGGCTACATTAGCCCGTTATCCGCAGCCTGATTCCAACATTCCGCCATGTTCTTTATCATGTTCTATTTATTTTTAGCCTCTTTGCAAGCCGTGTAGCCATGTCTGGGCGCCACTTCATTCCCCATCCCTCCAGGATTAGAAATTTTTCCATCATCGCGCATGTTGATCATGGCAAATCCACCTTGGCCGATCGATTCATTCAGCTTTGCGGCGGCTTGGAGCAGCGCGAAATGAAGGAGCAGGTTCTTGATTCAATGGAATTGGAGCGCGAACGCGGCATCACCATAAAAGCGCAAAGCGTCGCCCTGCAATACCAGGCAAACGATGGGCAGGTCTATCAACTCAACCTGATCGATACCCCCGGCCATGTGGATTTTTCGTATGAAGTGTCGCGATCATTGACCGCTTGTGAAGGTGCTTTGCTAGTGGTCGATGCCGCGCAAGGCGTTGAAGCCCAGACTGTGGCTAATTGTTATACCGCGGTGGACCTTGGATTAACCGTCATCCCGGTGCTTAACAAAATTGACTTGCCCGCAGCCGAGCCCGAGCGCGTGCTTCAGGAAATCGAGGATGTCATTGGACTTGATAGTCATGCCGCCTTGTCGGTGAGCGCGAAAACCGGGCAGGGCGTAGAGGGTGTGCTTGAGCAAATAGTGACCCTGTTGCCGCCGCCGCGTGGTAGCGAAAGCGCGCCGTTGCGCGCGCTGATCATTGATACCTGGTTTGACAATTATCTTGGCGTGGTTTCCTTGATTCGGATTATGGAGGGGGTCTTGAATGCCGGGCGCACGCGGATAAAAATGATGTCAACGATGCGGGATTATCAGGTCGAAAATATTGGCGTGTTCACACCTAAGCCGTGTCATGTTGAAAAACTGTCGGCCGGGAATGTGGGTTATTTGATCGCGGGGTTGAAAGAGATTAAATCAGCGCGCGTCGGCGACACCGTAACCTTAACCAATCAGCCTGCCGAGCAGCCATTGCCGGGCTTTAAAAAAATCAAGCCGACCGTGTTTGCAGGACTGTATCCGATTAACAATGCTGATTTCGCGGCATTCAGGGTGGCCTTGGATAAGCTGAGTTTGAACGACGCCTCGTTGGTGTTTGCGCCTGAATCCTCGCAGGCTCTGGGGTTTGGATTCAGGTGCGGATTTTTAGGCATGTTGCATATGGAAATAGTGCAGGAACGCCTGGAGCGGGAGTATCAGATTGAACTGATTACCACCTCGCCGACGGTCGTTTATGAGATACTTCAGAACAATGGCGAAGTGCTGTTTATTGATAATCCGGCGGATTTACCGGAGCGGTCGAAAATTGAGTTAATCAAGGAGCCTTATTTGAGCGCGCGGATTCTGGTGCCGCATGACTACGTGGGCGCGGTCATTTCGCTGTGTGTTGAAAGACGCGGCATTCAGAAAAATATCCATTACCATGGTCGTCAGGTGATGCTGGAATTTGAAATGCCATTGAATGAGGTGGTGGTGGATTTCTTCGATCATCTAAAATCCGTTAGTCGCGGTTATGGGTCGCTGGATTATGAGTTTATTGAAAGCCGCCCGGCTGATATGGTTAAGGTGGATATACTCATTAATGGCGAGAAAGTTGCGCCGCTGTCGGTATTAGTGCATAAAGCGCAAAGCCAGCATCGCGCCCGGGAATTGGTGTCGCGAATGAGAAAACTGATTCCCAGGCAAATGTTTGATGTCGCCATCCAGGCTGCCATTGGCGCTAAAATCATCTCTCGAGAAACGGTCAAGGCATTACGGAAAAATGTAACCGCAAAATGTTACGGTGGCGACATCACCAGAAAACGCAAATTGCTGGAAAAACAAAAAGCCGGCAAGAAAAGAATGAAACAAATTGGCTCCGTTGCCATCCCTCAAGAAGCTTTTTTATCCATTTTGCAGATAGAGCGAGACTGACTGCACCATGAAACAATTAATATTCAGATTAACTATTTAACCTCTTTTGACTTTCGGGCGTGATCTGTGGATTTTTCGATTATTTTATTTATTGCACTGCTGGTGACCGGCAGCATTATCCTGTTGCACAAAATTTTCTCCAAACGGAAAAACAGCGTTGCGCCCGGTTTGGATACAGGAGGGCTGGACGCCGAAGGAAAGGCAATAAGGTCAGAGCCGATTATTGTTGAATACGCCAGGGCTTTGTTTCCGGTGATACTGGTCGTGTTTGTACTTCGATCTTTTATCGTTGAACCATTCAGGATTCCGTCCGGCTCAATGCTGCCGAGTTTGCATATTGGAGATTTTATTTTAGTCAACAAGTTTTCCTACGGCATTCGATTGCCGATTATCAATAAAAAAATATTATCGGTCAGCAGCCCGAAACGGGGAGACGTGATGGTATTCAGGTATCCGATTGATCCAAAATTGAATTTTATCAAGCGCGTGATCGGACTGCCGGGCGACATCCTCACTTATAAAGACAAGCGACTTTCAATCAATGGGCAGCCGATTGAGGCTGAGGATGACGGTAAGTACGCGTACACGCAAGTGCGGCTCAAGGGGCAATCCGCGGATCAATTCATTGAAACCATAGACGGCGCCACTCATAAAATTCTGCTGGACAGCTCCCGCAGGTCGCGGAACTTGGAACGGGTGATTGTCCCCCCGGGCCACTATTTTGTAATGGGCGACAACCGCGACCACAGCAATGACAGCAGATACTGGCGCTTTGTGCCCGAAGAGAATGTGGTGGGGCGCGCCTTTTTCATCTGGTTCAGTTGGAAAGGCCTGAGCGGCGGCGGCGTGGAATGGAGTCGAATCGGCGATTTCATTGAGTGATTTTAGTGAGTGGCATGTCCAGTGATTCAGCCGCGAGCGAACCCCTGGCTCTAGAAAAAAACTTAAGGTATAAATTCAAGGATACAGGCATATTGGCGCAAGCGTTGTCGCATCGCAGCGTGGGCAGCCCGAACAACGAGCGTCTGGAATACTTAGGGGACAGCATCCTTGGGTATGTCATCGCGGAGTTTCTCTATCATCGGTTCCCGGAACTGCCCGAAGGGGATTTAACCAAAATGCGCGCCGCGCTGGTGTGTCAAAAAACATTGTCAAGCCTGGCAAGAGAGTTGGATTTTCAGGCGCATTTGATCATGGGCAGCGGGGAGGTAAAAAGCGGTGGTTGCAATCGGGATTCTATTTTGTCCGATGCCTTTGAGGCGGTGGTGGGTGCGCTTTATCTGGATGGCGGAATGTCGGCGGTAAAACATGTGTTGGAAAAATTATACCAAGAGCTGCTCGAGACCATCAAGCCCGCTGAACTGAAAGACAGCAAAACATTGTTACAGGAAGTCCTGCAAAAGCAGGAATTACCGCTGCCAGTCTATCAGGTCATCGAGCAGTCCGGCCAAGCCCATCGCTTGACTTTCACGGTGTCGTGCACAGTTCCAGGCATTGAATCGGCGTTTATTGCGACCGGCAATAGCCGAAAAAAAGCGGAGCAAAGCGCGGCTGCGCTTGCAGTCGAAGCCTTAAACCAATAACCGGTCAATGATCATGGCTCAGCATCGTTTTGGATTCGCAACATTGGCGGGCCCGCCAAACGTCGGCAAGTCCACACTGCTGAACCGAATTATTGGCCAAAAAATATCCATTGTTTCCAGACGGCCGCAGACCACGCGGCATAGAATTTTAGGCATTAAAACGCTGCCCGAATTCCAGATTGCATTTGTTGATACCCCGGGACTGCACGGCGAGCTGCAAAAAAGCCAGCAAAAAACCCGGCAAAAAACCCAGCGAAAAACCCAGCGAAAAACATTAAGTAAAGTAATCAATAAAACGGCCATCAGCAGTATGTCCGACGCGGATGTGATCTTATTTATGATTGACTATAAAGGCTGGTCGGAATCCCGGTCCGCGGTTTTCAGACATGCCAAATCAAAAAACACGCCGATTATTTTGCTCATCAATAAAATTGATCGGCTTAAAGACAAATCCCGGTTATTGCCCCTGATTCAGGAATCGAAAAACCGGCACGATTTTGTCGAAATCGTGCCCATTTCGGCGCTCAAACTGGAACCCATAAATGATTTCCTAAAAACGGTATCCCGACATCTGCCGGCCGGCCCGGCCGGGTTTCCAGAGGATCGGATTGCCGATCGTTCCGAACGGTTCCTGGCTGCGGAATTGGTCAGGGAGCAAATATTCATGACGCTCGGCCAGGAGTTGCCTTATGCCATCGCGACTGCAGTCGATAAATTTGAAACCAATGAGCGGGGCGTTCTGTGTATTGATATTGTGATTTGGGTAGAAAAAATCGGACAAAAAGCCATCGTGATCGGCAAGCAGGGGCAACAACTTAAAACTATTGGCATGAATGCGCGCAAGCAGATGGAAAGGTCGTTTAATAAAAAAGTTTATCTGAGCCTCTGGGTAAAAGTGAAGCAAGGATGGGCCGACAAAGCCGCGCTACTGCATGCTCTTGGATACACCGAAAACTAGCGGCCTGCCGTAGCGAACCTGAAGCCAGCCGCCCCGTGAAGGTCAATCAACAATCCGGCTACATACTGCATCGCCAGTCTTATCGGGAAAGCAGCTTATTGGTTCAAATATTCACTCGGAATTTTGGCAGGCTGACGTTAATTGCAAAAGGTTGTCGAACCAAAAAATCTCAGGTTCAGGGGTTGTTTTTATCCTTTAAGCCATTGCTGCTAAGTTGGACCGGAAAGGGTGAGTTGCCCATTTTGACTTCAATCGAGCAAACCGGCTTCTGTCCGCAACTGGATGCTTCCAGAGTCGCTTGCGGCTACTACATAAACGAACTCATTCTAAAATTGCTGCACCGCCATGATCCTCATGCAGCGCTGTATGATAAATACGATAAGGCGGTTTTTGAATTATCGGATAAAAAAAATCCAAATACGGTGTTGCGCGTATTTGAAAAATACTTGCTTCAGGAAATTGGCTTTGGGCTGGTGCTCGACCATGACGTTGAAAGCGGAGAACCCATTGCAGCAGATCATCGTTATCAATATTTTCCGCAGCAGGGCCCGATAGCAACCAATCGGCAGCACGGCAATATTATTTCCGGCGCCACGCTAATCGCGTTGCAAAATGAAGAATTTAAATCGGCTCATGATCGATCTCAGGCGCGCTGGCTTACCCGGTTGCTGATTGATATCCAGTTAAATGGAAAAGAGTTGAGATCGCGCCGGGTGATGCGGGAAATGAAACGCTACCAGGCGCGGATTTCAGATAAAAGCTGAATACAATCAAGCGTTGCCGGCAATACGGAAATGCAGTTGATTTTTTTGCTCGTGCCAGATTAACGCTGCCGGGTCGAGGTCGCAGGTCGCTGGAATTTCTTCTTCATAATAATGAAACCGGTCAGTGCCGCGCACCAACAACGCACTATAGCCCGGCAACTTGGTCTGGCGCACATGCGGCGCGATGTACTGAATGTTGAGCCCGATGCGCCGGTCATGGCTGTGGTTGGGCAGGGAGGAATGCAAAGTCCAGCCGTGATGAAAGGAGGCTTGACCCGGCATAAGCGGGCAATGCATCGCATCTGGTTCATTCACGCCGTGCACCTGTTGGCTTTGGAACAGCACATTATTTTCGTCCGGATGCGAAATGTCGTGTTCCATCTGGCCGTTGACATGGCTGCCGGGGATCATGCGCATGCAGCCGCTTTGTTCGTCGGCGACCGTCAACGCCAGCCATACCGATACCTGCTCAGCGCCGTCCAGCCCCCAGTAAGTGAGATCCTGATGCCAACTGACATAGGCCGGCGTGTTGGCTTCCTTGATGATATAAGTGGTGTTGTACAGCAGGATATCCGCGCCCAGAATCTGCTCCACCACATCAAGCACCGCGGGGTGCGTCGCCAGTTGGTAAGGCGAGCGCAAAATGGTATGCACCTTTGCCAGGTAATGCAACCGCCCGATGCGGCGCTCCGCATCCTGCACGCATCGCCGATGTCGCAGGGCTTGTTTCTGGCTGAGCACATCAACCGGGGACAAAAAACCCAGTTTGTCATAGTCGCTTTTCAGGGTCATGGTCATGGACATGGGCGAATCCTCGCATGATTAGTCAATAGTCTATAAGTCCACCGCATTTGGCGCTCGGATTGATATTGTATCAGGCATTGTACACAAGATTGCAAGCCGCGACATTAAAAAAACAACGCCAGAGACAAACGGACAAAATCGCTGTCACGCAGGCTGAAACTGAGGTTGTCGGCAGCGACATTTGAAAATGCCTGAGCCTCTAAACTGATACGTGCATCAGCCCACAAAAATTTACCGGCACGGCGATTGGCTTCAATCCTGAAGCTGGATGTTTGATCGTCCAGGTCAATCAATGCGCCGGCCAGAACCTCGGAGCTTTGCGCATCGTTAAACCCTAAACGCAGTCCCAGGAACAGGTCGTTCTGAAAAGCGACCGCCATGCGATTACCCCGACTGTCATGGTGGTATTCGGCCAGCGCCCCAAGGTCGAACAGCCCATCCGACATACCGTAGAAACTGTACTCGAAGCCGCCGACCACGGCGGTGAAATCTTGCGCGCAAAAATCAATATGGTGACGAAATTCACGTCTAATGGCTTCGAGTTTCCACAGCCAGGCGCCGCTTGTCGCCTGGACATCGAGTCCATATTGATCAATCTGCGCATAAAAGGGAACCCGCCAACTATCGCAATTGAAGATTGGATCGCGGGAAGTGCCGCGAAACCAGGAAAATCCATAGTCAACAATACCGCGATAGCCGCTAAAACGCAGCGCATAGTCAACGTGATCAGCGCCGTCAGCGGATTGGTATTGAGGATGGTTATGCACTTCAAAGGGCAGGGCAAGGGGATTTTCACGCGACAGGAATTTCCGTTCCCGAAAACCCGGCAGGGCAAACAATGTCAATGCGCTTTGGTCGAAGGTGCGGCTCAGTCGCAACATCGGCTGGCCCAACTTGTCCTCGCCATCGATGCCCTCGAGGAAATCGGTTTGGTTGATCACGTCCACCAGATGACTGGATTCCGCGACTCCCCAGAACACCTTGCTCACGCCGGCCAGGGTTTCCCAGTTACCAGCCACGTGCACCACATTGAGTTCGCGAATATCGGTATGCCGCCGTGCCTGGTCTTTATTGTCCCATCGGCCAAAAGACGTGAACGTGAATATCGTGTCGCCGCCGTTGAAACTGTGCTTGAATTCGGGCTTGATACTGACTGCAAAATTGCTGTCGAAGCGCGCCGAATCGCTATCTGCGCCGGTATAGCCGCGCGCCTCGACCTCCAGGATGTAACTGGATTCAATGCCGTGTGCGATGGGTGCGCCGAGCAACAACATAAACGCCACCGCCGACGATGCCAGCCGGATGGATGTGTGCATAAAAAGTGGTCGCGTTACAACAATCGCTTCAGCGCGTTTTGGCTAAAGTCCAGTGCATCCAGCGGCGTCTCAAAATCATAATTGCTCCAGTTCAAGCGAGTGCTCTTGCCGGTCTGGTGATTGGTCATCTCGAACCGGTCGGCGCGCCAGTAACCGCCGGCGTATTGCTTGAAGCCGATCATCTCCAAGGTCTTCAGCAGCGCATCCTTGCGGTCATAAAACTCGACCTTAATGTTGCGATACTGCGCCTTGTCGACCCAGGTGATCTGGCGCGTATACGCGGAATTTTCGTATTGCGGAATGCGCTCGATAACATAGCATTGATAGCCCGCGCCGCACGCTTCTTCGCGCAACAGTTTGTAGGTGTATTTTTCTATTTCCTGCGAGCCGAGGTCTTCAAAAGCGAATTCGCTGCCCATGAACGGGCCGGATTTGTTCTTGGACGAAATGCGTTTGACGCGCTTGATCGAGGGCAGGAACAGCCACTGGTCATCCGGCGCCAGACCATGCGAGAAGGTCAGCATAGCGGTCCCGGCCACGTCCTTGGGCTGTTTGAACAGAGACAGCGATTTATCGCCATCACCGCTGACCTCCAGTTGGCGATTGGTGATCCTGCGGTGGCTTTCCCGGCCGGCGCGGTTGCGCAGAATCATTTCCATATCGGCACTCATATGCTTCCAACCGCTATCGCGCTGGTCGGCGGCAATGGCAATTTCGGTGCCGAGTTGCTCGGCAGTCTGAGCGAACGCCGGATTAAACGCCAGGCCAAACAGCGTCAGGAAACCCAGCTGAGCAACCATGACAGTTTTTACGATAACTTTGACGAAAGGCATTTTTCCTCCTTTGGAATGAATTAATTTAGGTTCAAGATACTTTAAGGTATAGTGAAATGGTCATAACGAATTGTTCTATAAATTAAAAACAAGCATGTCATTCGCTGCCGAATTTCGGAGAATAAATTCAGGGCGATTCCACGGCTGTTTTGCCTTGATATCGAGGCTTGCAAAGTCGCACAAAACACCGGCATCTCTGGCCCGGCGACCAGCCGATTGTATACTCAAATCAGACAACACATCGCCGGGCAATGCGAGCGTATGTGTTCACTAATTCATTGCCCGTTTTGTTCCTTTCCGGCGGTGTTTTAGCGCCGCCCTCTCGGCCGTCATTCTCGCCGGCAGGCGGAAAGAATCGCCCTCCCTGCCGTCATTCTCGCCGAAGGCGGAAAAAACCGCTGGGAGCGATTTTTCGCGAGCGAAGCGAGCCCGAAGGGCGCGTATCAGGGATGATACGCGCAAATCCAGTTAAATATCTGTCACGCGTAGCGTGACTCTTTATTGGCATCCGGCTTTGCCAGACACAAACCGGCGGCTACGCCGCAAATGAGTCCGGCTACGCCGGACGGCATATTCCACTGGATTGCCCGGCCAATAATAATATGGGCCGGGCAATGACGACCCTCATTTGTCATTCTCGCCGGCAGGCGGGAATCCAGAGTGGCGTAGCCGCCGGTTGTGTCACGCTTTGCGTGACAATTATTTACCATTGTCCTCTCAAAAGGACTCATTGCCTTCCGATTCACCATTGTCCCCCCAGCCCGTCATTCTCGCCGCAGGCGGGAATCCAGTTAAAATATGTCGTCCGGCGTAGCCGGACTCCTTTGAAAGAGTGTGAGTTTCGCTTCAATATGCGCCACGAAAACAGGTGTCAATATCTGCTAAAATCTATCCGAAATCGACCGCTTAAAGTATCTTGAACCTTAATTTATGCCGACTGGGCGGTGGCCTCGATTTCTGAATTTTTCCGCGTTGCGCCAATCAACCATCGATCGAATCGAATCAGCAAGGTCGGCAGCAACAGGAAATCAACGATCAGGGCGAACATGATCACGATAGCGACCAACAAGCCCATCTCCGCATTCAACGTAAACGAAGAAGTTGCTAACACCAAAAAGCCGGCGGCCAATGCCACCGAGGTAATCCATAACGGAATGCCCACGGTCGAAAATGCGTAACCAACCGCTTCGATTGCATCCAGACCTTGGTCGCGGCGCGCGCGCAAGTATTTGCTCATGAAGTGGATGGTGTCGTCGACCACGATGCCGAGCGTCATTGCCGTAACAACCGACAAACCCAAACCTATTTCGGCGTCCACGATGCCCCACAGTCCGAACGCCATCGCCGCCGGGGCGATATTGGGCAGCAAGGTCAGCAAGCCATACCGCACCGAGCCGAACGCCAGCATCAGCAACAACGATATTGCCACCAGCGCGAACGCGGTGCCGCCTAACATACTGATAATGTTGCGCATGCCGATATGGGAAAACATGATGGTTGGGCTGGCGCCGATGGTGTGAATTTCCGGCGTGTTCTGCTGCAGCCAAAGACTTACCCGCTGCTCGAAAGCCAGGGTATTCGTTGTGGACAAGGTTTTAAGCGTGGCGCTCAGCCGTGTGCGTTGTTTATCGATATCGATTTGATTGTTCAAGTCCAAGCCATAGGGCAGGGACAGTTCGTACAGCAGCAGATACTGCGCCGCCATTTCGCGTTGTTCCGGCAACGCGTACCAGAATGGATCATCGCCATGCATACTTTTGTTGATGCGCTTGAACACATCGGTCACGGTATTGACATGAATGACCTCGGGCTGCCGCCGCAGCCAGTCGGTGAATTGTTGCACCTGTTGCAGGTAGCGCGGTTCAGAAATTGCGCCGGACTGCCCGGCATTCAGTGAATAATCGATGAAATACATGCCAGTCAGATTGTCCACAACGAAATCGGTGTCGGTGCGAAACTCGATGCGCTCATCGAAGTAGTTGACGAAAATATCATTTAACTGGTTTTTTGGAATCCACAATACCAAGCCAACAATCACTAAACTGACCACTGGCATCAGCATAGCGCGCCGGCGAATCACCCAGCCTGAAAACGTGTTCATTATTTCACCGCCGTAAGCCCGGCCCTTCCTGGTACTTGCAGGCAGTAACGTAACCAGAGCAGGCAATAGCGTCATAGCGTAGAACCAGGCAAACAAAACGCCCATTGCGGCGATGTTGCCGAGGTCGCCGAACGGCGGGGCATCACTAAAATTCAGGGACAGGAAGCCGATGGCGGTGGTCACCGAGGTCAGCAAGACCGGGCTGAAATTGATTCTCAGGCTTTCCGCCATGGACGTGATCTTGTCCATCCCGCCGCGGTATTTCTGCAGCCAGTTGGCCAGGACATGCACACAGTCCGCGACCGCCAAGGTCAGAATAATTGTGGGTGCGGACATCGACGGCGGGGTCAGTTTAATGCCCATCCAGCCGGCCATGCCCATTGCCGAGACGATGGAAAGCGCGATGGTGATGAAGGTCGCCAGCGTGCCGCTAAATCCCCTTAACTGCAGGAATACAAGAAACAGGATGAGGGCGAAAGCGGCCGGCACCAGATGGGTCATGTCGTATAACGAGGCTTCCGGAAAGGCCTGGTTCATCATCATGATGCCGGTCAGGTAAATGTTCAGGTTTGGATAGGCTTGCTCGGCATAACTTCGCATCGCCCGAACATGCTCAACAACCTGGGGGCCTTCGGTGGCTTCATCAATTCCTGGGGTCTCGACCGTAATATTAATGGCGGCAACATGAGCATCCGCGGAGATCAGGCGATGCACCAGGAAAGGCTCGTTGACCGCGATGGCGCGAATGTGCGCCAGGTCGGCAGCGCTCAGGGAGTCGGCGTCTTCATACAAATCGGCCACTATCAGGTCATCGCCTTGCGCCTCGGTGTGCTGATAGTTTGACAGCGAATCCACCCTGATCGAAAACGGCGTCTGCCAAGCGCGATCGGTCAACTGCGAAATCGCCGCCAGCGTATCGCGGGTGAACACCTTGCCATCATCAGGCGCGATAACAAATAAAACATTATCGTTTTTTGTATAGGTGCTTTGCAGGTTTTCAAAGGCCAGCAAATGCGGATCATCACCAGAAAAAAACACGCGATAATCATTGGTGAATCCCAGAAACTGAACGCCGGAAGCGGCCGCCATGGCGAGCATCAAAGAAAGCGCCAGCGTCAGGATTCGATTACGGGTGACCCAACTTCCCCACTTGATTGCGAATTGCTCCATTGAAAATTACCTGAAATAAATAAGGGTCATGACCCAAATTATTTTTTCTTCGGCAGATACAAATCAGTAATCGTGCCTTCAAACGCTTCCGCAGCCAAGCCCAAAGTTTCGGCCAGGGTAGGGTGGGCGTGTATCGACAATCCAATATCCGCAGCATCCGCATTCATCTCAATGGCGAGCGTGGCTTCGGCGATAAGTTCCCCAGCATTGCTGCCGGTAATTCCGGCGCCAATGATTCTATGGGTATGGTTGTCAAAAAGAAGTTTGGTCACGCCGTCGCGACGGCCTTGAGACAGAGATCGACCGCTGGCGGCCCAGGGGAAAACGCCTTTGCCATAGTCCAGACCTTGCGCTTTGGCTTCGGCTTCGGTGACACCAACCCATGCTACCTCTGGATCGGTATAAGCCACGCTCGGAATCACTCTGGCATCAAACCCGCTGTTCAGTCCGGCCGCGACTTCGGCAGCGACCTTGCCCTCATGCACCGCTTTGTGCGCTAGCATGGGCTGACCCACTATATCGCCAATGGCAAAGATATGCGGAATATTGGTTTGTTGTTGATCATTAACCGCGATAAATCCATGCTCTGAAACGCTGACACCGGCCGCTTGTGCATTTATTCTATTGCCATTGGGCGTTCTGCCAACCGACACCAGCACCTTGCCAAAGGTTTCATTCTCCGGCGCTTGGTCGCCTTCAAAACTGACTTTGATGCCATTTTTCAGCGCTTTCATCTGCGTGACTTTGGTCTTTAGCCAAATGTTTTCGTACTGGTGCTTGATGCGTTTTTGCAACGGCCGCACCAAGTCCGCATCGGCGCCGGCCATCAGTCCAGCCAGCATTTCCACGACGCTGATTTTGCTGCCCAGCGCATGATATACGGTCGCCATTTCCAGGCCAATGATGCCGCCGCCGACAATCAGCAGCCTTTCAGGGATGTCGTCCAGCGCCAATGCGCTGGTTGAATCCAGCAACCTTGGATCAGCATGGGGGAAGCCCGGTATTTCAATCGGTTGCGAGCCGGCCGCGATAATGGCCTGTTCAAAGGAGACGGTTTCAGCGCCCGAGTTGGAAGCGACTTCAATCCTGTTTGGACTTATGAATTGCCCCAAGCCATGAATCACCGTGACTTTGCGTTTTTTGGCCAAACCCGCCAGCCCTTGCGTCAACTGATTGACAATGCCGTTTTTCCATTTAAGCGTTTGCTTGAGGTCCACCGTGGGCGGTGCAAAGTCAAGTCCAATGGCTTTGGCATCGGCGGCATCGGTGACCACTTTTGCGACATGCAACAGCGCTTTGGACGGGATGCAGCCCACGTTGAGACAAACCCCGCCGAGATTTTCATGGCGCTCGATCAAGATAACATCAAGCCCCAAATCCGCGGCGCGGAATGCGGCGGTGTAGCCACCTGGTCCCGAGCCCAATACCACCAACGCGGCATGCTTATCGCCATTCCCTTTCGCGGTTTTGGGTGCGACTTCTTTCGTCACGGCGACTTCATCGGCGATTTCATCCGCGACTTTTTTCGTCACGCTGGTGCCGCGCGACTCGACCACGAGCAAGACTTGACCGGAGGAAATTGCATCGCCGACCGCAATTTTCATTTCCTTAATGACACCGCTATGGCTGGCGGGGATTTCCATTGTGGCTTTATCGCTTTCTATGGCGACCAGAGGGTCGTCTGTCGCTATGACATCACCAACTTGTACAAAAATTTCGATGATGGGGACGTTTTCAAACTCGCCCAAATCAGGAGTTTTAATTTCAATCAGATTGGTCATAAATAAGGGCTGCTAACAAATTGGCACTTATCTTATAGAGACAGGGCTTACAGAGATAGTCTGCGGACATCCCCAAAAGATTGAGTGAGATAGGCGACAAATCTGGCCGCTTCCGCCCCATCAATGACGCGATGATCGTAAGATAAATCCAGCGGCAAGATTAGTCGGGGGTCGAATGATTCTCCATTCCACAGCGGCATCATCTTCGCCCTTGAGACGCCGAGGATAGCGACTTCCGGCGCGTTGACGATAGGTGTAAAAGCGCTTCCGCCAATGCCGCCCAAACTGGAAATACTGATGCATCCGCCTTTAAGGTCATCAGGTTTTAGTTTCCCGGCGCGCGATCGTTGGCTAATGTCGGCCATCTCTCGCGCCAAATCAAAAACACTTTTTCGATCGACATCCTGGACTACCGGGACTACAAGTCCATTGGGTGTGTCCACCGCTATGCCGATGTTGTAATATTTTTTTAATATTAGTTCCTCGCCGTTGACCGCAAGGGATGCATTGACATTCGGATATTTTTTTAGCGCGCCAACCATTGCTTTCATTACGAATGACAGCAATGTGATTCGTATGCCGTCTTTTTCCGCTTCGTTTTTTAACGACTTTCTAAACTGCTCGAGTTCGGTAATATCGGCTTCATCATGATGCGTAACATGCGGAATATTTAACCAAGCGCGTTGCAGGTGGGGACCGGATAATTTTTTAATCCGGGATAACTTAATGGTTTCAATTTCTCCAAACTGGGAGAAATCGACTTCAGGTATGGGCGGGATTCCAGCGCCGGTGGTTTCACTGGCGGGGGTTGGCGATGAGAGTTTTTGTTTGACGCATGATTTAACCCAGGCGATGACATCCTGTTTAAGGATGCGCGCTTTCGGCCCGCTACCGCCGATTTGACCTAAATCTGCACCAAGTTCTCTGGCAAACCTGCGTACCCCCGGGCTGGCATGAGGCGGGTTGGAATGTAGCCGATTGGAATGAAGTGCGCCGTCGGATTTTTCCATTGCAGCGGGCGAGATGGAAGCCGGGGAGTGTGCCGGAGAATGTACTTGAGTTACCAGCGTTTCCACAACCGCATTAGCGGGTTGTTTAATGTCGGCTGTTTGGACTTCTTTTTCGGCTGGCTTTTGAGCTTCCTGCTTTTGAAGTGCTGGGTCAGCAACTTCGCCGACAGTATCGCCGACAGTATCAATGTGCATGATCACCATGCCTTCGGATACGCTATCGCCAACGGCAACACTAATAGCGGTGATGGTACCCTTGCCCGGCGCCGGAATGTCCATGGTCGCCTTGTCGCTTTCCAGGGTCAGCAACGGGTCTTCTGCGGCAACCGTATCCCCAATATTCACCAAAATTTCAATGATTTCAACCGCATCGAAATCACCAATATCTGGAACCTTTACTTCAGCCATTGATTTTTATCACACCGTTACCGGGTTGGGTTTTTCCGGGTCGATGCCATACTTGGCGATGGCTTGTTCAACTTGTTGATTGGTTACGGCTTCCTGGTCGGCCAGCGCTTTCAATGCACACACCGTCACATGATGACGATCCACCTCAAAGAATTTTCGCAACTGCTGGCGGGTGTCGCTGCGGCCGTAACCGTCGGTGCCCAGCACATAATACTGGCGCGGCACGAAGGCGCGAATTTGCTCGGCATACAATCGCATATAATCGGTTGCGGCAATCACCGGGCCTTCGGTGTTTCCCAAGCACATTTCCACATAATTTTGTTTCGGATTTTCATCGGGATGCAGCCGATTGTAACGCTCCACATCCTGCCCGTTACGGGTTAATTCATTGAAACTGGTCACGCTCCAAAGGTCCGCGCTAATGCTAAATTCTGTATCCAGCATTTGTGCGGCAGCTTCGACCTCCCTTAATATGGTGCCGCTGCCCAGCAATTGCACTTTGTTTTTATTTTTCTTTTTACCCACCTGCTTGAGTAAATACATGCCGCGCAGAATGCCCTCATTAGCATTTTTTGGCATTTCAGGGTGGGTGTAGTTTTCATTCATTACGGTAATGTAGTAATAAACGCTTTCCTGCTGCTGATACATGCGCCGCATACCATCGTGGATGATGACTGCCAACTCGTAGCAATAAGTCGGATCGTAGGAAATACAATTGGGCACCGTTGCCGCCAGGATTAAGCTATGCCCGTCCTGGTGTTGCAGACCTTCACCCGCCAGCGTGGTTCGCCCGGCGGTGCCGCCCATGATGAATCCGCGCGCTCTGCTATCGCCAGCGGCCCAACATAAATCACCGATACGCTGAAAGCCGAACATGGAATAGAGAATGTAAAACGGGATGGTGTATATATCATGATTGCTATAGGCCGTGCCGGCCGCAATCCACGATGACATGGCGCCCGCTTCATTGATGCCCTCCTGCAGCACTTGCCCATTTTTATCTTCGCGGTAAAACATCAACTGCTCGGAATCCACCGGCTCATATAACTGCCCTTTGGGAGAATAAATTCCCAATTGCCGAAACATGCCCTCCATGCCAAAGGTGCGTGATTCATCGGGGATGATTGGAACAATAATATTTTTAAGTTCCTTGTTTCGCACCAGAGCGGAGAGGATGCGCACGAATGACATGGTGGTGGAAATTTCTCGAGCACCGGTGCCCTCCAACTGAGATTTAAAAATTGACAGCGCCGGCAATTTAAGTGCTGGCGCGCTCAGACTTCGGCGTGCCGGTAGAAATCCGCCTAATTTTTCTCGATGAGCCAGTAAGTATTGGGTCTCTGCCGAGTCTTTTTCCGGGCGATAAAACGGCGCTTTGGCGACTTCTTCATCGGTCAAGGGAATATTAAAACGATCGCGAAATGCCAGCAGGGATTCTTCCCCCATTTTCTTTTGTTGGTGCGTGGTGTTCTGCCCCTCGCCGGCTTCACCCATGCCATAACCTTTTACGGTTTTCGCCAGAATCACTGTTGGCTGACCGCTATGCCGGGTTGCGACATGATAGGCGGCGTAGATTTTATGCGGGTCGTGTCCGCCCCGATTCAACCGCCAAATATCGTCGTCGGTCATATTGGCGACCATTGCTTTTAATTCAGGGTTGGCACCAAAGAATTTTTCCCGCACATAGGCACCGTCATTGGCTTTAAAAGCTTGATACTCGCCATCAACCGCTTCCTCCATACGTTGCTTGAGTAATCCTTTGTCGTCGCGCTGTAACAATTTGTCCCAATACCCTCCCCAAATTACCTTGATCACATTCCAGCCAGCACCACGGAAATCGCGTTCCAACTCCTGAATAATTTTTCCATTGCCGCGCACCGGCCCATCCAGCCGTTGCAGGTTGCAGTTGACTACAAAAATCAGGTTGTCCAGGTTTTCCCGGCCAGCAATCGCAAGCGCACCGGTGGATTCAGGTTCATCCATTTCGCCATCACCAAGAAATGCCCATACCTTCCGATCCTTGGCGTCAATCAATCCACGATTATGCAAATACTTCATATAACGCGCCTGATAGATCGCCATAATCGGACCGAGCCCCATAGAGACCGTGGGAAATTGCCAGAAGTCCGGCATCAACCAGGGGTGGGGGTAGGAGGACAGACCAGCGCCATCCACTTCTTGGCGAAATAATCTCAGATCTTCTTTGTTCAACCGTCGTTCCAGATAGGCGCGTGCATAAATTCCCGGCGCAGAATGTCCCTGAATAAACAGCATATCGCCCAAATGTTCGGCACCGTCTTGTCCAGACACGCTGGCCCGCCAGAAATGATTAAATCCAACGTCATAAAGAGTGGCGGCAGACGCAAAACTGGCAATGTGTCCGCCCAACTCGGACGAGATGCGGTTCGCTCTGACCACCATGGCCATCGCATTCCAGCGAATCAGCGCGCGAATTCGCCTTTCCAGGCCGTGATCCCCAGGACTGGGCTGTTCCTGATGAACCGGGATAGTATTTAAATAAGCAGTATTGGCTCGATACGGGATATGGGCGCCAGACCGACGCGCCGTATCAATAAGCGATTCAATCAAGAAATGCGCGCGTTCGTGCCCCTGTGTTTCGATGACCGACGAAAGCGCATCAAGCCATTCACTGGTTTCGGTCGCATCGGTGTCGGTGTGCGTCTCGTTACTGGACATAAACCCTATACATTGTTAGTTTTATTAAATATGAGTGGCAGTGTAACATCAATTTGAAATACCTCAAAAATCGACAAAAGTTCAATATCGGATAGATGCCGCCGCCCGCATTAAGACCGCCGGCGTAAGTTCAGAAACCGTTGGCACCTCTTCCCGCCATTACAATACTGTCAGCGCATGAGTGAACACATGCGAAAATGACGGATGAGCATGACCGGCTGCGGCAGGCGAGGTTTGGCAGAAGCAAAACCGGCCCGCAGTTGAGCGAGCGCCGGCCCCGCTGCCAGGTAATGTCAGCGGCTGCCGCCGCTGGGTTTTTCACTGGATTATCGGGTCAAGCCCGATAATGACGGGCGGGGACGCTAGGCCGCCGTCATTCCCGCCCTTCACACCCCCCGTCGTCATTCCAACTAAAGAACGTCACCCCTGTGAAAACAGGAGTTGGAAAAAATCGCCAGGAGCGATTTTTCGCGAGCGCAGCGAGTTCGCCAGAACGCGTATCAGGGACGATACGCGCAATCCAGTGAAACATTCGTACCGCGCAGTGGGACACGACCGCCAGGGATGGCGGAAGTGCCGATTTTGCAGGAGCAAAAATCGGCCGACCACGGCGGCGGTCGCGGTTGTCGTCGCGGTCGAGACGACGGTGACGATGCCAACGGCGGTGGTGTTACGCCGTCACCGCCTTCGCCACCCCCGCCGTCATTCCTGCGGAAGCAGGAATCCAGTAAGACCTGCGCGGCTTTAGCCGCACCACCGTGACCGCGTCGCCACACCACACCACGTCGGTGATGTGTCCCGCTACGCGGGACGGATGATCAACTGGATTCCTGCTTCCGCAGGAATGACGAGGCGGGGGACGGAATGATGGTGGATGCCGTTGCGTGTATCGGGCGGATTGATTAGACTGTTTAGTCGTCGTATTCCATTTGGGATTTAACTTCACATTCAACTTCACATTCAACAACAGCCGATTTTTTCATCATGACAAAAACGATATGAGTGGCGCTCGTGACTGGTCGGACCCGACCGTTAGGGCGATCGTCATGCTGGTAATCGCCACGTTGTTTTTCGCCTGGCAGGATGCCTTGACCAAGCATCTGGTGCAAACCCTGCCGGCGTCGCAGATTGTGGCCGTGCGGTTTTTCTTTTTCGCGTTGTTCGCGCTGGTTTATGTCGGCCGCGGCACCGACATCAAAGGCGGCATTGCCGCGGCATTTCGTTCACAACGGCCGTGGCTGCAGATTGCCCGCGGGCTACTGTTGTCCGGTGAAATTATTATGTTCGCCTATGCCATTCAGTTTCTCGGGCTGGCTGAAATGCATACCCTGTTCGCGTGCTTCCCGCTGCTGATCACCGCGCTGTCGGTGCCGCTGTTGGGCGAATCCGTTGGCTGGCGTCGCTGGCTCGCGGTCATGGTCGGCTTCATCGGCACGCTGATCATCCTGCGCCCCGACAGCGGAGTGTTCCAGCCAGCCGCGCTCATCGCGCTCGCCTCGGCGCTGATGTTCGCTGTCTATAATGTGCTGACGCGCCTGGTCTCGCGCTACGATTCGTTCGAGACCTCGCTGCTCTACCTGGGCGTGGTCGGCTTCGCCGGCGCCATGCTCATCGCGCCATTTTACTGGCGCCCGCTCGCCGCCGCCGAAGCCGTCTGGCTGCTGGTCATCAGCACCACGTCCATCATCGGCCACTTGCTGTTGATCAAATCCCTGGCGCTGGCGCCGGCGGTCATCCTGCAGCCGTTCAACTACTTCGTGCTGGTCTGGGCCATCATCATCGGCTTCTTGCTGTACGGCGAAGTGCTGTCCCTGACCACATTGCTGGGCACCGGCATCGTGGTCGGTAGCGGCGTGTTCATCGCCCGCCGCGAATACAAACTCGCCGCGCACAGTGGCTAGCGCCGTGACCGACCCGCTCCCTAATCCAGACTTTAGGCAATACTTGAAGCGCCATCCGGACACGCAGTATGTCGACGCAATGCTGTGCGACTTGTCGTGCGTGATGCGCGGCAAGCGTTACCCGATTGATCTGGCGGACAAGATTTTCAGCGACGGCATGATGTTGCCCGGTTCGTCGGTTTTGCTGGCAGTCACCGGCGATTCGCATGATCCAGAGGGACTGGGGTTTTCCGACGGCGACCCGGACGAAGTCGCCATTCCCATCGACGGCACCCTGGCGCCGGTTGCGTGGGCGAGATATCCCACCGCGCAAGTGATGTTGACCCTGCAGAGTTTGGGCGGCGCACCGTATTACTTTGAGCCGCGCAATGTGCTGGCGCGCGTGTTGGCGCGCTTCGGCGAGATGGGGTTGCGCCCGGTGGTGGCGTTTGAACTGGAGTTCTATCTGCTCGACCCGACGCACGACAACGGCGAGCGCATTCAGCCGCCGCGCTCGCCGTTAAGCGGGCAGCGAAGCGAAGCCACTCAGGTTTACAGCATCGACCACATCGAAGATTTCAGTCACTACCTGCACGCGGTGAGCGAGGCGTGCGCGCAACAAGGCATTGCCACCGGCGCAATCTCGGCCGAATACGCGCCCGGCCAGTTCGAGATCAACCTGCGCCACAGCGACCAACCACTCGCAGCGGCCGATCAATGCGTACTATTTCGCCGCGCGGTGCAGTGCGTCGCCAGAAAACACCAACTGCAAGCCACATTCATGGCCAAGCCTTATGCGGCGCGCGCCGGCAGCGGGCTGCACTTGCATATCAGCTTGCTCAACGACGATGGAGAAAACGTATTCGATGGCGGGCATGATGATCGCTACGGCACACGCGCTTGCGCCAGCGCGCAACTCAGGCACGCCATCGGCGGGCTTAAGCAAACCATGGCCGAATCGATGGCGATATTCGCCCCCAACGTCAATTCCTATCGGCGCTTCGTCGCCAACAGTTATGTGCCGGTGAGCCCGAGTTGGGGTTTCGAGAACCGCTCGGTGGCGATGCGCATCCCCAAAAGTCCGGGTAGCGCACAGCGTATCGAACACCGCGTGGCCGGTGCTGATGCCAATCCCTATTTGACTCTGGCGGCATTGCTGGTCGGTATTCACCATGGCCTCAGCAACCACATTGATGCGGGTCAACCGACCTCGGGAAATGCTGGCCAGCAACTGCACGAGGGGATGCCGTTCGATGCGCAAAGCGCCTTCGAGAAATGCCGCCGCGGCAAGATCCTGCCCGACTATTTCGGCCAGCGGTACCTGAATGCATACAGCAGTTGCAAGTTGAAAGAATACCAGGCTTTCACCGAAAGCGATCCCAGCGAGAGCAGTTGGTATTTGTGAGCTTGCGAACAAACCTTGAACAAGAGGCGAACCCCATGAGCGAACACAATCATCCCCATGACCCCGATGGCGACATCGAGGCGCGGGTCAAGTCGTTGGAAAATTTGTTGATCGAAAAAGGGCTGGTGGAGGCCGCAGCGATGGACGAATTGGTCGATACCTATGAAAACCGGGTCGGCCCCAAGAACGGCGCGCAGGTCGTTGCCAGAGCCTGGACTGATGCGAAATACAAACAGCGCTTGCTTGCGGATGCCACCGATGCAATCATGGAAATCGGCTATGCCGGCCGCCAGGGAGAGCACATGCGGGTTGTGGAAAACACCGAGCAGGTGCACAACATGGTGGTGTGTACGCTGTGTTCCTGCTATCCATGGCCGGTGCTCGGCCTGCCGCCAATCTGGTACAAGGTGTCGAGCTACCGCGCCAGGGCAGTGCGTGAGCCGCGTGCGGTGCTGGCCGAATTCGGCATTGTTCTTGAGCGCGACGTTGAAGTGCGGGTTTGGGATTCCACCGCGGAAATCCGCTATCTGGTGTTGCCGCGAAGACCGCGCGGCAGCGAAAACCTGAGCGCGCAGCAACTGGCACGCCTGGTCACCCGCGATTCGATGATTGGCGTAGCGGTGCTCGACGCGCCCTTGGCCGACCCGGTGAACGCCTGAAATGAAGGCACATGACCTCGGTGGGCGATGCGGGTTTGGCGCGATTGACGACATGTTTATTGGTGATGGGCAGAGCGCGCTATTTCCCAATGAATGGGAGGCAACGGTATTCGGCATGACTCTGGCTTGCGGCATGTTGGGCCAGTGGAATCTCGACCAGACGCGCTTCGCCCGCGAGCAAATGCGGCCGGCGCATTATCTTGCCAGCACCTATTATGAACACTGGCTCGATGGCCTGGAACGACTGCTGGTCGAACGCGGTTTGCTCAGCACGGCCGAGCTACAAAGCGGCAAAGCGACGGGCAAGGGGCGGTTGCAAGCGGTTACGGTTGAGCGCGTGGCGGAAATTCTGGGCCAAGGCGCACCGACCATTTTACCTGCTGAAGCCGCACCCCGGTTTATCAGCGGCGCGCGCGTCAGGGCGCGAAATGGCACGCCCAAATCCCATACCCGCGCGCCGCGCTACACGCGAGGACGCGAAGGGGTGATTGTGTTCCATCACGGTGCGCATGTTTTCCCGGACCAGCACGCGGCAAGCGGCGAAAAACAACCGAAACATCTTTATAACGTTCGTTTTGAAGCCCACGAGCTTTGGGGCGAAGCGGACGCAGAAGGGAATACCGCGGTGTATGTCGATCTGTTCGAGCCTTATCTGGAGATGGTGGATGTCGCGCCCTGAACCCATTCCCGGGCAACCCCGGGCCGACGGCGAACTGGTCTTTGCCGCACCGTGGCAGGCACGAACATTCGCCATGGCGGTGCAGCTCAATCAATCGGGGTTATTCGAGTGGAAAGAATGGGCCGCGCTTTTGGCGAGCAACATCGCCGAGTTTGAGCAACATAACGCCATTGAAGACAGCGATACATACTATCGACTCTGGCAACAAACCCTGGAGCAAATCGTCGCGGAAAAAACCGAGTTGTGATTGCCAGTTGTGATTGCCAGTTGTGATTAATGGCGAAGTGCAGGATGTTCCGACAGTTAAGAGGGGGTCGCAATCCCTTCTCGTCTCTGCTACGATTGCGGCTACGCCTGTGTTGTAACAAACAATCGGGGGTGTAGAATAGGCGGGTTTTGCGAGAGCGGCTATTGTTGCTCCTGTTGTTCAATGTATTCACTAAGCGAGAATTTGAAATGACGATTAAAGTTGGTGACTTAATACCGAATGTGACCTTGGCGCGCATGACTGCGGATGGCCCGGCCGAGACCACCACCGATGAAATTTTCGGCGGCAAGAAGGTGGTGTTGTTCGCGTTGCCGGGCGCGTATACGCCGACCTGCTCGGCCGCGCACTTGCCCGGGTTTGTGGTGCATCACGATGCCATTGTGGCGAAAGGGGTCGATGCCATTGCCTGCCTGTCGGTCAACGATGCGTTCGTGATGGGCGCGTGGGGCGCAGACAAAAACGCCGACGACATCGTGATGCTGGCGGATGGCAGTGGCGCGTTCACCGCGGCGGTCGGGCTGGAGTTGGACTTGACCGCGAAGCACATGGGCGTGAGATCGCAACGCTACGCCATGATCGTTGACGACGGTGTGGTCACTCATCTCAACGTCGAGCAAGGCGCCAATTTCGAGGTCAGCGATGCCGAAACCATCCTGCGGCTGTTGTAGCAACTGTTGTACGCGGACGACCACCTTAAACGCGCTAACGCTTGCGATCAATATGAGCAGGTTTTTAGGGGGTAAAGATTCTATTTCTCTACCGATATTTAATGCTGTATAATTCGTAGATGAAAGCCATTGATTTAGCACTGACTTTCGACGATGTTTTGTTGGTTCCTGCAAAATCTGAAATTCTGCCTCAGGATGCGGATCTAAAAACCCGCTTTACCCGCAATCTCACAATAAATATTCCTTTGGTTTCTGCGGCTATGGACACCGTAACCGCTGCCAAGGCGGCGATTTGTCTGGCACAGCAAGGCGGTGTGGGTGTGATTCATAGAAATTTAACGCCGCAATTACAGGCCAAGGAAGTCAATCAGGTAAAGAAATTCGAGAGTGGCGTGATCACCGATCCGGTAACGGTGGAAAAAACCGCTCGGGTCAAGGATGTGCTTCAGCTGATGCAAAAGTATTCAATATCGGGCGTTCCCGTGGTTGATGGCCGAAAGGTCATTGGTATCGTCACCAATCGTGATTTGAGGTTTGAAAAGAATATGGATACGCCGGTTGATAAAGTGATGACCACAGAAGAGCATCTGGTGACGGTGGGTAAGCGCGCATCTTCGGACGAAATTCAACGCTTATTGCATCAACATCGTATCGAGAAAGTCTTGGTGGTGAGCGGCGACAATGAACTTAACGGGTTGGTGACCGTGAAGGATATTCAAAAATCCAGTGATTACCCCAATGCTTGCAGGGATGATCAAGGGCGGCTGCTGGTAGCCGCGGCGGTTGGCGTTGGCGAAGATGCGGATGAAAGAGTGGAGTGTCTGGCGAACGCCGGGGTCGATGCCCTCGTCGTGGATACTGCTCATGGTCATTCTCGCGGGGTGCTTGATCGGATCGCGATGATTAAAAGAACTTACGCCGGTATGCAGGTGATCGGCGGTAACATCGCCACAGCGGAAGCGGCCAGGGACTTGGTCAATGCCGGTGCTGATGCGGTCAAAGTGGGCATTGGTCCCGGTTCGATTTGTACCACCCGAATTGTCGCTGGCGTCGGCGTGCCGCAGATTCATGCGCTCCAGCAAGTTGCTAAAGGCTTAAAGGGAACGGATGTTCCTTTCATTGCGGATGGCGGCATCCGATTTTCCGGCGATATCGCCAAGTGCATCGCTTGTGGCGCGAATACGGTGATGGTCGGGGGTATTTTAGCGGGTACCGATGAATCGCCGGGTGAAATCGAAATATTTCAAGGACGCTCTTACAAATCTTATCGGGGCATGGGCTCCCTCGGCGCCATGCAGAAGGGCTCCAAGGATCGGTATTTTCAGGAAAGCGTCGATAGCGCGGATAAATTAGTGCCGGAAGGGATTGAAGGGCGCGTGCCTTATAAGGGCCCGATGGTGAATATTATCCATCAGTTGATGGGCGGGCTGCGCGCCAGCATGGGTTATACCGGCAGTGGCACGATAGAAGATATGCGCCATAAAACGCAATTTATTCGCATCACCAATGCGGGCATGAAGGAAAGCCATGTGCATGATGTTTCCATCGTCAAGGAAGCGCCGAATTATCAAACCAGTTAGCAATTTCCAGTAATTTTCGCGCCGATGAATTTTGTCGTTTTGATTAGCGCATGAACACATTCCATGACCCGCAGCAACAAAAAATACTGATACTGGATTTTGGCGCGCAATACACCCAGCTTATTGGGCGTTGCGTGCGGGAGCTGGGGGTTTATTGTGAAATTTTTCCATTTGATGTTGACCCCGACAAAATAAAGGCATTTGCCGCAAACGGTTTTATTCTTTCAGGCAGCCCTGCGTCAACTTATCAGGATCACGAAACCAACGCTCCCGGCATAGTTTTTGATACGCGACTGCCGATTCTTGGAATTTGTTATGGGATGCAAACATTGGTCTCTCAGCTTGGGGGAGTGGTTGAAAATACGACCGCTCAAGAATATGGATATGCTGAAAATGGACATGCCGAATATGGGCATGCCGTGGTCAACACTTGTGCCAATAGCAAATTGTGCGGGCCAGCCGGTCAGGCGCTGGCGGTATGGATGAGTCACGGCGATCGAGTGAGCGAACTGCCGGCTGGATTCAAGGTCATCGGCGCCACCGGCCGTTGCCCGTACGCCATCATCGCCGATGAAGACCGGGATTACTATGGCGTTCAGTTTCATCCCGAAGTGACTCACACCGTGGACGGTAAAAGGATTTTATCGCGCTTTGTTCATGACATTTGTGGCTGTGGCGCGGACTGGGTTTCGGCGAATATTATTGAAAGCCAATTGCAGTGGGTTAAAAATCGGGTTGGCAGTGAGCGCGTGATACTGGGACTTTCCGGCGGCGTCGATTCGGCTGTTGTGGCGGCGCTGTTGCATCGCGCCATCGGCGCTCAGTTGACCTGTATTTTTGTGGATACCGGGTTGCTGCGTTTGCACGAAGGCGACCAGGTTATGGAAACTTTTTCCGAACATCCGGGGGCAAAGGTTATTCGCGTAAATGCTGCGGATGATTATTTCGAACGCCTGAAAGGCATTGATGATCCTGAACAAAAACGAAAAATCATCGGCAACCTTTTTATAGAAATATTTGAACGGGAGTCGCGCAAAATAAAAAATGCGAAATGGTTGGCGCAGGGAACAATCTACCCGGATGTGATCGAGTCGGCAGGAAATAAGCATGGAACGGCCAAAGTCATAAAATCCCATCATAATGTCGGCGGACTGCCGGCGGATATGAATCTAAAGTTATTGGAGCCGTTGCGCGAGTTGTTTAAGGATGAGGTGCGAAGCATGGGCCTGGCGTTGGGGCTGCCGAAAAAAATGGTCTACCGGCATCCATTTCCAGGCCCCGGATTGGGCGTGAGAATTCTTGGCGAAGTTAAACGGGAGTATGCGGAAATCTTGCGCCAGGCCGATGCGATTTTTCTTGAAGAGTTGTATGTCCATGATTTATATGACGAAATAAGTCAGGCTTTTGCGGTGTTCCTGCCGATTAAATCCGTGGGCGTGGTCGGGGATAATCGCGCCTATGAATACATCATCGCCCTTCGTGCAGTAGAAACCGTGGATTTTATGACTGCCAGGTGGAAGCAGATTCCATATGATGTGCTTGGGGTAATTTCCAACCGCATCATCAATGAAGTGCGCGGAATTAGTCGAGTGGTCTATGATATATCAGGCAAGCCGCCGGCCACGATAGAGTGGGAATGACGCCAGGCGGAATGACGCGACGTCAACTAGACCATCAGTTTATGGCGCGGGCTTTGGAGCTGGCAATCATGGCGCAGGATCGCGATGAAATTCCGGTTGGCGCCGTGGTCGTGCAAAATGAAAAAATCATTGGCGAGGGATTTAACTGCTCAATAGGAAATCATGACGCCAGCGGTCACGCGGAAATAGAGGCGTTGCGCGCTGCCGGTAAAAACATCGAAAACTATCGCCTCGATAAATGCAGTTTGTATGTCACAATGGAGCCGTGCATTATGTGCGCCGGTGCTATTTTGCATGCGCGCATCGAGCGTCTGATTTTTGCGACCCACGACCTGAAATTTGGCGCCGCCGGCAGCCAACTCAATTTGCTGCAGTCCAGGTTCTTGAATCACCGCTGTTCAATCACCGCTGGAATAATGCAACGGCAGTGCCAGGAATTGATCCAACAATTCTTCAAGCAGAAACGTTAATTTATCCATCATCACCAAGGAAATTTCAGCGCGCTTGCAATTATCGCCATCATTATCGAAGTGTATGGAATTTCGCAAAAGTTACGTTATACTGTGTCCGTTATTCTTTAATTTATCGCTGTGGAGGCAAAAATGATAAAACTATCTAAATTATTGAAAGGCGGCGCGGTCAGCGTGGCATCTTTAGTCCTGCTAGTTGGCACCGGTTCAGCATCGGCTGCCGGGGTATTAAACGTGACCAACTGGGACGAATACATCGCCGAGGACACCATTTCAAACTTTGAAGCGGAATATGATATCAAAGTGATTTATGATGTTTACGAATCCCAGGAAGCGATTGATTCCAAACTTCTGGCTGGGAGCTCCGGTTACGATGTGGTCAGTCATGCGGGCAGCGCAATTGCGAGATTGATTCCGGCCGGTATCCTGCAACCAGTTGACAAGTCCAAACTGGATAACTTCAAGCACATGCGCCCCGAGGTTATGGCGCAGTTAGGCGAAAACTGGGATCCGGGCAATCAATATGTGGTGCCGTATATGTGGGGGACGCATGGCGTTACCTATAACGAAGCGTTGGTCAAGGAAACCTATCCCGATGCGCCGATTGGCTCGCTGGACTTGATTTTCGATCCAGAGCATATTTCTAAAATTGATGCCTGCGGCGTGGCCTTCCTGGACGCGCCATCCGATATGGTGCCAATGGCATTGTCTTACCTGGGGTTTGACCCAAGTTCAACCAACAAGGCCGACTATGCGGCGGTCGAGGAAATGTTGTTAAAAATCCGCCCTTATATCAAGACTTTCGATAATTATGCGTATCAACGATTGATCCAAAAGGAGTTTTGCGTGGTAACCAGTTGGGGTCCGGATGGCTTGTTGGCGATGTCACAGGCGGCAGAACTGGATACTGGCATAGAACTGAATTTTTTCATTCCGCCTGGCAAGAATGCGGCTACTTTTTGGGTGGATGGCTGGGTGATTCCCGCCGACGCCGAGAATGTGGAAAATGCACACCTGTTCTTGAACTACATGATGCGCCCTGAGGTTGGTGCGGCGGATACCAATTATTTGTGGTATGCGACCGCAAATAAAGACGCGGTGGATTTAATTGATGCTGAGGTGACCAGCAGCCCGGCCGCTTTCCCGCCGCCGGAAGCCGTGGCGTTAATGTACACCTCTGCGGTATTGCCACCAAAAATCGAACGTTTGTTGACCCGAACCTGGACCAATTTCAAGGCGGGTAATTAGAAAAATTCGGCGCGTCATGTGGTTATCGTGCCATCGCTGTTTATGCGACGCGCCGAAGTTTGCTGCCATGAATTTTCAATGAGGTGAGTCATGCCTGATTCGGTTGATTTTCAGTGCGAGCCATGGTTAGACCCTGAGGCAAAACCGTTTATTCGTATCCAGAATGTTACCAAGAATTTTGGGGATTTCGCGGCGGTAAGCAGCGTTGACCTGGATATCTATCGCGGGGAATTGTTCTGCCTTTTGGGCGGTTCCGGCTGTGGCAAGTCCACGCTTTTGCGAATGTTGGCGGGCTTTGAAACGCCAAGTTCGGGCACCATCTATATTGACGGCATGGAAATGAGCGAGGTGCCGCCCTACAATCGTCCGGTCAACATGATGTTTCAATCCTATGCGTTATTTCCGCATATGGATGTGGAGAATAATGTCGGTTATGGATTGAAGTGCGATGGCGTGGACAAGGAAGAAATCAGGTCGCGTGTCGCCGACATGCTGGCAATGGTGGAACTTGCCGAATTCAGCAAGCGCAAACCCCATCAATTGTCCGGCGGGCAGTGTCAGCGAGTGGCGTTGGCAAGGGCCTTGGTCAAGCGACCCAAAGTATTATTGCTGGATGAGCCGCTGGCGGCGCTGGATAAACGACTCAGAGAGCAAACCCAGTTTGAGTTAATGAACATCCAGGAAAAACTCGGGGTAACTTTTATTGTGGTCACCCATGATCAGGAAGAGGCAATGACATTGTCCACCCGCATTGCGGTCATGGATGCCGGGAAATTTGTGCAAATCGGCACGCCAACAGAAATTTACGAATACCCCTCATCCCGAATGGTCGCGGATTTCATTGGCACGGCAAATATGTTTGAAGGGCGAATTACTGAAAACGGCGCCGACCATGTTCGAGTGCGCTCAGATGACCATGATGCCGAGTTTTTTATCGATCACGGATTATCCATCACGGAGGGCAGCAAGGTTTGGGTCGCGGTGCGGCCAGAAAAAATCTGGCTGTCCAAAACGCCGCCTGAACACTCAAGTGCAAATAATTCAAGCGCAAATAATCTAAAAGGAGTGGTTCAAGATATAGGCTATTTGGGAAATATTTCAACCTATCGAATTAAACTCCCCAGTAGCAAGATCATTGCGGTTACCGTTCCGAATCAGGTGCGACCGAAAGATGGACGCCATGCAGTCGATTGGGAAGATGAAGTATACCTGGGATGGGATGCCACCAGCCCGGTGGTGCTGACTAAATAACATAGCCAGATAACATTAAAGCGACCATGCGATCGGCGACCGACATTATTGGAAAATTCAGGGCGCACCCCATTGGCCGTACGCATATCCCAAAAATTTTCGAGCTGT
The DNA here is from genome assembly GCF_965247905.1 of Candidatus Spongiihabitans sp. Classification (GTDB taxonomy): domain Bacteria; phylum Pseudomonadota; class Gammaproteobacteria; order Arenicellales; family Poriferihabitantaceae; genus Spongiihabitans. The sequence continues at coordinate 2,106,643 of NZ_OZ252047.1, read as the reverse complement.
TGCAGTCGCGCTGGAAAACAGCGGTTGTCTTCATTCCGTATTTTTGGCTGCTGCTGTTCTTTTTAGCCCCATTTTTTATCATCCTGAAAATTAGCCTGGCGGAGTCGCTAATCGCCAGCCCACCGTTTTCGCCGTTGTTTGAATGGGCCAGCGACGGCGCCATGAACATCCGCGTGATTTTTGATAATTACGCTTATCTTTGGGAAGACGAGCTGTATCTCAACACCTATTTAAGTTCGGTCAAAATTGCTTTCATATCCACGGTAGCGTGCTTATTGATTGGCTACCCCATCGCGTATGCCATCGTAACCTCGTCGCATACCGCAAAGCATGTTTTATTGATGTTGGTCATCTTGCCGTTCTGGACCTCATTTTTATTGCGCGTCTATGCCTGGATGGGATTGCTGGCCGACCAAGGGCTGATCAACGATCTGCTCATTTGGCTCGGATTTATTGAGAGCCCGGTACGGTTGCTGTATTCTCATTTCGCGGTCTATGTCGGCATCGTCTATACCTATGTGCCATTCATGATTTTGCCGTTGTACGCCAACATGGAAAAACTGGATATGACCTTGCACGAAGCGGCCGCGGATTTGGGCGCACGGCCGTTTAAAACATTTTTGACCGTAACCTTGCCGTTGACTATGCCCGGGATAATTGCCGGATCGTTGTTGGTATTCATACCGGCAACCGGGGAGTTTGTGATTCCCGATTTGCTGGGCGGCGGTAATGTATTGATGATTGGCCGGGTGCTGTATGGCGAATTCCACTCCAACCATGACTGGCCGGTGGCCTCGGCGGTGGCGATTGCATTGGTGATTTTGCTGGTGGTGCCGATGATGCTGTACCAGCGCGTCCAGAGCAAAGAGTCGGAGCAAGGTTAGGCATGGAGAAAAAACGTTCCAGGTTCCTGTTTTCGGTGTTGTGCTTTGGCATGGCATTTTTGTATATCCCGCTGGTGGTGTTGATTACGTATTCCTTCAACTATTCCAAAATTGTTCCGGTTTGGGGTGGTTTTTCAACACGCTGGTACGTCTCTTTGTTTGAAAGCGAAAAAATATGGGCGGCACTGTCGTTGAGCCTGAAAATTGCCGTAGTCAATGCCACCTTTGCAACCCTGCTCGGAACTCTGGCCGCATTAGCGTTAGTGCGATTTGGTAAATTTCGTGGCAGAACATTGTTTGGTGGAATGATTGCCGCACCACTGGTGATGCCGGAAGTGATTACCGGTTTGTCGTTGTTGATGTTGTTTATAACGCTGAAAGAGCTTTTCGGATGGCCGGATAAGCGCGGGTTTTCCACTATTGCCATTGCGCACATCACGTTTTCCATGGCTTATGTGGCCGTCATTATTCAATCCCGGTTAGCCGGAATGGGGCAGACGCTGGAAGAAGCGGCTCAGGATTTAGGCGCCAAACCATTGCGGGTTTTAGTCGATATTACATTTCCGTTACTGGCGCCCGGCATGTTGGCGGGATGGTTGCTCTCATTCACCTTATCCCTTGATGACTTGGTTATCGCTAGTTTCGTCACCGGCCCGGGAGCGAATACACTGCCGATCCTGATTTATTCCAGAATAAAAACCGGCCTGAAGCCGGACATTAACGCGTTGGCAACCATCATTATATTCACCGTCGCGATAGGCGTGATCATCGCCGGCTGGATCCTGTTCCGCCAGCAGAAGCAAAAGGAAAGGGATATGCAGTTGGCAACCGCGGCCAATAAATAAGCCGAGCGATTAGCCCGGCAACTACGACAATCTGAGATTGGCTTGCGCCACTTTTCCGGTTCCGGGATGATGCTTCAATCGGGCGACCGGCAATGTAGCCTGCAACCGGTGATGAAACTCACGAACCCCTTGTTCAATGGAAGACAGATTCGGTTGCGGGAAAACGCTGGATTGCATACCGTCCTGAAGCCATCTCACGAAGTTGTCATCTTCCGCGCTGGTTGCGTTATTGATGCGCCGGTTCAGATATCGAACGGCGCGGGCTTCGCGGCGCGAGTCGAGCAGCGCGTAGCATCCGCCGCGCACGCGGGTTTTATCGATCGCGACCGGGATGGTCATGTAAAACTCGATGCTGTCGGGATATAAGCCCAGAACCATGCTCGGAAAAATTCCGCCATACAACCAGCAGTCTTGATTTTTCTTCGGCAGATGCGCGAACCGCGGCAGCAATTTTTGATAATGCCGCACGCTCCATAACTTCGCCGGCTCGGCATTGATCACGCCATATGAGAGTGGCACGCCGCCCACCAAATGGTCGGAATAATCCTTGCCATAAAGTTGCTGCAGAGCCGGATGCCCGATCGGGACATGATAGCCTTCGTTGTCAATATCGTGAAACACCTTCCAGTTGTAGGGTCGAATATCGTCATACCGGGTGTTTTCAAGCGGCTGCATTTGCGCGATTTTATACGCCGCGATTTCATCTTGCATGGGCCGCAGCATTTCAGCCAGGGACTGTTTTCCGCCTTGAAAACGAATGAAAATGAATCCCATCCATACTTCGAGATCCAACGGCACTAAGCCGTTTCTCGATTTGTCCAGATTACGAAATGTATTTTCCGCGGGAACGCCGATCAACTTGCCGTCAAGTTGGTAGGTCCAGCCGTGGAACGGGCAGGTCAGCGCGGGCGCGCATTGTCCGCAAGGCGAGTCCAGCAGTTTTGCGCCACGGTGCCGGCAGACATTGTGAAACGCCCGAATTTGGTTATCGTTTCCCCTGACCACCAACGCGCGTTCGCCGACCGCATCCAGGGTCAGATAGTCGCGCGGATTTGGCATGTCATTGATATGCCCGACCAGCAGCCAGTTTTTCTTGAACAGGTGATCCTTTTCCAATTCCAATAACTCGTCATCGTAATAAGCCCACGGCGCCAAACAGTCGCTGGTTTCCGAATTTATTCGGGTTTGGACTGGTTTTGCATTGTCGCCGGACGGCATTTTGAACTCTCATTGAAACAATAATTGAGCGATTATAATCGATTGAACAAATGCTCAATATAGAAAATAAACAGATAGAAAAAATACCCGCGCAACCTTGCTGGCATTTCACTAGGCTATTAAACCAAATGCGTCACGCTAACCCTGTTCCCCCATGTACGCTGAAGATATTCTGCGACAAGTCGCCGATGGCAGTGATGTGGCTGGTCTTCACTCATTGTCGGGGGCATTGATCAAAAGTTCCCGGTTCGGTAATCTTGTCCAGATTAGGTAGGACACCCTTTTTGTAATAGTTCATCCACGATTGAATCAGATGCCGAAGATAAATGATGGTTCAAGATACTTTAAGCGGTCGATTTCGGATAGATTTTAGCAGATATTGACACCCATTTTCGTGGCGCATATTGAAGCGAGACTCACACTCTTTCAAAGGGGTCCGGCTACGCCGGACGACATATTTTAACTGGATTCCCGCCTGCGGCGAGAATGACGGGCTGGGGGGACAATGGTGAATCGGAAGGCAATACTCCTTTTGAGAGGACAATGGTAAATAATTGTCACGCAAAGCGTGACACTAAAACGTGCTCTGGCGTAGCTGGACATTTTCTCTCGTGTGCTTTGGCGTCTCAACGCGCTTTTGTCTTCTCAATTCACCATTGCCTATCATTTGTCATTGCCCGGCCCATATTATTATTGGCCGGGCAATCCAGTTGAATATGCCGTCCGGCGTAGCCGGACTCATTTTCGGCGAAGCCGCGCCGTTTGATGCGAGAATGACGGCAAGGCGATGATGCTTGTTGCTTACCGCTAATGTATGCACGCGTCTCGGCGGCTACGCCACTCTGGATTCCCGCCTGCCGGCGAGAATGACATGCTTGTTTTTCATTTATAGAACAATTAGGTATGACCATTTCACTATACCTTAAAGTATCTTGAACCTAAATGATTGGCATATCATGCCGATAAAGATTTTTGCAGGTCTCGGCAAAAGCGGGGGCTTGGTGGTTGGCGTACCAGTGACGATGGTCGTCGGTAAGAAAAGTCGGACACCGCTGGGAATTAGTAATTTGAATGTAATTGTTAATCGTTCGCACCGCAAAGCGTTGCCACGAACTAGAATTTTTTTTTCAAACAAATTGCCACCGTTAACCAAATCGCGGGTCGGCGCTTCGGACAAGACCACCATCATTTCGGCGATTTGATTGATTTGCACAATCGCATTGGTGCCGTCAGACGAATATATGCCGGGCAAGTCGTCGAGGACAAACAGACACGCGACGGCCGCTTTTTCTTTCAGAGCAACGACAAAATCATCGTAGGCGCTTAATACATCTTGACAGTTTTTTACCGCTTTCACCATGTACCGATCGAGTTGAAATTCTCGCCGACCGGCGACGCAGCCCAGACAATTGGCCAGCCAATCCCGCAACAATTTTTCGGACTGAGTCATAGCAACGCGATTAGCGTATCATAGAAGGTTCCGGTGAACTTTAGATGAGGTTTTTTCTTATTTTCATGCGTGTATAGCAAACAAATGCAGCGCATAAACAATTTCTCGTCGGGTCGTGTCCGTTGGCACGGACTCGCGTTCGTCTGCACGCTGTCAACGCTCGCGCAAATCGCGCAATTGGGGATTCTGCCGCCGTTGCTCGCGCTGATTTTACAAAATCGCGGAATCCCCGCGGCGCAGATTGGCGTTTTCGCCGCCGCCCCGTGGTTGATGATTTTGGCGGTATCACGTTTTGTTCCGCGCCTAATCACCAGTCTTGGACTGGTTCGCGCTGGCGCGCTTGCGATTGTAGCGAGCATCGTCTCGGTCGCCGGGATGGCGGCGGCGAGTGATTTCTGAATTTTATTGGCGTTCAATTTCGCCGCCGGTTTCGGGCTTATTTTGCGCTGGATCGTTTGTGATCTGTGGATTTTACAAATCGCCGGCGAGCGCTGGCGTGGACGCGCGATTGGCGCACACGAGACGTTGATGGGACTCGGAATCGCGGTTGGCCCCGGGATGCTGGTGGCCACCGGCATCGACGGCGCCGCGCCGTTTGCGATGTGCGCGGGAGTGCTCGCGCTGGCACTGGTTCCCCTCTCGGCGGCGTTGCAGTGGGATGCTCGTCCGGCGACCACGAAAAAATCCAGTGACGGCGACGGATTTTTTGTATTATTCACGATTTTGCCGACGGCATTGGCGGGGGCGTTTGTCTGCGGATTTATTGAGACCTCGGCGATTTCTCTGTTGCCGGCGTCGGCCGCCGGACTTGGGATGAGTGCCGCCGCTGCCGCTTTGCTGGTCACCACTTTCGGCGCCGGCAACACGCTTTTGCAATTTCCCCTCGGCTGGCTTGCCGACAAAATCAGTTGCGTTCGCGCGCAAATTGTCGCCGCCATTGTCACCCTCGTCGGCGCCGCCGTTTTCACACTCGCATCGACGGCGACAATTTGCAAGCGGGCACCGGCGTTTTGCCATGGGTCGTTTTATTTTTGTGGGGCGGGGCGGCCGGGGGAATGAATACATTGGCGGTGATGGAGACTGGCGAAAAAACCGGCGGTGCTCGTCTTGTCGCGGCATTGTCGGCTATCGCCGTTGCCTACACCATTGGCGGCGTTATTGGTCCGGCGGCCTCGGGCGCGGCGTTGCAAATCTTTCCGCCGCACGGATTTATGCTGGCCGCGGCGGTTGCGGCAGTCGCGTTTCTTGTCGTCGTCGGCAGACGAAAAGAAAAGATTTGCGCGCACCGAATCGTGATCGCCGCCGGGGTGCGTAACGATGAGCATTTGTATTTTTCTGGCGAAGACTTCGGCGGACGCATTGAATGCCGCGCATGGCGCGTATCTTTCCGGTCAGCGCGCAGTGCTATGAGTTTGCGGCCCTGATTTATTGTTAAAACAAGTGGTGTTCTTCCTGCCGCGAATCCAGTCACAAACCGTCGGACTCGGCATCAATGACAGCCAACTCGATTCCCCTTTTTAATTTTTCGACTAATTCATCTATTTGCGTTTCATTGATGATTAGCGGCGGCGACATAACACACATATTTATAATCGGCCTAACCAGTAGTCCGAGCTGCTGGCAATGCCGATCAATTCGGTCTCCAATGGCATAGTCCATCGCCAGCGTATTGTCGCCGTCTTTATTGAGGTCGCATTGAACGCAAGCCATCAATCCGATTCCCCGAACATCGGTGACGACAGGAAGTTCATTCAGCGTTGCCAACTGAGCCTGAAAATACGGCGCGACCTTGCGCACATGTTGCATGATGTTTTCCCGCTCCATGATTTCTATGTTTTTAAGCGCGGCGGCACAAGCCACCGGATGGCCGGAATAGGTGAAGCCATTGGAAAAGACGATGCTGGGATGTTGCGCATCAATGGATTGCAATAACCGGTCAGACACCAGAAATGCGCCCAACGGCACATAGCCCGAGGTGATGCCTTTGGCGCAAGTGATGATATCCGGGACGATATCGAAAACCGCTTGCGAGGCGAAAAAATGTCCCAATCGACCAAACGCGGTGACGACTTCGTCCGAGATATAAACCACATCGTGGGCTCGACAAATTCGCAAACAAGCTGCGTGGTATCCCTGAGGCGCCATGATCACGCCGCCCGAAGCCATGATTGGTTCGGCGATAAACGCGGCCACTTTGTCGGCGCCTATTTCCAAAATTTTATTTTCAAGTTCGCCGGCACGCAACTCGCAATATTCCTGCTCGCTCATGGCCGCGGGCTGGTCCATCAAATTTGGATCGGCGATATGATGAAATGCGTCGTCCATGAAGTCGAGATAATTCTTGTCGCGGGACTTGCCGGATGCCGATGCTGAAAGATAGGTGCTGCCGTGGTAAGCATTGGTTCTGGAAATGATGTGTTTCTTTTGCGGTTGTTCAAGAACGTTGTTGCGGAACATGACAAACCTGAGCGCGGAATCAACCGCAGTGGATCCGCCGGTGGTGTAAAAAACGTGGTTTAAATCACCCGGCGACAGTTGAGCAAGTTTGTCAGCGAGTTTCACAGCCGGCGTGTTGGTTAAACTCCACGGGCTGGCATAAGTTAACTGCATTATTTGATCGGCGATGGCATCGGCCATTTCCTGGCGGCGGTGACCGATGTTGACGCACCACATGCCGGCCGGCCCGTCCAATAACTTGTTGCCATCCGAATCCTCGATATAAATACCGTCAGCATGGGTGATTACCGTGCGCTTGTTGTTGCCGATTTTTTTCATGTCTTCCCAAGGATGCAAAAACTGGTTGTCGCGCAGTTGGACGGATTCGGTGACAGGCTTTGGCATATCGGTAATCAAAAATTAGTAAAAAGGATCTTCTCCGGGCGGGCGCGTCTTAAAACGTTTATGCGACCAAAAATATTGTTCGGGCGCGTGGGCGATTAATTTTTCGATGGCGCGGTTCATCGTGGTCGTGTCTTTCACGCCATCTCCGGACGGATAATTTTCCAGGGGCGGTTCGAATATGATTTCAATGCCGCGCCCGAATTTTCTTAGCCGCGCCATGCACGGCACCACCTTGGCGTTGCCCAACCGGGATATTTTATTGAGCGCGGGATAGGTCGCGGTTTGTATATTGTAAAAGGGCGCAAACACGCCACGGTTTTTTCCGGGATCCTGATCCGGCAAATAATAAAAAGGCACGCCCTTGCGGATCGATTTGATCAGGCTGCGCGAGGCGTCCTTATAGTGATACATGCGGCTGCCAAACCGCGTTCGTCTTTGAAATATAAATTGATCGAGGTATGGATTCTTGTGCTTCCGATACATGCTGGTCATTTTCATCTGGCTGAAAAAGTAACAGCCGAGAAACTCAAGCGTGACAAAATGCGGCGCAAGAATAATGATATTTTGTTTGGCGTCCATCAGGTTGTCCAGGACTTGCTTGTTTTTCGAAATGGAAAGGCGCTCGCATCTTGCCGCGGAACACCACCAGGCGATGGCCATGGCCATCACGCCGATGGTCATGGCGTGAAAATGATGTCTGGCAAGTCGTTGAATTTTGCCGGGCGAGTAGTCCGGAAAGCAGGCGGTGAGATTGGTTTGGGTAACATGCCTGCGGGAGCCGTGCAGCCAATATACAATTTCACCCAAGCCCGTGCCGATAAAATAAATGACCGGCAAGGGCAGGTAACTGAACGCCCGCAGCAAAGCAAGCAATAGTTTCTGCGGAAAATTTTTTAGCCAATCATTGCCTGAAACAGGTTTTTCAACAGATTTTTCGGTGGTGCCATGCATCGCGGTATTGTATTACGAGTGGGTGGAATATTTTGATAAAGCCTGAATTTAAAACCTGAATTTAATTAGGGCAATATCGACTGATATTTTTTGTGGCGGATAAATTTAAGCGGCAACGTTTTTTGTTTCCCATTTTATGTCTCGTTTTTGTTTTTGCGGCAAAATCTGACAATCTATTCGGATAGTGATAGAATGGGTCAGGAATGGGGTGTCGGTGGCGGTCTGCTCCAAAGACCAATTTCACGGGATAAATTTCACGGGATAAATCGAGACTCGGCTGCATAATAATCAAGCGATAACAATTGGAATACATAGTTTGACTGAAAGCCTGCAACTTACCGCCGAAATGGGCGCCGTTATGGCGATTCTGCTTTTGGTCATTTGCTTGTTTGCTTTTGAAGTTGTTAGAATTGATGTCGCGGCGGTTTCAGTGATGGTGTTAATTGGATTGACTGCGCTCATTCCCGGCTACGATGGCATGGTTTCTTCGAGCCAATTGTTCAGCGGATTTTCCAGCAACGCGGTTATTTCCATCATTGCGGTAATGATTATCGGCGCCGGCCTGGATCGTACCGGCGTGATGGGCAAACTGGCCAACAAAATTCTTAAAATCGGCGGCAATACGGAAGGCCGGGTGATCATGATTCTGTCCAGCGTGGTGGGATTGATTTCCAGCTTTCTGCAAAATATTGGCGCCGCGGCATTATTTTTGCCGGTGGTCAATCGGATTGCGCGTCGAGGAAACCTGGCGATTTCCAGGCTGCTCATGCCTATGGGGTTTTGCGCGATTTTGGGCGGCACGATAACCATGGTGGGTTCCAGTCCATTGATTTTGCTCAATGACCTGATTGAAAACTCCAATCAGGCGATGCCGGACCGCTCAGTGGTCGTGGAGCAATTCAGCATGTTTTCGGTCACGCCCATCGGACTGACATTGCTTTTTTGCGGAATTTGTTATTTCGTGTTTCTTGGACGTTTTGTATTGCCGGTAATCAAGGATAAGCCGGGCGAATCCGGCAACATGCTGAAATATTTTCGGGAAGTCTATGGCATTGAGGGCGAGGTCTATGAATGCGTCGTGACCAAGGAAAGCCCATTAATATCGCGCACGCTTTCGGAAATAGACGCAGCCGGCCGCGCCGGATGGATTGTTGCAATCAGAAATGGCCATGAGTTGGTGGTCGCGCCGCGCGGCGATACCGATTTTTGGGCTGGCAGCGAAATGGCGATTATGGGCCGCCGCGACGCGGTGTATGAATTTGCCAGGGAATACGCGCTACATGTGAAAAACGAAATGGATGTATTCGCTGATGTACTCAGTTCAAGCAGCGCCGGAATTGCGGAAGTGGTCATCCCGCCGGACTCATCGCTGATCGGCAAATCGTTGCGGGAAGTTGCATTAAGGAAGCGCTATGACGCCACGGTGCTTTCTGTTTTTCGCGCCGATGACGTTATTGATAGCGGTATTCCTGAGCTCGTGCTGCAATCCGGGGACACCTTGGTCTTGCATATTAACTGGAGTAATCTGAGTTCAATCGCGGATGCCAGACATGACTTTGTTGTGGTGACCGACTTTCCAAGAGAAGATGAACGACCGCAAAAACTTAAGTTCGCGACCGGGTTTTTTGCGCTTACGCTATTCCTGATCATCTTCACCGATGTGCGTTTATCCGTTGCGTTGATGAGCGGGGCGGTGGGTATGATTCTGAGCGGAGTGATCAAGATTGAAGAAGCCTATCGGGCCATCGGTTGGCAGAGCGTGTTTCTGCTCGCCAGTTTGATTCCGCTTGGCATTGCGGTGGAAAACAGCGGCACCGCCGCCTGGATTGCGCAACAAATTTTGTTCTATCTCGATGGCGTGCCAATCTGGATGTTGCAAACCGCCATCGCCATCCTGGCCTCATTATTTACGCTAATCATATCCAATGTCGGGGCCACCGTGCTGTTGGTTCCGTTGGCCATCAATATCGCAATCGGGGCCGGCACCAATCCGGCCGTGTTTGCGCTGACCGTTGCGCTGGCCACATCCAATTCGTTCCTTATTCCTACCCATCAGGTGAATGCCTTGATCATGGGCCCCGGGGGTTATCAGGTCGCTGATTTCCTCAAGGCCGGCAGCATCATGACCATCATGTTTATCTTCATTGTCGTGGCTATGCTGAATACGTTTTACTTATAGGCCGGAAAACCGAATTCCACCGGCGCTTCGGCTTGCCCAAATCGGCACACTGAGCCCATTAGTGCATCCAATGCGCCGCCACATTGCCGGCAAAAATCGAGTCAAGAAATATGTCACAGCGCACGCATAAATCCACTTGCACAAGTCCCGCCGGTCAACGTATTGCGCCTGGTTTTGACCGCCATAAAATCATCCATGCCGCCGAACGGTTTGACGGCAATGAATACACTTTAATCAACGCTGACTGCATCAAAGGGCTTGGCGGTCTGCGCGCCGATTCGGTTCATTTTGTCGCCACCGACCCGCCCTATTTTTTAGACGGAATGGGGGATGACTGGAATAAAGCCAAACTAAACCAGCGGGTCAAGCCCGGGGTCATTGGCGGACTGCCCGCGGGCATGAAGTTTGACAAAAACCAGGCAAAGAGACTTCGGGAATTTATGCTCAAGACCGCTGCCGAACTTTATCGCGTGCTCAAGCCCGGCGGTTTTGCATGCGTTTTTTGCCAAGCAAGATTGTCGTATGCCGTTGGTACCGCTTTTGATGAGGCTGGTTTTGAAATCAGGGATATGCTGGCGTGGAAATACGAAGGGCAGGCAAAGGCATTTTCACAAGCGCATTTTGTTCGCAAAATGAAGCTCAGCGCAACGGAGAAAAACGCAATAATAAAGCAAATTTCCGGCAAGAAAACACCACAGTTAAAACCGCAGTTCGAGCCAATTATCCTCGCGCAAAAGCCCAAGGAAGGCACATTTATTAATAACTGGCTTACGCATAAAACTGGACTGATGTCGCCCGATCAGTCGATAATGGGCAAGGGTTTTCCCGGCACCATACTGGAAGCCCCCAAGCCCAAAAAGGGCGCCGAATTCGGACACATGACGATAAAGCCGGTGGTGGTTATGCGACAACTGATTAGACTGTTCACCATTTCCGGACAGACGGTTTTGGATCCATTTATGGGTAGCGGAACCACGGCGGTAGCCGCCATGCAGGACAACCGCAGATTTATCGGCTTTGAGATAGATCCTGATTACACAAAGATCGCGCTGCAAAGAATCAAAAATGAAACAGAACTATTTTGACAAATACAATAGCCGCTTCCCGTTCAAGTCGTCTTTTCCAAGACAAGTTGTGAAATTTTTTCGATTAGTTTTAATCACAATTGGCGGTTATGCCGCCGTGGCGGCCATGCCCATGTTCATGTCTATGCTTGGGCCCACGTCTATGCTTGGGCAGGCAGCCCATGCACATCATTTGCTTCCCCAGCATCCATTGCAATGTAGCGATAACTTTCCATGCCCGAAAGAATTGCACCGCAGAGTCGATTTTTGGATACAGGTTTTCAAGAGTTGGGGCAAGGAGGTCGCGATCTTTCACGACCCGAATATTTCAGAGCGGGTGTATTCGGTGGTTGACACCGGTGCAGGTTGCAGCGACCGGGTGTCCAGAAAATTAAGCAAAGAGCGGAAGAGACTGAAGACCGCCTTGTACAATGTCGCCGCGAAAATTGAATCGGCGGCCGAGCTAAAATCCAGCGAGCAAATTCATCTCGCGCACTTATTCCAAACTCCAAAGTCCAAGACGACAGCCAAGAAGATAGCGAGAAAAATTCGATTTGCATCAGAAAACATTCGCTGCCAAAGCGGCGTCAAGGATAGTTTTTTAGAGGGCTTGCAACGGTTTAATCGCTACCGATATCTGGTTGACACCGTATTGAAGCAATACCAACTGCCGTTGGAAATACGTTATTTGCCTTTTGTGGAATCCTCCTATAACCCGGCCGCGTATTCCAAGGCCGGGGCGGCCGGCATGTGGCAAATCATGCCGAGAACGGCGCGAACGCTGGGACTGGAGTTAAATGCGACTATTGATGAAAGATTGGATCCGGAAGCGTCCACCCATGCGGCCGCCAGATATCTGGTTAAATCCAGAAACTCATTAACCAAACTGGCAAAATCCATTGATCCCAATATCACCCACCACGAAATAAATCCATTCGTCATTACCTCTTATAACTACGGTTTAAGCGGTATGCGCCGGGCGATCACGCGTATAAAACCAGACTATTTAAGTGTGCTGAAAAATTATAAATCGCCGAAATTTCAAGTCGCGGTAAAAAACTTTTACGCCAGTTTTCTGGCGGCGCGGCATGTTACCTTAAACGCGCAAAAATATTTTGGCGGCATTGATCTTGACCAACAAATTCATTATCAAACCCTGGTGCTAAAACATCCAACCTCTTTGGCGCGAATAAAATCAATTTTGAAAGTAACGGAAGCCCAGTTAAAACCGCTGAATTTGGGACTAACCCGATTTGTATGGAATGGCTGGCGCATGATTCCAGCAGGCTACCAATTAAAATTGCCTGGTCATGGCAGCCAATATAAAACCGCGATTGCAAGGCTGGAATCCATGGCGCCTGAAACAGTTGCGCCGGGCTCAGGCAATTACATCGTGCGCAAGGGCGACACCGCTTGCGGCATTGCCAGGGCGTTGCAAGTGAATTGCCGAGCGTTAATCAACCTTAATCGGCTTGGCAAAAGGGCGATTATTCTTATCGGGCAGAAACTGTCGATTCCTGGAAAGTTAATTGTAGTCGCCCAGGCCGGGCGCACAGGCAGTGATACGTTGGTGGTTATCAAATCGATCCCACTGCGATTCGATGAAACTTATCGCGTCAAACGCGGAGATACCGCGTGCAAGATCGCCAGGCGATTTAATGTCGGCTGCCGTGTATTGATTGGCGCGAATCAGCTAGGTCGAAAAGCCACCATTTATGTCGGCCAAAAACTGACCATACCGGGATCCATGTCCCAATCCGGTCAGATAGCGGGCCTGGACGAAAACAACATGTATATCGTGCGCAAGGGCGACTATGCCTGTTTCATCGCCGCACGCCTCTCGGTGAATTGCGCCGCGCTCAGGCGCTTAAATAATTTGAATAAAAAAGCGGTTATTTTCCCCGGCCAAAAACTGAAAATCCCAGGCTTAGAGGTGCCTGACACCACGCAAACCGCACAACAGTTAGCGCAAGTTGACCTCGAAATCGCCAAGGCCACAGGGCAAGCTGGCGGCCAAGTTGATGACGTGACCACCAGTCAGACGGTAAAGTATCCCGCATTATCAAATTTACTGGATACGTTGCCGGATCTCAGTATTTCAATTACCGGGTCATCGGGGAATCCGGTTTACCGAATTCGGGTTGAAGCCGACGAAACCCTGGGACACTATTCTGACTGGTTGGGTCTGGGCTCGACCAAGGCGATTAGAAAATTAAACCAACTATCATACGGCCATACGCTACACCTAGGCAGAGTGCTGAAACTGCCGGTAACTTCGGGAGATCAAGTGACCGCCTTTGAACGCAAGCGCATCGAATATCATCAGGTGCTGAGTGAAGCATTAAAAGAGCATTATTCACTCGCTGGAATCGATCGATATACGGTTCAATCCGGAGACTCGATCTGGTTGCTGTCCAGGCAGTCTGAATTTCCGGTGTGGCTGCTATATCGACTCAATCCGGTTTTAAAACTCTCAAGCTTGAAAACCGGACAGGAAATTTTGCTGCCAAAACTACAGGAAAAATAACCGCAGGTCATGGTTCATCGGTTAGACTAGCGACAAATTAAATGAATGATAACCAGCCATAGATAATTTTTTTTTGGGACGATTATTTTCCGGTAGGCGCATGTCTGGCTTTTACGAAAAATTAACCGATAGCTGGAAGCAGCAAAATTCGCTGCTTTGCGTTGGCCTTGATCCTGACTTGGACCGACTGCCGAAATCCATTAAAAACGCTAAGCACCCGCTGTATCGATTTAACCGGGAAATCATTGATGCCACCGCGCAATGGGCCTGCGCCTACAAGCCTCAGGCGGCTTATTACTCGGCAGTCGGTGCGGAACTTCAGTTAAAAAAAACCATTCGCTATATCAAGTCTGAATATCCCGCCATGCCGGTGATTCTGGATGCGAAGCGCGGTGATATTGGCTCCAGTGCGCGCATGTATGCCATCGAAGCGTTTGAACGCTATCAGGCCGATGCGGTGACGGTGAATCCCTATCTCGGCGGCGATGCGCTTGAACCGTTTCTGCGCTTTCAAAATCACGGCGTCATCGTGCTGTGTCGGACCTCCAATCCCGGCTCTGGTGATTTTCAGCAATTGGTCAGTGGCGAGCGGGCAGTCTATCAACATGTTGCCCATCTGGCGGCATCGCAATGGAATAAAAACAACAATGTCGCGTTGGTGGTCGGTGCAACCTATCCGCAAGCGATTAAGGAAGTCAGGCAAATCGTCGGCGACATGCCGCTGCTGGTGCCCGGCGTCGGTGCGCAAGGCGGCGATCTGGAAGGCGCGTTAAAAAATGGATTAACCGAACAAAAAAAGGGCTTGATAATCAATGTATCCCGAGAGGTTATATTTGCAAGCGCGGGCGCGGATTTTTCGACCGCCGCGGCCAATCAGGCGCAAAGTATTTGCCGGCAGATTAATCAATATCGATCGACATAACCTCAATAACATAGGCATGCCTATCATCCATGGCCGGCTCCGACAATAATTCCACGCACCATGTAGGCTTATTCATCACCTGTTTGGCGGATTTATTCAGGCCGCAAGTCGGATTTGCGGCGGCGCGCTTAATCGAGCAATGTGGCTGTCATGTTTCAGTGCCGCAACAGAGTTGTTGCGGCCAACCCGCATACAATAATGGCGATGATGCAAAAACCCGGGTGCTTGCAAAAAATCTGATTGAGCAATTTGAGTCGTTCGATTACGTCGTCGCGCCGTCTGGATCCTGTGCGGCCATGGTTAAAGTGCATTATCCAAAACTGTTCAGCGACCATCCGAATTGGTTTGGCCGCGCGCGGAAGTTGGCGGACAAAACCTATGAGTTGTCTCAGTTTTTGGTTGAGGTCATGCCGCTGAAATCGCCGCCGCAAGCGCGGCGGTTTGCCGATGATAAAAAAATCACTTACCACGATTCCTGCTCTGGATTGCGCGAGTTGGGCATTCGTTCTCAGCCGCGAAAACTGTTAAGTCAGCGTGCCGGGATACGCATTGATGAGATGGATAATTCTGAAATATGCTGCGGATTTGGCGGCGCTTTTTGCGTCAAATACCCCGAAATATCTACCCGCCTGGTCGATAATAAAATTTCCAGCATCGATAAAACTGAAGCGGATATTGTGCTCGGAGGCGACCTCGGTTGTTTAATGAACATTGCCGGGCGCATAACGCGATGCGGAAAACCAACTCAGGTTTTTCATTTTGCTGAATGGTTACTGGATGAAGAGCCTGAAGCGGGCATCGCGCAAAGTCAAGCGC
Source organism: Candidatus Spongiihabitans sp. (assembly GCF_965247905.1). GTDB lineage: Bacteria > Pseudomonadota > Gammaproteobacteria > Arenicellales > Poriferihabitantaceae > Spongiihabitans. The sequence goes on along the minus strand of NZ_OZ252047.1, from coordinate 2,090,946 downwards.
AAGAAATAAGCCGGGAAATCAACAAGTGAAAGTTTTATCACAAAATTTTAACTCGGCGTCCAAAGCCGCTTTGCTTGATGATGATTTACGTTGCGCGCTTGACCGGGCCGAGGGGGGATTTGTAAATACCCGAAAAAAAGCGGTTGCCGAGTTAAGAAACTTTGAGGATTACCGCACCTACGGACAGCAGGTTAAAGATCACACGCTAAAACACTTGGATTATTACCTGACTCAATTTGAAACTAACGCAACGAAAAACGGCAGTCAGGTTCATTGGGCGTGGAACGGAGAACAAGCGAATAGAATCATTCTAAATATTTGCGCCGCTGCCAACGCCAGGAAGATAACCAAGGGAAAATCAATGGTTTCGGAGGAAGCGGTGACCAACCAGTCGTTGCAAGACCAAGGTTACGAAGTCATCGAAACTGACTTGGGCGAGTATATTATTCAGTTGGCCGGGGAATCTCCCAGCCATATTATCGCCCCCGCGGTGCACAAGTCGAAACAAAACGTCACCGACTTGTTTCATGCGCACCATTCCGGACTTGGCTATCTTGAACAGGTTACCGAGCCCGAAGATATCGTCAATCAGGCGCGGCAAATCCTGCGCGATCATTTTTGCAGCGCCGATGTCGGCATCACCGGGGCAAACTTTTTAGTGGCCGACACCGGCTCGGCCGTCATCGTCACCAACGAAGGCAATGGTGATTTAACCGCGTCTTTGCCCAACGTGCATATCATTATCGCCAGCATTGAAAAAGTGATTCCCGACCTGGTTTCACTGGGCGGATTCCTGCGCTTGCTTGGGCGTAGCGCAACCGGCCAAAGCATGAGCGTGTACACGACCTTGTTCAATGGCCCCAGACGAGAAGATGATTTAGACGGGCCTGAGCAATTTCATGTGGTGTTGCTGGACAATGGTCGCGCCGAAATACTCAACGGCAAATACCGGGACATTCTTCGCTGCATCCGCTGCGGCGCCTGTTTGAATCATTGCCCGGTCTACACCAACATCGGTGGTCATGCCTATGGCTGGGTTTATCCGGGCCCCGTGGGCGCGGTGCTGACGCCGTTATTGGTGGGGCAAACAAAGGCAATGCACTTGCCCAATGCCTGCACTTTAAATGGGCGCTGCGAAACGGTTTGTCCGGTAAAAATTCCGCTGCCGTCATTATTGCGGCAGCACCGAGTGGATTTGGCGCAAATGGGCGCGCCTTCACGGACGCAGAAGTTTGGTCTGTGGTGCTGGTATTCATTGGCAAGCCGACCCAAGCGGTATAACCAGATCACGAGAATATTAATCGCCATCCTGACAAGACTACAATCGCTTAAATCGACGGCTGCCAGAGGAAGGTTTCGATGGCTGCCCTTGGCACGCCCGTGGACCGCGACGCGGGATTTTCCGGCGCCGGCCCAATCCACTTTTCAGCAACTACGGAAAGCCCGGCATCGCCATAAAACATGAGCGCCCGGGAAACCATATTGTCAAAAATTCGCGCGGCAACCGATTCATCAGATTTTGAATCGGCGCCCGATTTTTCTATTGCGTTGCCACAACCGGATTACCCCTTTGATATTGAAGCAAATAAAACAGGTCAATTTGTCGAAATGTTGGTTCAGGTGCATGGCACCTGGGAAATTCTCGCAAACTTGGGCGATGTTCCTGATTCCGCGACCCACTACCTGATAAAAGCAGGTGCGAAATTACGCGCCGCTATCGCAACCGACCCAAAGTTGACCCAGTTGGATTGGGCAGACCTGGTGGTTGAACCAAGACCGGCTCGAAAATCCGACCGCACTTCGATTACCCTGGCATTTGCGGGAATCGCCGAAACCGGAACCATCGCCATGGTGTCGTCCGCGCGCTCGCCAGTTACGCTTAATTTTCTGCCGGAAATTAATATTGTGGTGCTTCTGGAGTCACGATTGGTAGCGACTATGGAACAGTTCTGGCCCATGATGAAAGTGATAAAAGCGCAGCCGCGCGCGATAAATTTTATCACGGGCCCCTCGAAAACCGCGGATATTGAACAAACCATCGTTTACGGCGCCCACGGACCCAGACACTTCCACGTCATCATCGTTAAAAACCAGGGTTCAAGATACTTTAAGGTATAGTGAAATGGTCATAACTAATTGTTCTATAAATGAAAAACAAGCATGTCATTCGTTGCCGAATTTCGGAGAATAAATTCAGGGCGATTCCACGGCTGTTTTGCCTTGATATCGAGGCTTGCAAAGTCGCTCGAATCACTGGCATCTCTCGTCCAGCGACCAGCCGATTGTATACTCAAATCAGACAACACATCGCCGGGCAATGACGACTCTTATTCGTCATTCTCGCCGAAGGCGGGAATCCAGTTAAATATCTGTCACGCGTAGCGTGACTCTTTTTGGCATACGGCTTTGCCAGACACAAACAGCGCGGCTTCGCCGCAAAGGAGTTCGGCTACGCCGAACGGTTTAATAACTGGATTGCCCGGCCAATAATAATAATATGGGCCGGGCAATGACGGATTATAGGTAATAGAGCACGTTTTAGTGTCACGCTTTGCGTGACACTTATTTACCATTGTCTTCTCAAAAGAAATCATCGCCTTCCGATTCACCCTTGTCCCCCCAGCCCGTCATTCTCGCCGCAGGCGGGAATCCAGTTAAAATATGTCGTCCGGCGTAGCCGGACTCCTTTGAAAGAGTGTGAGTTTCGCTTCAATATGCGCCACGAAAATGGGTGTCAATATCTGCTGAAATCTATCCGAAATCGACCGCTTAAAGTATCTTGAACCAAAACCAGCGTTAATCCGATTCTCCATCAAATTCTCCCGGGTCATGGGTTATGACAATTGGCAGGACTGATCATTGCCGAAGGCGCGACTGAACGAGAAAGCTTAATAGTAGCGCCGAATATAGCGTTGTATGCGCTTTACTGCATCCAACAAATCCGGGCAGTAAGTGATTACGGTATTGAATATTTTCCGCATCGCTTCTTCTTCGTATTCATGCGCGATGCTGTTTCTCAACTCCCTGATTTCAACAAAGGTTTCGCTGTTCTTTATCAACCCCTTTTTTTCCGCGTTGTTAATGCGGTCTCTTACTGTTTCCTGGTTTTCCAAATCCAGCTGGTCGATAAGGCGGAACATTTTTTGCATTACCAGATCACTCAAACGTGCAAAGCGGCTGGCAAGAGATTCAAATCGTTCCAATTCTTCCGCGCTATAATTATTCTTGCCTCGTATTTCCACGCATCGTTGCAAGGAAAAACGGAAGTGGTTGGCGGCTTTATCCATAAGAGCCACTTGGTCGCGCAACAGGTCAAATTTTCTTTGGTTCATAACCGAATCGCATCTTCCAACGCAATCCGCACAAACGGGCGAGACTCGTCATCAGTAATCAACAAGTCGATTTTTTGCTCGTCCAGGCGCTCCCACAAACGCGCTTTGATCTTCAGTTTATCGGCGAAGGTTAGTTTGTCGGTTAACACCAATAAGTCGATATCACCACCTTTGCGGTTGTCATCCACCCGCGAGCCGAATAGATAAAGTCGAGCATCCTTATCAAAACTCATGATGGTTTCGGTAATGGTGGCGCGTTCCTGATCTGTGAGTCTCATATAGGAAAGATTTTATCAGAAAATCCGGGGCCTTGTTTGAAGCCATAAAATCAGTCCAGTTCAACATCCACCTTGAACCCGCCTTTATTATCCAGAGTAAACAGTCCATCGGTGACCGCGTAACTCCACTTTGCGCTGCGGCGCAATCCGCCTAATGGATACATGTGAACGCCGGTAATGCCGGAATCAGGGTGGTTGGCGCAGTAGTCCGCCAGGTCTCTGACCAGTTTGTCCGGGGCCTTGACCGCCAGCAGTTTGGTGACGTTTTTGGCTTGCTTGGTGAGAAATTTCATGGAGGCGCCGATGCCACAGGCTTTGGCATGCAGCAACAATGTTTTTAGCGTGGCCAAGCCGGGGATGCCAATATGGATGGGCAATGTGTTGCCATCGCGCTGCAACATTTTGTCCCAGGCGATGATCGGTTCAGATTCAAACGCAAATTGGGTGACCAGGTACATAGCCGCATCGGTTTTATTTTGAAACTCATTTTTCCACTTAACCGCAGCGCGGATCGCCTGCTCGGACATATCCGGACTGCCCTCGGGATGTCCGGCCACGGCAATGCGTTTTATGCCGTGTTTATCGAACAAACCGGAATCCAGAAGTTGCATGGAATCGGTGTACACCCCGACCGGTTTATCCACCGCACCGGCGATACATAACACCCAGTCCACTCCCGCTTCACCGACAACCCGTGCAATGTTTTCATTCAGGGTCTTTTGGTCGCTAATGCTGCGCGCGGCGAAATGCGGCACCGGTATAAAGCCTTCATCACGCAAGCGCGCAGCCACGGCGACGGTGGCGTCAAAATCCGCACCCGGCAAAAACGTAATATACACGATGGTTCCCGGGCGGAGGTGTTCCCTGAAATCGGCAGTTTTCGCGGCCGCGCCCGGCGTGGTTTCTGCGCTGAACCCGGTCAGGAATTGCTGAATATTTTGTTCTGTTGACATGTTCATTGATAATCAAGGGGGGCCAAAGACGCTTGTGGCGATAATCATGAACAAATCATTATAGGATATTTTTACTCATTCACAAATCGCTTATACTATTCAACATCAATTCTAATCAATCTGTGTGAACGGTCCCATGCGTTATTCGATTTTTAGCCTGGCGCGCAATGCCCTGACTGGCCATAAAAATTGGCAGCAAGCCTGGAAAAGCCCAGAACCTAAACCGCGTTACGATGTCATTATCATCGGCGGCGGCGGTCACGGCTTGGCGACCGCCTATTACCTCGCGAAAAACCATAATATAACCCAGGTCGCAGTGCTCGAAAAAGGCTGGATAGGCGGCGGCAACACCGGGCGCAATACCACCATTATTCGCTCCAATTACCTGCTTGAACCGAACGCGCATTTCTATGAGCATGGCATGAAATTATGGGAAGGATTGTCGCAGGACTTGAATTTTAATCTGATGTTCAGCCAGCGCGGGGTCCTCAATCTTGCGCATGACGACAGCCAAATGGACGCCCTGCATCGTCGCGGCAACGCCATGCGCTTAAATGGCATCGATGCGGAAATACTTGATCTGAAGCAAATTAAAAAAATGGTGCCATTGCTGGACACCTCGGCGCAAACCCGATTCCCGATCATGGGCGGATTGCTGCAGCCCAGAGGCGGCACCGCCCGGCACGACTCGGTTGCCTGGGGCTATGCCCGAGCGGCCGATGCGCGCGGCGTGGATATTATCGAAAACTGCGAAGTCACGGGTTTCAAACGAGCAGGCGGCAAGGTGGTCGGCGTCGACACAACCCGCGGCGCAATCGGCGCGCGCAAAATCGGCGTTGCCGTTGCCGGAAATACCACTCGGGTCATGGATATGCTGGATATGCGTATGCCGATAGAGTCGCATGTGCTGCAGGCGATGGTCACCGAGCCGGTCAAGCCGATGCTCGATACCGTGGTCACCTCCGGCGCGGCGCACCTGTATATCAGTCAGTCGGACAAGGGCGAGTTGGTGTTCGGCGGCGATCTGGATGGCTACAACTCCTACGCGCAACGCGGCAATTTTCCGGTGCTCGAACATATCATTCAGGCGGTGATCACTTTATTCCCGGCGGTCAGCCGAATGCGCTTGATGCGCACCTGGGGCGGACTTGTGGATATGTCGATGGACGGCAGTCCGATTATCTGCAAGACCGATATTCAAAGGTTGTATCTAAACGCTGGATGGTGTTATGGCGGGTTTAAGGCAACCCCGGCCTCCGGATACTGCTTCGCCCACACCATCGCTAACGATGCGCCGCACGAATACAATGCCGCGTTTACTCTGGATCGATTTCACCAAGGTTGGTTGATCGATGAGAAAGGGGTCGGCGCGTCTCCGATGAGTCATTAGGCATGAGTCATCAGGCCATGAATCATCAGGAGAGCATCAAATGTTATTGATCAACTGCCCGCATTGCGGCGATCGAGCGCAAACGGAATTCACCTATCGCGGCGATGCCACCGTACCGCGACCCGATCCGGCCACTGCCAGCCAGGCGCAGTGGCTGGATCACATTTATTTTCGGGATAATCCGTGCGGCGCGCATATCGAGTGGTGGCAGCATAGCGCCGGTTGCCGACAATGGATAAAGGTCAAACGCAACGTACAAACCCACGAAATGTTGGGCTCGTCCAGTGCTGACGGTGAAATTGCCGATGACACCGAGCCGACGCCGACATGAGTCAACAACCCTTCCGCGCCCCGTCCGGCGGCGCCATCGATCGCGCCAAGCCGCTGAATTTCAAGTTCAATGGCAAACCATACACCGGCTATCAAGGCGACACCCTGGCCTCTGCGTTACTGGCAAACGGCGTGAAGTTAGTGGCGCGCAGCTTCAAATACCATCGTCCTCGCGGAATAATGACGGCCGGCGTGGAAGAGCCAAACGCCTTGGTGCAACTGCGCACCGGCAATCGTACTGAGCCGAATATGCGCTGTACTCAGGTGGAATTATTCGATGGTCTGGAAGCGGCCAGCCAAAACTGCTGGCCGAGCGTTGATTTCGATGTCAATGCGCTGAATAACCTCCTGTCCCCGCTTCTCCCGGCCGGATTTTATAACAAAACGTTTATGTGGCCGGCCAGTTGGTGGATGAAATACGAACATCGAATCAGGAAAATCGCTGGCCTGGGAGTCGCCCCCACCGAGCCGGATCCAGATCGATATGCGAAACGATTCGCCCATTGCGAGGTGCTGGTTGTTGGCGGTGGTGCGGCGGGATTAATCGCCGCGCTCAGCGCCGGAATGAGCGGTGCGCGCACGATATTGATCGACGACAACGCCATTCTCGGCGGCGCGCTTCGCGATAGCGCGGAAACGCTGAATGGTGAATCTGCCGCGGCATGGGTTGCTGCCATAACAGAACAACTCGCGCAAATGGAAAATGTGCGCGTCCTCATCCGCACCACCGCGTTTGGCTATTACGATGACAATTTACTATTAGCCTGCGAGCGGGTCGGGGATCATTTGCCCGGGCTTGAGCCGGGTCAATCAGGGCCGCCGCGGCAACGAATCTGGTGGATTCGCGCCAATCAGGTGGTGCTTGCGAGCGGTGCCATCGAGCGCCCCATTGTTTTTGGAAATAATGATCTTCCCGGGGTCATGTTATCTTCTGCGGTGCGCAGCTACGCCCGCCAGCATGGCGTCCGTTGCGGCGATAAAGCGGTGATCATGACCAACAACGATTCCGCTTATGCCACCATTCCCGCGCTCATTGAAACGGGCGGCAAGATTATCGCCATCGTCGATAGCCGCGCCGGGCCTGGCGAAACGGCGTTGGATATTGCCAGCCAGCATGAAGTTGAAGTGATCGCCGGCGCCGTTGTGGTAACTGCGAATGGCGGAAAATGCTTAACCAGCGTCGAGGTGAATTCATACGCAAAGGGTGAAATTGGCCAGGGTGAACTTGATCGGGGGGAACTTGATCGGGGTGAACTTGGAACTGAGTCGCGCGCTATTGAATGTGATTTGCTGGCGGTTTCCGGCGGCTGGAATCCAACCGTGCACCTGTTTTCGCAGTCGCAAGGCAAACTTCGTTATGACGATAAACTAACTTGTTTCGTTCCGCATACTTCGGTTCGCCCGCAACTGATGGCCGGTTCAATCAATGCAGAATTTGCGACCCGAAATTGTTTAATCGAAGGCGCAAACGCTGGGCGGCTGGCGGCCGAGAAGGCGGGTTTTGTGCCCGGCGCATTTGTGCCGCTGCCAACCTGTGACCAAGCAATAGAAAGGCCTATCGAAGCCTGCTGGATAATTCCCGGCGCAAATGCCAAAAAATCCAAACCCGCTAAATTCAAGCCCGCCGCCAAACAATTCATTGACTTCCAAAATGATGTTACCAGCAGCGATGTCGCGCTGGCTCATCGCGAGGGTTATCAATCGGTCGAGCATCTCAAACGCTACACCACCCTGGGCATGGGCACCGATCAGGGCCGCACCAGCAACGTCAATGGCCTGGCGATGATGGCGCAGCTCAGTGGCCGCTCAATCCCCGAAGTGGGCAGCACCACTTTCCGACCGCCGTTTTCCGCCATCAGCATGGGCGCCATTGCCAGCAATGAGACCGGCGTAAATTTTATGCCGCTGCGGCGCACGCCGATGCATGACTGGCATATAGACCATGGCGCGACCATGGTCAATGCCGGCGCCTGGCAACGCGCCCAATACTACCGGCATCCTGACGAAACCATGACGGAAGCGATTTACCGAGAGGCTCGGCAGGTACGCGCAAAGGTGGGCATTGTGGACGTTTCAACTTTGGGCACCATCGAGTTGCGCGGCCGCGATGTGGCCGAGTTCCTGAATCGGGTGTATATCAATAAATGGATGAAGTTGCCGGTCGGCAAGGCGCGCTATGGATTGATGCTGCGCGAAGACGGCCATGTCGCCGATGATGGCACGACCACCCGAATGGGCGAAAACGAATACTACATGACCACCACCACCGCCAGCGCCGGCCCGGTCATGTCGCATCTGGAATTTTATGCGCAGACCGTTTGGCCGCAGCTCAATGTTCATATTACCTCAATAACCGACCAATGGGGCGGCATGGCGCTGGCCGGACCCGATTCACGGAAAGTGCTGGAAAAAGCCGTGGATGATTGTGATGTCAGTAATGGCAGTATTGGGTTTATGGGTTACCAGGAAGCCACTATCGAGGGTTATCCGGTGCGAATATTCAGAATCACTTTTTCCGGCGAGTTGGCCTACGAAATACATGTTCCGTCCGACTACGCATTATCGGTTTGGGAAGCGTTGATACGGCTGGGCGAAGAATTTGACATCACCCCTTACGGCACTGAAGCCTTGTCCATGCTGCGGATTGAAAAAGGCCACATCGTCGGCGGTGAGCTGGATGGTCGAACCACGGCTGCAGATTTTGGGTTTGGGCGTATGCAAAAAACCGAGGGGGATTTTATCGGCAAGCATGCGTTGGATCGGCCCGGCATGGTCTGCGATTCTCGCAAAACACTGGTAGGATTGATTTCCGAAAATGGCGAAGAAATAAAACGCGGTTGCCAACTGATTGAAAAACTGGGAGATACCCCGCCGGTGAAAATGCTTGGCCATGTGTCATCGAAATACTATAGCGCCAATCTGCAACAGCACATAGGATTGGGGTTGCTGGAAAAAGGCGAACAATGGATCGGGAAAACCATCTATGCCGCATCACCGTTAACCGATACGTATGTGCCGGTCAAAGTCGTCCACCACGTATTTATCGACCCTGAAGGAGACCGCGCCCGTGGTTGACATCCAAAGAAAATCCGCATTGCAGCAAGCAGCCGATCAAGCGCCTTCAATATCGGTAAATGGCCTGGTCATTACCGAGCGACGCCCGGAAATTATCGTTCAGATTAACGGCGCGACCGAGCCATCAGCATTGCAACTGGCGTTGTCATCGACAGGATTTACTGCCGGTCAATTTGCTGCAGGTCGATTTAATGCCGGCCGCGCTTATCGCCGCGAACATGCGACCGCGCTGTGGAATGGCCCCGGCATGTGGATGCTGGTTTGTGAAAATTCCAGTCGAAATAGCGAACTATCTGGCTTTGTCGATGAGCTAAATACTGTGTTGCGAGACACCGATGCCACGGTAACGGATCTCTCTCATTCCAGAACCTGCCTGGCAATGCAAGGCGAAAACCTGCTTGATTTTCTCTATACCGGCTGCCCGATTGACCTGAACAATTGCGAACCAGACGCTTGCTTCTCAACGCAGTTTGGTCATTTCAACATTATGCTCCATCTCCAGGACCGGCAACACGCGAACATGTATGTCTATCGCAGTTTCGGTCAAGCGTTATGGGATCATTGCCAGCATATTGTTGTCACATTACCCCCAAATGTAGCGCGGCGGCAATGAATAGGTTTCAATGAGTCTCAAGGTTTCGGACTGGTGCGTCAAAGTTGATCAGGATGAATGTGTTTTGCCGGAGCCGATTGGGTGGTTTTTATGTACTGCAAATGGCTACAAAATTTTTCTTCTATCTGCGTATAAATCAATAATATCGCGTTCTTTTATGCGGAAAGCTGTTCCGTGATTTCGCACCACGCCGCTGGTTTTGAGATGCATTCTTAGGTCAATGGCGATTTGTGAATTCTCAAAAGCGGTCAAAAAATTATCAGGCAACGGGTTTTCGAGAAGATAGGCTTCATTAAACAAAAATTCTTCCCCGCCTGAGATCTCATTTGTCTGGCTGTCCGCTAAGACCACTAATAATCTTTCAAGTTTGGAAATAAATTTTCCTACTATCGTGTAGATGCTCCAAGTGGCGAGCAATGCGCCGGAATGATGCGGCAGATGGACCGTATGATTCGATTTATCCAGTTCAAGTTTTAAGTTGTGTGGATTTTGTTGCGCGTAAAAAATCGTGGAATACAAGGATTGGCGATTTGTTTCGTCAAGATAGCCATAGTTTTCGATTATTTCTTTTTTGTCCCTGTGCCAGACTGATCGATTAAAAGTGAATAATGTGATCAATGAGTTTGAATTTTTGCGCGTGGCTTTTAATTCTATGCGTCCGCCAATATCTGGAATAGATAAATTGCTTTCGGTTAAGTTAAGTTCTTGTTCGAGCGTGTGGCCGATTCCCGTCGCGCCCCTTCTTCTCGAAGGAACAAAACCTTTTTCCTTTAAGCGCAAAAGTTGACGCTGAATTTCTTGCAAGGTCATTTAATGTTTCTCGAAAACCACGATAAACTCGTTTTTCATTGTCGTCGATTTTTTTCCTGGAATATTCGAGGGGGAATTTTCGGACGGCATTCTTTTGTTTGGTATGTTTCTTATAATGGTTTCCAAATGTCCAAAACCATTGTTTTCAAAAAAATCCTGAGTGATTAAATCCATCGGGATATTAATATCTTTCACCGTTCTGTTTCCGACCACATAACAAACAATTCCCTTTCTCTTAATCGTTTTTGAAACGTTGTCTATTGAGTTTTTATAATCAATGAAAAATGATTCCACTTCCTTGCCGCGCTTAGAATCCTGGTGGTTTATTTTCTCCAATATTTTGCGTAAATGCGCGGAATCAAAATTAAAATCAGCGTGATATTTCACGCCCCCCATCAAGCTTTTATCGATACTTGAAGCATTTTTTATTCCCATCCACTGATTGGCAAGTCGCGAATACTGGCCATAGGCAACAGTGGTTCTCGAATCGCCATATGGCGGAGAGGTGATGACAATGTCGATGGACTCATCTGAAACAAGATTCTTTGGCATGGAATGCACAGTATTGAAATCATATATTTTTGAGAAGGCGCTATTTCGTTTTTGCTGAATAAAATTTGCAAGTCCTTGTTTGTTGCGGGATAATTTGGCAAGCATAATTCCAAAACTATCAGGATTAAAAACCTCGCGCTTCTCTTCTGGAATACGCACTAATTTGAATTCGCTCTTTTTTGTCAGCGATGATTCACGCACTGTTTCACTAAATGCGATCAGAAAAAAATTTTTAACTTTTGGTAATTTAATATTGTCGATATATTTCTTAATCAAAGCGAGTTTTTTCAGTGTATTTTCATTAAACCAAAAATTAATATTGTCAAATTGCGGAATAACGATGGAAAATGACTGCCGGATATTAAACTGAAAATTAAAGGAATAATCGTGAAAATCCTTTAGATATAAATCCAAAGTCTGCATATCGATTGGGGTTGTTTTTGTATTCGCAATCAATCGAGCCAGTGGATTCAAGTCGGCTCCGATTGCATTTATATTTATCATATTCGCTTCCAACAGTGAAGTTCCGCTACCACAATAAGGGTCGAACAATAGTTCGGATGAAGAGCCATATTTTCGCAATAATCTTCTTGCGATTTGTGGAATCATCATTGCCGGATAGGCATGAATGCAATGCGTAAGTTCTTTGGTGTCGGCATGGCGAAAATCCCAACTATAGTCTTCGTATTTCATATTTTGAATTTCATACTTTTTACTCTCTAAATACAAGTGGCTTTTGGGTCATTGATTTTCTTAATTTATTATACCATCTCGACCGTGACCGGAAATAGGCTATGCCAGAAAACGACAATCAATATTTGCGAAACTTATCCTTGGAAAACACTGATATGGAAAGCCAATAGTTGCTTGGTCAACAAAATTTAGAAAAACTGGCGCCCCGGAGAGGATTTGAACCTCCGACCTGCCGCTTAGGAGGCGGCCGCTCTATCCGACTGAGCTACCGGGGCGTGAATTGAATTGCATCGCAAGTGCCGAAGTAAAAACTTTACCCGACAATACGCCGACGGGTACGAGTTGTGTCTTGCAATCCGTTTTTACAATCCGTCCAGGGCTTGTTTTAAATCGGCAATCAGATCATCCGCAGACTCAAGCCCTGCGGACAATCGCACCAAGCCATCGGTGATTCCCGCCTTCATGCGTTCTTCCCGAGGCATGTCGGCATGGGTCATGGTGACCGAATGGGTGACCATGGATTCCACTGAACCGAGGTTTTCCGCCAGGCTCCATAGTTGCAACCTGGCCATCAATTTCTTGCCCGTGGTCACGCCGCCTTTGACTTCAAACCACAGCATGGAACCGTGCCCGCTGGCCTGGCGGTCGGCCAGCGCTTTTTGCGGAAATGAATCCAAGCCCGGGTAGGCGACTCGTTCCACCATGGCGTGGGCTTCAAGAAAATTCGCGATTTTGAGCGCGTTGGCGGATTGCGCTTCCAGCCGGGTGCTCATGGTCTTGCATCCTTGCAAGGTATAGAAGGCCACCATCGGCGACATGTTGCTGCCCAGACAATTTCGGATAAACTTTATCGCTTCCAACTGCGCTTCATCCGCGGCGGTAATCGAGCCGCCAACGCTGACATTATGCCCTTCCATGAATTTGGTTGTGCTATGCAACGACACATCGGCGCCTAATTCCAGCGGGCGTTGGTAGTACGGGGTCAGGAATGTGTTGTCGCAGACATGCGGAATGCCTTTGGCTTTGGCGATTTCGGACAGCGCCGCAATATCGGTGAGTTTCAAGGTCGGATTCGCGGGAGTTTCGGTGAAAATCAGTTTGGTGTTGTCGCGCAACGCGGCGGCCACGGCTTGCGGATTTGCGGTGTCGACAAAACTGTATGCCACGCCAAAGCGCGCCAACACCTTGGTGCAGAGTCGGTGGGTGCCGCCATAAACCACGTCTGACAATACGGCATGATCACCGGCGTTGAGCATGGCCATCATCACCGCGCTGGTGGCGGCCATGCCGGTGGCAAAACAGGCGCTGCCCGCGCCGCCCTCCAATGCCGTGATCCGATCTTCCAAAGCGGTCACCGTGGGATTGCCCGAGCGGCTGTATGAATAGCCCTTGTCAAGATATTTTTCCACCGATTCCTGGACATAGGTGGTTGATTGGTAGATGGGCGTTAAAATCGCGCCGGTCACTGGATCGGGCCGGACGCCGGCGTGAACTTCTCTGGTTTTAAAGTCGGGTTGTGGGTCGGTGCTCATGGGTTGCCCTGATGACTGTCAGCGTGAAAAACAGGTTCACATTTTAGCACGCCGATTGGCAAGAAAATATTCGGCGCGGTCGATCGCTTACTGGAGTGCATTCTGCCGCTCAAAGTAATCTTCAAGAAATTCATCAAAAGATAACGTATCGCCGCTTTCTATTTCAAGTTGCGCGGCATGGGATTGCGCGGCAAGATTTTCAAATTTTTGATTGGTCTCGGGGGCGAGGCATTTTTGTTTGAACAGCCTTTCGGAGTTCTCTGACATCTCGGTCGAAAATTCATAGAAGCTGAGATTTTCCGAGCGCATCCGATTAATGATTCGTGCCGAAGGCGTGAGCGCCGAATCTTCAACCTTGTTGATTTGTTGCGTCATCATGGATCGATAACCATTTGAATTATTTGCTTGATCCAACAGTTCCGCGACTGGGCGCATTTGACCAAGCAGTGCCATCATCGCAGCCTTAGCGGATTTTTCTCCCCGATCAGTATTCATTTTGAGATGCCCATCCCGTCCCTGCATGACAATTTTTTGTTGGTTTGCCTGCGCCGCCCGAAAATCATCCGGGCTCAATGGGGCGCTATCCGAAAACAGGCAATAGAGCAATAACACGTCCATAAAACGAATGCAGTCGGCATCAATTCCGAGCGGCGTGAACGGGTTTAAATCGATGCTGCGCACTTCGATATATTCCACGCCTCGTTGCAAAAGCGCTCGGGACGGACTTTCGCCTGAGGCGGCGACCCGTTTCGGGCGAATTGAAGCATAAAATTCATTTTCGATTTGCAGCAGGTTGGCGTTGAGTTGTTGGTATTGGCCATTGATGTTGACGCCAAATTTTTCGTAAGCGGGATTCACCGTCTGAATGGCGCGTCTCAACGATTGCACAAAGTGGTCGATGCCGTTGTAGTTAATTTCAATGCCGGCCTGCGCATCATTGCTGTATCCCAATTTGCTCAATCGCAATGAGGTGGCGTTGGCGGCGTAGAAACTATGCGCCTCAAAATCTTCGAGTATGTGCTCGCGCCCTCTGAGAAAAGATCGACAAACCGCAGGCGACGCGCCAAACAAATAACTGCCGATCCAGGAATGGTGATGGAAGTTCCTGATCAAGGAAAAATACTGCTCCGATTTTCGCGCTTGGTAAGGCGAGTGCGCGGGCAATTCGCCGGCTGAATCGCACGCAAAATAATCGCGCCAAAATGAATCCGGCATGGAAAAATTGAAATGGATGCCGGCAATGGTTTGCATCAATGAACCATAACGGTGACTCAGACCACGGCGATAGGCTTCCTTCATTTTAGCGACATTGGATGAGCCGTAACGGGCAATCGGAATTTTTTCCTCGCTTTCAACGATGCACGGCATGCTGTTCACCCAGAGTTTTTCATCGCCAATGTGCTGGTAGGTGAAATGATGAATATCCTGGAGTTCCTGCAGCAGGCTGTCGATATTATTATGCACCGGAGTAACAAATTCGAGCAGGGATTCGCAGTAATCCGTGGTGATCATCGGGTGGGTTAACGCCGATCCCAATTTGTAGGGGTGCGGGGTTTGCGCGAGCAATCCATTCGAATCGACCCGCAAGCTTTCCTTCTCTATACCGCGTTGCAAGTTGCCCAGATGTTTTTCGATTCCTCGCGAAACCAGGGCATCCAGGGTTTGTTCAATATTTTCAGGCACGGCGGGACTTGTTATTGTGATAGCCATAGAGTGGATGCAGTGAGCGAGAAAATCAACCCACCTTTAATTAATTTGTCTGATGAATTTGTTTGATGAATTTGTTGGGCGGATTTTGTTGCCCTTAGCGTGTCAGAGTGGCATTATTCGGGACATTCTAAAACTATTTCCATCTTGCCGGCTCGCTATTTCGC
The DNA here is from genome assembly GCF_965247905.1 of Candidatus Spongiihabitans sp. Lineage (GTDB taxonomy): Bacteria > Pseudomonadota > Gammaproteobacteria > Arenicellales > Poriferihabitantaceae > Spongiihabitans. The sequence continues at coordinate 2,075,514 of NZ_OZ252047.1, read as the reverse complement.
CTTGTTATTGTGAATTCATATTTTTCCATCGCCCCTATGCTTGACCGTACCGACCGGCATTGTCGGGCATTTTTTCGGCTGTTTTCCCGCCATGTCCGGCTATACACGGAAATGGTGGTGGTCGGTTCCATCATGCATGGCGACCGAGAACGATTTTTAAGATTTGATCCTTGCGAGCATCCTGTGGCGTTGCAACTCGGTGGCTGCGATCCGGAAGCACTCAGTTTTTGCGCGCAGTTAGCGGAACAATGGGGCTACGATGAAGTCAATCTAAACATCGGCTGCCCCAGTGACCGAGTTAAAAGCGCGCAATTCGGCGCGTGCCTGATGGCGCAACCGCAGTTGGTGGCGGACTGCATTGAGCGCATGGTCAGCCGCGTTGCCATTCCGGTCACGGTGAAAACCCGAATTGGCATCGACCATCGCGATAGTTATGAACATCTGGCCAGTTTCATCAACACCGTCTCGGATGCCGGTTGCCGACATTTTATTATTCATGCCCGAAAGGCGTGGCTGAAAGGCTTGAGTCCGAAACAAAACCGCAATCTGCCGCCGCTGCGCTACGACCGGGTCTATCGCTTGAAGCAGGATTTTCCAAGTGTTCAATTTACCTTAAACGGCGGCATCACCAGCGTCGATCAAATTGAGCATCACCTGTCCAGGGTGGACGGCGTGATGGCCGGTCGCGAGGCTTACCAAAATCCCTGGATAATCAAGGAAATTGACGATTATTTTTTTGCCTGCGACGAGTCGAGTTCAGGTCGCCTCGCGCCAGTGCAAAGCCGCCGGGATATTGTGCATGCCTATTTGCCTTATGTGGAAAAACAGTTGAGCAAGGGGGTTTATCTCGGTCGTATGACGCGGCACATGCTCGGACTTTTTCATGCGCAACCCGGCGCCAAAAGATGGCGCAGGTATCTGTCTGAACACGGTGCCAAGAAAAATGCAGGGATTGAAGTGATTCATGAAGCGTTAAAATGGGTTGACGCGGACGCCAACGCCAACGCCAACGCGGCGCCGATGGGCGCGCGCCATCATGCCCATGATGGCGTGAATGGCGGGGCAGGATATGGTCGATACGCCGGCCGCTCCTGCGCATCCTGCGCCCGCGGCATACACGCCGTCCATGGCGATAATGCCAGTGCTAACTGAACATTGACTGAAATTACCGGGAGATTAACTTGGTTAAAGCGGTTGGCTACATTGATGGGGCGATTAGCGGTTTGGCGGATACGCGCATTCCGGTGGCAGACCGGGGGTTTCTGTATGGCGATTCGGTGTATGAGGTGTTTAGAACTTATTCCGGCATCCCGTTTCTGTTTGATGAGCATTATCAAAGGCTGTTGAATTCGGCGCGGTTGATCGAAATGAACATCAATCAAAGCAAGCAGGAAATTATCGATGCGGTGAAGCGCACTGTCCGTGCAAGTTTGCCGGCTGCCGGAGAAGATGTTTATACGCGCTACCAGATTACGCGCGGCGAAGGCCCGATTGATCTTAATCCTGAACTGTCGCTGCAAACCAGGTTGGTGATTATTGTCAAGGCCGCGCCGCAGTGGAATCGGGAATTCTATGATAACGGGGTGACCCTGGCGGTGCCGAAATTGCGCCGCAATAGCGTGAACAGTCTCGATCCCAATATCAAGGGCGGAAATTATTTGAACAATATTATTGCATTGGGCGAAGCCAAAAAACGCGGCGCCGATGATTGCTTGATGCTTGATGCAAACGGGCTGGTCACCGAGTGCTCAAACAGCAATGTTTGGTTCGTGGTGGATGGAAAACTGGTTACGCCGGCGGGCGGCAACCTCGATGGACTGACCCGGCGTTCGCTGATTTCATTGTTTGCCGATGCCAATATTGAGGTTGTGCAACGGCCCATCCATAGTAAAGAACTCGCCGATGCCACGGAGTGTTTCGTAACCAGCGCCACCCGCGAGGTCATGCCGGTTCGCGCATTATATTCGGTCGGCGGAAGCAAGATTGAGTTCCCGTCCGGGGGCGGGCAGCAGACCCGCCAGGCCATGACAATTTATAAACGGATGCTGGAAGATTTTGTTAAAGAAAATAAAGAACATGCCTGGTTCGATTTTTTTCATTAGTATGCTTAATTGCGCGATCAGGTACTCGACTCAGGTACCTGACTCAGGTACCCGACTCAGGCGCACTACATAAGCAACTATAATTAGCGAGACGATGGATGTTTGAAAATTTAAGCTTCGACATGGTTATCCGCCTTTATGCATTTTCAATCGTGCTCGGGGCGCTGGTATTATGGGAATTGTTAGCGCCCAGACGCTTAAACATATTAAGGAAACTGCGCTGGCCATCCAATTTCGGAATTTTCCTGATCAATTCAATGTTGCTTGTGCTCGTCCCAGCGTCAGCCCTTGGGGCCTCCTTACTATCGCTGGAATATAAATTCGGGTTGCTTATCTGGTTCAAGGTATCGCTATGGCCCTCGATTATACTGACCCTGCTGATATTGGATATGGCAATATACTGGCAGCATAGATTGTTTCACAGGTTCGATTCATTGTGGCGAATCCATCGGATGCACCATACCGACACTGAGTTTGATGTTACCACCGCACTTCGATTTCATCCCATCGAAATATTGCTGTCCATTTTAATTAAGGCTGCCGTGATAATTTTACTTGGCGCGCCGATTCTTGCTGTCATCGGATTCGAAATCATATTAAATAGCTCGGCTATGTTTAACCATAGTAATGTGCGAATGCCTCGGTGGCTGGATAAATATCTTCGTTACCTTGTGGTAACCCCGGATATGCACCGTGTTCATCATTCCGTATATAAAAATGAACACGATTTTAATTACGGGTTTTGCCTGTCATGGTGGGATCGATTGTTCGGCAGTTATGTCGCGCAGCCGAAAGACGGGCATTGCGGAATGACCATTGGGCTTGAGATTTTCAACCAAAAAGAAGACGCCAGGCTGGATAAATTGCTCACCCAGCCGTTTCGACCTCAATGAACGCCATGCCTATAAGTAGAAAACTCATGGAAATTCTGGTCTGCCCGATCACAAAGCTGCCGGTTTTCATGTTGGAAGAACAAAAACTTCGGCAGTTAAACGGATTGATAGCCAAAGGAACTCTCCAAACTATGGATGGTGAATCTATTTCGGAACCGCTTCAGAAAGCACTGATTACCCGCAACAAAAATATAATTTACCGCATCGAAAACAATATCCCGATTATGCTCGAAAGCCAGAGTATCGCAACAGACCAAATAGAGGGATGGTAAGTTTAGAAGTGGCCCCAAAATCAGGATAGTGCGATAGGTGTTTTTTCTGTTAAATTTTCATTAGGTTCTGGTGAACTTCAACCAATTAATGTTAGGCCAAAGCACTATGACGAAAGAGAAAAACAAGTATTATCGCCGCTCGCATATTTCAGAAAACAAATTCAGACAACTGCTGAAATGTTTTGCCCTGGATTTGAATGCTTATGAAACCCATCAACTGACTCATATTTTCCATCGTTCGTGCAAAGGTTATCTACGCAAAATTGCGTCGCCATATGGTGGCGTATTTCATGGCAAGTCATGCGGATGCAGGTATTTTAGAATTAGATGAAAGTTATTTCGGAGCCCGTCGAATTCGTGGCAAGCGCGGTCGTGGAGCAGCCGACAAACACCGGTCCTTGGGCTTCTCCAAAGAGAAGGGAAAGTTTACGTCGAAATTGTGAACTGTTCACGTGAGAGCCTGTTGCCTATCATGCAAGGAAACATCCTTGAAGGAAGCGCGATCCGCGCCGACGGATGGAAAAGGAGTCCGGCTACGCCGGACGGCATATTCCACTGGATTGCCCGGCCAACAATAATATGGGCCGGGCAATGACGACTCTTATTCGTCATTCTCGCCGAAGGCGGAAAGAATCGCCCTCCCGCCCGTCATTCTCGCCGAAGGCGGGAATCCAGTTAAATATCTGTCACGCGTAGCGTGACTCCTTTTGGCATCCGGCTTTGCCAGACACAAACCGGCGGCTTCGCCGCAAAGGAGTCCGGCTACGCCGAACGGTTTAATAACTGGATTGCCCGGCCAATAATAATAATATGGGCCGGGCAATGACGGATTATAGGTAATAGAGCACGTTTTAGTGTCAGGCTTTGCGTGACAATTATTTACCATTGCCCCCTCAAAAGGACTCATCGCCTTCCGATTCACCGTTGTCCCCCCCAGCCCGTCATTCTCGCCGCAGGCGGGAATCCAGTTAAAATATGTCGTCCGGCGTAGCCGGACTCCTTATGAAAGAGTGTGAGTTTCGCTTCCATATGCGCCACGAAAATGGGTGTCAATATCTGCTAAAATCTATCCGAAATCACCGCTTAAAGTATCTTGAACCTTTTTAATTGATGAAATTTAATAAATCGACTAACCCAATCACAATAGGTATTTTCAGTCGCATAGGCATAACCCTGTCGGCGCAACATTGCTTGCAGTATAGTTCCGAATAATGCTGTACACTTCGCCATTGGTTTTTATCTGGAGATGCTATCCATGCATATTTTTGCGCGGGTTCGGCGCGTTTTTTCGCCATTTTCGGGATTTTGTGCCGTTGCGCTGATGTGGTTGCCAAGCATGGCGTACGCCCAGACCGGACTGGACAGCGGCGACACCGCGTGGATTCTGGTGGCGAGCGCATTCATCCTGATGATGACACTGCCGGGGCTGGCTTTGTTTTACAGTGGGCTGGTGCGCTCCGGCAACGTCCTGTCGGTGATGATGCAGTGTTTTTCCGTGGCTTGCGTGTCATCGGTGCTGTGGTTGCTTGCCGGTTACAGCATCGCCTTTGGTGACGGTGGCAATGCCAATGCGTGGTGGGGCGGTCTCGGCAAAGTGCTCCTCATCGGAATCGGCACCGACACCCTATCGGGCAGTATCCCGGAAATCTTGTTCTGCGTGTTTCAAATGACCTTCGCGGTCATCACCCCGGCGTTGATTGTCGGTGCATATGTTGAACGCATTAAATTCCTGCATGTGGTGTTGTTCAGCGGCTTGTGGATGCTCCTTGTCTACGCGCCGGTCGCCCACTGGCTTTGGGGCGGCGGCTTCCTCGCCGACCTCGGCGTATTGGATTTTGCCGGTGGTTTGGTGGTGCACGCCACCGCTGCCGTGGCCGCCTTGGTACTGGCAATCATGCTGGGCCCGCGCCGCGACTTTCCCGGCGACCTGCACCCGCCCCACAATCCCGGCTTGACCATGGCCGGCGCAGCCATGCTGTGGGTCGGCTGGTATGGTTTCAACGGCGGTAGCGCCCTGGCCGCCAACGGTGCTGCGTCCATGGCGATTTTTGTCACCCATATCTCGGCATCAACCGCCGCGCTGGTATGGGTGGTCATCGAAAAACTGCGCTTCGGCAAACCCAGCCTCATCGGCCTGGTCACCGGCTTGATTGCCGGGCTTGCCTCAATTACCCCGGCCTCGGGTTTCGTGGGTCCGGTCGGCGGGTTGGTTATCGGCCTTGTCGGCGGCGTAGTCTGCTATCTTGCGGTGGAGTGGATTAAATTCAAACTACACATTGACGACGCCCTTGATGTATTCGCGGTGCACGGAGTCGGCGGCATCATCGGCACGCTGTTGACCGCGGTATTCGGTGCCTCGGCGTTCGGTGGTCTCGGTCTTGAGCGTAGCATCTCCGAACAACTTATCAGCCAGATAATAGGCACGGTGGTGGTGGTCGTGTGGACCGCCGTAGCCTCATACCTGCTTGTCGTGTTGGTCAGGAAACTGGTCGGCTTACGGGTGGATGAACGTGATGAACTGGAGGGTCTGGATTACAGTTCTCACGGCGAACACAGTTATCACTTATAACGCAACGCACAGGAGGTTGATATGAAAATGATTATTGCCACGGTCAAGCCGCATCGATTTGATACGGTCATGCATGCACTTTCCAAAGACGATGTGCTTGGCTTGACCACCTGGGAAATTCGAGGATTCGGCAGAGAGCGCAAAGACCGTACCGAAATTTACCGGGGCACCACCTACAAAACCGAACTAAAGCCCATGCAGTTGTTGATGGTCGCCGTTACCGACGACCTCGTCGAACGCACCAAGGCGACCATCATCGAACACGCCAACACCGGCGAAATCAGCACCGGCAAGATTTTTGTTCTGAATCTGGAAGACGCGGTGCGCATACGCACCGGCGAATCCGGCGACATCGGTCTGCTGTGAATTGTTGAGGAGTCACGCTACGCGTGACGGCATTAATACAAGGGCTAACGCCCTTGTCTGGATTGCCCGGCCAATAACCATGTGGGCGGGTAATTGTATGTGTTCACTATTTCGCTGACAGTTTCTTCCTCATTCTCGCCGCAAACGGGGATCTAGTTGAGTAAAGAGTCCGACGCAGTCGGACACAAAGCCGGCGGCTTCGCCGCCGAAATGAGGAGTTCGGCTACGCCGAACGGTTTAATAACTGGATTGCCCGGAACAAGCCGGGCAATGACGGATTGGAGAGACAATAAGGGAAATAAGGGGACACAACACTTAATTATCAGCCTTGTTTGCTTTGCCCTAGTCTTTATTCTTTGTTAGTATTCTCCCAAGGGTTTTTTCTGCGGTTTTAGGAAACCCCATCACTACCCGTAGGTTCATAATTAAGTGTTGTGTCCCCTTAATTATTCGCTTGTTTGACATCGCCAAACCCTGGCCCATCGGCCTGATCGACCGACGCCTTCACGGCGGCATCGGCATCATGCTCGACGACCTGATCGCCGGCATTTTCGCCAACCTGGCGTTGCGGTTGGTGTTGTCGTGGTTTTAATTATAATCAACGCATCGGTCATACCTGATAGAGATCCATTATGAGTATTCAATTTATCAACGCCTATCACGCCGAACTGGAAAACCTGCGCAAGGTCAGCGGCTCCCGCAACGAAAGCGAATTGCGAGATGCGTTTCAAACCTGCCTGAAAAAATATTGCGCAAACCGCGACTTGACGCTGATAGCGGAACACCCGGATGCCGACAATCGCAAGGCAAGACCGGATGGCACCATCAAGGACAAGATGCGCTTGCCCTGGGGGTATTGGGAAGCGAAGGACGACAAAGACGATCTGGACAAAGAGATAGACAAAAAAATTCACCAACGCGGCTACCGCACCTCAAACATTCTGTTTGAGAACACCGTAGAAGCGGTATTGATACAAGACAACGAGGAAGTGCGGCGCGTAAACATGGAAGATGCCAAAGAACTGGACGCGCTCATTCTGAAATTTTTGCACCACGCGCCGCCGGAAGTCGCCAACTTCCATAAAGCCACCGCACAATTCAAGGAAGACATGCCGCAAGTGCTGATTGCGTTGCGCGAAATGATTACCAAATCCTACCAAACAAAATCCGACTTCCGCACCGCCGCCGATGACTTTCTCCAATTGTGCCGCGAAACCATCAACCCCGAAGTGGAGGCAGCCGATGTGCGCGAAATGCTGATTCAACATATCTTGACCAAAGACATCTTTCTCAAGGTATTTAACGAGGATCAATTCCACAAAGAAAACAACATCGCCAGTCGTCTTGACCACCTCGAAGAAACTTTCTTCACCGGCGACACCAAACGTGCAATGGTGGATCGTCTGAAAGGATATTACAGCGCCATCACCGCTACTGCCGCCAGCATTGAAAGTCATCAGGAAAAGCAGAAGTTTCTGAAAGCGATTTATGAAGATTTTTACAAGGTGTATAACCCCAAAGCCGCTGACCGCCTCGGCGTGGTTTATACGCCGAATGAAATCGTGGATTTCATGATTAAAGCCACGGATGAATTGGTGCATAAACATTTTGGTCGTCGTATTTACGACAAAAATGTGCAAATTCTGGATCCCGCCGCCGGCACCGGCACCTTCATCACCGACCTCATCGAATTCATCCCCACCGCCAACCTGCCGTATAAATACCAACACGAAATCCACGCCAACGAAGTCAGCATCCTGCCGTATTACATCGCCAACTTGAACATTGAATACACCTACAAACAAAAAACCGGAACATATAAAGAGTTTCCGAATATCTGTTTTGTAGACACGCTGGACAATCTTGGCTTTGTCGGACGCAAGGGCAAAGGGCAAGCAGATTTAATCGGTTCGCTGAGTCATGAAAATCTGCAACGCGTAAAAAAACAAAACGAAAAACGCATCTCGGTCATCATCGGTAATCCGCCGTATAACGCCAATCAGCGCAATGAAAATGACAACAACAAGAATCGCGAATATCCCGGCATAGATGCGCGAATCAAGGAAACTTACATCGCGCGAAGCACCGCGCAAAAGACCAAACAATACGACATGTATAAAAGATTCATCCGCTGGGCATCCGACCGATTGGATAATGATGGTGTGCTGGCGTTTATCACCAATCGTTCGTGGCTGGACTCAAAGCAGGATGACGGGTTTCGCAAAATCGTTTGCGAAGAATTCAACGAAATCTACGCCGTGGATCTGGGTGGTGATATACGAAAAATGCCCGGCGTACAAAATGTATTTGGGATTATGACCGGCGTTGCCATTGGATTTTTTGTGCGCCGCAAGGAGGCGGATGGCTGCGAAATCCATTATTACCAATGCGGCGATTATGATTCCGCCGAGGACAAACTTGCGTTTCTTTCCATCACCGCTTTTTCTGATATTAATTTCGAACACATCGTCCCCGACCAAAAACAGAATTGGCTGGAGCAAACCGACAATGATTTTGATGGATTACTTTGTCTTGCGAACAAGAAAACGAAACTTGCCAAAACAGAAAACCCCAAAGATACAAGTGCGGTCTTTAAATTATTTTCACTGGGTGTAGTAACCAATCGAGACGACTGGACTTATGATTTTGATAAATCCAATCTTAGAAAGAAAGTTCGTTATTTTTGTAAGTTTTATGACGATGAGATTTTGCGATTCCATAAAGAAAATCCACACAAAGGTAAAATCGGAGATTGGGTTAACCGAGAGATTAAATGGACGACTGAATTAGAAGCCCATTTGCTCAAAGGAAATGAAATCAACTATTCAAACGACAGTATTATTGATTCCCTTTATCGCCCTTTTGTAAAGCAAAAACTTTATTATCAAAATCGCATCGTCCATCGTTTGTATCAGATGCCGAACATTTTTCCGACCGGCAAGAAAGGAGAAAACAGAGTTATATGCTTTAATGTGAATGGCAAGGATTATTATGTTTTGGGAGGCAATAAAGTGCCTAATCTCCACTTCACCGGCGATACGCAGTGCCTTCCACTTTATCGCTATGATGAAAAAGGCGATCGCCGTAGCAATATAACGCAATGGGGCATCCAGAAATTTCAAAATCATTACGCCACCAAAAAAATCACCGCCGAGGATGTTTTTCATTACACCTACGCGGTGTTGCATAACCCCGCCTATCGGGAAAAATACGCGGTCAATCTCAAGCGCGAATTTCCGCGTCTGCCGTTTTATGATGACTTTGCCAAATGGGTGAAATGGGGCAAGGAATTGATGACCCTACATATTGATTTTGAAAAGCAACCGCCGTATCCATTAAAGCGCATAGACAAACCCTGTGAAGCCGGAGACGCGAAACTCAAAGCCGACAAACAAAAAGGCATCATCACGCTTGACCAAAAAACCCAACTGACCGACATCCCCTGTGAGGCGTGGAACTATCAGTTGGGCGGTCGTTCGGCGTTGGAATGGGTGCTGGATCAATACAAAGAAAAAAAGCCCAAAGACCCCACCATCCGTGAAAAATTCAACACCTACCGATTCGCCGACCACAAAGAACATGTCATCGACTTGCTCGGCAGGGTTTGCACGGTCAGCGTCAAAACCATGAAAATTATCAACCAGATGCGCGAAGGGTAAGCCAATGTTAGACAAGTTGCCTTCGCTCATTAGTTTGTTAGGTGTTTTCATTTTAGGTGCATCTGTAAGTTATGACTTTGGATTTTTCTATGTTCTTGATACCAATTTCTCAGAAATGCCAACCACATTATCAGATCATTTGCGGAGTTCGTTAAATTGGATTCCACTTGCCATAATAAGTATTTTTGTACTATTCATTTATGAAATGTTTAGCAGACGAATAGAACAAGGTATGTCGGAAGATGAGATAGTCCAAACATCACGAAACCCAAAGCGCGTAGCACGGTTCAGGGATTCTACTAAGTATATACCCATGCTTATAGTGGCAATACCTATACTTAAATTATCATTTAATCTTGATATAGCAATTCGAGAATGGGGAATCTATTTGCTCTTTTCTTGGATTTTGTTTTTCCGGTTTGTTTTCGGACACGAGAAAATAAGACAACAAACATCGGATGGATTCCTTGTTGCCAGTTGTTTTACTCCAATTGTTTTAATAGTTTGTAGTTTCCTAGGCATTGGTGATGCCCAAGAAATCACAAGAGGCGGCGGCACTCAATATGTGTTTGTTCTGAGGGAAACACAAAGGGAAACTCAAATCGTTGGCACTTTGGCAAGGTCTTTTGAAAAGTATCACCTTATTTGGGATAAAAACGAGAAAGAAATAAGGTTGGTGAATGTCAGCGAAGTAGTTCAACTCTATCCGCAATCCAAAACGGCTAACTCCGACCAAAAATCCCCATCTACCTCGCGATAATTACATGCGCCAGAGTTAGTGGTTGTCGATATTTTCTATCATCTCAGCCGCCTCATTGGTTATATTGGAAACGGAAAGTCGTAATTCTTCATGAACATGTTTAAATTTTTTGAGATATGGGTCGCTGAGTTTTTCTCTTTTTAACCGCGACCGGTGTCCTTCTAAAATCCAATTTTGGTAGGCATCAGCCGCGATGATAAGGCGGTGAACTTCCGATTCAAGTTCAGGAACATAAAGTTTAGAGAGCATTTTAGTTTTGTATATTGGGAATTTAGGCAATTTCACATCAGCCCCAGCAAGTCGGAGCTCTCTATTATTATCCAGCCAATGCAGTGTTTTATATGCTGCAGTAACTAATTGCTCTAATTTTTTCTTTTTTAAATCTGCCTTTGAAGATTTTCGATTTAATTTATGCGAAACCCTGATTGTCATGTAACCACCTGCAATAGCAATCAATCCGCCGATGATGGCTGATATCATGTTCAACAGATACCCGCCAAATGTCATAAATAATTGTGATTCTTCTGTAGTCATTTGCTCACCTGCGTATTAAAAATATTTTCCGAGACATGAATAATGCCAGAAACATTCTGGATTCGTGGCATGACAAAAAAAAGGAAACCGACATGCTGTCAGTTTTTTTCGTTTACCATTGTCTTCTCAAAAGGACTCATTGCCTTCCAATTTACCATTGTATCCCCAACTTGTCATCCTCGCCGGCAGGCGGGGATCCAGAGTGGCGGCGTTAGCCGCCGGGACGCGCTAATACATTAGCGGTAAACAACAAGCACCACCGCCTTGCCGTCATTCTCGCATCGAACGGCGCGGCTTCGCCGCAAATGAGTCCGGCTACGCCGGACGACATATTCCACTGGATTGCCCGGAACAAGCCGGACAATGACCGAGTGGAGGCGCAAAAATGCGCCAGTGGTTCGGTGGTGGCTTGTCCAGGTAGCCAGTGAGTTCCTAAAGCCCACCAACCTTGTTATCCTAAGGGTATATGTCGAAACAGAAATTCAGTGCCGAGTTGCGAGAAGCGATTTGGAACGCACACAATAAGAAGTGCGCATACACGGGTTGTTTGCTCGATGTGAGCAACTTCCACATAGACCACATTATCCCTGAGCGACTCGCTGCCAATCCCGACGAGTTCAGAGAACTCGCGACTAGCCTTGGACTAGATGACAATTTTAAAATATCGGGGTCTGAGAATCTGCTTCCGTGTCACCCGGGAGCCAACCTCCGAAAGGGTGGAGACGTTTTAGATTCACCTCAAACACATTATTTTCTTGACTTGGCCTCGCGACACAAGAAAAAAATCGTAAAAAACTTGAGTCACAAAAAGGAATTATACGACCGAGGAAAAGCACTTATACTCCTGCAACAAGGAGTGGAGAGTGGAGAAATCACGTTCGAAGATGTGGCTGAAATTTTCAATGAAAGCGAAAGGAACTCCGACGATATTTTTCAACTAATTGAACGACTACATTTTGTGGATCACTCTGAAATCCAGAGCATTGCCAGATCAGATATTAAAGAACTCCGGGATCGACCAATTCGGCTGGGCAAAAACAGCCACCTTGAGGGTGTATCCCTGACAGATCCAAACGACGAGAAGGCCAAAATTCTTGTACAGACATGTAGAGAGTATGACGAAGCTATAAAGGCAGGATATTATGCTTTTACTACCTATGACATAAAGACATCTGTCTTTTTTGAGCATCAATGCGGGCTATTGAATTCACTGCGCACTGCATCAACGCCTGAGCAAAGCTTTATCAGCAATCCACGTGTTGGTATCGTGGACCTAAACTTCATACCTTACGATCTATTTCCCGATTTAGCGGACGAAGGAGAGAACAGGGTTCCAGATCAAAGCTACCAAGACAAGGTTGATGATGGCACAATGATAGTGAAGCGGACTAGTCAAAATACTCTGGTTGTCGAAGAGGAAGGCATGGGACAGCAGTTGGTTGAAGTCGCACGAGCAGATTTCACTGGAGATGGATTCGAAGACATTCTGCTTTTTGAGTATTGTTACGCAATCGGAGGAACACTAGGCTTTGGAGGAAATCGTATTCTGGCGCGAACAACTGCTGATGGTTTGTTCGAAACGGTTCGATAGTAAAAGACAATCCAGCATCACCACATCTCTCAAAGTGCCGACTCAGTTTTAAAACTCGGCACTTGATTTGACGGACACGTTACTTAGCAGTATGCCTCCGATGAGTACCGCTTTGTCGAGCAGGTGATGATTTCGGAGTCTTGCATCCTGTGAAGTGGGTACTTCGATTGTATCCACGAGTTGGATGATGGGCAGGATAGCGATGAATGATAGCGGCTAACGCCGCTGAGTTTAATAACTGGATTGCCCGGAACAAGCCGGGCAATGACAGGTTGGGGGAGATAATGGTGAATCGTAAGGCAATGATTCCTTTAAGATAAGGGGACACAAACATTAATTATTTAAAAACACCTAACAATTCATTTCAGCCGACCGCTGACGCGTCGGCTGAATTCAAGCGTTAGGCTATGGTGTACTAAGCATGAGAACTGGAAAATTATATAAGTAAATATACAAAGCTTTTAACTCAGATTCTTATAGGTCAATCCGATTCTAATATATCATTTTCTGATTTATGTCATATCCTTGATAAGATGGGTTTTATTATGAGAGTTCATGGTAGCCATCATATTTTCAGAAAAGAAGGGGTTACAGAAAAAAAATCAATTTACAAAAAGACGGTGGCAAAGCCAAGCCTTATCAGGTTGCACAAGTTCGTAATGTTATTCTCAAATATAAATTAGGAGGCAGTAAAAATGTATAAATATGAAACCATTGTATATTGGAGTAATGAAGATGATGTTTTTATTGCAGAAGTGCCTGAGTTATCAGGCTGTATCGCCCATGGCAATTCTCAACAAGAAGCACTATCTAATGTCAACGAAGCAATAAAATTATGGATAGATACTGCTAATGAGTTTGGCGATTACATCCCCGAATCTAAAGGTCATAAATTAATGTTTGCCTAACAAATCATTCCAGCCGACCGCTAACGCGTCGGCTGAATTCAAGCGTTATATTTCAAAACTCAAATTGGAGGATGCACTATGAGTGCTGAAACAAAAAGTAAAGGCAATGAAGTCTTAATTGCGATCATTGGCTTAATTGGTATTTTGGTTACGGCAGGGCTTTAGAATTGGGACAAAATATTCCCAGAAAGCAATATTGTACAGGCAAAATATTCTGGATACAGACCAACAGATAATTTTGAAACAGAATTAAGACATTATTTTAATGTTTCCGGAACTAGGCAAGCTCTGGATAACATGCAAAAACAACTTGCACAGAATTTCAAGTTACAACTATCCACCAAGTATCCGGAAGATTCTGAAGAAATAAAAAAAGTAATGGATATTGCGTTAGAAGAGGCTATTACACTTGATGAAATGCTCTATAAGATGATTCCTATTTATAAAAACCATTTTACAGTGCAAGAGCTACAAGAATTAAATAAATTTTACTCTACAGAAATAATGCAAAATATGATTAAAAAAATGCCTTTGTTAACTCAAGAGGTTGCGCCACTACAAGTAGAGTTTTTCACTAATTTTCAAAAACGTTATACCGACAGACTGAAAGTGGAACTTGATTAAAAAATATAACAATCACATGCACTCAGACAGTAAAAAGCGTCGTTCATTCCTCACCCTGCTTTTTGCTGCTGGTGATGTGAAACGTTCCCTCGGTGCTTCGCACCGAGGGAACGGTGGAGTTGACCTAAACTGGTCTGCGCTTTTTCTCGGTGCAAAGCACCATCTAACAAAGCGTTCGACCAGACCAATTTCTCCAGCATAAAAAGATGCGAGCATCCAATATGCTGTTACAATTGGCAGGTCAACTCCACCGTTAGACTTACATATATGGATATAAACAAAACATTGCTTAATATTCAAGAATCCGAATTAAGACATATCCGGCTACGCCTTCAGGGGAAATCCAAAACAAACAAAAGCGGACAATCCACGTGTTATAAATCCGGACAGTTCCATTTACTTCTAACACTAACTTGGGCAACTAACTTAGTCATTCTCATAACTGCGCCATGTTTATAACTACATGTTTATAACTGCATGTTTATAACTGCATGGGCAATCGATACAACATTACCAGGCCCACTGCAATCAGAAGTCCGGCTACCGATTTTTTCAAAATTTCAACAGGTAGCATATGCGATACTTTCGCGCCCAGCAATGCGCCCCCGCCAAGCACCAGTGCCAGAGTCAAACCGAGTTTAATATCCACTTCGGTATAAACAAGATTGCCCAGCGTCGCCATCACCGAGATCGGCACCTGTATCGCCTGGGAAAGTCCGATGGCAGTCAGGATCGGCAACTTGCGCCAGATCAGAATCGGCACCAGCAACAACGGCCCGCCGGTTCCGGTCAGGGCCGATCCAATCCCGGTAATCAATCCAATCGCAACCAATGCCGCAGTGCTTGAACACCGATTGGTTTCAGACCCGCTGTCATCATTAGGAGGGCCATTATTACGCCAAGCATAAATACCCGAGGCCAATATCAAAAGTGCAATACCCAATTCCAGCACGATAGCGGAAAAATAAGGTAGCAGGAAAGCACCGATATAGGCTCCCGGCAAAGCACCCACACAAACTTTGATCGCCAACGGCCAATTGATTGTTCCATGCCGAGCGTAAATGAATGCCCCAACCAAACCGGTAACGATATAACTAAACATGCAAGCCGGAATAGCCACATGCAACGGGATGCCGCCCAGGTATTTAAGCGCGGGCACCAGCAACACGCCGCCAATGCCAACGCCGCCGATTAGAATGCCGACGACCAAGACGATGAATGTCAACACCGGGGATAACAACATTTTTAGTGTTTTTTATAGCAGCGGGTCGTCTATAACAGGTCGTCTATAATAGGTCGTCTATAAGCGGGCCGTTTCGGGCAAATCCAAAAAAAGGGGGCAGCGTTGCCGGTTGCTACAACTAATTCCTTTTGGCTATTTCCTTTTCGGCTAATTCCTTTTTCTTGCGCTAACCGTTCTGAGTAATTTTTTATAGCGTTTGGTTTTTAATCGGGTTTGCGCGAATTCCATTTGTTTCACTTGGCATCCAATGGCTTCAGCCGATTTCGGTTTGCGTTTGATATAGGTGCCATCAGATTGCATTTCCCAACTATCCATTTGGTCGTCCAGCAGCGTGTTAAAAATTAATCTCAGTTCAATTTTTAATGATTCCTTATCGATCGGCGTAATCACTTCCACACGGCTTTCAAGATTTCTTTTCATTAAATCAGCCGAGCCAATTAAATACTCTTCTTTCCCGGCATTGAAAAAATAGAATATTCTGCTGTGTTCAAGGAAACGGCCGACGATGCTGATAACGGAAATATTGTCCGATAATCCGGCGACGCCGGGACGCAATCGGCAGGTGTCGCGAATAATCAAATCAATTTTAACGCCAGCCATGGAAGCCTGATAAAGCGCCCTTACCATGTCCTGGTCTTCAAGCGCATTTGATTTAATCTGAATCAAGCCCTTATGGCCGTTTTTCATATTGGCCACTTCCCGATGGATGCGATCCATCAGCTCCTTTTTCATTTGTTTGGGCGCGACCAGAATGCGCTGGAAGTTGCGCTTTCG
Source organism: Candidatus Spongiihabitans sp. (assembly GCF_965247905.1). Taxonomy (GTDB): domain Bacteria; phylum Pseudomonadota; class Gammaproteobacteria; order Arenicellales; family Poriferihabitantaceae; genus Spongiihabitans. Next base: position 2,059,219 of record NZ_OZ252047.1, on the reverse strand, counting down.
GGAATGACCAGTGGTCAGATAATTGAATAACTCGGTCACATCATGGCCAATTTCTTCATCGCAGGTCAGCAAGCCGAGATCGGTGTATTGCTTGGCGGTGCCGCCGTGATAGTTGCCGGTGCCAATATGAACGTAGCGTCTTAGTTTGCTGTAATCCTGTCGCACCACCATAAGGACTTTGCAGTGGGTTTTCAAGCCAATCACGCCGTAGGTGACATGGATGCCCGCTTCCTCCATGCTTTCGGCCCATTGTATATTCGCCGCCTCGTCAAATTTAGCCTTGATTTCGACCACCACGGCAACTTGCTTGCCATTTTTTGCCGCTTGCACCAGCAAATCAACCACCCGTGTTTCCTTGTCGGTGCGGTACAAGGACATTTTAATCGCCCGAACCTTGTTATCATTGGCGGCCTCTTCAAGAAATCTTACCACCGAGCTGGTGAAAGATTCATACGGATGTTGCAGCAGCATCGATTCCGCCTCGCGCAGCAAGTAAAAAATGCTGCGCTGAGTATCCTGAAGCCGATGGTGATTGGTAGGGTGATGCGGCGGGTAATGCAACCCGGCAATGGGCAGGTTTATCAGTTCAAACAAATCTCGTTGCGCCATCAGGTTTGGGGTTTCGAATACATCGGTGTCAGCGTCCAATCCCAACTGATCGACAATCATGCGTTTTTTTTCCTGCTCCATGCCGGGGTTGACCACCAGCCTGACAATGGGGGCGATTCGTCGGTCGCGCAATTCCAACTCAATCATTGACAGCAAATCATTCGTGCCCGATTCCTGACGCTCGGCGCCGGCGTTTCGGGTAACGAAAAAGTAGTCATAATCAATTTGCTTTTCGCCGGGAAACAGTAAATCAAGGTTTTGGGCGATAATCTGCTCCAGTGGCACATAGTGGTGGGTATCGCCGATCCGGACAAACCGGGAAATGCCCGCGCCAACCGGCACCTTCACCCTGGCCAGGGCGGCCTCCTCGCCAATGCCGGGTTGTAGCGTGACTAATATATTCAGCGACAGGTTGGAAATAAACGGAAACGGATGCGCCGGATCAAATATTTGCGGCGTTACCAGCGGGAAAATGTTTTCCAGATAATGCAGCCGCAGAAAATCCTGCTGCTTTTGCTCCAAAGCATCGTAGTCCAGAATTCGGATGTCATAAGCTTCCAACTCCTTTAACAAGGTCGGCAATGATTGATTTCGGATATCCTCGATGGCATTGACCCGCTCCGCGCATTCCTGCAATTGTTGTTCTGGTGTTCGGCCATCAACGGTTAATTCAGTTATATTAGCGGCTAGCAGGAGTTTGAGACTGCCGACCCGCTTCATAAAAAATTCATCAATGTTTGATGCGAATATCGCAAAAAACTTAAGCCGCTCCAGCAACGGATTAACCGCATCGGTCGCTTCGTGCAAAACCCGGCGATTAAATTCCAGCCAGGTCAGTTCACGATTGAGATACCATTCCGGCGCATCAAGATCATGAGCAAGGTTATTTTCAGGGTCCATATCCGGGTTAATTGCCGGGTTGATTTCCACAGGGATTTTCTCCGATGGCCTCGAAGATTCCAGCGTGTTCAGTTTGACTACCTGGTTTAGTTTGATTTTACTGAGGGTGGTCATCGGTCGGTTCTCGGCAAACTAGGATAATGGCGTGATTGTGAGTTCAATCTGGATTATACATTTTTTATTGAAATCAAAGTCATATTGAGCGATAGTAACGCTAATTCAATCTTGAGGCTATGCTTTCTAACACATCGATTTTTTAAATGAGCGAGCACCCCCCCGACTTATCCTTTAATCCAAATTCCAATGGAACAGTTGCTGCACATTCTCAATCAGTACTGGCAGTCCGTGGTCGAGTTTTTTGCGTTCGATGCCGCCATGCTATCCGAGCCGAATATGATTTTTCGGTTGGGGATACAGCTGTGCCTGCTGGTCTGCTCGGCCTTCTTTTCCAGTTCTGAAACAGCGCTTTTCTCTCTTTCCCGATTAGATCTTCAACAACTTCGGCGCGAGCAAAATCCCCGCTCCGAAACCATCCACGAATTGCTCGATCAGCCGAGGCGGTTGATTATTTCCATATTGAGCGGCAATGAATTAGTCAATATTGCCGCTGCCGCGAATATGGCGTCGATTTTAATATCGCTGTATGAGCCTGACAAAATAGTAATCATGAATCTGTTGGTTATGGTGCCGCTGTTTTTGCTTATGGGGGAAGTGACGCCAAAAACCATCGCGGTATCAAATCCGATTCGATACAGCACCCGAATCGTTGCCGAGCCGTTGGCGCTTTGGATAAGACTGATTGCCCCCATTCGCTGGGCGATTCGCGGCATCGCCGACCGCATCACCACCTTGTTTGTCGGCGAAATTAAAACCGCGGATAACATTTTACAGGTCGATGAATTTCTGACTTTGGTCGAGCAAGTGTCCGAAGATGGCGGCTTGGATGCGACCGAGCGCGCGCTGATTTATAACTTGTTGGAGGCCAATGAAACGGAAATTGTAGAGGTGATGACGCCGAGAACGCAAATGGCCTTTTTGAATGTGGAAATGAGCGTGCCGGAAATGATTGAAAAATTTATTTCCTATCGGCATCCGCGGGTGCCGGTGTTCAAGACTCATCGCGACAATCTGGTTGGATTTGTGCATGCCGAGGATATATTGCGCATCGTGCTTGATGACGCCGATCAATCCGAGTTGCTGCCGCAAGATATTATGCATCCTCCAGTGGTGGTGCCGTTGACCAAAAAGGTGGATGAAATGTTTGATTTTTTTCAGTTGAACAAGGTTCGCGCCGCCGCCTGCCTGAATGAGTTTGGCGGCGTCGAAGGCTTCATCACCATGCGCGGCGTGCTGAATTTTATTTTTGGCGATATCAGTGGCGGCTCCAAAGCGACCGCAGGATTTTATGAGGAAAAGGATTACAACATTTACGAAGTGCCCGGCGATATGAAGTTAAATGACTTTAATAACCTGACCAATTTCGGCATTGAAGATCCGAGGATGACCACCATCGCCGGCTATGCGTTTCGCTTGCTCGATCGGTTGCCTCGCGAGGGCGATCGGGTGGAAAGCGAAGATATTTTGATTCAGATTCTGGAAATGGATGATCATCGGATTTCCCGGGTGCGGGTAGCCAAAGGTGTGGATCAGGAGGATTTTGAGCGTGCTGAGAGGGTTATTAAGGCGCAAGAAGAACTTGACCCAAGAGCGGAAGACCGGGAAGACATCAATGATATTCCAGAAGACATTGATGAATCCGTGACCGTTGAAGCCGAGGCGCGGGCTGACGATATCCGGGCTGACGATATCCAGACTGACGTTATCGTGCGGAAAACATCATGACGATACTCGCGCTCATCGCCTTAATCATCGTGCTGTTGTTGCTCAAGGGCTTCTTCTCGGGTTCGGAAATCGCGCTGGTCAACTCCGACAAAGTGAAACTGACGGCCCGAGCCAATCAAGGCAACAGCGGCGCCAAAGCGGTATTGGAATTATTCAAGACGCCGGATGTGATGCTCGGCACCACGCTGGTTGGCACCAATATCGCCACGGTGGCGTTAACCACGCTGGTCACCGTTTTGTTTATTGAACTTTTCGGCGCGCGCGGAGATTTATATGCAGTTTTGGTGTTCACCCCGGTGTTGTTGATTTTGGGAGAAATTGTCCCCAAAAGCATTTTCCAGCAAAAATCCGATGAACTAGCGCCGATTGCCATATACCCGCTGAAAGCGTTTGCATTTGTGTTCTATCCGGCGATATTCATTTTTTCGCGCATCGCGCGGTTGCTGGCGCGGTTGTTAGGTGGCGGCAAGGTCGAACAAAATTTGTTCACGACTCGCGAGCAAATTCGCTCAGTGGTGGAAATGACGGAAAGAACCTCTTCGATTGATGCCTTTGATCGTGGTCGCATTCGTCGGGTGATACGATTTGGCGACACCACGGTGGGTGAAGCCATGATCCCCATTGCGGAAGTTACCGCCATAAATCATAACCGCGGCATAGTGCGCGCCATCGCCACGGTGCGGCAAAAGGGTTATAACCGGTTGCCGGTGTATAAGAGCAACATCAGCAATATCGTTGGCATTGCCACGCTGACCACTTGGGACATGATGGAAAAATCCACCGCGGAGAAAAAACTGGACGAGGTCATGCAGCCGGCGCAGTATGTTTTGCAATTTCAGACTATCGACCAACTGCTGCCGATACTGCGGCAGCGAGAAGATCACATGGCCGTAGTGGTTGATGAGTATGGGTCGGCCATTGGCATCATCACCATGGAAGATATCGTCGAGGAAGTGGTTGGTGATATTGATGTGGGCTACGATTTTGAGGAGTATTTGCCGCGCCGAAAGAAAATTTTTGAAACCATTGACGATGACACTTGGCTGGTGGATTCACGATTGTCCGTTTCCGAAGTCAATGATCTGTTGGAAATCAACCTGAATACCAAAATCTGTTACACGATTGGCGGGTTGATCATGATGCAACTCGGCCACATTCCAGAGCGCGGCGAGGATATGATGGAGCAGGGCTACCGGTTTATCGTTGAAGAGCGCACCGATAAAGCCATCGTCAAGATAAAAGTGGAAAAGATTTGACCGGTCGCCTTTCCACCCGCCCAAAAAATATCAGCATGAAAATATCAGCATGAAAATATCAGCATGTACGAACAAGAGTTAAAACTAACCGCCGCAAACGCCGAGGTCTTAATCGCGGCGCTCAACTCGGATACCATACAACGATATTCACTCGCGCCTGCGCCTCAGCCGCAACGATTCCTGGCCAAGTATTACGACACCAAAAATCGAACGCTCGAGAACGATCAGTGCTCCCTGCGCGCCAGACGCGAAGGCAGGAAATTTCGCGCGGCGTTCAAACTGCCGGGCCACATCACCGATGGCATGTCCCAGCGCCAGGAATATGAATGCGACATCGATGGCTGGCTGAAAAATGCCGGCAAGTTGCCGGACGGCGACTTAAAATCCCTGGTGCTCAATCACATTGAGGAAACCGAAAAACTGTTTGCCATGGTCACCGTGGACATGCAAAGACAAATCGTCAACCTCGAGGTCAATGGCACGAAAATCGAAATGGTCGCGGATCAAGGCACCATCACGGGGAATGGCCGGGAAGTGGAAATATGCGAAATTGAGTTGGAGTTGAAGTCTGGAGAAATCAATATAGTCAAAGAGATAGGCGATGAATTAAAGGCGAAATATGAACTAAATCCATCGCGGTTAACCAAGCATCAAATTGGCCTTGAACTATGCAACAGCCGCTAGCGTCGTCCTTTAGTTATTGTTGCGACAACGGATGGGTTAATGGCGCGAGGTTCATCGCATCCCCGAATCATGATCAACGCCCCGACCACACCGACATTGATGTATTGGTAATCCACGCCATCAGCCTGCCGCCACAATGCTATGGCAATCAGTATGTCGAGGACTTTTTCGCCGGTCGGCTGGATGCCAATGCCGACCCTTATTTTATGGACCTCGCGGGTCAAAAAGCGTCGGCGCATTTTTATATTAAGCGCAGCGGCGAAATGATTCAGTTTGTGGCCACGCATTGCCGCGCCTGGCATGCCGGGAAATCCATTTTCAAAGGACGCCAACAGGTTAACAACTTTTCCATCGGCGTCGAACTGGAAGGGTGCGATGAGCATGAATTTGAAGATCCGCAATATGCGGTTTTGGGGGCGCTTACGTTGTGTTTACAAACTGCGTATCCATTGATCGCGACAGAAAATATTGTCGGGCATAGTGATATCGCACCGCACCGGAAAACCGATCCCGGCCCATGTTTTGATTGGAATCGGTATTTTAAATCCATATAATTTTACGACAGGTGTTTGGGTTCATGTCTGTTTGGATTTATGTCTGTTTGAGTTTAAGTCGGCAAGGTCGCGGCTTGCGCCGCGGATGTCTTACTGGATTATCGGGTCAAGCCCGATAATGACGGCTGGGGAGCGGAACCGGGCGCAGTCGTTTTACGACCCTCTAACCACACGGGTATTTCGTCTTGACCTGAGGTCGAGCATTTTCCAGTTATACGCAATGGTATATCGCTTGTCGCGGCGGCAAACCATTATCAACAACCGCAAAACTTTTTTAAATCAAGGCGGCATAGAATAAGGTTCAAGATACTATAAAGGATGATTTCGGATAGATTTCAGCAGATATTGACACCCATTTTCGTGGCGCATATTGAAGCGAAACTCACACTCTTTCAAAGGAGTCCGGCTACGCCGGACGACATATTTTAACTGGATTCCCGCCTGCGGCGAGAATGACGGGCTGGGGGGAATGGTGAATCGGAAGGCAATGAGTCCTTTTGAGAAGACAATGGTAAATAAGTGTCACGCAAAGCGTGACACTAAAACGCGCTCTGGCGTAGCCGGACATTTTCTCTCGTGTGCTTTGGCATCTCAACTCGCCTTTGCCCTCTCAATTCACCATTACCTATCATTTGTCATTGCCCGGCCCATATTATTATTAGCCGGGCAATCCAGTTATTAAACCGTTCGGCGTAGCCGAACTCCTTTGCGGCGTAGCCGCGCCGTTCAATGCGAGAATGACGGCAAGGCGATGGTGCTTGTTGCTTGCCGCTAATGTATGAGCGCGTCCCGGCGGCTACGCCACTCTGGATTTGCGCCTGCCGGCGAGAATGACGGCCGAGAGGGCGGTGCTAAAACACCGCTGGAAAGGAACAAAACGAGCAATGAATCAGTGAACACATATGCTCGCATTGCCCGGCGATGCGTTGTCTGATTTGAATATACAATCGGCTGGTCGCCGGGCCAGAGATGCCAGTGATTTGGGCGACTTTGCAAGCCTCGATATCAAGGCAAAACAGCCGTGGAATCGCCCTGAATTTATTCCCCGAAATTCGGCAACGAATGACATGCTTGTTTTCATTTATAGAACAATTAGTTATGACCATTTCACTATACCTTAAAGTATCTTGAACCTAGAATAATATGAAAAACAAGGTGGAAAATTTTCAGCGTCATCGAGTCAAACCCCGCTTAAATCCCTTGACTAATCGACCCTCGTGTTTTTAAATGCGCCGCTTCCCTTCACCTGTTTGGCCAGGTAGCTCAGTCGGTAGAGCAGGGGACTGAAAATCCCCGTGTCGGCAGTTCGATTCTGTCCCTGGCCACCATTCGCCATCCTCGCAAGCGGACCCAAGGATGGTTTGAACGCTAAAAAACCAGGGTTTAAATCAAATCCATCATCCCGCGCCCGCGGCATACGACCGCCAGGGATGGTGGAAGTGCCGATTTTGCAGGAGCAAAAATCTGCCGACCGCCAGGGATGGTGGAAGTGCCGATTTTGCAGGAGCAAAAATCTGCCGACCGCCAGGGATGGTGGAAGTGTCGATACCGTATGGAACGAGTATTGACCATGCCATCCATGGCAATATTGCCGGGAACAATTATTTGCCCAAACCCCCGCGCAATGGTCGCGGCTACGCCGCAGGTGTTTCACTGGATTATCGGGTCAAACCCGATAATGACGGCCGGGCGAAATGACGACATGCTGGATGCGCAGGACGGGGGCCACCAGCGCAACAGCGCACTGAAACTCCAGCGATATCGCTCGGTGAAGTTAAGTCTATCATCATTTGTTTTGGCCCTTGTTTTGGGGCTGGCGCAATAATCGGAAATTTGAGTTATTCCAGTCAGATGAGAAAGAGTCGATTAATCTGGTATAAGCAGGTCAAATTAGCGGTGCATGTCGGCAAGATTAAGGATGGGTCTATTGCAGCGTTTCGAAAATAGCGGGATCAAGATCGGCGATGCAGCTCGCGCTTTGTTTTATCACCGCCTGATGATAGGCGACTTTTGGCATTTCATAGGCAAAATAAAACTTCGCGGTTTCAATTTTTGCTCGGTAAAACGGATCGCCGCGGTCATCACGATTGATAAAATCCATGGCAACGCTTGCCGCTCTGGCCAGTTGCCAGCCACACATTACCGTGCCCCAAAGCCGAAGATAGGGGTCGGCAATGGCGGCCGCCTGCTTCATATCAACACCGGCAATATCACCACTTGCCATTGTCATAATCGCATTCATGCTTTGCGCCACCGCATTCAGGCCTTCGGTTACCTGAGCACGCATTGAACGCAACGCAGCCTGGCGCACGGTTTCCATTTCCTTGCCAATGTGCTCGATGACGGCGCGCGCCATGACGCCCTGGTCGCGAAGCAGTTTCCTGCCAATCAGGTCCAATGCCTGAATGCCATTGGTGCCTTCATAAATCGGGGTAATCCGTTGATCGCGATAATGCTGCGCCGCACCGGTTTGTTCGATGAATCCCATTCCGCCGTGTACTTGCAAGGCGATGGATACATTCTCAAGCCCCATTTCGGTCATGTAGCCTTTGGCGATTGGGGTAAGTATTTCCACCATGGCCTGGTTAAATGTTCGTACTTCCTGATCGGGGTGTTTAAGGCTTTTGTCGAAAGATGCGCCCAATACCAGCCCCAGTGACCGTAGCGCTTCGATTCGGCACTTCTGCAACATCAACATGCGTTTGATGTCCGGATGATTGACGATGGCAACGCGATGCCCTTTCGGATTCTCAATCGCGGTGCCCTGGACACGTTCATTGGCGAAGCGCACAGATTGTTGATAGGCGCGCTCGGCCACACCATTGCCTTCGACACCGATGGCAAGCCGGGCGATATTCATCATGGTGAACATGTATCTCATGCCGTGGTTTTCTTGCCCGACCAAATACCCCACAGCGCCGTTTTTTTCACGGTGGCTGTCGTTGTGATATTTTCCGCTGCCGTAAGCCAGCACCGCCGTGGGGCTACCGCGAATCCCCAATTTGTGTTCCAGGGAAACCGTTTCGATATCATTACGCACGCTCCATTGGCCGTTTTCATCGGGCAGGAATTTAGGCACAATAAACAGCGATATTCCTTTAACCCCTGTGGGTGCATCCGGCAGGCGCGCCAGCACTAAATGGATGATGTTCTCGGTTAAATCATGATCGCCATAGGTAATAAAAATTTTCTGACCGCTTATCAGGTAGTGATCGCTATTGGCTACGGCCCGGGTTTTTACTGCGGCCAGATCTGAGCCGGCGTCGGGCTCGGTCAAATTCATGGTGCCGGACCAGATGCCGGAAATCATATTATCCATGAAGGTGTCTTTTTGCTGAGCGGAGCCGTGCAGCTCGATGGCTTTGATGGCGCCCTGAGTCAGTAAGGCGCATAAGGAGAAAGCCATATTCGATGCATGCCAAATTTCCTGCACTGCGGTTGCCACCAGCCAGGGCAAGCCTTGACCACCGCGCTCCGGCGTGAATGGCAAACCATTCCAACCGCCTTCGATGAATGCGGCATAGGCTTCTTTCCACCCGGGCGCGGTTTGCACCTTGCCATCCACCAATTTCACCCCGTCAATATCGCCGCTTCGGTTTATCGGCGCGAGAATTTTCTCGCCGATTTTTGCGGCTTCGCGCAATATGGCTTCCACCAGATCCGCGGTTGCGTCTGCATTGCCGGGCAGGGCGGCAACGCTTTCAAGGTCGGCTAAATGTACGGTTGAAAACAATAAATCCCGGGTCGGCGCTTTGTAGGGCATGTTAATTGTCTCAGGTTAATTTTCTCAGGTTGCTTGGTTTAATGTTGATTTTTGTCGCTGAATGGTCGCGCAGGGTTTCCAATTTTACCTGGACTTGTTCGGCCACGGCCTCCATTTCATCCAGCGTATTGGTGATGTCTTGTTGTTTTTGCAGCAATTCCTGGCGATGAGTTTCGATAATTGCCAGCACGTATTTCAGTTGCGCGGTCTCGTTCGGTTGAGTGTCGTATAGCTCCAGGGTGGTTTTGATTTCCGCCAGCGAAAACCCCAATCGCTTGCCCCGCAATATCAATTTTAAGCGCACTAAATCTCTTTCACGATAGCTGCGTTTGCCATTTGTTCTTTCCGGGTTAAGCAAACCTTCTGATTCATAGAAGCGAATGGTGCGGGGGGTCAAATCAAGGTGTTTTGACAGATCAGAAATGGTATAAGTGGACTGTGCATTCATACCGATTTGGGGCATACCAATTTGAGGCGCATCGCGTTGAGCAGGCAAAATTAAATTGACGTTTACGTAAACGTAATGTAAGTTGCAAACTAACAGAATCCCACTGCGGAAGCGAGAATTATTTTGGGCAAGACTATTTTAAGCCGGGCCGACCTATTGCCAGCAAAGGCGATATCAAATATTCGCTTTGTCACCGCGGCGAGTTTATTCGATGGACATGATGCGGCAATCAATATCATGCGTCGAATTCTGCAGGCGTCGGGTGTCGAAGTTATTCATCTTGGGCACAATCGCTCGGTTGCCGAAGTGGTGAATGCCGCATTGCAGGAAGATGTGCACGGTATCGCACTGAGTTCCTATCAGGGCGGGCATGTCGAATATCTCAAGTACATGATGGATATGCTGCGTCAAAATGGCGGAGACAAAATCCGCGTATTTGCCGGCGGCGGCGGTGTCATTGTCGCGGAAGAAAAAGCGATTCTGGAGAAATACGGCGTGACTCGCATCTATACCCCGGAAGATGGTCAGGTGCTGGGGCTCAACGGCATGATTGAAAATATTATCGCCCTGACCCTCGCCTCGAGTCAATTCGATACCGCAGTGGACGCGCCACAAACCCTGCAACCGTTAGTCAATGGCGACCGCAGAGCGTTGTCTCAGGTTTTATCTGCGCTTGAGAATGGTGCTGCAACCAGTGAATTGCCCAGTGAATTAGCGCGGCGGATTGCACACTACAACCATCATTCAGCAGACAAAATTCCTGTGCTTGGAATCACCGGCACTGGTGGCGCCGGTAAATCGTCATTAACCGACGAATTAATCCTGCGGTTTCGAATGGGGTTCGACGATGGGTTAAAAATCGCAATCATTGCGGTTGATCCCACTCGCCGCAGAACTGGCGGCGCCTTGCTAGGTGATCGAATTCGCATGAATGCCATCAATCACGATAATATTTATATGCGTTCGGTGGCGACTCGCGGCAGCAATACCGAATTACCGGAGTATGTGTCGGACATGATCGGCGCCTGCAAGGTTACCGGATTCGACTTGATTATCGTAGAAACGCCTGGAATCGGGCAAGGCGACACCGGCATTTCGTCGCTGGTTGACTGCTCGTTATACGTGATGACGCCGGAATTCGGCGCTCAATCCCAACTGGAAAAAATAGACATGCTGGATTTTGCCGATGTCGTCGCCATCAACAAGTTCGACCGCAAAGGCGCCGCGGACGCCTATCGCGATGTGTGCAAGCAGGTACAGCGCAATCGTGGGGCTTTTTCCGCCAATCCACTGGAGATGCCGGTTTTTGGCACCATTGCAGCACGCTTCAACGACGATGGATTGACCGCTTTGTATCAGGAAATATTGTCGCAATTGGATGACAGAGGATGGTCTTTCCCAAGCAATGGAGCGTTCAATAAAGCAGCCAATAGATTGCCCGTGGTTACGACACGATATTCAACCGACCAGCATAAAATCATTCCAGAAAAGCGCATCCGTTATCTGGCGGAAATCGCGGAAACTGTTCGTGACTATAAAATTCTGGCAATAAGTGAATCGCAAAAATCGAGAGAAATACAACAATTGGAATCGTCTCTGTCCATGCTGGTTGATTCCGGCCATACCGATAATCAGGCTTTGGAATTATTGGTGGCGGAGAAAAAATCAGAAATCAGCCCAGCAAGTGTGGCGCTACTCACGACGTGGCAACAGCTAAAACAAGACTACGCCAACGATGCGTTGGTCGTGGTTATTCGAAATAAGGAAATATCTACCCCATTAAAATTTGAAACGCTTTCGGGAACAAAAGTTTCGAAGGTTGCCTTGCCCGGCTATGCCGATCATGGGGAGTGCTTGAAATGGTTGATGCTGGATAATCTGCCGGGTCGCTTTCCATTTACCGCCGGGGTTTTTCCCTTTAAGCGCGACAACGAAGCCCCTACCCGAATGTTTGCCGGCGAGGGCGATGCCTTCAAGACCAATCAGCGATTTCGAAAACTGTCAGAATATTCCGAAGCAAAACGCCTTTCGACGGCGTTTGATTCGGTAACCCTGTATGGATGCGACCCTGACGAACGCCCGGATATTTATGGCAAGGTAGGCAATTCCGGCGTGTCCATCGCCACTGTGGATGACCTTAAAGCCTTATATGAGGGATTTGATTTATGCAGTCCGACCACTTCGGTTTCGATGACAATCAATGGACCGGCGCCCATAATTTTAGCCATGTTTTTGAATGTTGCCATCGATCAACGGCACGCGGCGTTTACCGTCAATCAAGGCACGACACCGAATGCCGAGCAAGCGGCAGAAATTCGAAACACTGCGCTGGCCAAGGTTCGCGGCACCGTGCAGGCCGACATTCTCAAGGAAGACCAAGGCCAAAACACCTGCATCTTCTCCACTGAATTTGCGTTGAAATTGATGGGCGATATTCAGGAATATTTCACCGACAACCAGATTCGCAATTTTTATTCGGTATCCATATCTGGCTATCACATCGCCGAGGCCGGCGCAAATCCGATATCCCAACTGGCATTTACGCTGGCCAATGGATTTACCTATATAGAAGCCTATTTGGCCAGAGGAATGCACATCGATGATTTTGCCGGTAATTTATCGTTTTTCTTTAGCAATGGCATGTGCTGCGAATATACCGTGATGGGCCGTGTCGCCAGAAGAATTTGGGCGGTCGCGATGCGCGATCGTTATGGCGCCAATGAACGCTCGCAAAAATTAAAGTATCACATTCAAACATCGGGCAGATCGCTGCATGCGCAGGAAATGAACTTCAACGACATCCGCACCAGTCTGCAAGCGTTAATTGCAATCTATGATAATTGCAACAGTTTGCATACTAATGCCTTCGATGAAGCGATTACCACGCCGACCGATGAATCGGTGCGCCGCGCGATGGCGATACAATTGATCATCAATAATGAATGGGGTTTGGCGATGAATGAGAACCCCAATCAGGGGAGTTTTATTATTGATGAACTGACCGAGTTGTTGGAGGAAGCCGTGCTCACGGAGTTTGATCGAATTTCCGAACGCGGAGGCGTGCTGGGGGCAATGGAAACCGGTTACCAACGCGGCAAGATACAAGACCAGTCGATGGCCTACGAGCAGCGCAAACATGACGGCAGTTTGCCCATCATCGGGGTCAATACGTTTCTTAAGGCCAATCGGGCCAATCCAGTTGAAGCGGTAGGGCGCATAGCGCTATCTCGTTCCACCGAGCAGGAAAAGCAAAGCCAGATTAAAAGATTGCGCTCGTTTCAGCAGAAAAATCGTGCGCACTGTGATGATGCGCTAACCCGGGTTAAACACGCCGCGGTCAATAATGAAAATATTTTCGCGCAATTGATGGTTGCGGTTCAGCACTGCTCGCTCGGTCAGATTTCGGAGGCATTGTACGAAGTCGGCGGCCAGTATCGCCGCAATATGTAAATGAAAAATTTTAGTCGTGACCTGAGCGCGAAAAAGAGCGCGCAGAGGCGCGACCATCAAGACCATCGGCGTGGTCGGTGCCCATAGATGGACGACCGGCGGCGATGTTAGAGCGCGGCGATTCATTTGCGGTCATCCGCGACCGCTTCCGATGGGACATCCCGGCGCGCTACAATATGGGCGTTGATGTGTGTGATCGTTGGGCCGATGCCTGCCCCGACCGGGTTGCGATTATTCATGACGACGGCGAGACGCAGGAGGCATTCACCTACCGGCGGCTACGCGCGCGCTCAAATCAACTTGCCAACCTGCTTGCCAGCCTCGGCGTTCATCGCGGCGACCGCGTCGGCATTTTTCTGCCGCAACATCCCTATACGGCAATTTCCCATATCGCGGTGTATAAGATGGCCGCGATTGCGGTGCCTTTGTTCACGCTGTTCGGGCCGGAGGCGTTGCAATTCCGGCTTGCCGATTGCGCCGCCAAAGCGGTCATCGCCGACGCCCGCTCGGCGCGCACGCTATCCAAAATTGCCGACCAGTTGCCGGCGTTGCAACATGTGCTGTGCACGGACGGCGAGCAGTTCGGCGCGATGGATTTAGCCCAGGCCATGGCGCGGCATGGCGAAGATTATCAGCCGCAAAATACCCACGCCGAAGATCCCGCGTTGATTATTTATACATCGGGCACCACCGGCCAGCCCAAGGGCGCGCTACATGCGCACCGCACTTTGCTGGGGCATCTTCCGGGCGTGGAGATGAGCCATGACTTATTTCCGCAACCGGGCGATAAAATTTGGACTCCGGCCGACTGGGCCTGGATTGGCGGCTTGATGGATGTGCTGATGCCAGCCTTGCACCACGGCGTTGCCGTGGTGTCCCGCCGCTTTCCCAAGTTCACAGGCGAAGCCGCGTTTGCGTTGATTAATAAACATGGAATACGCAATGCCTTTTTGCCGCCCACGGCGTTGAAGATGATGCGCGCCGTTGGCAAGACGCAATGCCAAATCGCCAAGCCGATGCGCACCATCGCCAGCGGCGGCGAGACGCTCGGCGCCGAACTTTTGGCGTGGGGGCGCGAAACATTCAGCGTCGCCATCAACGAGTTTTACGGGCAGACTGAGTGCAATATGATCGTGTCGAGTTGCGGCGCGCTGTTTCCGCCGGCGCCCGGGGTAATGGGATTCCCGGTGCCGGGACACGATGTTCAGGTGATTTCCAGCAACGGGGAAGTGCTTGCGCCCGGGAAAATTGGCGACATCGCGGTGCGCGCGCCCGACCCGGTGATGTTTTTGGGATACTGGAATAATGCGCAAAAAACGCGGGAGAAATTTCGCGGCGAATGGATGCTCACCGGCGATACGGGGATTGCCCAAAAAAATGGCGCGCTAAAGTTTGTGGCGCGTGATGATGATGTGATTACGTCGTCGGGATATCGTATTGGGCCGGGCGAGATTGAAGATTGCCTGATTGGTCATCCCGCGGTGCAGATGGCGGCGGTGGTCGGCAAGCCGGATCCGATGCGCACACAAATTGTCAAGGCGTTCGTCAAACTGAATGACAATGACCAACAATCCGAGCAATTAATCGGCGAGCTTCAGCAATGGGTAAAGACGCGTTTGTCGGCGCATGAATACCCGCGTGAAATAGAATTTGTCGAATCGTTCCCGCAAACGACCACGGGAAAAATCATTCGCAGACTGCTCAGAGAGCCTGCCTGACGCAATGTCAAGTTCGGGCGGCCGACCCATTATCCGTTGGAGCCGTTGCCGAGGTTCGACTCCGTTTTGAAATATAGTATCAATAGTGATACTATGCGGGTTATGGCTACCATCAAAGGCGTGCTTACTCAAATGAAACGGAACCCTAAAAGTATTCGTTTCAATGATTTATGCAAGGTCTGCGACCATTTCTTCGGGGAGCCTAGGCAGTCGAGGTCCAGCCACAAGGTTTACAAAACGCCATGGCAAGGTGACCCTCGAGTAAATATTCAAAACTCCAAAGGCAAAGCCAAACCTTATCAGGTAGGGCAAGTGCTACAAGCGATTGAGCGTTTGGAGGCTCAAGATGACTAAAAACCACGATCGTTATACATACCGCTTAATCTGGTCTGAACAAGATCAGGAGCATGTCGGCCTATGCGCTGAGTTTCCAAGCCTGAGCTGGCTCGATAAAACGCCTGATAAAGCATTGGCGGGTATCAGAAAATTAGTTAAAGGATGTTTAGATGATATGGTCAAAAATAGAGAGAATGCGCCTGAGCCAATTGCGATTAAAAGTTACAGCGGTAAATTTATGGTGCGCGTACCACCGGAAACCCACCGCATGCTTTCAATACAAGCCGCTGAGTCAGGCATTAGTTTAAACCGGCTGGTATCAAGTAAATTAAACTAATTTGCGCATGCTCAGTTAGTCCGTCAGGATTGACAGTACAATGTTATGTCGGATCCGGGCTAGATAATGAATGTGCAAAAACAGGTAATGCTCGGTCTCAAACCGAGGGGGTCAAGTATCCGGATTTATCGAGGTGTATTCGCCCAACGCCTACAATCACTATGGGTATTTACCCAGCGAGTTTTGTGACCGGGATGACATTATACACATCGTCTCGCGCGCAAATTATGATAGTGGGAAACAAGATTGTTGGGGCATTAACCACTGGAGAAATACATTAGGAGGGGGCTCATGGGACTACTGGAAGGAAGCATTTAAATACCACAAAGACAATGGCATTAAAGTGCCTGTAAATTCATTGGTTGTGGTTTATCGCAAAGCGACAAGAAATAAGTTTGTTCAAGTTGTTTATGGATTTAACCCTGAGATGGAAGGGTTTTCCCCTCCAGCTTATGCTGATTGGAGCGTTAGCGATTGGCACAAGGATAGATATTATACCGATAAAAAGAAAGTGGAATACATACAAACCCTTAAAAACTGGGGCCGTTCATGGGAAAGCAAGGTTGATGCTGGATTTGCTGGACAGCCGCCCAAGGAGACCAGCCAAACTACCGATGGCGGTTATGACGAGATAACTAACAAACTCAACCAATTAAAAAAATTGGCAGAAGACGGGGTTATAACCAAAGATGATTATGAAAAGAAAAAGCAAGAACTCCTCAATGGCTTATAGAAAGAGACCTTTGCTCAATTAGGACTGAAACTGCTGTTTAATAAACGCAAGAGGATACTTAAATGAATACAGATTATTTTCTGAACAAAGATTTTGGGTTAATGTTGGCGATATTGATAGTCGGGATAGTGGCATTATGTATTTTCTATAAAACAAGGTTCAAGATACTTTAAGCGGTCGATTTCGGATAGATTTCAGCAGATATTGACACCTATTTTCGTGGCGCATATTGAAGCGAAACTCACACTCTTTCATAAGGAGTCCGGCTACGCCGGACGGTTTAATAACTGGATTCCCGCCTGCGGCGAGAATGACAAATAAGGGTCGTCATTGCCCGGCTTGTTCCGGGCAATCCAGTGGAATATGCCGTCCGGCGTAGCCGGACTCATTGATATCAAGGCAAAACAGCCGCGGAATCACCCTGAATTTATTCTCCGAAATTCGGCAACGAATGACATGCTTGTTCTTCATTTATAGAACAATTAGTTATGACCATTTCACTATACCTTAAAGTATCTTGAACCTAAAACAAAGATCCCAGGGTTTGGCGTTATACAACAAGCACAATGGTTATAACTTTGGTGCTTACGATGGCGGCTTTATTAGCTGCTGATGATAAACTGGGAGTCCAATCAATAGCAAATATCATGTTCGCGGCAATTGGTTTTGCGGGTGGTTTAGCCACGCGCGAAAAAAATGTAAAGGCTTCCCACCAAGATTCAGTTAAGAACTTCCGGTCAAACTAAATTGGAGGTGCTTAATTTAAGGCTCTACCCTGAAGTCAGAATGTTCCCTGACTTGATTCTCTACAATGAAATCTCTGTGCCGAAATTTTCTTTGTATCTGGATTCGATATCGCTTTTGCCTGGTCGATGATTTTGGGTTCCGGGATGCTCGATTTTAATTCCGCCCATGACCGATGCCAACTGACCGGCGGCTTGCCAATCCCACTGGTTAGCCACGCCGTATAGCAATCCCGATCTAAACGCGTCGCCGCAACCTGTGGGGTCCTTGATTGCGGATATCTTAATTGGGGCGACATGAATTTGCGCATCGTTCGCATAAATATCCGCGCCGCTGCTGCCGCGGGTGACGATTAGAGCATCGACTTGCTCGGCGATTTGCGCCAGGCTTTTGCCGGTTTTGTCGATCAGCATTTCCGATTCATAGTCGTTCACAACCACATAACTCGATTGATCAATAAACCGATTGAGCTGGTCTCCGTCAAACATGGGCAGTCCCTGTCCGGGGTCAAAGAAAAACGGAATGTTGGCCTCAACAAACTGCGCGGCATGCTGGATCATGGCATCGCGACCGTCTGGAGCGACCATGCCAATGTCGATATTCGCGGCATCGCTGACTTTATTCTGGTGCGCATAATTCATCGCGCCGGGGTGAAATGCAATAATCTGATTATTGTCGGTATCCGTGGTGACGAATGCCTGGGCGGTATAGGTGTCCGGGATTTCCTTTACATGGCGGTGGTCGAGGCCAATTTTGTCCAGCCATTTACGGTAAGGCGCGAAATCCTGGCCCACTGCGCCCATCGGCAGCGGGTCGCCGCCAAGCAGGTGCAGGTTATATGAGATATTGCCCGCGCAGCCGCCGAATTCCTTACGCATGTCGGGCACCAAAAAGCACACATTGAGGATGTGTACCTGTTCAGGAAGAATGTGGTTTTTAAATTGATCCCGGAACACCATAATGGTGTCATAGGCAAACGAACCAGTGATTAAAGTGGACACAAAACGGCGCCTTGAAAATATGAGGGTTGCGGGGTATGCGGGTTATTTTGGCAGCCGGCTATTTTGACAACGCGCACAAATTCCGTAGAGGGTAAGGGAATGGTCCTGTAAGGAAAAGCCGTGGTCCTCGGCAACTTTTTCCTGCAACAATTCGATTCGCTCGTCAACGAATTCGGTAACCCTGCCACACTGGGCGCAAATCATATGATCATGATGGTCTTCGTCGTTGAGTTCAAACACAGATCGATCACCTTCAAAGTGATGCCGAATGACCAGACCGGCGTCTTCAAATTGGGTAAGCACACGATATACCGTAGCAAGCCCCACTGAATCTTCCTCATCGAGCAATTCCTTATAGACATCCTCGGCCGAGAGATGGCGTATTTTACTGTTCTCAAGTACGGACAGCACCCGCAGTCGGGGCAGGGTGGTTTTTAATCCGGCTTGTTTAAGATCGCTGCTGTCCACTATCGGCTATTGTAACGAGAGATTGATGCGCTAATTATACCTCAGCCAGCCATTTGATTGGTATTCTGTTGCTTCGCTTGATTTAGGCAAACAAGACGGCAAAACAAGACAGTAAAGCCTCGGCCAGGATGACAGCCAGGCTCCCCCCTTTTTTATTATCCTTTACAAATTTCCGGTAGATCGCCGGACAGGCCCATGGCGTATTTGGCAAATTGTGCTTTTAACGGCGGCATCCGGTCGGCTAAATTCAGGCCCAGGTGCCTGGCGGTTTTTATGGGCTCATGAGCGTGCCCGAATACCGTTTTGAAACCTTTCATCATACCTAACACCATCTCATTTTCTCCTTTGCGCCAGCGTTCGTAGCGGCGAAGCACGGAGTGGTTGGCGATGTTTTGCCGGTTAGTGCGAGCCTGGTTCACGACTTCCGCCAAGGCAGCCACATCCATCAATCCGATATTCGCGCCCAGTCCGGCCAATGGATGGGTGATGTGGGCGGCGTCGCCGACCAGCGCGGTGTATTTGTCAATATAGCGCGCGGCATGATGTTGACGCAATGGAAAACGAAACCGTTCATCACATTCCAGTACGCGCCCAAGATGTTGTTCGAAAAGGTCGGACAACGCCGCGCAAAATGCAGCATCGGATAAATCCATCAGGCGGTCGGCGCAATCCATTCCACCGGCTCGGTCACAGGACCAGACGACGGAACATCGGCCGTCTTGCAGCGGCAGCATGGCGACCGCACCGGTGGGCAGAAAACTTTGCCATGCGGTTTGTTGATGGCGCCTCTGCGTGGCGACGCGGGTGACGATGGCGTCCTGCTGATAATCGAAACCAGCCGTCTCAATGCCGCATAGTTCGCGCACTTTGGACTGCGCGCCATCGGCGCCGACCAATAATCCGCATTCAAGCGATTTATTGTCTTCGGTAACCAATACTAATTTGTCTTTATAGATTTGCCTTTGCGATAAAGAAGTGCCTTCCATGATGGACACATTGTAATTTTGGCGCAGTTTCTCAATCAAGGCACTGACTATGACACTGTTTTCGATGATAAATCCCAGTTGGGGTTGACCTAGGGCTTGGGCATCGAAGGAGATGGCTGCGTCGCTACCCTGTTCCCAGACGCGCATGGCGCGATAGGGGCTCACTCGGTTGTCCCGCATGGCTTGCCAGACTTCCAGCGCCTGAAAAATATTCATTGATGCGATATTAATTGCGCTGACCCGTGCATCGCCCGCTTGCCAATCTGCTATGGACTTGCTGTCAAGCAATCCGACCCGCAAACCTTGTTTGGCAAATAAGCAGGCTGCGGTGGCGCCGACCATCCCGGCACCGGCGACAACAACGTCAAATGTGGCATCGCATGCCGTATCACGTGGCGCAGTAGATTTCGCATCAGATTTTTTTGCCATCCTGGGTTTCCCGATAATCTATTCGCCTAATGGCTATTCGCTCAGTGCGATATCAAGGGGACGCCCAAAGCCAGTTTCGATTGCCGGCCGGCAAGCCCCATCGTGCGTTTCAATAAGAATCGTTTGGCCGGCGGGCAATGCTCGATCGTCGTGAGCCCAAGATTTCGCGCCAAGCCCAAAGCTTTTGAATCGTTGGAAAAAACCGCTATTAAACCGTGGGTCAATTTAGTCACCATTTCGGTATCGCGCTTGCGCGCTCGAGTGTAGGCATTGATCATCGATTCACCGCCCAGGTCGAAATTTTCCCGGTACGAATTTTCCCGGTGAGAATTTTCCGGGTCCGAATCCGGCAGATTAAAGATAATTTCGGCCAGTTCGGCGACATCCCGCAATCCCAGATTAAACCCTTGCCCGGCCACCGGATGTACGGTATGGGCGGCATTGCCGATAATAATAACTCGTCCGCTGGCTGGGTCAGGCAATGTTGAGCGTTTGAGCGGGTAATGATTGCGCGGGGATGGATTGCTAAAATTGCCAGCACGATCACCGAATGTATCTTGCAACGATGCGACAAATTCATCATCAGACAAGGACATCCGTGATGCCACATTATCCCGGCGGGTGGTCCACACTAAAGCATATCGGCCGCTGGCATCACCCACGCCATCACCCGCGCCCTCAATCGTGCTATGCGGCAGCAGTGCCAGTGGCCCCTCGTCGGTAAAGCGTTCGTAGGCGCGTCCATTGTGCGGCCGGTCAGTGGTCACGATACTTAAAACAGCGGATTGTGCGTAGTCGGTGGCCCTCGCTTTGTGATGAAATTGCGCATCGTGATTCAATTGTTGGCCAAGAGATGAGCGACCGCCATCCGCCAAAACCACCAACTTTGATTTGATGCGTTTGGTTTTTCCGTCATGGATAATTTCCACTGAGCAAAAGTCACGGTGTTGCCGCAGATTTTGTGCACAAGCAGGGCAGGCAATCCGGGTATTTTTATCCTTTTCCAATTGCGCCCACAGAACTTTTCCAATCACTCTGATGGGTACCACGTAACCTAATGCACTGATCTTGATATTATTGATTCGGGCATCTTTATGGGATAGATGAGTTTGACCAAAATGACCCCGATTTGATATGTGAATATCCAAAATAGGTTGCGCCTGGATTGCCTGAATATTTTTCCAAATACCCATTGCGCTAAAAATTAGTTTTGCGCTGTGGGTCAGCGCCACGGTGCGTTGGTCGTCATTGGATTGATGGGCGGATTGATGGGCAAGTTGATTGTCAGATTGTCGGTTGGCAGATTCAACAAGCAGCACATTCTTGCCGGTGGGTTTGAGGGCGACAGCGAGACTGGCGCCGACCAGACCGCCGCCGATGATGATGATATCCGTTTCACCATCCAGTCCTTGGGCGTGGTTTCCGGGCTTGCTTTCCGTTGTCATTTTCCTGCCATCAATGCTTCTATCTCATTGATTTCTCGAGGAACATCTTTGGTGAGCACTTCGTTTCCCTGGCGCGTAACATGCACATCGTCCTCGATGCGTATGCCGATATTGTGCCACCTGGGATCGACCTCGTTGGCCGCTGAAATATACAGTCCGGGCTCAACCGTCAACACCATGCCCGGTTCCAGAACACGCCACTGCCCGTCAATTTTGTAATCGCCCACGTCATGCACATCCATGCCCAGCCAATGCCCGGTGCGGTGCATGTAAAACGGCTGATAGGCTTGGGTTTCGATGAGTTCGTTAATTTCCCCGTCCAAGAGTCCAATATCGACCAAGCCCTCGGTGAGCGTTTGCACTGCCGCCACATGATACTCAATCACACGGTTGTTGGGTTTAACTTCATTGAGCGCCGCTTTTTGCGCGGCCAGTACAATTTCGTACAGCGCTTTTTGCTCGCCGCTGTATTTTCCATTGACCGGAAAAGTCCGGGTGATGTCCGCGGCATAGCAATCGACCTCCGCGCCCGCATCAATAAGCAATAAGTCGCCATCGCGCAATTGGCAATGGTTCTCCACATAATGAAGAATACAGGCGTTGGCGCCGCCGGCAACGATAGACGGGTAGGCATTGTATTTGCTGCCGCCCAGACGAAACTCACATTCCATTTCCGCCTGCACCTGATACTCGTATTTACCGGGCTGAGTGAATTGCATGGCGCGTCGGTGCGCTGCCGCGGACAGCCTAGCCGCGTTGCGCATAATCTTGATTTCGTCTTTTTTCTTGATGAGGCGCATTTCATGCAGGATATGACGAACATCGAGATACTCGCCGGGCGCGTGCGCGCCGTTGCGGCGTTTGCGCCGAACCGCGTTGATGCTGCCCAACAACTCGCTGTCGAATTCAGGATAGCGTCCCATCATGGTGTAAACCTGGTCGCGATTGTCGAGCAGTTGCGGCAGTTTTTGCTGCAGTTGGTCGATAGGAAACGCTTGGTCCGCGCCATAGTCGGAAACCGCGCCCTCAAGCCCGGCGCGCGCGCCATCCCATTGCTCCTTGTCCGCATCTTTTTCCCGGCAAAACAATAAAAACTCGCCTTCCTTGCCACCGGGTATAAAAACAGCCACCGCTTCGGGCTCGGGAAAATGGGTAAGATAATAAAAATCGCTATCCGGGCGAAACTGAAACAGCACATCGCCGTTACGTGGTTGATGACGCGCCGTGGTCAAGATGGCAATGCCATCCCCGATAAAGTGCATCAGGTCCTGACGGCGGCGTTGGTAAATATCAGCGGTCATGGCTGCCGCCGGCAATGAAATAATTAAGCATGGTGTATAATTCTGGATTTGTGTTGATATTGTAAACCAGAGTGCACGATTTTCTCATCATTTAATAGGAATGAAACTCGTGAATTCAACGGCCAAATTGACCGAAAAAGTTGATATATTCAGCGCAGCATCCATCCATAGCATAGCGAACAATAAACAGATGTTTAACAATATCGACTGGCGCTTATAAAAATGACGGAAGACACCCTGCAAAAATTAGAGCAACGCGTGGCCGACATGATCAATCTGATTGAAGAGATGGGGCGTGAAAATGAAATACTACGCACCGACCAGCAAATGCTTCGGCAGGAATTTAAGTCGCTACAGGAAAAAAACAAGATCGCCAGGGGTCGCGTGGAGCAAATTGTCGCGCGATTAAAATCGCTGGAACCCTGAGTTGGCGTTCATAAAAATCACATACGAATATCACTGGCAAAACAAACCATGCCAAAACCGGAACAAAAACAAAGCGTGAAAGTAAGCATCATGCAGCGGGAATTTACCGTGGCCTGCGGTCATGAAGAAACCGCAGGATTGATCGAAGCGGCGGCCTATTTCGATAAACAAATGCGCGCCATTACCAAAGGCAGCCAGATTTTGACCGTCGATCGCTGTGCAATCATGGCCGGCTTGAACATCGCCCATTCATTGCTGCAAATTCAAAAGGCCGTTGGCGCGCAAGAAAACATGGATTCCAGACTGCAATCGCTGCATGACCAGATTGACCAGGCCGTAATTAATATTCAACAAGTTGTGTCCTGAGTCCCGTAATATCCGATAAGGCTATGCCGATTAGGGATATTTATTAAGGCTCTGTCCGGGTTCACCGCAGATGAGACAAGTCAGGTCGCCAAGGCGGGTTGCCGATAGCGCACCATCGGCGTCATCAATCCAAACCATCGTGTGCTCGGCAATGATTATAGGTGCACTGGTAATGGGCCAGTTCCTGATTATCCGGCGGCGAAGCCAGCGGCCGCCTTTGAGGAGACGGGGCAATCCGCGAACTCCCCAACCCCCCTTGATCCCCCCTTATCAGGGGGGTGACATCAGGGAGGAGACTGAGCCGCCGTCGTCGCGAGCGGAAGATGCGAGACTCCCCTTCACAGGGGGACTGAGTGCGCCATCGTCATCGCGAGTGAAAGATGCGAAGCTCCCCTGATAAGGGGGGTGCGGGGGGTTACTGGTTCACTGGCGGCATCGACAATCGCCCCGCTACGGACAGGTTTTCACTCCTGCAAAACCTGCATTTCCGCCATCCCTGGCGGTCGGTCGATACTCGTTCCATACAGTATCGACACTTCCGCCATCCCTGGCGGTCGCGGCCTGTCCCTTCACTCCCCGTCGTCATTCCTGCGGAAGCAGGAACCCAGTAAAACATTCGTCTCGCGTAGCGGGACACAATCGCCAGGGAAGGCGGGAGTGCAGATTTTGCCGGGAGCATCTATCTGCCAAAACCGCAAGCCCAAGGCGAGCGCCAGCCTCGCCGTTGGGCAAGGTCAGCAGCTTCGCCGCTGGGTTTTCTCACTGGATTATCGGGTCAAGCCCGATAATGACGGGAGAGCGGGAATCCAGGCTGCCGCCTTGCCCGCCCAAACCGAGGCGGCCAGGCCGTAACCGAGGCGGGCGGGCCGTAACCGAGGCCGGCATCGGGCGCGTCTAAGGTCGGTGTCTCGGCGGCTATATTGCTCAAGGTTACGGTTGCGACACAACAGGCTGCGGACGTGTTAGACTTGATGCGGGTATTGCCTGCGGTGTTCGAGTTGTCTCCGAAATCCTTAGAACCTAATCTATCAACTCGGGCGCTGTTATGAATGACGGGCGTGTATGACCTCAGCGTTTAGCTGGCGCGAATCCCGAAGTTATTCTTTGCGCCCACTTTGGACCCTTTCGGTTCAAGGTAAGCGAGCATACGGCATTTGCGGGCAATACCTGCTTTATCTTGTTTTTAGGGCGCGCTCAATTTTTCACCCGCCGCCCCGATAAATGCACTTGAAATAAATGCGCCTGAAGTAAATGCACTTGAACGATCTTGCGCCAGAACAATCTCAGAATAATAACGTGAGCGATAGTCGTCATAAAGCGGCGCTCAGAGGCGCCATGCGCGCCAGACGCAGATCACTCAGCGCCGACCAACAAGCCGTGGCGGCGCGTGGACTATTGGCTCAGTTGCAATCAGTCGCCGCGTTTTTGGAAGCCACGAAAATTGCCCTGTATTTAGCCCATGATGGCGAGATTGATCCCATAGAGGCGATGAAATGGTGTTGGCATAATTCAAAACAAGCGTGCCTTCCGATTGTCCAGGCAGGAAAAAACAGGCCAAACAATACACTGGTGTTCGCAAATGTGAACGAGCAAACCGAATATGCGGAAAACCGATTCAGCATCAGCGAGCCGGTAGTCGAACAGGATCAAATGATTCAAGCACAGAGTTTGGACCTGGTGCTAATGCCGCTGGTTGCCTTTGATCAAAATGGCAATCGGCTCGGCATGGGAGGCGGTTTTTATGACACGACTTTCGCCTTCTTAACAGAAAAATCAACCGACAAACCGAGACTAATCGGCATCGCCCACGAAATTCAGAAAGTGGACACTATTTCCGCCGAGCATTGGGATATTCCACTGACTACTGTGGTAACGGATAAAAACATATATAATTTGGGCATGAATGAATCCATGCCATAAAAATAGAATGAAATACTGGTTAATGAAAAACGAGCCGAGCGATTTTTCCATTGATGACTTGGCCACGGTTAAAACTGAACCCTGGGACGGGATTCGAAATTACCAAGCCAGAAATTTTATGCGCGATGATATGTCTATCGGCGATAAAGCGTTCTTTTACCATTCAAGTTGCAAGACGCCGGCGATTGTCGGCCTGATGGAAATTGCCAGCGAAGCCTATGCCGACCACACTGCATTTGATCCAAACGAGCGCCACTATGATCCTAAAAGCAAGCCGGACAACCCAACCTGGATTAGGGTCGATGTTAAATTTATTTCCAAACTGGACCACCCCGTTACCTTGCAGGCATTAAGGCAATATCCTCAATTATCGGCTATGCGCTTGTTGCAAAAAGGCAACCGACTATCGATCACCCCGGTTGAGAAAAAGCATTGGGATTTTATTTGCGAGATCGTGAAAGAGCGCTAATGGTGATAATGAAATCGCAAAAACAACTCATCGGCGCCATCTTGCTTGGCGGCTTGTTTATTATTAGCGCGGGCATTTTTTTGTTCGACGCCGATGCAACTGAAACCAAAAACATGATAAAAATGACCACTTCTGTTGGTGTCATCGAGATTGAACTTTATCCCGACGCCGCCCCGCAAACCGTAAAAAACTTCATTGGCTATGTCGAATCGGGCCACTTTGACGGGTTGATATTTCATCGGGTCATTCCCGGGTTCATGATCCAGGGCGGCGGATTCACCCCGGACATGAAGCAACGAAGCACCCAGCCGCCGATCGTCAACGAAGCGGACAATGGGCTAAAAAACACCGTTGGCACCTTGTCCATGGCCAGGACCTCGGCGCCGGATTCCGCCACCTCGCAATTTTTCATCAATCTGGCGGATAACGCATTTCTCGACTTCACCGCTAAAACGCAGCAAGGATGGGGCTATGCGGTATTTGCAAAAGTCATCAATGGCTTGGATGTGGTCAAGCAAATCGGCGGCGTTGCCACTGGAAATGTTCGCGGACATGGCGACGTGCCGTTAGTGGCCATAGTGATAGAGACGGTTGAAGTGATTTCAGAATAGTTTTGACCTGAAAGAACTTGAAGCCGAAAGAAGCGGCGGTTTTGTGTTATAGTCCCCTTGTTATCAACCTGTTGGCGGCGGGAAGCCAAGCAGCAGTTCCAGTTCTGGTACACGTCGTGCTAGCCGAATTCTATCTGTTGTGCCGATGATGGGCGCCTGATTCAGGCCGCCTGCCAAGTCTTGCTTGTCGATGCCTATTCAACAGGAGAACAGCGCCCGGGCTGAATCAAGATCGCGTTGGTTGGCAATGATGTCGGCGCTTTGATGCCAGCACTTTAATTCGGGGTCCATAACCAATACTGACAAGTGGAGAAAAAAATGGTATCGAGTCACGGAGCAGATGAAGCTGCTTTAGAAAGATCGTATTCAGTTGCGCCGCCAGTGGAGGTCGCCATTGCCGAGGGATTGCTGAGGGAAGCAAAACAGATTATGGACCAACTAGGCGTGGTCTTCTTTCTTCGGCAAGGCACATGCCTGGGCGCGATCAGGGACCAAGGCATTATTCCGTGGGATGATGACTTGGATATTGGATCAATAATCGGACTGCATGGGGTCACGGAAAAGACCGTGGATACGGTTGCCTCAGCCTTTAGCGAGCAAGGGTATTTTGCCAGGATTGAACGCAACGATCACTATACCAACGTGTCAATGATGAAGTCCTCAACCAGGATAGACTGGACCTGCTACCGCATCGTTGACCACAGCATAGTCCACTACCCTGGGGTGCGTATTCCGGCCAGGCTGTTTACCCGATTGAAGGAAATAGACTTTATTGGCGCGAAGTTTCTGGTTCCCAATCCGCCCGAAGAATACTTGCGTCACAAGTATGGTGCGGCGTGGAGGACGCCAAAGAAAACGGGGTTTGAGCAAGATGTTTTGAATTTGGTTGCGGATGGCCCCCGAGACGTTTCCTCAAACAACACCAGTGGCAATGGCGGCGGCAAGCTAAGGGTGCTTGATCATGAGAGCAACCCCATTTTTGACGCCGAGGTCAGGGTTGCCGGGGTAGGCCGTTCCAGGACCAATAAACTGGGCTACACCAAGTTAAATCTGCCCAGCGATGACTGGTACGCGCTGGTTATCAAGTATGACAACCACGAGGAAGTGCTCTACCAGGAGAAGCTGACTCGAGACCAAACCTACATTTACAGAGCGGATCCCGCGGCGGTTTCTGGCCGGCTCTGTGTCTTGTCCACGGCGTGACTGTCATGATTTTAATGCCAAATGCCAGTCCGTGGAAAAGCCGGATGAAAAAGGAAACGGAGCGATGATACGAGTGTATGCGGACATGGTGGCCGACCTGTTTCATTATGGGCATGTCGAGTTTCTGCGGCAGGTCAGCGGCCTGGGCGACTATGTTCTGGTGGGAATTAATGCCGATGATGTGGCGCAGGTTCATAAGCGCAGACCGATACAGACGATGGAACAGCGTATCGCGGCGGTTGCCGCCTGTCGGTATGTGGACCAGGTGATTCCCAACGCGCCGTGGGTATTCGACCCTGCGTGGATCGAGAAATACAACATAGATGTAGTGGCGCATGGCGATGACTATTCCGCTGAGCAACGACGGCGTATCTACAAGGTGCCCATTGAGATGGGCATATTCCGAGCGGTCAATTATACAAAAGGCATCTCAACCACGGATATTATCCATCGCTGCAAAGCGTCGCCGCCTGAAAAAATACTGTTGGTTTGATTCGACCGGACCGGGTTGGCATTCGGGGACATTGCGCGGCTGTGAGGAAAACGCGTTGCTTTTTCCGCGCCGTCCGCCAGGATGGCAACAAATTTTTATAGCTATGCTTTGGTTGCTTGTGCGTTTGTTGCCAACCGTTGCAACGGTTTCTCATTAATCGGCAAGTGAATTAACGCGGCCAGAATTCCGACCACTATCCCAGCCTGCCACATACCGTCGTAGGACCCGGTTTGGTCATAAATACGACCGCCCAGCCAGACGCCCATAAAGCTGCCGAGTTGGTGACTCAGAAAAACGATTCCGAATAAGGTTCCCATATACTTAACCCCAAATATCTGCGCCACGATACCCGTGGTGAGTGGAACGGTGGATAGCCAGAGCAGGCCCATCGCGCCGGCAAATAACAGCATCACTAACGGCGTTTTCGGCAGTAACAGCAGGGCCATGATAATGATCGCCCGGCTGAAATAGATGACGCTCAAACCGCATTTTTTACTCCACTTCTGGCCAGCCCATCCGGATAACAGCGAACCGATGATATTCATCAAGCCAATCAGGGCGATGGAATAGGCGCCAATTGCCGGGTTGAGCCCGAGGTCTTGAATATAGGCGGGGAAATGAACCGTTATAAACGCGACATGGAAGCCGCATACAAAGAAGCCAATGGTTAACAGCGCATACCCGCGATGATGAATCGCTTCATAAACGGCTGCCGACAAAGATTGGTCGCTGATTTTCTTTGCTTGCACAGCCGATGAATTGCTCGTGGAATTGGTCGTGGAATCAGGCAGGCATAAGGCCAGGGGTATCATCAACAGCGTCATTGAGGCGAGAATGACCAGCGCGGTTTGCCAGCCGAACGCGGAAATAAATCCCTGACTAAGCGGTGAGAATAATACTTGCCCGAACGAGCCGGCGGCCGTGCCTAATCCCAAAACGAAGGATCTTTTTTGCGCGCCCACAACCCGCACCATGACCGCCAACGCCAGCGTGAATGCGGAAAAGGCAATGCCGAGTCCGGCCAGAATGCCGCCGGTCATATGCAAGGCAAACCCGGTTTCGGCATTTGCCATTCCCCAGACGCCGATGCCGTAAACAATGGCGCCGACGATAATCACTTTGACCGAGCCGAACTTATCGGCGATGGCGCCGGCGAACGGCAAGCCGATTCCCCACATCAGGTTTTGCAATGCCATGGCCAGCGCGAAAGTTTCCCTGGACCAGTTCAGCTGCACCGTCATCGGCTCCAAAAACAGCCCGAATACCGAGCGTATTCCGAAACCGGTAGTGGAAATCAGGCAGCCGGCGATGATCACTACCAGCGGCGTGCGCCAACTTTTTAAACTTGATGACATTATTTCAAGTATCCCCTTAAATTCCCGATTTTGCTTGCCGCCTTGATTTATAACGCCGATTAGCCAGCTTCAATCATCGATGCTTCCATCGCGGCTTTCTTTTTTCCACAAACGCGGCCATGCCTTCCTTTTGATCTTCGGTCGCAAAAGTCGCCTGAAATTGGCGGCGCTCAAACAGCAAGCCGTCGTGCAGGCTGGTTTCCATCGCCTGGTTGACGCATTCCTTGTTCATCATCAACGCCGGTCGCGACTTCGCCGCGATTGACTTCGCGATGCCGATGACTTCATCAATAAACTTTTCTTCCGCTAAGACGCGCGCGACCAACCCGCATCGTTCGGCTTCAACCGCATCCATCATCCTGCCCGTCAAGCACATGTCCATCGCCTTTGACTTTCCGACCAGGCGAGTGAGTCGTTGGGTGCCGCCCCAACCGGGAAGAATGCCCAAGTTGATTTCCGGCTGCCCGAATTTCGCGGTTTCCGAGGCAATGATGAAGTCGCACATCATGGCCAGTTCGCAGCCGCCACCCAGCGCATAACCGCTCACGGCGGCGATCACCGGCTTGCGGCATTGGCCAAGCGCCGCTTCCAGGCCGCCGACCGCATCGTCCTGGTAAGCATCGATATAGGATAGGTCTTTCATTTCCGTGATGTCGGCGCCGGCCGCAAAAACTTTTTCGCCGCCGGTAATCACGATGGCGCCTAATGCGTGATTGTTTTCAAAATCAGATAACGCCTGGGTCAACTCGGTTCTGAGTTGGTTTGATAATGCGTTCAGTACTTGTGGTCGGTTAAAAGTTATCAGTCCAATGTCCTGGCCAATGTTCTGGCTAATGTTTTCAGCAATAATCGTTTTATATGTCATCGTAAGTTATGTCGTCGGTTATGTGTGATCAAAATTTCAGGTAAATTATAGCGAATAAAATGGTTTGAAAATAATGCTCAACACGCCAAGTCGGTGCTTGTGCCTATGGTTTGGGTAAATTTAACAAATTTCTGAGATTCACGCGAAGCAACCGATCTTTTATAATGGTTAAAGATACTTTAAGCGGTTGATTTCGGATAGATTTTAGCAGATATTGACACCCATTTTCGTGGCGCATATTGAAGCGAAACTCACACTCTTTCAAATGAGTCCGGCGTAGCCGAACTCATTTGCGGCGAAGCCGCCGGTTTGTGTCTGGCAAAGCCGGATGCCAAAAAGAGTCACGCTACGCGTGACAGATATTTAACTGGATTCCCGCCTTCGGCGAGAATGACGGCCGGGAGGGCGGTTTTTTCCGCCTGCCGGCGAGGATGACAAATAAGGGTCGTCATTGCCCGGCCCATATTATTATTATTGGCCGGGCAATCCAGTTATTAAACCGTCCGGCGTAGCCGGACTCATTTGCGGCGAAGCCGCCGGTTTGTGTCTGGCAAAGCCGGATGCCAAAAAGAGTCACGCTACGCGTGACAGATATTTAACTGGATTCCCGCCTTCGGCGAGAATGACGGCCGGGAGGGCGGTTTTTTCCGCCTGCCGGCGAGGATGACAAATAAGGGTCGTCATTGCCCGGCCCATATTATTATTATTGGCCGGGCAATCCAGTTATTAAACCGTTCGGCGTAGCCGGACTCATTTGCGGCGAAGCCGCCGGTTTGTGTCTGGCAAAGCCGGATGCCAAAAGGAGTCACGCTACGCGTGACAGATATTTAACTGGATTCCCGCCTTCGGCGAGAATGACGGCCGGGAGGGCGGTTTTTTCCGCCTGCCGGCGAGGATGACAAATAAGTGAACACATACAATTGCCCGGCCCATATTATTATTGGCCGGGCAATCCAGTTATTAAACCGTTCGGCGTAGCCGGACTCATTTGCGGCGAAGCCGCCGGTTTGTGTCTGGCAAAGCCGGATGCCAAAAGGAGTCACGCTACGCGTGACAGATATTTAACTGGATTCCCGCCTTCGGCGAGAATGACGGCCGGGAGGGCGGTTTTTTCCGCCTGCCGGCGAGGATGACAAATAAGGGTCGTCATTGCCCGGCTCATATTATTATTATTGGCCGGGCAATCCAGTTATTAAACCGTTCGGCGTAGCCGAACTCATTTGCGGCGTAGCCGCCGGTTTGTGTCTGGCAAAGCCGGATGCCAAAAGGAGTCACGCTACGTGTGACAGATATTTAACTGGATTCCCGCCTTCGGCGAGAATGACGGCCGGGAGGGCGGTTTTTTCCGCCTGCCGGCGAGGATGACAAATAAGGGTCGTCATTGCCCGGCTCATATTATTATTATTGGCCGGGCAATCCAGTTATTAAACCGTTCGGCGTAGCCGAACTCATTTGCGGCGAAGCCGCCGGTTTGTGTCTGGCAAAGCCGGATGCCAAAAGGAGTCACGCTACGCGTGACAGATATTTAACTGGATCCCGCCTTCGGCGAGAATGACGGCAGGGAGGCGGTTTTTTCCGCCTGCCGGCGAGGATGACAAATAAGGGTCGTCATTGCCCGGCCCATATTATTATTGGCCGGGCAATCCAGTGGAATATGCCGTCCGGCGTAGCCAGACTCCTTTATAATACTTTGATTGTGTCTATCTTCAGCCAGGTTACTGGGCCGGATTGTGTCACTGGATGATATCACCGCAAACGGCCAGTAACGAATTAAACAGTAAAGTAAACAATGACTTTTAACGAAATTTATAATCGATCATGCGCAAACCCGCTGGCGTTTTGGGGGGAGGCCGCCGAGAATGTTTTTTGGTATAAAAAATGGGACACGGTTCTGGATGACTCCGATGCGCCGTTTTATAAATGGTTCAGCGGCGGCGAAACCAATGTGTGTCACAATGCGGTTGATTTGCACGTTGAGCAAGGGCGGGGGGAGCAAACGGCAATCATCCATGACAGCCCGCTTACCGGTAGCCAGCAGGAGATTACCTACGCCGACTTGAAGGCGCGTACCGCGCGATTTGCCGGCGCATTGCGCGAGTGCGGCGTGCAGCCGGGCGATCGGGTCATTCTCTACATGCCGATGATTCCTGAGGCCGTCATCGGCATGCTCGCCTGCGCCCGCATCGGCGCGGTGCATTGCGTGGTGTTTGGCGGATTTGCCGCTAACGAGTTGGCGGTGCGCATTGACGATTGCAAACCCAAAGTGATTGTTTGCGCCTCCTGCGGCATCGAACCCGGTTGCGTGATCGAATACAAGCCTTTGCTTGATAACGCCATTGACATCGCTGATCACAAGCCAGATCATTGTATTGTTTATCAGCGGCCGCAACTTCGCGCCGACCTGATCGACGGCCGTGACCTGGATTGGCAAGCAGCCGTTGACCAGGCAGCCGATGTCGACTGCGTGCCAGTCGCCGCCACCGACCCGCTGTATATTCTGTATACCTCAGGCACCACCGGCGCGCCCAAAGGCGTAATCCGAGATACCGGCGGCGGCATCGTCGCGCTGAAATGGAGCATGAAAAATATCTACAACGTCGAGCCCGGAGAGGTGTACTGGGCGGCCTCGGATGTGGGTTGGGTAGTGGGTCATTCGTATATCGTCTACGCGCCGCTATTCAATGGCTGCACCACTATATTATTTGAAGGCAAGCCGGTCGGCACGCCCGACCCCGGGGTATTCTGGCGCGTCATCTCGGAGCATAAAGTGAAAGTTTTGTTCACCGCGCCGACCGCGTTTCGCGCCATCAAGAAGGAAGACCCGAACGGCGAGTATATAAAAAAATACGACCTGTCCTGTTTGCAATCGCTGTTCCTGGCTGGCGAGCGCACCGATCCCGATACACTGAACTGGGCGCGCGACAAACTCGGCGTGGCGGTTATCGATCATTGGTGGCAAACTGAAACCGGTTGGGCGATCTGCGCCAACTGCCTCGGCATCGAGCGCCTGACGGTCAAGGACGGCTCGCCGACGCGGCCGGTTCCGGGCTGGCAGTTGCGCGCCTTGGACGATTCCGGCAACCAAGTCAAAACCGGCGACATCGGCGCGTTGGTGGCGAAACTGCCGTTGCCGCCAGGCACTTTCCCCGGCTTATGGAATGCGCGGCAGCGTCATTTTGATTCTTATCTAAAATCGTTTCCGGGTTATTACGAAACCGGCGATGCCGGTTATATCGACGAAGAGGGCTATGTCTTTGTCATGTCGCGCACCGACGATGTCATCAATGTTGCCGGGCATCGGCTATCTACCGGGGCCATAGAAGAGGTTCTGGCATCGCATCCTGAGGTGGCGGAATGTGCAGTGATGGGGGTCGCCGATGCACTCAAGGGCGAACTGCCGCTCGGTTGCTTGGTGTTGAATTCCGGCACCAATCGCGCGCCAGAAGAAATAATCAAGGAATCGATTCAACTGGTCAGAGAAAAAATTGGTCCCGTGGCTGCGTTTAAGTTGGCCGTTGTGGTGAAGCGACTTCCAAAAACACGCTCTGGAAAAATCCTGCGCGGCACCATGAAAAAAATCGCCGACAACGATCAGTGGAAAATACCGGCGACCATCGATGACCCCGCGATTCTTGACGAGATTACCGCAGCATTGCAATCTTTGGGGTATGCACAAAATTGATGCAAAAGGCGATTGGGAAATACATGATGGGGAAATACATGATGGGGAAATACATGATGGGGAAATACATGTTGTGGTTGAAGCATGAGGTGGCATTATGAGGCACGCCTTCATTATGAACGAGTTGGAGTCCGTCAAGGCGTGGAAAGACACGACCTATTTTCTGATGCTCGCTTGTGTTGAGCGCGGGCATCGGGTGGGTTATCTGAATCAACAATCCTTGCGGCTGAATCACAATCAAGTGCACGCCAATATAATCTGGGTGGATGTGCATGACGTGCATGATGACGACCATGACAAACCATTCACGATACTCGAATCGACCTCAATCAATCTGGGCGAAGTCGATGTGGTCTGGATTCGCACCGATCCGCCTTTCGACCGCAGATATTTTTATGCCACGCTGCTGCTGGACTATCTGCCTGAGCGTACTCGAGTGCTTAATCGACCCTCCGGTATTCGCAATTGGAATGAAAAATTGGCCGCCCTTCTTTACCCTGAATTCACGCCGAAAACCGTGGTTACCAATGATGTCGATGAAATCAAGGCACTGGCTGAGCGCCATCAACGAATAATCATAAAACCCATTGACGGGTACGGCGGCAAAGGCATTGTTTTTTATAATGCGGGAGACCGGGAGCAAGTGATTGTGGACGCAACCCACCAAGGTAGCCATTGGGTCATCGCGCAGGCGTATTTGCAGACCGCAGCGGAAGGGGATAAAAGAATCTTGTTGCTAAACGGCGAGCCTTTGGGCGGGATATTACGATTGCATGCGGAGGGCGCGGAGTTGAACAATCTGGATATGGGGGGCTCAGCGAATCCGGTCGAACTGGATCAGCGCGATTTGGAAATCTGTGCGGCGATGAAATATGGGTTTATCGACCAGGGCGTGTTTTTTGCGGGAATCGACATCATCGGTGGTATGCTTATCGAAGTTAATGTCACCAGCCCAACCGGATTGCAGGAGTTGTCCCAGTTTAATCAGACTGCCTACCATCATCAAATAATCGCTGCATTAGAATAGGTTCAAGATACTTTAAGCGGTCGATTTCGGATAGATTTCAGCAGATATTGACACCTATTTTCGTGGCGCATATTGAAGCGAAACTCACACTCTTTCAAAGGGGTCCGGCTACGCCGGAGACATATTTTAACTGGATTCCCGCCTGCGGCGAGAATGACAAATAAGGGTCGTCATTGCCCGGCCCATATTATTATTGGCCGGGCAATCCAGTGGAATATGCCGTCCGGCGTAGCCGGACTCATTTGCGGCGAAGCCGCCGGTTTGTGTCTGGCAAAGCCGGATGCCAAAAAGAGTCACGCTACGCGTGACAGATATTTAACTGGATTCCCGCCTTCGGCGAGAATGACGGGCTGGGGGGACAATGGTGAATCGGAAGGCGATGAGTTCTTTTGGGAAGACAATGGTAAATAAGTGTCACGCAAAGCGTGACACTAAAACGCGCTCTATTACCTATAATCCGTCATTGCCCGGCTTGTTCCGGGCAATCCAGTGCGAATATGCCGTCCGGCGTAGCCGGACTCCTTTGCGGCTAAGCCGCGCCTTCGACGAGAATGACGGCCGAGAGGGCGGTGCTAAAACACCGCTGGAAAGAAACAAAACGGGCAATGAATTAGTGAACACATACATGTCTGATTTAAGTATACAATCGGCTGGTCGCTGGGCCAGAGATGCTGGTGATTTGTGCGACTTTGCAAGCCTTGATATCAAGGCAAAACAGCCGTGGAATCGCCCTGAATTTATTCTCCGAAATTCGGCAACGAATGACATGCTTGTTTTCCATTTATAGAACAATTAGTTATGACCATTTCACTATGCCTTAAAGTATCTTGAACCTTAGAATAATATCTTTACTTGTCGTGAAATCATTAATCCTATCTTCTTTATCCGAATCCAAATCGGCATTGGAGCACTTTATCAATGATCATGCCAAAATTGAATCCATCGCGCAAGCCGCCGCGGTGTTAATCAAGACGCTGCAAAATGGAAATACCATTTATAGTTGCGGCAATGGCGGTTCGATGAGCGATGCCATGCATTTCGCCGAAGAACTAACCGGGCGATATAGAAAAAACAGAGCCGGGTTATCTGCCGCCGCAATCAGCGATGCGGGGCATTTATCTTGCGTCGCCAACGATTACGGTTACGAATTTGTGTTCTCGCGTTACCTCGAAGCACGCGCAAAAAAAGGAGACGCATTGGTCGCCATAAGCACCAGCGGCAAGAGCGCCAATGTCATTAAAGCGGCCGAATATGCCCTGGAAAATGACCTGTCCGTGATTAGTCTGACCGGTTCGGAAAATTCACCGCTGGGTAAAATTGCGAGCGTTGATATTCATACTGTTGACTATGAATTTGCAGATAAAATTCAAGAGCTGCATATAAAAATTCTGCACATTCTGATTGAGTTGATTGAAAGATCTTTTTTCCCGCAAAATTATCCTGATAATTAAGGCACGATACGACATGAATATAAGCTCAGAACCGAAGGCAAAGAAAACGCCGCAGCCTGCCAATCGATGAGCATCCCGGTCTCCGAAGCCGGTGCTACGCCGCTGAGTTTAATAACTGGATTGCCCGGCCAATAATAATATGGGCCGGGCAATGACAAATGATAGGCAATGGTGAATCGAGAGGACAAAGGCGAGTTGAGACGCCAAAAGTAAATAATTGTCACACGAAACGGGACTCCTTTTTCTCGTTTACTTTTGGCGTTTCAAAAAAATCATTCCCGCCCGATTTACCATTGTCTCCCCAACCCGTCATTCTCGCCGCAGGCGGGAATCCAGTTAAAATATGTCGTCCGGCGAAGCCGCGCAATAGCGGCGGATTTGCTGCCGGTAATGATAGCGGCTAACGCCGCGATAAAAGGAGTTCGGCTACGCCGAACGGTTTAATAACTGGATTGCCCGGCCAATAATAATATGGGCCGGGCAATGACAAATGATAGGCAATGGTGAATCGAGAGGACAAAGGCGAGTTGAGACGCCAATGGCACATTGAGAATAAGAAGTCCGGCTACGCTGGAGCACGTTTTAGTGTCACGCTTTGCATGACACTTATTTACCATTGTCCCCTCAGCCCGTCATTCTCGCCGCAGGCGGGAATCCAGTTAAAATATGTCGTCCGGCGAAGCCGCGCAATAGCGGCGGATTTGCTGCCGGTAATGATAGCGGCTAACGCCGCTGAGTTTAATAACTGGATTGCCCGGCCAATGGTAATAAGGGCCGGGCAATGACAAATTATAGGGCAATGGTGAATCGAGAGGACAAAGGCGAATTGAGACACCAAAAGTAAACGAGAAAAAAGTCCGACAACGCCAGCTGGGCAATAACCGCTACAATCCCTGATTATCAACCAACCGGAGTGCCAGATGTTATGGACTTATACACGACTTTGTCCACCTGTCGCGTGGGTGATACAATGCTTTCGCCAATCATCTTGCTGGATAACTTACCCGCGTGAGCAAAACCACACACAAACGCAACACCGACAAATGGGAATTCTGGATTGATCGCGGCGGCACATTTACCGATGTGGTCGCCCGCCGACCCAATGGTGAAGTCATCACCCACAAGTTGCTTTCGGAAAATCCCGAGCAATACCGCGATGCGGCGATTCAGGGCATCAAGGATATTCTGCGCCTGAACTCGGACCTGAATAACAATCAAACCCTGCCCGCGGAAACAATCGCAGCGGTAAAAATGGGCACCACCATCGCCACCAACGCGCTGCTCGAAAGGCAGGGCGAACCGACCTTGCTGGCCACCACCAAAGGGTTCAAGGATCAATTGCGAATCGGCTACCAAACCCGCCCCGACCTGTTCGCATTGCATGTTCGGTTACCGCAAATGCTGTATGGCGAGGTGCTGGAAATTGATGAGCGCATCGGCGCGCATGGCGAAATAATGTTGCCATTGGATGAGGCCGCGGCGCGGCGCGGCTTGCAGAACCATTTTGATAACGGACTGCGCGGCGTCGCCATCGTCTTAATGCACGGCTATCGCTATCACCAGCATGAGGCGCGACTGCAACGGCTCGCCCAACAAATCGGCTTCACCCAAATTTCAGTAAGTCATCAAGTCAGTCCGCTGATGAAACTGGTTTCCCGCGGCGACACCACCGTTGTCGATGCCTACCTTTCGCCAATTTTGCGCCGCTATGTCAATCAGGTTGCTGCAGAACTCAGCGGCTTGGGTGAGCACGGCGGCAAGTTGATGTTCATGCGCTCCAACGGCGGATTGACCGATGCCAAATTCTTTCAGGGCAAGGATGCTATTTTGTCCGGCCCGGCCGGCGGCGTGGTGGGCATGGCGCGGGTCTCGGAAGCGGCGGGATTTAACCGCGTCATTGGCTTTGATATGGGCGGCACCTCCACCGACGTCAGCCATTACAACGGCGAATTCGAGAAGGCGTTTGAGACCCAGGTCGCCGGCGTGCGGTTGCGCGCGCCGATGATGTTGATTCATACCGTGGCCGCCGGCGGCGGTTCGATATTGCATTTCGATGGCGCCCGGTTTCGCGTCGGTCCGGATTCAGCCGGCGCAAACCCGGGTCCATGTTGTTATCGCAACGGCGGGCCGCTGACGATCACCGATTGCAATGTCATGCTCGGGAAATTGCAACCGGAATTGTTCCCCAAGGTGTTCGGAGAAAACGCCGATCAAGCACTGGACAAAGACACGGTTTTGACAAGGTTCAGTGCGTTGGCCGAACAAATTGAGCGCGCGATCGGCGATCGGCGCAAGCCGCAAGCAGTGGCCGCCGGTTTTTTGGCGATTGCCGTGGAAAATATGGCAAATGCCATCAAGAAAATTTCAGTGCAGCGCGGCTACGATGTATCCGAATATACGTTGTGCTGCTTCGGCGGCGCAGGTGGTCAGCACGCCTGTTTGGTGGCCGATGCGTTGGCGATGAAACGAATTATTGTGCATCCATTGG
This sequence comes from Candidatus Spongiihabitans sp., assembly GCF_965247905.1. GTDB lineage: Bacteria > Pseudomonadota > Gammaproteobacteria > Arenicellales > Poriferihabitantaceae > Spongiihabitans. Next base: position 2,019,859 of record NZ_OZ252047.1, on the reverse strand, counting down.
CCGGGGTATTATCCGCGTATGGCATGGGGTTGGCGGATACCGTGGTCGATCGGCAGCAGGCGGTGGAGGCGGTTTTGACCGAAGCGACACTCGCCGAGTTGACGAAAAAGTTGGACGCGTTACAGCGCGAAGGCGTGGACGAGTTGCGGCGGCAAGGCGACGCCGCCACGGATGGTGACGGTACGACCCCAAGGAAGGGGGAGGTAGAACTGAGTCTGGAACAGAAGTCGAGAGCGACGCACGATGCCAAAGCCGAAGACGTCACGCGCGACACCACCGACGCCGTAGGGACAGGTCGCGACCTGTCCTTGCATTCGCACGACGCCAAAGCCGAGGACGGCGCCGAGTTGTCATTCAAGCGCCTGCTGCACGTCCGCTATCAGGGCTCGGATACGGCGTTAATCGTCGCCCACGGCCGACTTGATGAAGTAATCACCCGCTTTGAACAAGTGCATCAAATGCGCTTCGGATTTATTACCAAAGACAAGGCAATGATCGTGGAATCGATTCAAGTGGAGACGATTTCCGCGGCCAAGTCGTCGCGCATCGCGCCGACGCACGACGCCAAAGCCGATGCCGTAGGGACAGGTCGCGACCTGTCCTTGCTTTCGGGCGATACCAAAGCCGAGGCGGTCGTGAAAAATGCGCACGCAAAAGCCGCAGGTGCGCCCACGCCGGACGCGGTGCATCGCTGCTATATGGAAGATGAGTGGCGCGACACGCCGTTTTTTCACCGCGCATCGTTGCGCGCAGAGCACGAGATTGACGGTCCCGCGGTGGTGCTGGATCCGACCGCCACCATCGTGGTTGAGCCGGGCTGGTGCGCCACCTTGACGGAAGATAATAATCTGGTGTTAGAGCGATATCAGCAGCGAAAAGAAGTTAAGGCGATTGGCGCCGAAGTCGATCCGGTGATGCTGGAAATATTCAATAATTTATTCATGTCCATCGCCGAGCAGATGGGTTCGGTGCTGGAGAACACGGCGGCATCCGTGAACATCAAGGAAAGACTGGATTTTTCCTGCGCGATTTTCGATCCCTGCGGCGCTCTGGTCGCCAATGCCCCGCACATGCCGGTGCACCTCGGCTCTATGGGCGAGAGCATTAAAACGGTGATACGCGAACGCGGCGGCGATATTTCGCCGGGCGATGCGTATATCTTGAATGCGCCCTACAACGGCGGTACGCACTTGCCTGATGTGACCATCATCAAGCCGGTGTTTGTCGCCGGAAAGTTATTGTTTTATGTCGCCTCGCGCGGACACCACGCCGATATTGGCGGCAAGACTCCGGGCTCGGCCCCGGCGGATTCGACCAGCATAGAAGAAGAGGGCGTGGTCATTGATAACTTCAAATTGGTGGAGAACGGCCGTTTCCGCGAACGAGAAATCGATGCGCTGTTGCGCGGCGGTAAGTGGCCGGCGCGCAATCCGCAGATGAACATCGCCGACTTCAAGGCGCAACTGGCGGCGTGCGAAAAAGGCGCGCGCGAGTTGCTGGCGTTGACCGCGCACTACGGCGTAGCAACGGTGCACGCTTATATGAAACACGTCCAGGACAACGCCGAAGAATCGGTGCGCCGGGTTTTGGGCGTATTGGACGACGGCGAGTTCACCTACAAGATGGACGATGGCTGCCAGATTGCCGTATCCATAAAGGTCGATCGGCAGAATCGCAAAGCCATCATCGATTTCACCGGCACCAGCGCGCAGCATCCGGGAAATTTTAATGCGCCCGAGGCGGTGGTGCGGGCTGCCGTGCTGTATGTTTTTCGTTGTCTGGTCGCCGACAATATTCCGTTGAACGAAGGCTGCTTGAAACCGATGAAAATCATCATCCCGCCGCGCTCCATGATTAGCCCGCAATATCCGGCCGCGGTCATCGCCGGCAATGTTGAAACTTCTCAATATCTGGTGGATACCTTGTTTGGCGCGGTGCAAGCCGTAGCCGCATCGCAAGGCACCATGAACAATTTTATTTGGGGCAACGATGAGCATCAGTATTACGAAACGATATGCGGTGGCACCGGCGCGACGCCGGACGCGCCCGGCACCGATGCGGTACATTCACACATGACCAACTCACGCCTGACCGACCCGGAAGTATTGGAATGGCGCTTCCCGGTGATTTTGGAATCGTTCGCGATTCGCAAACATTCCGGCGGGCAAGGCAAGCATCGCGGCGGCGATGGCGTTATTCGCAAAGTGAAATTCCTCGAACCGATGACGGCAAATATAATTTCAGGCCATAGAAAAGTGCCGCCTTACGGTTTGAATGGCGGCGGCGCCGGCCAGACCGGACGCAACTATGTGGAACATGCGGACGGCACGGTGACCCGGTTATCCGCCACCGATCAAATTGAGCTAAAAGAAGGCGACGTGGTGGTGATCGAAACGCCGGGTGGCGGCGGTTGCAACTGAAGTGCATGGCGGGCGCCGCAATAACCGCTAGGCGTAATCCTCCTCACATTGCGTATAATTCTGAGGGTTCAAGATACTTTAAGCGGTCGATTTCGGATAGATTTTAGCAGATATTGACACCTATTTTCGTGGCGCATATTGAAGCGAGACTCACACTCTTTCAAAGGAGTCCGGCTACGCCGGACGACATATTTTAACTGGATTCCCGCCTGCGGCGAGAATGACGGCAGGGAGGATGCGTAGCCAAACTTTTTATTCTCGGTTACTTTTGATGTCTCAACTCGCCTTTGCCCTCTCGATTCACCATTGCCTATCATTTGTCATTGCCCGGCCCATATTATTATTGGCCGGGCAATCCAGTGGAATATGCCGTCCGGCGTAGCCGGACTCATTTATAGAACAATTAGTTATGACCATTTCACTATACCTTAAAGTATCTTGAACCATTCTGAGTATAATGCGTTTTAATTCTGGCCATGTTCCTAAATTTTGTCGATAATCCATACCGAGCATAATCTGGAGCGGACGCATGTCACATAATGGGCGCGCACGAGAATGTCATCTAAGAATGCGTCACCATTTGATATGGGTTATCGTTTTACTGTCGTGTTTATTTCCCCATTCCACTTTTGCCGACGAAAACAGCAAAATCGTGTTGCTTGCCACCACCACGAGCACGGAAAATTCTGGTTTGCTGGATTACATTTTGCCCTATATGGAAGCGGATACCGGATATATCGTTCGAACAATTTCAGCCGGCACCGGCAAGGCGCTTAGAATGGGGCAGGCCGGGGATGTCGATGTCATTTTGGTTCATGCCGAACAAAGCGAGTTGGCATTTGTGCAAGCAGGGCATGGCGTCAATCGTCGGCGGGTGATGTTTAATGATTTTGTGGTTGTCGGTCCCGCGGATGATCCCGCATCCATTGGTTATTCATCAAGTTTGAAAGCGGCATTTGAGCGGATAGCGTCCAGCTCGGCGTTATTTGTTTCCAGAGGGGACGATTCGGGAACCCACCAAAAGGAACTTGAAATTTGGCGATCCATTGGCAAACAACCTAATGAGAACGGGTATCGGGAGGTGGGTCAAGGCATGGGCAAGACGTTGCAAATCGCAGATGAACTGGGCGCCTATACATTGACTGACCGCGCAACCTGGATTTTTTCCGAGGAAAGATTATCGATGACCATCGTGTTTGCGGGCGGCCAGCAACTGCAAAACCAGTACAATGTCATCACCATAAACCCCGAACGGCATAAAATTAATTATCCAGGGGCAATGGCAGTCAGCGATTGGATAACCTCTGAAAAAGGGCAGCGACTCATCCGCTCATATCGCATTAAGGGACAACCGCTTTTCTATGCCAATGCAGATTGAGATGTCGCGCGGCGCAGGCGAATAATTGCTCCTCGGCAATTGCTCCTGCATTGCTCTAATAAGTTACGTCCATGTAACGATGCATTATTTGCACTTCCGCCGTCGGTGCGGTCGGCCGATTTTTGCTCCCGACAATATTGCCACGGATGGCATGTATGCCGCGGGCGCGGGACGCGCAGGAGCGGCAATCGGCACTTCCACCGTCCATGGACGGCAGGCAGATTTTTGTTCCCGACAAAATCTGCACTCCCACCATCCCTGGACGGTAGGCAGATTTTTGCTCCTGCAAAATCTGCACTCCCACCATCCCTGGACGGTAGGCAGATTTTTGCTCCTGCAAAATCTGCACTCCCACCATCCCTGGTGGTCGCGACCTGTTCCTACAACGCGCGATGCCGGGAAGGGGGATGGCATCTCCCTGCCCGTCATTCCCGCGCAAGCGGGAATCCAGTGAAACCATTCGTCCCCCGCTTCCGCGAGGGCAGGCCCGCGTAGCGGGACACAACACCCCAAAGCCCAGAGCGAGCACCGACCTCACAGCCGGGTAATGTAGCGGTTTCGCCGCGGGTGTTTGACTGGATTATCGGGTCAAGCCCGATAATGACGAGGGAGTGGTGGGAACGACGGACCGGGCGGCGGGTTCATTATCAGCGTAATGGACAGGTCGGCGAATAATTGCGCCTGCATTATTTGCACTTCCGCCGTCGGTGCGGTCGGCCGATTTTTGCTCCCGACAATATTGCCACGGATGGCATGTATGCCGCGGGCGCGGGACGCGCAGGAGCGGCAATCGGCACTCCCACCGTCCCTGGTGGTCGGCAAATAATTGTTCCCGACATTATTTGCACTTCCGCCATCCTTGGTGGTCGCGTCATTGCAGTAGTGATAAATATTCGGTGATCGCCTCGATATCGTGGTCGCTCAGATTAGCGACGATGGGTTTCATCTGCGCGGTTTGACCGTTGTTGCGCGCGCCGCTTTTAATATCTTGCAACTGGGTCATTAAATAACCCTTGTTTTGCCCGGCCAGTTTGGGCGTGTTGTCGTTGATTGGCTGTTTGCCTTCAACACCGTGGCAGGCAATACAGGCTTTGGACACGAATAACTGCGCGCCGTCTTGTGCCTGAGCCGTCATTCCGACCAATATTGTTGATGCCAGCGCCGCTGCGCCGAGAATGTTCATAGCATGTTTCATTTGGATATTCGTTCCTGTTGATTACAAATCGCGTTAGGCTGCGCCGTCGATATGCTTGCGTATAATATCGGCCATGCGCTCAGGATTCAATGCCGGCGGAAATAATGTCGCAAATTCACCGTTTCGGTCCATCAGGTAAATATAGGATGAATGTGAAATGATGGGATCGTTGTTCGGGTCGTTGCCGACTAATCTCGGTCGCTGTTTGTAATTTTGGTATGCCGCCTGCAACTGCTGCGGTTTTCCGGTCAAGCCAATAAAATTCGGATGAAATTTAGTCAACGCCGATTTCATCGCTGCGGGCGTGTCCCGCTCAGGATCCACGGTGATGACCAGCGGTGTCAGTTTGTTGACTGAATCCCCTAACAGCTCCAGCGCCTTGCCAATTCGCGACAACGAAATCGAGCACATGTTTTTGCAGTTGACATAGCCAAAAAACACCAGCATGTGCCGACCTTTATAGGTTTCGTTGGTGACCCATTTGCCGTGATGATCGATTAACTCGAAGTCACCACCCACCTTCAGGGGGAAGTCGGCGTTGCCGGGCAACTCGGACTGGTTGACAACGATGCCGTCATCAACCCCGCGGTCATCATGCGACCACGCCGCGACCAATACCGCCGCCGTGACCACCGCCATGACCCGGCTAATTGCCAAAATATTCAGCGTCTTTATCCAGCCCCAGCCCCAGATAACCATCACGCTCTATAATGGTTTTTATCCGCGCATCCTTTCGATACCAACGCTTCGCCTTGCGCGGTTTGGTGCCATTTTTTTCCGCCCAGGCGTTATGAAAACGGGTGGCTTTCGCCCATTTGCCGCCGACGGTTCGCATATTTTGCACCTGAAAAAAGCGCACATTGCGATTCTCGGTGAACAAGCCATCAACTTCAATTTCCTGACCGCAAAAGCCATAGAGCTCTTCGGCCGCGCCGGTGTACAAGGTTAGATTCTTGGCCACCAGAATCAATCCTTGATCGTTAGTTTGCAATCCAAGTTGCTTGGAACCGGCGCCACAATTATCCGGGCAGTCGCCGGTAAGTTGGCAGGCGATATCGACCACAGTGCCGGTGAATTTGGCTTTGACTTCGTTGCTGATGCCCCAACTTTTGGCCGCGTATGCGTTGCTGGATAAGCCGATGACAACAAAAATAAAAAGCGCCGCAATGGATAATGCGGCCCCAATAATTTTCATGCTAATTTTCATCATGTTGTTTTTCATCGGGGATGCGCCTCCGCGGGCAGGATGCCGATAATCTGATGAGTAAGATTGGTAACGCCTTTATCGTCCAGGACAGTGTCGATCATCAAATACTTGATGCCGTCCAGTTCATAGACCGAACCTTCAACGGTGATTTCATGACTCTGAATATCCATCAGTGATTGATTGGCGACGTTGGTGGTATCGTCGCCGATGCCCATGATCATATAAATCTGTCCGTCGCTTTTGTCCAGCAATCCGACCGGGATGCCCCCGGCGGCGCACCATACCGCGCAAACATGATGGGTAGTGCCGACCACGAAATCCGACCCGCCCATGATTTGCGAAACATAACACCAGGTATCCATGACCTCTCCGGTAATCGTTTTTCGTTCGGCTTGCGCGGCCAAGGCAACATTAAAAAACAGCAGCAGCAGAGCCATCGCGCCGGCGCGTGCCGCATTTCCACCAGTCAAAGCGTGCATATTATTCTCTCCAGTCGTTTGGTTTCTCGTTTAATTTCTCACTTGATTTCTCGTCGCCGACAATTTTGCATCGGCGATTTTGTATTATAGATACAGATAATACCAAATTTCAGACTACGGTGGCTTATAATAGTTCGACATCATGAATGAATTGCCGAAAACGATGCGCGGGGTGTGGTTGACCGGACACGGCGGTCTCGACAAGTTGGCAATACGGGATGATATTCCTGTGCCTGAGCCCGGCGCGGATGATGTCCTTATTCGTGTTGGCGCCGCCGCAGTCAATAATACAGATATTAACACCCGCACCGGATGGTACTCGAAAGGCGACGGCGCCAGTGGAGATGCCAGTTGGAGCGGCAAGGCGGTTCGCTTTCCCCTGATTCAAGGCGCTGATGTATGCGGTCGCATTGTGGCGGTCGGCGATAACGTCAGTAAAAACCGCTTGCATGAAAGAGTGTTGATTGAGCCGTGTCTCACAAAAGCGAATGGAAAAACACTGGCGTCACCCTGGTATTTGGGCTCAGACTGCAATGGCGGATTCTCGGAGTACACGGTCGTTGCTTGCGGTCATGCCTATCAGATCGAAAGCGCTCTCAGTGACGTTGAACTGGCCTCTTTTCCCTGCTCATACTCAACCGCTGAAAATCTGTTAACCCGAGCCGGGGTTGCTGCGAATGATACCGTTCTGGTCACGGGCGCATCCGGCGGTGTTGGCTCGGCTGTGGTGCAACTTGCAAAGGTTCGTCGAGCAAAGGTTATCGCCATCACCAGCCCGGCCAAGTCGGATAACGTGAAAAGTCTTGGCGCGGACAGAATATTGTTTAGGGAAGACAATGTCGTTCAGGCGCTTGGAAGCAACAGTGTCGACGTGGTCATTGACCTGGTTGCGGGCGAACAGTGGTCGGGACTGCTTGATGCGCTCAAGCCTTCAGGAAATTATGCAACAGCAGGTGCAATTGGGGGGCCGTTGGTAGAGCTTGATGTGCGGACGCTTTACTTAAAAGATCTAAGCCTGTTCGGTTGCACCGTGCTTGGAAAAGAGATTTTTTCCAATCTGGTTAGGCGTATAGAGCGAAATGATATTGCCGCCGTTGTAGCAATGACTTTTCCGCTCAGCCAGATTGCCGAGGCACAGAAGCGTTTTGTAGCGAAAAGCCATACCGGGAAAATTGTGCTTACGCTGGCCTGAGGATAGGCCATATCAAGCCAAAGATACCTGAACTTATGCAATACCAGTCTGTTCCAGCATGATAATGATACTGACGGGACTGCCAGCGGGCTTTAGCATCAAGGAGTTCAAGGCGGACTGTCTGGCCACCCCCATCTCGGAAGCGGGACTTTAGTCCCGCCATTTGCACTGGCTTGGCGAGGCTGAAGCCTCACTTCCGGCAATCATGCCCATCTCGGAAGCGGGACTTTAGTCCCGCCATTTGCACTGGCTTTGCGAGGCTGAAGCCTCACTTCCGGCTGCCTGATTTTATCGCATATGTGGTGAACCCGGACACTGTTGTCATTCTTCGATTAATCGTGTTATAGTTCCGCCATCATAACTTTCGGAGTGGCGGTTTCAGGTCATTGCGTCGGTTAATTTGCCGTCAGATTACCGTTTATGTGGATGGCGTTTATGTGGATGGCGTTTATGTCAAAAATAAACTATAATCCGTTTTGTTCTAAAAACACTATAAATAAACCTGCCAAGCATAATGACTGCTTGCGGGTTAAATAAAAAGGGTCTTAACTAGTTAAGACCCAATAAAAATTTAACTTGTAACCACCGGAGAACTTAAATGAAAGACAAAAAACCAATATCAGGCGAACTCGGATTTTCCGATCTCGATAGCCATCACCAGGCCCTGGTAGAGAAAATCCTGCGTAAAAAAAGGGGAGCGGGCGATTATTCCCGTCGCGATGCATTGAAATTAATGATGGCGACCGGAGTGACCGCCGCTACGGCGGGCAATTTGTTCGCTACGGGCGGACAAGCCATGGCCCAAACCCCGAAAAAAGGCGGCTCGGTCCGATTTGCTTCCAGCCTGCATGGCCCGGATGATCAGCTGGACCCATCTCTGTTCACGTCAACCATTGACTATGCGCGTGGCCGGACGACCTACAACAGCTTGGTTCAACATGCCGATGACCTGACGCCGCAACCGGAACTTGCCATTTCCTTTGAACCCAATGGCGATGCCACCGAATGGACCTTCAAACTTCGAAAAGATGTTACTTTCCATGACGGTTCGCCGTTTAGCGCCGATGACGTTGTTTGGTCGATGAATCGCCACCTTGGTGAAGACTCCACCTCGGTTATCAAGTCTGTTCTGGCTTCGGTTAAGGAGTGGAAAAAGACCGGTAGCCATGAATGTAAGGCAATCATGAATTCGCCAAATGCTGACTTGCCTATAGTGCTGGGTATTTTCCAAAACAAGATTGTCAAGAACGGAACTACCGGAGAAGGCAATGGCACCGGCCCTTTCACTTTGGAATCTTTCGATCCCGGCGTGAAATCGGTTCATAAACGTAACGAAAACTACTGGCGTGAAGGCGCCAACCTGGATGTCATCGAAATAACTGCGATAACTGATTCAGTGGCACGGGTCAATGCGTTGCTTGCCGGTGATGTTCAACTGATATCCACGGTGGATCCCAAGGCATTCAGGCAAATTGAAGAATCGGATGATGTGACCCTGCTGTCCACGCCTGCCGCATTGCAGGTGTCAATCTGCATTCTTAAAAATACCGAGCCTGGCAGTAATGATGATTTTGTCAAAGGCATGCAATACATCCAGGACCGCGAGCGCATCGTCAAAAGAATCCTGAAAGGCAAGGGTTCTCTGGGCAATGACACGCCTATTATGGCGGCACACGGCGCAGACTGGTGTTCCGAGCTGCCACAACGGGAATTCGACCCGGACAAAGCGAAATTCCATTTCGAAAAATCCGGCTTCAGTACTGCCGAAGTGTTTGTTGCGCCAGTCGCGCCGGGTATTGAAGAGGTCACCTTGCTGGCACAAGCCAATTGCGCGAAGATTGGCTTCGACCTAAAGATCAAGAAAGTGCCTACCGACGGCTACTGGGGCGCGGTGTGGATGAACGAGCCGTTGAACGTGGTGACCTGGAACATGCGGCCAACGGCCAATGTCCAAATGGCGATCCAGTTCGCTCCGGGTGCGGCCTGGAACGATACTTACTGGAATAATGAGCGTATGGGTGAGCTGTTAACTGCCTCATTGGCAGAAACAGATTCTGATAAACGCCATGCGATGTATTGTGAAATGCAAACCTTGATCCACGAGGGCAGTGGCATGGTTATCCCGGCATTTTCCAATATCAATGATGGTATTGCGAATAATGTTATGGGTGTACCCAAAGTGCCTCTGGGTCAATTAGGCGCCCTTGAGTGGCCTGAGTTTGCCTGGCTTGCCTAATCAATCATCCTGATAACTGATCGGCTAAAGGTCTGCATTTTTTTATAAGAATGCAGGCCTTATTTTTACAAAATAAGGATAAATCAAGTGAGTACACCAATGATTAGAGGATATTGCTTATGATGACTCAAATGGTTCTTCGAAGACTGGGAATCGGTTTTGCCACACTGATTGTGGTATCGATTATCGTATTTATTGGCACCAGCATTCTGCCCGGTGACGTCGCGCAAATAATCCTGGGACAAAGCGCAACACCAGAAACGCTGGCAGCACTGCGTGCCCAATTGGGCATGGATCAACCCCTGTATGTCCAGTACTTTTCCTGGCTCGGTAATATGATGACCGGTGATTTGGGTATCTCCAAAGCAGGCGGCGCAACCATTTCCAGTTTGATCGATGGTCGTTTGGGTAATACCATGATGATGGCGGGATTCGTTTCAGGAATTGCTATTCCCGTATCCGTTGTTTTGGGATTGTGGGCGGCGATGCATCCCGGCACCTGGCTTGATCGCACCATCACGTTTTGCACGTTAAGCACGATTTCGGTACCCGAATTTTTCATCGCGACTATATTGGTATTGATTCTGGCAGTTGAATTGCACTGGCTGCCGTCAACCGCCTACTTGACGGGAGACGAAACGTTCCTACAGTTGCTACGCGCCTTGGCAATGCCCTTGATTACCCTGGTTATTGTGGTATCCGCACAGATGATACGAATGACCAGGGCCGGGATATTGAATGTAATGAGCTCGCCTTATATCGAGATGGCGATTTTAAAAGGTGTGCCAAGACGACGAATTATTCTTCGGCATGCCTTGTTCAACGCTATCGGACCGATCGTAAATGTAATCGCTTTGAACTTGGCGTATCTGGTCAGCGGCGTGGTTATCGTTGAAACCATCTTTGCGTATCCGGGACTCGCTAAACTGATGATAGATGGCGTGCAGACCCGGGACTTGCCCCTGGTGCAGGCTTGCGCGATGATATTTTGCGCTACTTACGTACTGCTGATTTTAGTGGCAGACGTGGCATCCATTCTTTCCAATCCCCGTCTAAGGCAACCGAAATAGGCATCCAACAGGTATGAATTATGTCTGAAGATAATAAAACAAAAGAACAAGAGGTAATCGCGAAACTCGACGCGTTTGCCGAGTTACCCGATGCACCGCCAAAGCGAAGATTAAAACTTTCCTGGACTGGTAAAATCGCTGTCGGAATCGTTGTATTCTGGATGGTCATTGTTGTTATTGGCCCCTATATCGCGCCTTTCCATGAAATGGATATGGACGGCGATGACGGCTTTTTGGACGCCCATAGCAACGAATACGGCAACTTTTATTTAGGCACTGATTACTTGGGCAGGGATACACTTTCAAGGATTGCCTTTGGAGCAAGAAATACCATTGGAATTTCAATTGTTGCCACGCTATTGGCTTATTGTATTGGCATAACGCTGGGTATTGCCGCCGCGGTAAAAGGCGGTTGGACCGATATGATAATCAGCCGTGTGAACGATTCAATCCTGTCATTACCCGCTATCATGCTTGGTTTGATTGCCATCGCAGCACTGGGTTCTTCCATACCGATACTGATCAGCATCGCCGCGATTATTTATGCGACCAGCGTGTTTCGGATAGCGCGCGCGCTGGGGCAGGATATTATGGTGCAGGATTTTGTCGAGGCGGCGCAGGCGCGCGGCGAAGGTTTGTGGTGGATTATTAAATCAGAAGTGCTGCCCAATGCGGCCATGCCGTTGGCCACCGATTTTGGTCTGCGACTGGTGTTTGTGGTGCTGTTCATTTCCAGCCTGAGTTTTCTCGGACTGGGGGTGCAGCCGCCGGCCTCTGACTGGGGCAGTATGGTACGCGAAAACCTGCAAGGCTTGGTCTATGGATCCTACGCCGCAATATGGCCGGCACTTGCGATTGCGACCTTTACCATCGCGATCAACTTGATCGTGGATGACATTTCCGCCAAGGCCGGCGGTAGTCTCGCTAAAAAAATGGTGTAGAACGATGGCTAAAGAAAAATTATTCGAAGTAAAAGATCTTAGAATTAGCGCCTATAACGATGAAAAGGTGGAAATACCCATTGTCAAGGGTGTTACGTTTGATATTCACGAAGGTGAAGTGGTTGCTTTGATCGGAGAATCCGGTTCCGGTAAAACTACAATATCCCTGGCGGCGTTGGCTTATACAAAACCGGGGTTGCACTTCACCGGCGGCGAAGTTCTGCTGAGAGGCAAGGATGTATTGACCATGGCTCCTCTGGAACAGCGGGCGCTTCGCGGCGCAAACGTGGCCTATCTGGCACAAAGCGCGGCAGCCACTTTTAATCCGGCAATTACCATTGGCGAACAAGTCACCGAATCGGCGGTGTTGCATGGCGTGTTAAACCAGGCGGAAGCAACCAAACGCGCAGAGGCATTATATCACGCCCTTGAACTGCCCGATCCAAACAGGATTGGCTATCGTTATCCGCACCAAGTGTCTGGCGGTCAGTTGCAGCGGCTGATGGCTGCCATGGCGTTGTGCGGCAAACCGGATTTGATGGTCCTGGACGAGCCCACCACAGCACTGGATGTCACCACCCAGATTGAAGTCTTGAAAGCCTTCAAGAAGGTTATCAAGGAAGAAAATGCCGCCGCTATTTATGTGACCCACGATCTGGCGGTGGTTGCCCAGATAGCGGATTACATTGTCGTGTTATACAGCGGCGAGATCATGGAGCAGGGCCCGGTGGAACAGATTATCAACCATCCGTCGCATGCCTATACCAAACGCTTGATGGATGCGGTTCGCCCAACCCCCACTGCTGGTATGGGCGTTCAGGTGGGTGATGAACATGATCGTGATGTTCCGGCCATTGAAATGGAACACCTGACTGCCGGGTATGGCGGGATTGTCGATGGCGAACCGATAGCGACGATTTTGCGCGATGTCTCGGTAAAAGTTGAAAACGGCCATGTTGTCGGCGTCATCGGCGAATCAGGTTGCGGTAAATCCACCATGGCCAGGGTCATGGCTGGTTTACTGCCTCAGGCGAAAGGGCATGTGCGGCTCGAAGGAAAAGAGCTGAACGGCAGTCTGAACGACCGCAAACTGGATGAGTTGCAAAAAGTCCAGTTTGTGTTCCAGATGGCCGACACCGCGCTCAATCCCAAACAGGTCATTGGCGATATTATCGGCCGACCATTGGAATTTTATCATGGCATCAAAGGCAAGAAAAAACACGCCAAGGTTGCCGAAATTCTTGAAATGGTTGAACTGCCAGCAGAATTTGCCAGCCGCTACCCGATGGAATTATCCGGCGGACAAAAGCAACGAATTAATATGGCTCGTTCGCTGGCGGCAAATCCCGAGGTGATGTTGTGTGACGAGGTAACCTCGGCGTTGGATAGTATTGTTGGCGCCAATGTGATTAAACTACTGACTGCATTGCGTGACAAAACCGGCGTTTCATTCGTGTTTATCAGCCACGATTTATCCACGGTCGGCTCTTTCGCGGATGAAATTGTGGTGCTGTATGCCGGTCGCGTGGTCGAACAGGGACCAACAGACGAAGTGCTGTCACCACCGTATCATCCATACACGCGATTGTTGATCAGTTCGGTGCCTGAGCTACGCATTGGCTGGCTTGAAGATACCATGCAAAAACGCGAAATGGCGGCGGGTATTGCGCGCGGTGTTGAAATCACTAAAATCGGTTGCCCGTTTTTCAATCGTTGCCCGATGGCCATTGAGAACACCTGCGATGTCAAAGACGCGCCCATCCGTGAGTTGAAGGATGGTCACCAGATTGCCTGTCATCTGAGCATCGATCAACTGAACGAATCCGAGGCGAACACGCAACAAATTCTGCATGGATATGAGAAGATTGGCAAGGATAAACCGCTGGAAACAGGATGAATTCGGCTTATTAGAGATGAAAATTATGAGAAAAAATTTGGCTTTAACCGCAATGGGCGTACAAAATCCCGAACAAATCGCGCGATTTGCGATTTACATGACCGACCGTACCGACATTCTTCGAATTGTCTACGATCGCAAAAAAGGCTCGATTCTGCCGGTCAGCAAAAAGTTCAGGTTTGCGCAAATTAAAAAATCAACCATGGTGGATAGCGGCACGCGGCGCACCGAAGTGCTGTATGAAAGCGCGCCCGAGTTCAGGAATGCGGTTGCGGAGTTGGAGCAACTCATGGATGCGCGCGAGGATTCCCATCATGTCAGTCAACTGATTGCCGAAGAGGTGCACGCGCTGGAAGAGGATGTCGCTTCGCGAATTGATTATATTAAATCGTTGGTAGAGAAACTTTAGCGCGCATCCGATTTTCCGCATTCAGATATTCCTCAGGCAGATTTTCCGCATTCAGATTTTCCGCAGGCGGCTTTGCCTCAGATTTTTCTATTGCGGCGAAATCCCAAAGAGCGACTTTGCCTTGCGCGCCGCAAGTGGCTTTCGATGTCGTCATCAGCGTCGCTCATCCACGATAACAAAAAACATCCACGGCTAAAACATGGCTAAAATTCTTGCATTCGCAGGCAGTTCGCGCACCGATTCGTTTAATAGAAAATTAATCGCCATCGCCGCGCAGGGCGCTCAGGAAGCCGGCGCCGAGGTAACGTTGATTGACTTGCGCGACTACCCCATGCCGATCTTCGATCAGGACTATGAGGCGGAACAGGGCATGCCGGATCATGCGCGACAGTTCAAGCGCCATTTAATGCGCAGCGACGGCGTGTTAATTTCGTCGCCGGAATATAACAGCGGCTATAGCGGGCTGTTGAAAAACTGCATCGACTGGGCCTCAAGATCCGAAGCGCCGGACGAAAAACCATTGGTCGCATTCGGCGGCAAATGCGTTGCGCTGATGTCCGCATCGCCGAGTGGGCTCGGTGGCATCAGAGGGTTGGTATCCTTGAGAATGTTGTTGGGCAATTTGGGCATGACCGTATTGCCCGGTCAAGTGGCGGTGTCAAACGCAATGAACGCCTTCAACGAGGCCGGGCAGTTAGCGGATGAAAAACAGCAGCGCGCCATTATGAATTTGGGAATCAACCTGACCGCAACCTTGAACAAGTTGAACGGCTGATACAGCAGCAACCAGGTCGGCAGCGTTTTTCGTGCATGTCCATGCTCATGCCCATGCCCATGCCCATGCCCATGCTCATGTCCATGATTGGCGCGCCTGCAATTATCCTTACACAACCACTTTCATTCTTGTTATTTGATCTTTCCCGAACACCTTCAGATAGCGCGCGATTTCTGCCTTGGGCCCGGACGCTTTTTCCAGATTATCCGAAAGTTTTACGGTCGGCTTGCCCGCCGCTTGCGTGACCTTGCAAACCAATGAGAATGCGTTGAGTCGATCATTCGGGGTCGGCGCGCAATCCTTGAAATCATTGGTTAAGTTCGTTCCCCATCCAAAACCCACCTTCACTTTTTGTGCAAAATGATGAGTGATGGTTTCAATGTCATCGATGTCCAGCCCGTCGGAAAAAATAATCAATTTTTCTTGCGGGTCCTGGCCCATGGCTTTCCACCATTGTATTAATTCCTCGCCGCCGGCGATCGGCTCTTTGGAATCAACCCGAAAGCCGCTCCAGTTTGCCACCCAATCGGGGGCATTTTTCAAAAAGGTGGTGCTGCCATAGGTATCGGGCAGAACGATGAGCAGGTTGCCGTCATAGTTAAGTTGCCAACTTTGCAGAACTTTGTAAGGGGCATCACGCAATTCATCGTCGTCATCCGCCAATGCAGCCATCACCATCGGCAGCTCGTGGGCGTTGGTGCCAATCGCTTCGAGATCGTGTTCCATGGCCAATCGCACATTGCTGGTGCCGATAAATTTATCCCCCAGCCCATCTTTCAACGCTTCGACACACCAGTTTTGCCATAAGAAACTATGGCGACGACGGCTGCCAAAATCAGCCAGGCGTAAATCCGGCAGTCGATTCAAGCGCATAACCTTTTCCCAAAGTTTCGCTTTTGCCCGAGCATAAATCACATCCAACTCAAAGCGTCCGACCTCCCTAAGCGCGGCGCGCGAGCGCAGTTCGCTGATAATGGTCAAAACCGGGAGTTCCCACAGCGTTACCTCAGACCAGTGGCCATGAAAGTCGATCAAAAACTGGCCGTCCTGTTTTCGGAGTTGGTATTCGGGCAGGCGATAGTCGGCCAGCCAGTCGATGAACTCGGTGGAGAACAATCGTTCGCGGCCGTAGAAAGTGTTGCCCGCCAACCAAATTCGTTCCTTCTTGGTGATGCCGATGGTGCGCGCATGATCCAATTGTCCGCGCAACTCGTCGCCATCTATTTGTTCGGCGAGACGAACCGAGCGAGTGCGATTGATGACCGAAAATGTAACCGGTATGCGGGCGAATTCTTTCCAGATGGTTTGCAGCATTAACAATTTATAGACATCCGTATCCAGCAAGCTCCTGACGATAGGATCCAACTTGAAAGTATGGTCGTATACGCGCTTGGCCAAGTCGGAGGTGGTCATTATATTTTCAGTTAAGTTGAGTCCGCCGGCGGTCGCCAACGCCATCTTATTGAGATTTCAGATTTTCGGTCGCCGCATTATATCCCAAGCCATTTCAGTCATGTAGTATAATCAAGGTTGTGGTCAACGAACGGTTGCGAGTCATCGCATGAACCAACCAAGCACAAATGCCAGCACGCAAAAAATCAACCAAGCCCCGAACCAAGCCAATCGCGCAATACGATCACGCCGACAAAGCGCGGGCGAATAATCCGCAGGTCGGGCTGGTCACGCCGAGTAGCGACCCGGACAAGGGCGAGCGGCGGCGTTATGCATACGACCCGCATCTTGATCCGCAACTGCAATGGGCCGGTAAGGCCGAGCACACTTCTTTTGATGTGCCGACCCAGTCTCTGCATGTTCATGAGCGTATTGACCCGCGCACCATTGTGGATGCGGTCAGGAAGTACAGTGACGATGCAGTCCATCAAGGGAGTTTGTTTGATGAGGAACGCAAAATTCCACTACGCAACGAGATAGAGTTTTACCAACATTCTCACAACTGGAGTAACCGTCTCATCGCTGGCGATAGTCTGCTGGTGATGAACTCATTGCTGGAAAAGGAAAACATGGCGCGCCGCGTCCAGTGCGTCTATATGGATCCGCCCTACGGCATCAAATACGGCAGCAACTTCCAGCCCTTTGTCAATCGGCGTGATGTCAAGGACGGCAAGGACGACGACCTGACTTCCGAGCCGGAACAGATTCGCGCCTTCCGCGACACCTGGGAGCTGGGCATTCATTCCTACTTGTCTTACCTGCGCGACCGCCTGCTGTTGGCGCGTGAGTTGTTGACTGATTCGGGTTCTTGCTTTGTGCAGATTTCAGATGAGAATGTGCATCATGTGCGGGAGATTATGGATGAGGTTTTTGGGGTGGGGAATTTTGTAAAGCTAATTACATTTCAAAAGACAAGCGGACAGGAAACAAAAATTTTACCAACAACAGTTGATTTCTTAATTTGGTATGGAAAAGATATAACTCAAATAAAATATCGACAATTGTTTTTAGACAGACTATTAGGAAATACTTCGTTAGATAGATACGATATGCTTTTTTTCGCAGATGGAAAAACAGAGCGGCTAACCGCGGATAGTATTAAAACTGGAATAATTCCACCCGGCACCAGAAGATACCAATTATCTTCACTTTATTCTGAAGGTGGGTCAAATTCTGATCAAGGTTTTGAGTTTGATAAAAAGATATACAAACCTAGAAATGGAACACATTGGAAAACTACTGTTGAGGGTATGGAAAAATTAGCAAAAAATAACAGAATTGAAAAAATGGGCTCAGTATTAAGATATAGAAGGTTTGCTGATGACTTTCCTGTAATACCTATCACGGATCGTTGGCAATCGGTGATGCTGGGAACAAAGAAAAATTATATTGTAGAAACTTCCGCCAAAACGATCCAACGCTGCATCCTTATGACCACCGACCCGGGCGATCTGGTCTTGGACCCTACCTGCGGTAGCGGCACCAGCGCATTCGTCGCCGAACAATGGGGACGTAGATGGATTACCTGCGATACCTCGCGTGTGGCACTGACCCTGGCAAAACAACGACTGATGACCGCCAGTTTTGATTACTATAAACTGGCGCATCCCGCCGAGGGCGTCGGTAGTGGGTTTGAATATAAAAAAGTGCCGCATGTCACCTTGAAATCCATCGCCAACAACGAACCGCCGGCAACGGAAACACTTTACGACCAACCATTCAAAGACACCAAAAAAGCACGCATCACCGGACCTTTCACGGTGGAAGCCGTGCCGGCACCGACGGTACAGCCGCTGGATGCCATCACCGCACCAGAGCCCGCGGCGGCGGATGAAACCATTGTCCGTAGCGGCGAAACCCTGCGCCAAAGTGAATGGCGCGATGAGTTGTTGAAGTCCGGCATTCGCGGCAAAGGCGGACAGCACATTTCCTTCTCCCGTATTGAAACCCTGCCATGCCACTACCTGCACGCAGACGCCGAAACCAAGCCAGACGACAGCGGTGCCGACGGCGTCAAGGATGTGAATACGGCAGGCATGCCCCGCCGTGCGGTCATCTCATTCGGTCCCGAACATGCGCCCCTGGAGCAGCGGCAGGTGGAAAATGCCGTGCAAGAAGCGCAAACCCTGGTGCCAAAGCCAGAGTTGGTCGTGTTCGTGGCTTTTCAGTTTGACCCGGAAGCGGCAAAGGACATAGACGAAACCGATTGGCCCGGCGTAAAGATGTTGAAGGTGCAGATGAATGCCGACCTGCAAACCGATGACCTGAAAAAGAAACGCGCCAGTAATGAAAGTTTCTGGCTGATTGGGCAACCGGATGTGAGTTTGCGCCGAATCCGCCGAGGCGAGAACGCAGATAGGTGGCAAGTGGAAGTGCATGGCTTTGATTACTTCAACACCAAAAGCGGTGATGTGGAATCCGGCAATACGGAAAAAATCGCGGTCTGGATGTTGGACACCGACTATGACGGCAGGAGCCTGTATCCCTCCCAGGTGTTCTTCCCCATGGCGGGCGCCAAAGAAGGCTGGAGCAAACTAGCAAGAAACCTCAAATCCGAGATAGACGACGAGTTGATTGAAGCTTACCGCGGCACCCTTTCCCTGCCGTTTGACCTCGGTGAAAATGAACGCATCGCCGTCAAAATAGTGGATGATAGAGGGATAGAAAGTTTGCGGGTTTTGGGTGCGCCATCCCAGGAGAATAAATCATGAAAGCAACATTCAAAAATATAGGTCCAATCAAGGAAGCTGAACTTGAGTTGGGCGATTTAACCATCATTGCCGGGCAAAACAACACGGGGAAAACTTATTTGGTTTATACCTTATATGGTTTCTTAGAGGCATTTCATGATGATATATCGTTGATGACAAGAAACTATAGTGATTCAGAATTTTTTACAAAAATGGAAGAAATTGCGAAGCAAATAAAAGAACATGGGAAAGCAACTATGCAGTTTGAAAGATTCAAAACTCTGGCAGATTTAATGTTGCAATATTCTTCCACTTTATTTTCTTCAGTATATATTGATCAAGTTTTTAGTTGTTCTAATGATGAATTTGAAGATGCAGAATTTTCTATCAAAAAATATATCAAACAAGAAGAAATGGAAAATGAAAAACACAGAGTAAGCCATCAGGATCGGGAATCTGTATTATTATCTTCTTTAAAAGATGGAATCATACATTTAGAATTTGATAACGTTGGAAACCATCAACTTACAAGCAGAGCAATGGCGATGGGATTATATACTCTATTTCATAAGATGATAAAAAGTAATTTTCCGGTTCCTTTTATCCTTTCGGCTGAAAGATTTGGTGTTTCTCTTTTTTATAAGGAACTAGATTTAAATAAAAACAGACTAGTTGAAAAGCTACAGAATTTATCCAATGAAAAAGAATCTAGCCGTTATCAATCATATATTGAAAAAGAAGCTGCTCGCTATGCCAAACCCATAAAAGACAACATAAATTTCACAAGAGACTTGGCTGAAATCCCAAAAAGGAAAAGCAATCTGCCGATAAATAACTTGCGCTCGGTGGAAAGAATAATGGATGGGTATTATAAAACCAAGAATGACGAGATTCGATTCATTTCCAAGCGACGCGGAGAAAATCGATTTGACATACCTTTGCATTTAGCATCGTCGTCAGCGCGTGGTGTATCAGACCTATACTTTTATCTCAAACATGTTGCACAACAAGGACAGATGCTGATTATTGATGAACCCGAAAGCCATCTCAGTCCAACCAATCAGGTGCTAATGGCAAGACTTCTGGCGTTTTGTGTCAACTCCGGTTTAAAAGTACTTCTGACTACTCATAGTGATTATTTAATCAAAGAATTTAACAACCTCATTATGTTGAGTAACAAATTTGAGGGAAAAGATAAATTCTTAGCGCGCAACAAAAAAGATTATACAGCGGATGATTATTTGAAACCAGAAGCAGTGAAAGCCTACATATGCGAAAAGGGAACATTGACACCATGTGAGGTAGATAAAACGGGTATTGACATGCCGGTTTTTGATGCCTCCATTGATAGTATCAATCAAATATCAAATGAACTTGGCATGCTGACAGCAGATGGCGATTTACAAAATGATTGATTCTCTAAAATTTCTTTTATTAGACAAGTATTGGTCAGTCACAGAAAATAATACAGAGTTAAAGGATTCACAATCTGGCATGAAAGTTAAAATAACAGGAGTCCCGAAAAACGGACTTGTTGTCAATGTCCCGCCGGGAGGTAAATCTCATATAGGGGTGGTGGAAGCAAAAATAGATTATAAAAAATCTTGTGACCAACTTATTTTTATCCCTTGCAATAACCACGTGGATGTTTATTTTGTTGAGATGAAAAAATCCTTGAACCCTGTCGATAAAAGTGTTCCTGATAAAGCATGTAAGCAAATTCTTTGTACTATTCCAACGCTACAGTATTTGGTTTCAATGGCTAATATTCATTATGGGAACGATCAAAAGATTAACCAGTACTATACTGTTATTGGAGAGAAAATGTCGTCCAGATTGGACAAACAGGGAGTGCGCTATAACCATCCACAATCTGTTTCCTATGAAAATAGAAATTTCAAAGTCATTCTTTCTCCAACAATTCCGTTCGCGATGTTAAAGTGACTAATTCCCTCATCATCGACAACCCCTACGATGAACCAGGGAAGCATTGGCATTACGAACGGGAGCGCAGAGAAATTTACGTCAGAAATGCTAGGCATCTGCGGGACATGGGAGCGGAGGTTAAGTGATGAGTTCACGAGTAGAAAACATTAATCCTGAAGTTCTTCGCCAATGTCGTGAACAAGCCGGTTTCAGTCATGCCGATGTAGAAAAAAGGATAAAATTCGTTGCTGATGTTGAAGAGGGTGGGCGGCTTCTTACCTTTAACCAATTAGACATTCTTGCCAAGTTGTACCACGTGCCTCGGTGGGTCTTTGTTTCTGAAGTTTTACCAGAGAAGTATCAATTCGATAAAACGGTTCCTGCTTTTCGTCAGTTTACCCGCGATGGTGTAAATATCTTTAACCGTTCTGGAGTTCGCATTTTAATCGCTAAGATAGAACGTTTACGCGATTTAATTTTGGAATTACGAGAAGAGATGGACGAAAGAATAGAGGAATTTGACCCGCCAGGGTTGTCAAAGAGTGAATCTCCGCAAATCGCTGCTAGACAGGTGCGACAATGGCTAGATGAAGAAGGAAATCTTGAACTATTACAATGGAGAGAAAAACTGGAAGAAAAAAACATCTTTGTTTTTATGACCAGCAAATATAGGGGTTGGTCTCACATGGATAAAGATGCGTTTCGCGGTTTGGCTCTTTATCATCCAACCTTACCGATTATTGTCATCAATGATTCAGATGCCAAAAAGGCACAATCATTTACTTTGTTTCATGAATTAGGACATTTACTCCGTGGCGAAAATGCGATTGACGGTTGGAGTAATCAGAACCAACGGATGGAAAAGTGGTGCGAGGAATTTGCTGGCAATGTGTTAATGCCTGCTGATCCATTTCTATCTGTCATACGCGATTATGATATTAGTGATTTGAGTGATATTGAGCCTATGGCAAAACGCTTTAAGGTAAGTACTTATGCTTGTTTGGTGCGACTACGGCAACTAAATATAATTAATCAGATCCTGTATATAAAAATTGAAACACAGATAAAAAGAGAGCTTGCGCGATTCCAAAAGATATTAAAGGGAAAAACAGGAGGGCATGCTAGAAACATGCCGACAGAAGCGCTGAGACAATACGGTCAAATCTATACTAATGCGCTTTTTCAAGCCTATCACAATGGAGAGATTGGGTTACATAAATTATGTAAATTATTTGACTTTAAGCAAGCGTCACATGCCCTACAGCTGGAAGAGAAGCTGTGAATGGTAAATATTGTGTAGATGCAAATGTTTTTATTACACCTTGGTGTACATCATATCCCATCAATACCTTTCCTACCCTCTGGAAACAGATTGCCCAACATAGAAATGATATTATTTTGATTAAACCCATCTATGACGAAATTGAACCAATTTCATCAATAGATAACAAATTGTCTCAGCCCGAAAAAAAAGATAAATATCCATTGCGTACATGGCTGACTAAAAATAATTTTCCTGAGTACCCTATCAACGATAACATTAACCTTCTTTCCTTGAGTATGGAGCAAGAATATCAAATAGACGATAAATCTAATGGGGCTGATCAGAATGATATGCTATTGATTGCTTATGCAAAAATAATGGATCAAATTGTCGTAACTTTTGAAGCATACCAAAAACCAAAACCGAATAAAAAAAGCAATTATAAAATTCCGTTAATATGCGAAGAAAAGAAAGTTAACTGCATCAGTTTTATAGATATGATTAATGCTCTTGGTATTAAAGTTTGAGAAGATGAACAAAAAAATCACCAAACTAATTATCAACAACCCGTATGAGGAGCCTCAACACCATTGGTTGTATAACCGGGAGAACAGAGATTTCCACATCAAAGAAGGGCGACGGCCAGCGGGTTATGTCATAGCGACACCGAATTTCAAAGGCTTTGATGATCCGGGTATTTCCATCGAAATTGAACTGGTCAACAAAATCCGCCCCCGTGTAAAAGTATGGCGGGAAGCGGGTTATCCCGGTGTCACTGGCATCACAAAGCGACTGCTGGAGTACTGGCAAGATCCAGAACAACGCCAGAACAGCCGATTTTTCTTTTGCCAGTTGGAAGCGATCGAAACTTTGGTCTGGTTGACCGAAGCACCCGCCGCAGACAGAATCGGCATTAACATTGAAGGCGACAGCGGCAGTTTTGAACGCTGGTGCAGCAAGATGGCCACTGGTTCAGGCAAGACCATCATCATGGCGATGATTATTGCCTGGAATTTTTTGAATAAAGTCACCTATTCAACGGATGCGCGGTTCAGCAAATATGTCCTGGTGGTAGCACCCGGACTCACCGTAAAAAACCGCTTGCAGGTATTGCAACCCGCTCACGAGGAGAACTATTACGAAGCATTTAATATCGTCCCGACCGCTTTGATGGACAAACTCAGGCAAGGAAAAGTGTTAATCCAGAACTGGCATACACTGGCATGGGATACCCAGGAAAAACTCGATAAGAAGATTGAAAAAGGGCAATTACGCTCGGTGGATAAAAGGAAACAAACCGAAATAAGCGGGACCGCCTATGTGCGGCAGGTTTTGGGCGAGATGGCCAATGCGCGGAATATACTGGTTATCAACGATGAAGCGCATCACGCCTGGCGAGTGAACCCGGAGGCGGTTGGCAAGTATCGACGCATCGGCTCAGAGAAAGACAGCGCGGAAGAAGCCACCATCTGGGTCGGCGGTTTGGACCGGATACACGAGCAAAGAGGAATCCTGCGGTGCTTTGACCTTTCCGCCACTCCGTTTTCGCCCTCCGGTAAAAGAACAGCGGAGGATGCGTTGTTCACCTGGATTGTGTCTGATTTTGGCTTAAATGACGCGATTGAATCGGGGTTGGTGAAAACGCCGCGAGTGGTGGTTCGGGATGACAGCATCGTCACCAAAGAACTGAAATCACGGCTTTACCATATTTATGCCGATGATGAAGTAAAAGACGATATCAACCGTCCGGCGGCGGAAGCGGAGCCGCTGCCTGACTTGATCACCAATGCCTATTATTTGCTCGGCATGGATTGGCAAATCGCCAAACAAGCGTGGCAGCAAGCCAGGCATCCAGTGCCGCCAGTGATGATTACCGTTGCCAACAGAACGGAAACTTCGGCGCGGATAAAATACGCTTTTGAGCATAACAAAATTTTAATCCCGGAACTGTGCAACATAGATCAAATTTTGCAGATAGACAGCAAAGTGCTCAATGTAGCCGAAGCCGAAACGGAAGCGGTTGAAATCGAAGTGGCGGCTGGGGATGTAAACCAGGAAGCCGCGCCGAAATTGACGAAAAGACAGCAAGCGGAATGGTTACGACAAACAGTCGATACGGTCGGCGATGCAGGAAAGCCGGGCGAGCGGATTCAAAATGTAATCTCGGTAGGCATGTTGTCAGAGGGATGGGACACCAAAACAGTCACCCATATCATGGGCCTGCGCGCTTTTTCCAGCCAGTTATTGTGCGAGCAGGTTGTTGGGCGCGGGCTTCGACGGGTCAGTTATGATGTCGGCGATGACGGTTTGTTTGAAGCGGAATATGTCAATATATTTGGCGTCCCTTTTACCTTTCTGCCGCACGAGGAAGGCGAAGGCGGCCCGCCACCGCCACCATTACCGAAAACAAGAATTGAGCCGATGAAGGAAAAATCAAAGCATGAAATTAGATGGCCGAATGTCGTTCGCATTGATCATGTCTATCATCCTTTGCTTACATTGGATTGGCAGAAGGTTAAAACCCTGGAAATAGATCCTTACGAGACGATTACCCAAGCGGATTTGGCCGCTATTATTTCCGGGCAGGCAAATCCCGCGGTTAAAGCGGCTATTGGCTTGGAGAAAATCGCAGTAGAGACAAGAGTGCAAACCATAGTTTTTAAGGTAGCCGCTTCAATTTACAACGCAGAGCAACAACCGGATTGGAAAGGTCCCAAGGAGATGTTGCTCGCGCAAGTTGTCAGGCTGGTTGAAGCGTTTATTCAATCGGGAAAAATTGTAATTAAAAACAATTTGTTTAATGAGGATGAGTCAAAAAATAAAATATTGATTATTCTCAACATGAATAAAATCATTCAATACATTTGGTCGGAGATTCGGGCAGAGAACACTGAAAAATTAACGCCAGTGTTTAACCGGGAAAATCCAATCAAGTCAACATCTGGCATGAGACCCTGGTTTACCAGTAAACCCTGCGAGTGGGTTGAAAAATCACACATCAGTCATTGCGTGTATGACAGTGGGTGGGAAGCGACGGAAGCTTATTTTCTTGAACAATCCGATCTAGTGACATCCTTTGTCAAAAACGACCATTTAGGATTTTCCATTTTGTATAATCACCAGGGCATCATCAGAAAATACTACCCCGATTTTCTGATTCGGCTAGCTAACGGCGAATATTTGATACTGGAGGTCAAGGGTGCCGATAGCCAACAAGATAAAACCAAGCGGGAATACTTAAACCAATGGGTGCAAGCCGTGAATGAGCAAGGCGGCTTTGGAACATGGCATTGGGATGTTTCTTTTCATCCCTCTGATATCGAAAACAAAATCAGAAAATGTATGGAAAACTCGCCTTCACCTGAAAAACCATCGGCTGCTGTTTCCTTGGCAATGTAATCCATTTAAGGCGCGATCAAAAATCCCAATAATTAAGACGCGCACATCATAACCATGGATGCGCAATGGCGCGGGTCTTGAAATTGCTGTTTTGTGTCATTATAATTCCGCGGCAAAATATTATCCATAGAATCAGTCAAGGTGTCCCATTATGAATAAATTAACGGTGCTATTAAGTGTGTTGCTGGTGGCGGCGGTGGCGGTTGCCGGTTACATGACTTACCAGAATCGCGGTTACCTGACTTATCAGAATCGCGCGCTGGCGCCGGAGATTACAGCGGACGAGTCGGCAGTGTTGTCCGGGCAAATAACCGAGTTGGAAGCGAAAAATGCGGAATTGTCCGCCGAGATCGTGTCGGCGGAAAGCCGTCATGCCGAGCAAATATCCGAGTTGGAAGCGAAAAATGCGGAATTGTCCGCCGAGATCGTGTCGGCGGAAAGCCGTCATGCCGAGCAACTGCGTGAGGATATCAAAGGGCTTAAACAGGACATGAGCGCTGAGTTGAGCCGCAAGGACGGTGAAATCCAGGAACTGCGCGATGCCACCACCACGATTCAATTAGGCAGCGATGTGGTCTTCAATCTGGGCTCGACGCGTCTGTCGGCCACGGGCCAGGCGGTGCTGTCGAAGGTGATCGAGTTGATTGAAAATTATCCGGGATACTCGGTCAGCTTGGAAGGGCATACCGACAATATCCCCATCAAGACGGTGCACCAGAATATGTTCCCGTCCAACTGGGAATTGTCGGCCGCCAGGGCATCGGCGGCGGCACGGTTCCTGATCAATCAGGGCGTCGATGCGCGGCGCTTGCGCGTGGTCGGCTACGGCTTGAGTCGCCCCATCGCTACCAACGACAGCAATCCAGGCCGTGCCCAAAACCGCCGACTGGAAATTCGATTTTCGCCCAAACCGCGTATTCGTGTTACGGAGTAATTTATAGGCCTGAATTTATAGGCATGAATTTATAGGGATGTCGGTGCGAACGAAGCCGACTAAAAAACATGCTTGCCGTATTCAAAGACAACGGCGACCAAATCTATCGCATGGCATAGTCTCTGCATCAGCCATCCTACATCGGCCATCTTACATCGGCAACGGCTTATCCATAATATGCACTTGATCTTTTAGAAACTCCGCCGTTTTGTTGGCATAATCCAATTTGGCATTCATGAGATCCCTCAGGCTCAAAAATCCAACCATTTTATTATTTTCTATAACCGGCAAGTGCCGAATGTTGTTGTCGCGCATGAGCACCAAGGCATCGTCAACCGACTGATTGGGGCGAACCGTGATCACATTGGCGCTCATCATGTCGCGCAAATTGCAGCCGAGAAAATCCGCGCCTTGCTGCTGACAGCTCTTAACGACATCGCGTTCAGAGTAAACGCCAACCACTTTCTCTCCGGAAACAACCGGCAGCGCGCCGATATTATTGTCGATCATTAATTTCAGCGCATCGCTTACCCGATCGGACTGTTCGCATGAAACCACCTTGTCCGGCGCCGATCCCTGCTTGGTGTTCAGTATTTCTGTTATCTGCATATTACACCTCTTTAGTTTCGGTTAAATTATTTCAATCGGAATGATAGTCAATACTACGCCGAAACCGGCCGGTTGTCATGTGAACGTGTTTAGAAAATGCGGCAACAATGGAATAGGGCGGGCATATTAAACAAGGCTTCAAGCAGTCCTGCTGCGGATGTTGACGCGGTTGAACAACACAATTCGGCGAGCGCCAACGGCCAGGCATGTTGCTTTCCAAAGCCGCTTTATTTGCGGTATGATGATCAGGATATGCACTAACAGGTGGTCATTATGTCAGTAAACAGCCAGCACGATGCCCGGGAAGTTCCGGTTTCGGCATGCGCTCCGCAAAGCCTTGAGGATTTTGAAACTGCCTTGGTTCAGTTTCACAGTTATTTCGGCGACCCGGTTGAAACCATGCAAGCGACACTAAACAACGACCCTGAATTTGTCCTCGGACATATCTTCGTCGCCAGTGCTATGCTGATCATGGGTGAGCGGCAGTATATTTCGGCGATCAGGAATAGCATTGAGCGCGCCGAAGCACTCTCCACCAAATCCAATGATAGGGAAAAAATGCTCGTTCATGCTGCTCGCCAGTGGATGGAAGGGCGCTGGGACAAAGCATGCGAAACCTGGGACCGGGTACTGACAGACTACCCGCGTGATGCTATGGCCCTGCAACTTGCTCATTTAACCGATTTTTTCCGGGGCGATGCGCTCAATTTGCGCGATCGGGTGGGGCGCACGTTGACACACTGGCACCGGGACGTCCCCGGATATTCCTATATTCAGGGCATGTACGCTTTTGGGCTGGAAGAATGCAACCAGCACAAAATAGCCGAGGAGACCGGTTATTATGCGCTTTCAATTGAACCACGCGACGGCTGGGCGGTGCATGCGATTGCCCATGTGCTGGAGATGCAGGGGCGCTATGACGAGGGCATAACCCTGTACACCGAACGGGTCAATGACTGGGCTCCCGACAATGGCTTTGCCTTTCATAACTGGTGGCACTTCGCCTTGTACTATATGGAAAGGGATGATTTTAACGGCGCCTTGGGATTATACGATAGCCGGATTCTGCCGCAGCCCTGTGATTTATCATCACAACTTCTCGATGCTTCTGCATTATTATGGCGGTTGATGTTGCAGGGGGTGGACACCGGGTCGCGCTGGGACGAACTGGCCGACATGTGGGCCAGCAAAACCGAATTGGAAAACGGTTACTACGCCTTTAATGACTTTCATGCCCTGATCGCGTTTGTGGGCGCGGAAAGATTATCCGCGGCCCGGGAAATTCTGGCGGCAGTTGAAAATACTGCCGCGCATTCGACCGGGCTTAATGCCATGATGTCGCGGGATGTGGGCATTCCGGCGTGCCGCGCCATGTTGGCATTCGGAGAAAAACGGTATGCCGAGACGGTATCCTGCCTGGTTAATTTACGGCCCATCGCCAACCGTTTTGGGGGCAGTCACGCCCAGCGCGATATACTCTCCCAAACTCTCCTGGACGCCGCCATCCGGGATGGCCAACTGGCTCTCGCTTCAAATTTATTGAGTGAGCGAAAGTGTAATAAGCCAATGACGCCGTTGAGCAAACGTTATGAAACCCGGATATATCATTGACATATCATTAATACGGCTTCAACCATTCCGCTTTGTTATTCTAAATAATCTGTTCGGGCTCAGACACATAAGAGACTGTCAACCTGGCCCGGCTAGTGCGCTTAAAGCAGGTCAGGCCGGCGGCATCGGAAGTGGGACTTTAGTCCCGCCATCCTGGCAATGGCTTGGCGAGGCTGAAGCCTCACTTCCGAGGGCCGTTGACGGTGACCGCGATCAACCCGGAACTGGTCCATTACCAGTGGACCTATAATCATGCCGACCACACGATAGTTTGGATTTAATGGCGCCGATGGCGTATTATCGGCAACCCACCTTGCGACCTGATTTGTCTCATATGTGGTGAACCCGGACAAATCCGGGAAAACCGGGATGATTTATGATAAACTCGGCTCAATTATTTTCAAAATCAGCATTTTCAAAATCAGGAGCAAGACATGAACTTATCAAACGTGGCCAATAAGGCCGCTACGGATGCGAGTGAAGCGCTTAGCGCATCGCTGACCGAAAGCGAACTTGAAAAAGTCGCCGTGATTATTGCCAAAGCCATGGAAAACGCGGTGCTTGAAGCCAGTAGTCAACATGCCACAGTCTGCGTCGATTGCCTGACTCACGATCAGGATTTGGCGCACAAGATACAGAAAAAAATTGAACTCAAGAAGGTGGCGTTAATCGCCAACTTATCCAGTTTTCGTTAATCCGCAAGTTTTAATCTGGTCGCGCATCTTGCGCGATCTCACGCGATTCATAAGGACGCCAGAATAAAGTCAATGTAGCGGTTTTCAGGCGAGAATCCGAAGAGCGATTCGCCATTGCGCACAAAGTTGGAATAGGGATTGAAGTCATAGAAACAGGGCGCGCCGGTATTCGAGTCGATGAAATATTCAACTCCGCCAACATCGGCGCCGCAATGGCGGACAATGTTAATCGCGGCGGAGATGATGGATTCGGGCGGACTGAACGCTTCAATCCGCTCGGGGCTATCCGCATCCCGCGCAGGAAAATCGCCTGCGTCATGATCGATTGCGTCATGATCGATTGCGTCATGATTATTTGCCGACGACGCACCCGCGGCACACCCATCCGCCGCGCAATAGTTATAACTCCCTTCGTTGATCGGCTGCCTGATGCTGTAAAACAACTGGTCGCCAAGCACTTCTATGCGATATACATAACCATCGGATTCGATGTGTTGCTGCACCAGTCCGCTGCGATCAATGCCCAAATCAAGCGCGCTTAGCCGGATTGCCTCCGCGAGTTCCGCGCGGGTATTGTAGCGCGCGATGCCATAGCCTGAGCCGCCGATATTCGGCTTAATGATCACCGGGTAGCCGATATTGTCGGCCGCGGCCAGCGCATCCGCCGGCCGATAAATCGCGATCGCCCGGGCATGGGCCAGCCCCAAGGCAGAAAAAATGCCGTTTTGCATCGCTTTAGAAGCGCCAATAAAATGCGCCCGGGCACCATTGATTACGCGCACACCGGCCAGCTCCAGCCAGTTCAGATAGTGCAAGGTTTGAAACACAATCTGCGGTTGCCGCTCCGAAGAAGGCATGACATTGATACGGTTAATGGCTGCGTCAAAGGGCTTGTCGGTCGCGTCCGCGTCGAAACTAAGATCGGCAATATTACGCAAGATCAGCGCCACCCCGCGCCGCTCAAACGCGGCTATCAGCGCATCAGACCAAGTCGGATGCTCATACAAGAATGCGATTTTCATTTGGGCTTCGGCACAAGCATCAAAGACAATCAATCCTGTTAGTCAGAATCGCTACTTAACTACAGAGGCGAATCAGACTCATCTTTACATTACCAGACTTTTAATCGCTTCCCGTAAGACACGTTCCCGTTCTTTGATGAATGCCTCAAAGTCGTCGTAAGTGAATGGATTTCTCAACAAAATATCTAGGGCTTTTGGCGACACAAAATGCTTCTCCATAATCCCCTGCACTGTGGATTTACCATTCTCTTTGATGAGTTCTGAAAGATATTCATAGGGCCAACGATCACGGATTACGTGCCGATTCGTGTGTGCTGTTAACGGCGTGCGATTTAGAATGGTGTGAATATCATTGATATTCAAACTTTTTGCCTTTGAAACCGGCACGATATGATGATCGTCAAGATCATCGTACTGCGGTGCTTCGCCGTTAATCAAATCCGGTGCGCCTTTAAGCACCAGCAGATTAAATACGCCGTTGTACACGGAGGTATTTCGCTTGATTTCCTTTCGTAGATTCAGGTTTTTTACATTATTCTTGAATTCAAGAATCACTCCCGGTTCAGCGGAAGCATCGTTAATCCACTGCTTGATATCCAGAAAGTCACGCGCACTTGTTGACTCTACGGAGCCTGAGTAGCGGTTTGTGAAGATGGACGCCCAATACCAGTGACGAATTTTTTGTTTGGCACTAAGTTGTCGCTCTGCCGATAAAGACTGAGCGTAAACTTGCAACGATGCAAATACAGGTAGGATGGAGGCATACGGCAAGTAGTTTGAAGAGATTGCTCCAAACTCTTGTGGGTGACGCAAACATTTAATCGCGTGCTCCAAAGCACCAACTGCAACTCCCCAGTGTTTTTCGAAATCGATGGTGTCCGGGACAAGAATTTCCTCGCGACGTTTCCCGTCAGGTTCGCGAACCTGCTTTTTTGCTCCAGGCAGTAAGTAATACAAGTACTTGGGAGAACAATATGACTGTCTTAAGATTGACATCACTTAAAGGACGTATACATTCATCTTCTTCGTGTCAACGAATTCCAGCCTCGGGGCAGCCGTGCGCCACATAAGTTTGAGTTGGAGATCTTTCGGCTTCAACATCGCGTTCACAAGATCAAATACATCTAGTTGAATTCCGCGACTATTGACCTGCGTGAAAATATCGCAGACTTTGTCGATGGTTAAATCTTGATCCAATTCAATATAGGAAATCTGATATTGATGGATAATGTCATTCAAATACTCGCCAAATTCCTTAGCATCGTCCGCGTGTTGTGTAGCGGCCTCAAATTTTTCCCGATCATCGTTTTCTACTAACGCAGTAGCCTCGTCGCGCCAATATTTCTCGTAATTCTGCGCCCAATTTGCAAGTTGAAACCCGCCCTCTCCTATCACGGAAAGGGGAAAAATATGAGCTTTGTACTGCTCGTTCTGATTTTCTAGGAATTTCGTTCGCCAGCCTTTTAGCCAACGATATTCAAAAGCGTCGTCATGCTCACCCGTCATGAATTTGTTGACGCGGATGAAATAAAAATATCGATTTGTCCGGTTTGGAAGCGGAACATCTGGTGCCATGAATACGTAATACAAGGCGGTCAACCGTTGCTGGCCATCCAGCACAATGTATTCCCGATTTCCATTGGTATTGTCGTGGCCATATATCGGCTCACACGAAAGTGCGTCAAAGTTTTCCCTCTTGCCTTTCCACAGCAACAAACTGCCGATGTAATAATCAAGAAAAATAGAGCGCATCAGCTCAAGGATGTCCCAAGGTCGCCATTCGAAATCGCGCTGAAAGTCAGGGATAACAAAGCGGCCATCTTTGAGTCGCGTTATAATCACGTTGAGGCTTACATGATCTGGTTTTGTGCGTTTTTCATTGTTTATTCACATTTACTTTATGAATTACGGTCATCCAGCAACTTCGGTTCGTCCCCGATGCCTTCATCCGCCAGCGAGATGTTTTCAATTTTGTCGAGCGGCTTATCAAGGGCGCGTGTGCGCGTGTGTACCAAGGTGTGAAAGTCGCCGGTCAGGCCGTCTATGCGGCGGCCGAGTTTGTCCATTTGCTCGACATATTTTTTCCATTGATTACGAAAATCGTTGACCAGTGCCATCACTTCCGAGGCACGTTCATTCATGGTGAAGTTGCGCGCCGCTTGGTGGATAAGGGACAGTACCGCATACAACGTCAGCGGCGAGCACAGCAGAACATGATTGCGTAACGCATAATCAACCAGTTCGGTGTCTTCGCGATTGATGAATCCATAAATCGATTCATTCGGAATGAACAGCATGACATAATCCAGCGTTCCTTCGGCGGGGTTGATGTATTCGCGGCCGCAAACTGATTTGATATGATTTTTCACATCACGCAGAAACGCGGATTTTTCTTGCGCTTGCGCCTCTTCGCTGTCGGCGGCAAGATAATTTTCGTAATGCACGAGCGGAAATTTCACATCCATGTTTAAGCGTTTTTCTTGCGGGAGAATAAAAGTGAAGTCAGGGCGTTGTCCCGATTCGACTGGGCTTTGCTTGGTGTAATTTACATTTTCCATCAAGCCAACGAATTGCAGAATATCCACCACCATACGCTCGCCCCACTGTCCGCGTTTTTGCGATGACGACAATATTTCGCGCAAACGGGCGGTGTTCTCTCTGAGCGCTTCGGTGGTTTTTTGACTGGTGTCGATGCTGGATTTTAATTCGGTGGATTGCTTGTGAATGTTGTCCAGTCTTTCATTCATGCCGACTAAACTTTTATCAATCAGTTTTTTCTTCTCATCCAAATCCTGTTGCGAACTTTCCTTGAGCGACTTGAATTTTTCGCCGGCTTGCTTGAGAAAAGTTTCGGTGTTGCGGTTGGCGATATCGGCGGCCATGGCCTTGAAGGCGTTGTTCATCTCCGCGCGAATTTCCTCCAAGCGGTTTTTTTCTTCCGCGAATTTTTGCTGCGAATTTTCCAGATTAGTGCGCGCCACGGTCTCGGCCTCGCGCACCGCGCGCAACTCGTCCTCCAACCGCGTCACCTGCTCAGCGTTACCCGCTGGCACGGTTTTCGCGTGCACAACCCAGCCGATGATAATGCCGATGACGATGCTGATGACGGTGATGATTGCTTCCAACATAATGCTGTCTGCGTAAAATTAATGGCGTAAATTATAGCGACGTCGCGTCATCTCTGGCAATCAATTCCTCGCCGTCGCTAGTCGCGCGATTGACCGTTTTGCTGACCGGATAAACATCCAGGCGCTCGGTATGCTGTTGTTTGACGATTAGGTTAAATCGGTTGATGCCATCCTTTAGCCAGACCTCGGCTTGCTTTAACTCCAGCGTTACTGGCATTCGGTCATGCACTTCAGTTAATTGACCCACGGCAGGTTGGGTGATGATGGTGCATGAGTAAAGTTCAAGCTCATCGCCGCGCCAGCAGTCCCATAATCCGGCCATGACCAGCGGCTCGGAATTTTTGGCGCGAATAAAATAGGGTTGCTTGTCGCCCTTTTCTCCTTTCCATTCGTAATAACCCAACGCCGGAATTAAGCAGGTTTGGGCTTTTTCCCAGGCCGTTCTAAACGCGGGTTTTTCCGCCACGGTTTCTGAGCGCGCATTAAACGTGGCGAATTTCGCGGCCGGCTGCTTTGACCAACTCGGCACCAATCCCCAGCGCATGCCGATTCCTTTGTGTTGGTCTTTGTGGTCGATAAAAACCGGCACAGTTTGGGTCGGGGCGATGTTATATCCCAGGGCGATGTCATCAGGCCAGTCGCCCAGGATTTTCTCCCAGTCACCCAAGTCTCGAATATAGTTGGCGTAGCGTCCACACATTTCAGTCAGGCATCTCTTTGTGTTTCAAGGAAAGTATAACCCTTCTACCGCGCACCTGCGGTTATTTCGCCCTACATATGATACGCCTGAGTCAACTCTCCAATTATGTCGTCAGAGCGCGGCACAAAGCGTTCTAAAACTTGTATTTTATTAGTCGCAGATTGACCGGGCTGTATTCTTTGTCTGCTCATCAACAAAGATTGGTAATCCATGGCCTTGACTAATTCATAGGTTGCTGAATTTATATCTTGGTCGCCGCCAAAAGGCGCGGAAAAACACTCCGAAAGCGTCAGGTTAGGAATGTCCTGCAGGCACTGATGGGCGCGCTCGATTTCCTGCGCCTGCTGCGAGTCGGTCAACGAGGATAGCACATAATGGTTTTGGCTATGGTTGCCGTAACTCATTAGCGGGTGATGGGTTGGCAGATTCGGTATCTGGGCATAGGGGCTATTGCCATACAGGTCGCTACAAATAGAGTCGCCAAGATCGTCGCCAAGATCACCACCAAGATTATTGCGACGGCGTTGCGGGAAATTATGCAGGAAATTATTCAAGAAATTATCTAGGGCTTGGTCAAGCAACGCGCTGTTATTTTGAGGATGCTTGCTATAGCGATAAAATCGCCCCGATTTATTGTGGAATGAAAATTCACTGGCAAATTCCTGTTCCAGTTGATGGTGAATCAGATAGCGAATTTTGTCTCGCCAGCTGCAGCGTTTTGAAAATGTTATCGGGTTTAGAAAAAGCGTGGCCGGGTAACCAAAATATTCGAGCACCGGCAAAGCGTTTTTAATCACATTCCGATAACCATCATCAAATGTAATTGCCGCCAGGCCGCGTTTCGACTTAGCCCGTGAAAACTCCCGTAGCGACACAAACTTAAAAAACCGGGATAAAGCCTTGATGTGCGTTTGCAGCGTTGTCGGCGGGACATTATGCAGCGTCTTTAATAAGGCATCAGGAGTTTCGCGGGCGATGAAGTGATACAACAAAATCAAGCCATTATGCTGAGCGATTAACTTGATTTGCTGTTCTAACTTACCCGTCATTTGTCCAATTACTGGAAATGTGGTTGGCAAGCATACATTATGAAACCAGCCGGCAGATCAAATCGGTGCTATCGGCGTGCGCGGTGGTTGCGGTGGTTTCGCCCCGCCGACGAGTTCAACCACGGCGCGCACCGCAACCGCAAGAATAATCAACATGCCGCCGATGATGGTCCATCGCGAAGGCTGCTCGTTGACAACCAACCATACCCACACCGGCCCCAGCGCGAATTCCAGCAGCATGAACAGGGTTACTTCGGCCGCGGCAAGATGCCGCGAAGCGTAGATGAACAACCAGTTTGCCACCCCCGAAAGCAAGCCGCCCCAGACAAAACTCAATAGCAAATCGTGCGCCGAAACGAGCAGGTCGTCGGCTTGCATAATCAGCGAAACAATGATGATGAAGAGCGCCGAGATGAGCAACGTCGGCAGCATATCCTGCTGCCGTTTGCTGCGCACGATGACCGCGTACAGCGCGAACATGACGGCGGTCAATAACGCAAATCCATTGCCCGCGCCCGAGCCGATGGCAATGCCCTCAAGCACCATTACGGTCAACCCCGCGGCGGCGGCAAGCATGGTCAGCAAGGTCGCTCTGGTTAGTTTTTCCTTGAGCAAGATGCGCGCGAACAACGCGGCAAAAAACGGAATGGCGCCGAGGATGAACAGCGTGTTGGCGACCGTGGTGTAGGTCAGGGCTTGCAAAAATGCCATGCCGGCAATGCCCAGGAGCACCCCCGCGAGGCAACCCAGCGCGCCGATGTTTTCGATGGGGGCAATGAATTTGCCGCGATAGCGCAACAGGATCAGGACGCTAATAACGCCGAACAAGGCAACCGAGCGGTAAAAATTGATCTGCCAGGGATCCGCCGCTTCCATGCTGCGCATGATCAATCCGCCAAAGCTGATTACCACCGAACTGAACACCATCAGCATCATCGCAAGCCCGCGGTTTGAATCAACCGCCAGTGGCGTTGGTCGGATGTTATTCATGGTCGGCGTTATTCATGGCCGGATTTTACCCCGAAGCCGGCCCGGCGGACGCAAAATTTGCGCGCCGCATCGGCATGCACAAGGCGCTTGACACTTGCGCGAAAGCGTGGCAAACAGGGTTGGATTTGGGTGAAACCAAAAGTTTGGTGCGCTTCGCGGATGGTGCGACCGTCGCCGCTTTTTATGGAGTATCGGGTTACGCCTGAGAATGACCCGGATTGGAGAATATGATTGGAGAGTATTAATTTGACCACGAATTCCATTGAACGACCGCTTGACCAAGCCAAGCGGCTACCGTGCTGGCGTGGCGCGGTCGAGCCGCAACCGCTGGGCGGCGGGTTAAGCAATCACAACTATCTGGTGGAGGATGCCGGAGCGAAATATGTGGTGCGGATTGGCGGCGATGCGCCCATGCACAATGTAATGCGGTTTAACGAACAGGCCTGCGGGCGCGCCGCCGCGGCGGTCGGCATTGCGCCACAACCGGTTTACGCCGAAGCGGATGCGCTGGTCATGGATTTTATCGAGGGCACGACGCTGGATGCCGAAGCGGTGCGCGCTAACCTCGCCCGCATTCTGCCGCAGTTGAAGACTTTGCATCGCAAAGGCACCCGTGCGGTGCGCGGCGCGGTTTTGGGCTTCTCGGTATTTCATGTGGCGCGCTGCTATCAAAAACTGCTCGCTGAGAGCGAGTGCCGCAGCGCCGCGCAGCTGCCGAGATTGATGAAAATATCCGAGCAACTGGAAGCGGCGGTCGGCGCCATCGAGCCCGCTCTTTGCCACAACGATTTGCTCGCCGCCAATTTTATCGACGATGGCGAGCGCATCTGGATCATCGACTGGGAACACGCCGGCTTTAATACGCCACTGTTTGATCTTGCCAATATCTCTTCAAACAGCGTGTTTCCCGAGACGCTCGAACGCGAAATGCTGGAACGCTATTACGGTGAAGCGGCCAGCAAGGCGCTATGGCGACGCTTCAAGGCGTTGCGCGCAGCCTCCCATCAACGCGAGACGATGTGGAGCATGGTGGCCGAGATTTATTCCGAACTCGACCAGACCGTAAACCAAAACTTTATTGCTTATACGGAAAAAAATTTCGATGACTTCAACCGCGCATATGAGGAATTTTTGCGCTATGCGTAACCACGATGTGGGCAATATTTGCAGTCCCGCCTCACCGTTCCCGCTTTCGTGTATAGTGCCGTCTGATTACTACGATTCTTTTCGTGTATTATTAGGCGTCCATCATGTCCAGAGGAGATTGAAAGATGGAGATTAATCTGCACAAATTAGCCACCACCACGCCGACTACCCGGAGCTACATCCAGGCCACCACCAAAACCGCTGTTGCGCTGTCTGCGGAACTGGGCGTGTCGATGACCACCATCTATAAGTGGAAGCACGCCGGACGCACCCAAGACGGCTCGCACACTCGCCACAACCCGGGTGCCGGCACTCCCCCGCAGCACGAGGCAATTATCCGCGAACTGCGGGTCAATCTGTGTTTGTCCCTGAATGACATCATGGAATCACGGCGATATTGCGGAATCCGAATAGCAAGCGTAGGTCGGCTTCGCCATCCCCGCCGATTTGGCTTTGGAGAATTAAACTTTGTCAGCGTCTCTATCAATCTTTAATCTTGGTCTGGCAGAGGTTCGTAAAACGGCAAAACCAGTTTTGGCACCCCCATTTTTTGGGTTTGAGAAGAAACATACTCTCGCCAATAGGGCCAAATATTAAAGACAACGTTTTTACTCGCGAAAGCCAGAACATGATTTTTCGTTAGGTTGGCAATTTTTGAATAGGTCACGGCGTAATTGGCTTCAATTTTGCAGACATCTATTGCATCTTTAGGTCTCTTGTCCTTGGACAACTTGTTATCGTTTTTATTTAAGGTCCACCTAATTCCCATTTCTGCAAAGAATATCAGATTGTTATTCTGTCCCTCCTCTTTGTGCTCTTGAGAGTGAGTGACCTGAGCCAAATTCCCAAGCACATAATCCGCATGGTTTTGATTCAATCCATCAAGATGGTCTATATCACAAAACCCAGAGAAGCCTATAATCCGAACATCATTAATGTTGAGTGCTTGAATGGACTCTTTAAGAAGTTTTAGATAGGTTGTTTTTTTCATGTTTTCAGGCTGCGACTTTACCAATTTCTGAAAATTTATTCATATCATTAGAATTGAACTTCATGTTCGTGGTAATAGTGCGTGGCGTGCTTCGTGAAATATTTTTATGGTTTGGATTATCTCTGGGAGTTGAGACCCACCTGTTATCTGATTCCAGATAGCCCGCGGAAAAAGACAGCAAGGTATTAACATACTGGTTCAGACTCACCCGCTCATTTTGCGATTGCTGTGCCAGATAATAATGTAAATTTTTGGTGATGCGGAGCGTCACTCTCCCACTGTAATCATCATTGGGCATAATAGTATTTGGAATAGAACGGCCTTCTTTAGACAGGTCTTCAATAATCTCGTGTATTAAGTCGGCGATTTCCTCGTATGCCTGAGCGTGGTCCTCTGCATAAATCACTAAATCAGGGAACTCTCTGACTCGCGCCTCATAGGAATCTGAGCCGGCTTCGCCCAACTTACGAATAAGTATCGTGTAATCATTGGTCATTACGTATTTTCCTCTTCTAGATAGTTTTTAAGTTCTGCTTCGTATCGTTTAACAAGTTTTGACATGCTTTTTGGGTAATTCTTGAGTAGCTCGGAATTGGCACCATGACCACATGTATAATTCGAGCCACGAAAATGATGATGGTCACTTAGCCATGGATGTTTTACCTTTTTATGACCTTGTTGCTTGCCATCTTCGACCTTAAACCCCAAAGCCTCAAGGAGTTGCTTCATCTTTTTGCACCTTACTCTCGAGTTCTCAAGGTTGTATATTTTCTGAAATCTGTCCTCATGATCATTCATGGATGGCGGTTAAAACATGACACCATATACGGTGTCATGTAAATATACAGATAATTTGTGGAATTTTCATCACTTTTATTGCGCTGTATCACGGTAATAAGGAGTCCGGCTACGCCGGACGGCATATTCCACTGGATTGCCCGGCCAATAATAATATGGGCCGGGCAATGACAAATGATAGGGCAATGGTGAATCGAGAGGACAAAGGCGAGTTGAGACGCTAAAGTAACCAAGAATAAAATGTCCGGCTACGCCAGAGCGCGTTTTAGTGTCACGCTTTGCGTGACAATTATTTACCATTGTCTTCTCAAAAGGAGTATTGCCTTCCGATTCACCATTGTCTCCCCAGCCCGTCATTCTCGCCGCAGGCGGGAATCCAGTTAAAATATGTCGTCCGGCGTAGCCGGACTCCTTTGAAAGAGTGTGAGTTTCGCTTCAATATGCGCCACGAAAATGGGTGTCAATATCTGCTAAAATCTATCCGAAATCGACCGCTTAAAGTATCTTGAACCAAAATAATTGCCCAATCCTTATGAACGTCCTGGCCTTATGAACGTCCTGGATATCAGGAATCTAAAAGTTGTTTTTCAGTTGCACGATGGATTACTTCCGGTGGTGCGCGATATTTCATTCAAAATCCCCCACGGTAAAACCGTGGCGCTGGTTGGTGAGTCTGGCTCCGGTAAATCTGTGACCGCACTGGCAATCATGCGTATTCTCCCCAAAATCGCACAAATTTCCGCTGGGGAAATTCTGTTGCAACCAGATTCGAATCAAGACGTTACCGACATCGCACTTTTGAAAACCGATAGCGAACAGATGCGCGGCATCAGGGGCGGAAAAATTTCAATGATTTTTCAGGAGCCTATGGCTTCTCTTTCACCGCTTCATACCATTGGCAATCAGATCAGCGAATGCGTGTTGCTGCATCAGGACGTGAATTCAACCCAGGCCATTAAGCTAACCCGAGATATGCTGGACCTGGTTGGTTTTCCGGATCCGGACCGGGCATTAAAAACTTTTCCATTTGAGTTGTCCGGTGGTTTAAGACAACGGGCGATGATTGCAGCCGCGCTGGTCTGCCGCCCCGCATTATTAGTCGCCGACGAACCGACTACCGCATTGGATGTGACCATACAGGCGCAAATCCTCAAACTGATAAAAGACCTGCAGCAGGAATTGCGCATGGCCGTGCTGTTAATCACCCATGACTTGGGCGTAGTTGCCAACATCGCCGATGAAGTCGTGGTGATGTACCACGGCGAGGTTATGGAAAGCGGCAGCGCGCACGACATTTATTCCAACCCCACGCATCCATACCTCAAGGCATTGTTGCGGGCGGTGCCGCATTTTGACATGAAACCGGGCGAGCGGTTAACGCCGGTGCGGGAAATAGAAACAAAACTCGGACATTTGTTGCTCAGCCAATGGAAATCTCAAACAGCGCAGTCGGACATAACACATCCAAATAAAATACATTTAAGCGTAAAAAGAGTTTTTCGTGCATTTAATATTCGCAACAAGCCGCTGTTCGGCTGGTCAGATAATATTGGGGCAAATCGGATAATCCGCGCAGTTGACGATGTTAGTTTTGATGTATTGCGCGGTGAATGTTTTGGGTTGGTCGGGGAAAGCGGCTGTGGCAAAACCACCTTATCCAAGATTTTAATGAAAGCGTTGCAACCGGATTCGGGCAGCATTGTTTATTTTGATTCTGAACAGGAGATTGGCCAGGGGATTGTCCCTGGAATTAATGTCCTCGCCCTTGAACATGAAGAGTTGTTTGCTTTTCGACGTAAAATGCAATTCATTTTTCAGGATCCGTTTAGTTCACTCAACCCGCGCATGACGGTTTACGATATTATTCGAGAGCCTTTGGTCATTCATAATGTGGGTGACCGCGCATATCAAGTTGAGATGGTACGGGAGTTGATGCGCTTGGTCGGGCTCGACCCGCGATTTCTGAGTCGTTATCCGCATAGTTTTTCCGGCGGGCAAAGACAAAGACTCGGCATCGCCCGCGCGTTGGCGTTGCGCCCCGAATTTATTATTTGCGATGAACCGGTTTCCGCGCTTGATGTTTCGATACAGGCACAGGTCTTGAATTTGCTTAAAGACTTGCAGTCTGAACTGAATTTAACTTACATATTTATTTCGCACAATCTCGCCGTGGTCGATTACATGGCTGATCGAATCGCGGTGATGTGTCATGGCTGCCTGGTTGAAATTGCATTGAAGGAGGAATTATTCAATAACCCGGTGCATCCCTATACAAAGGCATTGCTGTCGGCGGTGCCATTTCCCGATTTGAACAAGCCGCTCGATTTTGATGCGGTCCTGGATGGCAAGTCATCGACGCCAAGCGCATGGCCCATGCCATATACCCAAACTCCGCGCACGCAAACCCAACTCACCGCGGTTGCGCCAGAGCATTATGTTCAAACTCAGGTAACGTAATCAAGTAACCTAATGAGGCGATCGGCTAACTTTTTCTTGCTCAGCGGAATTATTTTCTGCGCCCATGTGTTAACCGCCGCCGCGGCGCCCGAGCCGGACTATTTTAGCGATCGACTCGCCAGCGGCAAATTGCCACCAATGGCGCAGCGTTTGCCAGAGAATCCGTTATTGATGGATGAAACCATGAATAACTTGATGCCGGGAAAATATGGCGGAAAAATGAATCTGCTGATGGGTAAGGACAAGGATATTCGTCGGATGGTTGTCTATGGTTATTCCCGAATCGTCGGCTATAACGAAAGCCTGGAGTTGATCCCCGATATTGTCGAATCATTTGAGGTTCACGACAACAAGGAATTTATTTTTCATCTTCGCAAGGGACATCGCTGGTCGGACGGCGCGCCGCTGACCTCAGAGGATTTCAAATACTACTGGGAAGATGTGGCCAACAACCCGGAGTTGAATCCATTCGGGCCATCCAAAAAACTGCTTATCGATGAACAGCTGCCCGTGGTCGAGTTTCCCGACGCCTACACCGTAATCTATCGTTGGCAGCAACCCAACCCCTATTTTTTACCGGCCTTGGCGGCGCCTAGCCCACTGTTCATTTACCAACCAAAACATTATCTGACAAAATTTCATCCCAGGTATGCCGACCCACAAAAACTCGAGGCTCAGGCCAAACAGTCCGGCAAACGAAACTGGGCCGGTTATTATTTAAAAAAGGCGCGTCAGTACAAACTGACCAACCCGAAACTACCCTCCTTGCAACCCTGGGTCAACACCACCAAACCCCCGGCAGAACGATACGTTTTTAAACGCAACCCGTATTTTCATCGTGTTGACGTTAACGGCTTGCAGATGCCTTACATTGACGAGGTCATTATCAATATCGTCTCCAGCAGTCTGATTCCGGCCAAGTCTGGAGCAGGAGAATCGGATTTGCAGGGCCATTATTTACGGCTCGATAATTACACATTTCTGAAAGAAGGCGAGAAGCGCAATAACTACGATGTTCGCCTTTGGCGAAACATCAATGGCGCGCACAAGGCGCTTTACCCGAATTTGAACAGCAGCGATTCGGTTTGGCGGGCGTTGGTTCGTGATACCCGATTTCGGCGCGCGTTGTCGCTGGGGGTTAATCGCCATGAAATAAATCAAGTGGTTTATTTTGGTCTTACTAATGAAAGTAATAATACGGTGCTGCCCGATAGTAAATTTTACAATATCGACCTGAAACGACGTTGGGCCGTGTATGACCCTGAGCGCGCTAACCGCTTGCTTGATGAAATGGGATTGACTGAACGAAATAGTAAAGGTCTGCGTCTGCGGCCTGACCGCAAGCCGCTGGAAATAATAATCCATAGCGCCGGTGAAAGCACCGAAGAAACCGATATTCTGGAATTGATTCACGATAGCTGGTTAGAGCTGGGCATCAAAATTTACAGCAAACCGTCGCAACGGCAAGTGTTCCGTGAGCGAATTT
The DNA here is from genome assembly GCF_965247905.1 of Candidatus Spongiihabitans sp. Taxonomy (GTDB): domain Bacteria; phylum Pseudomonadota; class Gammaproteobacteria; order Arenicellales; family Poriferihabitantaceae; genus Spongiihabitans. Next base: position 1,976,313 of record NZ_OZ252047.1, on the reverse strand, counting down.
TTTCCGGCGAAGCGATGATGTCGATTTGGAGCGGCATTGAAAATGGTTTGCCAACGGCGGACATGAGTCCGGCTGAATTAGCGCCGACCCGACAGGATCAATATCAATGGCCGAAGTGGGGGCAGTATTACGAAACCAAAGGCGAAATCGGAGAAATGCCCGATATGAAGAATGTTCAGGAATTGTTTGAATTAAACCAAAGTTGGCGCCGCTCTATCGATCTTTCTGAACGCGAACAAATATGGACAAAAATGCTTAAGAATTTTTGTGAGCAAGTTTACAGTATTGGTATTGTTAATTCTGTTCCGCAACCGATTGTGGTCAATCGATTGTTAAGAAATGTACCGGAAAAGGCGATTTATGCCTGGTCGCCAACATCCTATTTCGGCGTTTATCATCCTGATATCTTCTGGTTGGCCACAGAGCAACAGGCTAAGTAAACATGCTCAGTTACATTGTTAAACGCTTGTTGTTGATGATTCCGACGCTGTTGGTGATCAGTATATTGGTTTTCGTCATCATTCAACTGCCGCCCGGTGATTATCTGGAAAGCCATATCGCCGAACTTCAAAGCCAGGGAGAGTCGGTCGATCAGGACAAAATAAAATTTTTACGCCAGGAGTATGGCCTGGATAAACCCTTTCATGAACAATATTTTGTCTGGGTTATGGGGCTGCTGCACGGGGATCTCGGTTATTCTTTTGAATACGATTTGCCGGTGCGGGAAGTCGTTGGCAACCGAATGTTTCTAACGATAATGATTTCGGTGGTTACCATCATATTTACCTGGGTAATTGCTTTTCCAATTGGCATTTATTCTGCGACTCACCAGTATAGCTGGGGTGATTATGGCTTGAGTTTTCTCGGATTTATTGGCTTGGCGACGCCAAATTTTTTACTGGCGTTAGTGATGCTTTATCTGGCTAATGTTTATTTTGGCACATCCATTGGCGGGCTGATGGCGCCTCAGTATATTGACCAGCCGTGGAGCTGGGGGAAACTGCAATCGGTGCTTGAGCATCTATGGATACCGGTTATCGTGATCGGCACTTCGGGGACCGCAGGAATGATACGCCGGCTACGCGCCAATCTGTTGGACGAATTGCAAAAACAGTATGTCACGACGGCGCGCGCCAAAGGCATGAAAGAAAACAAACTGGTCAGGAAATATCCGCTGCGAATGGCGCTGAACTTTTTTATCGCCGACATCGGAAGCTTGTTGCCCAGCGTTATTTCCGGCGCCGAGATTACTGCGGTCGTACTGTCCCTGCCCACTACCGGCCCAATGTTATTATCCGCTCTGCAAAGCCAGGACATGTATTTGGCCGGGTCATTTCTGATGTTTCTGGCAATGCTAACGGTTATCGGTGTTTTAGTATCCGATTTATTACTGGCCGCCATCGATCCTCGAATTCGTTTACAGGGCGAGGTTGCAAAATGAGTCGGCCCATGAGTCAACATTTCGTTTCGGATAAGCCGTTTGATCCTTATTCAATTGAGAATCTGACGGCTGCACAAGAACGCTTTTACTTTGCATCGCAATGGCAATTGATGTGGTGGAAACTCAAGCGCCACAGGCTCGCTATGGTTTCCAGCATGGTTTTGTTTTTCATTTATTTTGGTGCTTTATTCTGCGGCTTTTTGACTCCGTATAACCTGCACACCCGAAATATTGATTTTATTTATGCGCCACCGCAACAAATTCACATTTTTCATGAAGGCGAATTCGCTGGGCCATTTGTGTATGGTTTGGAATACACGCTTAATATGGAAAATCTAAAACGCGAGTATCGGTCGAATACAAATGATATTCAGAAGCTGCGGTTTTTCTGCAGCGGCGATAAATATAAGTTTTGGGGACTGATTAACACCGACAAGCATTTTGTCTGTCCGGCCGAGGGTGGGCAGTTTTTTCTGTTGGGCACCGATCGTCTTGGTCGGGACATGTATTCGCGAATTTTTTATGGTGCCCGCATTTCGCTTACGATTGGCTTGATTGGCATTATCGTGAGTTTCGCGTTGGGTATTGTGGTCGGCGGCATCGCCGGCTACTACGGCGGAATTATTGATAATGTCGTGCAGCGCATGATCGAAATACTGCGCTCGTTCCCGGAACTGCCGTTGTGGATGGCATTGTCCGCAGTCCTGCCGGTAACCTGGAGTCCGTTATCGGTGTTCTTTGGAATCACAATAATACTGGCAATGCTGGATTGGACCAGCCTGGCGCGCGCGGTGCGCTCCAAACTGCTGGCGTTGCGCGAAGAGGATTACTGCACCGCCGCGCAGCTCATGGGCGCGAAACCAAAACGCATCATCGGCAAACATCTATTACCGGGTTTCATGAGCCATTTAATTGCCTCAGCATCGCTGTCGATTCCCGGCATGATACTCGGAGAGACGGCGCTTAGTTTCTTGGGGTTAGGGCTACGACCTCCCATCACCAGCTGGGGTGTGTTATTGAACGAAGCACAAAACATCAATGTTGTCGCGCTTTATCCGTGGCTGATGCTGCCGGTGATTCCGGTCATCATTGTTATTCTGGGATTCAATTTTCTGGGCGACGGATTAAGAGACGCCGCTGATCCCTATAAATAAACCAAATAAATGAACCCATAATCCGGCAATTGAAAATGGACGACAATGGCGAACACTTCCGATATAAGGTACAGCAAGGCAGGATGGACAAATTATTGTCTGTATCCAATCAGCTACTAAAGACAATATGAGTACTGGAAAGTTGGAAGTAGCTTAACTCTACTTTTGGCACGTGTTAAAAATTGAAGGGATACGAGTGGGCAACCCAAATAATACGTCCTTTCTTAACCCAATAATGACAGTTACATTTAAGAGTTTTCATCCAAACCGAAGGATGGAGAGATATGCTGTGATCGGTATGCTCGGTAATATCCCACCTTTCATTCCTATGATGTTGCTCTGATAGGTTTAGAAATATTTTCTCTTCGCAATTTTTTGGACATAAAAAAACTGCTTGAAAAGGAAACTCCCTACCGCCCACGATGTAAATGGTTTTTTTACTTAATTTGTCTGGTAAATCTTCTATCCACAGTGTTTTGTATTTCGGTTTCCATAAAGCAACAAACCAACGAAGCATGGTTGTTATTTTGGTAGTTAATTTCGACATATAGATTTTACTAGACTGGATTTATCTGCCTTGCCCACATCTTTAGCAAATAGTGGATGTATTTCATTAACGCCCTCTTCATGTTCGTAGTAACCGTGCGTTAAACTCATTCTCTGAATGTTGAACTCATCGTTATCATCTAATCGATAGTTGTGAATACGCGCCATAAAATCATTAAATGCCAAACAGGAAACTTGCATATTGACGGACAGAACCGCTGGTTGATCCTCATCAACTCCAGCAATATACCCCTCGTTTTTTTGTTGTTCGTAATAAGCAGGATTGTTTATTTTTAAACTTTCCGCGCTCACTTGTTCGCTGGTATAAACTTCTCTTGATAAAAGACTTGTTGCCGCTGGCTCAATGTAGTGTGTAGCTACCATTGCCTGAGATATACCGCCCTTTTTATCGGCATACAATCCCACTCCCACATCAAAATAAGGAATCAAATATGCCGATGACAAGCAATCAAGATGGTAGCGGCCGATGGCGGAATCAACACAGCCAAATAATACATCGCACACTTTTAGTGCGGCTATTACTGCTGCATCATAGGTATAAGATTGATAGATTGATACTTTGGTCCCCAAACCCATTTTTTCAATCGCCTTTTTTAATACCTCAACTTTTGAGCGTGCCTGTTTAGCATCATCCATTGACGTATTTAATATTCTATTGAGATTTTTCTGCTCAATTTCATCAGGATCAACAATAACCAACTCACCAATACCATTACGTGCAAACAGTTCAATCATAACGCTACCTGTGCCAGAGCAACCGACTACGCCGACTCGTAATTGACTCAACAGAGAAAATGTGCCTTTGCCAAAAGTTTGGGCAATCCTTTTAGCAAATGCTGGAATGTTTCCCGCTTTTTGTTTATGCCTGAGTATCTTTATTTCACTGCCAGCAATGCTGACATGCGATAGTGGAATGAATTTACCCTTTCTATCAATAATTCTGGCAAAGATTGCACCATCAGGTAGCATTACAGCGGTACCATTGGGTCTGTTATCGTCAAACCAATTATTAACAGAGGCGAATAAAATTTTATCGCTGTCATCATCGATCTTCGAAAAATCATTAAAGCCGCCAGGATGGCTATGGATAGTCATCAAACACAAACTGTTGTTGTCCATTTCTTCAATAACCTCGGGGGAGAGGTGTTTTTCCGTATTCCAGATGATATTCGTCTCACTTCTTTCGCATTCGCCATCAAGTATTAAAATGATCTTATAGGCTACCAGTTTGGTTTGTTCGTTACCTATACCACAGTGACAAAATATAAGCGCAATCGATTCCAAACCATCTTTTTGGAATAAATGCGTTTGTAGTTCCTGGTGCTGCTTTCCACTTAAAGAAAGAGCATATTTCATTTCAATAGTTCAGTCTCCAGAGCGTTTTTCACCACCCCTAAATGAGTGGCTATATTATTTATGCCAACTTGCCATTGGTAATGTCGAGACCAGCGTTGCCATTGTCTGTTAAAATGCAGTTCATTGCTCACTGCCCCTATGGCGTTGCCATTAGTCTTCGCCACATCAGGCGATAGATAGAACATATCTAATTGCGCCATTGGGTAATCTTGTGGGATTAAAATCATTATCTCCACTTCTGACAAGGTATAGCCTACTGGCAAGGCATAACGACTAATGACGATGCCACGCTCAACAGTGCTGACAATGGTTTTCCATCTACTTGGGAAGGTGTTATTTAATAAACCAACATCGTCATCTGGCAGTGCAAAATCCATTTTTATCCTTGCTGTGGGCTTTTGGGAACGGTTTCAAATCGCTCAACCTCAGGGGTTGCTAAATCTATCTTTTGATCCGGTGCAATAGCTTCTCGCTTACCACCCTTAAATTTTTGCTGTAAGCCAAATTCTTGCCATGTCATACCCGCTAAAGCCAATATTTTTTTACCTGACAAGTGCGAAGCATCTGCTATGTATTTTTCTCCGTCTATCTTGATTTTATATTGGCGTTGCTTTTTAGGTGGTTTGCGGTCGTTTTTAGCGCACTCCTCCACATCTATAATTCCATCATCGGCAACAGGTATGGTGATAAAGCAATCCTTATCTCTAATAAGCAACCTGCAATTATCATCAATAGGCTGGTCAGGCAATCCTGATAAATCTGCATAGAGTTTGCTATTAGATAATACTTTATCGTTTTCTCTAATTTCCTTGCCTGTTATCTTATGCTTTGAAAGGGCTATATTGGCACCATTCAAATTAAGGTTTATCGGTTTTCTTAATTCAGGGTTGTCTGGAATATCAGATTTCCCAACAGCAAAATCCTCACCGCCCAATATAATAATGCAGTCATTTGCCGCAATCGGAATATCTACTTCACCCTTAATATCTAAATATAGTTTATCTTCGCCTACTATTTCTGCAAGCGAATATAAATTATCCCCTTTGGTTATGCCTGATTGAATATCGTACTCGTTACCGTTAACTTTAATAATAGCCATAATATGTACCTCCAATATGCTATTTGTTACTATTTGAATGCCTGCTTTTTTGACAAGCGAGGCGACTTTACTGATATAATCGGATTAGATTTATATCGGTGTCCGTACAATATACAGGTGCTCACCTAAATGTCAACCCCTGTTTTCAAATAAATTTAACTTGAGTAATATTATGAATGATAGGCGAAAAAAGGCAAAGTATATCGCCAATAAAATCAAAGAGTTACGACAAAAAAGTGAAATGTCACAAGCGAAATTGGCTGAATATGCGGGTATTACAGGCTCCGCAATTAGTCAGATTGAGGCGGGGAACAGAATACCGTCCCTCATTGTGAGTAGAAAACTTGCTTTTGCGCTCAAAGTCTCAACAGAGGAATTAACGGGCGATACAGAGCCGAAGTCGTCTGATTCTACTATTAAGACAGCCCAAGCATTTTTTAGAAAATATCAAAATATTGAAAAATTAGATGAAAAGGATAAAGTCACTATACTTAGTTTGATAGATAGTTTGAAAGCAAAAAAATCATGACAAGTCCAGGACAACAAGCAGAAGAATTGATTCGAGATTTAGGAATTACAGTACCTATTTCACCAATGAATGTTTGTGAATCAATATCCACCAATGAATTTAAAGTTAAATATAAAGAGCAAAGATTGAATTCATCGGATATTTGTGGTATTTCTGTGGGTGATACATCGCAAGCAACTATTCTGGTTAACAATAGTATTCAATCAGATAAAAGAAAGTTATTTACTGTAGCGCATGAAATTGGACATGTGATACTACATATACAGACTGGAAAAAAACCTGGGTCCGAATGTAATAGTAGCGATTTAAAAGAAAATAATTCAAGTAACAAACAGTTCGAAAAAGAGGCAAATCAATTTGCAGGATCACTGTTAATGCCAAGATTTTTAATACAAGACGATATTCAGAGAAACGATTTAGGTTGGGAATTGATTAAAATAATTGCCAATAAATGCAATACTTCCTTAGAGGCAACAGCGCGGCGTGTAATCAGTTTGTCAAAAGAACATTGTGCGTTGTTAGTACAAAATAATGGCACACCTTGGACTCCTGTCAAATCATCTTCATGGTCTTGGTATCTACCGCAAGCGCAATTCCCGGAAGATACGTTAGATTACGGCGATTACAGTGATTTATCACGCGAAATGGAAGAGTGCGATCTTACAGATTGTGGAATAGAGAATATCAATTCAGATGAGTACCAATGTTATTACAGTTCAATTCGTCATCAGACCGACCATTCAAGAAAAATTATGACTTTGTTGCGACTTGAAGAGAAAAGTGAATGGCAAGATTTTGAGTAACTAAGGGTCGGTTGAGTTTTATTTTACGGTAACTTGCCCGTTCATAAGCATTGGAAGTAGCCAGTCGCGGAGTTGGGTGAGTGTTTGGATTTGTTCTTCAAGGAGTAGGCATTTTTCGATTATAGGGTTTATCTTTGTGTGAACCTTGTTTAAGAGATGCTTTGGTGGGATGCATATCTTGCTTTGCTTTAAATGATCCTGAGTGATATGTCCCATTGTTGTTTTTCGTTTATCGGCCATCATTTTGAAGTGTTTTAAGTAATTCAAAAGTTCAAAATAATAAAATGTTCGTGGGTAGTTATTCGATGTAACTTTAAAAATATGCTGGTTCAAAGCACCATTGCTTTTAGACCATATCTTCACATCCAGCGTAGCTGACCAAGAAAATAGAACATCACCACTACTAACAATCGCATTCTTATCTATGTTCAGGCAAGCTCTCTCAGTTTTGGCTGAGTACCCTTCGTTCATTTCTTTTATTTTAATAACGGGCAAAAACTCACCTCTAGTGGGACGATGTTTTTGCATTGGAAGTCCATTAAAATAATTTGCAATATCCCATAATGTGCCATTTGACCAACCTTCAGGAATAGGCCGTTTGAGAGTTTCGTTATAGACCATTTTACCGCCGGAGGTTTTATAGGGTTTGCCGTTTTTGTCGGGGAAGTCAAATTGCACAAACCAGTAATCGTAGAGGGTTTTTGCCATGGCTTCCAATTCGGCGTTGATGCGATTATTGAGTTCTATTTTGGTATCCAGGGCTGACAGCACCGCCGCAATTTTTTGTTGATCTCTTTTGTTGTTGGGAAGGTCGAATACTAAACATCCAATGTCACCTGGATTGATTGAAGGGTAGGCTGAGACACTATTTGTGCCTATAGTATGCAAATAATCCGTAATGCTTTTCCTGGTTAGACAGTAATATAAATATAGCGGGTCAACATTGTCGTCTATAACATCAATTGTTGTAAATCCTGTGGATACAATTAAATTTTTGTGAGGCTCAACAATAAAACCAAAATGTTCTTGATTGGGTCTAACTGTGGAATAGATTATGCTTTTATCTTGGACGCATCTTTTTGCTCGACTGGGGTAGTCGCAGTTTAGTTTTTCTAAATAATGGAGGTCATTAATTTTATTTTTAGTAATGTTTCCTGTATCTAAATAATAAATAGAATCTGGTGTTGACTGTTGAGTTAAACTGTCCCGATTTAGTTCAGCAATATCGCTAATGGCTACTGTTCGGGTACTCACACCGCAAACCCTACCAATCGTTTCTGATCTCGGTTTCCAACTCTGCTGACTCGACAAACAAGGTGTTCAGGTTGTCGCTGTAACATTTGCATCATTCCCGGTGTTCTATCATTTGTTTGGCTTTGGCGGTAAACCGTTTCAGTTTTTCTGCCAGCAGTGTTTTCGGCAAATGCTTGGTCATGTATTCAGCGACTTTGATATTTCCCTTGTCCAACTGCATTAACTCTATCTGTTCGGCATTGCCCTCTGCGCATAATATTAAGCCGATTGGCTGATTTTCACTTGCTTCAGTTTCGTGTTTTTCCAACCAACGTAGATACAGTTCCATCTGCCCCTTGTAACTGGCTTTAAATTTACCTAGTTTTAATTCAATAGCCACTAATCTATTCAGTTTGCGATGAAAGAAAAGCAAGTCTAAAGCAAAATCTGTGTTGTCAATAATCATGCGTTTTTGTCGTTCGACAAAGGCGAATCCCACTCCTAATTCAAGAATGAATCGTTCAATGTCCTGAACGATAGCGGCTTCCAAGTCTTTTTCCTGATAGGTGTCTTTGAGACCGAGAAAATCTAACACATAGTGATCTTTGAAGACCAAGTCGGGAGAAAGGGAGCCGCTTTCCGCTAACTGCTTTATTTCCAATTTGGCCAATTTTTCTGGTTTTTTACTTATTGCAGTTCGTTCAAACAGCATTCCATCTATTTTACTTTTCAACGCGCGAACACTCCATTGCTCAACAGCACACATTTGAGCGTAAAACCCACGTTGTAGCTCATCGTTTAGGTACATTACCGTTTTGAAGTGAGACCAGCTCAATTGTCTCCACAGTGTAGAGACAATCTGGAAATCGGGAAAGGTCTCGGCAAAATGAAGACAATGTTGCAGTTGCTGAACGCTCCAGCCCTTGCCAAATTCTGCTGTTAGTTGGCGTGATAAGGTCAAAACAGTTTGTTTGCCATATTCAGCACGTTGGTTATTGAGTATATCGCCATTGACTCGGTTGCCAATATTCCAGTATATGACGGTCAGTTCAGCATTGATGGTTTGTGCAACATGATTACGACTATCTTCAATCAGCTTTTTTATGTCGGTGAACAGCGCACGGTTTCCATTCATCTTGGGCTGCAAATTACTCATATTTCAATCCCGCCAACTGTTTTTTGATCTCGGTTTCCAACTCGGCTGATTCGGCAAACAAAGCATTCAGGTTATCGTTGAAATTTTGGATTCTTAAAACGGGTGTTAATACGATCTCGTTCCGCCAATACGCCATCTTTATTGTTCGGTTTTTTGACTTCAATAAAGGCAAGCGGCATGCCGTTAATTAACAAGGTAATGTCAGGTCGAAATTCCTCATCATCGTTTTTGTAGGTCAATTCGGTAACAACATGGAAATGATTTTTGTGAAAATCAGAAAAGTCAATCAGCTTGGTACCCGAGCGACTTGTCAGTCTTTCATAGAATGCCTTACCTAAATCTTCGTTATCCAGTTCAAGGGTAATCTCTTCCAGCAGGCGATTGGCATCAAAGTTTTCACCTTCAGGGTTGATCTGCCTGATGCTGTCTTTGAAAATATGAGTGAATATATTGGTTTTTTCATCCCATGAAGTTTCTTTCAGCGATAGATATTGATTGCCTAATCGGGTCAAGTGCAAGATAGAAGGTATCTTCACTCTGGAATCTTCGGTAAATGTCATTTTTGTATCTGTTGCTACGGGATGATTTTTGCTGCGCTTAAAGAAAAGGGATGTTAGCGTTTTGTATGTGCTTCCCCTATTTGACTGAGTGCTTAATTAGTATGATTCAAAATGCTTTAAGGAAAATATTATGGCGATAAGTTATTATAAACACTATGAAAAAAATTGCCTGTATTCTAAAGGGTTATCCTCGTCTTTCTGAGACATTTATCGCACAGGAAATCCATGCGCTGGAAAACGCGGGTGTTGATATTGTCATTTATTCGTTGCGGCATCCTACCGATGCTGAGGTTCATCCGATTCATAAAAAGATTAAAGCGAAAGTTCATTATTTGCCTGAATATCTTTATCGGCATCCAGTGCGGGTGATGAGCGCGTTCATTGGTGCATTGTTTGACCGGAGATTTTACCAGGTTGTCGGCTTGTTCCTTAAAGACCTGGCAAGAGACTTTACTCCCAATCGATGTCGTCGCTTCGGCCAGGCTTTAGTGCTTGCCAGAGAAATCGACCCTGATCGTGAATGGCTGTATGTGCATTTTTTGCATACGCCGGCATCGGTTGCACGCTATGCCAGCCATCTGACCAATATGCCGTGGAGTTGTTCGGCCCATGCAAAAGATATATGGACTTTACCGCAATGGGAGATCAAGGAAAAATTATCCGAACTACAGTGGTTGGTGACCTGCACTCAATCCAACGCTGATTATTTACGCGCGCTGAGCAATCCAAAGAAGGGCAATCCCGGTAACAAGGTTTGTTTGCTTTACCACGGCCTGGATTTAACCCGTTTCCCTGAACCCAAACGTCATAGCAACGCAAACGCCAATAACAAAAATAATAAGGATAAAAATAACGCCGATGAAGATAAGTGCGTGCAACTCATTTCTGTGGGCCGGGCGGTCAATAAAAAGGGCTATGATGTCTTGCTCAATGCCCTGAGCGCGTTGCCCAAAACACTGTGCTGGAATTTTACGCATGTCGGCGGGGGGCCGTTACTGGACCAACTCAAACAGCAGGCGGCAGCACTGGAAATTGAACATAAAATAAAGTGGCTTGGCGCAAAAAGTTTTGAACAGGTGCTCGTTCAATATCAGCAATCCGACATTTTCATCTTGGCCTCGCGGATTGATTCTGATGGCGATAGAGATGGCTTGCCGAATGTTTTAATGGAGGCCATGTCCCAGGCTTTGCCCTGTATCGGGACAAATATATCCGGGATTCCAGAAATCATTGAGGATCAAGTCAATGGAATTTTAGTGCCAGCCGAAGATGCAAGCGCTTTGGCACGGGCAATAATCCGTTTAATTCAATCACCCGAACTGCGCATGAAATTTGGGAAACAAGGCTGCCAAACAGTCCGCAACAATTTCGCACTGGACGCCAATATCGGACGCTTGGTAGAGCGGTTTAAATAGGGTCCCTATAAAATGCAAGCGCATAAATGAAGATTGGATTCTACGCACCGTTAAAATCCCCGAATCACCCGGTTGCGTCCGGCGACAGGGCAATGGCCGGGTTGTTGATTAAGGCATTGACTTCATGCGGGCACGAAGTCGAAATTCTGTCTGAGTTGCGCAGTTGGGAAGGCAAGGGCGTGCAATCGGCGCAAGAAAAAACAATCGCATCGGCGCAAAAAGAGGTTGAGCGATTAACAAATTATTATCAAACAAATCGCCCGCCAGAACTGATATTCGTCTACCATGTTTATCACAAAGCGCCGGACTGGATTGGCGTCGAGTTAGCCAATAGACTGCATGTTCCATACCTGATCGCCGAAGCTTCGTTTGCGCCGAAACAAGTTCATGGCCGCTGGCGCATCGGTCACCAGCAAACCTTAAAATGCATCCGCACAGCCCAAACCATTATCGCCTTCAATCCGATGGATGTTGAATGTCTCAAGCCACTGTTAAAATCTTCACAGTCAATCGAATTGCTCAGCCCTTTTTTGGATGAACGCCCCGCGCAGCCGTATCATGTTTCCGCGCTAACAAAACCCGCGCTAAGAAAACAATTTGCCGAGCGTTACCATCTTGATTCAAATAAGGTTTGGTTGATCACGGTTGCGATGATGCGCGCCGGGGATAAATCCACTTCATATAAACAACTGGCTGAAACATTGAGCCAAATTGATATGGACTTGTGGCAATGGGTTGCAATCGGTGGTGGCGAAAATTTTGATCAGATACAAAACTTTTTCAAGCCGCTCGCCGCGAACTGTTTTTTCATGGGCGAACTGGGTCGCGAATCCATTCATCAATGGCTGGTCGTCGGCGATATTTTTGCCTGGCCCGCGGTCAATGAAGCCTACGGTTTGGCGTTGCTGGAAGCCCTCGCCGCAGGATTGCCAGCAGTGGTGCAGAATTATGGCGGGGTCTCGAGTATTGTCGAACATAATAGAACGGGTTATGTCACCAATCCGGACAATCGGAATGAGTTTACCCAGTCTTTGGCAAAATTAATCCGGGATGAAAATCGGCGTAAGAATATGGCTGCCGCGGCCATAAAGAAGTTTATATCCAAGCACAGTTACCCTACTGCTGTGAGTAATATCAATGCCATTTGTAACCATGTTGGCTGTAACGGTGCGCCTGATTGAATGATGCACATCCTGTTTTTACGCCACGGCATAACCGAGTGGAATATCCAGAAAAAACTTCAAGGCCGAACCGATATTGCGCTTGCCGATGCCGGGAAATCTCAGGTTTTGAGTTGGAATATACCGGCCGATATAACGCAGTGGTATGTCAGTCCTTTAATGCGCGCGCGACAGACCGCCGAACTGCTTGGCTTGAAAGATTGTTTGGTGTGTCCTGCGCTCATCGAAATGAATTGGGGTGACTGGGAGGGCAAAACACTCGACGATTTACGCAAAATAAACGCCTCGGCGATGCTGGAAAATGAAGACCAAGGACTGGACCTGCAGCCGCCCGGCGGGGAGACGCCTCGGCAAGTTGGTCAGCGCGTTCATCAATGGATGCTCGCATTGCCGGAACAGGCTTACATTGGCGCCATCACCCATAAAGGCGTTATACGAGCGGTATTAAGCCTGGCTACTGACTGGGATATGAAAACCAGACACAAGGTAAAAATTCGCCATGACACCGGCTACCTGTTTAGCTGGGCGGCGGGAAAACTGGAATTTAAAAAAGAAATAGTGCTATGCCGTTAATAACGTCGGTTCAAGATACTTTAAGGTATAGTGAAATGGTCATAACTAATTGTTCTATAAATGAAAAACAAGTATGTCATTCGATGCCGAATTTCGGAGAATAAATTCAGGGCGATTCCACGGCTGTTTTGCCTTGATATCGAGGCTTGCAAAGTTGCTCAAATCACTGGCGTCTCTGGCCCGGCGACCAGCCGATTGTATACTCAAATCAGACAACACATCGCCGGACGGCATATTCCACTGGATTGCCCGGCCAATAATAATATGGGCCGGGCAATGACGACCCTTATTTGTCATTCTCGCCGGCAGGCGGGAATCCAGACGCGGCGAAGCCGCCGGTTGTGTCACGCTTTGCGTGACAATTATTTACCATTGTCTTCTCAAAAGGACTCATCGCCTTCCGATTCACCATTGCCCCCCAGCCCGTCATTCTCGCCGCAAGCGGGAATCCAGTTAAAATATGTCGTCCGGCGTAGCCGGACTCCTTTCAAAGAGTGTGAGTTTCGCTTCAATATGCGCCACGAAAATAGGTGTCAATATCTGCTAAAATCTATCCGAAATCACCGCTTAAAGTATCTTGAACCATGATTTTTAATAAACGCCGCCATCCAACTGGCACCATTAATATCGATCTGTGGCTTGCTCTGTGGAACGGGCGGGTTGCCGGAATTTTCGCAGTCAACAATAGCGGTCAGAAGCGCCGATGCGATCAGGTTTTTCTCTCTCAACAATGTTGCAATATTGTTTTTTTCGAACGCGCGCGCTCGGATTAATTGTTCCTGCTCCGGTGCCTGTTCCGAGCGCCCTTCAAATGGAATGATCACCGCAGGGGTGTTTGTGACCAGTATATCCATCATAGTGTTATAACCGCCCTGAGACACGGAAACCGAGCATTGACCGAGTAAATCAATAAAATCATTTCGATTTCGTTCAATTTTTAAATTATCCGATTGCCGTGCTTGCCGAGTTTGCATTGCACCAAAATCCACTTCGGATACATTGCCTCCGACCAAGATATGCCAGTTATATTCTTGGCCGCGTGCAAGTTGCGACGCTCCAATCGCGGCTTGATATAACCTTTGTCCAACCGCGCCGCCGCCAGCGGAGACCAGAACGCTTTTTGTATTACGAGTTGGTTTCATTGCGCTGGCCAACGGCTTGGTAACGTAACCGGTATAAACCAACTTGTCTTTCAAACTCACGGCGGCGGGAAATGTGCGGTCAAATTCGATAAAACTTCTGTCACCGTGGACAAAAATAGTATCAAAATACTGATCCAGCACATCGAGAATTTCCTGTATGCGCTTGTGTCCGGATTTGGGTTGAATAACATCCCTGATAGAACAGGCAACAATCGGTCGAGCGGGTTTGTTCTGTTTTATTGCCGATTGTTTTATGGCTTGCAGCAATGGCAGTAATTCAAATCGCATTTGCCGTCGACCAAATGGATAGGTTTCTATCAATACCAAATCGGGCAGCGCATCATTGAATATCTGAAGCAGCCGATCGGCACGAGATCGCTTAAAACCGTCGGTTATGGGGTTATCGTATTCATCAAACAAATCGGTAAACGCTGAATCCGTTTTTATAGCGGGTAATTGAATAACAGTCGCTTTGCCAAAATCGTTTAATTCCGCAACGCCGCCACTCACAACCGTTACCGCAAAGCCGTTGTCCGCCAACTCTGTGGTTATCAAAGCGGTTCGATGTAAATGTCCTGTGCCCAGTAAATGCTGGACATACACTAATATATTTTTTGGCAATATCTTTTTCGGCACGTTTAGCGAGCCCGCTTTAATCAACCTGCTTAATCGACATGTTTAATCGACATGTTTAATCGACATGCTTAATCAAGTCGGCCACTCTCTGATTGACGTTCTCCAGTCCATTTAATAATTCCCCGGCCCCAGAGCTTGAAGGCAGCGGTTGGTCGGGCAAGGATTTCAATGCATCGATCATGAGTTGCGTATTCTCAGAGTCGCCGCACTTTAACATCGAAATCAGACCTTGATTAGAAGCATGATCAGCGCGAATGCGTTGCTCCATTCTCGGGGTTTCCCTGGGCACAAGAAGCGCTCTTTTATCAAAAGACAGAATTTCACAAAATGTGTTGTAGCCGCCCATGGCGACCACGCCAACGGCATTGGCCATCAATACTTCAATAGAGCTGTCAAAGGTTTTTGCGCGCAACTGAGGAATTTTCCTGATTCGTTCTCTAAACGCACGCTGTGCTAACTTCGGCATAAAGGGTCCAAGAATAATGAGCCCTAGCAGCAATTCATTTTCGCCAATTCGATTTTCGCCATTCCCATTTTTTCCGGCCTTTTCATAGGCTCGAATTACCCAGTCAACCATCAATTCCCCATCGCCGCCGCCGCCCGTGGTAATCAACAAATAGGGTTTGCTGCTATCGTCCCCGCCATCGTACCTGGGTAAATAGCCATTGGCCGGCAGTTGCCGTTTCAGGTAACCTAAATAACGCATTTTCTTGCGCGTGGATTCAGGCAGCTCGATGCCCTGAATGGGATTAACGATGGACTTGCTGCCGTAAACCCAGATTTCGTCATACAGCTTGTCCAACGCGGGCACGACTTGTTTTCTGGCCCATTCAGCCTGCAATGCTTCTGAGTCATCCATAATATCGCGCAAGCCCAGCACATTGGTGGTGCCGCGCAGTTTCATTAGTTTTAGTGTTTGCGCGACTTCGCCGCGCAATCCTAACGGCTCTTTATCGACCAGAAAGATATCGGGCGAATAAATCTCGGCGGTGTGTTGAATGATCGAGGCTCTTATCGCCAGCGTTTGATTGACCTCAACATGCAGCCCCAAAGAGGTGTAATCGCCATTTCGCAGTTTCACAACGCCGGGTATGCAGATAAAATCAACCCTGGCCTTGAAATCGAATTGACCGATGATCGGCGAGCCCGAAAGAATCAATACCGAGATGCCTTTATAAGCATCGACCAGCGAATGTGCAATCGCGCGGCAGCGTCTTAAATGCCCCAACCCAAAACTATCATGGCTGTACATCAGAACCTTGGCGTTCTGTAGCCGCTCCAATTGTTGTGCCATGTCAAATGCGAATCAAGTGATTTATGCAGAGTATCAATGGTAGCCGATATTACGCGCCATCGGACGGAATATTGAAAAGCCGCGAAATGCCGCGAATTGTTGCATCGCTTTTGTGTACTTATGTTCACTGCTGTCCCATTAACAGGCAAAAAAGAGGGTCTGATTCACTCTGAATTGATACAATGAGATGACGTACAACTTATTGAATCAAATAGGAGAATCAGACCATGGCGCATTGTAACACCGCTTTATCGCAGATCCTCAAATGGGTGCCGAGACATGAATTCGAGACCCTCGCCACACGGCATCATAGTGGCCGCTCGTTCCGTGTCGCGTCGCGTTGGGCGCAGTTCGTCGGCCTGTTCATGGCGCAGGTGACCGGCCGCGACAGCTTGCGCGACATCGTCGACAACCTGGGCGCTCAGACGCATCGACTGTATCACTTGGGCGGCGTCGGCCTGTCCCCGCTCCAGCCTGGCGCGCATCAACCGGGACAAGCCTTATACGTTGTACGAGGCACTGTTCGGGAAACTGTTGCGACGTTGCCAAGGGGTCGCGCCCGGCCACAAGTTTCGTTTCAACAACCCGCTGTATTCGCTCGATGCCACCACCATCGAGTTGTGCCTCTCGGCCTTCCCGTGGGCCGATTTCCGAACGACCAAGGGGGCGGTCAAGCGGCATGTCGGGCTGAACCACAGCGGTTGCCTGCCCGAGTTCGTCGCCATCACCGACGGCAAAACCAGCGACCTCGCTATCGGGCGCACGCTGGGTTTCCCAAAAGGCAGCCTAGTCGCCATCGACCGCGGATATAACGACTATGGCGGGTATAAACAGTTGAATGACAAAGGCATATTTTTTGTCACTCGCATCAAGAAAAACGCGGCGTATCGCGTTGTCGGTCGCGCCGCGGTGTTGAAGAGCAAGGGATTAACCTGCGACCAGCGCATCGTGTTCACCGGTGCCAAAGCATCCGGACAATACCCCATTCCACTGCGTCGCATCGGCTACCGCGATGCCGAGACTGGCAAGCATTACGTTTTCTTGACCAATAACTTGGAACTGGCGGCCAAGACTGTCGCCGACCTTTACCGGGCGCGTTGGCAGGTGGAATTGTTCTTTAAGTGGATTAAGCAAAACCTGAAGATAAAGTCTTTCATCGGCACCAGCAATAACGCGGTGATGACACAAATCTGGATCGCGCTGTGCGTGTATTTACGCTTGGCGTTCATCAAATTCCAGTCGCGGCTGGGCAAAAGCATGCAACAAATGCTCCGCGTGTTGCATCTTAACTTGTTCGACAAGCGCGACTTGATGGCGCTCTTGCGTGGCCACCGGCCCCCCAGGCCCGGCTTCAATCACAATCAAGCCTCGTTGCTGTGAAAGTTAATGGGACAGCAGTGACTTATGTTATATACTACGCGGACAAGGCTGGTCTAAATAGTTAGTATTCAGCCAAATTACATCACGCAATTATATCTTTTGTGGAGGATATCCAATGAAATTAAAATTCTATTTGGCCGCAATGACCGTGGCAGTGTTTGGTTTGACCGCCAATGCTCAGGCGGCAGTACCCGAGTCAAGCGACCCCGTCAAGTTGGCCATGAATGAATGGACCGGCCAGCATATTTCAACCCATGTCGTCGGCGAAATACTAAAACGCATGGGCTATAACGTCGAGTATGTGACTGCCGGCTACTACCCGCAACTGCAGGCCATGGAGGACAACACCATTTCCGCCACCATGGAAATATGGAGTTCGAATATCGGCGAGCATTACGACAACGCGCTGGCATCGGGCAATGTCGAGGAGATTGGCGACCTCGGTTTGGTGCCGGTCGAATCCTGGTTCTTCAACAATGCGGCCAAGGAAAAATGTCCGGGCTTGCCCGATTACAAAGCCTTGAATGACTGTGTTGAAGCGTTTGCCACTGCGGAAACACATCCCAAGGGGCGTTTTGTCGATTATCCGGCGGATTGGGGCACGACCAATGTGGATCGCATCAAAGCCTGGGGGCTGGATTACACCTCGGTGCCAGCCGGCAGTGAAGGTGCCTTGATCGCGGAGATGCAGGGTGCCGAAGCGCGCAATGAGCCGTTGCTGGTGATGTTTTGGTCGCCGCACTGGATTCATGCGGTGGTGGATTTAACCAACGTCAGCCTGCCTCCCTTTGAAGCCGGCTGTAATGATGACGCCTCAGTCGGGGTTAATCCTGATGCGACTTGGGATTGTGACTGGGAGCGCGGCTACATCAAGAAAATGGCCTGGACCGGATTAGCGGATAAGTGGCCGGCGGCGCATAAACTGCTGTCATCCTATACCTTGAAAAACAGCGACCAAATTCCAATGATGAATGCCATCGATCAGGATGGCAAAAAATTGGAAGACGTTGTTTCCGCATGGGTTGACGCCAATGAAGCCACCTGGAAGCCCTGGGTGGATGCGGCAATGTAATAAACCCGATGGGGTTTTAGAGATATAACGGCGGTATCTAACGATATCGCCGTTTTTTTGGCCTTTTGGTTTATCGTGAATAAAGACCATGAACCGGATACAACAAGGACTAGAAAAAGGCTTAATCAAATTTGACGATGATAGATAATACATTACCTGCGTCCACCAAAACAAACGGCGGAATTACAGCAATCCAGAGGAGCGAGTATAGGCGGAATCATTTCTAAAGCTCTTCCTGGTCTATGGATGCGCACCAAAGCGTATAGAACTTTTTGTTCCTGTAAAAATCGGCTCATATACCAGAGAAGCGGACATTATCGTTTTCAACAAGGGATATTTTCGCTTACGAAAAATAAAGGATTTCAATATAACCACTTTGATTTTATTATCACCAATCCGCCGTTTGGTTCCAATATCAGGCAAACCGAACAAGCCTATATGCACCAATACGGCTACGCGCTCAAAGATGTTGACTGGCTAAACCCAAAAAGCAAACAAACCGCCAGAGACAATCAAAGCACTGAGATTTTGTTTATTGAGCAATGCCATAATTTTTGGTTAAAGATACTTTAAGCGGTCGATTTCGGATAGATTTCAGCAGATATTGACACCTATTTTCGTGGCGCATATTGAAGCGAAACTCACACTCTTTCAAAGGGGTCCGGCTACGCCGGACGACATATTTTAACTGGATTCCCGCCTGCGGCGAGAATGACGGGCTGGGGGGACAATGGTGAATCGGAAGGCAATGAGTCCTTTTGAGAGGACAATGGTAAATAATTGTCACGCAAAGCGTGACACAACCGGCGGCTTCGCCGCGTCTGGATTCCCGCCTGCCGGCGAGAATGACAAATAAGGGTCGTCATTGCCCGGCCCATATTATTATTGGCCGGGCAATCCAGTGGAATATGCTGTCCGGCGTAGCCGGACTCATTTGCGGCGTAGCCGCCGGTTTGTGTCTGGCAAAGCCGGATGCCAAAAGGAGTCACGCTACGCGTGACAGATATTTAACTGGATTCCCGCCTTCGGCGAGAATGACGGCAGGGAGGGCGATTCTTTCCGCCTGCCGGCGAGAATGACGGCCGAGAGGGCGGTGCTAAAACACCGCCGGAAAGGAACAAAAAGAGCAATGAATTAGTGAACACATACGCTCGCTTTGCCCGGCGATGTGTTGTCTGATTTGAGTATACAATCGGCTGGTCCCTGGGCCAGAGATGCCAGTGATTTGAGCGACTTCGCAAGCCTCGATATCAAGGCAAAACAGCCGTGGAATCGCCCTGAATGTATTCTCCGAAATTCGGCAGCGAATGACATGCTTGTTTTTCATTGATTGAACAATTAGTTATGACCATTTCACTATACCTTAAAGTATCTTGAACCTTAAAAAATTAGAACGCAGATTAAAATCAATGGATAAAAACATTGCTAAAAATCCCGATAGATTAGGCTTTGACTCGGAACCTCATGAATAGCTATGTGCATTGCGGCTCTATGCAAATTAGCCGAAGAAATACCGCTGATTCTATTGAACCGAATTATAGCGATGAAGAGAAAGTTGAGGCCATCGAGTTCGCAAACGCCTTTGGATTGCTTTCTCTCCTTGGCATGGCAAGGCTTGCAAATAATATTGAGTTCCAACAAGAAATTCTTGCCAAAATCAAGGAATGGCAGCCTGTTTCTTAGCAATGATAATAAGCCGAATTAGTCTATATTGCCGATACTTGGCCTTAAGTAATTGAGAAAAACTAAATTTTTCGGCTAAAAAATCAAGGTACGTTTCTCCATCGTAGGTTTGGCATAATAATTCCATTAGCCATCCGCATATTGTTGCTTTAAGGTTGTAATAACACTTGCTATTCGCACAAAATCACTATCATTGTGTAATAAGATTAACTCATTTTCCATAGCAGATTGGGCGATCAGACAATCAATACTTGAACGAATGGTAATACCTTTTTTGCGGCATTTTAAGTAAATCAGCGCGGCGTTTTCATAACTTTTTTGCTTATTTTTTAATGGGTAAAAAGTTTGCTCAAGTAAAATCTGTTTCAGTTTGTTAAATAGTGACAGATTCTTACAGCCCTGCAAAATCTCAAAATAAATCACTGAAGTCAGAGCAATCTGTTGAAATTCAAACAATTCTTTGATGTTTTTTGTGGACTTGTTATTAAATATATCAATCCAAATTGAAGTATCGGCTAAATACATTAGCTTGCGTCTGGCAAATGTGGATTAACTCTTAACGCCTTGTAATCGTATCCTTCAAAAAAAGGACTTTCGCCGTCCAGCGAATTTAATAATTCCTCCAACGTCGTTTTTTTCTTGTGATTTTTCACAAATTCTCTTAAAGCAACATCAATCAGTGCCCGTTTGGTTTTTATGTTGCTTAGTTTTAATGCCTCTTGCACTATATTGTCATCTAAAACAATGTTGGTTCTAAGGGTAGTATTAAGCATTTTGTAATCTCATGTTGTTCGAATGTGTATTGTAGCATATATTATGTGTATGATTGTGAAATGACAATAACTGGATTGAAGACTATTAAAACAAATCAGTTGATATAGTAGTTCGCCACAGTTAAGCCTTATTTGATAGAATGGGTTTTTAATTATTTTACTTAAACCAACCCACGAAAATGCCTGACTATCGACCCTGGACCACAACCCGCGGCAGAACCATGGCCGGGGCGCGTGCTTTATGGCGCGCCACTGGAATGAAAGATGATGATTTCAACAAATCCACCCTGTGCAACCGCCTGACCCGCTCGCGCGATACGATCGTCGTATGACCAGTCCCGGCGTAACCTGGGATCGCTTTGTATGGTCGCGGCAAGATCGGCGGGGAGGTGGGCTTTCGGACACTCTGCGAGATTTTCTTCAAGGCAAAGACTGCGCTGACTGCTACACTTGCAAGTTGAATCGGCGTATAATTTCAATTATGTCAATGTGATCATAGCGTAAAACAACAACCGGCAGCATTCAGTGGACTCGGTGAACAATAACGTCAAAATATCCTGCCGTAATGTATGGAAAGTGTACGGCGAAAACCCTGCCCAGTTTTTCACAAATGGCAACGGCGCTGTCGACGATACCCGTGCTTTGTGGCAGGAGTTTGAGGCGAAGGATCACATCGGCGCCGCATGTAATGTCAGTTTTGATGTTCACACCGGCGAGATTTTTGTGATTATGGGATTGTCCGGTTCAGGTAAATCCACCGTGGTGCGATGCCTGTCGCGGCTGATAGAGCCGACCGCCGGCGAGGTGCTGATGGATGGCGAGGATTTGTTGAAGCTGAGCAATGACGAGTTAATCGAATTTCGCCGCCACAAGATGGGCATGGTGTTCCAGAATTTTGGGTTGCTGCCGCACTTGACCGTTCTCGAGAACATTTGCTTTCCGCTGAAAGTGCAAGGCATCGACTTGCAAAAACGGGCCGCCCGCGCACAGGAAGTTATTCAGTTGGTGGGGCTGGAGGGCCGGGAAGACAGTTTCCCGCGGGAGCTTTCCGGCGGGCAGCAACAGCGCGTCGGCATCGCCCGCAGTCTGGCAGTGGAGCCAGAGATATGGTTCCTGGATGAGCCTTTTAGCGCGTTGGACCCACTGATTCGCCGCCAAATGCAGAATGAATTTCTGCGCTTGCAAAAGTTGTTGCACAAAACCATCGTCTTTATCACTCACGATTTTCTTGAAGCATTGCGACTGGCCGACCGTATCGCCATTATGAAAGACGGACAAGTGGTGCAAATAGGCGCGCCGGCGCAACTGGTGCTGAATCCCGCCGATGACTATGTCGCCGAGTTCACCAAGGATGTTCCCCGAGTCAGAATTATTACCGCTGGCGAGATTGTCGATGCCAACCAGTCAACAGACGGAATCAGCCAGCGGGTTGATGCTTCGGCCACTCTGGAAAGCATCATGCCCGGCTTTAATGACCATCCCGAGGGGCTGATTGTGCAACGCGACGGCGTGGATATCGGCATCGTCACCCCTCAGTTGGTGGTCAATGCCATGGCCGCCGCCCCTGACCAAGGCTGATGCGAGCCAAATTATCCAGGCAGAATTACCAGGGCGTTGTGCCTTGGATAGCGGTTATCCTGATAACTTCCGTGTGCCTGCTTTTGCGCGACCAAGTTGCCTGGCTGGTCACGCTGCCCGTTGACCTGATCATTCCGGTCGCGGATTGGATCAATGTTTTCATGGACAGGTTTATCGGCGCATTCAAATGGCTGTTTCGCTCCTTTAACTGGTTGTTGTCCTGGCCCATGGCCGGCGCTCAGGGACTATTGCAGTGGCTTCCCTGGCCTGCAACCATGGCCGGTTTTTGCGTGCTTGCCTATGTTTCTTCAGGTTGGCGATTGTCGCTGTTCACCGGACTTGCGCTTTTCTATATGGTGCTCACCGGCTATTGGCTGCCGAGCATGAATACGCTCGGCATCGTATTCGTCTCCATTCCCCTGGCCATTGCAGCGGGTTTGGTGCTCGCTGTCGGCGCGTATAAATCCGCGAACATCAATAAAATCGTCCAACCGATATTGGATTTGATGCAAACCATACCGACTTTCGCTTACCTGATTCCCATTCTGTTGTTGTTCGGGTTCGGGCCGGTGGTCGGCGTGGTCGCCAGCGCAATCTACGCTTGTCCGCCGATGGTGCGTAATACCATTTTGGGGCTGCAAAAAGTGCCGAGCGATGTGCTTGAATCCGGCATCATGTCCGGTTCCACCAAGCGACAGCTTTTTTGGTGGGTGCAAATACCGAGTGCGTTGCCCAATATCATGGTCGGGGTGAATCAGACCACCATGGCGGCGCTGAGCATGGTGATTATTGCGGCCATCATCGGCGGCTCTGCCGATATAGGTTGGGAAGTGCTCAGCACCATGCGCAAGGCTCAGTTCGGCCAGAGTTTACTGGCCGGGACCGTAATCGCATTGATCGCGATGGTGCTGGACCGAATCAGTTGGGGCTTTACCGATAGAACGCGCGCCGTTGAGAGACAACATCTTAGCCGGGCGGAAAGATTAAAGCCTTGGCTATCCGCTTTTGGTTTGATGATGATTTTTACCTTGCTTTCGTTATTTATACCGATGCTGCGCGTTTTTCCGGAAGCGTGGATTTTTTATCCTGCGGATTCCATTAATGATGGCTTGCGCTTCATAACCGCCAATTATTCGAACGTCACTGACGCAATCAAAGAAACGATATTCTTTTATTACCTGTTGCCGCTTAAAGTTGGTTTTACCCAAGCAATATCGCCGTTTTCCTGGGGGTTTTCGCTGACCCCGGCAATAATATCCGGGTATGCAGTGGTGTTGACCGCGCTGGTTGGCTGGCTGTTTGTCAAACGCAGTTGGCAGTCGGCGGTCATGGTCGTCGTCATAGGCGGACTGCTCTACTTTGGAATCACCGCACTCCCATGGATGGCATTTGTATTGATTATCACCTTATTGGCCTGGCAGGTTGGCGGGCCTCAGGTTGCAGCACTATCGTTATTTGGCTGGCTGTTCATGTTGTTTTCCGGGGTCTGGCCGCAGGCGATGCTGTCGGTGTATATGTGTCTGGCCGCGGTGGTCGTATGCTTGCTGCTCGGCGGCGGGCTCGGGATATGGGCAAGCCAGAATCAACGGGTATCTAATTTTGTGCGCCCAATCAACGACACCCTGCAAAGCATGCCGCTGTTCGTCATCTTGATTCCATTCCTGATGTTTTTTCAAATCGGGGAATTCACTTCATTTCTGGCAATCATCGCCTATGCCATAGTCCCGACAATTCGATATACCGAACATGGTTTGCGTAATGTGCCTCAGGAGACTGTGGAAGCGGCGCAGTCCATGGGCTGTACCCGGCGGCAATTGTTGTGGGCAGTGAAAATGCCGCTGGCCATTCCGGAAGTGATGCTCGGGATCAATCAAACGATATTATTTGCGCTGGCGATGCTGGTAATCACCGCGCTGGTCGGCAGCAAAGGATTGGGCCAATCGGTCTATATCGCGCTGAGTAGCGCCAATGCGGGGCAGGGCATTGTCGCCGGCTTGAGTATGGCGCTGATTGCCATCATCGCCGACCGCATTATTCAGTCGTGGAGTAAAAAACGAAAACAAGCGTTGGGTTTGTCGTGATGAGTCTGTCATGATGAGTCTGGCGATTTTTTGTCCGGCAATCTGTTGATGGCCGGGTGTTAGAATAACGCCGATCAATTCGGGTTCCACTATTTTAAGAGGCTAATATGAAACCAGCGCTTCCAGTTTTAACTAAACCGCTCACCGACGATGCGGCGGCGTCTTATACTTTGCCGTCCGAGTATTATCTGAGTACGGAAATGTATGAACTGGAGAAACAGCGGATTTTTTATCGAACCTGGCAGTATATCGCCCACGAATCCATGCTTGCCCATGTGGGCGACTATATCACCGCGACCATTTGTGATGAAAATATATTCATAATCCGTTCTGACGATGGCGAAATTCATGGCTTTTATAATGTTTGCCGACATCGTGCGCACGAGTTGCTCAAAGGCGCGGGCAACACCAACATGAAAATCGTCTGCCCATACCATGCCTGGACTTACAGGATTGACGGTAATTTGGTGGCGGCTCGACTGAGCGACAAGCGTGCGGGTTTTGACAAATCCAATTTTGGATTAAAGCGGATCCGGGTGGAAATATTCTGCGGTTGCGTTTTCGTGAATCTGGACGATGACGCGGAGTCGTTGGACGCCATCGCCGGCGACCTTGCGCAAGACATCAAAGCGCGCACGCCGCATCTTGATGAAATGAAATACTGCGGCACCGACTCGCTCGGCGAGACCACGAACCGCGCCGGCTGGAAAGTGGTGGTGGATAATTTTCTGGAATGTTATCACTGCGCTCCGGCGCATCCGGCGTTCGCGTCGCTGATAGACATGCAGGAATATCGGTTGGACACCTTCAAATATTGGTCTCGCCAAGTCGGCGCAAAAATTCGCAATAAAAACGATGCCTACGAGGTTGATCCGGAGGTCGGCAATCAGTTTGCGATTGCGTGGTTTCTTTGGCCCAACACGACATTTAATATTTTGCCGGGATCGTTTGAGTTTTCCATTTACGTGATTCGCCCGACCAGCATCGACACCTGCAACTTCGGCGGGCACTCGCTGTCACCCGACGGTAAGTTGCACGAATCGCGCGCAAAGTATTCCGCGCAGGTTCTGACCACTGAAGATATTGCATTATGCGAATCGGTTCAGCGTGGCCTCAAATCCAGAAGTTACGATCAGGGTCCGTATATTTACGATCCGGAACGTTGCGGCATTAGCGAACACGGCGTTCACCATTTTCATCGATTGCTGCATCAATCTCTTGGTGGCCAATCTATTAGCCGTTGAACCGAATCGAATCCCCGAATCGAATCCATTGAGGTGTCGGGTTTAAGATATATTCCAAAACACGGGGACGACTTGGCAGCCGTCAGCAAGCGCCCGGCGTGGCGAGTTGGCTGTGCGTTTCGCCGCCATTACTTGGGCGCGACCACCCCGCGCTCCTCCAGCAACGCCAGCACTTTCTGCACGCATTGCTCGACCGTGTATTCGCTGGTTTTGACGATAAGATCAGCGTTTTGCGGCGTTTCATAAGGCGAGGAAATGCCGGTGAAATCGGGAATTTCGCCGCGTCGGGCGCGCTGATACAAGCCTTTGACATCCCGTTGTTCGCAAATTTCCAGCGGACAATCGCAGAATACCTCGATGAAATCTTTGGAATTATCCACCATCATCCGCACCCGTTGGCGATCCACCCGGAACGGCGAGATGAACGCGGTCAGCGCGATCACGCCGCCCTCGACGAATAACTTTGCCATTTGACCAATGCGCCGCACATTTTCAGCGCGATCTTCATCGGAAAAACCGAGGTCGCCACACAACCCGTGGCGGACGTTGTCGCCATCGCAAACGAAGGTGCGGCAACCCCGCTGATGCAACTCTTCTTCGAGCGCGTGGGCGAGCGTGGATTTGCCGCTGCCAGACAACCCGGTGAACCACAGAATAACGCCGCGATGGCCGTTTTGCCGCTCGCGCCGCCGCCGGGTAACCGTGGCGCGATGCCACACGGTATTGGATGATTCGGTGGTGCTTGTCATAGCGCGATTATACCCTTATCGTTGCAGCCGCTTATATCCTTTCGATTTTTTACTTAACTTTTTTCTTTGTTCTGTGTTCTCTGTTTTTTCCAATTTAACCTGATATTCGTATGAAAGATTCGTTAATCAGTTTGCCAGCGATTAAAAGTCCCGCAAAAGCGGTTGCAAAAATTCAGCAAATCGCTAATGAAGACACGTCTTTGATTATATTTTTAGATCATGCCGCAATGAGAATGCAGGAAAGAGGCATTTTAGAAAAACAGGTTTTACAGGTCATTAGAAACGGCAACCCGACAAACGCTAAGTGGGGCACAGAAAATGAGCGGGGTTGGAAATGTAGATTTACAAAGATAACGGCAGGGGTGCGCTTGAGTGTTGTTGCAAAACTTGCGCAGCGAGAAGAGGGCATGTGAGTCTAATCATTACTGTTTTTGAAGACAGATAGTTGAAACAAACTTGAACTCGATTAATTTATCCAATCATCCTGCGTTATTTTTTCTGGTCGCTATGGTATTGCTAAATGGTTGTGCTGGAAGCGGATTGGATAACAGCAGTAAGCGTTTTACCAACCCAATTGAAATGCATTCAAGCGACTGGGATGATCTTTTGGAGATGGATAGGGCATGGCAAGCGGCATTGGTCAGAATTCCCGCAAAATCTGCCAATAAATACATCAAAACAACAATCGGTGAATTGGCATTCAGTAATGTTGCCATTGAAAGAACTTATCCGGCCGTAATTTATATGCACGGTTGTTCGGGTATCTGGGATGGCACCCGTATCAGGCTTGATTTTTTAGCAAAAAATGGATATGCGGTGATCGCGCCAGCGAGTTTTGCTCGAAAGAAATATCCAAAATCATGTGCACCGAGCGCTTATCAAGGCGGGTTATACCGGCCCACTTTGAAAATGAGGCAGCATGATGCCGGCTATGCGATTGCAAAAGCAAAAAGGCTGGATTGGGTCGATGCTGATAATGTTTTTTTAATGGGGCTCAGCCAAGGTGGAATAACAACCGCCACCTTTTCATCAAAAGATAATGACCTATCCGTAAACGCCAGGATTGTCGAAGGATGGACCTGTCATGCTGGCTGGCCCGAATATCAGGGTGTTAATGCGCCAGATAATGAACCGGTTTTGACTCTGGTGGGAAAAAATGATCCGTGGTTTCAAGATATTTGGACAAAAGGTAATTGCGCGAAATTCTTGAACCCATCAAACGGCAGTCAATCTATCGTTTTCTCGGATGGGTATTTAAGTTTTCGTCATGAATTGCTCGAGAGCAAACAAGTGAAAAAAATAGTGCTTGAGTTTTTAAAACAACACACCAATTAGTTGCCATAACGGTAGGGCATCAACACGGGCTGAAAACGGATTGCGTGGTGGTCGATGGAATGAAACATGCGTTTTGCGTCCTCGGTGAAAGTTTTCTTATTCAAAATTAACCCGAGCGCCAAAAGGAGGGTGTCGCAAATTCTTTCTCGTCGTTGCCGCGATGATGCGGCTACGCGGGTGTGTCCGGGTTCACCACATATGAGACAAATCAGGTCGCCAAGGTGGGTTGCTGATAATACGCCATCGGCATCATTAAATCCAAACTATCGTGTGGTCGGCATGATTATAGGTCCACTGGTAATTGACCAGTTCCTGGTTGATCGCGGTCACCTTCAACGGCCCTCAGAAGTGAGGCTTCAGCCTCGCCAAGCCATTGCCAAGATGGCGGGACTAAAGTCCCGCTCCCGCCGCCGCCGGCCTGACCTGCTTTAAGCGCACTAGCCGGGCAGGTTAACAGTCTCTTATGTGTCTGAGCCCGAACATGTGTTTCACTGGATTATCGGGCCAGCCCGCTAATGACGGGCAAAGGAACCTTGCATTAATCAGAGTTTCCTTGGATTTCTAAGCCAGCCCGGATATTGCACGAAGGCAGAGCTGACTTTAATCAACGCGTTCTTAATCAATGAGGACGTGAACCGAATATCCTGGCCTGACCCTAACCTGACCCTGGCCTGATCCTAACCTGATATCCCGGTGACCCAGCGCCAGAAAACGCTGGTCGGCGGATGGCTTCCTCTGAGGGTATAGCGCAGTACCTCGGAGGACGTGATGATATGGTTAATTTTCCATTTTGCCTTGATGTCCCCGGCGAACAAAATACGGTCATCAGGATATACCGGGGTTTTATCATCGGGCAGCAATATTTCGGGTGGCAATCGTTCTGTGCCGCGCCGTTGCAGCAACAACGCCACGCAGGGCAGTTTTTTCTTTCGATCAGTGGGCTCGCGCATCAAGTGATGCAAATGGATATTATCCCCTCGATTGAATCGTTCAATGAAGGCGGCGGTGCGTCGATGATTCAATGAAATTACCCAGGAAAGCGGATTCATGCCCTTCCCGCACTCGGTCAATTTGCTTGCTAGTGCGCTCGCCCATTCATCGGATTGCCGTTTCGCCAGGTCCAGGAAATTGGCGGTCAGCGGTGTTGTCATTTGCGCCAATAGTTGCGAGGCAATCAGTGCACTGTGATTGGTGACCAAATCAAGGTCGGCGGCGGCGAACATTTCGCTGTTTGATGAATACTCCTGCCGGGCGATGGTGAACAGTTTCGCGTTAAGCGCCTTGGCGGTAATCAGGATGGATAAATTATTAACATCGTGATCGGTGCCGGCGATGATGCCAACCGCTTTATGTATTTCCGCGGCTTCCAGCGTCTCGGCTTCGGTGCCACGCCCGATGATCGAGTTATCGGGAGGACGGGTCAAGTCCGGGCGGTTTTCGATTACCGTCACCGGCAATCCATGTGCCAGGAGTTTTTTATACACGGCCTTGCCAAACCTGCCATAACCACACAGTATCCAGCGTCCTTTGGGCGGAAAAATCGGTTTGCACAACGGCGCATTGCGCGAAGATGTTAACCATTGATGCAGCAGATAACGGCTGGGCGAGGTCAAGGCGGTTGAAAGATAGTCGGCGAAAGTGTCGTACGGATTGATAATATGATCGGTGCCGAAGGATGCCATATTTGCGCCGCTGTCATGGGTTTCAGCCCAGCAAAATACTTTTGCATCGGGATTAAGCAGTTTGCTGGCGATGGCTATTTTCAGGTTCACCTGATCATTGCGGGTTACCGCAACCACGCCCTTGCAGAACTGATGCTTCATTCCGGCCCGGGACAAGGTATCCGAATCCGCGGCGTCGCCGTGCAGTCGAGGCGTCTCCAGCGGCAGGTCTGCAAGATCGAGGTCATTGATTCTATCCCGGTCTTTGTCGATGACTACGCAATGGACGCCCTGATAAGCCAAGGCTTCCACCATCAAACGACCGGTATCGCCATAACCGCAGACCACATAAAACGATTGCTTGATTTTTTTCACTTTGCGTCGGAATGAACTGCGCGCAATTGCGGCTTGAAACAACGGCGTTTGCAATAACGCGATTAACGTGCCGATGGCATACAGCCAGGCGATGACCGTGGCGTAGATTGTGAATAAGGTCCAGAGCCGCTGCGCGTCGGTGAATGGATACGGAATTTCTCCAAAGCCGATGGTCGAGCCCATGAAACTGACGAAGTAAAAAGCGTGAAAGAAATCCATTCTCCAGGGCTGGCCCTGGTCATTCATTCCAGGAATCAATACAAATCCGGTCACCGAAATCGCATAAGCGCAAACGAGCAGTATCAGCGGCGCGCGCATCCTGCGCACAATGAGGTAAAGAATAGATTGCAATTTCCGTGCTGAACTGATTCTCGGGTTGATGCCTGTTCCGGGTTGATGCCGGATTAATGTCTATGCAAAGTTGTTTCGGCGGCAAGAATGACGACCGAGACTATGTTTGCAAGCAGCGCGCCGCCGGACAGGGAAACAATGCTCGCCAGAGTGTATTCGTTCAACGCGGCGTCCATCCCGTAGACCGATATTCCCCATACCAGACAGGCGGCTATCAACTGTAAATCCGCCACCAGACTGGATGCCACCAACACCGTTCCAACATGGGATTTGTCGCCAAACTTCATTAATGTGGCGATTAAACTAACCACCAGCGCGGCGAACAGCTCGAATACGTTATGGTGGCTTGGGTTAGACATATCGCCGATAAAGAATCCGAAATTCAGCGTTAACGCTAACAATATAAAAAAAGCAAACAGTACTTTTTCAAAATTCATGGTTGTTTCCGTTTGATTCTGGTGAATTATTTATGGTCATTGCACGGGATAATTATGCTCTATTCAAGGGCTATTCAGGGCGCTATTCCGGGCACTCCAGGGAATGGTCCATTTCCAAGGCCGGCGTTCCGCCGGCATAATCGCCCACCGGTTGTGCGGGAATGCCGGCCACGGTGCAATAATCATCCACATCATTCAACACTACGCTGCCGGCGCCGACTTTTGCATTTTTGCCGATGCTGATGTTGCCAAGAATTTTTGCGCCGGCGCCGATAAGCACGCCACTTTTAACTTTCGGATGGCGGTCGCCGGTATTCTTGCCGGTGCCGCCTAAGGTAACTTCATGGAGCATGGATACATTGTCCCCGACCACCGCGGTCTCGCCGATGACAATGGAGGTGGCATGGTCGATCAAGATGCCTTTGCCGATGCGCGCGGCCGGATGAATGTCCATGCCAAACACTTCGCTTACCCGGCTTTGCAAAAAACGAGATAGCCCACGGTGGTGGTTTTTCCACAGCCAGCGTCCCACGCGATACATCTGCAGCCCCTGATAGCCTTTGTAGTATAAGAACGGCAAGGAATAGCGGTTGCATGCGGGGTCGCGCTGACAAAATGCCAGCAGGTCAAGTTGTGCGGCATCGATAATACCGTGATCGTTTTGCAGGGCATTGCAAATTGTTCTTGCCAGAGTTGTTTTATCGAGAATTTCGCATTGTAGTCTGGAGGCCAATACTGCAGACAGGGCGTTACCGAAATTATCGTGCTCCAGTACCGCGCCGCGGTAAAATTTTTCGAGAACCGGTTCAGCGCGAAGCAAATCTTCTACTTCGGCCCGCAATAAAAACCAGATGTCGTCTGTAGCAGATGATCGCTTATGAGCAGTTTTTGCCATGAGCCGGAATTATAACAAATAAATCTTGCGCATTAGATTTGGCGGAGTGTAAGCCATATTTAAATAGGTTCAAGATACTTTAAGCGGTCGATTTCGGATAGATTTTAGCAGATATTGACACCTATTTTCGTGGCGCATATTGAAACGAGACTCACACTCTTTGAAAGGAGTCCGGCTACGCCGGACGACATATTTAACTGGATTCCCGCCCGCGGCGAGAATGACGGGCCGGGGGGACAATGGTGAATCGGAAGGCGATGAGTCCTTTTGAGAATACAATGGTAAATAAGTGTCACGCAAAGCCTGACACAACCGGCGGCTACGCCACTCTGGATTCCCGCCTGCCTGCGAGAATGACAAATAAGGGTCGTCATTGCCCGGCCCATATTATTATTGGCCGGGCAATCCAGTTAAATATGCCGTCCGGCGTAGCCGCCGGTTTGTGTCTGGCAAAGCCGGATGCCAAAAAGAGTCACGCTACGCGTGACAGATATTTAACTGGATTCCCGCCTTCGGCGAGAATGACGGCCGAGAGGGCGGTGCTAAAACACCGCTGGAAAGGAACAAAACGAGCAATGAATCAGTGAACACATACGCTCGCATTGCCCGGCCATGTGTTGTCTGATTTGAGTATACAATCGGCTGGTCGCCTGGCCAGAGACGCCGGTGATTCGAGCGACTTTGCAAGCCTCGATATCAAGGCAAAACAGCCGTGGAATCGCCCTGAATTTATTCTCCGAAATTCGGCAGCGAATGACATACTTGTTTTTCATTTATAGAACAATTAGTTATGACCATTTCACTATACCTTAAAGTATCTTGAACCTTTAAATAAAAGAGTGCGCTTCCTTGCGCGCGGCCAAAGTAGTGCGCCTAAGTGCAGAGGCGAGCATTATGTATTCATGGGGATAACAACAAAATGTGCCTGGTTATTTCTTTCGACCAGAAGCAGGACCGACCCTTTTTTGTTTTCTTGGGATAATTCTATTGCTTTTGCAACATCCGCAGGATTGACCACGACAGTCTTATCGACCCGCTTTATGACATCGCCTTCACGAAGACCGCGTTGTTCCGCAGAACTGTTGGGGACAACGTCAACAATGACTACGCCGACGGTGTCTTCATCAAGACCATATTTTTCAACTTTATCCTTATCGACCTTCGCCAATTTAAGACCAAAACCGAGCGACGAATCGCCGCCATCCAGGACGCTTGCAATCTGATGCTCAGCATTACTGCCCACAGCGACGCGCAGGGTTTTCGCGCGGTCATTGCGCCATAGCTTTATCTCCACTTCGCGGTCTT
Organism: Candidatus Spongiihabitans sp.; assembly: GCF_965247905.1. Lineage (GTDB taxonomy): Bacteria > Pseudomonadota > Gammaproteobacteria > Arenicellales > Poriferihabitantaceae > Spongiihabitans. Next base: position 1,943,255 of record NZ_OZ252047.1, on the reverse strand, counting down.
TCGTGGTCAACGCCACCAGCTTGGGCAGATCACGCATCTTGGTAATTTTCGTGCCGTCGTAAACCAGGATCACATCACCGGATTTGACCCCGGCTTTCTCTGCCGGACTATCCGCTATAACTTGGGTCACCAACGCGCCACTGGCATCATCCAGTCCCAGGCTTTCAGCAATTTCTTCGGTGATGGATTGGATGTGGACGCCGAGATATCCTCGTCGCACGATACCGTTTTCCCGCAGTTGCGTGATGACGTTAGCGACCATGGCCGAGGGAATTGCGAAACCAATGCCGACGCTGCCGCCGTTTGGAGAATAAATTGCGCTGTTGACGCCAATCACCTCGCCTTTGGTATTAAACAGCGGCCCGCCTGAGTTGCCGCGGTTGATGGAGGCGTCTATTTGAATAAAATCATCCAGTGGTCCTGAGCGAAGATCCCGGCCTCGGGCCGAAATAATACCGCTGGTGGTGGTGCCGCCGAGCCCGAATGGATTGCCGATGGCGATGACCCAGTCTCCGACTTCGGCCGCATCGGAGTCGCCGAACACCACATACGGCAATGCGCTATCGGTCTTGATTTCGAGCAACGCCAGGTCGGTTTTTTTATCGGTGCCTTTAAGGGTAGCGGGTATGCGGGCGCCGTCATCGAATACCACTTCAATTTCATTAGCGTCTTCAATGACATGATAATTAGTCACCACAAGTCCAGCAGGATCGATGACAAATCCAGAGCCGACGGCTATGGTTTTTCTCTCAACCGGGCGCTGATTGTACTTTTTCTGCGGTTGTCTCGAGTTGGGCTCGCCAAAAAACCGCCTGAAAAACTCTTCCAACTGCGGTGATTGATCGTAGAAGTCAAATCGATGACCCGGGCCGCCGGTGTTGACATGTCTCGTGACCGAGATATTCACCACCGTCGGCTTGACCGCTTTCACCAATTCGGCGAAACCGTCATTAACATTGATTTGGGTTAAATCCGCAGCCGCATGTGCCGGCTCTGTCTTTGCGAGCAATGGTTTCGATGGCACCGCGACGACGACTAAAGTTGCGGCTAATAGTAAGGTCAACGCAGCTAACGGCGCTTTGCCTTGTGGCCGTCTTGCGTTTGTCACTGATAGTGGTTGGGAGAGTGGCGGGTTGCTGTTGCTCATTATATTGATTTGCCTCAAAAGCGTTGGATTGGCGCAATTATAAGCGAATGAATCCTTACAATCACATGACCCGGTTACATTAGGCATTACATTATTGTAACTTAAAGCGAGGAACTTTTCGGCAATGATTATTCGCTGACCTGATTATTGGTCGGGATCTTCAAAGACGGTTTTCCCGCTGATGATGGTGCGGGTGACTTTGCCAATCATTTGTTTGCCCATGAACGGAGAATTTCTGCCCTTGCTTTGCATGGTGCGATCATCAAGCCGCCATTTTTTACTGGCATCGAAAAGACACAAATCCGCGCTCGCGCCCGCGGCTAAATGTCCGGCATCAATGCCGATAATTTTTGCTGGATTTATAGTGAGTGCGGCAATCGCTTGCGTCATGGTCAACTGATTCAGGATTAAGTTATCTGGCGCGACCAGGCTCAGGGTCAGCGGCAGCAGCGTATCGATTCCGGCGATGCCGATGGCGGCTTCGCTGAACGGGGCAAGTTTGGCGTCGACGCCGTGCGGTTGATGATCTGAGCAAATCGCCGCAATGCTGCCTGCGGCGACGCCGGCCAGCAATCCGGCGCGGTCCTGTTCGGTGCGTAATGGCGGCATGACTTTATATTGGGTATCGAATGCGCCAATATCCTTTTCGCAGCAGAGCAAGTGATGGATGGCGACGCCAGCGGTTACTGGCAACCCGCGTCGTTGCGCCTCGGCTATCATGATGACCGAACGGCGGCAAGAAATCAGGTCAAAGTGCGCCCGAGCGCCGCTGGTTTCGATGAGCGCAAGGTCGCGCGCCACGCCCACGGTTTCGGCTGCTTCGGGAATGGCCGGCAAGCCGAGTCGGGTGCTCACTTCGCCCTCGTGGACAACGCCATTGCCCTGCAGCCACTTGTCCTTCGGCGTGAGGAAAATCGGCAAATCGTAAGTCGAGGCATATTGCATCGCGCGCCGCATCACCAACGTATTCTCCACCGTCTCCAGTGCGTTGCTCACGCCAACGCAGCCGGCCTCCATCAGCATGGCCATGTCGGTCAGGCGCTGCCCCTGTAGATTGACGGTTAACGCGCCTAAAGGATGAACTTTGGCATAACCGATGTCGTCGGCCCGATTCTGAATCATGTGCGCCATGGCTGGCGTATCAATGATTGGGAAAGTGTCCGGCGGGCAAACCATTCGTGTAATTCCCGCGCTTACCGCAGCCCGAGTTTCACTTTCTATGGTGGCTTTGTGTTCTTCTCCGGGCTCTCTTAATCGGGCGCACAGATCAATCAATCCGGGAAACACATATTGACCGGAGGCATCGATGTCGTCGTCTATTGAAAATTTATCGGGCGCAAATTTATCTGCCGGCAATTCATCTGATGCCGAGGCAATGGCAACAATTTTGCCGTCGCTGATATAAATGTCATTGATGCCATTGATGCCGTTGGCCGGATCCACCAGGTGGCCATTGCGGATGACCCGATTCATGATCGGTCCTCTGAACGATCTTCTGCGCCGCCCATAAGTTTGGCCATGATTGACATTCTCACTGCGATGCCGTTGGTGACCTGATTCAGGATTACCGAATGCGAACCGTCGGCCACATTAGACGCAATTTCCAAGCCGCGATTAATCGGGCCGGGATGCATGACAATGGCATCTTGCTTGGCAAATTTAAGTTTGTCTTCGGTCAAGCCGTAGCGATTGAAATATTCCTGTTCGCTGGGAATCAGTTGTCCATCCATGCGCTCGCGCTGTATGCGCAGCATCATCACCACATCCACATCATCCAATCCGTCCACCATGTCGCTGGTCGTGGTCACGCCCATGGATTCGATTTCCGTGGGAATCAAGGTTTTCGGCCCGATCACCCGCACCGCTTTAACCCCCAGAATATTCAGGGCATGGATTTGCGAGCGCGCCACCCTCGAATGCAGGACATCGCCGATGATGGCGACTGTCAGGTTGGAAAATTCCTGTTTCGATTGCCGGATAGTGAACATGTCCAGCATCGCCTGGGTTGGGTGGGCATGGCGGCCGTCGCCGGCGTTGATGACGTGCACGTGATCGGGCAGATGGCTGGCGATAAGATGGGCCGCGCCGCTGGCATGGTCGCGCACCACGAATAAGTCGGTGTGCATGGCTTCCAAGGTGCGAACAGTATCAAGAATGGTTTCACCTTTAGCGGTGGACATTCTTGAAGCGCTGAGATTAATCACATCGGCGGACAGCCGTTTGCCGGCAATTTCGAAAGTCGTTCGCGTGCGCGTGCTCGGTTCGAAAAACAGGTTGACCAGCGTTTTGCCGCGCAACAACGGCACTTTTTTTATTTCCCGCTTGTCAAAATTGATAAAGGATTCCGCGCTATCGAGGATGTTGATCAGGGTTTGTCTGGGCAGTCCGTTGATGGTTAAAAAGTGTTTTAAGTTGCCATTTTCATCAAACTGAAGTGAGCTGTCGGACGGCATCATCCCGGCACACCTGTTTTGCTTGCGCCGGTTTTAATGACCCGTTTTAATGACATGCAGTTCAAGTTTGCCGTTTTCATTGGTCAGTTTTACTTGTCGGGAGTCATCAAGCGCCATGGCATCCATGGCACAACCAACAAAATCCGCCTGGATGGGAATTTCACGCCCCGATCTTTCGATCAACACGCCAAGCTTCACTTGGTTTGGACGCCCGTAGGAAAATATTTCATTCATCGCTGCTCGAATTGTGCGCCCAGTATACAGCACATCGTCAATCAGAATGATATTACGGTCTTCAATGGCGACCGGCAACTCGGATGATTTGACTTCGGGGTTCAGTCCAACCCGGCTAAAGTCATCGCGGTAGAAGGAAATATCCAGGCTTCCCAATGGTTCGCTATAGCCCAAAATCCGGTGCAATCGCTGCGCAATCCATACGCCGCCAGTATGAATCCCTATCAATATCGGATGGGCTGGATTGTGCGCGGCAATTTGCTCGGCCATCCCTTGAATGGTCTCTTCTATATCAATGCTCGTATCAGTGTTGGTGTCAGTGCTGCTACTCATATTCTAATTGTCATCCAAATAGGTTTGAAGAATCAACTGCGCGGCAAGATTATCGATTGCGCCAACTCGTTTTTTTGTCATTTTTTTTCCGGGCTCTACAGATTCACGCAATATGCGCTCAGCAGCGGCCGAGGTTAGCCGCTCGTCAACGAAGTTGACCGTCAATCCAGTATGTTCAGATAACTTTGCGCCGAATTTTCTGGCGGTAGCGGACATAATACTCTCACTGCCATCCATTGCCAGTGGTAATCCAACAACCAGCAATGCCGGCTTCCACTGTTGCATAATATCATCCAGAGCGCGCCAGTACGGCTGACCATTGCTGGCTGGCAAGGTCGAAAGCGCCTGAGCGGTTTTGGTTTGCCGATTGCCAGCCGCCACGCCAATACGCTTCAAGCCGAAGTCGAAACCGAGAATTCTGTTTGTTGTCATTGGTTGACTTCTGTCGGTGGTGTTCAGCATGGTAATTGTTCGATGATTTCTTTAACGCTGTTGTTCGGTTCGGTCACATCAAATGGCAGGCAAAACAAATTCACATCATCGTCAAAACGATATTCAACATATTCCTCTTTTTTGAAATTGGCGTTAGACGGATAAATCAGCACAACTTTTTTGCATCCGTATTGCTTGCCGTAGGCAAAAAGTTGATACATATCGGAATGCTTGATGTCATTTTTGTCGAAACTTTTCCATTTGGTATCGAGGATGAATTTGGGGTTAGTTTCAACACATAACGTTATATCCGGTTGCATCGTATAATTCCTGCCTTCGCCATGAATGGGTTGTGCTAATATTTTCTGCGGGGCTTGAGTTCGCACATTAAAGCCATGTTCATATCTGCGAAAATGATGCGCAACAAAATCCTCAAAGATTTGCTCCATCGGAAACAACAAACAATGATTGATATGCCTGCCGGAAAAAGTCGTCAAGCCTTGGCCAAATAAAAACAACCCAATCCACTGCATCGTTGCTTGATAATGTTGCATGGCGCGATCAATTTTTTGCTTGCGCCAATCGTCATCGTGGTTGTGTGAAATCGGTATATCGTTGAAATAAATTTTCATCTGATGCAACAGTTGTTGATTGCCCGGTTGCCGTATCATCGGCTGGAGTTTGTCAATGGTACTGTGAATCAAGCGATTGGCTGGGCGGTTCGCATTGAAATCATCGTATTGCACATAAAACCGCGCGCGGTTGGCGACATTCGCGCGAATGTGCTGCGGGAATAAAATGCGACCCTTCAAGCACGGCAAATTTTCCTCCACCGACTGATAATGCTTCGCCAAGCCGCGCTGAGTAAGGCGCACCAGATTAGTCAGGAACAAGCGCACAAAGATTTCCAGCATGTTAAATCTTTGCATGGCTTGAATACCGCTGGCGTTAAATTGCGCGTGATTAACGCCGCGCCAGGTGCTGAGCATTTGCACGAACACTTGCTTTGTTTTTTCGACATCGTCGTCGCTGCCGTGACCGAAATCCACTTTGGGTAGAATTTCCAACACCGTGCCTTTTCGGGTTTGGATAATGCCGACATAATTTTGCGCTTTTAACTTGCCGTTTCGCCATTCCAGCACCGGGCGAAATTTGCCCTGAGCGTCGCGCTGATTTTGCAGAGCAAAATCTTTCAGGTCTGCTGTTTCATCTTTGTCAAGGCCGGTGAGTTCTTCAAATTCCCTGACAATCTGCGGTTTAGTCGTCATCGTTATCGTCTGCTTGCGTTTGCCGGGAAGCATAGATCTTTTTATATTTTTCGGGGTCTTTCCATGCGGGTTCGGTCGCGACAGTTAGTTCATAAATTTTGCGGTCGCCATCCACAATTTCGTTATTGCCGAACAAATTAGAATCTATTGCGGAGGAAGTTACGAATCTATTTTTGTTTAACACAAGTTCAATTTTCGCCCAATCGTCATAAAAATACTCCTGCAACAACGGAATAATTTTGTTTTGAAAAACACGGGCAAGTTTTTCCATGCTATCAACGCCGATAAAATAACTGTGCCCAATCTGATGTTCACGATCGAGCAGGGCGGTGATGCGTTTGTTCATTGTCGCCAATAATGCTTGGCAATCCACGCCGTCAATGTCCGTGCTAATTTTCTCATGTTTAGGCTCTGGCATCATTTCAATAAAATCAAAACGCCGCCGCAAAGCCGTGTCCAACAAGGCAATAGAGCGGTCGGCGGTGTTCATCGTGCCGATGATATACAAGTTGTTCGGCACGCCAAAACTGTCGTCTTCGTCATCGCTATTGCTGGAATAGGGCAAAGTAACGGTCATTTGGTCTTTGTTGCCAATGCGTTTGGTATCTTCAATAAGCGTAATCAACTCACCAAAAATCTTGGCAATATTGCCGCGGTTTATTTCATCAATAATTAAAACATAGTTCTGTTTTTCTTCGGTGGTTTGTTTTACAGTTTGCCATTCGCTGTCTTGATAGGTTTTTATTTTTTGCATTAAAGGAAATAAACGAGAAGCATCACCATGACACGATGATTTCGACTTATGTGTCGGCTTGATATCTCGATACGTTTCAATTTCACCACTGATAAACTTCATATAGTCTCGCAGAACTATATTTGAGGATATATCGTAGTTTGTTGGGAGTTTTCCTAAAGCCAAATTGAACTGAATTTTTCCGTTATTTAATGTTCTCGCACCCGCAAGCAAAGTAGGACTGTTCGTTTCTGGATATAATTTAATTTCCTCGCCTTGATCAATTTTGTCGTTAATATATTGAGCAAAATCTCGTAGTAAAACATCTAAATCGAAAGTTTCAGTTTTTCGCAAATATTTAGTTAAATTTTCTTTTGCTTGCTTTGAAATGTCTTTGAAAACACCGTCAACGATTTCGTAACGCACGTTACCAGAATCGTCGCCCAACACCGGCTTGATGCCTTCAATAAAATCTTCATAAGAAAAGTTCTGATGAAAAGTCACCATTTCAATTTGCCCGGACTCTTTTAATTCGTCAAAGCGTTGTTTGACTGTTTGACGATCTTCTTTTTCAAGTTCTTCGACCGTCGTGCCCTCAATAATCGCCAGCGCATGGTAAACCGTGTTCCAGGTTTTACCGGTGCCCGGCGGGCCGTAGAGGATTTGATTAAGCGGATGTTTCATTTTGTCATCACCATGCGGTTGGTTTTTTTCACCATCATTTTGAATGGGTTTGGAGTCCTTTTTTGCGATACTCGTCAGATAAAGAGATGTGTTGATTTCATAGAAATCTTGTTGCGGGAAAGCCGCGCGAAATTTGCTTAGCACCGTCTCGTTGTAATATTTCAAGCCATCCGGTTGCGCGATTTTCCTTCTTATCTCTTTGAAGGGAGGTAAGTCGAGCGTATCGTGATGCTTAAGAATGCCCTTGTCCACAGGCATGAACCGCTTTGGATTGATTAGAAACATAGTTTGTGTCAACTTTGCGACACCAACATTCTGTATCTCTAACGCCTTCTTAAAATCATTGGATGTAAGATCTTCATCGCTTATCGCCTTGCGAAACAACTTCCACAGCAACTTAGGATCTCCTGCGCCGTTGTTATGAAACAATACTGGGGTTATGAATGTAGGGGTCGGGATAATAAATCCATCGCTAAAGGTTACGGCAGATAGAGAATTTTCCTCACTGATTCCAAATGCGCTATTGACATTTTTGTATATTTCTTCACGATTCTTCCGACCATTACATTGTGCAAGGAAATAAAAAAACGAAAACGGATCAATATTTTCATCGCCATACCTGAGCAAGATGGGGTTGTCGACTGTCCACTCGACTTGCTTCGCACGCTCAATCAACCCCGCCTCTCCGCCCTCGGCGACTTTCCCCGCCAACTCTTGAAACCACGGCACCCAAGCATAAATCTCTTTCATTTCTCAATTCTTTGGTTTAACGTACCGACTTAGGCGTGACCAACCTGATGCGAAAATTTGTTAGTATCAATGCCAAGCAATTTTGCGGATTGTTGCCATTTATTATCCACTTCACTTGCGAATAAAATTTTATGGTCGGCGGGCGTCGTGAACCAGGCGTTTTCCTGGATTTCTTGTTCCAGTTGACCCGGCGCCCAGCCCGCGTAGCCCAGGCTCATGCATACTTTTTCCGGGCCTTCGCCACGCGCCATATCGGACAGAATATCCTTTGAACTTGTTAAGCGCAATTGTTCGCCGATATCCATACTCGACTCCCATGATTTGGTTCGGGATTCAAATGTTCTGTTGTGAACGATGAGTCCAAGCTCAGGGTAGATCGGCCCGCCATCCAGAACCGGCTTGTTGGAGTAATGATTGCTTGAGGCGTCAATTCCCAGTTGCTCAAAAATATCGCCAATCCGGTGGTCTGTCAGCCGATTGATGACGATTCCCACCGCGCCTTTATGGTCATGCTTGCACATTAATATCACGGTCTGCTTGAAATTAGGGTCATTCAGTTGCGGCATGGAAACCAGAAATTGGTTTTCCAGAGAGGCGAAATCATGGATTGAGAAGACCATTGGCTGTTCGATATTAAGTGGGTAATGGCGATTATTTTATCATGCTATTATAGCGCATCTCGCGATTCACGTTGATGATGTTGTGGTGCATGTTCCTTGCTCAGGTTCTTGCGCAGGTTTGTTCGGGCTCAGACACATAAGAGACTGTTAACCTGGCCCAGCTAGTGCGCTTAAAGCAGGTCAGGCCGGCGGCGTTTGATGGCAGGGCGGGTCAAGGAGTTCAAGGCAGCCTGTCCGATCACCCCCATCTCGGAAGTGGGACTTTAGTCCCGCAATCTGCAATGGTTTGGCGAGGCTGAAGCCTCACTTCCGAGGGCCGTTGACGGTGACCGCGATCAACCAGAAACTGGTCCATTACCAGTGGACCTATAATCATGCCGACCACACGATAGTTTGGATTTAATGACGCCGATGGCGTATTATCGGCAACCCACCTTGGCGACCTGATTTTGTCGCATATGTGGTGAACCCGGACAGGTTCTTGCTCTGATAACCTCAGGATGGCATTATTCAAAACTTTCCGAAGCGGATTCTTAACTGACGAGTCGACAATGACTGCCAAGAGTGCATCAAACATTCCAGATCTATTGACCCTCATTGAAATAGTCAAACAGGCTGCAACCGTGCTGTTAAGAAAGGGGGGCATGCCGTTGAGAAAAGTCGGCCTAGCGCCCAATATTGAGCGGCCTGCGATTAAACTGGATGGTAGCCTGGTCACGGAAGTTGACCGCAGAATCCAAAGCCAGTTAAAGCGTATTTTAATTTCCAAATGGCCTCAATATGGATTCATCGGGGAGGAAATGAAGCATGCGGATCAAGTCAAAACCTGCCAACAAAGCGAGCATGGATATTGGATAGTGGATCCATTGGATGGCACCACAAATTTCACCGCAGGATTTTTGTTTTTTGGGGTCTCACTGGCATTGGTAATTGATGGCTTACCCATCCTGGCCGTAATCTATGACCCGGTACGGGATGAATGTTTCTCGGCCCAACGCGGGCAAGGCGCTTGCTTAAACGGCAAGACGATGACCTGCCCGCACACCAGGAGGTTGAGTGACTGTATTGCTAATGTGGATTATAAACGCTTGGTTGGGGAACTGGCGGCTCAGCTGGTTCGTTGTCCGCCTTATCGTTCGCAAAGAAATCTGGGTTCCTCGGTTTTGGAATGGTGTTGGCTGGCAGCGGGGCGAATTCAATTGTATTTACATGGCGGCCAAAAGCTATGGGATTTTTCCGCGGGCTATCTGATTCTCCAGGAAGCCGGCGGCATGGCGACTTCACTTTCCGGCTTGCCGTTGGATTGCACTAAGTTGCGTAAACGCTCTGTGGTCGCGGCCGTCAATCAACAATTGCTTGATCAATGGGTCGAGTGGATTGATGCCAACAGCGCTATTTCACAATCCGCGCCATTTTAACATTCCTCCGACCCGTTTGTTTTTGTCCCGGTTTTTTGTCCTGAAGCATAATATTTAGTTCTGTCCGAACCAAAAAACGGCTATATTTCAGTTCCATAATAAACTCGGTATTGAAACCTGAAGCTCGGCTATAAAAGCGGTTTTCTGGTCGCGCTACCGAGCATTAAAATAGTAAATTGATACATTATATCAATAATTTAGAGCCTAAAATTAAACTTGATAGTAACTATGAAACAGCGACCGGAAGCGACATGCCTCCAATAAGCCGACGAGAAAAAGCCAACGCCATTCGTGCCTTGAGTATGGACGCGGTGCAAAAAGCCAACTCGGGCCATCCCGGCGCGCCGATGGGCCTGGCCGATATCGCGGAAGTGCTGTGGTCGGATTTTCTCAAGCACAATCCGGCCAATCCAAAGTGGCCGAACCGGGATCGATTTGTGCTTTCCAATGGCCATGGATCGATGCTTATTTATTCGTTGCTGCATTTGAGCGGATACGACCTCGGAATTGACGAGATAAAAAACTTCCGCCAACTGCATTCGAAAACCCCCGGACATCCGGAATACGGTTATACCCCGGGAATAGAAACCACCACTGGCCCATTGGGACAGGGAATATGTAACGCAGTGGGCATGGCAATTGCCGAGAAAACATTGGCGGCCCAGTTCAATCGAAAAAATCATCCCATCGTCGATCATTTCACCTATGTGTTTATGGGCGATGGCTGTTTAATGGAGGGCATTTCCCATGAAGGTTGCTCCTTGGCGGGCACGCTGCAACTCGGCAAATTAATTGGATTTTACGATGATAATGGCATTTCCATCGATGGCGCGGTAGCGGGCTGGTTCACGGATAATACGCCGATGCGGTTTGCGGGTTATGGCTGGCATGTTGTTGCCGATGTCGATGGCCATGACGCCGATGTCGTAGCCGAAGCGATTCGCGAGGCACGAGCCGAGACCGCGCGCCCGACGCTGATTTGCTGCAAGACGATGATTGGTTTTGGCGCACCTAACAAGGCCGGGAAAGCGTCCAGTCACGGTGCCGCGCTGGGCGCAGATGAAGTGGAACTGGCGCGCAAGCAGTTAGGCTGGCGCCACCCACCGTTTGAAATCCCGAAAGAAATCTATGCTGCCTGGAATGCCCTGGACCTCGGTCAGTCCGCGGAGCGCCAATGGAACGAAGCATTTGAGCGCTATCAAAACGACTATCCAGAAATGGCGGCGGAATTTAAACGCCGAACAAACAATCAACTTCCATGCAACTTTGCGGAACAATGTGCAAAGTTAATTGTTTCAATCGATGAAAAGCAGGAATGTATCGCCTCGCGCAAGGCATCGCAAAATGCGCTGGAAGGTTTGGGCCCATTGCTGCCCGAATTAATTGGCGGATCTGCCGACCTCGCAGGTTCGAACTTAACAATATGGTCTGGATCAAGAGGGATTGAAAGCCAATCCGACGGCAACTATATTTATTTTGGCGTGCGTGAATTTGGTATGGCGGCGATTGTCAATGGCTTAGCCTTATACGGTGGATTCAAGCCCTATGGGGCAACATTTTTGATGTTTTCGGACTACGCCCGCAACGCCTTGCGCATGGCCGCGTTGATGAAAATACCGAGTTTATTCGTTTTTACTCATGATTCAATTGGCCTGGGGGAAGACGGCCCTACGCATCAAGCGGTCGAGCAACTCGCGAGTTTACGGCTGATTCCGCGCATGTCGGTCTGGCGACCTTGTGATGCGGTCGAGTCTACGGTGGCGTGGCAGCAGGCTTGCCTATCAACCGACCAACCCTTCTGCCTTATTTTTTCGCGGCAGAATCTGGCGCACCAAACACGAACTGCCCAGCAAATAGATGACATCAAACGCGGCGGTTATGTGCTTAAAGATTGCGACGGCGAAGCCGAAGCCATTATTATTGCCACAGGCTCAGAGGTTGAACTGGCCATGGCGGCGGCCGGGCAATTAGCGGATCGCCGGATTCGCGTGGTCTCCATGCCGTCCACCGATAGATTTGACGGTCAGGATAGGGCCTATCGTGAATCCGTGCTGCCGTCTGATATTATCAAACGAGTTGCTGTTGAAGCGGGTGTTGGCGATGGTTGGATGAAGTACATCGGGTTTGGCGGCACTGTGGTCAGTCTTGATACCTTTGGTGAATCGGCCCCGGCGGCCGATGTTTTCAAGTACCTTGGCATGACCACAGAAAAAGTTGTTGAAGCGGTTGAAAAAATTTTATAGTTCATGTTTTATAGTCATGTTTTATAGTTCACAAAAGTTGGAGTGATGACAATGTCAATAAAAGTTGCAATTAATGGTTATGGGCGTATCGGGCGAAATATTTTACGCGCCAAATACGAGTCCGGCAATGATGAAATTGAAATCGTTGCGATTAACGATTTGGGTGATGCCAATACCAACGCGCATCTGACCCAGTACGATACGGCTCATGGCAGGTTTCCCGGAACCGTCGAAGCCGAGGATAATCACATCGTCGTCAATGGCGACAAGATTGCGGTGTTTGCCGAGCGTGACCCGGCAAAATTGCCCTGGGCTGATTTGGGCATTGATGTGGTGCATGAAAGCACCGGTTTTTTCACCACTAAGGAAAAAGCCAGCGCGCATTTAACCGCCGGCGCAAAGAAAGTTATTATTTCTGCTCCGGGCGGCAAGGATGTCGATGCCACCATCGTCTACGGCGTCAATCACGATATATTGAAAGCCTCAGATACGGTGATTTCCAACGCTTCGTGCACCACAAATTGTCTGGCGCCGCTGGCGAAAACGCTGAACGATTCGGTCGGCCTGGTGCATGGCTTAATGAATACCATTCATTCCTATACCAATGATCAGGTTCTGACCGATGTCTATCACAGTGATTTGCGCCGCGCGAGATCGGCGACCAGCTCCATGATTCCCACTAAAACCGGCGCGGCCGCGGCAGTGGGATTGGTGCTGCCCGAACTCAATGGCAAACTGGACGGTTTCTCGATTCGCGTGCCGACCATCAATGTATCGGTCGTGGATTTAACTTTCGTGGCGGCGCGCGAGACTTCGGTGGAGGAGATCAATCAGATATTGAAAGACCGCGCCGACGGAAAAATTCTGGGCTACACCTATCAGCCGTTGGTGTCCATAGATTTCAACCATAGTCCGGTATCTTCGACAGTTGACGCCGGGTTGACCCGAGTGACCGGCGGAACATTGGTCAAGGTGTGCGCGTGGTATGACAACGAATGGGGTTTTTCCAATCGCATGTTGGATACCACCGTGGCCTTAATGAACGCGCCCTGATGCGCGATTAACCGCGCGCCGGGCGACGACATGGCCATCACTACGATGACCGCGCTCAACTTGCGTGGCAAGCGCGTGTTGATTCGGTTGGACTTGAATGTGCCGATGGCGCACGGCGCGATCACTTCCACCGCCCGCATCGACGCCGCGATGGCGACCATCCACCACGCCCGCGACGCTGGCGCGAAGTGCATGTTGATGTCGCATGTCGGTCGCCCGCGCGAAGGCGAGATTGACCCCGCGATGTCGCTGGCGCCGGTGGCGGCGTATCTCGGCCGCGAGTTAAATTGCGAGGTAAAATTATGCGGCGACTACCTTGCGTATCCGCCGACCGTTGCCGACGGCGAAGTCGTGATGTTGGAAAATGTGCGCTTCAACCGCGGTGAAAAAAACAATGACGATGCGCTGTCGCGGCAGTACGCGTCGCTCTGCGATGTGTTTGTGATGGACGCGTTCGGCACCGCCCACCGCGCGCAGGCTTCGACGCACGGGGTCGGAATGTATGCCCCTATTGCATGCGCCGGGCCGCTTTTGTGCGCCGAATTAAATGCGCTTGAACGCGCGCTGGAACATCCTGAACACCCGGTTGTCGCCATCGTCGGCGGTGCAAAAGTATCCACCAAATTAACGCTGTTGGAATCGCTTTCAAGCGTCGTCGATCAATTGGTGCCCGGCGGTGGCATCGCCAACACCTTCATCGCCGCGGCCGGCTACCGCGTTGGAAAATCCTTGTATGAGCCAGCGTTGCTCGATCAGGCGCGGGCGTTAATGGAATCCGCGCGCAGTCGAGGCGCTGAAATCCCGATTCCAACTGATGTGCTGGTCGGCGAAAAGTTTTCCAGAGACGCGAGCGCGCAAGTGAAATCAGTGGACGAGGTCGGCGATGATGATTTTATTTTTGATATTGGCCCGCAAACCGCAAGACGATATGCGTCCATTATGAACACCGCGGGCACCATAGTATGGAACGGCCCGGTGGGCGTATTTGAATTTGAACAATTTTCGCAAGGCACCGCAATATTGGGCGCGGCGATCGCGGACTCGAGCGCGTTTTCAATCGCCGGCGGCGGCGACACATTGGCCGCAATAGAGAAATTTGATCTTGCTGACCGAATATCCTACATCTCAACCGGCGGCGGCGCGTTCTTAGAATTTCTGGAAGGCAAGACCTTGCCTGCTGTGGAAATGCTTCAGTCCCGAGCTTAGGTTGGCGGGCTGGATTCCGGCTCTCAGGCCCGCCATTATCGGGCCTGACCCGATAATCCAGTGAAACCCCCGCGGCGTTAGCCGCGCTGCTTGGAAATGACGGCGGGAGTGGCGTTATTCTTCCCCATCGATTGATTAATCTATTTGCAGCCAGCACGACGGCCAGAAGGGCAGCGTCATTAGTGGGTATTAACCAGACGACCGCCGGTTATTATTTTCACCGTCTTCGCGATCTGATTTATCATCACGATGACAATGGCGGGTTGATGGCCGGCGAGATTGAGGGGGATGACAGTTATTGTGGTGGACAAGGCAAAGGCAAGCGCGGTCGCGGGGCGGGCGGCAAGCGGTATTGGGCTGGCTTAAACGCGATGGCCGGGGTTGCGCGGCGCCCATAGCCGATGCATAGCCGATGCTCGGCGCCAAACCCTGCGATTATTCGGTGCAAGGTGAAGCCGGACAGCGTGGTGTTCGAGCTCAGACACATAAGAGACTGTTAACCTGGCCCGGCTAGTGCGCTTAAAGCAGGTCAGGCCGGCGGCGTTTGATGGTAGGGCGGGTCAAGGAGTTCAAGGCCGCCTGTCCGGTCACCCCCATCTCGGAAGCGGGACTTTAGTCCTGCCATTTTGGCAATGGCTTGGTGAGGCTGAAGCCTCACTTCCGAGAGCCGTTGACGGTGACCGCGATCAACCAGGAACTGGTCCATTACCAGTGGACCTATAATCATTACCGACCACACGATAGTTTGAATTTAATGATGCCGATGGCGTATTATCAGCAACTCACCTTGGCGACCTGATTTTGTCTCATATGTGGCAAAGCTGGACAGCGTGGTTTGTTCGGATGCATTTGGCGGTTATAATGCGCTGGATGTATCTGAATTTAAGTCGTTGCGTATAGCCGTAGCAAAATGTTTGCCGACAAGCACAATCACATCAATGGCATTGAGAATTTTTGCAGCCAGGCAAAGCGGCATTGCGCAAATTTAATGGTGTTCCGCGAGGTCATTTTCCATTGTTTTTGAAGGCGTGTGAGCGGCGTTTTAACCACAGCGACCCAAAGTCTCAATTAAATAAATTGAAACCATGGGTTAGAGACAATATGGGTTGGCTATCCAGGACAGCCCCAAATTTTTTTTGATAGGATAAAGAGTAATGAAAGCGATGATCCTGGCAGCGGGGAAAGGAACCCGAGTACAGCCGCTGACCTATGAGATGCCCAAACCGATGATTCCGGTGCTCGGAAAACCGGTTATGGAGTATCTCATTGAGCAGTTGGCGAGTCACGAATTCCGCGATGTCATGGTCAATGTCAGCCATTTGCCCAAACCCATTGAAACTTATTTTGGAGACGGTCGGCGCTGGGGCATCAATATTGGGTACTCCTTTGAGGGGCATGTAGAGAAGGGGCGGTTGTTTGGCGAGCCGTTAGGCTCGGCTGGGGGAATAAAACGCATTCAGGAATTCGGGGGGTTTTTCGACGATACATTTATAGTGGTCTGCGGCGATACCATCATCGACCTGGACTTAACCGCCGCGATTCGAAAACACTGGCAGTCCGGCGCAAAAGCCAGCATTGTGGTCAAGCGGGTAGCCAAAGAAAGGGTTGTTGATTATGGGGTTGTGGTCGCTGATGACACCGGGGCGATAACCTCGTTTCAGGAAAAGCCGACCGTGGAGGAGGCTAAATCCACACTGGTGAACACCGGAATTTACATTTTTGAACCGGAGATCATCGATTTGATTCCCAACCAAGTCGTGTATGATATTGGCACTGACTTGCTGCCGGATTTATTGGCCAGAGGCCTGCCGTTTGGCGCCATAGAGCTACCGTTCAGGTGGGTCGATATCGGGCGCTTGAGCGACTATTGGCAAGCCAACCAACAACTGATGCGCGGCACGATCCGAGGCATGACTATGCCGGGCGTGGAAGTTATGCCGCAAGTATGGACCGGCTTGAACGTGGCCATCGACTGGGATGACGTGCTGATTGAAGGCCCGGTTTATATCGGTTCAAATTCAAGAATCGAAGCCGGTTGCGAGATTCAAGGACCAACCTGGATCTCCCATGGCTGCTACCTGCAAGGCGGCGCCAAAGTCCACAAAAGCATGCTGTTCGAGCATACCTTGATGCGTAGCCACGGCGCAGTGTTCGAGGCCGTGGTATTTGGACGGCATTGTGTGGACAAGGAGGGTCGCCCGGTTGAAAGCAAGGGATCCGGTCTGGATTGGGTGGGCGACGCGCGCGACAAGGTGCTGAAATCCAGGAAATAAGGCGGCTCATTCGGTGATGCAAGCGGATTTATGCATTACAATTTCGCCTCGAAATTTTTATAATTAGCGCCACGAAATTTTTGCGATAGTGTAAGCCATGCCTTTTTACGAGTACCAATGCGGTGATTGCGGTCATCGTCTCGAAGTGTTACAGAAAATATCGGATGAACCCCTGATTTTTTGCCCTCAATGCAATGAAGCATCGCTTAAAAAATTGATTTCAGCCGCCGCATTTCGATTGAAGGGTAGCGGCTGGTATGAAACCGATTTTAAGCATGGCGACCAGAAAAAACAGAAATCGGCTGACAAAAAATCTGCAGACGCTGAGTCGGCATCTTCAGGTCAATCTGAATCAGGCTCATCTAAACCAGGCTCATCTAAACCAGGCTCATCTGATGAGCAGGCTGGCGCCAACCGGTCGGACAAGGGCAAATCTGACAATGGCGGGTCGGACCAGAGCGCGCCAACCTCGTCTGCCCAGAGTAAGGAAAACGCCTCATCCGCGGCCACTTGAGTTGGCTGAGTGAATTCACCCGGTTATTTCGATTCTGATCAGGAACGCCCGGTGCGAACTCATCTTTGCGAACAACTGAATCAATCGCATATCGACCAAACGGTGACTTTGGCGGGATGGGTGCTGAATCGCCGCGACCATGGCGGTGTCATCTTCATCGATCTGCGCGATCGATCCGGCAGAATTCAGGTGGTCGCCGACCCGGATTATCCAGCGCCCTTTGCGATTGCTGATAAATCAAGAAATGAATATGTGCTTGCGGTGACCGGCCGGGTGCGGGCCCGGCCAGAAGGCACTGCCAATGATGCCTTGGCAACCGGAAAAATCGAGGTCATCGCCGACCACATTACCTTGTTGAGTCGTTCAGAACCGTTGCCGTTTCAGATGGATGACGATGAAATTGGCGAGGCGACTCGATTGAAATATCGGTTTTTGGATTTGCGCCGACTGGTCATGCAATCCACGTTGCGAATGCGCCACAAAATCATATCCGCCTTGCGACGCTTTCTTGATCAACGCGAGTTTGTGGATATCGAAACGCCAATTTTGACCCGTTCCACCCCCGAAGGCGCGCGCGATTATCTGGTGCCGAGCCGCACCTATCCGGGCCAGTTTTTCGCGCTGCCGCAGTCGCCGCAGTTGTTCAAGCAACTGCTGATGGTGTCCGGTTTTGAACGCTATTATCAAATTGCGCGGTGTTTTCGCGACGAAGATTTAAGGGCCGATCGGCAGCCGGAATTTACCCAGTTGGATATCGAAGTCTCATTTATGGATGAAGATGAAATCATCGGCCTGATGGAGCAGATGATTCGGTACTGTTTTAAAACCATTCTGGAGGTCGAGCTGCCCAATCCTGTTCCCCGCATAACCTATGCCGACGCCAGGTCTCGCTACGGCATCGATCGACCGGATCTGCGAGTCTCGCTTGAACTGACCGAAATCACGGATTTAATGAAGGGCGTGGAATTCAAAGTGTTTTCCGGCCCGGCGAATGATGCAAACGGGCGCGTCGCTGCGCTGAATGTGCCCGGCGGAAACAAATTATCTCGAGCGCAGATTGACCAATACACGGCGTTTGTTGCCCAATATGGGGCCCGCGGCCTCGCTTATATCAAGGTCAATGACGCACCCGCTGGCCGGGAGGGCCTGCAATCGCCGATTTTGAAATTCTTGCCCGATGATGTGTTGTCGGAAATTCTGAGTCGCACCGGCGCGGCAACCGGCGACTTGATTTTTTTCGGCGCGGACCAAGCCAGCGTGGTCAATGATGCATTGGGCGCGTTGCGCCTCGAGGTTGCGCGCGATCTGAATCTGATTGCGCCGGGCTGGAGGCCGGTTTGGGTGGTGGATTTTCCATTGCTGGAATGGAGCGAACAAGACCAGCGGTGGCAGTCGCCGCATCATCCTTTCACCGCGCCGAGAACCGAACATATCGCATTGCTTAAAACCGATCCGGGCAAGGTATTATCCCGGGCTTATGATTTAGTATTGAACGGCAGCGAATTAGGCGGCGGGTCAATCCGCATTCATCAGGCCGATCTTCAGCAGCAAGTATTGCGGCTTTTAGGCGTCGATGCCGCACAGGCGGAAGCTAAATTCGGATTTTTGCTACGGGCTTTAAAGTTCGGCGCGCCGCCGCATGGCGGCATCGCCTTCGGCATTGATCGATTGGTGGCGCTGATGTGCGAGGTCGGGTCCATACGCGATGTCATCGCCTTCCCCAAAACCCAAAAAGCGTCCTGCTTGTTGACCGAAGCACCCAGCACGGTCGATGAAAAACAATTACGCGAATTGGGATTGGTGGTGAAAAAACCGCGGGGTTATGATGCGAAATGATTAATGACTGGTTAGGCATTTGTATGATCTTTGATTCTTTGTGCTTTATTCGTGTCTAAAGTCCTCAAAAAACACAGCAGATAACTGTAAAATTCAATTCTTGAGATGCCAAAAAATATGCCCAAAAACCCCAACCATACAAAAAATCGTAACCCGACTGCCGGTTGCTTGTTTTCTGGCATGGGTGGTTTTTGTGGTGGCTTCAAAAAAGCCGGCATTAATACGCTGTGGGCGAACGAAAACGATGAACACGCCGCACGCACTTTTCGTGCAAACTATCCGAGCGCGGAAATGATCGAAAAAGACGTTTGCGATTTATCTGTTAATGGAGACAAACTATCGCCGGTGGATATTCTAACTGCCGGTTTTCCGTGTCAAAGTTTTTCTCATGCGGGTTATAAACAGGGATTTGATGACGAACGCGGAAAACTGTTTTTTCAGATTATCCGCTTGATTAAAGAATTTGGTGACAACAAGCCAAAGATTCTTGTGTTGGAAAATGTTCCGCATTTAGCAAATGGTGGCGGTGGCAAGTGGTTGAAAACGATTATCACGGAGATACAACTTGCCGGTTATTGGTTTGATAAAAACAATTGTGTTCTTCTCAAAACCGATGAAGTCTCCGGCTTGCCACAAGGGCGAGAGCGCCTATTCATGGTTGCCGCAAGCATGGATGCGTTTTTCTGTAACGATTTTGTTTTTCCTGAAGCAGGCGCCAAGTTGCACCCACTTTCTGATTTCATAAAGCGCAATAAAAAGTCGCCTGCAAGCGATTATTTGCCACCCGACAATCGTTACTACAAAACTATCGCCGAAAAAATCGAGCAGAGCAATGCCAAAAGCATTTACCAACTGCGGCGTTATTACGTGCGCGAGTATTCGTCTAAATGCCCGACATTGACTGCGAATATGGGCGGTGGCGGACACAATGTTCCTTTCATTAAAGACCGCTGGGGAATCCGTCGCCTCAGCGTGGATGAATGCGCCAAGTTACAAGGGTTTGAAAATTTTCATTTCCCTGGCGAAGTTGCTTCCAGTAAACGCTATCAACAAATCGGTAATGCTGTATCATTACCGGTCGCTGAACAGTTGGCATCGGCGTGTTTGCAGTTTTATAATTCCGAATCGTTTTGTCGAGAGAGGCGTGCAGCATGAGTATTGATTGGTATTTTCCGCCGAGCGGTGGTGGGACTGACGCTGGTTCCAATAATGCCGGGATTGAGATATTTGCCGGAGCGTCATTTGAAGGATTGGCACGCGAAGTCATTCAAAATTCACTGGACGCTGCAATCGATGCTGAACAAGTCACTGTTCAGTTTGAGTTTATAAAAATTAAGCGCGACCAGTTTCCCAATGCAGGTACATTGTTCGACATCCTTAAACAGTGTCACAAAGAAAGCAAAAATAAAGCTAACGATGAAAAAGAGATAGAATTATTTAAAAAGGCCGCACAAGTATTATTGCCAAATAGTAAAGCCATTTCATGTCTCAAAGTCTCGGACTCTGGAACGACCGGACTAGGTGGCGATTATGAGAACCGCGAAGGGCCGTGGCATGCAATCACCAAAGGAGAGGGCATAACCGATAAACGTGACCCAACAGCAGGAGGTTCTTTCGGTATTGGGAAAAGTGCACCGTTTACGGTATCTCGGCTACGCACTGTCTTTTATTCAACACTGTACAAAGAAAACGGTGAAAATGTTTACCGTGCACAAGGAAAATCAATCCTGAAATCGCACTCAATGAATGACGACCGCGAATACACGCAGGGTACCGGGTTTTGGGGTGAAATCAATGGGTGCAAGCCATTGGTCGATAACATCCCAGAATTTTTGCGACCGGAAGAGCAAGGCACCGTGGTGTTCATTCCCGGATTTATTGACGACAAAGGTTGGCAACACACCATCACCGCCACAGTGGTATCAAATTATTTCTGTGCGATTGACCAAGAAAAATTAAAAGTGCGAATTCGCGATGAAAATGGTGAGACTGAAACGATTGAAAAAACCACTTTGGAAGAGTGCTTTCAAAAAGTCATAGATCTACAAAGTGGTGATAACGAAAAAGTTAAAATGTCACTACACTATTACCAGACAATGAAATCGGCGGGGCATAAAAAAGATGCGGAGCTTCCTAATTTGGGACATTGCAAGATGTGGATATTGAAGGAAAAAGAATTACCCAATCGCGTAGCATTGCTTCGAAACACCGGAATGTTGATTAGCGACAGGCAAGGAGGTACTGTACGATGGACAGGATGCGCGGATTTTGTCGCAGTTTTTATGTGCGATAGCGAAAAAGGAAATTGCTTGTTGCGCGCAATGGAAAACCCGACACACGATGCCTTTGAGCCAGAACGAGCGATGGAGAAGGATCAAAAAAAATGTAAAAGAGCACTGAAAGAGCTTGTCGATTGGGTAAGAGAATGTGTGAATGAATATACTAAACCGGAAGAAACTGAAACAACCTCGATAGATGAGTTAGGCGAATTCTTTCCTGACATTGATTCCCCGGAAACTATCTCTGATGATGATGGTGAAAGAGATATTGAAGGTCGACCTATATATTCTCCGAAGCCGTTAAAGCGCGTTAAACCCAAGGCTGAAAAAGCAGATGACGAAGATGGAGATGATGGCGGTTCGGGGGAAGGCAATGGTGGTGGTGGGAACCAGCCTGGCGATGGTCCGGGCGAAGGTGGTGGTGCTGGTGGCACTGGCACACGGGGTTCTAAACCGATAGTGGGATTGAAAGATGTGCGTATTGTTTCCGATGCCACCAACCCAAAAAAGAAAACTGTGCATTTCACGCCGATGAAAAGTGGCAAGATTGATATTACGCTTGCCATTATGGGTGATGACGGTAACACAGAAAATATTTCCATTGATGCGAACAACAGCGACTCTACCTCTGTTGATGTGGAAGCTAACAAGCGTGAGTTGATAAATGTTACATTAAACGACATCGTGAACGATTCAATTGCTGTCAAAGCATCTGCAACAGACACGAAAAAGTTGAGCGATGAAGCTACTACCAAATAAAACTTTTCCACATCCGGTTTTGCGAAGCATTCCCGGTGATTACGTCAAGCGATCATTTCAGGTAACTCGGCAGTTTTCGGTAAAAGAAAATGCGCCGATGTTGTCGGTTCGTTTTACGATCAATGAAGAGGCAATCACCAAGTTGCTGGAAGAAGATAAAGCGATTTATTCTTTGGAAATATACTGCCCGATAACTTTTGTGCGTCGCATATTTGGAACTAATAGCAATTCCGGGGAGTTCGTGCTAAACAAAGGCGATCTTTATGGACAAGTTGAAGTTAATGCTTTTGTTATTTGCAAAGAATGCGTGAAAAATTATTCAAGCAAAAACTTTCACGAGGAATTTAAAGAAGGGGCTTCGTTTGATTTATTTCCGGGCGATGTATTAGCCGCCACCGACACAGAAATTTATTATTGGGATACGGAATTGGTAGCACCACTAGCAACGGTGTTTGATATTGTCGCAAACGAGAATATCACCCGGGGTATGTATGCGGTGGATACCAGCGGAGATAAAGTCAAAATCCAAATGCACCAACAAGACAAGAATCGTCTTGAGAAAATGCGACAGGCGAGCGATAAGCGACCACTTGCGATGTTTGTCTATTTTCCCGTTGTTGTTGAAGTGTTGCGACAAATGAAAGAGGATGAAAACGATAGTAGCAAAAACACAAAATGGTATCGTGCCATTGAATATAAAATAGGCGGGCTAGGCAAAAATCTGGAATCATCCGAACCTTTTAATTTAGCGCAAGAACTGCTTCGCAACCCACTTGAATATATTTTGCCGAAAACAGAATCAAATGCCTAACATACAGCAAACAAGATTTTTTTATCAGAATACGGTTGATGTATTAAAAACGAATATCAAGGGCAACCTTCCTTGGTATCGCGGTGAATACAATAATGCACCTGCACAAGTTAAAGATGTAAATGGGCAAATGTCGGTTGCTGCGTCAGCCGACTTTTCGTGCTTTGAAGTTCTGAACTCAAACTGCGCAGACAGCGATGACTCAAAAAATGTAATCGTTGTCTACGATGCTTTTAAGTTTTTAACGCCACAACAAGCCGCAGAAGAACGCATCTGGACTTACGCAACCCACCAGAGTGAGTTAGCCAAGCAATATACCTCTAATCGTTGGAACAAAATCCCGAGCGATGACGACAAGGCGGTCAAATATATTCAGTCGCATTATTTTGTTTCTGGAGTTCGCGGGTTGATCCGGGATAACGCAGTTTCCCGTCTGTGGTGGATGGGTTACATTGCCTCCCGTTGTCATGACTACGACTTAAAAAAACGCTGAACATCTTGTTGCGAGATTCTGATGTTCGAGCGAGTTTGCTCGAACGTTCTTCAATGAGTATGAGCAACGAAATATTTAGCGGCGTGGTGCGATTGCTCGGCAAGTCGCTTGATGAACGTAGTGAGGATGACAAGGCAGAGGATAAGTCCCCAAGCATATATGTAAGAAAAAATTTCCGTGAACTAATGAAAATGCTAAATCGACGTGGCGGACGAATTATGTTGAACGCATTGGAT
Source organism: Candidatus Spongiihabitans sp. (assembly GCF_965247905.1). Taxonomy (GTDB): domain Bacteria; phylum Pseudomonadota; class Gammaproteobacteria; order Arenicellales; family Poriferihabitantaceae; genus Spongiihabitans. Next base: position 1,919,480 of record NZ_OZ252047.1, on the reverse strand, counting down.
GCACAACAACTTGACGATATTTTGAATGATATGGCGGATAAAATAATCGAAGACAACAGCAATTAGTCAGAAAGCATGCCACCGCAATCGCCGTCGCAAATGGTATGATTGCCACCGAGTTTTCTTATCAGTCATGCGACATCAAAAATTAATCAGGGGCGCAAATGTCCGGTCATAGCAAATGGGCCAACATAAAATTCCGCAAGGCCGCGCAGGACGCCAAGCGCGGCAAGGCATTCACTAAACTGATTAAGGAAATCACCGTCTCGGCGCGAATTGGAGGCGGCGATGCGGACGCAAACCCGCGTCTGCGCAGCGCCATTGACAAAGCGCTGAGCGCGAATATGACCCGGGACACGATTGACCGCGCAGTCAAGCGCGGCGCGGGCGCGTTGGCCGGCGATGATATTATTGAGATTCGCTATGAAGGGTATGGCCCAAAAGGTGTGGCGGTTTTGGTTGAGTGCGCCACGGATAACAAGAACCGGACGGTGAGCGAAGTCCGCCATGCCTTCGCCAAGCATGGCGGCAATCTCGGCACGGAGGGTTGTGTGGCTTATCTGTTTGAAAAAATTGGCTCAATTGTGTTTGCTCACGGCGAAGACGAGGAGCAAGTTATGGACATCGCCTTGGCCGCGGGCGCGCAAGATGTTGAATCTGAGGGCGATATGATAGAGGTCGTCACCGCGCCGGAAAGTTTCCACGCGGTGCATAAGGCAATCCAGGACGCCGGGTTGCACGCGGAAATTTCGGAATTAATTCAACGGCCGTCGACGGAAACAGAAGTGGCCGGAGACGACGCCGAAATGGTCATGAAACTGATTGATGCCCTGCAAGAGCTTGACGATGTCCAAGACGTGTTCACCAACGCCAGTTTTGCAGGGGCTCAATAATGCGGGTGCTGGGAATCGACCCGGGCTCGCGCAACACCGGCCTGGGCGTGGTTGAAGCCACGGCGGACGGGCTGCGTGCCATCGCCTATAAACGCATCCGCATGGGCAGCGAGCCGTTGCCGCTGCGCCTCGCAACCATATACCAGGGCGTGCAATCTATTATCGCCGAATTTAATCCCGATGCGGTGGCGGTGGAACAAGTCTTTATTTCCAATAATGCGAAATCCGCCCTGATCCTCGGTCAGGCTCGAGGCGGCGCAATCTGTTCTGCGGTCAACGCCCAACGCCCGGTGCATGAATACAGCGCGCTGCAGATCAAGCGCGCGGTCGTGGGTTCCGGCAATGCAAAAAAAGAGCAGGTGCAGCATATGATTCGCGCGCTGTTGGGCTTGACCGCCATGCCGTCCGAGGACGAAGCCGATGCCTTGGCCTGCGCGATCTGTCATATTCACACCGCGCAGGGGCAACAAAAGTTGGCAAAAGCATTATGATTGCAATTTTTTTCATTCGACATGGTTCTATTCATAACCGATGTCTGCGGCACGATTTTCCGCATGACGACTTCATGATAGGCGGAGGCGTTGCGTGATCGGTTTTTTGCGCGGCTTGTTGCTGCACAAACAGCCGCCGATTTTATTGGTGGAGGTCAATGGCGTGGGCTATGAGTTGGAAGCGCCGATGTCCACATTTTATGCGTTGCCCGACGAGCAGAGCGAGGTGGCGTTATATGTTCATCTGATTGTTCGCGAAGACGCGCAGTTGTTGTATGGGTTTTCCGATCAGGGACAACGGCAGTTGTTCCGCAGTTTGCTGAAGATTAATGGCGTGGGCGCGCGCGTGGCGCTGGCGATTCTGTCCACTTTCAGTCCGCGCGAATTCATCCATTGCATTCATCTTGAGGATGCGGCTGCCTTGACTCGGGTGCCGGGAATTGGCAACAAAACAGCCGAGCGCATGATTATCGACCTGCGCGACCGAATCGACGCTCAGGCGTATGCTCAGGAATATGATGCCGTATCAGGCGCAGCGACCGAGCATGCGGCAGCGCCGGATAATCCGGTGCAGGACGCCATTGGCGCCTTGATGGCGCTTGGCTATAAAGCCGCCGAAGCCAATCGCGCGGTCAACGCCGTGAAACAGCAAAACCGGCAACGAGATGATCTAATCCGAAATGCGCTGCAATATTTAGCCAAGCGATGAATCAGGCAATGAACCAAGCGATGAACCAGGCAATGAACCAGGCGACGAACGAAACCAACCCAGCGGAAAATCCATTATTGGCGGCGGACGATCAACAGGATTCCTCTCAGGAGCGGATGCTTGATCGCAGTTTGCGGCCCGGCCGGATGGATGAATTTGTCGGACAAGCCAACGCCAAGGCGCAACTGAACATATTTATTCAGGCGGCGCGGCAGCGCAACGAGGCGCTGGATCATGTTCTGGTGTTTGGTCCCCCGGGGCTAGGCAAAACGACTTTGGCTTATATTCTTGCTACGGAAATGGGTGCCAAGCTGCGTCAAACTTCGGGGCCGGTGCTTGAAAAGGCCGGAGATCTTGCCGCAATGTTGACCAACCTTGAATCCGGCGATGTGCTGTTTATCGATGAGATTCATCGGCTGAACCCAGCCATCGAGGAGATTCTGTATCCGGCGCTGGAAGACTATCGCCTGGATATCATGATCGGCGAGGGGCCAGCCGCGCGCTCGATAAAATTAAACTTGCCGCCGTTCACCTTGGTCGGCGCGACCACCCGCGCTGGGCTGCTGACCTCGCCGTTGCGCGACCGGTTTGGCATCGTGCAACGGCTGCAGTTTTATTCGGTTGAAGAACTGTCCCGGATTGTCGAGCGCTCGGCTAAGTTGCTCGATATTCCCTTTGCAGATGCCGGGGTGCGCGCTATCGCAACCCGATCACGGGGGACGCCGCGAGTCGCCAATCGCCTGTTGCGCCGGGTTCGGGATTACACTCAGGTTAAAGGCGATGGGAAATTAACCGAAGCCATCGCCAATGCCGCGCTGGATATGCTTGAAGTCGATAAATTCGGTCTGGACTTGCTCGACCGCAACTTGCTGTTGGCAATCATGCAAAAATTTGACGGCGGCCCGGTGGGAATTGACAGTATTGCGGCGGCGATTGGGGAAGAGAGAGGCACCCTCGAAGATGTCGTGGAGCCTTACTTGATCCAACAAGGATATTTGATGCGCACCTCGAGAGGACGAGTCGCCACCAAGTCGGCGTGGCGGCATTTAGGGCTGGCCATGCCAAGCGATGTGGCCACTCGTCAGCAGCAGTTATTGCCGGATGATCAATAGCGTTATACTAAGATGTGTTGTTCTATTATTCAGCGTACGTTCATGGCAAGAAAATAAACCACAGGAAAATAAACCACAGGAAAATAAACCACAATGATACCTTTGCTTAATCCATTCGTTCAATGCCCATAGAAAGCGCAATCTCCGCCGACCAGTCCATTATTCACTTAATCGCTAACGCCAGCATCCCGGTGCAACTGGTGATGGTGCTATTATTACTGGCTTCAATCATCTCCTGGTACATGATTGATCGCAAGCGCGCTACCTTCAAGCGCTGGTCCAAGGTCGCCGACCAGTTTGAAGATCAATTTTGGTCGGGCGGCGAAATGACGACCATTTACCGCGAGTGGAACGGGGAGCGGGAAGCCGAAGGAATAGTCAATATATTTTTGGCTGGGTTCGGGGAATTCAACCGCCTGGCGCAAAAACAAAATGTCGATCGTTCGCATATGGTGGAAGGCGTGCATCGCTCCATGCGGGTGGCGTTAAGCCGGGAAATCGTCAATCTTGAATCCCATTTATCTTTTCTGGCCACAGTCGGGTCAACCAGCCCTTATGTCGGGTTGTTTGGAACAGTGTGGGGAATCATGAATTCATTTCAATCGTTGGGAAGCATGCAAACGGTGACCATTGCCACCGTGGCGCCGGGCATTGCGGAAGCGTTGATTGCGACCGCCATGGGGTTGTTTGCCGCCATCCCTGCGGTCATTGCCTATAACAAGTTTGCCAATACCGCTGAACGATTAAATGGTCGCTACGAAATTTTCATGGAAGAGTTTTTGAGTATTGTCAGTCGTCAGAACCTCGGGGGTCATGCTGAATGAGTCAAAGCCGAATGCATCAAGGCCGATACGGCCGCAAGAAGAAATTAATGGCCGAAATTAATGTGGTGCCGTATATCGACGTGATGTTGGTGCTGCTGATTATTTTTATGATCACTGCGCCCTTGCTGAGTACCGGCGTGAAAGTTGATTTGCCAAAAGCCGCGGCTGAGCCGATGGCAGCTGCCAATGAAGAGCCGTTTGTGGTTACCGTTGATGTGAATGGGAATTACTATCTCAATGATGCAGAAAATGAAATTGCATCCGACAGAGAAATTGAACTTAAAGCCAGAGCAGTATTGCAACGCAACCCGCAGCTGCCATTTGTGGTCAGAGGCGATGGCAAGGCGGATTATGCCTTGGTGGTGCGGGCAATGGTGTTGTTGCAGCGCGCCGGGGTGGAATCTATTGGATTAGTGACTGCTCCGCCAGAATCTTGAAAGTGTATTAGATGACAGGAATGAAAGCGAGATTAAGGCGAATTGCGTTATTTACAAAATCAGCGCTGCTTACCATTGTCATCCACGGCACCTTGCTGGCAACGCTTTTTGCCGGATGGTGGTGGCCATTTTCGGAAAATAAAATTGAACATGGTTCTGTGACACCGATTCAGGCTCGCGTGATCAGCGCAGAAGAAATTCAACAGCAGGTTGAGGCGCAGAAAAAGAAAATTGAAGAGCAACAGCAACTCGCAAAAAATCTGGAAGAGTTGAAAATTAAACGACAACAAGAAAAAAAGAAACTCGAGGAATTAAAAATCAAGAACCAGGAAGAAACGAAAAAACAACAAGAATTGGAAGCGCAAAGGAAACGGGCGGAACAGAAAAGGCTGGAAGAGATTGCGGAGAAAAAGAAAGCAGCCGAAGCGGAGAAGAAACGAAAGGATGCGGAAAGAAAGAAAAAACTGGAAGAAGAGCAGAAACGAAAGGCCGTAGCGAAAAAACTGGAGGAAGAGAGGAAACGAAAGGAAGTAGCGAAAAAACTGGAGGAAGAGAGGAAACGAAAGGAAGTAGCGAAAAAACTGGAGGCGGAGAAAAAGCGCAAAGAAATTGAGAAAAAGCGCACAGAAGAAGCGCTGAAGAAAAAAAGCGCTGAAGAAAAACATAAACGCGAACAGGAACTTAAAAATAAACTCGAAGAGGAAAGCGAATTGCGACGACAGGCGCAAACGAAAATCGATGCCGCTACCGCAATGAGCGCGTTAGGCGACAGGATTAAGGAAAAATTTAAACGTAATTGGGTAAGACCCTCAAACAGTATCGGCGGACTAATAGCGACAATTAGAGTGCATCTTTCACGAGATGGTGACGTGTTATCGGCAGATGTGGTAAAACCCAGTGGGAATTCATTTTTTGATCAATCCGCGGAAACTGCCGTCAAAAAAGCTTCTCCGTTGCCGTTTCCACCGCAACCTGAGTTTTATAAATATATAAAAGTTCTCGATCTGGAATTTAATCCCGACAATGATTGAAATGCTGACCCAATTAAAACAATTATTATTTTCAAGCCTTTGCGTCGGTTTGTTGGCCTGCGCAACGCCAGCTTACGCCGTGCTGACTATCGTCATTAATGAAGGCAAAGTTGCCGGACTGCCCATTTCGATTGTCCCATTCGCCATGGTAGGAGTCAGTCCAAATGAGCAACAACCCGCAGATGTCATCGATGCGGATCTGGGTTTTAGCGGTCGGTTCGAAACCATCCCGCGTGCAAATTTTCGAAGCGCCCCTCATGATTTCAAATCGGTGCAATTCAAGGACTGGCGGCTGATTAAATCCGAAGCGCTGGTGGTCGGCAAAGTCATTAATCTTGGAAATTCACAATACGAGATTCGCTTTCGCCTGATCGATGTGTATCGGGAAAAAGAACTGGTCAAACAGAAGTTTGTCGTTCCGGCGAATAAATTGCGCAAAGCCGCGCATGTCATTAGCGATATTATTTACCAAAATCTGACCGGAACAGCAGGCGCTTTTGATACCAAGATTGCGTACATCACGGTGCAAGGGAAGGAGCCTGAGCAGCACTATTTATTGCGCGTTGCCGACGCCGATGGATGGGGCCCGAAAACCATTCTTGAATCACGCCAACCCATATTGTCCCCGGCCTGGTCTCCCGATGGCCGCCGTCTGGCTTATGTGTCGTTTGAGAAAAAACGCTCAATGGTGTTCATCCAGGATCTCAGCACCGAAAAGCGTATCCGCGTGGCCGAATTTCCGGGATTGAACAGCGCGCCAGCCTGGTCTCCGGACGGCAAAAAGCTCGCTTTAACCTTGTCCAAGGACGGCAACCCGGAAATTTACATATTCGATCTTGCCACCTCAAACTTGCGCCGATTGACCCGCCATACCGCGATTGATACCGAGCCATCATGGTCGCCGGATGGCAGCTCCCTTATTTTTACCTCTGGCAGGTCGGGCAAGGCGCAGATTTATCAAATTTCCGCAGCCGGCGGGCCCGCCAAAAGACTGACTTTCTCCGGCAGTTACAATGCCGGCGCGTCTTTCTCGCCGGACGGTCGTACCATTGTCTTGATCACCAATCAAGGCAATGGCGATAAAGTTGGGATATACTCGACTAAAGATCGAATGGTTCGGGAACTGTCTCGCTCCCGTCACGACGAGTCGCCCACTTTTGCCCCCAATGGGGACATGATAATGTATGCGACTCAACAAGACGGACACAATGTGCTTGCGACCGTTTCGATAAATGGCCAAGTCCAACAAACCCTGAAATTTCAGGGCGGCTCGGTCATGGAGCCAGCCTGGTCGCCATTTAACCTTAAACTGTAGAGGATTTTATTATGCGTAATGTTTCATCATATTTTATTATTTTAGTTGTCGGTTTCGCCCTCGCCGCTTGTGGCGGGTACAAAGCAGTGGATGACGATATCGTGGTTGAATCCGTTGGCGGACTGGCCGGCAGTGAACTGGAGGCCGATGACATCAGCACATCAGGGTTGGATGACGGCAGTTCATTGAGCATTTCCGGGCTGGACAGTGCAGACAGTATCGACGGCGATGGCGACGCCAGCCTGCTGAATTACCGGGTGATTTATTTTGAATTCGATAGCAGCAATTTAACCCCGGAAAGCGAGGCGATTATCCAGGCTCATGCACAATACCTGAATACGGTGTCCGGGGTTGGGATCATTCTTGAGGGCCATGCCGACGAGCGCGGCACTCGGGAATATAATTTGGCATTGGGAGAAAACCGCGCCAAAGCGGTATTTACCTTGATGCAGGCAGTCGGTCTTGGCGCAGACCGTATCCAGATAATATCTTATGGAGAAGAAAGGCCGGTATCCCTGGGCAACGATGACAGCGCCTGGAATTTAAACAGACGAGTAGAGATTCTTTACTAGTCGCGTCAGGCGTATACTTGATAGTGCGCCTGTATTCGATTCCGGGATAGAGATAATGCACTTGGAACAATAGTATTTTTAGTATTTTTTATTTGAATATTTGATTTAGCCAATGACTATAAACGCTCGGACTATAACCGCTCGGCTAATCGTTGTGACGGCGGCTATTGCACTCTTGGCGGGGTGCATAGCAACGGCTCCCTTTGCACCGGTTCCAGCACCCGCGCAACCGGTTCAGGTTCAGGTTCCTGCTCAGCCGGTTCAGCCGGTTCAGCAACCTGAACCGCTGAATCAAGCGATGCTGACAACACTTTTCGATTTGGCTGGCATTAGAGAAGAGCTCAAGCAGTTGCGAAACTCCATTGAAGAAATCCAGTTTGAAACCGAAAACGCAAAGCGTCGCCAGCAAGATTTATTTGAGAATCTGGAACGTCGAATGGTCAGCATTGAGAGAAATCAGCAAGTGCTGAATCCGCAATTAGCGGGTGCCCTGAGTGACGACAGTGTTAATCAAATCGGTCGGCAAAATAATCAGCAAGGCGCCAGAGAAAGTGTTACCAGAGAAAGCGTTACCAGAGAAAGTATTAGTGAGGAAGGAATCAGTGGGGCAAGAATCAATGGCGCAAGCGCCAATGGCGATAGGGTAAGCCAGGTCGTGGTGGTTAGCGGCAATGACACTGCTTCAAGCACTCCGGCAAATTCGTCTGCTGACCAAATTGCCATAGCCCCCCAGAATACGCTGCCCGCGAATGGCTCGTCAACGCTTGGCGCAGCCGAACCGCCCACAATCGCGTTGCCGCAACAGCAAGCTGATGAACTCGCCTATGAGCAGGCCTTTGAGTTGCTAAAACAAAGCCGGTATGAAGACGCGATTATCCAATTTCAGCAAATGGCCGATACCTGGCCGTACAGCCCGTTAGCGGATGATGCCTACTATTGGATGTCTGAAGCCCGCTATGTGAACCGCGAGTTTGAACAGGCGCTGAATGGTTTTAAGACCGTGGTCAGTAAATATCCAGACAGCCAGCGGGTTGCGGAAGCGTTGCTAAAAGTGGGTTATATCCAGTATGACATTGGTGCTTATGCAAAAGCGGCAGATACTTTTCGAGATATTCTGGCGCGTTTCCCCGGGCATCGGGTTACGGTCCCGGCGCAAACCCGGTTGAGGCGCATTGAACAAACGATAGAGCAGTAGCGCCACTGACGAAGTTTTCACGACCGCATTGGTTTTTTGGGCTGATTTCAAATACTGCGATGAGATAGGGTTTGACACGAATCAGTCATCACCGGATAATCCCGCCCGCTTTTCTCGTGTCAATTTTCTCATGTCAATTTTCCCGGGCCGCGTTTTCCCGCCAATGGTAATTTCACGGCATGATTTCATGGCATGATTTCACGGGCGCCTGTTGGGGCGTTAGCTCAGTTGGTAGAGCATCTGACTTTTAATCAGGTGGTCACAGGTTCGAATCCTGTACGCCCCACCATTTCCCCGGTCGGCTGTCCCGGATTATTTTCATGGCTATTCGATGAGCGCAAATACAGGCGTTATGGCTTTCCGCTCGGGGTATGCGTCACACTTCAGTAACCTTATCTGCGCTTAGACATGCGAATACTTGTTTTCAAACATATTGAATGTGAACATCCAGGGATATTTCGAAAATTCCTGGCGGAGGACGGCATTCAGTGGGATGCCGTTGAGCTTGACCAAGGCGAACCGATTCCGGTTTTTGATGACTATGATGCGCTCTGGGTCATGGGCGGCCCGATGGATGTGTGGGAGGTCGAGGAAAACCCTTGGCTGGTTGCGGAAAAACAGGCGATTCGACGCTGGATAAACCAAATCGGCAAGCCCTATCTTGGCGTGTGCTTAGGCCACCAGTTGTTGGCGGACGCATTAGGCGGCACTTGCGGGCCACAAAATCCAGCGGAAATTGGCGTGATGAACGTGCAACTAACCGAGGCCGGGGTGGCTGACCCGATTTTCAGGAATATGCCGAAGGTGCAAAAGTGCTTGCAGTGGCATTCGGTGTGCGTTGCCCAACCCCCGGAAAACACCACGGTGTTGGCATCTTCGGATGATTGTCGGGTGCAGGCCATGCGGGTCGGCGACCAAGCCTGGTCGATGCAATATCATGTTGAACTGGAACCGGATACAGTGGAGAACTGGGGAGCAATCCCGGCTTATAAGCGGGCGCTGGAAAATGCGCTTGGAGCGACTGGATTAGCGGATACCAAAGCGGACGCCGATGCGAGCATGGCGCAAATCCTGATGAACGCGCGACAGCTTTACAATAACTTTATGACCGGAATGAAGTAGCGCGCAATCACGGCGTAATCCTTTAAGCACAGGCATCTGCCAACCTCGTACTAAGGCAGCCTCAAGGTTGCGCTCAGTGCCAGGCTGCCATCAGGATTCGCGGCCCAAAGCACACACGCCTGACCTGGTTCTGATCGCTCTTTTAAGTGCAGTGTGAACGGCCTGTCGTGGAACAATGGACTGACCGCGGTTACATTAAACGCGCGAAAATCATGTTGTGCGATGCGCTCGAAATAATAGTTCCTGGCCAACTCAAGCATGAGAGTGGCGGTCAACGGCGCATGCACCACCAACCCGGGGTAGCCTTCAATATGCTTGCAAAAATCGAGATCGTAGTGAATGCGATGGCCATTGAAAGTGAGCGCTGAATAGCGAAAAAGTAACGTTGTGGTGGGTTTGATAACAACGGATATATCAGCGTCGAGCGGGGTTGGATGGGGTGTGTCGGCCTGATTGTTGGCCTGATTGTCGGCTTGATGACTTGTGCTTGATGCTCCCCGATAGACGATGTCGTGGTCTTCTTCCAACTTCAAAACCGAACCGGAAAAAAATTGATGGTTCACTGTAACAAAACACAACTCACCGCTGCGCCCGGATTTTAGCGCCACGCTTTTGATCACGGAGGTCTTGGTTAACTCCTCGCCGATGACGATAGGCGCATGAAATTGTAGCCGCGCCCCGGCCCACATTCTTTTTGGCAAGGCTACCGGCGGCAGGAAACCGCCGAGCGCCGCATGGCCATCCCGGCCTAATTGATCCATCGGCGGCGCCTCAAGAAAATACAGCCAATGCCAACCCGGCGGCAGAAAACCCCCTTCCCGATAGTTGCGCGCGGCGCGTTCCACGCCTGGCGCGTCGGTGTCCGGCGCGCTGGTATATTGATGCAGAGTCGCCCGCAAAAAATTCGCCGGTTTTGCCGCTATCCGGTCTGTTCTCTGCTCGCGCCTGCCAATCCATCGGCTCAGGATTTCTTCGTCCAGCGTGAGTTCGGTATGCGGGTTCATTGGCTGATATTTAGATTAGGTTCAAGATACTTTAAGGTATAGTGAAATGGTCATAACCAATTGTTCTATAAATGAAAAACAAGCATGTCATTCGTTGCCGAATTTCGGAGAATAAATTCAGGGCGATTCCACGGCTGTTTTGCCTTGATATCGAGGCTTGCAAAGTCGCACAAATCACTGGCATCTCTGGCCCAGCGACCAGCCGATTGTATACTCAAATCAGACAACACATCGCCGGGCAATGCGAGCGTATGTGTTGACTAATTCATTGCCCGTTTTGTTCCTTTCCAGCGGTGTTTTAGCGCCGCCCTCTCGGCCGTCATTCTCGCCGGCAGGCGGGAATCCAGAGTGGCGTAGCCGCCGGGACGCGCTCATACATTAGCGGTAAGCAACAAGCATCATCGCCTTGCCGTCATTCTCGCATCGAACGGCGCGGCATCAAAGCAAAGGAGTCCGGCTACGCCGGACGGCATATTCCACTGGATTGCCCGGCCAATAATAATATGGGCCGGGCAATGACGACCCTTATTTGTCATTCTCGCCGGCAGGCGGGAATCCAGAGTGGCGGCGTTAGCCGCCGGTTGTGTCACGCTTCGCGTGACAATTATTTACCATTGTCCTCTCAAAAGGACTCGTTGCCTTCCGATTCGCCATTGCCCCCCAGCCCGTCATTCTCGCCGCAGGCCGGACTCCTTTGAAAGAGTGTGAGTTTCTCTTCCATATGCGCCACGAAAATAGGTGTCAATATCTGCTGAAATCTATCCGAAATCACCGCTTAAAGTATCTTGAACCTTAGATTATTGTCCGCAAAATTCCGCGCGAATACTGTGTGAATGTTGGCCAAGCCGCGGCACGGCGTTGGCGGGTGAATCATCGCGAACACCCGGATTTTTTTGAATAGGGCGGGCCGGAAATTCAATGGGTTTTCCTGTGGAAGACAGGCCGGTTCTTCTTTGCAACGCCGGATGACGGGATAAATCCATTATGCTGTTTACCGAACCAAAAGCGATATCCGCGATTTCCAATCGCTGCACCGCGTCACTGCGAATCAGCGAGTTGATCACGGCAAGTATGATTTCATCCATAGCCGGCCGGTTTTTAACCCGGTTTTTATTGCTGTTGAATCGAGGATCTTGTGCGACCTCGGGTTGCTCAAGAACCTGTTTGCAAAACCGCGCCCATTCCTTTTCATTTTGAATGGCAATGATCACGGTCTGGTCGTCCGCGCATGTATACCCGCCATACGGCGCGATGGACGGATGGTGCAAGCCGGCGCGGCCGGGTGCTTTTCCGCCATAATCGTTGTGCAGCAATGGCACGGTCATCCAGTCCGCCGCGCTGCCGAATAATGATACTTCTATACCCAGGCCGACGCCGGTTTTCTGTCGGCTCAGCAATGCTTCCAGGATGCCGGCGTGGGCATTCATTCCGGCGCTAATATCGCAGATGGACACGCCCACGCGCCCCAATTCATTGATCCCGCCGCTGATACTGACCAACCCGCTTTCGGCCTGCACCAGAAAGTCATAGGCTTTCATTTTGGCAACCGCTTCATTGCCGCCATAACCGCTGATGTCGCAGGTGATGAGTTGCGGATATTTTTCGCGCAGGGTTTCGCTGCCAAACCCTGAGCGCCGCAACGCGCCCGGCGCTAGGTTCTGAATCAGCACATCGGCTTGTTCTAAAATGCGATGCAGCAATGCCGCATCATCCTGGTTTTTAAAATCCAGAACCAAAGACTCCTTGCCGCAGTTGATCCAGAGAAAATAGGCGCAGTCGCCGCCGGCGACATCGTCATAACCGCGGGCAAAATCGCCGGTTTCCCGTTCAATCTTGATTACCCGGGCGCCCGCTTCGCACAGCCTCGCGCTGCAAACCGGCGCGGCCACGGCCTGCTCGATGGCAACCACCAAAATGCCCTCAAGGGGTTTCATCAATAACTGCGCGGCAGCCCCAACACATGCTCGGCGACATAGCTGAGAATGAAATTGGTCGAGATCGGCGCGCTGCGATATAGGCGGGTTTCGCGGAATTTGCGCTCGATATGATATTCGCGGGCAAAGGCAAAGCCGCCGTGCACCTCCATGCACATATCCGCGGCCTGCCAACTGGCTTCCGAGGCCAGCATTTTTGACATATTGGCGTGCGCGCCGCATTTTTCATTTTGGTCAAACAAGCGCGCCGCGCGCTTGACCATGAGAGTGGCCGCTTCGATATCAACATGACATCGGGCAATGGGGAATTGCACGCCTTGGTTTTGGCCGATGGGGCGGTTGAAAATTTTTCGATCTTTGGCGTAGCGGCAGGCTTTGTTGATGAAGAATCTGCCGTCGCCAATGCACTCGGCGGCAATCAAAATTCGTTCTGCATTCATGCTGTCGAGAATTACCCTGAAACCGTTGTTTTCTTCGCCCAGCAAGTTCTGCGCTGGAATCTCCAGATTATCAAAAAACAATTCGCAACTATGGTGATTGATCATCGAATCAATGGGCTTGACCGTCAGGCCATTGCCGATGGCTTGATTTAAGTCAACGATAAAAGTGGACAGCCCGTCGGTTTTTTTGGCGACTTTGTCCACTGGCGTGGTGCGCGCCAGCAACAGCATCAAGTCGGAATGCTGCACTCGGCTTATCCAGACTTTCTGGCCATTGACCACATAGCGATCATCTTGTTTTTTGGCGACCGTTTTCAGGCTGGTGGTGTCGGTGCCGGTATTCGGCTCGGTGACGCCGAAACTTTGCAAGCGCAACTCGCCGCGGGCGATGGCCGGCAGATAACGCTGCTTTTGCGCCGCGGAGCCGTGCCGCAACACCGAGCCCATGACGTACATTTGCGCGTGGCAGGCACCCGCATGGCCGCCGCAAAAACTAATCTCCTCCAATATGACGCAAGCCTCCCGTAGTCCCAACCCCGAACCGCCGTATTGCTCCGGTATTAATACCGATAAATAACCCGCTTCGGTCAATGCCCGAACAAACTCGGTGGGGTAGCCGCGCCGCCCATCCAACTCCAGCCAATATTGTTCATCAAAATCGGCGCACAACGCACACACGCCGTCTCTGATAGCCTGAAGGTGTTCAAATTCTGCGCTCATGCGTTAATTTTTCACAACTCCTCTTTCACCGGCACCACATAGTTCAACCCTTGCCGGCCGCCGTCGGCATACACGGTTTCGCCGGTCATATAACTGGAGTAGTGGCTGGCGAGGAATACCGCCACTTTGGCGACTTCATCGGGTTCGCCGGGACGCTGCATGGGCGTGCGCGACATGACCTCTTTCATTTTTTGCGGATTGTCCGCAATGCTGCGAAACATTTCGGTGTTGATCGATCCGGGGCCGATGCCGTTCACCCGCACCCCTTCGCTTGCCATGCGAATGCCCAGGCATTTTGTCCACTGATTAACGCCTCCCTTGGCGATCACATAAGGTGCGATGGCGGGAATCGCCAGCACTCCATTCAACGACGACATGTTAATGATAGTGCCGCGCGAACCGTCGGCGTCGGGTTGCTGTTTAATCATGCGTTGCGCCGCAATTTGACCGGTCAGGAAAACACCTTTCAAGTTGACCGCGATAACTCGATCGAAATCCGACTCTTCCAATTCGAGAATGTCCGCTGTGTGCACAATGCCGGCGTTGGCGATCACCGTGTCCACCCGATTATATTTATCAAGGGCGAAATCGAACAACGCCTCCACTTCGGCTTTGACGCTGACATCGCAATGCGCATAACTGATGGCGGCGCTGTTGCCAACATCATCGTATTCGTCGCGCAACTCATTCACCGCGTCCGTGCCGGCGGCGTCATCCACATCCGCAAGCACCACGCGCGCGCCTTCTTTTATGAATCGTTGCGCGCAAGCGTAGCCGATGCCGCGCGCCGCGCCGGTGATGATCGCGGTTTTGCCGCGCAACATTTTCGCCGTGGTCGCCGCGGTCGCCGCGGTCATATTAATGCTCATTTTTCCTCGCGTCATCGTTAATAATCGATGCGTAATTCAATCACCGCCGAGCGCCCGGCATTGAGCGCTTTTTCAAATGCCGTTGCAAATTGATTGGTTCTGGTCACCACCGCGCCGAATGCACCGTAGGCTTCGGCCAGCGCGGCAAAATCCGGGTTTTCCAGCGCCGTGGCGATCGGGCGTCCGGGATAATGAAGTTGCTGATGGCTTCGTATGGTACCGTAACTTTTATTGTTTATGATTAAAAATATAATGTTGAGTTGGTATTGAATCGCGGTCGCCAATTCCTGCCCATTCATCAAAAAGCAACCATCGCCGGAAAACGAAACCACCGTGGATTGCGGGCGCGCCAACTTGGCGGCGATGGCCGATGGCACGCCATATCCCATTGAGCCGTTGGTCGATGCCAACTGTGTTTTCGGCTGGCGGAACTGGTAATGGCGCTGCGCCCAGATGGCGTAATTGCCGGCGCCGTTGGTGATGATGGCGTCGGCGGATAACCGATCGCGCAATATCTTCGTGACTTTATCCATGCGTAATGCGGCGTCGCGGTTTCTCGGTCGGTTGAGGAATTCAAGATAAATTTTGTTGCCCTTTTTGATCATCTTGCTGCTGTCAATTTTGGATTCGGGCGCGGATTTGGGCCTGGATTTGACAATGGCGCAAGCGGCTTTGAGAAAGTGTTCGGGGTGGCTGACGATCCCCAGATCGGCGCGGTACACCGAATTAATCTCCTCGGCGCCGATATGAACATGAATCAACTTTTGCGGCTGGTTTTTTTGAGGTTGGTTTTCTTGCGCCGGGTTTTGACTTTTTCTATCCGGCACATTAAAAATGCGGTATCCCGATGTGGTTATGTCGCCTAAACGGGGGCCGACGACGATCAATAAATCCGCCGCTTGCACCTGCTCGACTAATTTGGGATTCGGCGCGCTACCCATTTCGCCGATATAATTGGGGTGGGTGTTGTCGAAACAATCGGTGCGACGAAATACTGTGGCGACCGCGAGGTTTTGTTTTTCCGCGAATTGCCGCAAGTACGCGCTGGCTTGCGGCGTCCAACCCGCGCCGCCGCAAAGCACGATGGCGGTGGTCGCTTGCCTGAGGCAATGCGCCAATTGCGCTATGGATTCCGCGGACGGCGATGCCGCGACCACTTCGCCGGGATCAAGATCGGCCACCTTGACCCGGTCGGTGAGCATATCTTCCGGCAACTCAACCACCACCGGCCCCGGTCGGCCGCTGACAGCGATTTGCCAAGCCTGCCCGAGTTGTTCCGGGATTCGGCGGGCGTCGTTGAAGGTGATGACTTTTTTAGCGACGCCGCCATAGACCTGTTTGAAATCCAGTTCCTGGAAAGCTTCCCGGCCCACCTCACCGCGCCCGACCTGCCCAATAAACAGCAACACTGGCGTGGAATCCTGAAAAGCGGTATGAATGCCGATCATGGCATTGGAGGCGCCCGGCCCGCGGGAGACGAAACAAATGCCCGGTTTGTCGGTCAGTTTGGCGTAGGCTTCCGCCATGTAGGCGGCGCCGCCCTCCTGTCGGCAGGTGATTATCTGAATCCGATCTTGTCGATCGTAGCAAGCGTCCAACGCCGCGAGATAACTTTCGCCGGGCACGCAGAATATTTTTTCCGCGCCATATTTGATCAGGCCATCAATCAGTACTTCACCGCCGCTGCGGCTGGAGTTTTTGGGTTGTGTGGATTGGGGGTTATTCATCGGCATGCATTGAGGGTTTGGATGACGAGTTCATCGGCGTGGATGGAATCCGAAGTTTGCGATTGGTTTCGCGCGCACCAAGTCTGTATCGGTTATTGTGCGGCACTTATCGGCCGCGCCTACCAGATCGTTAGCGATTTGACCCACAGCCCATACTTCAATGATTTTCTCCGGTTTTCCCGGAAACGTTTTTTTCACCATCCTAACCGCCTCAAGATAATCAGCATCGCCAGAAATGATTACCGCGAAGTTATATTTGTCCAACCATGCATCATTCAGCAAATGCACCGCAAGGTTAACATCGGAGCGTTTCTCCACGCGCCTGTTTAACCTTCTACTCCAAACAAAATTTCCGTAGTGTATTTTTACGTCCTCGTCCTTGTCTTTAAGGGCGCTGATATATGCTTTCTGTCTATCAAGTTTGGTTGGGTCAACTTTGGTTGATTCGACCAGTGCTGTGCAATAATGAATTTCCCCAAGAATGTGCTCTTGATCGACAATTGATTCCAATATGTTTTTGCACAACATCCGCAAACTTGGATAGTAACAAATGCCATCTTTTATTTGCTCTTCAATAGAATGATAAAAATTAAACCCATCAATATAAACGCATGTTCTGTATTTGGTCATTGCAACTCCCGCCGTTAGGCATTTCGCGCGACTAGCATTCTACCCCATAATCCACAGCCGCCTGGGTTGGATTATGCAACGAGTAACCTGGTTAATAGCATGGTTGAAATAAATGTCGTCAGTCGTTAAAGTCATCCCATCGCAAGTCATCGTGCCGCAAGCCACCATTAAGCAAAACCCAATGTCCAAAACCGCCGCCCAAAAAACCGTTGCCGAGGAAACCGCCGCGCCAAATCGCGCCTTGATGAGTTTCGATGTCGCGCAAGTGCGTGCCGAATTTCCCATTCTGCAGCGCACGGTCAACGGCCATCCCTTAATCTATCTGGATAGCGGCGCTTCGGCGCAAAAACCGCGCTCGGTGATTGATTGCATCGCTCGATATTACCGCGAGCAACACGCCAATATTCACCGCGGCGTGCATCATTTAAGCCAACAGGCAACCCAAGCCTACGAGGACGCCAGGGAAAAAATCCGGTGCTTCATCAACGCCCGCCACGCCCACGAAGTGTTGTTCACCAAGGGCACGACCGATGGCATCAATCTTGTCGCCGCCGCCTTCGGCAGAAAGTTCCTGGGCGCCGGGGACCAGATTATCATCTCCACCATGGAGCATCACTCCAACATCGTGCCTTGGCAAATGATCTGCGAGCAGACCGGCGCCATGCTCAAAATTATTCCAATCAATCAACGCGGCGAATTACTGATGGATGACTATGAGTCCATGCTCGGCGAGCGCACTAAATTGATCGCGGTGGCGCATGTGTCAAATTCCCTCGGCACCATCAATCCGGTTACGGAAATAATCAAACTGGCCCATCAACGGGGCATCCCGGTACTGCTGGACGGGGCGCAGACAGTGCCGCACATGCGCGTTGATGTGCAGGCGCTGGACGTGGATTTCTTCGCCTTTTCCGGGCATAAATTATTTGGCCCTACCGGGGTGGGGATTTTGTATGGCAAGCAAGCGCTGTTAAATGACATGCCGCCGTATCAGGGCGGCGGCGATATGATCGAAAGGGTAACCTTTGAAAAGACCACGTACAATACCCTGCCGCACAAGTTCGAAGCCGGCACCCCCAACATTGTCGGCGGCATCGGGCTCGGCGCCGCGGTTGATTTTGTATCCCAGTACGATGAACGGGAGATTGTCGCCCATGAACAGGATATTCTCGAATACGCCACCCAAAAACTGACCGATATTGATGGCGTAAAAATCGTCGGCACGGCCGCCAATAAAGCCAGCGTCATCTCGTTTTTGCTGGACGGCGCCCATCCTTTCGATGTCGGCACCATCCTCGATCAGCAGGGCATTGCGGTTCGCACCGGCCATCACTGCACACAGCCGCTGATGGACTTTTATGGCATTCCGGGAACCGCCCGAGCATCATTCGCGCTGTATAACAATCGCGCCGATGTCGATGCGTTGGTCGCGGGCGTGCGGCGCGCGGCAGCCATGCTTTTGTAGTCTTGCCCTGTTTGCAACAGATGGCCAGCATCAACCAAATCCAGGACCAAATAATCGAGGAGTTCGGCGTTTTTGATCGCTGGATGGAAAAGTATGAATACATCATCGACCTGGCCAAAAAAATGCCGCTGATCGATGAGCAGTATAAGCACGATAGATATCTTGTGCCCGGCTGCCAAAGCCGGGTATGGTTGCACGCCGAACTGGCCGGAGACAAAGTCAGCCTGACCGCCGACAGCGATGCCATTATCACCAAAGGCATCATCGCGTTATTGATTCGCGTGTTGTCCGACCAACCGGTGGAGCAGATTAGCCAGGCGGATCTTTATTTCATCGACGCCATCGGACTCAAGGAGCATCTTTCGCCGACCCGCTCCAATGGCCTGGTGAACATGGTGGCGAAGATAAAGTCCACCGCAGACACCCTAAAGCGGCATCATTAAGGCAATGGCATTAAAGCATGGCACTAAACCGGTCATCGTCGCAGCTGCCGCCGCCAAATGAATCATGAACCGGCTACAATCGGCGCGGCAGGTAAGTGGACACAACGGCGGCGACCAGCAGCAGCCCGCCTAAAAACAGGTAGAACGCATGAAAGGGCGCGACCGTCAGAATCAGCGCCGCGGCCAGCGGCGTCACTAATTCGGCGCCCTCGCGCCAAGTCGAGAATATCATGGTCATCTCGGTGCGCTCGCGCGCTTTGACCAGGCGCATGAACGGAATGTTGCCCAGCACATCCAGCATCGCGGCGCCAAATGCGGCGGCCATCCAAAACGCCAAGCCGATGGGTCGCGCTTCGCCGATCAGAAACAGCATGGAAACGCTCAGCCCGGCAATCAACTGGCCGGCGATGATTATGGCGCGCGACCCGAACTTGTCCGACCAACTCCGATACATCGGGCTGAAAAACAGTAGCGCGCTTGCCAATGACAACAATCCGCCGGCAACCCAGTTCGGCAGGCCGGCCTCGACCGCGTAAATCGGGCCATAGATAAACAGCGACACCCAAAACATCGCTCGGCTCAAGGTGATGAGATAGGCGATGCGTAGCGCCGGCTGCTTGAAATAGCGCGGTATAATTTTCAGGGGATTGACCGACGGCCGGGTTACCTTGCGCACTATTTTGTTGGGGCCGAGGCGAAGCCGCCAGAAGTAGGCGAGCATCGCGCAAGCGCCCAATGCGGCCGCGAAAAACGGCGTCCAGGGCGCGCTGTTGTTCCATAGCCAGATGCCCAGAGAGGGCCCGATCAACCAGGCCGCGCCATTGTAGACCATGCGCCTGGATTCAATTCGGGTCAGCGCTTTTTTGCCGATATAGTCCATGATGTATAACGACAGGCAGACCGAAAACAAGGAAGCCGCGGCCGAGCGCAAGCCAATGCCCACGGCGAATTCCAATCCGCTTCCAAGATAGAGAATGAACGCGGCGGCGATCAGGAAGCCGCCGCCGAGCGTGACCACCCAACGCCGCTGCAGCAGGCGCTCCAACGCGGCGAAGTTGAGCGTGATCATCAAGGTCATGATCGAGCCGAGCAGATAAGCCAGGGTGACCGCTTGTTTGGAGCCGAGCGCCTCGAGCGCCAGCAACGGCACGACTCCGACCAATACGGCGCGGGAAAATCCATCCAAGGCATTGAGTTTGGCCAAGGAGTTGCCCGCTTCGCCAATCAGCGTGTTCAAGCCATTAGGACGTCGATGGAACATATGCCGTTAGGTTGATATTCAACATGTTGGCGGTAGGCGACAACCCGATATCCCGCGCGCTCAGATTATGCGCAAGACTGCGCGCGGGATATTTTGGCAATCGCGCCCAAAGCGCGAATGTATTCCAAGCCTCCGGAAATAACCATAGATTATTCCATTGAATTTTCTTATGGCAATTCGATCAGGAGTATACTTGTGCCATTGCGCTCAGGCGCGCGCAAAATAGTCGCCGTGCGCGGCAGCCATGAACCGATATGACGACCCCAAAAATGAGCGGCGTGATTGCGCCCATCCTGACCCCGTTTAACGATGACTTGAGCTTCGCGCGCGAGCTGTATGTCGGCCAGGCGCATTGGCTGCTGCAGCAAGGCATGCACTATATCGCGCCCTTCGGCACCACCGGCGAGGCGCTCAGTCTATCGGTCGGCGAGCGCATGGCCGCGGTGGATGCGCTGATTGAGGGCGGCATTGATCCGGGCGTGTTGATGCCGGGCGCGGGCTTGTGCAATCTGGACGACACCGTCGCGCTGTGCCGCCACGCATTGCGGCGCGGCTGCACGGCGGTAATGACGTTGCCGCCATTTTTTTATAAACATGCCAGCGATGACGGGCTGTACGCCTATTTCGTCGGATTGATCGAGGCGGTCGACAATGGCGCGCTTAAAATTTGTATGTACCATATCCCGCCCCTGGCGGGCATCGGTTTTACCCCTGATCTGGCGCGGCGATTAGCGCGGAATTTTCCTGACACCATTGTGGCTTACAAGGATAGCTCGGGGGACTTCGAAAACACCAAAGCAGTCATTGCCGCAGCACCGGATATCGCGGTGTTTCCAGGTTCGGAAACATTTTTACAATCGGGTCTTGAGTCCGGTGCTGCCGGCTGCATTTCGGCCACCTGCAATGTCAACCCGGCGGGAATACGCCATGTTTTTGACCTCGCAACCGCGGCGCAACAAGACGACCTCGGCGACGATATTGGCGTCGACCTCGATCGCGTCGCCGATGAAATGGTGGCCGTGCGCAAGCGCCTGGAAGGCAACGCCATGATCCCGGTCATGAAAGGCTTGCTGGCGCGGCAACGCGGGAAGCGCAGCTGGCGTAATGTGCGGCCGCCATTGCTGCCGGTCAGCGAGGCCAGCACGCAGGCGTTCATCGATTCTCTCGACCGCGCTGGCGACGCAATACTGGGACGTATCCGCGATTGACCGACCGCCGGCTCAGCCGATGGCCCAAAAAGTATCTCTGAACGATAAATATTCGTTTGCAGTCGATAAGGCCTACATGACTGGCATCGAGGCGCTGGTTCGGCTGCCGCTGGTGCAACACCAACGGGATATGGCTGCGGGGCTTAATACAGCAGGTTCGTATCCGGTTACCGGGGCTCCCCGGTCGGCACTTTAGACCAGTCGATCTGGAAAGCCTGGAAATACTTTGAGCGACATAATATTCAGTTCCAGCCGGGCGTGAACGAAGACCTTGCGACCACCGCGGTTTGGGGTTCGCAACAGGTTCATTTGATTCCCAAGCCAAAATATGACGGCATATTTGCGATGTGGTATGGCAAAGGGACCGGAGTCGATCGGAGCATGGATGTGATCAAGCACGCCAATGCATTCGGCACCACGAAATATGGCGGCGTTCTGGCCGTTGCCGGCGATGACCATGCGTGCAAGTCTTCCACCGTACCCCATCAAAGCGAGCACATGTTTATTGGCGCGACCGTGCCGGTGCTTAATCCCGCCAATGTGCAGGAGGTTCTCGATTTCGGCCAGTATGGCTGGGCCTTGTCACGATTCAGTGGTTGCTGGGTCGGCTTAAAAGCGATTACCGAAAACATGGATTCCGCGATGTCGGTTGATGTGCGCGATGAACGTGTGCAAATCGTGCTGCCTGATGATATCGACCTGCCACTGGGCGGCTTGAATGCACAGTGGCCGACACGCCATTGGAGCAGGAGGCGCTGTTGCATCAGCACCGGATTTACGCCGCGCGCGCGTTTGCGCTTTCAAACAATTTAAACCAGGTCATGCTCGACTCCGAGAATCCCAGATTGGGGATTGTCACCTCCGGGAAAACTTATCTTGATGTTATGGAGGCGCACATTGAAGGCAAGGGCTGCTCCACCTTAAACCAAACCGGCCTGGCGCAAAAGTTTGGTGCTGTGGTCAGCCATGTTCGCGTCGCGCAACATCAACAACAAATCAATGCGGTTCGAATTTCAGAAGGCGATGCGGATCTTTTGCTGGGCTGTGATCTGGTGGTTTCGGCCATGCCGGAAGCCATCGCGCGATTGAATATCGAGCGTAGCCATTCGATTGTCAATAACTGCCAAAATCCCACCGCCGATTTCATACATGACAAGAACTACACGTTCCCGACCAGGGAAATGCAACAACTCATTGGCGACGAAACCGGCGCTGATAAAGCGTCGTTTGCCGGGATTCCTGATTAAAATATTTCCACTCATAGCAAAACTAAAAGTTTTAAGGGGGCGTGTTTTTGATCCGTTTGGGAAAACCCGGGAGCGTAAAATTGAGCGTCAGTTGATCGACCAGTTTTCAGCGGATATCAGAACGGTCGCCAGTCATTTTTCTCACAAACATCTCTCTGAAAAACCCTGCTCTGAAAAACGTTACCAACTGTGCGTTCAATTTGCGGCCGCGCCAATGAAGATAAAAGGATTTGGGCATATTAAAACACTGCTGTCCCATTAACAGACAAAAAAGAGGGTCTGATTCGCTCTGAATGATACAATGAGTCTACCGACAACTTATTGAATCAACTAGGAGAATCAGACCATGGCGCATTGTAACACAGTTTTATCGCAACTCCTCAAATGGGTGCCGAGACATGAATTCGAGACCCTTGCCAAACAGCATCATATGGCCGCTCGTTCCGTGTCGCGTCGCGTTGGGCGCAGTTCGTCGGCCTGTTCATGGCGCAGGTGACCGGCCGCGACAGCTTGCGCGACATCGTCGACAACCTGGGCGCTCAGACGCATCGACTGTATCACTTGGGCGGCGTTGAACTGTCCCGCTCGAGCCTGGCGCGCATCAACCGGGACAAGCCTTATACGTTGTGCGAGGCACTGTTCGGGAAACTGTTGCGACGTTGCCAGGGGTCGCGCCCGGGCATAAGTTTCGTTTCAGTATTCGCTCGATGCCAGCACCATCAAGTTGTGCCTCTCGGCCTTCCCGTGGGCCGATTTCCGAACGACCAAGGGGGCGGTCAAGCTACATGTCGGGCTGAACCACCGCGGCTTCCTGCCCGAGTTCGTGACCATCACCGATGGCAAAACCAGCGACCTCGCTATCGGGCGCACGCTACGTTTCCCCAAAGGCAGCCTAGTCGCCATCGACCGCGGATATAACGACTATGGCTAGTATAAACAGTTGCATGACAACGGCACATTCTTGGTCACTCGCATCAAGAAAGACGCGGCGTATCGCGTTGTCGGTCGCGCCGCGGTGTTGAAGAGCAAGGGATTGACATGCGATCAGCGCATCGTGTTCACCGGCGTCAAGGCATCCAGACAATGCCCCATCCCACTGCGCCGCATCGGCTACCGCGATGCCAAGACCGGCAAGCATTACGTTTTCTTGACCAACAATTTGAAACTGGCGGCCAAGACGGTCGCCGACCTCTACCGGGCGCGTTGGCAGGTGGAATTGTTCTTTAAGTGGATCAAGCAAAACCTGAAGATAAAGTCTTTCATCGGCACCAGCAATAACGCGGTGATGACACAAATCTGGATCGCGCTGTGCGTGTATTTACGCTTGGCGTTCATCAAATTCCAGTCGCGGCTGGGCAAAAGCATGCAACAAATGCTCCGCGTGTTGCATCTTGACTTGTTCGACAAGCGCGACTTGATGGCCCTCTTGCGTGGCCACCCGCCCCCCAGGCCCGGCTTCAATCGCAATCAAGCCTCGTTGCTGTGAAAGTTAATGGGACAGCAGTGACTTAATGTAGGCGCGCTCCACCGCTCCTTGCGCGCCTTGCCTGACGAAAAATATGCGACGCGCAATGTTGTCTGGATTACAAGGAGTTATCTACGCCGAACGGTTTAATAACTGGATTGCCCGGCCAATAATAATATGGGCCGGGCAATTGTATAGGCTCACTTATTCGCTGACAGTTTTTCCTCATCCTCACCGCAAGCGGGCATCTATTTGAATAAACAAAGCCGGCGCGCAATGTTTGTTCGTAATTAATGAGTCCGGTCAAACCGGGCTTTTTTGCGCGTATCATCCCTGATACGCGCCCTTCGGGCTCGCTTCGCTCGCGCCCAGTCGATTCATGGCGCTCCCGGCGATTTTTTCTCAATGTGCTTTGGCTTCTCAAAGAAAGTCACACCTCTCAATTCATCATCACCTTTCATTCGTCATTCTCGCCGGCAGGCGGGAATCCAGTCTGTTGTTCTCGCCAAAGGCGAGAACCCAGAACTAAAAAACGATGAGAGTAACTAATACCGTCATAATCCAAGCCACATCTCCAGGCCGTGATTCCTTTTGAGACGCCAAAAGCAACCGAGAAAAAGTCCAGCGTAGCCAGACTTTTTATTCTCAATGTGCCTTTGGCTTCTCAACGCGCTTTTGTCCTCTCGGTTCACCATTACCTTTCATTTGTCATTGCCTGGCCCATATTATTGTTGGCCGGGCAATCCAGAGCGGCGAAGCCGCCGGTTTGTGTCTGGCTTTGCCGGACGCCAAAAGGAGTCACGCTGCGCGTGACAGATATTTAACTGAATCCCCGCCTTCGGCGAGAATGACGGCCGAGAGGGCGGTACTAAAACACCACTGGAAATGAGGAAAAAACTGTTAGCGAAATAGTGAACATATACGATTGCCGGCTTGTTCCGGGCAATCCAGTTATTAAGCCCAGCGTAGCCGCTATCATTGGTTACCCCCTCCAAGATTTTCTTGTTTATGGGGACTACAACAACGAACTTTGGTATTTCCCCACGGCAAAAATAATAGGAAAAATCAAATAAAATCAGTTACGAAACCGTATAATGCCCGTAACCTGCCGCCCATGACCGGAGCGTTGATCGACTGAATTGCTTCGCCAAGTGCTTGGACGGGAATAACATAACAACCCATAAGCAAAAATAAATCACATCAATACGACCATGGCGCGGAGCACTTATCATCGTAACTTAGTTGGCAAATCTCGTTTGTTTCGCGTCGGGATTGTCATCGTCTTACTCAACGGATCGCTCGCCGGCTGTGCCAGCGTAACCAGTGACGACCGGGCGACAGCACTCAGCGCGAGCACAGTTATTGGCGGCATCCTGGGCGCGGTGCATTGTCTGGCAACCGACAGTGAAGATTGTGCAGAGGATATTGTGATTGCTGCGGCGTTGGGTGCGGTTGCTGGTGAAGTGGCGTATCGCATTCGCGAGTCATATGCCGAGCGTGACAAAGAAATTGAGGAGATCAGCAAGAAAACCGGTATCAAGACAGACACCGAGACCCATGTAATTTTGGAAACAGAAAAGGAAAAGGAATTCGAGAAAAAAATTGAGCAAACGCCAAAAGCGCAACAGGTTGAAGTTGCTCGCGAGCAAGCGGCGTATCGGACGGCGGTGAGTGATGTGTTCGCTGCCGGTTCGGCGACGCCATCGCCAGTAGCGGAAATGGCATTGCGCAGCATTGCCGATGCATACTTAAAGAGTGGCATGCGCGATGTGTTGACCGTCGGACATGCTGACAATGCGGAGACCGCCACCAACCAAAATTTATCCGAGCAGCGTGCGCAGGCGGTGGCGCAAATTTTTATTGAGCAAGGGTATTCGCAAGACAAAATATATTACCAAGGCGCGGGAACATCCGAGCCCATCGCCGACAATGCCACTGCCACTGGACGAGCAAAAAACCGCCGCGTAGAAATTGTTGATGCCAACAATCCTGCGGCACTGGCGCGGGTAAAACGCATCTTCATTCAAGAGTCGCAATCGCACCATCAAGAAAGCGTGGCGGCTACGCCGCCACCACAACCCCAACCATCGGCAGAGCCGGTTAAAGTGCCGAACACAACCGATAGCGTGGTTGATTTCGGTGGCGTGGCGGCCACGCCGCCACCGCAACCATCGGCAGAGCCGGTCAAAGCGCCGAACATAACCGATAGCGTGATTGATTTCGGTGGCGAGCCGCTTGCGCAAAACGCGGTTTCCAAGTTGTTGCAGTATGCGAAAGTCGACGATTCCTCAAGCGCGTTTTTTATATCCGAAGCGCGCGCGTCAACTTTGCACAGAGTCCCAGATTTTGTCGGTGATGACCTGCTGGTTTCCGGTGCGATAAAGCGTTCGGACAACAGCAACAAAGAACTTTACAATTTTTCCGATTACATGTCCGGTTATAAAAATGCGGTGTTGTATGCCCACTTCAACCAACAAGTATTTTCAGTGTATCCGGTGTCGTTATTGCGGGAGCGTACAGTGGCGACTCCCCAAATTGCGCCTGCGGTGCATCAGAAAATAAAGGGAACTATCAAGGAAAGTTGACAAAATCGAAAGGAATTTGATTAAAGAGTGTTAGGAGTAAATAGAACTGTCCTAATAATTGACACGACATCTGTCCGCTTTTAATTGGTTTATACTCCTGACATTGTGAAGCGGATTTACGCAACGTCAGCCTGTATTTGTTCCTCATTCAATAAACAGCCATCTTTTGAATATCGTCCCAGTCGTCTGGGACCATGAAAAATTGAAATCAAGCCATCTAAATGGATCACAACCTTTACTTTGGCTTTGATGTAATGATAGCGATGTTTGTCTTTCGGCAGTTGTAAATTGAGGTTGTTAAATTGCACGCAATTGTCTTTCCTCACCCTGCGCTCATAACGCTGACAAAGGTAATCATCCAGATTAACACCGGCAAGCCGGACAAACGCATTGCCTTGTTCTCTTGCAGGACGTGCAAACTCCTCATTGAAGGCCGGCATGTAATGATGGTTAAGGTATGCATTAGCGGCTTTTATATCGGTGATGCCGTTGAGCGCCAATTCTTGAGGCAAGCGCCCTTGGTGAGTAGCAAAGGCACGTTCAGATCGCCCGCGAGCCTCAGGCGAATAGGCGGCAATCATATCAATGCCTAAGCGTTTAAGGGCAATGCCAAATTGAGTCGGATTGTTTTTATCCACCTTGCCGCCCACCTCTGGTGTATGCCAGTAATGGCTGCCCCGGTCGGAATAGAAAGTACAGAAAATACCTTTAGCCTTGAGTACATCTTTGACACCCAGCAACGAACTGACCGTGCCTTCCTGTTCAACAAAGCGCATGGAATAATGCTCGTTAGTGGCATCATCCATAGTCACAATTAAATCCCAATACACCCCGGGCACCCATAAATGGGTGCTGCCATCTTGATGGATCATCATGCCGGGCAATGCACTGGGGAGCCGTTTAATGCGATGAGGTCCAGGTGATTGACCTTTGGCCACCAAATTAGCTGATTGAAGTTGGTTTTTAACCCAGCTATAGCTACGTGACCCCTGATGTTTTCGTTGATACCAACGATGAAAATGCCTGACATTCCAGCCATTATATCGACTGGAATATAAATCAGTTAATGCCATCACCTCATCAACCGGAGCGCACCGTACTGATAGGGTGTGCAGTCTTTTGTCACACAAGCCTTCCAGCCCTGACTCTTCATAACGGTTGATATACCTGCGAAAACTACGACTGCAGACTCCTAACAAAATGGCTGCCTCCTCTTGGCTTAATCGTTTGCATTGATATCCTTCATAGGCCTCTTCAAATCTCATCTGTTTTAATTCCTCAACAAAGGCTGTCCGGTTCATTTGCCACCCCCAAATAGGATAGAATAAATCCGGACAGTTCACGTGTTAATTATTAGGACAGATAATTTACTCCTAACAGAATTTGATTAAAGAGTTGACAAAACGCCAAAGATAGATTAGGATTATCATACCAAAAAAAGAGGACTACTCATGACCAGAAAAGCAAAAACCATCGGTCTTGTCGGACTGTTAAATTATTTCCCCGACGAGCAAAGCGTAGTAACCTATTTAGAACGGTTGCGCTGGGGCGACACGCCAACCTGCCCGAAATGCGGCTCGGTTGAGCGATTTACTCCACAAAAACAATTGGGCAGATGGTGGTGTAAATCTGGCCGTCATTACTTCACTGCGTGGCATGACACGCCGCTGGAATACGGAAAGATACCGAAACGCAAATGGATTATCGCCGCCTACTTGCTTGTAACAGCGCGAAAAGGAATATCAAGCCTTCAATTATCAAAAGAGTTAGAAATCAGCCAGCAAAGTGCCTGGTATCTGCTTCATCGACTTCGTGAGGCCTGTGCCGGCAAAAACGAAATGCTGGCTGGAGTGGTTGAAATTGATGAAACCTACATCGGTGGCAAACAAAAAAACCGTCATGACAGCAAGCCTCGACACGCCACCGGTGGTCGCGGCAAGCAAGCAGTGTTGGGTATGCGTGAGCGTGGTGGTAAAGTAAAAGCGAAACCGATCGGAGATACCGGTATGGTTACAATGCGCCGGGAAATTGATTCATCAGTGGAAGCCGGGGCGACTATCTACACCGACGAGCATCGCAGTTACGACCGATTGAACACCGCTTACAATCATATGGCGGTCAAACATAGTGCCAAAGAGTTTGTTAATGGAATGGCACATACAAACAGCATTGAAAGCGTTTGGGCGGTATTGAAGCGCGGATATAACGGCGTTTATCATAATTGGAGCGACAAACACACGCACCGATATGTGAATGAATTTACCTTTCGACTCAATGAGGGTAATTGCTCTATTGATACTGGTGACCGAATTGACGCTCTTTTCGGAAGGATGGTCGGCAAAACTATAACCTACGAGGAACTAACACAATGAATTGGGCTAACCAGACAATTTGGACAGGTGATAATTTGCCGATTATGCGTGGAATGAACAGTAATTCGGTAGATTTAATTTATTTAGATCCACCATTCAATTCAAATCATGATTACTCAGCGCCGATAGGCAGCGAAGCCGCTGGCGCGGCGTTCAAGGATACATGGGGTGAAAGACAATGACTATTGTTGTATTAATATTCGAGTTTGCAGATGACTTTGAAACAGATAGATAAGTCCGCTCGCGCTTTGTTAGCAATGCCGAAGCCTCGTGGCAAGGTGCGTCGTGCAAAAAAATCAGATCTCAAACGTCGATTTAAACTTGTGATTCTTAAAGGCAAGCCAACGATGTTGGAAATCAAGTAACCCCTGGGTTTGTCAACTTTCCTTGATAATTCCCAAAATAAACGGTAAGTGGGAAAAGCACCACCAACTTAACGGTAGTGCGGTGGCATATCCGGCAGACAATAACGAATCACTCGCCTTGTATCGCTGGAAAGCGAACGATGCCACGGTAAAACAAACTGGCATTCTTGGTGCTGACATCTTGGTGCGTCGCTTTGAAAAAGCGGATTTCGGCAAGTCGCACAAATTGCCGACTCAGGTGTATTATCATATGCATGGCGCGATTTATACCAAAATAACCGCGCTCATCATTCAACTACCCAAAGATGTTAACCCCGAGTGGAGGTTTTTCAAATGATTAGCGACTGGCTTCAATGGCATTTTATGCATATTGGGTTTCTTTTTATAGGAAGCAAAGTCATGGCTGATATCAACAGCATGGGCAATGCCGCCAAAGTGGTGCAAAAAATTAGTGACGGTTCCCCGACCGGATATGAAGGCGAAGCGCGGGGCAAATACCTACAGTTCGAAAACCATTTCGGCAGAATCAAACGCATGAACGGTTATTTCTGGTACCTCCTCATCTTGATTGCAATCGGCTACGGTTTTTGGCATGCGATTGGCACCCCAGGGCGATATACCGAAAATCGCGGCGTGGATTGTCCACCGGACAGCGGTTTATTTGAGTGTCTCAGTATTTATGTTGACCGATTCTCCAATGTTCCGTTGTTGTTTTTAATGGCGCTGATTCTTGCGTTTGTTGTGGCGGTTGGAATATACGAGACGATGCGTCGTAAAGGCGAGAAAGTAAGCAAGGATGACTACGACAACGGGAAAGCGTGGTTGAAAAAAGTTTCGGAGGAACCACGCAGCCCGACTCCACTGTGGTTATTCGTGGTGTTGATTTTGTTTTTACTGGTGGAGGCGGCTGCAATTACCCTCATCGCGTCTTCTTTTGTCGCGGATTTCACGCGCACCACCGAGATCTGGGTCGGCATTTTTGTCGGCGTTATTTGCGCGAGCGCGTTGGGTTGGTTGGTGCACCATGCCGGAGCGCAGTTATACAGCAATCAAAAACGAAAAAAACTAAATAAAACATTTGGTACTACCGACGAAGAAATTAACGATGCGATTGGGGATACAGACAAGCCCTCAAGTTATTCTTTTCTGATTGCATCCATTGTTGCAGTATCGATCATCGTCGTATTGGCGTTTATGCAACGTTACAATTTGAATATGACTATATTGGAGGATCAACTAACGTATCCTCAAGAAAGTTTGTTTGACGATGATGTGCCGCCCGAGATTGGGGCTATTCAGAAAGACAACCAACAAGAATCCGCAGCCCACGCCGGCGCCCGCGAACAGCAAGGATTGATTGCCGCTTTGTCAGTGCCCAGTATGATTTTTATTCTGGTAAATGGCTTCGGTTGCGGTATTGGCTATAAGCATAGTTTCATTTGCGACAAGAGCGAGCATGCCTATAAAAATATACACAAATTTGAAAAATGGAAAAGCTCCGAAAAAGAGTTTGAAAAAAATAAAGCGGATGACAATAAAAAATTGTATGACAAGGCAAATAATTTTCATCGTGCCTACTTCGGGCGCTTAACAAAAGAAGCTGAACGCGCAAAGCGCGGACAAGACATCCCCGGGGCTCTCAGCAAGCGTGGGCCATATGTAATAGAACAAAAAGAAAAAACATGAGTTGTGACCGCCACACATTAACGGCAACACTGATTGCCTGCCTTTTACTCGCGGCATCCCCGCCGTCTATCGCCGACAATATACCTTTCCCCAAAACTTCATATGAAGTGATTGGCAAGGCGGATGCGTTGCCGGAGCAGCCTGTGGCGGCGTTGTTTGTGTTGATGGACGAGACCACGAAACTAAACCAACACGCAAAAGCGCATCGTGCGGTTCAGGAGATGACGGCGAATTGGATGGTGTCTGGGCGGGCGGTACAGGTGATTCGGTTTTCGGCATATGTGCCGGGGCGCGAGGCGGAGATAGTCACCGGCGGGCGGCTTGATCCAGAGCCGTCGGATGATTTTATCGACGGCATGAAACGCAGCGAACGTGGCAAGTTTAACAAGTTACACAAACAGCAAGTGTATGCAGCAAAAAAACAAACCACCGCGGCAATTCGCCACGTTTTCAAGCAGTATAGTACGAGCATTCCGAAGTCGGAAATCTTGTTCAACATGCATCGGTTAGCCGAGCATATTCGCAAATATAAAGCGGAGCGCAAAGTAATTTTGCTGGTGTCGGACATGCTGGAGAACTCATCCGTCACCAGTTTTTATGTTGCAGGGCGCATCCGAAAAATAAACCCACAAGCCGAACTCACCAAAGTCCAACGCAAAAAACTAATCGGTGATTTCGGCGGAAATGTCACCGTGCATATCATCGGACTTGGCTACGGCGCGAAAGAATATTTGGATTCCGACCGACTGACTGAGTTGAAATTATTTTGGCAACAATACTTTGAAATGTCCAACGCCAAAGTCGTCGAAATGGGCGCGCCGCTACTGTATCGACCGCTTGAGTGAGCGCTACTAGCCCTTGAAGTCGCGCTCTAAATGCCCACGGATTCCAGATAGACGATTCCGATGGCGACAGTAAAGTACGCCGAAAGCGGGAATGACGAGCAAGAATAGCCCGGCTTCGCCGGACATCAAAAGGAGTCACGCTTCGCGTGACAATATTTATCACGGCTTGGCCGCCGAAATGATAGCGGCTAACGCCGAACCCCTTGGAGATTGGGGTCAGAGTAGAAATTATTGGGAGATTGGGGTCAGAGTAGAAATTATTGGGGCTTTGGGCCAGGTTTTTCTGACTTCTAAAATCTTTCACTCCCAAACGCTATACAGCCATTTGTTGCATTTCTCAGGTCATCATGCAATGAATCTATTTGCTTAACAAATAATTTCTACTCTGACCCCTAATTGCTCGCTTATTTTAATCGGTCTGTATTCTAATCAGAGATAACACATACCATAGTTTGCATTTAATGACGCCGATGGCGTATTATCGGCAACCTGCCTTGGCTGCCTGATTTTGTCTCATATGTGGTGAACCCGGACATATGAAGATTCGGAAAATAAAAGCTATCATGAGTGGAAAAATGTTTATGATTTTACATCGTGGGTGTATGAATATGCACAAGAGGAAATATATAATGATTTTAAATATCTGTTGGAAAGAGGCATTGACCCAAGTTTTGCCATTCAGACGGTGAAGGTACGCCCGGATGATGACGATGGTTGGTTTCCTCGACGGAAACAATTATTAAAGGCAGGATTTTTAACGGAGTAGTCCGTTTCAATATTTACATGGTGGCAGATAAGCATTACGTAGAATAGCAACAAGAACAACTACCCTAACAATCAGCGTGGAGATGACGATGAGTGAACAAAATCCGATTTGCGTATCGGTAATCAACATGAAAGGTGGGGTTGGGAAAACCACCATCGCCGCACATCTTTGCCACGAAGCGTACAAGCGGAAGATGAATGTTTTAGCCGTGGATTTGGATCCGCAGGCGAATCTGAGCCAGTCTCTTATGGGTGGGGTGGATTACAAAAAGTTTTTGGATAACAACGATCCGTCAATTGTCGATTTGTTCAAGGGCTTCCACCCTCCCGACAGCGAGCACGGTACCCCGCGCGAGATTCACAAGAACGATGTGCTAAAAAAAGTCCGGCCGTTCTTTCACAAAGATATTCTATTTGATTTAATCCCATCACGCTTTGATTTTTCAAAATTTCTCATCAAATCGATTGGTAGCAACGAATTCATCTTGGCAGAGTTCATATCCAAAAACGGTGGCGATTACGATGTCATTTTCATCGATTGCGCTCCCACCGAATCCCTTTTAACCAGAACGGCTTACCATGCGAGTCGCTATGTATTGGTTCCTGTCAAGCCAGAATTCCTTGCGACAATTGGATTCCCGCTACTGAGAGTGTCATTGAATAAATTCAAGAGTGCAAATAAAACACATCGTATAGATGTTTGTGGTGTAGTCATAAACAATCAAGCGGAGTATGTGGATAATAATGAAAAACTGGAATCCCGCGAACAAATTATGAGTGATGCAGGAAAAAACGAGTGGTCCGTTTATAACACCGAGCTCTCGTATTCAAGAGGGTATCCGAAATCGCTCAGGCAGGGTCGTTCGCTGGCAAACACGCATTGCCCGGGGACAAAAGCCGTTGTAGAATTCCCTAAATTTGCCAAGGATTTTTTCGGTTCAATTGGTCTATAATCACCTCTATGAACAACAAGCAACTCGACACAAACTTGTCCGCGCTGGTTCAGCGATACGGCTATGAGCGTGTGCATGCAGATCTGATACGATTCAAACCGCGAACCGAGCATACGGCGGTTGGCAAGGGACGGAACAAAAACAACAGGGAAAGTTCAAATTCCGTATCGCCAATTTCAAAAAAATCATCCCCCAAGAAAAAACCTAATGCGCTCACCACGGTTAACACGATCAATTTGGCGGATAACTCCAAACGAGAAATTCTCATTGAGATGGCGGAAAAGTTTGAGTGCCGGGAGTTTCTGCCACATGTCTCTGAGGCGCGGATGTTGCTGGAAAGCCTAGGCAAGAAGACCGGAAATATCAAGTCCAGAACACAGGTGATTTCAAGGATATTCAGGGCATTGGCCGAGATGCCGATCACGGAGCTTCGTGAAATAAACAACCATTATACATATACCGGACAATCTTCGAGTTTGCTCCCGATTGCGGCAGCGATTGCCCGGGCCGGGCAAAGATCCCAAGAGTAACACTCGCCAGGGGATTTTCAGAAAACGCGCTGACTTCGTTTCCACATCGGTATGGAAGCGTCCCTCCTTTGCATCATCTGTGGTTAGTTCCTCGGTCACTCATTACCAAGGCAAAGTCAACGCCTAGCTCGGTTAAGTACAAGACCAACGATAGCAACTAGACGCGAACAAGATCAGCGCAATACAAACGCGCACGGCTGGTTTTCTCGTTGCCAGGGCCATGCTGGCCAATTGCAACGGGATCATGGTTTCATCAAACGTCAGCCAAGCGATTTCTTATTGGGCGAAGGCAGAAACCGCATCAACTAACAGGTGGATTTCGTGTCCGCCTCATCGACACTGACAACGCCGGCAAAATATTCCCGTATCCCGGCGTTGAATAGCGCCGTGTGTGGTTTCGGCCTGACCGCTGGAAAAGTATAGCACTTGAGTCGCGTCTTACGACATCGCTAGATTTACCCGGGACATAACCGGCCGGTCCAGTTGCGCGCAAATATAACGACCGGTATCGACCAGTTTATCCAGATTCACGCCGTGGGCGATGCCTAAGCCATTGAGCAGATGCACCACATCCTCGCTGGCGACATTGCCGCTGGCGCCCTTGCCGCTAACGCCATGCGCATAAGGACAGCCGCCGAGACCGGCCACGGAACTATCGATAACGCTGACCCCCAGTTGCAGCGCCGCGTAGATATTCGTCAGCGCCTGGCCATAGGTGTCGTGAAAATGCACCGCCAGCCGATTGATTTCGAGGTCGTTTGCCAGTGATTCGATCATACGCTGGGTCATCAGAGGCGAGCCCGCGCCGATGGTGTCGCCCAGTGATATTTCATAACAGCCCAGATCAATGAGCCGGCGCGCGACCGCGACCACCGCATTAACTTCAATGATGCCTTCATAGGGGCAACCCATGACGCAAGAGATGTAGCCGCGCACTTTTACGCCGTGCCGATGCGCTTGCTCGGCGACCGGCATAAAGCGCCGCATGCTTTCGGCGATGGAGCAGTTGATATTCTTTTGACTGAAAGTTTCCGACGCGGCGGCGAAGATTGCGATCTCCTTTGCGCCGGCGGCCAGCGCTTTTTCCAATCCGGCCTGGTTGGGCACTAATACAGGAAAGTGTATATCGCCGTCCAGCGGCAATTCGGCAAGCACGGCGTCGGTGCCGGCCATTTGCGGCACGCGTTGCGGATGCACAAAACTGCCGGCTTCAATGTGGGTGAGTCCGCAATCCATGAGCCGCCGTATCAATTCAACCCGAACATCTTTTGATAGCGTGGTCGATTCATTTTGTAATCCGTCTCTGGGACCGACCTCGACGATGGTGACTCGTTGCGGCAGCATCAGTCCTGTTCCAGCGCTTCCAGTCGGAGCAGTTGATCGCCTTCGCGCACCTGTTCCCCCTGCCGGAAAAACAGTTGCGTTACCCGGCCGTCGTGGGGCGCGATGATGGTGTGTTCCATTTTCATCGCTTCCAGTGTCAGCAACGGCGCGCCGCGCTTCACCCGCTGGTTTTCCCCGACCACAACCGAAACCACGCCACCCGGCATCGGCGCACGCAGTGCGGCGGCATGATTCACCTCGGCGGCGGTGTCGCCCATTCGTTTGCCCGTGTTGTCCGCCACCGTCAACGTGCGGCGGCGTCCGCCGATGTTGATATAAATGGTGTCCGAAACCTTGTCAACGGAAACGACTTGCATCCGATCGCCGTAGTGGAACTGGAAATTTCCACCCGCCAGGGTTGTCAGCGCAACGGGCAGGGATTCACCATCCATGCGCGCAAACGCCTGCCCTTGTTCGAATCGGATGGTGTATTCCAGTTCGCCAGACGCGGTGGTGAAAACGCAGGTCGCCTCAACCGGCAAGTTGAGTTGCCATGGTGTCGCCGGTGACCACGGCGAGAACGGATCGCTGTGGTCGTGCGGGATTTTGTTCTCGTTGGTTGTAATAGATGTGTTTTCAAACAAACAAGCAATCGCCAAAAAAATTTCAGGCGATTGGTGGTCAGCGAATAAAGTTTCACGATTTCGTTCGATGAATGTAGTGTCCAGCATCGGCGTAATGAAATCCCCCAGCCCGGTCACCGCGTGAAGAAAACCGAGATTGGTGGTAACGCCGGCGATATCAAATCCGGCCAGCGCATTGCGTAATCGTTTGCGCGCCGACTCGCGGTCTTCGCCCCACACAATCAGTTTGGCAATCATCGGATCATAGTGCGGGGAAATTTCATCTCCCTGGTTCACGCCGGAATCAATCCGCAAGCAGGCGTGTTCCGGCGCGTGTCGATAGACCGCCAGCGTGCCGGTGGCGGGTAGAAAATTGTTGTCGGGATTTTCCGCATAAATTCGAGATTCCATAGCGTGACCGTTGATACGCAACTCCGATTGAGTGCACGGCAGCGGCTCGCCGGCGGCCACTCGCAATTGCCATTCCACCAAGTCTTGCCCGGTAATCATCTCCGTGACCGGATGTTCCACTTGCAAGCGGGTGTTCATTTCCATGAAATAAAATCGCGAATCGTCTCGCGCATCCAATAAAAACTCCACCGTGCCGGCACCGATATAGTCGATTGCCTTTGCCGCATCAATAGCAGCCGCGCCCATCTTTTTGCGAAGTTGCGCACTGATGCCCGGCGCCGGTGCTTCTTCAATAATTTTTTGGTGGCGACGTTGAATGGAACAATCGCGTTCGAACAAATGAACGGCGTGTCCGTGCTGGTCGGTGAAAATCTGCACTTCAATATGTCGTGCCGTCGACAAATATTTTTCGAGAAGCACCCGATCATCGGCGAATGCAGCGGCGGATTCGCGCTTGACCGCCGCCAGCGACTCGGCAAACTCATCGGCGAGTTCCACCACGCGCATACCCTTGCCGCCGCCGCCAGCCACCGCCTTGATGAGCAGCGGATAACCGACCTCATCGGCCGCAGATTGCAACGTTTTTGCACCCTGCCCCGCGCCCTGATAACCCGCCACCACCGGCACTCCGGCGTCGATCATTAACTCTTTGGCACGACTTTTTTCGCCCATGGCACGGATGGCATCGGCAGCGGGTCCGATGAAAGTCAGGTCATTGCGCGCGCAAGTTTCGGCGAAGTCGGCGTTTTCAGAAAGAAACCCGTAGCCGGGGTGCACCGCTTCGGCACCGGTTTTTTTGCATGCGTCAATGATTCGAGACGCGCATAAATAACTTTCCGCCGCCGACGATGCGCCGATGAAAAAAGCCTCGTCGCATTGTCGAACATGCCGGGCATCGCAGTCCGCCTGCGAATACACCGCCACGGTTTTGATGCCCATGAGTTTTGCCGTGCGAGCGATGCGGCAGGCAATTTCGCCGCGGTTGGCAATAAGGATTTTGTCGAACATTAATCTACAACTACATCCGAAACACGCCGAACCGAGTCGGCGGGATGGGCGCGTTGAGCGCAGATGATATGCCCAACGTCAACACCTTGCGCGTGTCCGCCGGGTCAATTACACCGTCGTCCCACAATCTCGCGCTGGCGTAATACGGATTTCCCTGATGCTCGTATTGCTCGCGGATTTTTTGACCGAATTTCTGCTGTTCATTTTCCGCCCAGGATTCTCCCTTCGCCATGGAATCGGATTTGATGCGGGTCAGCACGCCGGCGGCTTGCTCGCCACCCATTACCGAGACGCGCGCGTTCGGCCACATCCACAAAAACCGTCCGCCGTAGGCGCGTCCGCACATCGCGTAATTGCCGGCGCCAAAACTGCCGCCCACCACCACGGTGAACTTGGGAACTTTTGCGCACGCCACCGCCATCACCATCTTGGCGCCGTCTTTGGCAATGCCGCCCGCTTCGGCTTTTTGCCCGACCATGAAGCCGGTGATGTTTTGTAAAAACACCAACGGCAAACCGCGCTGCGCGCATAGTTCGATGAAGTGCGCGCCTTTTTGCGCGGACTCGGAAAACAAAATGCCGTTGTTGGCGATGATGCCGACCGGATAGCCGTGCAGGTGCGCGAATCCGCAAACCAATGTCGCACCGTATAGTTGTTTGAATGGATCGAATTCGCTTCGGTCAATCAGACGAGCGATGATCTGGAGAATGTCAAACGGTTTGCGCGAATCCTTCGGCACGATGCCGCGCAATTCTTCGGCGGGATACATCGGCTGCACCGGTTGTTGCACTTTCAATTCGACTTTTTTGCGGCGGTTGAGGTTGGCGACAATGCGCCGCGCAATGGTTAATGCGTGGGCATCGTTTTGGGCGCAGTGGTCGGTAACGCCGGAAGTGCGCGAATGTAAATCGGCGCCGCCCAGTTGCTCGGCGCTGACGACCTCGCCGGTGGCGGCGGCCACCAACGGCGGGCCGGCGAGAAAAATCGTGCCTTGCTGCTTGACGATGATGCTCTCGTCCGACATCGCCGGAATATATGCCCCGCCGGCAGTGCACGAGCCCATCACCACGGCGACTTGCGCGATGCCGGCGGCGGACAAATTCGCTTGGTTGTAAAAAATGCGCCCAAAGTGATCGCGGTCCGGGAACACTTCGTCCTGCAGCGGCAAGAACGCGCCGCCGGAATCCACCAGATAAATACACGGCAGATGATTTTGCGCGGCGATTTCTTGCGCACGCAAATGTTTTTTCACCGTGAGCGGATAATAGGTTCCGCCCTTGACCGTGGCATCGTTGGCGATAATCACGCACTCCTGCCCGGCAACCGGCCCGATGCCGGTAATCAAGCCGGCGGCCGGCACTTCATCGTCATACACTTGATACGCCGCCAGTTGCGAAAACTCCAGAAACGGCGTCGCCGGATCAATCAACCGACGGATGCGTTCACGCGGCAGCAATTTGCCGCGGTCGAGATGTTTTTTGCACGCTCGCTCACCGCCACCGAGGGCGATTTTGGCTACGCGTTCACGCAGTTCATCGCATAGTTCGTCCATCCATTGGCGATTGGCGATGAAAGATTCGTCTTTTGGATTCAGGTTGTTTGGAATAATAGTCATGGTGAGCAACTTTGTGTCTTTTATGATATACTTACTAACCAACTTTCAAATAATCTGTTTTTGTTAGGAGATACAAATCATGTCTGGCAAAAAAAGTGGTTCATTCGACAAGTCTGGTATCGAAAATTTGGCAAAAAACAAACCAGTAGTTTATCAAATAGTCGGTAAAGACGGAAAAACTCTCTACATCGGGTCGGCAAAACGAGGGCGGGTGCCGGAACGACTTACAGAACATCTTTCTGGAAACAAAGACCCGATTCCGGGTGGTAAGAGAGTTAAAATTCAACAAGCGCCAAGCATTGATGCCGCAAGAAAATCTGAAGCTAGAATGATTAAACTCAAACAGCCGCCTAGAAATAAGCAAGGAAAATAAGTAAAACTTAATCATGGGTAGAAAAAAGAAAATAGTGGATATTGACGATCGTTATTTCTTCAGACCGCTACCCTTTATATCGCCAACAAGAAATTTGTCAATTTGATTTCTGAATTTATGTTTCAGGGGTAACCCGGCCAAAATACTGTGATTTAAATGCGACGGAACAACAAACCATACAGGATGCCCCGTTGAAATAGGATGTCCCTTTTTATCCCAAAACCAGCGTATGCCGAGCACAGGATCACAACCCCAACCCATAGCCACTATCGCCCAACGTTCTTCGATGTTTTTATAAACGACGGCATAAGGCCCACCGACCATGTTTTTCGGTGAGTTGATTTCTAGTATTTTGATATCGTCGTTAATATTAAATTCTTCTTCACTCATGGTGTTCGCCTCTCAAGTTTGGATTGACGGTGGATTGGATGACAGCATAGTTATCGTTCATTCATGTGTTCCATGATTTGCAACATCCGAAAAAATGGATTGTTTGTAGCGTGAGCGCATTCTGTAGCAATTTTTTTTAATTCATCGACACGCTTCTTGTATTCGCCGTTGATTATCAGTTCAAGGTCATCAATTTCAGACAAATGCTCGGTCAAATACCCGACAGGCACATATGGAGACCAAAACATATAATGGTGGTTGCGGAAATGTTTCAGATGTTCCTCGGCATACTGTTTTTGTCGCTCAAACTTTTCTCTTATTCTATTAATAGTATTTTCGTTATTCCCGTATAAAAGCCCACGGATGTGTGTCGTAACTTCCACCAGAAATGCGGTTTTTGTATGAAAATTCAAACCGATGACATCCAGCTCGGCCAACCCTTGCATTCCCCCGCCTGGTGGCCGCACGTTGTAACTAACAAAGTTACATTTCTCTACAACTTCAAGGTGTGCACCAATGATGTATTCGCCGATGTCGGTCAGCATAATAGTTTTCCCCAGCGAGTTAGAAAACGGCAACCATCACATCACCTCAACCGCCATCGCCACCGCCTCGCCACCGCCGATACACAACGATGCCAGCCCGCGTTTGCCGCCGTAGCGTTTTAACGCCGACAGCAAAGTCGCCATCAGTCGTGCGCCGGACGCACCGACCGGATGACCCAATGCGCAGGCGCCGCCGTGGATGTTGACCTGATCGTGCGGCAAGTTGAATTCCTTCATCGCCGCCATGGTCACCACGGCAAACGCTTCGTTAATCTCAAACAAATCCACCTCGTCAGCGCGCCAGTCGATGCGTTTCAGCAAACTGCCGATGGCACCGATCGGCGCGGTGGTGAACCATGCCGGGTCCTGGGCGTGGGATGCGTGGCCAACGATGCGCGCCAGCGGTGCGCAACCGCGTTTTTCGGCTTCGGACAGCGACATCAACACCAACGCCGCGCCGCCGTCAGAGATGGAACTGGAGTTTGCCGGGGTCACGCTGCCGTCCTTGCGAAACGCAGGTTTTAAGTGCGGGATTTTTTCCGGGTTGGCGAGTCCCGGTTGTTCGTCCTCGGTAACTTTGTGTTCAATGCCGCGCCGGTCTTTAAAGGTTACCGATGTAATTTCTTCATCGAACAACCCTTCGGCAATCGCACGGTTGGCGCGCGCCAGCGATTCGATCGCGAAATCATCTTGTTGTTTGCGGCTGAATTTATATTTGCCGGCGCAGTCCTCGGCGAAGTCGCCCATCAGTCGGCCATCGTAGTGGATGTCTTCCAGCCCATCGAGAAACATGTGATCGCTGAGCCGCGCATGACCGAGACGCAATCCGCCGCGCGCGCCGGTGATGAGATACGGCGCGTTGCTCATGCTCTCCATGCCGCCGGCCACCATCACCGTGGCGGTGCCGGCGCGGATGGCATCATGCGCCAGCATTGCGGCTTTCAATCCGGAGCCGCACATCTTGTTGATGGTGGTGGCGCCGACGGATACCGGCACGCCGGCGCCCATGGCTGCCTGTCGCGCCGGCGCGTTGCCGAGACCGGCCGGTAACACGCAACCCATTATTACTTCGTCCACGTCTTCACCGGAAACATCGCAACGTTTGAGTGCATCGGCGATGGCCACCGCGCCGAGTCGGGTTGCAGTCTGGCTTTGCAACGCGCCGAGAAAACCGCCGATGGGGGTGCGGCTGGCGGCGACGATGACCACCGGGTCTTTGGGTTGGTTGTTCGACATTTGAGAGTTCCCGTATAAAAGCCTATGAGGTTTCGTTAAAAATTTCGCGCCCGATTAACATCCGGCGAATCTCCGAAGTGCCGGCGCCGATTTCGTATAACTTGGCATCGCGCAACAAGCGACCGGCCGGGAAGTCGTTAATATAACCGTTGCCGCCCAACGCCTGTATCGCCTCGAGCGCCATCCAGGTGGCTTTTTCCGCGCTATACAGAATTGCGCCGGCCGCATCCTGGCGCGTTGTTTCGCCGTGATCACAAGCGCGCCCCACCGCATAAACATAGGCGCGACAGGCGTTCATGGTGCTATACATATCCGCGAGTTTCCCTTGCATCAGTTGAAACTCGCCGATGGCTTGGCCGAATTGCCGACGTTGGCGAACATACGGCAACACCACATCCAGGCAGGCGCGCATGATGCCCAAGGGGCCACCGGCTAGCACCGCGCGCTCGTAGTCGAGACCGCTCATCAACACGCCAAGCCCGGCGTTTTCCCGCCCCAAAATATTCTCCTTCGGCACCGCCACATTGTCGAAAATCAACTCGCCGGTGTTGGAGCCGCGCATGCCGAGTTTGTCCAGTTTCGGCGCGGCTTTTATGCCAAATTCACGCTCGACGATGAAGGCGGTGATTCCTTTGGCTCCGGCGCCCGGTTCGGTCTTTGCATACACTACCACGACATCGGCGTCTGGCCCGTTTGTGATCCACATTTTGGTGCCGTTCAATAGAAAATGATCGCCGCTGATTTCCGCTTTCAGGCGCATGCTGAGCACATCGGACCCGGCCGAAGATTCGGACATGGCAAGCGCCCCGACCTGCTCGCCGCTAACCAGTTTGGGCAAGTATTGTCTCTTTTGCGCGTGGTTGCCGTTGCGCTGAATTTGATTGATGCACAAATTTGAATGAGCGCCATAACTTAAACCCACCGATGCGGACGCGCGACTGATCTCCTGCATGGCGACAATATGAGCCAGATAACCCATGTTGCTGCCGCCGTATTGCTCGGATACGGTAATTCCCAGCAGCCCTAAATCGCCAAGTTTGCGCCACAAGGGCATGGGAAACTCGTTTGTTTTGTCAATTTCAGCGGCCAGGGGCGCGATTTCTTGTTGGGCAAATGTAGAAACCGCATCAACTAACAGGTCGATTTCTTGGCCCAAATGAAAATTTAAGGCGTGAAAATTTAAGGCGGGCAGGTTCATAAGCCTAAAGAGGTTATTAGCAAAAGATTAGATAAATTACATGACGTTTACGTAAACGTCAAGTATAATCCGGGAGTTCACAGCAACTCACGAATTTAGCGGTATGATTAGAGTTATGTCCAGCTGTTTATGTCTGCTCGCCCAGGTCCGGTCAATGCGCTGATTCGCAAATCGGTTTTCTATTGATACCCATAAATTCAAACACAATAATCATCATTATGAATCTTGACCAAGCTCGTGCGTTTCTTGCCAGGGAGTTTCCGCAAAACACATGCACCGTGGAGGCGATCGGCATCGGCCAATCCACATTGCGACAAGCCATAGGATTCGAGCATTTAAGGCCCGGCGGAACGGTATCCGGCCCGACATTAATGGCTCTTGCGGACTGCGCCGCCTATGTTGCCATCCTCAGCCAATTCGGGGAAGTCGCCCTCGCCGTTACCACTAACTTGACTATTAATTTTTTGCGTAAGCCAGCGGCGGATAAAGATGTCATCGCCGAGTGCAAATTGCTGAAAACCGGGAAACGACTGGTAGTCTGTGAGGTCTTGGTTTATTCCGAAGGGTTGGATGATGCGGTTGCCCAAGTCACGGCAACTTACTCCATACCCCCGCAACCGCTGTAAAAAAATAAGACCTCATCCGTTAAGACCCCTATTGATTTAACGGATGAATTGCAGGGCGCATGACACTAAGGCGGCAATCACCGAGTTAGTTTCATGTCATCCCGCGCAAGAACGTCGCCCCTGTGAAAACAGGGGCGGGAACGGGGCAGGGGACGCATGGTTCACTGGATTCCAACTTTCGTTGGAATGACGACGGAGTTGGAATGACGGCGGGGGTG
Organism: Candidatus Spongiihabitans sp.; assembly: GCF_965247905.1. Taxonomy (GTDB): domain Bacteria; phylum Pseudomonadota; class Gammaproteobacteria; order Arenicellales; family Poriferihabitantaceae; genus Spongiihabitans. Next base: position 1,875,699 of record NZ_OZ252047.1, on the reverse strand, counting down.
CCGGGAATGATGGCCGGGCGCACGCGGCGACGGCGGCAATACCCTCAATAACCCGTCATTTGTATGTTGCCTTTACCTTGCAGATAGGCCAATTTGTGGGGTAGGCGCGAGGGGCGCGTCATATTTAATGCCACCGCTCAAACGACAACTTGAACGACGAGACGGATGCCCCGGCGCGGTCGTGTTGCAGGCAACGCGCTAGCGTGACCCAGGTCGGCTGAGTTGTCAATCACGGGTCGCGCTAAAACCCGTCCACTGCGAGCAAGGCGATGCTGCAAACAATCACGATGGAGGCGATGATTCTGCGTTTGCCCGACGGTTCCTTGAAGTAATACGCGCCGATCAACGCGGCGATGATGATGGAGGTTTCGCGCAGCGCGGAAACCAGCGGCAGCGGCGCCTGGGTCATTGACCAAACCACCAGCGAGTACGAGGTCAATGCCAATGATGCGCCGAGCAAAAAGATTTTCCATTGATGCCTGATTGAAATAACTTCGGCCAGGCCTCTTTTGAAAATCGCATAAATCAGAATCGGGATGCCGCACTGCAGCGCCAGCCAAACCATATAAGCAGGAACATTTCCAGACAATCTGCCGCCAATGCCATCGACGATCGTGTAACTGCCGATAAACATTGAGGTTATAAGCGCGGACACCAGTGCCTGGCGATCCTGCATGACCCGTCGGAATCCTTTTGCGGCGAAGATCAAAATGCCGCTGAGCACGCCGATTAACGACGCAACTTCAATGCCGCTGAGCGCTTCATTGAGCGCTAACACGCTCCATAATGTGACCAGAACCGGCGCCGTGCCGCGCGCCACCGGATAAGCATGGGAAAAGTCGCCGTATTTGTAGGCCGCGCTGAGCGCAACATAGTACATGGAATGTAGCGCCACGGATGCAAACAAATAGGGCCAACTGGCGACCGCAGGCAACCCGACAAACAGCAACAACGGTAAGGCAATCAGCCCGGCGGCGACATTGAAGCCGGTGATGGAGAGCAGGTGATCCTGGCCTGATTTCACCATCGCATTCCAAGTGGCATGAAACAACGCCGCGATCAGAACAATTAAGGCGATGCTCAATTCCATATCGATTTTCGATTAGCAGAATGTTTTTTTAACGAATCCGCACGATTGTCCAGGCAGCACTGAATAATGCCATCCTGACGTTATCAGCTCAGTTCGATATGCGATATATACCCGACCACCTGGAGCATATCCCGTACCGCATCCTGATGAATGGAACTGGTGCCAATGCTGCTTGACTTTCGAGCGCTCAAACGCAAGCGGTGCTGGGCAATGCTTGCCTGACCCAGTTGGTTGATTGATTCAATCAGCCGCCTTTTGGATTTTCTGCTTCCTTCGCCGACAGATGCGAAATTGCCGGTTGCGAAATAGGTGATTTCGAGTTGGATTAGATTCAATGTCCGGGCATGAATCCGGCTTAGTTCTTCCTCGCCCTCCGGCGAAAACACCAGGCCGCGATCAATCCGCTTTATCGCCAGTCTCGCCAGATTATGCGAGACCACGTCGCCGATGTTTTCCATGGTCGTGGAAAACCGCAAAATTTCATCCAGCCGTTGTTCGTGGCGTTCATGGCGTTCATGATTGCCGTTACTGTCATTTTGCTTGCGGATGTGCCGACGGGTTTCCGAAAGATAACGTTGAATAGCCTTGTTCCTGGCATTGATTTCCTTATCCTTTTCAATGAATTGCTCGATGATTAATCGATCGGCGGCATCGAACATTTGCAATGCTTTGCCAAACAGTGCTTCGGTGTTATCCGCCAACCTGAACGCTTCTCTTCTGGCGCAGGATATCGCCAGTTTCGGCTTGTTCACGAATTCAGGGTCAAGGCTGCTGCCCGGTGCATGGGAATCCGGCGCCAAGCCATCCTGTTTCCCCAAGCCCGACAGCCATTTCGAAAATCGGGCGACCGCATTGTTCAAAGGAATGAACATCAACGCCAGCGCCAGGTTATAGGCAATATGCATATTGATTACCTGAATGCCTCCACTGCCGCCAAATTTGCCAACCCATCGAATCAGCATGAACGACAGCATAAACGCCGCCAATGCCAATGTTAGGCGCATGACAAAATTCGCGAGCGCCGCGCTATAGGTTTCGACATGACGCCGATTAACCAGCAATAGCGCGATCAATCCCGAACCAATGTTAGCGCCCAGCAACGTCGCGATAAACAAGGGCGGCTGCAAAAGCCCGACTTCCGCCATGGAGGCAATCACCAGAATCACGGCCACGCTGGAATGCGCCAACCAGGTGAACAGCGCGGCTAAAATCAAGCCTAACCAAGCGGCGGAATCCAGCAAGGCCAAAATTTCCGCCGGTATGGGTTGGTTGGCGACCGGCGCGATCACCTGTTTGATCAGTTGAATGGACAGCAACATCAGCCCAACACCGATGAAAATTCGCCCTAACTGCTGGCCGCGCCAAGTGCGCGCGAAGCGGTGGAAGCACAGTCCAGACAACAGCAGCAACGGCGACAGGAATGAAAGATCAAGGAAAAGTATTCGTGTCGCGAGAGCCGAGCCGAGGTCGGCGCCGATGATGATGACGATGGCAATGCCCAGCGACAGCAGACCGCTGGTGATGAATGAGGTAGTCAGCATCACAGTCGCGGTGGTGCTTTGGAGAATCAATGCGGATACAAGCCCGCACAAAAATGATTTAAGCCGCGAGCCCGCCGCGCCGGCGATGAATGCGCCAATTTTTGCCGAGTAGGCTTTCTCAACGGCCGCGCGCACCATATAACTGCCCCACAACAGCAAGGCAATGCTGCCGGCCAAGTTCAGAATGAGCAGCAGTTTGGGAGAGTGGGTCACTGGCGGAAATTATCGGGCGCGGGGTTTTGATGCGCTTGCGCACCACCAAGGTCACAAGAGCATACGCTAAGCAGCTATATCAGGCGCGAAATCGGGTTGAAAGCGCGTTTCAAACATTAACGCCAGCAACATTAGCGTCGGCACCGAATCGTAACCCGATATGCGCGCTTGATACTGACAAGCCGCCATGCTCAGCCCAGTCCCATGTTAGGGTCATGCTGAACCGAGCGGCGACTGTCATTGGCTTAATTGAGAACGCCCCTAGCTATATCGGCCCTAACTATATCGATAAGGCACTCCCGCTTTTTGCATCACTGCTGAGTAGTCTTTATAAGCCTGCACGACTTTCGCCGTTCTCGGGCTGATGGCAGCCAGCTCGTCCCAGTATTCCTCCGAGTCCTTGATCACCTGATTCCATTCTTCCGCTGGAATCGTGGTCAATTGCATTTTCTTGCCGTTGACCCGCAGGTCCGCTTCCCCGCCCCAATACCAGACCTGGCGGTAGTAATGCGAACTGTCCATTGAAAGTTTGAATAGCGCCTGCAAATGTGGTGGCACTGCGGCCCAGCTTTTTGAATTGGCGAAATAGGAGCCGCACCAAGCGCCGGTGACATTGTTAAGCAGCGCATAGTTGCACACATCGGCCCAACCCACCTCGTACGCTTCGGTGAATCCGCACCAGGCAACGCCGTCCAACTCGCCGGTCTGGATAGCCACCTCGATGTCATCCCAGGGCAGGGTAACCGGAACCAGTCCGTATCGGGAAAGGAATTTCCCGGCCGTGGGCACACCGAACACGCGCTTGCCCTTCATATCCGCAAGGCTGTTTATCGGCTCTTTGGTGAAAATATGCAGCGGGTCCCAAGCCCCGGCACTCAACCATTCCACGCCCTCAATCTCGCCATAGGCTTCGGCCCAAATTTCATTCAAGCCGTAATACTTGAATAACACCGGCATGTCCAGGCTGTAGCGTGTCGAGAAGGGGAAATAACCACCGAATACACTGATGTCAACGGGCGAGGCCATTGTGGCATCATCGCTTTGCACGGCATCAAGGGTGCCGTTTTGCATTGCTCGAAATAATTCATCGGTTGCGACCAGTTGGTCCGCATAGTACAGCTCAATTTCCATTTCACCGTGAGCGGCAATATTAAATGCTTCGATTTGCGGCAAAATGACATGTGCGCCGAGCGCTGCGCCTGAATAAGTTTGCAGGCGCCATTTAATTGGGTTGGACTGCGAATAAACAAAAGGCGCCGATGCTACGGCAACGGCCCCGGTGGCAGCCGCGGTTGCTTGCTTAATAAAGTTTCGGCGGCTGTTTTTCTTGGTTGCTATTTTAGGCTTGCTTTTTTTCATCTTGATTCTCCAGTGTTGAAATAATGAATTGAAATTTTTCGTTAACTCTGTTTTCGCTGCTCATTGGTTATGGGTAATTATACGACTAATTACACTACCTGCTATAAACGTATTCGGGTAGCCAAAGCGCGATTTGCGGAAATACAATAACCAATATTAAAGCAACCGTCATCACCAGTACAAATGGAATAATCGAGCGATAGATGTCAAATAAGGTAATTTCCTTTGGCGCCATCGCGCGCATCAAAAATAAATTATAACCAAACGGCGGCGTCATATACGCTATCTGGCAGGTGATTGTGTATAAAACCCCATACCAAATCGGGTCAAATCCAAGCGTTATAATCAACGGCACATAAAGCGGCGCCACAATCACCAGCATTGCGGTATCGTCGAGAAACATGCCCATCACGAGGTAGGACAACTGCATCATTATTAGCACTTCCCAAGGGGTCAGATTCCAGTTGGTAATGAATAAGGATTCGATAGCGCGAACCGCGCCAATGCCATCGAAAACCGCGCCAAAACTCAATGCGGCTAATATGATCCACATGAACATGCAGGAAATGCCCAGTGTTTTTCTGACCGTTTCTTCAACCACTTTTTTATTTAGTCGTCCCTTAACGAACGCCGCAATGGTCGCACCGGTTGCGCCCACTGCTGAACTTTCCACCAGACTGGTAATGCCCATCAGGAATAATCCGGTCATGAAGAAGAAGATTAAAAATGGAATAATGCCGGCCCGCAGCAATTTTAATTTTTCCGCAAGCGGCAGGTCGCGCTCTTGCTTGCGCACTGTCGGGCCGAGGTGAGGCTGAATTTTGCATCGAACCACGATGTAAATGATGAATAATGCAGCCATCATCAATCCAGGGATGGCCCCTGCCAACCACAATTTCCCCACGGGTTGCCGCGCAATCATGCCATACAGCACCAACACCACGCTGGGTGGCACCAGAATCCCCAGAGAACTGCCGGCCTGGACCACCCCGGTAATCATTATTTTGTCATAGCCACGCCGCAACATTTCAGGAAGCGCAATGGTTGCGCCGATGGCCATGCCGGCAACGCTAAGCCCATTCATCGCCGATATCACGACCATCAACATAATGGTGCCCACGGCCAAACCACCTTTGAGCCCGCCAAACCAGACATGGAACATTCGGTATAGATCGTCAGCGATGCCGGATTCGGACAGGATGTATCCCATGTAAACGAACAACGGCAAGGTTAACAATGGGTACCAGTTAAACAATTTGAAGGCGGCATTAAACGGCATTTCCACTGCCCCATTGCCATACAGCAGCAGTGCCGCGGCGGCGGACACAAATCCGATTGCCCCAAATACCCGTTGCCCGGTTAACAACATCGCCAGCATGGACGCGAACATTACAATGGCGATAGTTTCATAACTCATGGCAGTGTAATTCCTCTGGCTTTTGCGAGGTCCTTAAAAAACGTGGAGACGGTTTGCAACAACATTAAGACAATACCGAATACCATTATTAATTTGATTGGAATCATCGAAGGATTCCACTGAGAGAATTTTCTTTGATCGTATTCGATGGCATACAGGGTGCTTGATATAGAACCGATTAACAGGCAAACCAAATAAACCAGCAGAAATATTACGGTGAAGCTATCAATTCTCGCTTTGGTTTTTTCTGAATATCGGTCATAAAGAAGGTCCATCCTGACATGATCATTGAGTTGCATAGAGTATGCGCCGCCAACAAGGTAATAGGCAGTCATCGTAAACTGCGCCATTTCGACACACCAGGACAATGGCAAATTAATAATATTTCGAGTTACCGATGAAAGCAGCAGTGTGCCAATCATCACAAAAATGCCATACATGGCCAGGCGGCCGAATTTGGTACACACCCAATCAACATACTTGACATAGGCAACTACAAAATCAGGCATGCTTTTATTATTTAGGTTCAAGATACTTTAAGCGGTCGATTTCGGATAGATTTTAGCAGATATTGACACCCATTTTCGTGGCGCATATTGAAGCGAAACTCACACTCTTTCAAAGGAGTCCGGCTACGCCGGACGACATATTTTAACTGGATTCCCGCCTGCGGCGAGAATGACAAATAAGGGTTGTCATTGCCCGGCCCATATTATTATTGGCCGGGCAATCCAGTTATTAAACCGTTCGGCGGCGAAGCCGCCGGCTTTGTGTCCGACTGCGTCGGACTCTTTACTCGACTGGATCTCCGCCTGCCGGCGAGGATGACGAATTATAAGTAATAGTGAATCGAGAGGATAAAGGCGAGTTGAGAGGCCAAAGCACACGAGAGAAATTGTCCGGTTGCGCCAGAGCAACGCCGTTTTAGTGTCACGCTTTGCGTGACAATTATTTACCATTGGTCTTCTCAAAAGGACTCGTTGCCTTTCGATTCACCATTGTCTCCCCCAGCCCGTCATTCTCGCCGAAGGCGGGAATCCAGTTATTAAACCAGCGGCGTTAGCCGCTATCATTTTGGCGGCGAAGCCGCCGGCTTTGTGTCCAACTGCGTCGGACTCTTTACTCGACTGGATCTCCGCCTGCCGGCGAGGATGACGAATTATAAGTAATAGTGAATCGAGAGGACAAAGGCGAGTTGAGAGGCCAAAGCACACGAGAGAAATTGTCCGGTTGCGCCAGAGCAACGCCGTTTTAGTGTCACGCTTTGCGTGACAATTATTTACCATTGGTCTTCTCAAAAGGACTCGTTGCCTTTCGATTCACCATTGTCTCCCCCAGCCCGTCATTCTCGCCGAAGGCGGGAATCCAGTTATTAAACCAGCGGCGTTAGCCGCTATCATTTTGGCGGCGAAGCCGCCGGCTTTGTGTCCAACTGCGTCGGACTCTTTACTCAACTAGATCCCCGTTTGCGGCGAGAATGAGGAAAAAGCTGTCAGCGAAATAGTGAACTTATACAATTTCCCGCCGCCGACTATGTGATGCGCCCTGAAATGCCAAAGCTATCCAGTGTATTTCGAATGGCGGCCAATGCGCCTTTCATTTCATCAGCGCCAAGCCGACCGATACAACCTATTCGAAAACTTTCAGCGACGGTGAGTTTGCCAGGGTAAATAACATAGCCCTGTTGGCGCAGATGATTGTAGAACGCATTAAAATCAAATTTCGCATCTGCTGGCATATGGAAGGTAACGATTATTGGCGCCTGTAGTTCATCCGCCAACAGGGTTTTGAATCCCATTGCCCGCATACCGTTGACCAGAATACCGCAGTTGCTTCGATAGCGACCTCCCCGCCCGGCGACACCGCCTTCCTGGTCAAACTCTTTCAGCGCCTGAGCGAATGCCAACAGTACATGGGTTGGCGGCGTGAATCGCCATTGCCTGGTTTTATTCATTACCGTCCACTGATCGAATAAATCCAGGCTCAGCGAAGGAGAGTTACCTTTGGTATCTTGCAATGCTTCTTTCCTGGCGATACAAAACCCCATGCCGGGCGCCCCTTCCAGACATTTATTGCTGGACGCAACCAGCGCATCAAATTTAACCGACCCGCTATCAACCGGCAATGCCCCGAATGCGCTCATGGCATCGATTAGAAATCCCCGATTATGTTTGGCAACGATATGGGATATATCGGTGAGTGGGTTTAAAATTCCGGATGTAGTTTCGCAGTGAACCGCCGCGACGTGGGTAATCGATTTGTCCTGTTCAAGGGTTTTGTCCAATTGCTCAACATCGATCGGCACATCTTCACTCGATTCCTGAATCAAGAATTTTCTGCCATAGTACTGACAAATTTTTGCAATTCGATGACCGTAAGCGCCATTGATACAAATAAGCAATTTGTCTTGCGACGGCACAAAACAGCCAATCATCGCTTCAACGACAAACGTGCCACTGCCCTGCAATGGCACGGTGGTATGGCTGTCTTGGCCATTGACAATATCCACCAGGCGAGCCAGCACCCGCTGATTCAAGTCAATGAAATAAGTATCCCGCGAGCCATAATCGTGTAGCATTGCCCGCTTTACCGTGCTGGAGGTGGTCAGCGGCCCGGGCGTAAGCAAGAAAGGATCTCCGGTTGGGGATGCGGCGCGCGCGCTCAGGTCCTCGTTCAGGTCCGCGTTCATGTCCTCGCCCATATCATGAGCGGATTTAGAATGATCAGATTTGGAATTCATTATTTTAACGGCTATTGTAGTGGGTAATTGATATTTATACCGCTATCAAATAGTATCATCCAATCGATATAACTGATGTTTGGAATAGGCTATGCCAATCTCACACGCCCATTTGCGCTCGTTCCACGCCGTCGCGACGCATGGCGGCTTTACCAAGGCCGCGGATATGCTGCACATTACCCAGCCAACCTTGTCCGGGCAAGTGAAAGAACTGGAACAGCGTTATGGCGTAAAACTATTCGTTCGCCATGGTCGGCGTATTGAACTGACCGATTTCGGCGCATCGGCGTTTACCATCACCAGCAAGTTGTTTCGACACGAAGACCAGGTCGAGCAACTTTTCCGCTCCGCTAAAAACTTGACCACGGGCGAGCTGCAGGTAGGCGCCGATTCACCCTACATCGTTACCCCGCTGCTCGCGCAATTTCAGCGACTGTACCCCGGCATCCATATCTCAATACGATACGGCAACTCCGAACAAGTGATGCACTGGCTCGAATCCCAGCGTTGCGATGTCGCAATCCTGCCTAATGTTGCCGATGATCAACGACTGCACATTATTCCGTTGCAACCCGATCAACTGATTGCTTTTGTTGCCCTTGATCATGCCTGGTCTGAGCGACGTTCCATTGGATTGGAACAGCTGGTGAGTCAACGAGTAATCCTGCGTGAAAAAGGTTCGCGCACTCGATCAATTTTCGAACAGGCGCTGGACGATGCCGATCTTAGCCTGAGCGATGTCATGGAGATCAGCAGCCGCGAAGGCGTTTGTGAAGCGGTCGCGGCAGGATTTGGGGTCGGCATCATTTCGGAAAATGAATTAGGCGCAAGCCCGCGGTTTAAATCCTTGCGGGTCGACAATGCGCCCTTGACCCATTCGGAATTGGTGGTTTGCTTGAAGCAAACCCGTTCGGTACAGGTGACCAACGCATTTTTGGACATGATCGCTGCAAACATCGCAGAAGCAAAATGAACCTGCTTTTCATTACCGCCGACCAGTGGCGCGGAGAATGCCTGTCAAGCTTAGGGCATCCTAATGTCAAAACACCGAATCTTGATGCGCTGGCGAGCGACGGCGTTCTGTTCAAACGGCACTATGCCCAAGCCGCGCCGTGTAGCCCGAGCCGCACTTCCCTGCACAGCGGCATGTATCTTCACAATCATCGGGTATGCACCAACGGCACGCCGTTCGATGCGCGCCATACCAACTGGGCGCTGGAAGTGGGCAAGGCCGGCTACGCGCCGTATTTGTTCGGCTATACCGACACCGCCCTGGATCCCCGCGGCATCGATCAGCGCGACCCGCGATTAAAACATTACAGTGAACCCATGCGCGGCATTGCCACCGATACGGTATATCGAAATGAATTTCCGCAGAACTGGGCAAAGCACTTGCGCGAGCATGGCTATCCACTGCCTGATTTTCAGTATGATGTTTACGGCGCGACCGCGCCCGGCACGCAATGGGAAGACGGCGGCGATGCGCCATTGCCGTCCATCATCAAGAGCGAACACCACACCACCCATTTTATGGTTGATTTGTGCATGAACTGGATAGGGCAACAATCGGTGCCGTGGATAACGCACTTGTCATTGTTTCATCCGCATCCGCCGTTTGTCGCGCCGCAGCCTTATAACAGCATGTATGACCCGGACTCCTTGACAGACTGCACGCGATTGTCGCGCCTGGATGAAGACGCGGCGCAGCATCCCTGGCTGGCGCATCAGTTGACCAAGGAAAAGTTTCGCGCGCCTTCCAATCCGGAAACCATCAAACGCTTGAAGGCAAGTTACTTTGGTTTGATGAGCGCAGTGGACGACGCCCTCGGACGGCTGTTCAAGCGGCTCAAGGCGCTGGGAAAATGGGACGACACATTGATTATTTTCACCTCCGACCACGGCGAGCAAATGGGCGATCATTGGCTGATGGGCAAGAGCGGATACTTTGATGCGTCCTACCATATTCCGTTGATTATTCGCGACCCGCGACCCGTGGCGGACGGCGCGCGCGGGACGACGGTCGATCGCTTTTCGGAAAATGTGGACATCATGCCGACCCTGCTGGACTGGCTAGGTCTGGCACCGCCGACGCAATGCGATGGTCATTCGCTCATGCCTTTTATCCATCACGGCGCCGCGCCTGATAACTGGCGCAATGAAGTGCATTGGGAATATGATTTCCGGGAAGTGCTAAACCCAAAAGTCGAACAAGTTCTCGGCATTAACCAACATCAATGCGCGCTCAATGTCATCCGCGATGAAAATTATAAGTACGTCCACTTCACCGCATTGCCGCCGTTGTTTTTTGATTTACGCGACGACCCGAATGAATTTCATAATCGCGCGCAAGACCCGAAATACCAGAAACTGGTTTTGGAGTATGCGCAAAAATTGATCTCCTGGCGGATGAATCATGATGACCGGGCATTGACCGAAACCTATCTGTCGGAGAGAGGCCCGATGACGCGGTGCGTGGAGGTGCGGGGGTGATGGTGATGGCGGTGGTCGCTCCTGCGCATCCTGCGCCCGCGACATATATGCCATCCATGGCAAAAATGACAGCGACATAAATAGCAACAGTCACCAACTTTGATGCTATCATCTATACCGTTATTCGCTACGCTGACCGCTGTTGTGGCGGCTGGATTCACGTGTTAGGACTACAAGAATAAACGAGGGGAAATTATGAGCTTTCAAGGCCATCGTTCAATATCTAAACCTGACGGTAGTACAAAAGACGCATGGGAAACTTACACTTGCGGATATTGCGGTACAAAAGTCAGTGGCGCTGTTGTTGCCTATTATGATTGGAAAGGCCCGGCACAAAATCATTACTCTAACAAGTGGCTACTATGCACTAGTTGCACTAGACCATCGGCAAAATTTAATAGTATCGTTTCCCCAGGTTTACCTTTTGGTCCCAGCATTCAAGGTTTGCCAGATGAAGTTGGTGCTTCCTATAATGAGGCTCGTAGATGCATGGAAGTTAATGCATATACCGCGGCAGAACTTATCTGCCGCAAGATACTAATGCATGTTGCCGCAGACAAAGGAGCAAAAGAAAAGGGGTCATTTGATTCATATCTAACATATCTTGCGGAAAAAGGCTACGTGACTCCTCCCATGAAGGGTTGGGTAGATTTAATCCGGCAACACGGAAATAAATCAACCCATAAGCTAGATAGTCCAGAAGAAGAGCGAGCGCAGAGCACAGTAATGTTTACAGCTGAATTATTGAGGTTGGTGTATGAAATGGAATTTATGGCAAATAAATTTACACAAGAGCAGTCTTAACCAGGCATTCGTATCGAAATTATGGATAAACCAAAAGTATTTATTTCTTACAGCTGGACAGATCAATCCCATCAAGAATTAGTCAAGCATTGGGCTGATAGGCTTATTGCTGATGGTATCGATGTTATTTTGGACGTGTATGACCTAAGTGAAGGTGATGATAAATACGCCTTTATGGAGAGCATGGTTACTGACCCAAAAGTCACGCATGTTCTCGTGATTTGTGATTCGGCTTATGCTGAAAAGGCTAATGAACGTAAAGCTGGAGTAGGTGCTGAGTCCCTAATAATATCTGGTGAAGTTTACAAAAAAGTAAAACAATCTAAGTTCATTCCGATTGTCTGTGAATTTGGTGATGATGGTAAGCCGACACTGCCAGCATTTATGGAATCTAGGATATGGATAAATTTCTCAAGCCCAGAGACTGAAAACGAAAACTGGGAGCAGCTAGTTCGCCTTCTATATGGTAAACCAAAACACGTAAAACCCCAAAAAGGGAAGGTTCCTGCTTATGTCACAAGTGAAGTGCCAATCCCTACTAGCGAAGCATTTTCAAAATTCAACTCCCTAAAGCAAGCTCTCCTTCAAAACAAAAATGGTTTAAACCACTATAGGCGTGAATTTATAGAAGTATGTATAACTTATGCTGATAATTTAAGGGTGCGAGAAGAACCAGAAGTCGCGTCTATGGGAGAAAAAGTACTGGAGGACTGTGGCAAGCTTAAAGTTGTTAGAGATCATCTCTGTGATTGGGTTCTTCTCGAAAGTGAGATTACTGATGCAGATATATTCTCAGAAGTGTTAATAGATGTTCTTGAAAAATTCAGGGAGTTAAAATCAAAGCCTCCCGAAGTAAACCCCTGGAATGAATCTTGGTTTGAGGCTCATTCCGTCTTTGTATATGAAACTTTCTTGTACATTATTGCAGCACTACTAAAATCAGGTGCGTATAAAGTGCTTAATGAAATATATACCTCTCATTACTTATTACCGTCATCAGATGACTATGGGCCATCTAACTTCAAAAAGTTTGATTCCTTTTACGGTTACTCAGAAACACTACAATCTGTTTTAGCACCAGAAGGGCAACGCCTTAATGCTCCAGCAGCAGAGCTAGTAAAAAGACAGGCAGATAGAGGAGATGTCCCATTTTCTGATATAAGAGAGGCAGAGCTATTAACACTTCTAATGTCATTTCTCACTCCTGACACTGAATGGTATCCGCAAACGCTACATTACTCTTCCTACAGGAATGGTTATCCATTTTTTATTCGAGCAGCACAACATAAGAATTTTCTAAAATTGGCCGCTATTACAGGTATAAACTCTGCAGACGAACTAAGAGACAAAGTTAAAGAAGGGCATGAGCGACTAGACGTAAGACGATGGCATAATTTTCATTTTGGAGGAAATTTTTGGTCTTCCATGAATATGGATGAATTAGATAGTTTGAAATGAGCCAACAATCGCATGCACTCGGACAGTAAAAAGTGCTACTCCTCGTTCCTTGCTCTGCATTTTGCATTCGGTGATGCGGGACATTATATCATATAATTAACAAGGGTCATGACAACTTAAGCATGGTTAATATCATGGTAAGGTGTTGTTATGAAAGTAAAAAACAGGTATGTCATTCGTTCCCATGTGTCAGAGAGGAAATTTAGAGATTTAATCAAATATTTTTCCGTGGATTTAACGGCGACACAAATAGCGGAATTAACCGGTTTAAGTCGGCAAACCATCAACAAATACTTGACCGCTATTCGGTTACGAATGGTCAGTCATTGCCGACAAGCCTCTCAGCCATTAGCCGGGCAGATCGAAGTGGATGAAAGTTATTTTGGGGCTAGACGCATTAAAGGGAAGCGTGGTCGAGGCGCTGGGGGCAAAATAATGGTATTTGGCTTGCTCAAAAGAACAGGGAAAGTCTATATGGAAATAGCGCCGGATTGCTCTGCATATACGCTACAGAGCATTATCTTAGGTAAAACAGAGATAGGCAGCGTCATTCATTCTGATGGTTGGCGCGGCTATAATGGTCTGGTTGATTTTGGCTATAAGAAACATTTCAGAGTGCATCATGGTCGGAATGAATTTGTGCGAGGCAATAGTCATATCAATGGCATCGAATCTTTTTGGGGCTATGCTAAAACACGTCTGGTCAAGTTTAAGGGGATGAACAAAAGCATGTTCAATTCACACCTTAAAGAATGTGAATTCAGATTCAATAATAGAGGGCAGGATTTGTATAAAGTCTTGCTTGATGACTTTAGAAAAAAGCCGCTAAAGTTGTCATGACCCTTGTTTTAATAAAGCTTATATGGTAATGCGTCCTTATAATAATACTTCACTGCTGTCCCATTAACTTTCACAGCAACAAGGCTTGATTGCGATTGAAGCCGGGTCTGGGGGCGGGATGCCACGCAAGAGTCCCATCAAGTCGCGCTTGTCGAACAAGTTAAGATGCAACAGGCGGAGCATTTGTTGCATGCTTTTGCCCAGCTTCGACTGGAATTTGATGAACGCCAAGAGTAAATACACGCACAGCGCGACCCAGATTTGCGTCATCACCGCGTTATTGCTGGTGCCGATGAAAGACTTTATCTTCAGGTTTTGCTTAATCCACTTAAAGAACAATTCCACCTGCCAACGCGCTTTATAAAGGTCGGCGACCGTCTTGGCCGCCAGTTTCAAATTGTTGGTCAAGAAAACGTAATGCTTGCCGGTCTCGGCATCGCGGTAGCCGATGCGGCGCAGGGGGATGGGGCATTGTCTTGATGCTTTGGTGCCGGTGAACACGATGCGCTGGTCGCAGGTTAATCCCTTGCTCTTCAACACCGCCGCGCGGCCGACAACGCGATACGCCGCGTCTTTCTTGATACGAGTGACAAAGAATATGCCTTTGTCATTCAACTGTTTATACCAGCCATAGTCGTTATATCCGCGGTCGATGACGACTAGGCTGCCTTTGGGGAAACGCAGCGCGCGCCCGATAGCGAGGTCGCTGGTTTTGCCGTCGGTGATGGCGACGAACTCGGGCAGGCAACCGCTGTGGTTCAGCCCGACATGCAGCTTGACCGCCCCCTTGGTCGTTCGGAAATCGGCCCACGGGAAGGCCGAGAGGCACAACTTGATGGGGCTGGCATCGAGCGAATACAGCGGGTTCTTGAAACGAAACTTGTGCCCGGGACCCCCTGGCAACGTCGCAACAGTTTCTTGAACAGTGCCTCGTACAACGTATAAGGCTTGTCCCGGTTGATGCGCGCCAGGCTGGAGCGGGACAGTTCGACGCCGCCCAAGTGATAAAGCCGATGCGTCTGAGCGCCCAGGTTGTCGACGATGTCGCGCAAGCTGTCGCGGCCGGTCAGTTGCGCCATGAACAGGCCGACGAACTGCGCCCAACGCGACGCGACACGGAACGAGCGGCCACTATGATGCCGTGTGGCAAGGGTCTCGAATTCATGTCTCGGCACCCATTTGAGGAGTTGCGATAAAACTGTGTTACAATGCGCCATGGTCTGATTCTCCTATTTGATTCAATAAGTTGTGTGCCATCTCATTGTATCAATTCAGAGCGAATCAGACCATCTTTTTTGTCTGTTAATGGGACAGCAGTGATAATACTTAGGCGTCCTTATAATAATACTTAGGCGTCCTTATAATAATACTTAGGCGTCCTTATAATAATACTTAGGCGTCCTTATGGGGGGGCACTTCAGAGATGGAATGGTTTCAATTACAAATTGTTCCCGCCTGCGTGCTTTTGGTGGCATGCATCCTGAGCGGTAAGCGAGGATTATTGCGATGGGAAATCGTTACGGCGATTTTTGGCTGGACAGCCGTCATTGCGTTCACATTGACATTCATTCTTTGGATAACACTCTCTCAGATGAACCTTCACCAGTATACTCTACAGCTAGCATCTTTCTGTCTTATCACAGCATTGGCAAGAGATTACGAAAAGATTTTGGCTCCATTGTTCCCCTGGAATCGTGATTAGATCCAGATATGACCAACAATTCGAATCAAGAAAACCAGAACCACATAGACTTTTATAAACACTTGAGCGGTCTCAGCTTAGCAACTTTTGCAGGATGCATTACTCTGCTAGCAGCTTTTGACCACTCACACTGGTTATTGCTTTTTGCCTCGTATTCGGCGTTAGCTTCCGCGTTCCTGAGTCTTTACGCCATCAAAACCATTGACCGAGGGTAGAATCCCTTTCCGCAATCCTGTGCCGCTAACAGGCCGATTAGGTAAATATGTTGCCTACAAACTTCTCCTTCTTTCGCTAGGCATAGTGGCCATCGTCATTGTGTCTGTATCGCTTGCTTTGACTGCCGAAATATCAACGACTGCGGAACTGCTTGAAGATGGTAAAAAATAAAGGGGTCTGTGAGAATTAAATGCAAATTATTGATATTATTTGCTATCATTCACCTAACAAATCACTCCACCTAACCGCTTACGCGTCAGGTGACCCAAGCGTTAGGTGTTAAATCAGAAAAGTGAGGCGAAAATGAAAGAAATAGCAATAGTGGATATAGAAACATCAGGTTTTCAAAATCAAGGCGGACTAATTGTTGAAATAGGAATTGTTGGATTAAACTTAGAAACAGGAAATATTACTACTGAATTTGAGTCCATTGTTAAAGAAAATGGCTTTGGGGAAAAACATTCTAAGGATCCTTATGGATGGATTTTTCAAAATTCAGATTTAAATTACGATGATGTTTTACAGGCACATGATTTAACAAAAATGATCCCAGACATTCAGGCAATTTTTAATAAATATTCGTTGGGTGCAACAGCATTCAACAAACAATTTGATTTTGGTTTTTTAAAATCTAGAGGACTAACAATCAAAGAACTACCTTGCATTATGCTATCAGCGACACCTGTTGTTAATTTGCCGCCAAACCCTGAGTTTAGTGATGCAAAGTAGCCTAAAGTAGAGGAAGCATGGAAATACTTCTTTCCAAATACAACATATAAAGAAGCCCATCGTGCACTAGATGATGTACAACATGAAGCATTAATAGCTTATGAACTCTACAAACTTGAAAAATTTAGTATATGAAAAACACCCAACAAATCATTCCAGCCGACCGCTGACGTGGTTGGTGAATTCAGGCGTTATGCAACGAAAACGAGAGCTTGGAAATGAACCACCGTGTTTATAGATCTTATAGTGAGCCATTAAGAAAAAAGCTTTCTTGGGATGATCGCTGGGAAGGTGCCGATAATGGGTTAATCACCTGCTGGGAAGTTGGGAGAGAATTAAGCAATAAAGAGCCAGGGATAGCAGAGCGGGCTAAAAATGGTGAACTCCCCGTGTTGGGATGGAAAGGTGGCGTAGAGAAAAAAATAAAGAAGAAAGAAAAATATGGCACGCTGTTCTATTTGGCGCAATGGCAAGGGTTACGCGGGGATGATTTGGATATAGATTTATCAGAAGAGCCTGAGCTTGTATGTTCAAAAACTGGCATGAAAGTTATCTACACTGGCGACTTTAAGAAATATGGCAATGCTTAAAAGAGGAAGAGCGCAAATTGAACTTCATTGCACTTGATGTTGAAACTGCAAATGCAGATATGGCTTCAATTTGTCAAATTGGAATTGCCAAATATATTGATGGCAAGTTGGCAGAAGAATGGTCATCCCTGATTGATCCAGAAGATTACTTTGATTTTATTAATATTGATATTCACGGGATAACGGAAAAGGATGTTGTTGGATACCCTACTTTTCCTGAAATTACAGATAAGCTATCTGATTTCATGAATAATGAGGTTTCCGTTTGTCATACGCACTTTGACCGAGTATCCATAAATCAAGCTTTAACAAAATATGGTCTTAAAGAATTTAATACTATTTGGCTTGATTCAGCACGCGTGACTCGCAGGGCATGGCCTGAATTATCATGTAGAGGTTACGGTTTGCATAATGTATGTAATTTTCTGGGGTATAAATTTAAACATCATGATGCTTTAGAGGATGCAAAAGCAGCAGGTCATATTCTTTTAGCTGCATCCAAAGAAAGCGAGTTAGATATTGAGGGTTGGTTAAAACGAATAAATCAACCTATTGACCCTGCAAACATTGGTACAAGAGCCGCAATAAAGAGAGAAGGAAATCCCGAAGGCTCTTTGTATGGTGAGGTTATGGTTTTTACGGGAGCGCTGGAAATACCACGGCGTGAAGCTGCCGATATGGCATCAAAAATAGGTTGTCAGGTTGGGGCTAGCGTAACAAATAAAACAACTTTACTGGTTGTTGGCGATTGGGATGTATCAAAATTAGCGGGGCATGAAAAAAGCTCCAAACATCGCAAAGCAGAACTGTTGATATCAGAAGGCATTCCAATCCGTATTCTCAGGGAAACAGACTTCAAAGAAATGGTGTCCTCATCAGATGAAATCGCCTAACGAAAGCATCCAGCGGCGACAGTTAAAAGCGGCGTCGCCCCTTCATCGCTTTGCTTTTGCGTTGGGCGATTTCAAGCGTTATGCGCAGAAAAACATCGAGGATTGAATCAATTAAAGGTAATATGCCTTATAATAATA
Organism: Candidatus Spongiihabitans sp.; assembly: GCF_965247905.1. Classification (GTDB taxonomy): domain Bacteria; phylum Pseudomonadota; class Gammaproteobacteria; order Arenicellales; family Poriferihabitantaceae; genus Spongiihabitans. The sequence continues at coordinate 1,857,479 of NZ_OZ252047.1, read as the reverse complement.
GTTCGGTAGTTGAACGCACAGCGATTGCTTAACTTCCATACTACTGTGCAATTTTTGGAGAAAATCTATGAGTGACAAAATAAAGCCAAATGATAATCGTGCAAACCAACAAAATCCCAACAAAAGAAGTTCGGGGACAAACCACCAGCATGACCAAGGTCAGGGTAATCGAGGCAAACAAATGAATCAAAATCAGAGAAGAAAGAAAAAGTAGTGAAAGCTGTGCAAAGATAGGCATAACAAGCGAAAATAAAATAAAGGGGCCGGCATGAATTAAATAAAAGTTATTGATATTATTTGCTATAAGTCATCTAACAAACCATTCCACCGACCGTTAACGCGGTTGGTGGTTTAAAACTTTAATCTTACGGAGAAACTTATTATGGATATTGAAAAAGCAATAGAGATTGTTCAGTTATTGTCGCAAGGAATCGATCCGGAAACGGGTGAAGAATATCCCGGCGATAGCCCTTACCAGCAACCCAATATCATTCGGGCGTTATACGCTTCGGTTGATGCGTTGGAAAAAGAAAAGAACCGCGTTAGTCGAAATAAAAACTTGCCGAGTCATTCTGGAAGTCCTTGGTCGGATGAGGAAGATAAAAAACTGCTCGAGGGGTTTAAGTCAAAAAAATCTATTACAGAGTTGGCGGAAGCTCATCAACGCACGAAAGGCTCTATTCATGCTCGGTTGGTTCGGCACGGCAAAATAGAAATTACATGAAAGCCAAATCTGACGATTCATTCCGCTTGACCGCCGACGTAGTGGGCGAATAATCATTAGGCATAACCGAGGGCGACGACCATGACCACAGCCACGCCATGAAATTTTCCGGACAAGCCGCGCTGGTGGCTGGCGCGGGCGGCGGCATGGGGCTGGAGATTGCGTGCCAACTTATCCAACGCGGTGTTAATGTTTGTCTGGCGGATATCAAGCCGCGGCCGGATGACATTGCTGACGGCCCGGGAAAATCAATTTATGTTCAGGCAAACCTGAGTCATCAAGATGCTGTCGAAGACACGGTAAACCGTACCCAACAAGCGTTCGGGCGCATCGACTATCTGGCAAACACCTTGGGGGTGCTTTGGCTGGATAAGGATAAATCCGCGGTGAATATCGATATGGAGGTATGGGATCAGGTGATGAACATCAATCTTCGCTCTATGGTTTTGCTTGTTAAAAACGTCATTCCTGAAATGCAAAAATCCGGATTTGGCGCGATGGTGCATTTTTCATCCATTGATGCGTTGCGCGGCGACCCGTTGCCGCAGGATGCTTACGGCGCGGCGAAGGCGGCCATGATTCGCTTGTCCAAGTCGCTCGCCATTCAATTCGCTAAAGACCAGATACGCTGCAATGTGATCTTACCCGGCCCGGCGTTAACCCCCATGCAGGAAAGGTGGCAAGGAAAACCAGAGTTGCAGGCTAACGTTGCTGAACACATTCCCCTCGGTCGTTTGGGTAGCGCAAAAGACATGGCAAACGCATGTCTGTTTCTATTGTCTGATAATGCTGCATTCATAACCGGGACGGAATTGATTGTTGATGGCGGTATTACTGCACATCCTTGATCACCAGCACGTCCCATGCTCAACGCGTAGGCACAAACGCAACGGAGTTCGGCTGGAACAACCGGGTTGCCGATATGGAGCAATACTGGCGCTTGCCCGGCGTTACATTTAGTCCGAACCTCCCTCGCGCGTACGCCAGGCTTGCGTCTTGCGCATCACCTTTCGCGTAATAAACAGATGCAGCAGGCGTGCGCACACATTGGAGTAAAAAATCATCATACCCATCGCCGCGGCCGGGGCGATGTCGCCGGCGTCGTCCATGTTGAGCACCGCAACCGATGCCAGGGCGGTGTCGGGCCCGTATAGAAATATCACCGCCGACACGGTGGTCATGGCATTAACGAACAGGTAAATCGAAATGTCCAGCACCGACGGTAGGCAAACCGGAACGGTGACTTTCGAGAACAGTTTGTAGAAAGGTTGCTTCAGCGACGAGGCAACCGACTCGAATTCCCGGTCCATTTGTTTCAGTGCGGTGATTGCGGTTAAATGCGAGACCGTGTAAAAGTGAGTCACCGTGCAAACCACCAGAATGCCCATGGTGGCGTAGATTCCGTTTAGCGGGTTGGCTGGATTGTTAAAGAAAAAAATATACGCCAGGCCAAGCACCATGCCGGGAATTGCCATCGGCATCATCGCAAGAAATTGAAAGGCCGAGCGGGTGGCGACGAATCTATTGGTTTTCTCCACCATATAGGCGCCGCAGAAAACGATGATGGTGCCCGCAACCGCGGTGTATAGCGCCAGGCGAATGGAGTTGGACCAGGAAACCCAACCGCCGCCGTCCATCACGTCAAAATTGTAGTTGTTCAAACTAAGGCTTAAATCATAAGGCCAAAATTTGATCAGCGCCGCATACTGACAAACGCCGATCAGTCCGGCGATAAATACGGTCACCAGCACGCAGTAACCCAGACAAAGCAAATCAAATTGTTTGTGCGGCTTTGGCTCATAGGGCACCGACCGCGCCGAGAGTTGCGCGACCTGCTTTTTCTGTACCACGCGGTCGATGGAGAATGCCAACAGCGCCGGTATCAACAAGACAACCGAGACCACCGCACCCATTTCAAAGTTTTGTTGGCCGATCACTTGTTTATAAATATCGACCGCGAGCATGTTGTATTGACCGCCGATCACTTTGGGCAAACCAAAATCCGTGATCACCAGATTGAAAACCACGAATGCGGCCGAGAACAAACCGTAGCGAGCACCGGGGATAGTTACCGTCCAGAATATTTTCCAGCGGCTGGCGCGCAGGGAAATCGCGGCTTCATAAAGCCGGGCGTCGGAGAGGCTCAACGCGGTTGTGATGATGATCATCGCGTGCGGAAAGGTGAAAAACACCGAACCGATGACAATGCCGATGGGTCCGTAAATCGACTCGCCGAGCAACAGTTCTTTTAACATGCCCTGATTGCCGAACAGATAAACCAGCGCGATGCCGGGTAGCAACGATGGCACCAGAATCGGCGCCATGGCAATAATCCGAAACAATCCCTTGAATCTCATGGTGCTGCGCGTCAGCGCGTAGGCAAAACCGAATGCCAGGCTGACGGTGATGAGCGTGCTGATCAATGAAATGATCAGCGAATTTTTCATCGATAGAAAAAGCGCCGGAGTCGAGAAATAAATGCGGTAGTTGTCCAGCCCGGTCGAGCGCGAAGCGCGCAGGTAAATGCGCCTGAATGTGTTCGACTCAAACTCATGCCACTCGGTATCCGCAACCCGCTTGCTGCCGACAAGAAAAGAGCTGTCCGGGCTGATTTGGCGAATTTTGTATCGGATCGGGCCGCGAAAACTGAAGTCCGGGAAAAAAACGGTAGCGGCGAGTCTGCCGTCGGAGCTGGTTACGAGCTGCTCGGGTTGCACCGCCTGTAATTTTTCATTGAGCGCGAACGCGGTCGCCGGCGCACTCCAACCATCGCCGTTATTGACCTGGAATTCAAAATTGTTCAGATCGAAATAAAAGGTCGAAACGGATTTCGACAGCATCGCATACAGCGGAAGCGCCAGCGCGATAACCAGATACAGCCCGACGACCAGCATATAGCCGATCATTATTTTGTCGTCCCTGCTGGTTTTAGGGCGGATTACCGGAGCGGCGGCGGCATTGACTGCTTGAGCGGCACTTGCCATGATGCGTTGCTACCGCCCCGCCGGGAATACCAAAATGCGCTTTGCCGGCAACTCCACTGTAATGGATTCCCCGATGGCGATGTTCATGCGCCGCACCGCGTTGATCGACATGTCGGCCGTCAGCGCTGCATTTCCCAGCGTGCGGCTGTTCAATGACACGCGCCAAAACGATCCCAAAAACTCCATAGTTTCGACGGCGGCGGCGAAGGTGTTTTCGGCGCGCTCGACATCGTCGGGCGCGCCCGCACCGTGCGGAACGATATCTTCGGGACGAATGGCGACGACCACGGGTTGCTCCGAGCGCAAATCGAATGTCCTGGTGGCTAATGTGCACTCCCCGACCGCGCAACAATCACCGCTTACAGCGCGTCCGGCGACCTGATTCATCTCGCCAATGAAGTCAGCCACGAATAATGTGTCGGGCCGGCGGTAGATTTCAGTCGGCGTGCCGACCTGCTCGATCACGCCGTGATTCATCACCACGATACGGTCGGCCATGGTCAACGCCTCCTCCTGGTCGTGCGTGACCATGATGGTGGTGACTCCCAGTCGCCGTTGTAACGTCTTCATTTCGTGGCGCAGATAGGTGCGCACTTTCGCGTCGAGCGCTGAAAGCGGCTCGTCGAGCAGTAACAAGCCCGGAGAGGTCGCCAACGCTCTGGTCAGGGCGACCCGTTGTTGCTCGCCGCCGGACAGTTGCGCCGGATATTTTTTCGCTTGATCGGGAAGGTTGACCAGTTCGAGCAACTTGGCAACACGTTTGGCGATGTCGTCCTTGCCCAGTTTTTGATTCTCCAACCCAAACGCGATGTTTTTAGCGACCGTCAGATTGGGAAACAGCGCGTAAGATTGAAACACAATGCCGAAATCCCGCTCCGAAGGCGGCAACGCCGAGATGTCCTTGCCGGCCTGATGCACGGTGCCGGCAGTCTGAATATCCAGGCCGGCGATAGCGCGCAGAAAAGTGGTTTTGCCGCAACCCGACGGTCCCAGGAAGCACACAAACTCACCTTCAAATACATCCAGCGACACATCGTCCAGCGCGACAAAATCACCGAACTTTTTTCGCAGCCGGTCAATCTGCAGAAAGGGCGTTGGGCGGGGAGAGTCGGTGGTTTGCGGTTGATTCATGCAGACTTATTGCCAGAGGTTGAAACGCTCAACAGTGCGCGGCGGAGCATACCGCAAAAGAAACGGCCTGACCAGAGAAACGGTCAGGCCGAATTGCACAGAGGAAGTTGATTACTTCGGATCAGATTTCGAATCGTAGCGGCTTTGCCATTCCGCCAAAATTCGTTTTCTGTTGTTGGCGGCGAATTCAAAATCGTTTTCGATCAATTTTGACAGCGTCTCCGGCGGGAAATGCTTGACCGGTTTCGCCAGGCCCTTGTAACCGATTACCGCATATGCGGTGTTATACATTTCCATCGCTTTTTTGCTGATCGACCAGTCCACCAAAGTTTGCGTAGCCGCGAGTTTATCGGTGCCGGCAACAATCGCGGTCGCTTCCATATCCCAGCCGATGCCCTCGCTTGGGATAATGATGTCAATCGGCGCGCCGGCCTCTTTGGATCTGGCGCCACGGAACGCGAACGAAATACCGATGGGAATTTCTCCGGCCGCCGCGAGTTTGCATGGCTTGGAGCCGGAATGGGTGTAGCGCGCGATGTTCTCGTGCAACGCGTCCATATACGCCCAGCCGTCCTCTTCGCCGAATATTTGCAGCCAGCTGGAGACATCGAGAAAGCCGGTGCCGGATGAATTCGGGTTCGGCATAATCAGATGGCCCTTATACATCGGCTTGATCAAATCCTTCCACGATTTTGGCGCCGTCAGGTTGTGCTTCGCGCTTTCGACGGTGTTGAAGCAAACCGCCGCAACCCACGCATCCATGCCGACCCAACTCGGCACCGAATCGCGGTCGTAGAATTTCGGGTCGAGATTTTCGAGCCCTTTCGGCTTGTACGGAACCAGCATCCCCTCGGACTTCATCAACAGTAGCGAAGTGGCGGCAAGCCCCCAGATCATATCGGCTTGCGGGTTGTCTTTTTCCGCCAGCAATTTAGCGGTGACAATCCCGGTTGAATCTCTCACCCACTTTATATTTATATCGGGATGATCCTGATTGAATGTGTCCGCGTAACGCTTGAGGTCTTCCGCCTCAACCGCAGTATAGACGGTCAAGTCGACCGCATTACCGGCACCACTAAACACCAGCAACAACGCCGCCAGCCCGCCTGATAATAATTTGCATAAATTTGTTTTCATTTCATTTCTCCACATTGGTTTTTAAAATTGACAACAACCAGAATCGCTTGCAACTCCCGGTACTCGATTGTCTGCTACGCACATTATAAAGCCCCTTTTCCAAAAGTCCAACATTTTGTATAGGTTCTTGGATTCAACCCCGAAGTGCAACCGGGGGGTCTATGCCGAATAGTGCCTGATTCGGCGTTTTCATGCCCAGGCATTTGCGCGGCCGGTTATTGATCTGGTCGACCACATGCGCCAGTTGCGAGGTGGTGATGGTCGACAGATCATAGCTTTTGGGGAAATACTGCCGTATCAACCGGTTGGTATTCTCATTGGTTCCTCGCTCCCAGAACGCATATGGATGGGCGAAATAGAAGTCGGCTTGCAGTGCGTCGCGGACCGCTTCATGGCTGGCGAACTCGCTGCCGTTATCCGCGGTCAATGTGCACCCGGTGTTTGATCGCGGCCAGGTTTCTAATCAGCGCCGCGCCCACCACCGGCGCCTTCCGGTTGGGCAGGATATCAATGTATACAAAGCGCGTGGCGCGCTCGACCATGGTCAGCATAACGGCGGTATTGTTTTTCCCATGCACCGTATCCAACTCCCAATCGCCGATGCGGTCTCTTTTCTCGACCAACGCCGGGCGCTGCTCGATCGACACCCGATTGGGGATCGAGCCCGGCCGCGCCTTGCTACCGTAACGTTTCTTCCACTTTTTCTGGCAGCGTAAGTGCTGATACAGAAGACCGCCGTGGTGCTTGTCGTTGCGAATGTACCGGTAGATCCACTCATGGCTAACCGCCAGCCATCCGGCTTTCCCCAGCCACAGGCTGATCTGCTGCGGGCTCCACTTCTCATGCAGCAGCCATTCGATGAGTTTCCAATCTTGCCGGCTAATACGCGCCCTGGACTTGCCTGCTCGGCGCGCCAGGGCCTGCTTGTGCGCCCCGGCGGGACGATAAGCACCCGCTCCGGCGGTGCGCCGCCGCACACGCCCCCGATTGGGGCCATTTCGGCGTATCTCCCGGCTGAGGGTGCTTTTGTTGACGCCGATAATATCGGCGATGGCTTGTTGTGAATAGCCTTGCTTCAAGCCATTGGAAATCTGGTATCGTTGCTCACTGGTGAGGTGCGTGTAGCGTTTCATATGGCAACTCCTTATATTGATTTGGGAAAATCAAGATGCTACCGCATCTCACCTTTCCTTCATCGGTGAAGTTGCACTTCGGGGTTGAATTCAAGCAGCACCATCCATGACGGTTGAGGCAAATATAAAAACCGGCATAGACGACTCGTATTTGGATGTAGACGAAAACGGCTCTGCCGACCGCAAGGACGGCATTATGGTTATACGATACATGGTTGGTCGCAGAGGCAACGCACTCATAAGCGACCAAAGCACGGCATCCCCTGCGATGGTTGAAGATAATATAGAGGCGCTAATGCCAGCGAGCCCTTAAGCCGTCGGTGAAGGCTGATATTTGCGGATGGGCGCGCCGCCTGCTGATTCGGCTTGGCCTGGATGCCCGGTTTCCTCATGCGCTTGCTGGTTCACTGGCGGTATCGGCAATCGCCCCGCTGCGGTATGATTGGATACGCTTCGCTTTTGATTCGCATCGGGCGGTCTCCTGTGATTTAAGTGAATGGATTTCACTTCAGGCTGCCCGATTTTTTATCCTCTTATAGTCGCATAGGTGTCTGAGCCTATACCGACTTACATTCATTGAATAGCATAAGCTATCTTGCGCTTGGAAACTGAACTGAAAACGAAAGAATAAAGGGGATGCCGCCCTTTTATTGCCGCACCTATAATTACAGTGTCTTCATTACAAAACTTCCAAGACCATTGGGCAATCGATCAAGTGATGTCCTGGCTGGAATCGGCTTGCCCAAGAAAATTCGGCGATGGAGAAGAGGGCGAGGGTATCGAATCGGGTTTGCAGATGGTTGGGGTTTTGCAGGATTTGGAGATGGATGCGGTGGGGTTGATGGCCGGGTTGCTGCAAGGATTCATGCCGCTTTCCGACTCGGAGTCCGAGCGCGTTGAGACGCAATTTGGTGCGGAGGTGATTAAATTATGCCGCAGCATAAATCGAATGCGGCAACTATCCGACCTGTTGAGCGTCGGCATCCCCGGTCGCAGCCGCGCTGAAACGGATGAGGAAAATCTTCGCAAAATGCTGATTGCGATGGTGGATGATGTGCGCGTGGTGCAAATTTGCCTGGCCAATCAATTGATTTTACTCAGGGCGTCAAAATCAAAAACCGCGGAGTTTCAAAAATTTCAGGCGCGGCTGACCCAGGAGGTTTATGCGCCGCTGGCCAATCGACTGGGAATAGGGCAACTTAAATGGGAGTTGGAGGATTTAGCGTTTCGTTACTTGCACCCCGATACTTATCATGCTCTGGCTCGCGCGCTGCAAGAAAAACGACCGGCGCGGGAGCGGTATATTGCGCGCTTGGCGTCGGCAATACAAACTCGCCTTCGCGCCGCGGCCATCACCGCCGAGGTGCAGGGCCGCCCCAAGCATATCTATAGCATTTGGAAAAAAATGCAGCGCAAGGATTTGGAGTTCGAGCAATTATGGGATCTCAGCGGCATGCGAATTCTGGTCGATAATGTGGAGCAGTGTTATTCGGCGTTGAGCGCGATTCATTCGGCTTGGAAGCAGGTTGCGGATGAATTCAGCGATTACATCGCCATGCCCAAGAGTAATGGCTATCAATCGATTCATAGCGTCATCGTCGGCCCGGAAAATAAAAAAGTGGAAGTTCAAATTCGCACTTATTCGATGCACGAAGAAAACGAGTTGGGCGTCGCCGCGCATTGGCGCTATAAGGAAAAACTCGGGCCGGACAATGGCATCGACGCCAAAGTGGCGTGGTTGCGGCAACTGCTGGACTGGAAAAACGAGGTCATGCGCAATGACCAGGCATCGACGGCGGGGAAGCAAGCCAGCGATGGCGTGGATGATGCCGGCCAAAAAGATTTGCGCCACCAGGAGCGAATTTATGTGTTCACCCCGAAAGGAACCATTGTGGATTTACCGGCTGGATCGACGCCGATAGATTTCGCTTACGCGATTCATTCCGAAGTCGGTCATCGAACCCGCGGCGCTAAGGTCAACGGCAAGATGGTGCCGCTAAACTACCCGTTGCAAACCGCGCAGCAGGTGCATATCCAAACCGTTAAAACCGGCGGTCCAAGCAGGGATTGGCTGCGTAACGACCTGGGCAATGTTCAGACAAATAGAGCGCGCAGCAGAATTTTGCAATGGTTTAAGCATGTGGACTACGATCAAAATGTGTCCGAGGGCAGGGGCATGCTGGAACGGGAATTGCATCGTCTTGGCCTGGAGGATCTCAGTTACGAAAAAATAAATCGGCATACGCATTTTCATAAAATAGATGATTTATTGGCCGCAATCGGCGCCAAGGATTTCAAGTTATCCAAGGCACTTCATCCGTTCAAAACGATTTTCAGGCCGACCTTGGACGATGAATTGGAGACGATTGCCCAGTCTCGGCAACCAACAAAAAAGCAAAACAAAGACAGCCTTAGTGTGCAGGGCGTAGGCAACTTGCTGACGCGCATCGCCAAGTGCTGCCAGCCCGTTCCGGGCGATGAAATCATCGGATTTATTTCTTCAGGACGAGGGGTTTCCATTCATAGAAAAAAGTGCAGCAACATACTGAATCTCGATGAAAACTCAACCAACCGACTGGTTGATGTGGATTGGGGACAACAATCCCAGTCATCTTATAACTTGGGATTGCGGGTAACCGCCTACCACCGCAGCGGACTGTTGCATGAAATTATAGAGTTGCTGAAAGCGGCCAATGTGGATGTGCTGAAAGTGAATATGGAGACCGATCAAGAACACGTGACTCGGTTGCGGTTTCGTCTTGAGATTTCCGCGGCAATGCGACCCGAACAACTAATCAGGCGATTATCTTCAATACAAAATGTGTTTGAAGTGAGCAGAGGCTAGAGACGCAACGTGCCGTAGCAGGATTTGCTTGGAGATGCCTCTGGGGTATTGAGGTGCCGCAGACAGCACACATAACAATACTCGATTTTGCGCTCACAAAAAACAAAGTGTCTGTTAAATTTTATGCCGTTGTTTGAGTAGATTATAAACCTTTTCATCTTCTCTTTTGCCAACAACAAAAATTATCATTGCATTATCTTGGACTTCATAAGCCAATCTAAAACCTGATTTTTGAAGTTTTATTTTATAAACCGCCTCATAGCCTCGTAACTGATCTTTTGGCACTTTAGGGTTTTTTAATCGTTGCGCTAATTTTTTCTTAAATTGTGTTTTGATACTAGCATCTAATTTTTGCCATTCCTTTAATGCCTTTGGATGAAACTCTAATTCATAAGCCATTATTTATAGCGCATCCAGTGACACTTTAATCGGAGTGCTGCCATCGCTCAACCTATCGCCTACCTGTTGAGATAACAAATAATCATCCGCCATATTAAGTAATTGCTCATACCTATCAGCAGGCACTAAATACGCGCTCGGGGTATTGTGATTTAAAATAGCAACTGCGTTACCGCCTGCGCGGGCTAATAACTTAGTGGGCGAGGCTTTGAGTTCGCTAATGCTGGCAGTGTAGTTTGATAATATGGTGTCCATAGTCATAAAAAAAGTATTTAATTAAGTGCTTATTTTAATACCATTAGAGTATAAAAGCAAAAATAATTAGGGTTGGAAGTCATTAAATTGGATTTTAGATGATATTTTTAACGCCATCGGCAAACAAGAATTTTTGTAACATTATCGGCAGAAAAAGCTGTTGGTCATCAAGCAAGCCTTGATTTTATCTCGCCCTTCTAACTGTCGACGGCATCGGCTTCGCCATTCCCGCCGATTTGCCTCTGGCGTATTGAACGACGGGTTGCTAGGTTTGTCTCCGCCGCAACAGCGGTTTTAAGCAAGCGCCGGTGTAGGACGCCTTGACTTTTGCGACTTGTTCCGGGGTGCCGAAGGCGACAATTTCGCCGCCGCCGTCGCCGCCTTCCGGGCCCAGGTCTAAAATCCAGTCCGCGGTCTTTATCACATCCAGATTATGCTCGATGACCAGCACCGTGTTGCCGTGGTCACGCAAGCGATGCAGCACGGTCAGCAACTGGCGGATGTCGTGGAAATGCAGACCGGTAGTGGGTTCATCCAAGACATAGAGCGTTCTGCCGGTATCGCGTTTTGACAACTCGCGCGAGAGTTTCACGCGTTGCGCCTCGCCGCCGGAAAGCGTGATCGCGCTTTGCCCAAGGGTAATATAGCCCAGCCCGACATCAAGCAAGGTGTCCAGTTTTCGCTTAATCACCGGAATGGCTGAAAAGAATGCGGCAGCGTCTTCAACGGTCATTTCCAGAATTTCGCTGATGTTTTTCCGTTTATACCGCACCTCAAGGGTTTCACGATTATATCGTTCGCCCTTGCAGACATCGCAGGGAACGTAAATATCAGGCAGAAAATGCATCTCCACGCGAATCAATCCGCCGCCCTGGCACGCTTCGCAACGACCGCCTTTTACGTTAAATGAAAACCGGCCGGGTTTATAGCCGCGCGCTCTGGATTCCGGGGTGTTGGAAAATAAATCACGAATAGGGGTGAACAATCCGGTATAGGTGGCCGGATTCGAGCGTGGCGTCCTGCCGATTGGGCTTTGATCAATTGAAATAATTTTATCGAAATGATCGAGACCGGATATCTTTGCATAAGGCAGCGGCCTTGCCCGTATCAGATGCAATCGCTGGGCCACGGCCGGGTACAGTGTGCCGTTGATCAGGGTGGATTTGCCGGAGCCGGACACGCCGGTGATGCAAGTGAACAATCCCACCGGGATTTTTGCACACATATTATTCAAATTATTCCCGCTGGCATCGACAATTTCAAGCGTTCGCTTCGGGTCGGCGGCGGTGCGCGATGCTGGCACTTCGATGCGTTCCTTGCCGCTCAAGAATTGTCCGGTGATGGAATTTTTTTCGTTAATCACTGCCTCCGGTTTGCCCTGAGCGACAATCGCGCCGCCATGATTGCCGGCGCCCGGCCCGATGTCGACCACATGGTCGGCGTTGCGAATCGTTGCTTCGTCGTGTTCGACGACGATGACGGTGTTGCCTAAATCCCTGAGATGAAACAAGGTTTTTAATAATCGGGCGTTGTCTCGTTGATGCAGGCCGATCGAAGGCTCGTCCAGGACATACATGACGCCGACCAGACCGGAGCCAATTTGCGATGCCAGCCGGATGCGTTGCGCCTCGCCGCCCGACAAGGTTTCCGCGGCGCGCGACAATGACAAATAATTCAGCCCGACATTGATTAAAAATCCCAGCCGCGCCTTGATTTCCTGCGCGATTTTGTGCGCGATTTCAGCCCGCCTGCCGTGCAAATCCAGGTTTTCGAAAAACTCCAAGGTTTTTCCCACTGGCAATTTTGTCAATCCGTGAATGCTCTGCCCGGCGATGAACACATGACGCGCCGCGCTGCGCAATCGGCTGCCGCTGCAACTGCCGCATGTTTTGACGCTCATGTATTTGGCCAACTCCTCGCGCGCAGAAGATGATTCGGTTTCGTGATAGCGGCGGTTGTAGTTATTGATGACGCCTTCAAATACATGCCGTTTCTCAAATTTCCGCCCCGGTCTTATATAGACAAAATTAATCAGTTCATCGCCGCTGCCATAAAACACAATGTCCCGATGCTTTTTTGCAAGCGCGCTAAACGGGGCTTCGATATCAAATCCATAGTGCTGGGCCAGGCATGCAAGTTGCGTATGATAGTAGCCGCTGCGTCGATCCCAGCCTGGAATTGCGCCAGCGGTCAAGGCCAATTCGGGGTTATGCACAATACGCTCCGGATCAAAGAATTGGCGCACGCCTAAACCGTCGCAGTCGCCGCAAGCGCCAGCCGGATTGTTAAACGAGAACAGCCTGGGCTCCAGTTCATCCAGACTGTATCCGCAGTGCGGGCAGGCGAATTTGCTTGAAAACAAAAGAGTTTGTTGAACATTTTTCTGGTCGTCCAGCAGCGCAACTGTTGCCGTGCCGTCGGCAAGGTTCAACGCGGTTTCAAAAGATTCCGCAAGCCGTTGTTGATTGCCCTCTCTGACCACCAGGCGATCGACAATCACGTCGATATCGTGTTTATAGCGTTTGTCCAGTTTTGGCGGATCATCCAGCTCAACGGTTTGGCCATCAATGATGGCTCGTATATAACCCTGAGAATGCAGTTCGCCGAGTAACTGATGGAACTCGCCCTTGCGATTATTGACCATCGGCGCCAGCAACATTAATCGGGCGCCTTCGGGCTGCTCCATGATCAAATCGACCATCTGACTAATCGTTTGCGCTTCCAGCGTAACCTCGTGCTGTGGGCATTTGGGGTCGCCAATTCTTGCAAACAACAAACGCAGGTAGTCGTATATTTCGGTTACGGTGCCGACTGTGGAGCGTGGATTGTGAGAAGCGGATTTTTGTTCTATGCTGATTGCCGGCGACAGTCCTTCGATCAAATCCACATCGGGTTTTTCCATGATCGACAGAAATTGCCGTGCATAAGTGGACAGGGATTCCACATAACGCCGCTGTCCTTCAGCGTAAATGGTATCGAACGCCAGCGAGGATTTTCCCGACCCCGATAATCCGGTAATGACAATCAATTTGTCCCTTGGCAGGTCGAGATCCACCGATTTTAGGTTGTGGGTTCTGGCGCCGCGAATTTGAATTTTTTCTATGCTCACAACAATCCCTTTGAAAAAGAAAATCTAAAAAGCAAACCTGATACTATACCCGCCCTTTGAGCGCGGGCAATAACCCATTGGAAAATATTTTCACGCCGATAACGGCACCATGTTAACCACGGCGATGTCGCCGACCGAGCGCACAGCGGTGTTCGCGCTAGCCAGTATTTTTTCGCTGCGCATGTTCGGCCTGTTTATGCTGTTGCCGGTGCTGGCTATTTATGCCGATGAACTGAGCGGAACGACGCCGCTATTGCTAGGGTTGGCGTTAGGGGTTTACGGCTTGACCCAAGCCATTTTTCAACTGCCATTCGGCCTGTTGTCAGATCGCATTGAGCGCAAGAAAGTCATCGCCTGCGGGTTAATCATATTTGCGGCTGGCAGCATCATTGCGGCGTTGGCGGACTCCATTCAGTGGTTGATAATCGGCCGGGCGGTGCAGGGCGCGGGTGCGATATCCGCGGCTGTGCTGGCGTTGAATGCGGATTTAACCCGCAGCGAGCAGCGCACCAAGTCCATGGCAATCATCGGCATCAGCATCGGATTCACTTTTCTGATGTCTTTGATTTTAGCCCCGATCCTGCAAAGCGTTATCGGCGTCGATGGATTGTTTTGGTTGATTGCGGTGTTGGCGATAATGGCGATTGGGGTGCTGTATAAGGTGGTTCCGGGCGTCGCGCCGAGTGCCGAGCGCGACCAGCATCTCCCGCCACGAGATCGGTTGCCGGGTCACCTTGAAGGCATACTGAAAAATTCTCAATTGATGCAACTCAATTTTGGAATTTTAATATTGCATCTTGTTTTAACCGCCCTGTTTTTGGTGTTGCCCAACTTGCTAATAACTCAAAGTGGATTGTTACTATCCGAGCACTGGAAACTGTACACGCCGATCCTGCTGGCATCGGTATTGGGCATGATGCCGTTTATCATCGCCGGCTCTAAACCGAAATTCGCAGGCATCGCTTATCAGACGGCGATTTCCCTGCTGCTCATTTCCCTGATTACGCTGGCAGTCGGCCGAGATTATTCGTTAGCCTGGTTGCTGGCATCGATTACCTTGTTCTTCAGCGCATTTAATGCCCTGGAGTCATTGCTGCCGTCCCTGGTGTCCCAACTCGCGCCAGCCAATAGCAAGGGCGCCGCGATCGGAATTTATAACACCTTTCAATTTTCCGGCATATTTTTGGGCGGGTTGGCGGGCGGCTGGATATTGGGCATGCAGGGCGTGACCGGTGTTTTTGTTTTTTGCAGTGTTGCGGTTTTTGGATGGCTGCTGGTTTCCTGTTTTGCCGCCCATTTTAATCTGACTAAAAATAATCGAAATTGGAGCGCTTAATCACTCGCAAACAAGCGAACGGATTGCTAAAATAGCGCAACTCAATGGCATTGAGAATGGCATTGAGGATGCAACATTGTTTGTGGCGAGACAGTGGTTGCTTGCAGGTAGACGAAGAAGTCTGCGACAACGCCAACATTGAACAACATATTAAGACCAAAGGAGGTCAACAATGGCAAGAGGCATTAACAAGGTCATACTGGTGGGAAACTTGGGCAAAGACCCGGAAATCCGTTATACCCCAGGCGGTGCGGCGGTGGCAAATATTACCCTGGCAACCAGTGATTCATGGAAAGACAAACAAACCGGGGAACAGCAGGAGCGCACCGAATGGCATAGAATCGTCTTTTTCAATCGCCTGGCGGAAGTTGTCGGGGAATATTTGAAAAAAGGATCGCAGATTTACGTTGAAGGGCGAATCCAAACCAGAAAGTGGCAGGACCAAAGCGGTCAGGATCGATACACGACTGAGGTTGTTGGCAATGAAATGCAAATGCTGGGAAGCCGGAGCGGTGGAAGTTCAATGGCGTCCAGCGATGCGGGCTTCGATCAATCCGCGCCGCCAGACGATTCATCGGAAAAATCGGCGGCCGGAAAATCGGCGGTGAAACCAGCGAGTGCAACAGACGATTTTGATGACGACATTCCATTTTAGACAGCCGTTTGGTGCCATGAAAATAAGGGTTATGAAAATAAGGGTTAAAATGTGACAAAAGTCACATAATTATTTTTGTAAGCAATGGATAATCCGATTACCCAAAACATGCAACCAATGGATTGGATAAAAAGATCGGTAGGCTCATCAAGGTAAGGACTGAGTACTGAGCGGTATCAGAATGCGTGGTTGAATAAATCGGATACTGATACTGCCAAGGAATTTCTTTGCATGACAACGGGTTAGCCCAAGCCGTAACGGCTTGGGCTTTTTATTGCAAGCAAACAAACCGCGCCGCCTGAGACTGCCTGAGATTGCCTGAGATTACCTGAGGCTATTTGGCTGACACTATCCTCTACGTTCTAAACTTGTTTTCTTGTATCTGGCGCGGGCGCAGGTGAAATAGCTCACCCTTCAATGACAACGAAGGCAGTATAATCCGGATCAGGTGGGTTGAAATTGCCTGCGCATTATGGTCATAGATGAAAAACCTGAAACAACTTAAACAACAATATTCTGATGCTGGAATCAGCCAGGATGGCGTCTGCAAAGACCCGGTTGAGCAGTTCCGATTATGGCTTGATCAGGCGGTTGATTCGGGCCTCGCCGAAGCGCATGGATTTTGCCTTGCCACCGTATCAGAAGAATCCAAGCCATCCCTGCGCACCGTGTTGATGAAATCCTGCGACCACGATGGTTTGGTTTTTTACACCAACCACGATAGCCGCAAGGGGCGGCAACTCGCAGAGAATAACCAGGTTTCGGCATTGTTTCCCTGGTATGAACTGCATCGTCAAATAAACATCGAAGGCACGGTGACTCGGGTCAGCGATCAGTTGTCCATTGAGTATTTTAAGTCCAGACCCCGAGACAGCCAGATCAGCGCCTGGGCCTCGCGTCAAAGCGAGACGATTGCGTCGAGGCGGGCACTCGAACAACAACAATGGCAAATAGAACAAAAATTCAGCGGTCAGGAAATACCGCTACCGACATTTTGGGGCGGCTACCGTATCAAGCCTGACCGTTTTGAGTTTTGGCAAGGGCGCGCCCACCGATTGCATGATCGAATTCTTTATATCAAAAAAGACAGCGCCCGCCAAGATAACCGCCACAAAGACGATCAATGGGAAATTGTGCGGTTATCTCCATAGCGGCAATGCCAGGATATATTCTGAGGGGTAGGCAACTTGTTATCAGGAAAATCTTGTTATACCCTTCGCCGCCTTTGTGGCCGCGAACAAATTGGGCAAACTGACTTGGCAATAGCGGAGAGGTGTCTGAGTGGTTGAAAGAGCACGCCTGGAAAGTGTGTATACGTTGATAGCGTATCGAGGGTTCGAATCCCTCTCTCTCCGCCAACCAAGTCGGGCGGACCGATACAATGCGGATTGATACAATTCATTGAATTAGGGCGCTGCAATGTGTAAACTCCCGCGCTCTCGGCAGGCGCGTAGCTCAGTAGGTTAGAGCACCACCTTGACATGGTGGGGGTCGGTGGTTCGAATCCACTCGCGCCTACCACAATCATCTATTTGGTTTGGTTTATTGTATCTTGTATTTTCGTTCCACCTTTCAATGACCTTTTTGCTTCGAGTCTTCATATGCGCTCTTCGGGCGCGCTCTTCAGTCGTGAGCGCCACTGACCGGGTGCCGCAAACATTATTGCCGCACATATTGTAGTGTAATGCCACAAATTTCCCTTCCCGACGGCTCAGTTCGTGCTTACGATAACCCATTGACCATTGCCGAGGTCGCCAAGGATATCGGCCCCGGCCTTGCCAAAGCGGCCATCGCCGGCAAAGTAAATGGTGAAATTGTCGATGCCAGCGCTTTGTTGACCGAAGATTGCGAAGTGGCCATCGTTACCGCAAAAGACGATGCTGGATTGGAAGTCATTCGTCATTCGACCGCGCATTTGCTGGCTCAGGCGGTTAAGCAACTGTTCCCCGAAGCGCAGGTTACGATTGGCCCGGTGATTGAAAATGGGTTTTACTACGATTTTTCCTATGCCCCGGGATTCTCGGAAGACGATCTTGAGGCTATCGAAAAACGCATGGCGGATTTGGCGAAAGCGGATTATCCGGTTGAGCGATCGGTGATGGAACGCGCTCAGGCGGTCGAGTTTTTTCAGCAGCAGGGCGAAATATATAAAGCCGAAATCATAGCCGACATCCCGAAAACAGAACAAGTTTCGCTCTATGGGCAAAATGATTTTATCGACTTATGCCGCGGACCCCATGTTCCGAGCACCGGGCATTTGCAGGCCTTCAAGTTAATGAAGGTTGCCGGCGCCTATTGGCGCGGCGACTCAAACAATGAAATGCTGCAACGAATTTATGGCACCGCCTGGGCCGACAAAAAACAACTGAAAGCGTACCTGCGACAACTCGAACAAGCCGAGAAACGAGATCACCGCAAACTCGGCAAGCAACTAAATTTGTTTCATATGCAAGAAGAAGCGCCGGGCATGGTGTTTTGGCATCCAAAGGGTTGGGCGTTGTATCAGGTGTTGCAGCAATACATGCGCGCCGAACAACGAAAACGAAACTACCAGGAAATCAATACCCCGGAAGTGGTGGATTTATCCTTGTGGAAACGCTCGGGTCACGCCGATAAATTTGGCGGCGACATGTTTTCGGTGGAATCAGAGGGGCGGAAATTCGCGCTCAAGCCGATGAACTGCCCGTGTCATGTTCAAGTCTTCAACCAGGGACTGAAAAGCTATCGCGACTTGCCGTTAAGATTCGCTGAATACGGGTCATGCCATCGCAATGAATTATCCGGAGCTTTGCATGGCTTGCTGCGGTTGCGTGGATTCGTGCAGGATGATGGCCACATTTTTTGCACCGAACAACAAATACAAAGCGAAGTCGGCGAGTTCATTGATTTTTTGCATCATGTCTATCGCGCGTTCGGATTTACCGAAATTATCTATCGGCTGGCAACCCGCCCCGAGAATCGAGTGGGCAGTGATGCAAGTTGGGACAAAGCCGAAGCGGCATTGGCGCAGGCCTTGGACGACAAAAACCTGCCTTGGGAAATGCTGGAAGGCGAGGGCGCATTCTATGGGCCGAAGATTGAGTTTTCCTTGAAAGACAGCATCGGCAGGATTTGGCAATGCGGCACCATGCAGGTGGATTTTTCCATGCCCGGCCGGCTCGACGCGCAGTATGTTGACGAACAGGGTCGCCGGCAAACGCCGGTCATGCTGCACCGCGCGTTGCTCGGAACCTTTGAGCGTTTTATCGGGATTTTAATCGAACACTGGGAAGGCAAGTTCCCGGTTTGGTTCGCGCCGGTTCAAGCCGTGGTCATGAATATTACCGACAAACAGTCTGAATATGTCCTAGAAATTGCAAATACATTGAAAAAACAGGGTTTCAGAGTGGAAGCGGACTTGAGAAACGAAAAGATTGGCTTTAAAATCCGCGAGCACACGTTGCAGCGTATCCCCTACTTGCTTATAGTCGGCGACCGCGAAGTTGAAACAAAGTCCATAGCCGTTCGCGCGCAGAATGGAGAAGATCTTGGTTGCATGTCTGTTGAGCGGTTCATTGCCGATTCTCTAAGTGGCGACGCTTAAAAATCAGGTCGGTTGAGGCCGTATAATCGCGGTTGCAACCGGATTATTATCCAGATTATTTTATTGGCGAATGGCCATACAAAATATTATGGTAAATATTATGAGGAAGAAGACATAGCAAAACAAAAATCGATTTGCATCAACGATCAAATCAAAAGTGACCCGGTGCGGGTTATCGGATTGGATGGGGAACAAATAGGCATAATTTCACTGAAAGAAGCCCGTTCCGCAGCGCAACAAGTGAATCTGGATTTGGTGGAAATTTCGCCGAATGCGGATCCTCCGGTTTGCAAGGTGATGGATTACGGCAAGCATCTGTATAGCGAGAGCAAGAAACGCCACGGCGCAAAAAAGAAGCAGAAACAGGTTGTCGTCAAAGAGATTAAATTTCGCCCCGGCACCGATATCGGCGACTATGACATCAAGGTCAGGAAACTGACCGAGTTTCTCGGCGCCGGCAACAAGACCAAAGTCACCATGCGTTTCCGTGGCCGGGAGATGGCGCATAAGGAACTCGGATTATTGATGTTGAATCGGGTTGAGAAAGATTTAGCGGAAATCGCGGAAGTTGAGCAGGCGGCTGCGCTGGAAGGTCGCCAGATGGTTATGGTGCTGGCGCCGAAGCGGGGATAGTCGCGGTCGCGACAAGTGCCGTTGTAAAACGGTTTGCGAATGACGAGAAGTAGTCCATTCCAGAACTACCATCGTTGTCATTAATAATCATGGCGGCGCGAACTCGCGTCGTCAAAATACTGGAGTCAAGATGCCAAAACTTAAAACAAACCGAGGCGCGGCCAAGCGCTTCGCGCGCACAGCGACCGGCAAGTTCAAGCGCTCGCAATCTCACGCACGTCATATTCTGACCAAGAAATCGACCAAGCGGAAGCGTCATCTCCGTTCTGGATCATTGGTTCATGCCGCAGATCATGCCGCGGTGAAACAGCTGCTTCCATACGCCTGATCGGGGGACGAGAATATGCCAAGAACTAAAAGAGGGGGCACCGCAAAGGCCCGACACATCAAAGTCCTGAAACAAGCCAAAGGTTATCGTGGTGCTCGAAGTCGGTTGTATAAAGTGGCCAAGCAAGCGGTTGATAAAGCCGGGCAATATGCCTACCGCGACCGCCGACAGAGAAAACGCCAGTTTCGCGCGCTGTGGGTGGTGCGCATCAACGCTGCCGCGCGCAACAATGGAATGAGTTATAGCCGATTAATTGCAGGCTTGAACAAAGCCGAGATCGAACTCGACCGAAAAATTTTAGCCGAGTTGGCGGTCAACGACAAACCCGCTTTCGCGGCCCTCGCCGAACGCGCGAAAGCGGCGTTGGCGTGAGGGGGGTGGACGACATGAACGACGCGGATGACGCGCAGCAAAAGGGCGCGGTTTATTGTGTGACCAATTCGACCATGCCGGATTTGGTGAAAATCGGATTAGTTGAAAACGGCAACGCCGCTACTTTGCCGGAGCGACTAAAAAAGCGAATGAATCATCTTTACAATACCAGCGTGCCGGTGCTGTTTGATTTGCATTACGCGGCGGCGACGGACAACCCGCAACTAACAGAGCGCAGATTGCACGATGCATTCCAACCCGCGCGCGTCAATCCTAATCGAGAGTTCTTTCGCTTGGATCCAGAGCAAGTCGTCGCGGCGATGCAGTTGACCGGTGGCGAGCGGGTTACGATAAGCGCCGAGCCGAGCGACGACGCCGATGACGGGATTACTCAAGCCGACATCAATGCACACGATCAATCGCAAGCGCGCGAAACCAAACGGTTGTCCAACTTTAAATTTTCCATGGTTGATATTTCACCGAAGGCGGAGCTGAGTTTCTCTCGCGACCGATCCATCACCGCCACGGTGCATGGTGATAAAACAATAATTTTTGACGACGAAGAAATGTCACTCTCCGTCGCGGCAAATAAAATTTTGAGTAGTGACAGCAACATAGTTCGTGTTGCCGGCCCACATTATTGGAAATACGATGGCGAGATGCCCAACGAAAGACGCAAGCGCATGGAAAAGGAAAAAGCAGAAGCGGAATCAGATTTGAACGAATGACAAAACCGCCGCCAGGTTGTCATTGCGGTCGCTAAACTCGTGACCGAAAAAACCGACCTCGCTAAACTCTCGGCGACTGCACGCCAAGCCATCGCCGCCGCCGAATCGTTGGCGGCGTTGGACGCATTGCGCGTTCGCTATCTCGGCAAGAAGGGCGCAATCACCGCGCAACTGAAAAGCATCGGCGGACTGGCACCGGCGCGGCGCAAGGCGTTCGGGCAGCAACTCAACCAACTCAAAGGCGAGATACAGCGGTGGCTGGAAGCGCGCCGCGCTGAGCTCGCCGATGCCGCCGTAACCGCGCAACTGCAGCGCGAGCGCATTGATGTGACGCAGCCGGGACGCGGGCAAGTCGCGGGAACGCTGCACCCGATCACGCACACCTTGCAACGCATGGAGGCGATTTTTGATCGGCTCGGTTTTGACATCGCCACCGGTCCCGAGATTGAGGACGACTACCATAACTTCGAGGCGTTGAACATCCCGGTCAACCATCCGGCGCGGGCGATGCACGACACTTTTTATATCGACCACCATGTCGTGCTGCGCACCCATACCTCGCCGGTGCAAATCCGCTACATGGGCATTAACCAACCGCCGATTCGGGTGATTGCGCCGGGCCGGGTTTTTCGCTGCGATTCGGATGTGACGCATACGCCGATGTTCCATCAACTCGAAGGTCTGGCCATCGATACGAACATTACTTTCGCCGACCTCAAAGGGATACTGATTCATTTCATCCGCGAGTTTTTTGAAAAAGATCTCAAAGTGAGATTCAGACCTTCCTATTTTCCGTTCACCGAGCCGTCGGCGGAAGTGGACATGGGATGCGTGTTTTGTGACAGCAAGGGTTGCCGAATTTGCAAGCAAACGGGATGGCTGGAAATATTGGGCTGCGGCATGGTTCATCCAAAGGTGCTCAAATACGGCGCGGTTGATGATCGTAAATATAGCGGCTACGCGTTCGGTCTCGGCGTTGAGCGGTTGGCGATGTTGCGTTATGGAGTTAATGATTTGCGCTTGTTTTTTAACAATGACCTGGCGTTTTTAAGGCAATTTTAATGACCCGCGGGCATGTTGATTAGCGAATCCTGGCTCAGAGAATGGGTTTCACCCAAGCTCGGCTGCGACCAACTGGCAGAGAGATTGACGCTGGCTGGGCTTGAGGTGGATGCGGTGGAATCCGCCGGGCCCGCGCTGGATAACAAGAGAATAGTGGTTGGGCAAATCGTCTCGACTGAACCCCATCCCAATGCCTCTCAGCTTCAGGTTTGTGAAGTTGATGTGGGCAAATCCAGGCATCTTTCCATTGTCTGTGGTGCGGTCAATGCGAAAACCGGGATGAAAACCGCGGTGGCGCTGGCTAACGCCAGGTTGCCAGGCGGGCAGGCGTCGGCCGGTGAAATACCGGCCTGCGAAATACCGGCCTGCGAAATACAGACATACGAAATACACGGAGTCAAATCGAACGGCATGCTGTGCTCGGCCGCGGAACTGGGCCTCGCCGATTCCTCTGATAGCATATTGGAGTTTGATGCTGGCGCGGAGGTGGGCCGGGCGGTCGGGGATTATCTCGATTTGCAGGATCATGTTTTTCAATTGGAACTCACGCCGAATCGAGGAGATTGCCTGAGCATTGCCGGGGTGGCAAGGGAAGTGGCGACGCTGACCGGGGCCAGGCTGAAGATTCCCGAAATTTCTAAATCCAAGGTCGTTTCCCGAACCGCGCTTAAGGTTCGGTTAAAAGCGCCAACAGGGTGTCCGCGTTACCTCGGCCGCGCCATAACGAATATTGATATGCAGGCGAAAACGCCGGATTGGATGGCGGAGCGGTTGCGCCGCTGCGGGATGCGCAGCATTAATCCGATCGTCGATATTACCAATTACGTCATGCACGAACTCGGCCAACCCATGCATGCCTTTGACTTAAAAAAAATTCACGGCGGCATCGTCGTGCGGATGGCGAAAAATGGCGAAAAAATCAA
This sequence comes from Candidatus Spongiihabitans sp., assembly GCF_965247905.1. Classification (GTDB taxonomy): domain Bacteria; phylum Pseudomonadota; class Gammaproteobacteria; order Arenicellales; family Poriferihabitantaceae; genus Spongiihabitans. The sequence continues at coordinate 1,834,142 of NZ_OZ252047.1, read as the reverse complement.
GTTGTTGGACGGTCGTTCGGTAAAACTAACTAAACATAATCTGGTGATTGCCGACCACAGCAAAGCCATCGCCCTGGCTGGAATTATGGGGGCTGCCAATTCCGCGATCTCCGGCAAATCCAAGGATATTTACCTCGAGTCCGCATTCTTTTCTTGCGCCGCAATTTTGGGCAAGGCGCGACAATTGGGCCTGCAGCACACCGATGCCTCGCATCGGTTCGAACGCGGTGTTGACATCGAGCTTCAACTCAGGGCAATGGAGCGGGCGACGGCATTGGTTGTTGATATTGCCGGCGGGCAAGCCGGGCCCGTGACCCATGCGGTGGAAAAATCAGCATTGCCAAAGGCGGCGAATATCGCTTTTCATAAATCTGAAATTCAGCGGCTGTTGGGCATAACCATTCCGAGCAGCAAAACCGTATCGATAATGAAAAATTTGGGGATGTCGGTACGCGCCGCTAAAACTGGCTGGCAGGTTAAACCGCCAAGTTGGCGCTATGATATTCAAGGTCAACACGACCTGGTCGAAGAAGTTGGCCGTTGTTTTGGATTCGAAAAAGTGCCGACGCGCATGCCGAATACCGAGTGCAGAATCGGCGGCCACCCTGAAAACAAGATTTCCTTATACGACCTTAAACAAACCCTGGTTCATCGGGGTTATTATGAAGCCATCACCTATAGTTTTGTTGATGCAAAATTTCAAAAACAATTGCTCAACAAAGGCAATGCAATCCGTTTGGTAAATCCCATCGCCGATAACATGTCGGTAATGCGTCAGAGTTTATGGCCCGGATTGTTGGAAGCCCTGAAATCCAATCTAAATCGCCAGGAAGACCGGGTACGATTATTCGAGACCGGTCAGGTCTACGCAAAGGCGCAAAATTCCCGAAAAAGCGAAGAAAAATCACGTCTTGGTGGGGTAGCCAGCGGACTGTCCTTACCCCGGCAATGGGGCAGCCCGGCTGCTGAAGTTGATTTTTTCGATATAAAAGGCGATCTCGAAGCATTAATCAATCTAACCGGATCAGCGTCTGATTTTAAGCTGCGACAAGCCCGGCATCCGGCGTTGCATCCGGGGCAATGCGCACAAATTCTCAGCGGAAAAAAACGCATCGGCTTGGTCGGCAAGTTACACCCGGCCCATCAAAAATTTTATGGCATCGACCAGGCGGTCTATTTATTTGAAGTTGATCTTGAGCCATTGTCCTCCTGTTTATTGCCCGTTTTTTTGGATATTTCCAAATTCCCGTCGGTGCAAAGAGACCTGGCGGTTTTAGTGGACCAGGAGGTTAATGCGCAATCAGTCCTGGCGTTGGTGCGGTCATCCGCGGGTGAATTATTAAGGAATTTGGAATTATTTGACGTCTATAGAGGCGATCCTCTGGAAAAAAACAAGAAAAGTTTTGCTTATCGCTTGACCTTCCGGTCAGAATCAAGCAATCTTACCTCCTCGGAAATCGAAGCGGTTATGGAAAAAATTGTCGGGGCGCTTGAACAAAAAATGGGCGCTCGCCTTCGAAAATAAGGGTCGAAGTCGACCCACCCAAAACTGACGCACATAATGATGCAGTGGGGCTAAACTAAAAATGCAAAACCGGGATGACCGCGACAGATGACCGTGACCAAAGCAGATTTGGGCAATACATTGTTTGATGAGGTCGGATTGAACAAACGCGAGGCCAAGGACTTTGTTGAATTGTTTTTTGAAAAAATCCGCCTGTCTTTAGAGCGTGGTTCTGCGGTCAAGCTATCTGGATTTGGCAGCTTCACGCTTAGGGACAAAACCTCTCGGCCGGGACGCAATCCAAAGACCGGGGAAGCGGTGGCAATTTCGGCCCGGCGAGTGGTCACTTTTCGCTCGAGCCAGAAATTAAAGGAAAACGTGATCGGCAACTCCTTTGAATTAACCCAAAAGCTGGGGCGTAAAAGGTGATGACAATGCTTGATCCAGGCGGCTTTGAACTGCCGCCAATCCCGACCAAACGATATTTTACCATTGGCGAGGTCAGTAAATTATGCGAAGTCAAACCGCATGTATTGCGCTATTGGGAGCAGGAATTCCCGCAATTAAAACCAGTCAAACGCCGCGGCAATCGCCGCTATTATCAGCGTCGCGAAGTTAAACTGATTCGGCATATCCGCAAATTGCTCTACGTTGAAGGGTTTACGATTAACGGCGCGAGAATTCGACTTGAGCAGATTGCCGCTGAAAATGAGACCACGACATCCTCCCCGACAGTTGCCAATCAAGATGCGAGCAAGATGGTGTCCCTGCTGGTTGCGGAATTGACCGAGGTGCAGGAAATCCTGGGCTAGTTTCTGCGCGGGCGACCTTCGGTTAACTGCAGCCGCCAGAATGTCTATATTAAAATCTTAAAATTATTCGGGGTGTGGCGCAGCCTGGTAGCGCACCGCAATGGGGTTGCGGTGGTCGGAGGTTCAAATCCTCTCACCCCGACCAATACCCGGTCAAATAAATGAAGCAATCAGGATTATTTGCTGGATTTTCTTGACTGACATCATGATATGTCCGGGCTCAGACACAAATGAGACTATTAGCGGATAATCTGTTCTATGATTTGGCTGGATTTAACCTGACCACTCTGGAGTGGTCAGGTGGCTTGGCGAGGCTAAAGCCTCACTTCCGGCAATCATGCCCATCTCGGAAGCGGGACTTTAGTCGCGCAATCTGCAACTGACCTTGACGACCTGATTTTGTCTCATACAGGGTGAACCCGGACATGATATGCATAGGCTCAGATACTTTTGGCACTCCTCAACCCAAGAGGAGATGCCATGCAAATCCAGCATATTGGCTACCAAATAAGAGGGTTTTACCGCGTTGCCAAAATAGGGCATCGTTGGCCGATGAACCCTCATGCCCAAAAACGAATCGACATCCTGCGCTTCTGGGAAGTGCACGGCACCGCCGCCACCTGCGATGCCTTTGCAGTCAGCCGCCGCACCCTCTACCGCTGGCAGCAAACACTCGCCCAAGCCGGCGGCGACCCGGCAGCCCTGACACCGCGATCACGAGCACCAAAACGCCGCCGCCAAGCACTCTTCCGGCGTGAAGTGGTGGACGAAATCCGCCGCTTGCGCAAGGTCCACCCGAACATCGGAAAACTCTCTTTGTCGGTGCTCATCAAAGCCTGGTGCCACACCCATAAATGCCCCATCCCCAGTGTCTCCACCATCGGACGCATCATCGACCGGGAGCCCGATAAAATGCGCCACGCACCGCTCGGCTGGATCGCCGCGGACGACACCAAGCCACTGCGCCAAACCCGCAAAACACGCCGCCCCAAGGGCATCTCTACCGCCCCCATGGAACTCGCCTGCGATACCGTAGAGCGCGTCCGTGATGGCATCCGACGCTATATCTTCACCTTCATCGACCCCTGCTCGCGCTTCGCCTTCGCCTGGGCGTCCACCACCCGCAGCAGCAGCCGCGCCGCACATGCCCTGCGCTCCCTTATCGCCCTGACCCCAACCACCATCCGATACCTCCTCTCCGACAACGGCTCGGAGTTTATGAAAGACTTCGAAAGCGAACTCAAACGCCATCACATCACCCACTGGTGGACCTATCCGAGGTCGCCCAAAATGAACGCCCATTGTGAACGCTTCAACCGCACCATTCAGGAGAGTTTCATCGACTACCACGAGGATTTACTGTTCACCGATCTGGATGCTTTTAACCGAGAACTGGCCGACTGGCTGGTGTTTTACAACACCGAACGACCCCACCAGGCATTGGCCCTGCTTTCTCCTATACAATCCCTGATGATTAACCAACCGGAGTGCCATATGTTGTGAACCTATACATCCTCTGGCAATGCCAGATCAAGTACATTATTGTTTGTCATGTGTGGCGTGCTCCTTGTTGTTTATCAATCAGTCTCGAAAACCGATCTCAACAAGACACGCCGTATATTTCAAATTTCTTCAAACACCAGATTTGGGTATAACTCGAAGATGTACCGTCCTCAGCTTAATCCACGATCTTGAGGACGGGCAGGTCACTACATAATGTCTAGGCACCTACAGAGCGAACTATCTGCTGGCTCTGGGAACTACTCATAAAGATGCGATATTATACTTCATTGCGAGGTCTGCTTAGCTATTATGTTTCTCGAATGCATACATGAAATCTCGGGTAGTTAAGAATCTGAAAGGATTGAATTAGATATATGTCGATAAGTAATAAAGCCATAAAACTATTGTGGTCGAATGCAGCTGGTCGTTGTTCGTTCACTGATTGCAACGAGAGATTAACGGTTAAGCAAGCGGCACATTCAGCTCCGCACACTCTAGGCGAAATGGCTCATATCATGGGTAAGAGGAAAGGATCGAATCGTTACAATGTAGCGCAGACCGATAAGCAAAGAGACAGCTACGAAAACTTAATCTTGCTATGCCCCACCCACCACACCCTAATCGATAAACCAGAAAATGAAAGAACCTACTCGGTTAATTTGCTTACGAAGACTAAAAGTGATCATGAAGCTAGCATCTCTCGACGCTTGGATGCCGTAGAGATTGCTGATGTTGATACCCTAAAAGATCATATCGCTATTTTTCTCGCCGAGAACCGTCAAGTATGGCTTCAATACGGACCCTCGTCTGAGAATGCGCGCAAGCATCCTAATAGTGATGCAGTATACGCAATATGGCTCTCTGAGAGACTCTCCACGATTGTCCCAAATAATAGAGTGATTGGCGGCCTACTTAACAACTACCGAAACCTATTCGATAGACCTGCTCAAGGAATCGTTAGTCAGTTTCTAGTCCACGTAAAAAGCTACGAAAAATGGGTTAATGATGAAATTCCTTACCAAGCAGTTTTGCGGTTCCCAGTTGAATTTGAAGATCTAATTAAAAGGGATTAGACATGCCAGCGCACAACGATTCATTTCCATGGATGAGTTACTATGGAAACTACCGATTCTTTGAAGACCGAATGGGGTCACATAACAAGGTCTCGGATGTACGGAATACTGGTGAAGGCTTGTATGAAATTGATCTAAAGGACGGCAGGACTCTTGTTGCATTTATTTGTGATTGTTATTCGTTTGGGCTGGCTGAATACCAAGAGTCCGTCGAGAGGCTTGGTAAGCTTAATGCCGTAGTGATCAATTCAAACTGGTGCAATTATACGATGGATTTAAAACTTCACTGTCAAGAGAAGGAGGTCGGTGTATTTGATATAGGAAGCTTTATGGCGGCTTTAAACCAACAAAAATTTTGGGAATATCTGTCAGAAGAAGAAAAAGAACGCCTACAACAGGATCAGGGAATTTGATTGAAGAGTTGGAAATATATGGGTTTGGATCCTATTTTTTATGTCAACCAGAATATCATGATGTAGATCTTTTGATTGTTCATCGGAGTGATGACCCAAAATCGTGTCTATTCGCCATTCAGTGCAAACAGTATTTTATTTCAAACGTTGCTGGTGGAGATGTGACAATCTTGTCTCAACATGAAGAACAACAGATTTCTTTTATTGCTAAGAGTGGCGCGCGATGCTTGGGCAAGGTGGATGAAAGTTGCAGAGAAGGTGGTCTACGGGAAATTCTAAGAAGAGTAAGTGAGGCCAGAACGCATGGCTTTGTTGATCAATGCTATCAAATAAAAACATAGCAATGCCATGAGCGCGGACGCATTTCCCGCTCGCTTCGCTCAATACAAATGCGCCGGTTATGGCTAGTGTTAACGAAGGACTGATCCTGCCCATTAATGATGGACACCCTGTTAAGCGAGTAAACTACGCTACAGAGGTGAACCATGACAAGACAATCAGGAAGGAAAAAGACATCCCGGAGGCGGCATTCGCCGGAATTCAGAAAGGAAGCTTTGGCCCTGGCGGAGAAAATCGGCATACCGAAGGCCGCCAGGGAACCGGGGCTTCATGACTCGCAGCTCTACGGTTGGCGGTCGAAGGCCCAGGCCAAGCAAGATCAGAGTGATCTGGAGCAAAGCCTTACCGCAGAAAATGCCGACCTATTGGGGACGCCTAGCGGAGTCGGCCGTGGGTGCCCATCTAGTCAATGCGGCTACCGAGGGAAACTGCCAATTGTTCTACTGGCGAGAGCGCAATCATGAAGTGGATTTTGTGTTGCGGCAAGGAAGAAAATTAGTGGCAATAGAAGTAAAAAGCGGCAACCTCTCCGGCACTCTGCCGGGCATGGATGCTTTCGCTCGGAAATTCAAACCGACTCGCAAGTTGTTAGTCGGCACTGACGGCATCTCTCTTGAGAAGTTTCTGTCAACACCTGTGGGTCACTGGTTAACTTCCTGAAAATAATTCAATCCACTTAACCCGTGCCGGTAGCCCTGCCCTCATTCTCGCATCGAACTGCGCGGCTTCGCCGCATAATGAGTCCGGCTACGCCGGACGGCATATTCCACTGGATTGCCCGGCCAATAATAATATGGGCCGGGCAATGACAAATGATAGGCAATGGTGAATTGAAAGGACAAAAGCGCGTTGAGACGCCAATGGCACATTGAGAATAAGAAGTCCGGCTACGCCAACGCCGTTTTAGTGTCACGCTTCGCGTGACGCATATTTAACTGGATCCCCGCCTACGGCGAGAATGACGGCCAAGATGGCGGTGCTAAAACACCGCTGGAAAGGAACAAAACGTGCAGTGAATTAGTAAACACATACAATGTGCGCTCCTGAATAATTAATAGCGAGATCAAAACTGTCGCACGAATCGTAAATCCACGCGGTCGCGTTGATAATCGTCTAACGCGAAGTTGGAGCGTTGTCGTTCGCGCGTCGCGATTATCTGCGGACTGAAACCGAATACGGTCACGCCGCGGTTTAGCGCGAACACGCGCAAGGCGCGCTTGCGATCGACTTGACGCTCGTCCGAAAACGGCGCATTGACCTCGTGTCGTCGGCGCGACCATTCCACGTTGCCGCCGAGCGTCCAGCCTTTCGGCAAGATGACGCTCAAGCCGAGTTGGGCGTTGCGGCCGCGGTTGCCGCCGCCTTTGACACGCTCGCGCGAGTATCCCATTTTCAAGTCGCCTTGCAGCAGCGGCGTGAAAAGATAGCTGCCGCCGAGCGCGAAATTTGCGTCTTCATCATCCGCTCTGGCCGCTTGTCGGTATGCGGTTTTGCGCCATGACGCTTGTCCGTTGACGGCGAATTTTTTCGTGAGTTGATGTCGCGCATTGAACCGCAACCCATACTCTTTGCTGTGGCGGTTGCGTGCGACTTGTCGTTGCGCGGTGAACACTTGCGCGCCAACTTCGTTGCCCTGCGATGGCGTCCAAATCGGCCCACTGCGAAGCGACAACCAGGTTTCGTCAAATTCATGTCCGTCGTATTCGGTACGGGTTGCGTCCACACCAAATCGCCAGCGTTTTCCTTCGCCCAACGGGAGTTGATATTCGCCGCCGCCGGATATCGACAAGCCGGTGTCCGCACGTGCCCGGGATTGTTCGTTGACCACGAATGGCAAACCGAAAAGTTCAATGGTTTCGGCGTCGGTGCCACTGTTGATGTTGTCATTTTGTTCTATGCCGAACGAAAGATAACTGCTCCATCGACGCCGTGCGCGCAAGGCGTGTAAAAAACGATGCCCGTTGATTGCCACCGCCGATGGCGGGTCGCCGGCCAAAACGCGTTCAAAATGTCGGCGCGACAAATCATCATCGCCGTTCAGAAAAAATGCCCGCGCCAATTCCAAACGCACCCGCATCAACTGCGGATGCTCAATGAGAATGGCACGCAGGGCGGCGATTGCCTCGCTCAGTAAGGCGGCTCTTTGGTCTTCGTCGTCGACCCGTTCAGCCGCGCCGATGGCAGACAAGCCAATCAGAAAACGAATGTCGGTAATGTCAGCGCGCGACCTGATTGCCAATGGTCGCAAAATAGCCAACGCCGCAAGCGGCTGGTGGTTTTCAATCAACCAACGCGCGTGATTGACCTGTGCATCCTGCGACAGGTGCGAATCAGAATGTGCCGGCGAAACAAGAATCGTCCATGCCAACGCCAGCATCAACGCCGCCGCCAACGCGCGCCAGAGATGTGCCATGAAAAAAGCGGGCAACCTTCTGGCTGCCCGCTTTGATTAAGTTAGCGCTTATTAGCGTTGCGCGCCGAAAGTACCGACCACATTATTACGCTCAAAAACGCCACCAACCTCTTCATGATTGGGTCCGTAGAACTTTCCTTGAATCTGATTCGTGCCAGCCCCGGTGGCAAAAGCACCATTCCTGACGGAGATATTATTCCAACTCATAGACGCACGTGTGTTGCCTGCGTCAAGGTCATAGATGTTGGTGAATCGGATATCAACATCCGGGTTGTTGAAATCATCAATGTCAATTTCAGCATCACCCTGAATCACATTGCCAAACAATGCGGTGTCACTCACATCGCCGCCGATCATCACGCCGCTCCAAGTCGCGCCAGTTTCGCTGGCAACAGCGGCGGGATTCGTGCCTGGGGCATTACCGATTGATACGCCATAACCCACTGCTAGAGGGTCATCCCCCGGAGCGGTTTGCTCCAATACTTGCGCAAAGAAAAAACTGTGCTCAAGCCAACCGCCATAACTGATCGTATCGGTTATCCCTCCACTTACTCCGCTTGTTGGCAATCGCGACCGTCCCTGTGCAAGGGGTATACCGATGTCGGTCATGACCGATTGGTAGTTGATGCTGGAGTCGCCGAAATCATTATCAGCAAGGGTTTGTGTTAATGATGCCCCGCCGCTGGTGGTAGTGCAGGAAGCCGCTGCGCATGTCGTGTCAGCCCTCCCGACACTGGATCCGGGAACAAATAAATGATTGTCGCCGACAAGCAAAGAATTTGCCGCTTGATGTATTGCATCCAAACTCGCGCCAACCTCTGATGAAGTTTCATCAAGGACGGTACCACCGACCAAGGAGCGCGCCGTAGCGGGGTTAACTGGAAACGAGGGAAGGTTGGAAGCACCAGTGCCACTGCTGCTACTGCTACTACCACCACTACTACCACCACCCCCGCCGCCACATCCGGCAAGAACAACGGTAAAAACACAAGCAAGCGCGCACGCACGAATACTTGAAAAACTTGAAAACTTCTGGGGTATGTTGATTGTTGGCATTTTTCACTTCTCCGAATCGGTAATTGTTAGCAATCCCCGACACACCGGTGTCGGGTCGTTGCCAAGATCACGAAAGAGTAGCAAGTGAAATTCCTGCCTATTTGCCCCGTGGGGTAATTACTCCCGTATCGGGTAAAACTGCTGTTCTATTCGACAGGTAACCCGACGAGGCGGGCTACTCTTTCAATAAATCTTGGCAAGTGGAGTTATACCCGGCCTTTTCGCCGGTGTCAACTGTATGTATGATGCGGCGAATTCAACTCTTAAGTGCAACTTCACCGATGAAGGAAAGGTGAGATGCGGTAGCATCTTGATTTTCCGGCCAATGATAATAAGGGCCGGGCAATGACAAATGATAGGCAATGGTGAATTGAGAGGACAAAGGCGCGTTGAGAGGCCAAAGCACACGAGAGAAAAAGTCCGGCTACGCCAGAGCACGTTTTAGTGTCACGCTTTGCGTGACACTTACCATTGTCTTCTCAAAAGGACTCATCCCCTTCCGATTCACCATTGTCTCCCCAACCTGTCATTCTCGCCGGCAGGCGGAAAAAATCGCCGGGAGCGCCATGAATCGACTGGGCGCGAGCGAAGCGATCCCGAAGGGCGCGTATCAGGGATGATACGCGCAAATCCAGAGTGGCGTAGCCGCCGGGACGCGCTCATACATGTAAGCAACAAACACCACCGCCTTGCCGTCATTCTCGCATTGAACGGCGCGGCATCAAAGCAAAGGAGTTCGGCTACGCCGAACGGTTTAATGACTGGATTGCCCGGAACAAGCCGGGCAATGACGAGTTGGGGAGACAATGGAGAATCGCAAAGTGTGACTCTCTTTGAGACGCCAAAAGTAAACGAGAAAAAAGTCCGACAACGCCAGCTGGGCAATAACCGCTACAATCCCTGATTATCAACCAACCGGAGTGCCAAATGTTATGGACCTATACATGATATTGTATAACGACAATACTTGATATAGAATTGCCACTGCAAAATCCACACTAACTCCTTTCTTCACTACTGACCGCCGCGCTAAAAAAGTTGGCCGGGGTAGGAAGATACCTAACCACAGGGAGCAATAATGAGACACTACGAAATTGTGTTTCTGGTTCATCCGGACCAGAGCGAACAAGTCCCGGCCATGATTAACCGTTATAAAGAAACGGTCGCAGCGGGTCAGGGCAATATCCATCGAGTTGAAGACTGGGGCCGCAGGCGTTTGGCGTATATGATCAATGATGTGCATAAAGCGCATTACGTCATGCTCAATATTGAATGCGATCTTGCGGTTCTGCGAGAAATCGAGAACAATTTTAAGTTTAACGATTCCATTTTGCGTCATTTGGTCATTCGCAGAAAAGCGGCCATCACGGAAGAATCCCCGATGGCAAAAGCGAAAGCCAGGGAAGTGGCTGCGGAGGCTGAACGCACTGAAAAACAACGCGCGACATTGGCTGATGATGCTGGCGCCGATAGCGACATTGAATCTGAGGAGGCGCTGGCGGAATCTGTGGAAACCCCCGTGAAAGAACAGCCGCTTGATGAACCGGTCATGGAAGAGCAGATCAGCGAAGATCAGGCCAATGAAGAGAAGACCAGCGAACAGGAGAAATCAGCATGATGCGTAAATTTCAAAGACGCCCAAGGTTTTGCAAATTCACCGCAGAGGGTATTCAATCCATCGATTATAAGGACCTGGATATTCTGGCCACGAATGTGAGTGAGACCGGAAAAATTTTACCCCGCCGCAGTACCGGCACCAAGGCCCATTTTCAAAGACAATTGGCCACAGCGATTAAGCGCGCCCGGTTTATTGCGTTAATCCCGTATACCGACCAACACGACAACTAAAACCAAGAGGAGCAGCATGGAAATTATTCTGTTAGAAAAAATTCAGAACGTCGGCGAGATTGGCGACTTGGTCAACGTCAAAAATGGTTACGCGCGGAATTTTCTAATTCCTCAGAAAAAAGCAATGTTGGCGACTGCGGATGCAAAAGTGCAAGTGGATGAGCGGCGACGACAATTAGCCGAGCATGAAGGCAAGCGTTTGGACGGCGCGAAAGCGCGCGCGGATTTCGCGCTGAGGGAAATTACGCTAACCCGATTATGCGGTGAACAAGGTCAACTTTATGGCTCGGTGTCGCCGCTCGATATTGCCGAAGCATTAACCGAAGCGGGCGCTCCAATAGAGAAGTCTGAAGTTATCCAACCCGACGGGCCGATAAAGCATATCGGTGATTTCGAGGCCGATGTCATACTCCACCCAGAAGTGCGTTTTACCGTGAAAATCAAGGTGCAAGGCGAACACACTGACGATCCAATCGTTGAGGATCCAATCGCTGACGATCCAATCGCTGATGCCGCGGCGGATGACAGTCGCCAGGATGCGGCGTCTGGCGATGACTCCAGCACCGATCCTGTCACTGATTCCAGCGACTTTTCTGGTGATAATGTAAATAAAAATCAATAAGATAACCAATCTAATTCAGGTAAATTCAAGGAAAGCTAACACTGACGGGTCGCCACATAATAATTTGCGCCTTTTTTGATTAGGGACTGTCAGAGCAGGCAGTTGCTGGTATGCTATAGGTCGTCCTGAATAATCATTGACCTATCAATTCTTCCCATTGGCTGAAACCGCACAACTGATAACTCATTCACCCAAATTACCGCCGCAGGCGCTGGAAGCGGAACAGTCTTTGCTGGGAGGCTTATTGCTGGATAATCGTAAATGGGCTGAGGTCACCGACGAAGTGGGCGTCCAGGATTTTTATAGCCAAAACCATCGACTGATTTTTGCGGCCATTTCTGGTTTGCAGATTGCCGGCGATCCAGCCGATGTGGTCACAACCTCTGAATGGTTGGAGTCCGAAGGCAATTTGGAAAACGCCGGCGGCCCGGCCTATATCGGAACCTTGGCCAATAACACGCCAAGTACGGCAAATATCCTGACTTATTCAAAGATTGTCAGAGAACGCGCTATTTTGCGTTCGCTGATTGCCGCAGCCAATGATATTTCCGATAGCGCGTACAGCCCGCACGGGCGAACGCCGAGGGAAGTGCTTGATAACGCTGAAAAACTGGTGTTTGATATCTCTGAGCGCGATGGCCGCAATCGAAAAGGATTTACCTCGATCCAGGAGTTGCTTTCGCGATCAATTGACCGAATTGAAAAGCTTTATGAGTCAAAAGAAGCGATCACCGGCGTGTCCACAGGGTTTGCTGATATTGATGAGATGACCTCCGGATTACAACCTAGCGATTTGATTATCGTAGCCGGGCGGCCATCCATGGGCAAAACCTCTTTTGCGATGAATATCGCCGAGTATGTCGCGGTCGAAAAAAAAAAGCCGGTCGCCATATTCAGCATGGAAATGTCGGGCGAGCAACTGGCCATGCGCTTGCTGGCATCTCTGGGTCGGATCAATTCCAACAAGATTCGAACCGGCCGCCTGGCTGACGAGGATTGGCCACGGTTAAATTCCGCGGTCGGGTTGTTGGACAAGGCGCCGATATTTGTGGATGATTCAGGCGGACTCAACACACTGGACTTAATGTCAAAAGCGAGGAGAATAGCGCGTGAAAACAATGAGTTAGGATTGATAATTGTTGATTATATTCAACTTATGCAAGCCTCGGACAGCGCTGAAAATCGGGCCACGGAAATATCCGCAATTACCCGTTCGTTGAAAATACTGGCGAAAGAGTTGCATGTTCCGGTAGTCGCCTTGTCGCAATTAAATCGAAGCGTGGAACAACGACCCAACAAACGCCCGGTCATGTCCGATCTCAGAGAGTCAGGTGCCATCGAACAGGACGCGGATGTCATCTTCTTTATCTATCGAGACGAAGTGTACAACGAAGATACCGAACAAAAAGGGGTGGCGGAAGTGATCATCGGCAAGCAGCGCAATGGCCCCATCGGCACCACAAAATTGACCTTTAGAGGGGAGTTCACCCGCTTTGAAAACTTTGCCTCACAATATTCCGGGCAAAACCCATAGGCAAAACCCATAGGCCATAGGCAAAACTCGAACAGCGGAGCGAATAATTTTTAGTCAACCTACTGGTTTGCATCACCCGCAATTGGATTGTTCATGGCGCGCCAGAGCGCTCATTGACCTGGATTCATTGCACCACAACATCAGCCAAATCAGCCGCGCCGCGCCGCACTCCAGATTAATGGCAGTCATCAAGGCCGACGCATACGGCCATGGACTCGAAACTGTTTGCCAGGCCATTCATAAACAGGTGGACGCGTTCGCGGTGGCGACCATTGCCGAAGGCATTCAATGTCGGCGCGTTCAGGCGGACAAGCCGATTGTGGTGCTGTCCGAGTGGTGGCAGCCGGACCAACTCCGGTATTTTGCGCAATATCGTCTGCATGCGGTGGTGCATAATCAACCGCAGATAAAGTGGTTGGAGGAATATCAAGGCAACCCCATATCGGTGTGGATCAAATTCGATAGCGGCATGAACCGACTCGGCGTTGATGCCGCTGAGGTGCAAGCGATTTATAAAAAATTTCAAACCCTTCCTGCGATTAAAAACATACGGCTGATGTCCCATTTGGCCAACGCAGATATTATCGGGGATGATTTTACCCACCAGCAACTGGATGTTTTTAACCGCATCGCAGATAAAATTAAATGTGAAAAAAGTTTGGCAAATTCGGCCGCGGTGATGCGCTGCCCAGCCACGCATTTTTCCTGGATCAGACCGGGACTGATGCTGTATGGCGCCGCGACCTGCGAACCGCGGGAAGACAAGCAGGGAAATGCAATGCCAAAATTTGACTTAAAGGCGGTGATGCAATTGCAGGCACGGGTGATTGCGGTCAAAACCATCGCGGCCGGCCAACCGGTCGGCTATGGCGGCGTTTTTCGCACGCGGCGCATCTCGAAAATCGCCATGCTCGGTCTCGGCTATGGCGATGGATACCCCAGATTGGAAGATGCCCGCGCCTGCGTGTTGATTGGCAATCGGCGGGCGCCCATCATTGGCAGAGTTTCCATGGACATGATTACGGTGGATGTGACCGATCTGGATGGCGTGCAAGCCGGCGCTCAGGCAACGTTGTGGGGGCACGGCTTGCGCATCGAAGAAGTCGCGCAATGGGCCGGCACCATCTCCCACGAGTTGCTATGCAAGGTGACCACGCGAGTTCCGCGGCTTGCCGTGAACCACAAAACGCATGAATAAAACAGCCATGAATAAAAAAGTCGGAGCGAAAGCCAAAGTCAAGTTTGTTTATTATTGCTCCAAATGCGGTGGCGAGAGTCGAAAATGGTCGGGGCAATGCGGCGAATGCGGGGAATGGAACACGCTGTTGGAGCATCAAGTTCAACGCGCATCATCGCTTGCCGAACGGTTCTCCGGTTTCGCGCCCGACCCCACGGTGCAAATGCTGGGGCAGGTGGCGATTGAGAATATTAAGCGCATCTCCAGCGGCAGCGCCGAGTTCGATCGGGTGTTGGGCGGTGGACTGGTCACTGGATCTGTGGTGCTCATCGGCGGCGATCCGGGCATTGGGAAATCCACGCTGTTATTGCAATACCTATGCAACATCGGCAAGGAAGCTGAAGTGCTCTACGTCACCGGCGAGGAATCCATCGAGCAGATCGCGTTGCGCGCCCAGCGTATGGGCTTGGACGGCCATAGCATGAAAGTGATGGCGGAAAATCGTCTCGAAACCATGCTGGAAATTGCGCACAAAGAATCGCCGATGGTGTTAGTCGCCGATTCCATTCAGACGTTCTATAGCGATATGTTGACCGCAGCGCCCGGCAGTGTTTCTCAGGTCAGGGAAAGCGCGGCGCGATTGGTGCGCTATGCCAAACAAAGTGGTTGCTGCGTGATTCTGGTCGGTCATGTCACCAAAGAAGGAGCGCTGGCCGGACCCAGAATTCTGGAGCACATGGTCGATAGTGTTTTGTATTTTGAGGGGGAAAGTTCGAATAGCTTCCGCTTAATCCGCGCGGTCAAGAATCGCTTTGGCGCGGTTAATGAAATTGGCGTGTTCGCGATGACCGAGCAAGGGCTAAAGGACGTGAGCAACCCTTCAGCCATGTTTGTCAGCAAGCATGGCGCGGAAAAGCCGGGCAGCGTGGTGCTGGCGACCCAGGAGGGGACGCGCCCATTACTGGTTGAAATTCAGGCATTGGTGGATGACAGCGCGCTGGCCAACCCCCGACGATTATGCGTTGGCCTCGAACAAAATCGCCTGGCAATGTTATTGGCCATCGCCCACCGACATGCCGGGATTTCCTTGAATAGTCATGACGTGTTCACCAATGTGACCGGGGGCGTGCGTGTATCAGAAACCGGCGCGGATTTGGCGGTGTTGATGGCGATCCTGTCCAGCGTCAAAAACCGGGCCGTGGGCAGCGACTTGATTGTATTCGGCGAGGTCGGGCTGTCCGGCGAGTTGCGCCCGGTGCAGCGAGGCATGGAACGCCTCAAGGAAGCGGAAAAACTTGGATTCACCCGGGCGCTCATTCCAGCCGCGAACAAGCCCAAATTCGGGTCCAAGTCCGGCGGGTCAAATCTTGACATCATCGCGCCGCGCCGAATCGAGGAGGCGCTTGAGATTTTCGATGTTTAAGGAGCACTTGAACACAATCGTTCAGTTTCGATATGCGTGATTCATAATCGGTTCATCCCATCAATAGCACGGGTTAAATTTTGATAACTCGATTTCAAAATCACATCGCCGTTCACCCCGCCGCCGTATGTGGTGCGGCTGATGCCGCGTATTGCTAACTGGATTCCGTGTCAAGCACGGAATGACGGACCGGGGTGTCGCCACGCTGTCACCGCGACTGTCGCCGCCCCAGTCCCGTCATTCCAACGCAAGTTGGAATCCAGTCAATTATTCGTCCCGCGTAGCGAGACACAAAACCGCCGCCGTATGTGGTGGCGACTTCGTCGCCGCGCATGTTTCACTGGATTATCGGGTCAAGCCCGATAATGACGATGGGGGAGAGCGGCGGTGTGATGGAACGACGGCGGGGGGCATATTATGTATGGTCATAGCGACTCCATTTCACGCCGTAGGGACAGGTCGCGACCTGTCCCTACATCCGGTCGACACGGCTGACGGTGGGGGGCAATGGCGGGAGAATGATCGGTCGCCGTCATTGCCGGCCCGTCATTCCAACGAAAGTTGGAATCCAGTGAAACATTTGTCCCGCGTAGCGGGACACCTTACTCGTCGGTGGCGCGATGTCGTCGTGGCGTCGCCATCGCCGTATGTGGTGGCGACTTCGTCGCCGCGCATGTTTCACTGGATTATCGGGTCAAGCCCGATAATGACGATGGGGGAGAGCGGCGGTGTGGTGGAACGACGGCGGGGGGGCATATTATGTATGGTCACGGCGACTCCATTTCACGCCGTAGGGACAGGTCGCGACCTGTCCCTACATCCGGTGGGATGCCGAACCCCCTCCGCCGTGGTCGTCTGTGCGCCAGGGCGGTGAGGAGGGCGCCGATGCACAGCCCGCTCTTTAGCCAGCGCCTGTTCACCCAACGATAACCCCCATGATATTGGCCTGCCAAGACATAGCCAACGGTCACTGGTGAGGGCTAATACTGTTGCGATAAGACATTGTCGCATTTTAATATCTCTTCAATGGTGTTGAATAAAAAGTGTACGCGATAAATTCCTGTTGCAAATCATAATGGATAAGTTCCGCTTTCCATCGAAGTGATTCCTCTCACACCCTGGAGACATAAACCAGAACAACGGAAACATTATCCGGCGCGCCATTTTCCATGCATGCGCCAATCAATGTTTCCAGGCAGTGTTCAGGTTGATCGGCATGTCGGGTCAGAATTGCAGCAATATCGTTATCATTGACCACGCCAGTTAATCCATCCGAGCACATTAAGTAAATTTGCTTGTGTTGCGGGGCGGCGGTAAAAAAATCCGGACTACAACTGGCTTCAATACCTAACGCCTTTCGTAAAACATGATGACTATAGGCGGGGAATTTCCACTCGGGCCAATCAGGGTGGTCGGCGCTTAATTTCGCGGCTAATGTATGATCGGTCGTGAGTTGGTTTATTTCGCCGTCGGAAAAACAATAAACTCTTGAATCACCGATATGCCCGATTTGAATAACCTCGGATTGGAATAATGCCGCAACCAGCGTGGTGCCCATACCTCGGCAATTTTCATCCTGCTGCGAACGGGCGTAAACCTGACTATTTGCCAGTGAAAATGCGTCAACCATGGTGGCTGAGGATATTTCACTGCCGCTCGCCGCCTGCTCTTCAAAATAATCGCATAGCGCATTAACCGCCATGCGGCTGGCGACCTCCCCGGCCTTGTGACCGCCCATGCCATCTGCCACGACCGCGAGATTGAGGGCTGGCATAACCCTCAAACTGTCTTCATTAATTTCACGCACATGGCCGAGGTCCGTGGCCGCGCTCATGCTGTATTTGAATGGCATCAGACGCCGCGCAACAACGCATTGATGCCGATTTTGTTCTTGGTTTTCTGGTCCACGGTTTTGACGATGACCGCGCAATATAAACTGTGGCTGCGGTCTTCGGCGGGAATTGATCCCGACACCACCACCGAGCCGGGCGGGATGCGGCCGTAACTGATGGCCCCGGAAGCACGGTCGAAAATGCGTGTGCTTTGCCCGATATAAACGCCCATGGACACGACTGCGCCCTCACCAACGATCACGCCTTCCACGATTTCGCTGCGCGCGCCGATGAAGCAGTTGTCCTCGATAATGGTCGGCGACGCCTGCACCGGCTCGAGCACGCCGCCAATGCCGACACCGCCGGAAAGGTGGACATTGGCACCGATTTGCGCGCACGAGCCCACGGTTGCCCAAGTGTCCACCATGCTGCCAGCGCCCACGTAAGCGCCGATGTTGACATAACTTGGCATCAGCACAACATCATTAGCGATATAAGCGCCGCGCCTGACCATCGCTGGCGGAACAACCCGAAATTCTCCGTTGGCAAAATCGGCGCTGCTATAATCGCTGAATTTCAACGCGACCTTGTCGTAGTAATTAGCGAAACCACTGCTTAATTTCTTATTTTCATTAATTCTAAAAGACAGCAGAACGGCCATTTTCAGCCATTGATTCACATGCCAGCCGCCATCCTTGGGCTGTGCCACCCGAGCCGCACCGGAATCCAATAAAGCCAGGCACTGGTTAACCGCCGCGCGTAACTCAGTACTTGCATTAGCCGGCGTGGTTTTGCCTCGATCTTCCCAGGCATCGATAATTATCTTTTCCAAATCTTTCATGGCTGCGTTTATGTTGGCGCTCAATATTATACTCGTTAATGAAAAAATTTACGAAATCGGGTATGCTCAGACGCCCAGCAACTGAGAAAATGAACTGAGCAAAGCCGCGCAATAGGGATTGTGCGCCAACGATTTTATATCAATAAAACATGAAAAACCGCATAAAAAGTCGCATAAAAAATCGCCTGAAAAATCATTTGGCAATCACCATATCCGATGTTTCCGGGTCGAAACATTTTTTCCTCAAGACCACGGCAAAAAGAAATCTGATCATAGCCAGCGTTGTCGTTCTAGTTATCGTTCTGACCTCATTTAGCGCTAATGTTTTTCAATCCAGCAGCATCGCATTGCTGGCTTTTGAACAAGAAAATTTAAGCCAGGAGCTGGTTAGATTCGACAGTGTAGTCGCCAATCTTAATCAAATCGCCGATAACCATCGGCAGCAAGTCGCCAATATCAATAAAGAACTTGTCGAGATTGAGAAATTCAGTGGAGTGAATCCAGATGATTTAGCGTTTTCCCTCGAACAGCGCATCAAACTGATTGGAAATTTTTATAACGCCAAGGAAGAAAAATACGCGGAAATCGGCAGCCGGGTGAGGCAAATAGAAAAAGTTGTCGGCCTCAGCGAAAAAAATTCGAGCCAGGAGGAATCAGACCTCGCCTCCCGAGTCGATCTGGCCAGTTTGACCGCAAGTCAGGAGCGCATACTTCATGACAGCATCCCCAACGGCTATCCCCTGGAAAGGCATGTGATCACCAGTCATTTTGGCATGAGAAAGCATCCGCTGACGAAAGTGAAATCTTTCCACAACGGCGTGGATTTGCGGGCAAAAACCAGCCAAAAGGTGTTTGCAACGGCGGATGGATTCATCAGCAATGCCGACTATTCCGATATTAACGGCAAGCGCATTGTCGTGCTGCATAACTTTGGATTTGAAACACGTTATTCCCACCTGAAGGAAATGCTGGTCAGCGCCGGAGATGTGATCCGCAGAGGCGACTTGATGGGCTATTCCGGCAATACCGGCAGAATCTCGGCGCCGCATTTACATTACGAAATCCGGCACCTGGGTAAACCAATCGATCCATTGCAATTTTTGGAATGGGAGTTTGGCGCACACGAAATTTTCACGCAAGTCAGAGGTATAAAATGGCCATCTTTAATAAGTCTGATAAACAAACAGATTACTCATCAAACATTACAACTATCGCAGTTGGATCGCACGTTACTGGTAAAATAGATATCGAGTGCGAGTTGCATATCGATGGCCAGGTTGACGCGGAAATAAACTCCACAGGATTGGTCAAGATTGGCCAATCCGGTGTCGTGAACGGCGACCTGCGCGCCAATACTTTAATCGTCACTGGCAAGTTTTTTGGTGTTGCTGAATGCGAATCCATTGAACTTATTTCAGGCGGAGAGGTAGAAGGCAAACTGAATGCGGTCAGCCTGACCATTGATGCAAACAGCTCATTTCAGGGGGAAAGCATTCGCAGACAGCCGGGGGATTCTGCCAAGATTGTGGATTTCGCCAGCGAAGCGGAAAATAGCCAGGCTGATAAAAGCCAGGCCGATAAAAGCCAGGCTGATAAAAGCCAGGCCGATAAATATGAGCCGCCATTCTTGGCAGACGGATTAGATCAGGAAACGAAATAATCACAGCCGAGAATCTGTTAAGCGTCTCTGATTGGCTATGCTATTCGGCTATTCGATCAATTATCAGTTTCACGGTGCTTTTCTGGTTGTTCGTGGTAATCAACACGGGCTCGCTGACTAAATCCCCCGCTTGTTGAACAGGTTTCCCGGTTTTTGAAACTCTCGCCGCGACGGTGATGGCGTCAAACGATGCAATGCTCATGCCGGGGAGCATGGCCCCGTTTTCGGTAAACTCAATCTCAATAGGCAGGTCCTTGACCCGGTGCTTGCTTGCCGCCAACGGCATGAGCGCGCCTTGCAGGGCTTTAGAAAAAACGAACACGACGTCATCTTTATCCGTCTGGGCAACCAGATTATCCGCAAGCATCACTTCAACGGTGATTACCTTCCCCGGTTTCTCTGGATTCCCTGGATTTTTTGGCGCATGATCGGTCGGCATCCGCTTTTGTGCGTCGCCGTTTATATTATCGGGGGCATTGCCCGGGTTACGATTGCGCTCGATCAATCGCTCAATTTGATGCACGGATTGTGGGTCGTCCATCACCAAAGGCAAGAGGGTATTTAGATGGACCAGTGCCCGGCCATGGTCGCCCAGGCTTTCAGCACCCAGGCTGGCCATCCACAATGCGTTGACATGATTTGGATTGAGCGAAAGCACTTTTCCGATTCGATCTTTGGCGGCCGGGGTATATACATTCCCGCTCAGCATTATTTCCGCATCGGCCCAGGCGGCTAAAAAATCAGGGTTCCCGAGCGCCAGGGCATTGAGTTTTGCATAGGCGGATTCAGCCCTGCGGTAGTCGCCCAAGGTCATATAGGTACGGGCCGCAAGTTCCCAGCCTTGGGGATTATCGGAATCCTGAGCAAGTTTTTCTTCCAGTCGCGCCAGTAATTGGTCAATATCAAATTCGTTGCCGGGTTGTGCAGTTAACTCAACTTCATCAATAGTTTGCAGCGCAAATTGGGGACTGCCTAAATAACTGTACAGACCCAGGCTCAGCAGGGGTATCAGTAAAATAATCAACATCCCCCAACCCTTGAAGGCAACGGTCGATGTGTCAAGTGATGCGCCAAGTGAAGCGTCAAGTGATGTATTGGACGCGGTCGCCGCATTATGTTCAAGCAGATCTTCCAGCAAAGCGGCTTGCAGTTCGAGTTGGGCTTCCTCGATATTTGCTTCCCCTTGTTGCTTGAGCGGTTCTATTTCCTGCATACGTTGCCGCGCGATATTGATATTTTCGGCGTCCCGGTCGATGTCAACGATGTTCCGCTTATTTCTCAGCGCTGGCAGAACCATCAATGTTGGAATCATGATGATCCCAATCAGGAGTGCGTAAAATATAATCACAAGGCCGGCTTGTCGTCTATCAGAGACTTTGCGTTATCCAGCTGTTGTTTGGAAAATTTGGCGTGAGTTGGCTTGCGCGGCTTGCGAATTTTGACCAGCGCGAAACCGGCAACGGCAATTAAAACTACAAAAGGAGCAAACCATAACAGCAGCGTAGCGGGCGTAACTCGTGGACGGTATAAAACAAACTCACCATATCGTTCAACCATGTATTGAATAATTTCGTCATAATTTTTGTCCTGCCTGATCATTTCATACGACTTTCGTCGCAGGTCTTTGGCAAGGTCTGCGTTAGAGTCGGCCAGGCTTTGATTCTGGCAAACCAGGCAACGCAATTCGTTGATCACTTTCTGATAGAGCGCATGCTGCTCCGGGTTGTCGAAATTCGCGATATCCGTCTGCGCCGATGTCGGCAAGCACAGCACCATAAGGCACAGAACCATCATGCACGGCACCATCATGCGCGGCGGCAGCGCCCGCATTTTAATAACAAGCAGGGAGTTCACGTTTTTTCTTCCTGCAACGAAATGACCAATGGAATAATTTTGCTTTGCACCTCATCGCGGGTTAACGGCCCGATGTGTTTCAGGCGCACGATGCCCTGCTTGTCAATTATAAAAGTTTCCGGGACACCATAGACGCCATAGTCGATACCGACATCGCCGGTCTGGTCGAACGCAATCACAGTATAAGGATTGCCGAATTGCCGCAGCCATTGGCGCGCATCCGCCGCGTCATCCTTGTAGTTCAAGCCGACGATGGCGACCAACCCGCTGCGCGACAACTGCACCAGCAACGGATGCTCGTCACGACAAGCCGCGCACCACGATGCCCATACATTGAATAGCCAAACCTTTCCCAGCAGGTCTTTTTTGGACAGCCTGTCTTTTTTGAACAAAGTTAGCATAGTTTGAGATTGATCCGATGTTATTAAAGTTGGCAATGAAAACTCCGGGGCGGGTTTGCCAATGAATGGAGAGGGTACTTCACCGGGGTTGAGATTCAGCCCTATCGCCAAAAACCCAGCCACAATGATAAATACCATAAACGGAAATAATGTTTTTTTATGCATCACCATCACATGACAATTAAGCGGCACGATTAAGCCTGACCGACGCGTTCTGGAATTTTGGCATTTGGCGACTATAGCGACGATCAGTCGCACCGAGGAGGCCACCCAATGCCATCATCAATGCGCCCAGCCAAATCCAGCGAATAAACGGCTTGAAGTAAATCCGCACCGCCCAGGCCTGATCGTTTTCCAACCGCTCCCCTAAAGCAATATACAAGTCGCGGAAAAATCCTGGATCAATCGCGGCTTCGGTCATCGGGTTTTTTTGCACCCGGTAAATTCGCTTTTCCGGGAACAGTTGTGCGACCGGTTTATTATTTTCCAATACCTCAAACTTTCCGCGAATACCTTGGTAATTTGGTCCCGTAAGCGGTTCAGTGCCATTGAACACAAATTGATAGTCATGGATTGAATATTGCTCGCCAGCCTGCATGCGAAGGTCGCGCTCCACGCTATAAACCGTGGTCAAGGTAACGCCAATGACAAACATGCCTATGCCGATGTGGGCCAGGGTCATGCCATAGAAGCCTCTTGGCGTTGTCGCCAAGTCGCGCAGTCGTCGGCCGGCGCGCCCGCGTTGCACCAACCCGGTCACGCTGAGGATAATCACAAAGCTTCCGGCGCATACGCCTAAAGCCGCCGCCAACGAATAATGCGGCATCAATAGCGGAATCGATAATCCGCCAATGACGCTGAGCACGCAGGCGACGATGACCGCGAGATTGATTCGTCTAAGGCGATCTTTTTTCCATCGAAGCAACGCGCCGATGCCGCACAACATCGCCAGCGGCAACCCGATCAATGCGAATATGAGGTTGAAGTAGGGCGCGCCTACCGAAATTTTACCCAGCCCCAACGCATCCAGCGCCAATGGATATAGCGTTCCCAGCAGCACCGCGAAACAAAGCACGCCAAAAAATATATTGTTCAAGAGTATAGCCATTTCCCGAGAAACGGTTTCAAACTTAACGTGGCTGATAATGGTCGGCGCGCGCCAGGCGTACAGCAGCAGCGACCCGCCAATGACCACGCTTAAAAATATGAGGATAAACAAGCCTCGGGACGGGTCGGTGGCAAAGGCATGCACTGAAATCAAGATGCCCGAGCGCACCAGGAATGTGCCTAACAACGACAGCGAAAACGCAAACACAGCAAGCAGAATAGTCCAGGCCTTAAATACGCCGCGCTTTTCTGTGGCGGCCAGGGAATGGATTAATGCGGTGCCAATTAACCAGGGCATGAACGAGGCGTTTTCCACCGGGTCCCAAAACCACCACCCGCCCCAGCCTAACTCATAATAGGCCCACCACGAACCCAGAGCGATGCCGATGGTTAAAAACAGCCAGGCGATATTAGTCCACGGACGCGACCAACGCGCCCAAGCCGCGTCGAAACGACCGCTTATCATCGCCGTCAAGGCAAAGGCGAAGGCCACGGAGAATCCCACATAGCCCAGATAAAGCATCGGCGGGTGGATGGCGAGGCCGATGTCCTGCAGCAGGGGATTGAGGTCGCGTCCTTCCGCCGGCACCGGCAGCAGGCGCGCAAACGGGTTGGAGGTGAACAACATGAACGACAGAAATCCGACGCTGATCATGCCCATTACTGCGAGCACGCTGGCCGATATCGACTCTGGAATGGAGCGCGTGAACACGCTCACCGCGCCGCTCCAAACGCTCAGAATGAAAACCCAAAGCAGCAGCGAGCCCTCGTGACCACCCCATAGCGCGGAAATTTTGTATATCAGCGGCAAATGGGAATTGGAGTGGTTGGCCACATAAGCCACCGAAAAATCGTCTTGCATGAAGGCATAAGTCAAGCAGAGATAGGCAAATGCAATGAGCGCAAGTTGCGCCTGGGCCGCCGGCTTGGCAAAAGCAATCCAGGTCACAATGCCGCGCTGCGCGCCAACCAGCGGCAGGCTGGCAAGCAGCAAACTGACCACCAGCGCCAGAACCAGCGCAAAATGTCCGAGTTCGGGGATCATCAGAAATTAATTAGCCGTTGCCTGAGACTGAGACTGAGCCTGAGGATTATCGGTGGTCTTGGTGGCCGCTGTGGCTTTAGCGACCGGATTCGCGGCGGCGGGGTATGGTTTTTTACTGGCCGCCTTTAACGCATCGCTTACTGGCGGAGGCATATAGGTCTCATCGTGTTTCGCCAGCACCTGACTAGCCACAAAAACGCCGTCGCGCATGGCCCCCAAAGCAACGATGCCCTGGCCCTCGCGAAAAAGATCCGGGAGAATGCCGGCATAGGAGACCGCAACCGTGGCCGCAGTATCGGTCAGGTCAAACATGACCTTCAAGTCGGTTTGATTGCGTTTGACGCTGCCGGCAACCACCATGCCGCCGATGCGAAAGTGGGCCTGCGCCGGGGCTTGCCCGGCAACAATCTGGCTCGGGCTGAAAAATAAATTGATATTCTGCTGCAACGCCAACAGCGTCAGTCCGACCGCGGTGGAGATGCCGACTGCCAACAGGCCAGCGATGAGCAAACGTCGTTTCCGTTTAGCGCGCATGAGTGCTTTTCATCATTAATTTCATTGGCATTTTCATTGGCGGCGATAAAACCGCGACAAGGCTTGAATCAATTTTTTGTGTCGGCGCAGCGGCGCGAAATAGTTGTAGCCGAGCATGATCGCGAAAACGCCATAACTTATCCAGATATAAAAACCGTACCCGCCCATATCGAAAAACTCAACCATGCGTCTGCCCATTCATTTGCCCAGTCATCTGATGTTGATGCACCAAGTTCTTAACCCACTGCGTTTGCCGTTCCTGATCCAGCAATTCGCAACGAACGCGATTGAACAAGCAGGCAATAAAATAAAAATTGATGGCGGCGAACATGATCAACAACGGAATCAGCATCGACATATCCATCGTCGGTCGCGCCAGCCGGGTCACCGTGGCGCCTTGATGCAAGGTGTTCCACCATTCCACCGAGTAGTGAATGATCGGAATATTGACCAGCCCGACCAGCGCTAATAATGCGGCCGCGCGCGAGGCCGCGCGTTTATCCTCAATCGCGCTAATCAGCGCCATATAACCAAAATATAAAAACAACAGCACCAGTTCAGAGGTCAATCTGGCATCCCAAATCCAGTAGGCGCCCCAGGTGGGTTTGCCCCATAAGGCGCCGGTCACCAATGCGCAAAAGGTGAACGCAGCGCCCAATGGTGCGCAGGCGCGAGCCACCGCGTGGCCCAGCTTGATGCTCCAGATCAGCCCGGTCGCCGCGGCCATGGCCATGACCACATAGGCGAACATCGACATCCAGGCGCTGGGCGCATGGATAAATATAATGCGGTAACTGTCGCCCATTTGATAATCCGCGGGCGCGACCACCAATCCGTAATACGCGCCGACCGCGAACAACAATAACGCCACGACTCCGCAGCGGGTCGCCCATCGTTGCGCGAAGCCATAAAAATAAGCAGGCGAGCCAAACCGATGCAGCCACAGCCAGAATTTATTCGGCGGACGGATAGGGGCAGCGGGATTTTGCATGACTTGACGCGGGATTTGCGCGGAGATTTTATGCGGGATTTTACTTCAAACCGGGTCGCCGCATTGATTAGTTCAAACTAATTCTCAATGCCGCGGCAATGGCAAAGGGAGCCAGGGTCAAGCACAGCATCAATATCGCCGCAAGAAAATAGATTTGTCCGGCCCAGTTGGTCTGCGCTGCCGCCGCCTGAATCGCGCTAGCGCCAAAGATTAACACCGGCACGTACAACGGTAGCACAATTAAAGCCAGCAGCGCGCCGCTCTTGCGCGCGCCCACGGTGAGGGCGGCGCCGATGGCGCCAATCATGCTCATGGTCGGGGTGCCCAATAGCAGGCTGAGCAACATCGCCGAAAACGCGGAAGCCGGCAAGTTGAGCATCATGCCCAACCCCAGCGCGATGACGATTAAGGGCAGGCCGGTGATGAGCCAATGCGCGCACACTTTTGCGGTCGCCAGAATAAATAATGGATGCGGGCAGAGCGCCAATAATTCCAGCGTGCCATCCTCGTATTCCGAACGGAAAATACCATCCAGCGCCAGCAGCGTGGCCAGCAGCGCCGCCACCCAAATAATGCCCGGCGCCAATTTTTGCAGGAACATCGGCTCCGGACTGATGGCTAATGGAAACAGGCTGACGGTGATGATGAAGAATAATACGGGATGAAAAACCGCGTTAAGGTGGCGATGCGCGATGGCAAGGTCCCGGCAGACGATGGCAAGGAAAACCGCGGTCAATGAATTGCTTTGTTGCGGCACGATCATGATAACGCCGCAGGCGCGCGCAAATGCAGTTGTTGATGCTCGCCACCGAAGTCCAGCGCCGGGTGGCTGGCGTAGACGATAACGCCGCCCGCGTGGATATGCGTCATCATGATTTCATGCAGCAAGGCGATGCCGTCGCGGTCCAGCGCGGCGGCGGGCTCGTCCAGTAGCCACAATTGCGCGTTGCTCCTTAACACCCTTGCCAGCGCGATCCGTTGTCGTTGGCCGGTGGACAACTGAAAACAGGGGGCATCCGCCAAGTCCGACACCGCCATGATGCGCAAACTTTGCGTAACAGAAATAGCGGGTTGGTCATCGGCGAGGCGGCCGAGAAAGGATAGATTTTCGCCGACTGTCAAGTTGTCTTGCAAGGCAATTTTGTGCCCCAGATAATTCAATGACGCAAAATAGGCAACGGGATTGTCGGCAATATTATCGCCATTCCAGAAAATCGCGCCGCGCTCGGGCTGCGACAAGCCGGCGAGAATGCGCAGCAACGATGTTTTCCCCGCGCCGTTTGCGCCGATTAACTGCAACGCCGAGGCCGACTTGACCTTAAAATTCAAGTTCGTGAAAAGCTGGGCATAACCACGCACGCATTCAAGATTCGAGATCGCAAAGGCGGCCTCATTGGCAAAGGACGGTTTAGTATAAATTAGGGGCGGCACAACTAATCCGGTAAAATCGCAATAGTGTACCTTACTCAACCGATTGAACCGTGCGATTGAAAAGGTTCAAGATACTTTAAGGTATAGTGAAATGGTCATAACTAACTGTCCTATAAATGAAAAACAAGCATGTCATTCGCTGCCGAATTTCGGAGAATAAATTCAGGGCGATTCCACGGCTGTTTTGCCTTGATATCGAGGCTTGCAAAGTCGCACAAATCACCGGCGTCTCTGGCCCGGCGACCAGCCGATTGTATACTTAAATCAGACAACACATGTCCGGGCAATGCGAGCGTATGTGTTCACTAATTCACTGCCCGTTTTGCTCCTTTCCAGCGGTGTTTTAGCACCGCTCTCTCGGCCGTCATTCTCGCATCGAACGGCGCGGCTACGCCGCAAATGAGTCCGGCTACGCCGGACGGCATATTCCACTGGATTGCCCGGCCAATAATAATATGGGCCGGGCAATGACGACCCTTATTTGTCATTCTCGCCGGCAGGCGGAAAAAACCGCCCTCCCTGCCGTCATTCCCGCCGAAGGCGGGAATCCAGTTAAATATCTGTCACGCGTAGCGTGACTCTTTTTAGCATCCGGCTTTGCCAGACACAAACCGGCGGCTTCGCCGCAAAGGAGTCCGGCTACGCCGGACGGCATATTCCACTGGATTGCCCGGCCAATAATAATATGGGCCGGGCAATGACGACCCTTATTTGCCGGGCAATGACGACCCTTATTTGCCGGGCAATGACGACTCTTATTTGTCATTCTCGCCGGCAAGCGGAAAAAACCGCCCTCCCTGCCGTCATTCTCGCCGAAGGCGGGAATCCAGTTAAATATCTGTCACGCGTAGCGTGACTCCTTTTGGCATCCGGCTTTGCCAGACACAAACCGGCGGCTACGCCGGACGGCATATTCCACTGGATTGCCCGGAACAAGCCGGGCAATGACGAATTAAGGTAATAGAGCACGTTTTAGTGTCACGCTTTGCGTGACACTTATTTACCATTGTCTTCTCAAAAGGACACATCGCCTTCCGATTCACCATTGTCCCCCCAGCCCGTCATTCTCGCCGGCAGGCGGGAATCCAGTTAAAATATGTCGTCCGGCGTAGCCGGACTCCTTTGAAAGAGTGTGAGTTTCGTTTCAATATGCGCCACGAAAATGGGTGTCAATATCTGCTAAAATCTATCCGAAATCGACCGCTTAAAGTATCTTGAACCTTGAATTTTGATTCTACACATTGACATGGATGCATTTTATGCGTCTGTTGAAGAACGAGAAAACCCGGAGCTGAAGGGTAAGCCGCTAATCGTGGGCGGTCAGGCATCAACGCGCGGTGTTGTTGCCGCCGCGAACTATGCCGCAAGAAAGTATGGTATTCATAGCGCGATGCCGACTGCCAGCGCAGTAAAAAAATGCCCGGATTTATTGATCGTCAAGCCGCGTGGTGAGTTATACAGTAGAATTTCAAAACAAATACGGGCGATATTTTACCGCTATACCCCAATTATTGAGCCACTTTCCCTGGATGAAGCATTTCTTGACCCGCATGGCAGCGAACGGCTGCATGGCGATGCCGAAGCCATCGGCAGGAAAATTAAAACAGACCTCAAGAGCGAGTTGGATTTGGTTGCCTCGGTGGGGGTAGCGCCCAATAAATTTGTTGCCAAACTGGCAAGCGATTTCGACAAGCCGGATGGATTCGTCATCGTCATGCTTGATGAGGTTCAGGCATTTCTGGATCCGCTGCCAGTAAATAAAATCTGGGGCGTTGGCAAGGCAGCCAATGTCAAGTTGTCCAGACACAACATCAGAACGGTCTGTGACCTGAAAACCAAATCACCCCAATTCCTTGATCAGTTATTTGGGCAATATGGCGAGCAGTTATGGCGTTTGGCTCATGGCATCGATGAGCGAAAAGTAACGCCAGACCGCGAAGTTAAATCGGTTTCCCAGGAAACTACTTTCGCTCAGGATCTAACTTACTATCCTTCCATCGAATCCACCGCCTTGTATCTCACCGAAGGGGTTGGTTATCGGTTACGAGAATCCGAACTTAAAGGTAAAACGGTGACCATCAAAATTCGCTACGATGACTTCAAAACCATCACCCGCTCGCGTAGCCTTGATTGTCAAACCAGCCAGACGAACGAGTTATGGAAAGTTGTGAAAACGCTTTTTCAAGAGACCTTGGGAAATAAATCTTTTGCTATTCGCTTGATTGGCGTTGGCATCTCGAATTTTAGTGAAGCAAATTTTGGTGAAGATGAAGAGTTAGCGACGCAAACGGATTTATTCAGCACTCCGCCGAAAACCCCCAAGCCCGAAGCAAAGGGACAACTTCTGGATCAGCTATCCGATGAAATTAAACATAAATTCGGCAAGCAAAGCATAAAACGCGGTAAGTCGGTCTGCTGAACGATCAGGGGGAGATCAGTGCCGGGCAAGCCGATGGCAATCAGTCGGCAAGCACCTTGCGCATAAGGATGCTATTGTCACTTCACCGCATGACCCGTTGATCGTAGGTCAATCCGAACACAGTGTCCTGCATCCATTTTTGAAATGAGGCGTTATCCGTGAACTGCTTGTATAGCTCCGTATCGTCCCGGAGCAAATCCGTCATCACGCGCTCCAGCACCTTGTCATGCTCAATGCGGGCATTCGGTTTGTCGGAATTCTTTCTGGCGTTCTGGTATGCCGGGTCGGTGCTCACTTGCTTCGGAATATCTTCAGTGATGCGTTTATGCACCAGGTCTGCATCACTCCATCCGATGTCTCCGAACAAGTCATTAAATTCATCGATGATGTTTGACAAGCGATCCATCTCGGCTTCGGGTTTGCCGCCGCCACCATCGGGCGGTAGTGGATCAATCTCACCATCCTGATCAGGCAATCCAATCTTCTCCATGGCCTGCTTCTCAACGCGGTAACTGTCCATATCTATGAGGTCCAAAATCCCTTTGGACAGGTC
This sequence comes from Candidatus Spongiihabitans sp., assembly GCF_965247905.1. Classification (GTDB taxonomy): domain Bacteria; phylum Pseudomonadota; class Gammaproteobacteria; order Arenicellales; family Poriferihabitantaceae; genus Spongiihabitans. The sequence continues at coordinate 1,803,757 of NZ_OZ252047.1, read as the reverse complement.
TTCCTCAATCGGTGCCGGCAACTTCGGCACCAGGAAATTCAGAAAAATAGATAACTCTTCCCACTCGGCTCTGGCGTAGGGCAGGATGGAAGAAAGAAAACCATAAGCGCGTAAGAAGGCCTTGGCTTTACCTTTGAAGTCCACCTGCCCGTCCTCATCAAGATGCTCCCGATAGGCCGCCACGCAGGCATCCAGGATGGGGTCGAGACGATCGCGCTCTGCGCCACCAAGACACTGCCTTGCCAGGTCGTTAACCTGCTCTGACGCATATACCTGATGCCCATCCAGTACGGCTTTTAAGTCGTGAAGTTTATCGGGATCGGTCTGTTCGGACAGGATGGTGGTTCGATAATAGTCTGCGAATGCAAATTGAATCGTGTCCACATCGTTCATAAAGTCGAGCACAAAGACATCGTGCTTCTTGGGATGCGCGCGGTTGAGGCGCGACAAAGTCTGCACCGCCTTAATCCCGGAGAGGGTCTTGTCCACATACATGGTGTGCAACAAGGGTTCATCGTAGCCGGTTTGAAACTTGTCCGCGCAGATCAAAAATCGATACGGCTCATTCTGTATTTTGTCGGCGATCCGGCTTGACGGGAATTTGTTGAGCGAGGTCTCGGTCATCTTCTTACCACCGTATTCATGGTCGCCAGAAAACGCGACAATGGCTTGATACGGGATTTTGCGTTCAGCCAGATACTCGCGGATGGCGTGGAAGTATTGTATTGCCCGTTCAATGCCGTTGGTCACCACCATCGCCCGCGCCTGGCCGCCGATCTTGCGGGGAATGAACACCTGTTCATGGAAATGGTCCACCATAATCTCGGCTTTGAGGCGGATGGCGTGCTGGTCCCCTTCAACGAAACGGCGTAGTTTATTCTGCGCCTTCTTGACATCAAACTCAGGGTCGTCCGCCGCGGTCCTGGCAAGTTTGTAATAACTCTTTACCGGCGTGTAATGCTTGAGCACATCAAGAATAAATCCTTCCTGAATCGCCTGTTTCATGGTGTAACTATGGAAGGGCAGATATTTCTCCGTGCCATCCGCTTGCGGCTGTGGCTCGCCAAAAAGTTCCAGCGTCTTGGACTTGGGCGTGGCGGTGAAGGCAAAGTAGCTGGCATTGGGCAGCAACCGGCGCGCCTCTATCAGTCGGTTGATCTGGTCTTCAAAGGTGTCGTCTGCCGCTTTCCCGCCATCTTCCGAAAGCGCCTGTGAAATCGCCGCCGAGGTTCTGCCGCCCTGGCTGGAATGTGCTTCGTCAATGATGATGGCGAAATGACGACCGCGCTGTTCGTCGCCGATCTCGTCAAGGATAAAGGGAAATTTCTGCACCGTGGAGATGATGATCTTCTTGCCGCTGGCAATGAATTTACGCAGATCTCCGGAGTGCCTGGCATGACCCACCGTCGCCTGCACCTGAGTGAACTGTTTGATGGTTTCATGGATTTGTTTATCAAGGATGCGCCGGTCGGTGACCAGGATGATGGAGTCAAACACCGACGCGCCATTGCGCGCCAGCCCGATGAGTTGATGCGCCAGCCAGGCAATGGAGTTGGACTTGCCGCTACCGGCCGAGTGCTGGAGCAGGTAGCGTTGCCCCGCGCCCTTCGCTTCAACATCGGCAAGTAACCGCCGCACCACATCCAGTTGATGATAGCGCGGCCAGATTTGTGTTCGTTGCTTGCGCCCGGTCTTATCGTCCTTTAACTCGACGATTTGAGCGTAATTCTCAATGATGTTGGTCAAACTGTTGCGGCTCAGCACTTGCTTCCACAGGTAGTCAGTCTTGAGACCGTTCGGGTTGGGCGGATTGCCCGCGCCGTCGTTCCAGCCTTGATTGAAGGGCAAAAACCACGACGCCTTGCCCTTGAGGTGTGTGCAAAAACGCACCTCGTGTTCGTCCACCGCAAAGTGCGCCACGCAACGCCCGAAGCCGAAAAGCATCTCGCGCGAGTCGCGGTCACGCTTGTATTGCTCCACCGCATCGTCCGCCGTCTGCTTGGTCAGGTTGTTCTTCAATTCAAAAGTAAATATTGGCAGTCCATTGATGAACAGACACAGGTCAAGGGCGTTGCGGGTGTCCGTGTTGCTGTATTGAAGTTGCCGCGTGACGGTGAAGCGGTTAGCGGCGTAGTTCGTCTTTGCTTGCTCGTTACCCACCGACGGCGTGCCGTAGAAAAGGGTGATGTCGTGGGCGCGGTGCTTGAGTCCGGAGCGCAACACCGCAATGATGCCACGCTTGTCGATTTCACCCTGCAAGCGCGCCAGGAATTTTTGCCGAGTCGGGCTGTCATCAGCAAGACCGAGCGCAGCGGCAACCTCAGGTTGGGTGTCTCGCAGAAACAAGGAAAGTTGCACCAGGTCGACGCAGTATTCGCGGTCGTAGTCGGCGGGGACACCGCACATCCAACCGACCCCGAATGCCGCCGGCCGCTCTTCCACCCAATCGATTTTTGTCGGCTCACAGGGCGCACCAGTCAAGATGGTGCAAATCAGATCTTCTAATCCGCGCTCAGTGGTGTCGGTGGTCATGTTGTTTTGTCAATCGCACAGTATAATTATCAATCAATTAGGTTAAAGCGGATAGCGTCTCATCCGTTTTTTATCAATAGAATTCTTCTATTGTGGCAACTGTAACCCAAATGTAATCTCCATTTCTCGCAGCATAGCAAAAGTATTTATGTAAGGGACGTCAAATTGTTGACACACATTAGGTATGGGAACTCTTCTTTTTATATCCGGATTAGATTTTTCATCGGTAACGAGAATCAGGTCATGGGTTTTAGTATATGCGACTAACCACCCGTCTGCCCCAGCGGCAAACTTGGTTTTTTCTTCGTTCTTAAAATCTTCACTGCTAACCCATTCTATAATTTCCGAATAGAAACCTTGTGTAGTGGGTTCATCCGATGATTGGAAAAAGCCTTCTGGTGCGGTATTTTTCACCCAATCCCACAAATTGTCTTCGTTTGCTTCTATTTCTTTTTTTACCCAATCAATGCTCATTAGTTTTCCTTGGTCGTGATAGTAAGAAAGACAGTCCCAGAATCCGGGGCAAATATCGAACGCATAATAACGTTTATGCGCTTCTATAAAAACGTTTGCATCAAGCAACCATGCCTCAGAATTTTGTTTCATTCTTGCTCACGCATATCCATATTGCTCATGAATTTGTCAAAAGTTTTACCCTTTAACCCCGTTAGGCTATAAGCATCCCGATAAAAAAGTCTGCCCTCACTAACCGCTCGCCAGATAGCGACACCAAGCGGATGCCCAATGCGCACATTCTGGGTATTCCAAAAATTGCCACCACCCATTTGTTTTTTGTGGCGATCGGTTTCTATTTTCCATTCGTTATATAAATTGAAAAAAGTGTCCAAATTGATTGATCCAACATCAAGCATACGACGTGCTGCCACTATAGTGCTGACCTTAAAATGTCCGGCGATTTTCTGGCATTGTTCAGAAAAGCCAAGACCGCCATCCAGAGACACACCGAGTTCCGCTCTTGGCACAAGAAATTCCGCTGCCACCTGATCGCAAAATCTCTCAATTTCATTTTCTACCGATCGAAGATTTTTGAATTTTGATAAACCAGATTCAGCAATAAATATATGCGCTAATTCATGTGCAACCGTGAACATCTGCGCCGCCTTGTAATCTGCTCCATTAACAAAAACCAGCGGGGCATATTTGTCCACCAAAGCAAATCCCTGGAACTCTTTAGGTTTTAATTTACGATGGGTGTTATTCCCTACCACTCCGTTGAACATGGTCAGAACACCAGCACTTTCGAAACATTTTACTAAATAACGAAGAGCGTCTTCCCAATTGCGATGTTCTGCCGCCCAATTTCCTGACAGATTAAGCGCGCCTTTCATTGCGCGTGCAACTTCATCGGGCCGATTTTCAAGATTGAAAGAACCGACAAAAGGTAATGCTTCAATGCCATCCTGCAATAACTCTTCTCGCATCCATGACTGCCTTCTCTGCATAGTGTGTACCGTTTCAAGCAGATTAGGACTAGGGTTTGGTGATGCTCTGCCATCTCTGGTGCGAAAATCCGGAATCGTAAGTTCATCCAAATTTATTGGAGGAGTAGAAAGGTAAAGAAGTCCGAGAGGCGTGTAAGTATGGTGGGCGAGGTTATCGATCTGGGCAAGGCTGATTTTGCCACTCTCCTCCCATTCCACAACACGCTCCCGCTTCACGCCAAGTTTCTTGGCGATTTCAGTCTCTTCGTAAGCGGCGCGTTCCCTCGCCCAACGCAGGACAATCGGCTGCAGCGTAACCTGTTGGCGCCTTGCATTCATAGTACATCTATCGGAATGTTCTGCAATGGTTATTGCTACTGGTATAATTTGTCGCCAGAATAAAAAATCAGGATAGAAATTCTATCGTAGACATGCACATGCGATGTTCATGCGTTCCGAGGACTTTGCGACGCACAGAAATATACCACAGATTGCCGACCCACATCTGAACCGTTCAAATATTCTAATCCGCGTTCAGTGGTGTCGGTGGTTGTGGATAGCCCGAGCGTTGATGACCGAATATCAGGCACTAAGAAAAGATTGGTTATTAGCCGCAATGTTAGCCAACTCCAGCGTTTGCTCTAGATTTTGCTCTGACCCCGAAAAGTAAATGCCCGCGTGTGAATTATCTGTAGGCGTTGGGTGATACTTTATCTGGAGATTTTCAATGTTTCCTTTTGCCTCTACAACAGGAATCATGGCGAATCTTCCACTGGGAGAAAGTTTGATTGCAATAGAGTCTCTGATACTTTGCAAACGTTGACACGTATTCCCGCTGAAGTGTTCCAACCAATTAACGGAAAGATACGAATCACTCCCCCGCAACTCGAAAGCAGTTTCGATAATGGCTCCATACATCACATGACGCGGACTGCAGTATCGTAACACATGATCTGAATTTGGAATGTCATCTCCATCTTGCAAACAAACTACTCCGGCCATTGCGGTATATTATTATTGTTTAGAGATTCCAAAACACGCTTTTTTCTACCCCTGCCATTAAGTCGAAATTTTCCATCGGTGGCATCATCATCTGGCCCGATCATTGCGAAGGAAATCTCATTGTTCTCGAGAAATTCAAGGAGGAGATGTTTGTTATCGGCCAGTCGCCATCCGGCAGACAAGGTGCCTTCGGAGAAAATTCCCAAAACAGGTTCTCCTAAAACAGTAAAATCGCCGATGAATTGCTGAAAATTCCGAACAGATTCAAGAGACAATGGTTTTTCGCCCTCTTCAAAATCTTGCAGGTCCGCCAACTCATTGATTCGTTCTGCGCTCTCTGTAAAACTTTGCTCCTGCAAAGACACAAATATGGATGAAAACTGCTCTCTTCTAACCAGCGCGTTATGTATATCTTGGACGGATTTGCTTATTTTTTGAATATAGCCAACATTGATTGTTGGCAGAAAATAATTAGAAGAACTAGTGTTATTTTCTTGATGCCTAATTGATTGTGCGTAGAATTTTTGGTCAGATTGTTCTATGGGAAGATGTTCAGATATACCGTTTCTGATGAGTTCCACCCCTTCATCTAGCACAAGCGAATGTATCCCCACGCCATCCCCAAAAAAAGCACTGGATCCAACCTCAATAGGATTCGCGCTTCTCATGGTTGCCATTAATCCCTCTCTGTTTTCGTGGTCTGCAAGTGTGATGGGTCTCATGTCGTATTCTCCTCTTCTAAAAAGTATTTGTTTAAGTAGCCGGAAAGAACATCTTGGTAATGCGACACTCTTTTCAAAATTTCTTTGAGTTCATTTATTTTACTTTTTGGGTTTTTTAACTCAAAGTGAAAGTTGCAATCGACTATGACAGAACTACGGTCTGGTATCTTGGTAGATAAGGAACAAATGGACAGATCGTCGGGTTGTAGTTTAAGTGTAAATTCCGCACCCACTATTTCCTTTTGCGCTTCACTATCCTTTAAGAATTTTGATTTAACCCATTCATGGGAGTCTGCATTCAACGTGATATGTATTAGCCAATTGAGACCAAGCGCTGTGTAAGGAATGTGTTTGAGCACTTCAATGTATTTCTGCGCACATTGATACACACGATATGACTCCTGAAATTTTGCATTAACTCTCTCATGAATAGTGCATCGTTCAGGCATAACCATCCACGCAATATCGCCATACTCAATTTGTGCAACAACGGGGGTGATTAACAATGGACCGGTGGGTTCCAAATCTCGGGCTACTATCCCATTGTTTTTCAGAAAGTCAGGGTTGACTATAGACGGGTTATGGCTCTGAGCGACTATCACAACAGAGACGTTGTCGACTTTCCAATCAATGATAGTCATGGGGATGTCTCAAGAATGGAGAGCAAGAAAGACGGTCGCCATCAAGCGATTTTTTACCACAAAAGTTGGGCAACAGGGCAATGATGTGTATTTTCACATTGCTACTCAACACAAGTCAATACTGAATTCACTCTTACCTACGTTCATTTTAGTCGGTTTACCCTCGCAAAAAACCAAGCTAGAGATGGTTAAATGACGATAACTGACAGGCTTCCACCTTCGTGATATAAGGGATTCTCGACATTTTACCAGCATCCGCCGTTAATCACGAACACGCTATGTTGCTTCAATCGCGCTCTTGAGGCAAGCGTCCCAATCCGCATACTTAAAGTGACTACTACTAGGATGCATAATGGGAAACGCCAATGCTTTGCCATTGGGGTAAGGATAGAACCATGTTTCTCCATGCTCTTTTTTTGCATTCGGTATATCAGGCCCTTTGTCATCTGATTCTCCAAGGTTCTCCCAAAGGTCGTAGCCGAGTACAGCAACAACATCAGGACAAAGTTCTGCCAGCATTTCATTAAATGCGAGCCTGCCTTTTTCCCACATCTCACGCGTAGGGCGCACCCTTGAACTACATCCGACGCTTTCTTGGACAAAGTTAGCAAATGCAACGGAATGCCAGAATGTTTTTTTATCTTTCGGGGTTGGATAGCACCTATAAAAAACACTCGCAATCATGGTCCAGAACCGATATGTGTTCTGCCCTGATAGTTGTTCCTCAATACATTCATTTGTCAGTGTTGGGTATGAGGATAGAGAGACATCCTTGTCCCATTGATAATGCGATTCGCCTAAGACAAGTACGCGCTTCTTAAAAGTGCCACTGCATTGACGGTAATTCTTGCCAACCCAAGGCGTGAAATGAACATGTTTCATGGTGTGTCCCCTTATAGTGATTAAATTGGAGGAATGATTGGTTTCCTTATTATTTAAGGATAATTTGTTTTTTGTTGCGCCCCATCAGCCTCAAAATAATTATCACCGCTATTAAAAATGCGATAGCAAACTGCACAATTGTAGTAAAAATAGCAATCCAAATATTTGTCTTTTTTGTTAAATAATAAACAAACCCCAGAACAAGTAAGAGTGAAGTTGTTGTCAAGAGGATAATGTTTAAATTACCCTGCTCGAACGCCAACAAAAAAGTGGCTGTATTGTTTTGCAAAAACATGAACTGTGACAAAAATGTAAAACTTGGAATTAGCATAAATAAACAAGTTTTTATATTGAATGGCTTGTATTGATACTTCTTAAGGGAATACTTGTTGGCCGTTATGACTGCATAAGTCATAACCACCAAAACTAAAATAACCCCAATAATCATTAATACAAGCATGGCTATTGCTCCCGATTAATGAAATAAATGAATATGGATAGTGCCGCGAAAACGACAAATGGTTGGTTTTTCATGTCTGTACCTCGTGTTGATGTGTGCTTTCCATGACACCTTTGGTGTCGGGTCGTTGCACACATCGCACAGACAGACTGTGGTGTTGTTCCTGCTTATTCGCCAAGCCTGGGGAGCTACCCCTAGCCGGGGTCAAGGGCTGTTGTATTCAGCAGGTGACCCGATTTAGCGGGAGCGCCTGTTGCACGATGTATGCGAGGGGAATTCTATCAGGGATCGAAAATGGAAGTCAATGTATGTCCGGGTTCACCACATATGAGACAAAATCAGGCAGCCAAGGCAGGTTGCTGATAGTACGCCATCGGCGTCATCAATCCAAACTATCGTGTGGCCGGTAATGATTATAGGTCCATTGGTAATGAACCAGTTCCTGGTTGATCGCGGCTGCCGTCAACGCTCCTTCATACAGCGGGTAAAACTCATAACGGCTGGTGCCATTGGCTCGCTCAACGCAACCATTCCATTCCGGCTTTTTAGGCGGCAACATAAATAGCGGTATGTCCAAAGCCTCGCAGGCTTGCTCAAACTCATCCCGAAACTCGCTGCCGCCATCGACCTGTATCAAGCGGATTTTGAACGGCGCTTGTTCGATAAGGTAGATCAAGAAGTCTTTGGCGTTCCTGCTGGTCGCACGGCTATAGGCTTTTAAGGCAACAAATCCGGTGACTGGACAGGCTGCCTTGAACTCTTTTATGCTAAAGCCCGCTGGTAGTCCTACGCTCATATGGTCAATCTGTATCAGCTCACCTGGCTGCCTGGCGCGCATCCCATATGTCCAGCGCCTGGCGTGGTGCTTGAACTGGCGCCGGCGTTTCGGCTTGACCCGCTTCAAGCGCACCAGCCGGTCCAGGATGCGCCCAACCGTGCTGATGCTCAGAAGCAGTCCCTGATCCCTGGACAATACCTTCCAGATCTTGCGTTTGCCCCACAAGGGATAACGCTTGCGCAAGTGCAACACTTGTTGCTCCTGCTGCGCTGTCCATTGTCGGCCGCGCACGCGCTTCGGACGACGGCTTTGGCTTTCCAAGCCACGCCAGCCGCTCCGCCGATAACGCCCTAGCCAACGGTAGTAGGTCGCCCTCGAGCAGCCGATGGTTTTCAGGCATACGTCGTGCAACCGGCTGATTTGAGCTCGGCATAGAGTTCCAGTTTCTTTATTCGGGCGATGGCGGGTTCACTGGTGGTGTCGGCAATCGCCTGACTGCGGTATGATTTGATACGCAGGCTTTTTATCTGCATCGGGTAGTCTCCTGTGATTTAAGTGAAAAGATTTCACCTTAGACTACCCGATTTTCTTAACTAATAAAGTCTCATTTGTGTCTGAGCCCGGACAGAATTCTATCAGGTGCCAGGAAAACTGTTGTTCAACAAGAAATTCGGCTTGTTTCTCATCCTGGCAGCCTCGCCATTGGTCTGCGTCTACCGCATCCCAATCGATTTCCCCAAGTTGCGATAAATCGCAATAGTCCTGAAAGTAATGCGAGCCCGCATAATAAGAAAAACAACTAATTCCCGTGCCCAAGTTCCGCAACCATGTCCAATTCGGCGGCTTCATCAAATGTCGTGTCGGAGTCAAGCACATCAGCCGTATCGCTATCTGGCATAACATCGTCCGCGTCCGCTTCATCAGACAACTTCGTTGCCGCATCGCGCACATCCACCTTGCCGGTGACTACATCGGCGATTAAGCGGGTGCGGTATTCGTTGATGAGTTCAATCTCGTGGTGGGTGCGAGCGATGGCGGCGTCAATTTTGGCGGTGGTTTTGTCAAGATACTCGACGATGGTGGTTTGTTCGGGAAGGGGTGGGGAAGGAAGCCGCACAGATTTGATGTCAGCGTGTGAGAGTCCGTATCTAGTGACGCCATTCGCCCGGGTATGGAACTGGTAAGCGAGCCCTTTGCTCTGCAAGGCACGAAGTAAAAAACTACCCATAACATCATTAACATGCGGCCGCAATATCGCCAAGTGATAGCCGGAAATAATGTCTGACGCTGGCTCAGTGACTAACGCAGGCACTCCGATGTCATCCCAAGTCTCCGAGTCTTTTGTGATGAGGACATCGTCTTTTATAAGGCGGAATCGTTTGATTTCGTCATTGGTGGCGGTTGCGTGCATAAAAGTCATCTGCTTGCTAATGTAATCATTCTTGTAGACATCAACGTAGTTACAGAGGCGGACTGGTGTTTCTCCCTCCTTTATATGCTTGTCCACGTTGCTTACTCGCATATCTATCACATTACGAAGCCGCCGCATCTCCCAATGCGTTGGCACATCTCCCAGCCATTCCACGCCAGAGGGTTTAAGGGGAGCATCAGGGTCAAGACCGCGGGTGACGGCGCGGTGAATGATGGCTTGTTTCTGCTCCGCCAATAACCCGAGCAACTTGCGCTTCGTCCGCACATAACGTTGAATCCGCCGCTCCACATAATCCAAGTAACGCACAATGGCCGCTTGTTCGGGGAGGGGTGGGAGAGGAAGCCATACGGATTTGATGCCAGCGTGTGAGAGTCCGTATCTAGTTACGCCATTCGCCCGGGTATGGAACTGATATGCGAGCCCTTTGCTCTGCAATGCGCGATGTAAAAATCTACCCGTAATCTCATCAGCATGTGGCCGCAATATCGCCAAGTGATAGCCAGAAATAATATCTGAAGCTGGCTCGGTGACTAACGCAGGCACTCCGATGTCATTCCAAGTCTCTGAGTCTTTTGTGATAAGGATGTCATTTTTCATAAGACGGAATTTATCGATTTCTTTATCGGTGGCGGTTGCGCGCATAAACGTCATTTGCTCGCTGATGTAATCATTCTTGTAGACATCAACGTAGTTACAGAGGCGGACCGGTGTTTCTCCGTCCTTTATATGCTTGTCCACGTTGCTTACTCGCATATCTATCACATTACGAAGCCGCCGCATCTCCCAATGCGCTGGTACATTCCCCAGCCACTCCACTCCAGAATCCTTGTGTTTTGTATAGGGAGCCAAATTCATTGCTGTCGTTTTTTTGTCGGTGTTTCAGTAAGTTCAAGCAATTTGGCAAACGCATAAAAGTTTTTGTGATAACTCATACTCTTCGCCCATGTTTGCGCAACAGAACGTAATTGAGCTATACGGTCAGGATTTGATGTTCGAGTTTTTTTAGAGAATCTTGGAGAATTTAATACAGATCCATCTTCCCAATTTATTAATTCATCAAAAGCATTGTTAGTATCTGGATTTATTTGAGAATCCAAGTGATAAAAAAGTGCCTCTGACCACAGCAGTGCAAGTTTAAAATCCTCGTAGTCACGATCCTTACTTTTGTCCACGATTAGTGCATCTATACAATCCAAAACCTCGTTCACTGGGCATTTGCCTTTAATAAACTCACGATAAAGATTGGGTTCTTTTAGTCGTAATATTGCAAGCATAAGCAGTGAAAACAAATACATGTCAAAGCCGCCCCGGGACTTTTCTCCGAAAAAAACAATTGAACGTATGCAGTAATCCATATCCCGGAGAGATAAATCCAAGCGTCTAAATATGCTCTGAAAAGAATCAAAACTGCTGGGAGGGTAATTTCTATTATCATTCGTGTTGGTTTTATCACCCAAAAACATATCTCTGACTTTATAATGATTCATCAAATGCTCACAAAACTTTCCTCCATCGGCTTCCGGCAATATGAACTCCATATCAAAGAACCTTCTGAAATATACATCCGCATCAATTTCACCATAGATTGATTTAAGTGACTGACACAGTTCGGCGCGATTAACACCCAGCACAAAAACCATGTTGGGAACATCAAAAATATGTTTGATTCTTTCCAGTAGTTCAATAGCAAACAGCGGACGGCAACGATCAAGTTCATCAATAATAAAAACCAGTGGCCGGTTGGTTTTTTTCCTTACTTCTGCGGATATATCTGTGAGAGCATTTCTGAGTTCATTTTTATATTTTATTTGTTCATGATACGAATCTAACGCGTGGTTTTTAAGAGTTTCGGATATTTTTTCCAGCGATATACCGGTATATTTTTTGGTAAGACCATCAGCAATTTTTCTAAATAGTAATTCCGCCTTTTCCTTAACATCATCGACTTTAAATTCATGCTCGGAGTTGGATTCTAATTCTTCTGAGAGTTGCCCGATAATTGCAACTAATGGATCAGGACAAAAATCATCTTCCCAGGCATTAAAATAAATCGCTTCAAATCCATCTTTTTTCAAGGTTTCCTGCCAACGCTTCAGTAAAAATGTTTTACCGGTACCCCAATCCCCATGCAGACTGACGACAAACGAATCCGTTTGTTTTTCGATTAAATGCGTCAATGACTGCGCGATTTGCTCACGTCCTAATGCGTCATCGCCCCAGATATCGTCAGGTGAAATTTCAGGCTCGTACGCTTTGAGCGAATTTGTCTGGAAAGAGTCGCCGGGGTTGTTCGATGTTTGGTTCATTTTTTAGTCCTGAAACAAATCAATATAACTTTGATACACAAACTTCCGGTTGCGGAATTGCTTGGTCACCTCGTGCAGGATGCCGACTTTGACCAGCCGCCCCACCAGATTGTTGGCTATCTATACTTTTCTCCCATAGTAAAGGCTACCTTTACTATAGCCCGATATGTCTCCCATACTAAACGCTGCCTTTACTATAGCCGGATTTTTCCTCCATACTAAAGGCAGCCTTGCATAGTGGCATCATCGGCTACTCGTCCATAATCTCATCCAACAACCCCTCGCTTTCCTGAGCTATGGTCAAATCCGGTGTTTGGGGCTATCCGGTGCCAGCACCGGTTTAAGCTTGTTGCCCACCTGCTCCAGCAAACCGCGGCGCGCGAATTGGGCGAATTTTTTTAGTTTTGCTGTTTCCATTACTAACCTTATTTTCTCGCGTCGTTAATTGAGAAAGTCCTGCTGTTTATTTTCTGCCCACTGGTACTGAACCGGACGGTTGAGTTTGTTAACCTTACCTTCTTCAACCGCTTGCTTTAGCCAGGCTGTTAACTGGCTTTTGTGTAAATCTGTTGCGGTCATTAACTCATCAATACCAAGTGCCTGCTGCTGGCAGAGGGTTTGTATTTTTAGAAGAAACAAGCCATAAAAACTCGCGTCTTGCAGCTTTATTGGCCCTTCTTGTTCAACCAATTCAGCTTTTGCTAAGACCTTCTCAGCGCCGGTAGATGTTTCGGTGTCGTTTTCTTCACTATTTTGTTCCGCATTTTCTGGCTCTTCGGCCTTTAGAGTGCTTAGCTCAGTTTCAACCAATGCCTCCTCTGGTTGATAATCTGATACTGGCTCTCTAGTCGAGAGGTTCTGAGAAAGCGGGGAATCTTTTGCTTCCCGTGCTGGATTTGATGGAAGATCTATAAGCAAGCCATCCACAGTAAAATCATCGATGGATTGGGGTAACCAGCGAGCACCTTTCGCAACCAGCTGAGCATTACCTGCTTCCGAATCCTGGGTTTCTTTTACCCACAGCGGTACCCATTGTTTGTTGATGTTCTCAATCGCCCCATTCCAGGTGCCGCCTTTGGTGCCGGAATGCACGGCAACAGCTGAATCGGAAAGGCAATAGATGTATTTGTTACGCTGCATGGCATTACCCGGACTAAACCCGGCTTCGGGGTAGAAGGGTGAGATCAACACCAGGTTATTGTTCATAATATGTTGTCGATATTTACGACTGCTACTGGCCTTTAACAAGCTATCGGCCATTACGCCAATTACCGTACCTTCAGTCTCCAGTGCGCCTAGCATGGCCGCTTCATCCACTCCACGGGCACCACCGGAGACGATTGAAAATGCACCTTCCGCTGTTTTTATCCCAAGGTCGCGACTAAATGTCAGGTCGGCCTCACTGGTATTACGGGAACCAATAACGGCAATACCACCTTGATTGAGAATACTGCGATTACCACAACCGAAGAGTATCGGAGGCGAATCATTTTTGAGGCGCTTTTTCAAGCGCTGGGGATAGTCTGGGTCCGAGCGGGTAATAATCCACAGGCCTGCTCGACTCCATTTTTCAACAGCCAGAGCCATGGCTGAGCCGCGATTCATTAACTGTTCTAAGCGATCAAGTGACATTTTGCTATCGCTCCAACCAACCAACAACTCGGCGATTTTTCCCGTTAACAGACTTTCCGGCCGAAGCCCCTTATCTTTCAGCCAGAGTGCAAATTTCCCCCATTCCTTGTTGGTCAATGGGCGAACTGCTGTATCGCCGGCCTTGTTAAAATAGGCCGTTAGCAGCAGTACGGCCTGAGCATTGGCTGATAAACTCATCTAATCACCTGTACTGGTTGAGGCCAGGGCGACTGGGTAAACAGCCTCACATCCCTGTTGGCATAATAATGCCGCTAAGACAGTTACCGTCCAGCCTGAGTCAATAACGTCATCCACCAGTAACACCGGGCCAGCAGGAAGCTGCTCGGCCACGGCGAAGGCCCCATCGAGGTTACGGCACTGGTGGTAACGGTTTTGCTGAAACTTCTGCTGTTCGTTGTCGAGCGTTTTGGTAATAACGGTAACAAAGGGTAGACCCAGTTTGGCAGCAAGGCGCTGGGCGAAGTCTGGCACTAATGCTGGATGATTCAGTGAGGGTACGCAGGTTACCCACTGTGGTGCAGGGTTTGGCTGCCATCTTTGTGTGATCATTTCTGCGGTAGCATTAACAAGTTCTTGCCGAAAGCTGTCCGCGTGTTTATCGCTCTCAACCAGACCGCCCCAACCGGCATCGCCCCAGCGACTAAGGATTCTACCGTCTGACGCTTGCAGGTGTGCGGGCAAGTTGCCGCGAAAACCGTAGATCGGAAAGGCATCGGCCGCCACCTGTATTTTGTGTTTGAACACAAATGCCGAGTGTTTCAGGTGCTGGGCGGCTGCTATACCTACTGTTCGGTCAATATCCCGGCTGAAGATTGGACTGGCTATGCAATTTGCACACTTACCACAGGGCTCTGAGGCCGGGTCATCCAGTGCATTGCGAAGGTATTCCATGAGGCAACCTGTGGTATTTATGTAGGCCTGCACTTCGACCCATTCCTGTTCGCGCTGGCCAGAGAGATGGGCTATACGCTCATGATCCATCTGAAAATGAACCGGCGTACGATGCCACCTGGGGCCATCTTTAATCACAGGGGCCGGGTTTTCTACACTCAGAAATTTAAGCACCTTGTCGATTTGACCCTTACGGAGGTTTAGGTATTCCTGCAGCTTTACGATGGATAGCCCGTCTGAATCTCCCAGCGTCGCTAACATGGCATTGACCTGTTCTTCACTGGGAAAGGCGGAACGTCGGAAAAACTCATGAATCCGCTCATCTTCATGCCCGGCTAATAGCACACCATGGGATTGTTCTATGCCACGCCCTGCACGACCCACTTGCTGGTAATAGGCTACGATGGAACCTGGTGCCTGATAGTGAATAACAAAGCCTAAATCTGGTTTGTCATAACCCATACCTAATGCCGTAGTGGCTACCAATACCTTGATATTGTTATTGAGTAAACGCTCCTCCAAATTCCGCCGGTATGCATCGGAGTTGGCAAAACCTTCGCACTCTACACCGCTGTAATAGGCTGCTGCATCTATACCCTGGGATTGCAGCCATGAAGTCACCTGCTCCGCATCGCGTTTAGTCAGTACGTAGACAATACCGGCCAAATCCAGCTTGGGAATATTGATGGATAGCCAAGCTAATCGACTAGCCTGATCAGGCAATGTGATGTTTTGCAGGGTAAGGCTTTCACGTACCAACGGGCCACGTAAAACATCCATATCACCTAGCTGCCCGATAACATCTTCTATTACGCGGTTGTTGGCAGTTGCCGTTGTGCCCAGTACTGGCATATTTGGCGGCATCTGCTTTAGGATATTAAGAAGCCTGCGGTAATCCGGCCTGAAGTCATGCCCCCAATCAGAAATACAGTGCGCCTCATCCACGACCAACAAACCAATCTTGTCAGCGATGGGTAGCAGCACTTCATTTATAAAGTCTTCATTTGCCAGGCGCTCGGGAGAAATGAGCAAACAATCAGCTTGATCAGCCTGGACTTGATGTATTAATGCGGGCCATTCATCACGGTTAGTAGAATTGAGTGTAATGGCTTCTATACCCAAGTTGTTGGCTGCATCGATCTGGTTTCGCATCAAGGCCAGTAAAGGCGACACAATAATGGTTGGCCCAAAACCACGGTCTCTAAGCAACCGAGCACCAATAAAATACACCGAACTCTTTCCCCAGCCGGTTCGCTGTACCAGGAGAAGCTTTTTCCGCTCGTTGACCAGCGCGTTTATTGCCTCCCATTGGCCCTCTCGAAATACAGCATCGGGATTATTGAGTGCCCGCTGTAGCAAGGCTTCCGCATCTTGTTTGCTCATAGCTGTACTTGCTTTCCTTGCTTGATAGCGTCTATTAATGGTAAGCGCCGTTAAATCGACCCATTGACACCCTTAGCATACCGCTGAAGATAGGCATAAGGCTCAAGGTCGTTCGCTTTTGCCGATTCCACCAAACTATAGCAGGTTGCACTGGCGCATTGTTTCTGTTGCGTTGCTGTTATTTATATCCCCGTCGCCAACTGATTTGTCCACAATGTCATCTCCCATCATGCTAACAAAAAAATCCTTATATTGCTGGTCTTCGTGATGAAAACTGACGAATACTTTGTGTCTATCGGTCATGATTGTCACCCTCTTTCTAAATCGGTTAAGTCTTCGACGCCAGCAATTTCCGCTAACATACGATTATAACGACAGAGGTCTTTCTGTAACTCTTGCAATTCCTCACGAAATTTTTCTCGCGTGGTGCTGTTATCAAATCCATTTTGTGATGCCTCTTTGTGCCATTTTGCGGTGAAGGGACGCACTATTTGGTTCAATACCGGTATTGCAACTTTGCTGAATTGCAAGGTTTTCCTTCCCCGTTTGCGTAAAATTTCTCGAGTGGTGGGGAAAAGCGAATAAACACTTTCCAGTGCGGTTGTCTCGTCGCCCACCCCGTCCGGCAAAGGCTGAGTAACAATCCTCGTCAACATTTCAACATACAATTCCCACGCCGCGTCCTTGTCTGCTTCATCAAAGGATATTTCCACACCGATCATGCCGACATTCAAATGTACTTTTTTTAGTTCAAATTTTTCAAACAGATTTTCTAGATTGATTGTCATTGTGCGTCTCATGAATTTTGTTGCCATTGATGCATACTAATTTGTTACATAAGTATAGATTGTTCTCATTTGATAATCTCATCCAACAACCCTTCGCTTTCCTTCCCCAATGCCAAAATATCAGCGCGGATTTCATCCAGGGAGCGCATGGGCTGTGGCTTGTAGAAGTGGCGGGTGAAACTGATTTCGTACCCGATTTTAACACTGCCCGGGGCGTACCAGGCATCGGCGGCATGGGGTAGCACTTCCCGTTTCAAAAAGGCTTCAATGCCGCCTTTTTCTTGTAGCGGAATCTGCTCGGTGTCGCGCAGGTCGGGGGCGGGTTCGTATTCCACCACCGCGGGTTTGCCGTCGATGTTGGTTTGGAACAAGCCGCGTAACGGGTCGGGTTTGGTGTCTTGTTTGTGAATCTTCTTGATGATTGGCGGTGCCTCCTCGCTGCGCTCAGAAGATTCTTTTAATTGTTTCAACTCGTTGGGTTTGTAGACGCGTCCGGGCTCGGCACCGACCAACCGCAAGGGCCGCTCAACCGTCACCTTCCAATAACCGAATGCTTGGTTCGGAAATATTTTGGACTGCTCACTTTCCTCAAAGGCGAGAAAGGTATCGCAGATGCGCTTGATGTCTGCCTCGCCGAGTTCACAGTTCTTCTTGCCGAGATTTTTACGTAGCGGCTGGCACCATTCGCTGGCGTCAATCAGTTGCACCTTGCCCTTGCGATGTTCCGGTTTGCGGTTGGTCAACACCCAGATGTAGGTGGCGATGCCGGTGTTGTAAAACATATTGAGCGGCAAGGCGACTATGGCTTCCAGATAGTCGCTTTCAATTATCCATCTGCGGATGTTGCTCTCGCCTTGTCCGGCATCGCCAGTGAACAGCGACGAGCCATTGTGCACCTCGGCGATGCGGCTGCCGAGTTTTGTGTCCTGTTTCATCTTGCTGAGTTTGTTGACAAGAAAGAGCATCTGCCCGTCGCTGGAGCGGGTGACCAGCGAGTATTCTGGATCGCCCGCGTGGTCAATCATAAAGCGCGGATCGCGCATGTCCTGCTTGCCGCCCATGCGCGCCAGGTCGCTCTTCCAACTCTTGCCGTAGGGTGGATTGCTGAGCATGAAATCAAATTCATGCGTCGGGAAGGCATCGTTGGATAGGGTGGAATATTCCGCGCCGCCCTTGATGTTATCCGTGACATCGCCTGCGCTCTTGAGCAACAGGTCGGCTTTGCATATCGCGTAGGTTTCGGCGTTGATTTCCTGACCGAATAAATGCGTGGAAACTTCTTTGCTGTGCTCGGCGGCAAGAGATTGGAGTGTTTCTTCCGCCAGCGTCAGCATGCCGCCGGTGCCACATGCGCCGTCATACAGCAAATAGGTGCCGGATTTTATTTCATCAGCGACGGGCAGAAAAATAAGTTTTGCCATGAGTTTGACCGCGTCCCGCGGCGTCCAGTGCTCGCCCGCCTCCTCGTTGTTTTCCTCGTTGAAGCGGCGCACAAGTTCCTCAAAGATGGTGCCCATGGCGTGGTTGTCGAGACCGGGATGACGTTGCGCGCCATCACTGTATAAAACCGGCCGCGGGCTGAGATTGATTTCCGGCGAGGTCAGTTTTTCAATCAGGGCACTGAGCACATCGGCTTTGGATAGGCGCGGAATCTGGTTGCGGAATTCAAAGTTATTCAAAATATCCTGAACATTAGGCGAGAAGCCATCAAGATAATTTTCAAAGTCCGCGCGTAGTTGCTGCTGACTGGACCGGGACTTCAAATCGCGCAGGGTGAATTTTGATGTGTTGTAGAAGGCTTGCCCAGCAGCCCTGCACAAGGCAGGGTCTTGCTCAATGATTCCGGCATCATCCAATTCGGTTTTTGTGTGTAAGACTTTTTGCTTGCTTTGTTCAAGCACCGTATCCAGCCGCCGCAAAACCGTCATTGGCAGGATGACATCACGGTACTTGCCGCGAACATAAAGATCGCGCAATACATCATCGGCGATGCCCCAGATGAAATTCGGTATTCTGTTGAGATTGGGTTGTTGCATATCACCGCATCGTGTAACGCCTAAATATTATTTTCCATGCTGGTATTATACGACACGCGGTTGGTTGCTGGCGCGACTAAAGTCCGTAACAAAAGCGTCACGACAAAATCAACCGCTCCCCAAATACAAATTATCTATTAACCTGACCGCTCCCACATAAGCTGCCACCAGCGCGCGGGCATTGGAAATTTCTGTGTTTGGTGTATGCGCGGTCCAATTATCCTGGTCGCGCACTGCGGCATAATCAATCGAAATATCGGGGTGTTCAAGTTGCTCGCGCAGCTGTCGTTGCAATTCTGCCGGATCGTGTTGGCCTGTCTTCCAGGACTGTTTCGCTCGCGATAACGCCTGGTAAATATTGGATGCGACTTGCTTTTGATTTTCTGTCAGCCGTTGATTTCGTGATGACATCGCCAACCCGGAGTTCTCGCGTATCGTCGGGCAGGCCACCACATCAATAATCAATCCTTCATCATTAAGTCGTTGAGCGAGATGTTTCACAACCAACGTCTGCTGATAATCTTTCTCTCCAAAATAGGCTCGACACGTCCCCACGGTTCTGAACAGACGCTCGACAATGGTAACCACGCCCGCCAAATGTCCCGGCCTGAATTTTCCTTCCAACCCTTTCCCTGAAGGGCCGGGGTCATTCATTTTTATTTGCTTCACATCTTCCGCTTCGGGAAAAAACTGTTGCAGTGAGCCAGTATAAACCATATCGCAACCGACTCGCTGCAAGGTTTCGATATCTCGCCGCCGATTTTGCGGATACTTTTCCAGGTCATCGGGGTTATTAAACTGCAACGGGTTGATAAAAATGCTGACGCAAGTCGCATCGTTTTCCGCGATGCTACTGGCGACTAATGATAAATGCCCATCATGTAACGCCCCCATGGTGGGCACGTAACCGATGCTGATTTTTTCTTTACGATGCCGGTCGCACCATTGTGAGGCCGCGGATGGAGAGGGCAGGGAGGTGATCATTGTTTAACGGTCAATTGACCGATCCATGTAATCCAGCCGGGCCTAATCCAGCCAGGCAGCAATTTCCTGAGGCTGTTGAATAACCCCGTCGGCATTCCATAGATTCGGGTCATCCTGCTCAGCAATATATCCCCAGGCTGCCGCCAGAGTGGCCATGCCGGCACGTTTTCCAGCTTGCACGTCGCGCTCATCGTCGCCAATATATATGGCTCGGTTCGGACTTGAGTTAATCTGTTTACACGCATACAACAATGGCGCGGGGTGCGGTTTTCTCTCGGCCAGCGTATCGCCGCTGACAACGCATCCAACGCGCTTATGCAGTTGCAATTCCCGCAACAACGGCTCGGTTAAAAAGCCGGGCTTGTTGGTCACGATGCCCCATTTTCGGCCGCTGTTTTCAATCTTCTCCAATATCGAATCCATGCCCGGGAAAAGTGCCGTATGACGACTTATTGCTTGCAAATAGGTGTCTAGCAACTCATGCCGCAATGCCGCGGCTTGCTCGCTTTCCGGCTTGCATTTAAACGCCGAACAGATCATGACCAGGCCGCCTTTAGAAACGAAAGGCCGGATGGTTTGCAGCGGCAACGGCGGTTTGCCGTGGTTGTTCAGAATGATATTTAACGCATTGCCCATATCCTGGTGTGTATCCAGCAACGTGCCGTCCAGATCAAAAAGAAAACTGTCGAATCGGAAACTCATGGTGAAATTTTTATGGTGCGCATAATATAGTTCACTTCCAGCCCCGGCCCCAATCTATAACTTTGAAATATCGGGTTATAGTGCATTCCGGTTAATTCTTCAGTGTTTAAGCCAGCCGCCTCGCCCCATTGATTAAGCTCGCTCGGTCGAATCAGTTTTTCGTAATTGTGGGTGCCTCGCGGCACTAGATTAAGCAGGTATTCCGCGCCCACGATGGCGAACAAAAATGATTTTGGGTTGCGGTTGATGGTCGAGAAATAAACCGCGCCGTCGGGTTTTGCCAACGCTGCACAAGCCGTCACCACGCTGGAAGGATCCGGCACATGTTCGAGCAACTCCATGCAGGTTACGATGTCCCACTTGCCCGGCGACTGGCGGGCAAGATCTTCGGCGGTGATTTTTTGATAATCAACTTTGACTTTGCTCTCAAGCGCATGCAACCGGGCGACTTCAAGCGCCGACTCGCCGGCGTCGATGCCGGTCACTTTCGCACCACGCAACGCCATCGCCTCGGATAAAATACCGCCGCCGCAACCGACATCCAAAACCATTTTCCCATCCAACGGCGTGCGCTGATCTATGAAGTCCAAGCGCAACGGATTAATCTGATGCAATGGCTTAAATTCGCTTTCCGTATCCCACCACCGCGACGCCGCCGCGCTGAATTTTTTAATTTCAGCATCATCAATATTGCGCGTATTTTTTTTGCTCATTTTTTTGTCCACGCGCGCTCAATATCCGCCGATTTTGTCGCGCCATTCGTTCGCCGTCGCGCAAATGCGTTCCGCGTCCAGCGTGGTCAGTACGCCGTTTTCAAGCACCCGCCGCCCGGCCACCCAAACATCGGACACTTGATCCCGACTCGCGCTATACACAATTTGGCTGACCGGGTGATACACCGGTTGGGTCGCGCACGCGGATAAATCAATGGCGACCAAGTCGGCTTTTTTGCCAGCTTCAATAGAGCCGATATGATGTTCCAGCCCTAATGCTTTTGCGCCGTTTATGGTGGCCGCTGCCAATGTCTCATAAGCGTTGAGGGCAGCCGGGTCTTGGCTGAATCCCTTGGCCAGCAATGACGCCATTCTCATCTCACCGAGCAGGTCCAAATCATTGTTGCTGGATGCGCCGTCGGTGCCGATACAGACGTTAATGCCAGCCGCCGCTAACTTTGACACCGGGCAAAAACCGCTTGCCAATTTCATATTGGACTCGGGGCAATGAACAACATGAACGCCGCACTCGGCGACAGCGTCAATTTCATCCGGCAATAACTGGGTCATATGTACCGCCAACAAGCGCGGCCCGAGCAAGCCCAATTGCGCCAAGCGCTCAATCGGACGCATGCCATAACGCGCGTTGGATTCCTCAATCTCTTGCGCGGTTTCGTGCACATGAGTATGCACCTGACAATCGAGTTCTTCAGACAAGGTCGCTATTCTCTGCAACGGTTCATCGGATACGGTATAAGGCGCGTGCGGCGCGAATGCCGTGGTTATCAATGGCGAATGTCGCACCTGATCGCGCATTGCCAGGCCCTGATTGATGTACTCATCGGCATTTTGCGCCCAAGCCGTAGGAAAATCGAGCACGATCATGCCGATACAAGCGCGCATACCCGCAGTCTCCGCGCAACGCGCCACCACGTCCGGGAAAAAATACATGTCGTTGAAACAGGTCGTTCCGCCGCGAATCATTTCCGCACAAGCCAGATTTGCACCGGCTTCGACAAATGCGCGATCAACCCATTTCGCCTCGGTCGGCCAGATATGCTCGGACAGCCACTGCATCAATGGCATGTCATCGGCAAAGCCGCGCAACAACGTCATCGCAGTATGGGTATGGGCATTGACCAGTCCGGGGATTAGGGCATGATTGTCCAGAACGGTACTTGTATTGGCCTCGTACCTGGCGTTTATTGCCGCCGCCGGGCCATATTCAATGATTTCATCCTGATCGATCACGACCGCGTGCTCCAGCAACACCGATTGCCGGGTATTGACCGGAATCAACCAATGGGGTTGAATAATTTGATCAACTGTTTGCATGGACTCTGAGCGCGAAAGAATTGGGTGGATTTTACCGTAGTTTGGGTAGTGCTTGCCCGATGACTTGGACGATAAACGTAGCGCAAATCCATCAAGCGGGCGGGTCATTAAAAATGCCTAAATTCTCGACAAAGATTTAAATCGGTATTATCAGTGTGGATGGCTGTAAAATGAGCCAGCACCACTAATTAGGCATAAGAACGATTATGAAAGCAACTGAAGCCAACTTACTGCATTTTCTTAAAAAATCTCCCCAGTTTGTTGTTCCAATCTACCAGCGCACCTATTCTTGGACCGAACAAGAATGTATCCAAATGTGGAAAGACATCTTGCGTACAGGAGGCGATGACAATATTCATTCTCACTTTGTCGGTTCGATCGTCTACATAAATGAGGCACCTTTTGCGGTCATTGAACAACCGCCGATACTAGTTATTGATGGACAACAACGGTTAGCCACCATTTCTTTGATTATCGAGGCACTTGCGCGAGAGTTAGGAGAAACTGAACCGATTGACGGTTTCTCAGCAACAAAACTTCGTAACTACTACTTGCTTAACTCGTTAGAATATGAAATGCGTCGCTACAAGCTGCTGTTGACTCAGACGGACAAGGAAACTCTACTGAGGATTATAGACCAAAAGCCGCTACCAGATAAACATTCCCTACGCATCAAAGAAAACTTTAAATTTTTTGAGAAAAAAATTAAAGCAATGGAATCGAATCTTGGATCATTGTGCAACGGGTTAGCCAAACTTATGATTGTAGATATTTCGTTGGAACGTGGTGTGGACGACCCGCAACTCATATTCGAGAGCATGAACTCCATTGGTCGCGAGCTTAGTCAAGCAGATTTAATCCGCAACTTTATTCTCATGGGGCTGGAACTGAAACACCAAAATTGTCTTTACAATGACCATTGGCGGCCGATAGAAATCGCTTTCGGGCAAGAGGCTTATGGGGAGCATTTTGACGGCTTCATGCGCCATTATCTGACGGTCAAGACCGAGGAGATACCCAAAATCCGTGAGGTTTACGAAGCGTTCAAAACATACGCTTCCAGCCATGGGGGAGAAACTGTTGATGTCAATGTTTTAGTAGCCGACATTAAAATCTTTGCGGGATACTACTGTGCCATGGCACTTGGGGGAGAATCCGACACATCTTTGGCCGCCGTTTTCGCTGACTTACGCAATCTCAAGGTGGATGTCGCCTATCCACTCCTACTGAGGCTCTACCACGACTACGCCGAAAAAAGATTGTCTGTACATGAACTGGAACAAGCCGTACGCCTGATAGAAAGCTATGTATTTCGTCGTGCGGTTTGCGCTATTCCAACCAATTCGCTGAACAAAACTTTTGCGACTTTTAGCAAAAAATTAAATCAATGCCATTATCTGGAGAGCATGCAAGCCCATTTCCTGCTCCTGCCGTCCTATCGTCGGTTCCCCGACGACGAAGAATTTCGTCGCGAATTGAAAGTGCGCGATCTTTACAACTTCCGTAACCGCAGTTATTGGCTTCGCAAGCTGGAGCACCATCAATGTAAGGAACAGCCGTCTAGGGATGCATACACCATTGAGCACATTATGCCGCAGAACGAAAACATTTCAGAGGAATGGCAAATGGCACTCGGTGATGACTGGCGGACAGTTCAGAAAAAATGGCTGCACACCCTCGGCAATCTTACACTGACTGGCTATAACTCCGAGTATAGCGACCGCTCTTTTGCTGAGAAACGCGACATGGAACACGGTTTCCGAGACAGTCCGCTTCAGCTCAACAAGGGATTGAAAAATGTGGAAACTTGGAACGAAAAGGCAATTCAAGATCGCGCCGAATGTTTGGCACAGAAAGCGTCCGATGTCTGGGCCGCGCCAAACCTGCCGACTGATGTGCTAGACCGTTACCGCCCAAAAGCGGCAAAACCGGATGCCTATACTATCAATGACCACAAATATCTTGTGGATAGTCGCACCACGCGCGCCCTCTATGAAGCACTTCGCGCGAAGATTTTGGAGCTCGATCCGTGTGTTACTGAGGAATTTCGCAAACACTATATTGCTTATAAGGCGGAAACTAATTTCGTCGATGTGGTGCCGCAGGTCCAGTCTCTGAAGTTGTCGTTAAATATTCCATTCCACGAACTTCACGACCCGTATAACCTGGCGAGAGATGTAACCAATATCGGCAGTTTGGGAAACGGTGACGTTGATGTGAATTTGAGAACGCAAGATGAGTTTCCTTATGTCATGGGTTTGGTGCGCCAATCGTTTGAAAGACAAATGGGGGATGAAGTGTAACGGTAGGCGTGTGAGTGAATTGCTCAAATCTCTCGTGCGCTTGTTCGGCGTAGAGTTGCCAGTCGGGGAAATACAGATACACCGCATCTAGCGCATGCTCCGCGATTGCATGACGGCGATTTTTCTGTGCTTATTTTCGCGCGCCAATAAACCGCTTTAACTCATTCAGCACGCCATCGGGCGATTCGGACATGATGCTGTGGCCGCAGTCGGGAAGCAACACGATGGCGGCGTTGTTATTTTTATCGGCTTCGGCTTGCGCCAGTTTCGCCGGCGCCATTTTGTCGCGCATACCGCTCAAGAACAGAATCGGGCAGGTCACTTTCACGAACGCGGCTTCGCCGCCAGCGTAGTTATCGCAGGCAATCAGGTCGGTATGCACCGAACCCGCCGTGCTGTTTTCCATCATGCTCAGTTGCATCCCGGCCGACCAAAATCCCGGCACCGGCTCGCCGCCGATGGCAGACGCATGGCTCCATTGGGTCATCATCGAATAGGCTTCGCTGGGGTTGTGCTGCGCCGCATCCATTAGCTGCGGTGTCACCGACATCGGATAACTGAAACCAATCAACGATAACGAGTTCAATCCCGCATCAGGGTGATTAAAATTCGCGGCGGCTTCGAGTGCGATCAACGCACCCATGCTATGGCCAACAATATGAAATGCCGTGCCCACGGTTTGATCGATCACTTGATTGAGCCACGCCGCCATGCGCTCGATGGACAGCAGCAACTCGCCGCGACTGAATTGATGCGCCGGCAAATCGACGGCGAAAACGTTATAGCCGTGGTAGGCGAAATAACGGCTCTGATGCGCCCACACCGTGTGGTCCATCGCCGCGCCATGCACAAACACGACGCTTTCCAAATCGCTCGCGGGGTCGTGCGTGCCGGTGTAGGCGTAGTATTTTGCGTCGCCAAACTTTATCTCCATCGCTCAGCCCGACGCTCGCTTGGACAAGTGAAGTCCTTTGGATAAGTCGTCCAATAAATCGTCAATGTCTTCAATGCCAACGGATAACCGAATGGTGCCTTCACTGATGCCGGCTTTCAAAAGATCGGCCGCGCTCATTCGATAATGGGTGGTGCTGGCCGGATGAATGACTAACGATTTCGCATCGCCGACATTGGCGAGATGGGAAAACAAGTCCAAGCCTTCTACAAACGATTTTCCCGCTTCACGGCCGCCCTTGAGCGAGAAACTGAACACCGCCCCGGCGCCCTTGGGCAACAACGAATTCACTAAATGATGATCCGGATGCTCGGGCAGTTCGGGATAACTGATGGCGTCCACTACCTCAGACGATTGCAAAAACTCGATGACTTTGCGGGTGTTCGCGACATGCCGCTGCATACGCATGGACAAGGTTTCCATGCCTTGCAATATATAAAACGCCACCGTCGGCGCCATGCACGCGCCAAAGTCGCGCATGCCTTCGCGGCGCGCGCGCAACAAAAACGCGGCTTGGGATGATTCCTCGTCAAACGACATCGCATGAAAGCCTTGATAAGGCTCGGACAGGGTGCTGAATTTCCCGCTGCCTTCCCAATCGAATCGACCGTGGTCGACTAAAACGCCGCCGATTACTGTTCCATGACCGCATAGAAACTTGGTCGCCGAATGCATAATGAGGTCGGCGCCAAAATCAAATGGTTTGCATAGATACGGCGTGGTAAATGTGGAGTCGATCATGAACGGTATTTTGTTTTCACGGGCAATTTCCGCTACCACCGGCAAATTCATAATATCGTTTCCGGGGTTGCCAATCACCTCGCCAAAGATCAATCGTGTATTGGGCTGAATCGCGTTGCGAATGCCATCGACATCTCGCGGGGAAACGAAAGTGGTGTCGATGCCAAAGCGCGGCAGGGTGTATTGCAGGATATTGTGGGAGCCGCCATAGACTGCGCTGGATGAGACGATGTGCGAGCCGGCATCCATCAAGGTCGCGATGGCGAGGTGCAGCGCGGCTTGGCCGCTGGCCGTGGCGATGCCGCCGACGCCATCTTCCAATGCCGCGATGCGCTCCTCAAATACCGCGGTGGTCGGGTTCGATAACCGTGCATAGGCATGGCCGGGACGCTCCATGTTGAACAACGAGGCCGCGTGTTCGCTATCCTTGAACACGTAACTGGCGGTTTGGTAAATCGGCACCGCGCGCGCGCCATGCACCGGGTCGGGCCGTTGCCCGGCATGCAATGCAAGCGTGTCGAATCTGGTTTTGGTGGGTCGCCCCATTTTGTTATCCTGCTAATGATTAAATCGGCGGATATTATAACCGCATTGCTTCACATCTTGGCAAAGCAGCGTATCTTTTAGGGGCGCAGTCTATTCCAATCCTAAAATGGTACTAAACAGGGTGTTGTCGTTAGGGTGGCGGAAGTGTTTTTTAGGCTCTAGCGAAGCCGTCATTCCTGCTTCCGCAGGAATGACGACGGGGAATCGAGCGACAGAATCACTCCCCCCAATCATCAACAGAAATCACCTTACTTTGGCACCATTTTCCGTTAGCAACACAACCCTCGTTCAGCATCATTTCATATTGGAAGAGACAGGTGCTTTTGTCTCATTGTTTTTGGAGTATACTTTTGTCGCATAACCCACAGGAGCCACCCATGCCAATTCACTTTGAACCATCCGAACTTAGCGCCCGCCGCGAAGCGACCATCAAAAAACTCGAAGCCAAAGGATTGGATGGAATTTTAATGTTTAAGCAAGAGAGCATGTATTACCTGACCGGTTACGACAGTTTCGGCTTTTGCTTTTTTCAGTGCCTGTATCTCGGCGCCGATGGTCGCTGTTTCTTACTGACCCGGGCGCCGGATTTACGCCAGGCACAACATACTTCAGATATCAAGGATATTAAAATTTGGGTTGATGGCGAAGGCGTCAATCCGGCGAATGAGTTGAAACAAGCGTTGCTTGAATATGATGTTCCTGGGAAAAGCCCGGCAAAAAAATTAGGTTGTGAATATAATGCTTATGGATTATCAGCATGTTACGGCAAAATACTTGATAATACATTAACAGGAGTTTGCGAGTTGGTCGATGCTTCGGACTTGGTCAGCGCATTGCGGGCGGTGAAGAGCGCGGCGGAAATTAAATATGTGAGGCGCGCCGCGCAACTTGCCGACGATGCCATGGATGCGGCAAAACAGAGCGCGCGTCCCGGCGTGTTTGAAGGCGACATTCTGGCCGCCATGCAAGGCGCCGTGTTCAAAGGCGGCGGCGATTATCCGGCCAACGAATTCATTATCGGCTCAGGCGCGGGCGCCTTGCTTTGCAGATACTTCAGCGGGCGCGCAACCCTTGGCGCGCAGGATCAACTGACGCTGGAGTATGCCGGGGCTTACCGCCGCTACCATGCCTGCCTGATGCAAACCTTTTTGACCGGCCAGCCGTCAACCGAGCATGTCAATATGCACCGCGCTTGCGCCGATGCGATGCAAGTTTGTCTGGAAGCGATCAAGCCGGGTGAGACGATGGGCGCGGTTTTTGCCGAGCACGCACGCGTGTTGGACGCGGCCGGTTATCGCGCGCATCGCATGAATGCCTGTGGCTACAGTCTCGGCGCGATGTACTCGCCGATATGGATGGATTTTCCGATGTTCTATGCCGACAATTCATTTGTCATGCACACCAACAATGTTTTCTTCGTGCATATTATTCTGATGAACAGCGACACGGGAAACGCGATGACGCTGGGACAAACGGTGCGCGTGACCGATAACGGCGTGGAGCGATTAAGCCGACAGCCGACCGATCTTGTGGTTGTGTGAAACCCCATGCGATAAACATGCCGCGAGAAACGCGATGCGAATTTTAGTCACCGGCGGAACGGGTTTTATTGGTCAAGCGTTGCTGAAGAAATTTACGCAACAGGGCCACGTTATTATCGTGCTGACTCGTCAGGCAATCGCGCTTAATACACAAAAACAGAGTTCAAATATTACCTACATTAAGTCGTTAGACGAAATCGGCAATCAAAATAAAATCGATGTCATTATCAATCTCGCGGGCGAGCCGATTGCCGGCAAACGTTGGTCCGAAAAACAAAAACAACTTTTAGTGCACAGTCGCGTCGGCGTAACCGAACAACTCGTTGGCCTGATTCGGCGACTGGAGGCGCCGCCGGAATGCCTGCTTAGCGCCTCAGCGATTGGGTATTATGGCGCGCAAAACGACCGGGCGCTTGATGAACACTCGGAGGTTCATGATGAATTCACCCATCGTTTGTGTCAACGTTGGGAACAGGCTGCCAGGCAGGCGGAAGAGCTCGATGTGCGGGTATGCATCATGCGGCTTGGCATCGTATTGGGGCCGGGCGGCGGCGCGCTTGGCAAGATGCTGCCCGCGTTTCGGTTAGGCCTTGGCGGCAAACTTGGAAGCGGGGAACAGGTCATGTCCTGGATACATCGCAGTGATGTCATCGCCGTCGTTGAATACCTGATGAACAGCAATGAACTTCATGGCGTGTTCAACCTGACCTCACCTCAGCCGGTCACCAACGCTGAATTTGCTAAACAATTAGGACGGGCTTTGTCACGGCCAAGCGTGTTTTCAATGCCAGGTTTTGCAGTGAAATTATTGTTTGGAGAAATGGGCGATAGATTGTTGCTTCATGGCCAACGAGTGATCCCCAAAAGACTTTTGGACAATGGTTTCGCTTTAGAATATGAACACCTGAATGATGCCCTGCGGGCAAGTTTGAGTTTCTAAATCTGGATTTACCTTGTTATGTAGCGTCAAATTCATAATTTACTAACACAGCGCCATTTCCAGTTTTTTCTTTCGTGCTATCCAATCAGGGAGAGACCTCTCAAGCAAGTCGTAAAACGCCTTGCCATGATTAGAATGCAGCAGATGACATAATTCGTGAATCACGACATATTCAATACATTCCCTGGGCGCTTTGATCAGTTGCAGATTCAATGTCATCCCGCCTTTCCTGCTCAAACTGCCCCAACGTGTTTTCATAATACGGATTTTAAGAGTGGGTTTGTCCACCCCTTTATTTTGGAAGCGAAGCCAACATTCTCCAAGCACCTGAGAGAAATACACATCCGCCCGGCGCCGATACCAGTGTTCAAGCAACTTCGCTACATGCTCCGGCTTGTTATCAGCCACGTTGATATGAAAGAACCCGTGCTTTAACAAAACACCTTCGATTTCAGACCGCGTTATCTTCAACCGATACTTTCTGCCTAGATACAGATGGCTTTCACCGCCGACAAACCGCCGCTGGGGCGTGCGTGGCTCAAACTGCGCGAAATAGCGAATCTGACGCAGTATCCAACGCGCGCGTTTGTGAAGGCGATGCTCAATAAGGTTTTCATCCGTTCCCAGCGGGGCTTTCACGGACACCGAGCCGTCGGGATAAACGACGATTTCCATAGACTTTCTTTTGGAATAAATTAGATGAAAGGGAATGGACTTGCCCGCGTAGGTAATGGCGTGTTTTGTTTCCTCCATTAACCATGCTTCCAGAATTTTGCCACCTTCATGGTTTTGCTGACAATTTCATCCATCTGTTGCGGCGACAAATCAATACCATGCGCGTCTTTCACTTCGTCATATAGGAAATCATCCATCTCGTTTTTCACGGCATTCTGTGCATCGCTATCGTGCCAAAAATCCACTTTCCAGTTCGTTTCAATGGCGTGTTTAATAACAAGTGCTATTTGCGCGGCAATAGCGTCAACCTGGCTTTCGTTTATATCCATTCCGGTAAAACAGGGTTTAACCGCCCCAAAATAGGCGCAGGCTTCAGCATCTTCACGGATTCTCTCGGGAAGATCGTCGCGCTGTATATTCATGACCCTATCGCGAATATCACTCACTTTTTGCAGATACGCCAGGTCCGATATTCGCTGCTGCTTGAAATCATCAATCGCATCTTGAATGAGTTTTGAGAACTGCTCATAGAAGGCCGGGTCTTTATCTAGATTTTCGGTAATTTTACGCTTGGTCGCATGGGCGATAATGTCTGCTCTTGCTGCCGTGGTCTTGGCGACATATATGCCCCGCTTTTCTTTGATCATGGTGAAGGTGCTGTCATCAAAGATATTCACCGGGTCGTTTAATCGGGTAACTTCGTTTGCCTGAATATGCGTGTCCAACAATTTTTTAATCCGAGGTTCGTAATCGCGGTAATCAATAGCTTCAGCGTAGCGCAGTTTGACTGCTGCCTTTAGTTTCTGGAAACGTTTGAAATCGTTTTTATAGTCTTGCAGTTGATGCTCATCGGTTTGCATCATGAACTTCTCGGATGAAAGAGCTATCGCAAGCGTCTTACCGTATTTGCTAAGGCATACATAGAAATCATCCCGCCGTCCTTCATCAGCCAGCAATACTTCATACTGCTCTTCATCACGGGAATTTTTAATTTCCTTGAACAGATCCCAAAGTTCCGAATGCTGTTGCGGCAACTGAGCAACCCGCTCATTGATGGAAACCAGAAAATCTGCAAGATCGGTGTTGTCAAAGCCCTCAAGCTCATCGTATGTTGTCAATGCCTTGTCTAGTTCACCCAGCACATTGTCATAGTCAACAATATAGCCATATTCCTTGCCCAAGTAGAGGCGATTAACGCGTGCGATGGCCTGTAACAAGGTGTGCCCTCGCAACTTGCGGCACAGATACAGCACGGTATTGCGCGGTGCATCAAAGCCGGTGATGAGTTTATCTACTACAATCAAAATCTCTGGGGTGTCCGCTTCTTTAAACTGATTGATAATCTGTTTGTTGTATTGTTCCTCGGAGCCATAACGCGCCATCATATCCTTCCAGAATCTCCCCACCTCATTCTTTGTCTCTGCCCCTACTTCTTCATAACCCTCCCGGGCGTCCGGTGGAGAGATGACAAGTTCCGATGACACCGTACCTATTTGCTTAAGACAGGTGCGGTACTTCAGCGCGGTCACCTTGCTGTCTGCCACCAGTTGCGCTTTGAATCCAGTGCCCTGCCAATGGCTCTGGAAATGTGTGCTGATATCAAACGCACGCATATAGATCACTTGATCGGTCTGGTTCAATTCTTTATTTCGGGAGTATTTTTTCTTCAAGTCCACTTTCTGTTGGTCAGTCAAATCTTCTGTATGGCGAGCAAACCAAAGGTCAACGGCATCCTGACTCTGCTCTATCTCTACATGTCGTCCTTCGTAAAGGAGAGGAACTACCGCCTTGTCCTTAATCGCCTGCCGGACAGAATAATGCGGTTCAATCAGCCCGCCGAATCTGGCAAAACTGTTCTTTTCTGCTTTAAGCAATGGTGTACCGGTGAAACCGATATAACAGACATTGGGTAACATCCGCCGCATCCCTGCAGCTAAAGAACCAAACTGTGTGCGGTGGCTCTCGTCCACAAGAACAATGATATCTGGAGATTCATCAACAAATTTGGTTGAGGACAAAGCCTTTTCAAATTTATGTATCAAGGTGGTAATGATGTCTTGCTTGTTTTGAATGTGCCTGATCAGATCCCGTCCAGATGTCGCATGTTCTCTGTCCAACCCGCAGGCTTGAAAAGTGTTACCCAATTGCTTATCTAACTCCTTGCGATCGGTAACCAGAATAATACGCAGACCCTTAAGATCCATGTCCAACATCAAAGCGCGAGCCAGCATGACCATGGTGATGGATTTTCCAGAACCTTGGGTATGCCAGACGATGCCGCCGGTACGTTTGCCTTCGTTGTTTTTTTGTTTGATCTGTTTGATAGCAGAGCGAACCAGAAAAAACTGCTGGTATCGAGCAATTTTCTTGACACCTGAATCAAAGATGATGAAACGATGAACAATCTCAAGCAGACGTTGCGGACGGCATAGGCTATAAAGGCATTTATCTTGTTCGGTAACTACTCGACTGCTTTCGCTTTCAAGTGCTTCAAAATGTGGTCGTGTCGATTTGAAATCGCCAGAAAACAGTGCTGCCTTGTCTTCCCCGGATAGCACTTTATTCACACAGGTATGTATCGCTTCATCGGTATTATCCTGCTCCTTCCAAGTACCCCAAAACTCCCGTCCTGTCACCGCAGTCGCATACTTGGCTTTATTTTTATTCACAGACAACAAAACCTGTGCGTAAGTGAACAGTTGTGGGATGTATTCAACATCCTGATTGCGAATGTTTTGTGATATTCCCTCATCCACATCAATATCAGGAGACTTACATTCAATCACAACCAGGGGAATGCCGTTCACAAATAGCAGAATGTCCGGCCTCGCGGTCCCAGTACCGCGCATGCGTTCGACAGCAAATTCCGCCACTACATGAAAGACATTGTTAGCAGGATTCTTCCAATCAATATAGTTCAATGTATAACTAGCAGATCTGTCTTCAATGGTTTGCTCAAAGCTACTGCCCAGCGTTATCAAATCGTAAATATGCTCGTTTGTTTTTTGCAGACCTTCGAATTTGACATTTTTTATCTTCTGAATAGCGGATTGAATATTTTCCTCACTGAATAGATATTCGGTGCCCTTGTAGTGGATGCGGTTTATTTTTTTAAGTTGTTCACGCAGAACATTCTCCAGCAAAACATTGGATAAATGACCACCCCGTTCTACCGATACTTGCTTCGGCCTGAGATAGGTGTATCCGAGGTTGATGCACTCCATCAACGCTGGAATTTGGGAAAGATATTTCTCGTTGAATTTGAATGCGGACATTAGGTTACCCAGTATTCCGCAGGCGTTGACAGAAACCGTTCAAGAGAAACGCCGCCCGTGCCGATTATCAGGCTCTTTGTAGGCTTGAATCTGTTGGCAAAATCATCCAGTCCTGATAATGAAGCAGGCACCTTGCCGCTCTTGACTTCAATGGCGGCCAGTTTCTTTCCCTTGCGCAAGACAAAATCCACTTCGCGGTTGTTCTCCCGCCAATAAAACAATTCACACTCTCCGCCAACGGTGGCATTGAGCAAATGCGCTCCCACCGCGGATTCTGTCAGCCGTCCCATCAGTTGCTTGTCTTTGAGCATCTCCCGCCGGGTCATGCTGGATTGGGCGGTTATCAATGCCGTATTGAAGACCTGAAGTTTTGGAATCGAGCGCCGGCTTGCCACCATGCTGCCCGTGTATTTTTGTAGCCCGGCCAGCGTGCCGGCTCCCGCAAGCAGGTCAAGATAATGCGCCAGCGTGGTGACATTTCCCGCATCCTGAAGTTGTCCGGCAATTTTTCTGTAAGAAAGAATTTGCCCCGAATAGGCGCAACCCAGTTCAAACAACCGCCGCAACAATGCCGGCTTGTCCACGCGGGACAGCAAAAGCACATCGCGGGAAATAGTCGTTTCTATAAGCGAGTCCTTGATATTGCGCGACCAACGCGGCGGCTTTTTTATGAGCGGCGCGGCCCCCGGATAGGCGCCATAGAAAAGATACTGTTGCAAATCCCACCCGAAAGCCTCGCGCATCTCGGAAAAACTCCAGTGCGGCAGGTGCAGGGTTTCAAAACGTCCAGCGAGGCTTTCCGTAAGCCCTTGCCCGAGCAACAGTGGTGCCGAACCGAGCAATACGACTTTCACCGGTTTTCTCCTGCGGGTGTCTTCATCCCAAAGCCCCTTTATCGTTGCAGACCAGCGCGGAATCTTTTGAACCTCATCCAGTATCAGCAACGCGCCCTTTTTCCCCGGCCTTTCCGCCAGGTGTCGCGCTTCCTCCCATTGCGACACAATCCACCCGGCGCCGGCGCGAAGCGTTGGCTCATCCGCGCTTGCAAAATGGCAGGGTAAATGGCTCCGCTCGGCCACTTGCAGAGCAAGGGTCGTCTTGCCAACCTGCCGCGCGCCCGATATGGACTGAATAATCCGGCGGGGTTCTTTCAGCCGTCGAATAAGTTTTTTTGCCTGTGGTCTGATGAATTTCATGTTTTTGATATGCCAAACAATCCTGCTATATTAGACAATTTTGTTCGCTATATCAAACGTTTTTGTCCAGTGTCTAGATCAAAATCCCACCACGCAAATGTTCTCTACGCTAATCTGCGGACACCCATGGAGTGCTTTGTCAAGAACCTTTTGTTTCTATATGGACATGTTTATTTTTAGGCGGAGGTGCGCCAGTGAAACCGATATAACAGACGTTTGGTAGTATCCGAGGTTGATGAATTCCATTAGCACCTGGATCTGGGAGAGATCTGTTTCGTTGAATATGAATCTGGACATTAGGTTAACCCATATTGCATTAGTTTTACTCAACACATTGAGTAATTCATCAAATGCTTTTTACCTGGATGACTGTGACAATGCTGAGTATTGGTTTTCTGGTCGGATTGAATATATGCTTATCAGTATTCATTCAGGACAAAACGCAAGTGACATTGACTTGCTACATATCTTCTGGATTTGCTATTTTAATTGGCAGTGCCATTTTTAAAATATTTTCTAGTTTTCTGATGTTTGTATTACTTTTATTATCCGGACTGAACATCACACAAAAGAATATAAAATCAGGAAATTCAATAAATCCAGTATATTCGTTTGTCGGATAATTTTTAAGTTTAGCAATTCTCAAGGCTGTCTTCTCTTTATCCCTCCTAATTGTAGGTCTATATTCAATTTTTACCTTTGTATCAATCTTTTTCAAATTTTCTTCTTGTATTTTTAATAGATCATCAAGGTCATGATCATCCTTTTTTCTATCCCAAAAGTGCACATACATGAATTCCATATTTACCATGGCTTGATTGAGACTGAGACCTTGTTGGTACATGGTTGCTACCCCTAGACCGTCTCTTCTAGTGCCATCAATAATCCAGCCAAATGGCGCAGGTATAAGAACGCAGTTTTCTCCAGCATATGGTAGGGCACAATGAGCTTGAAATTGTTTAATATCTTTAAAATTTAGAATATCTAGTTCAATATTTGATGAACCATTGTGTGCTAGATCAAACGCGGCTTTAGAAAAACCATTTTTTGAAATAAGCAACCCTTTGTGAGCACCTATATCTTCAACTTTCTTAATAAAACCTTCAACTATTTCAACATCTATTTTTTTATTACGATATTTTCCTTCAACCACGATCGTAATTCTATTTCCAGCAACATATTGTTCTATTAAAACATCTATTTGACGATGTATTTTCGAGTGAATACCCAGTTTTTTAGCATTCAAAGTAATTTCTGCATCAGGATACTGAAATTTAAAATGATCATATATTTCTTTTTCGTACTCTTTCCAATCCATAATTAACTCCCTAGAAATACGAATCCTCCACTCTCTCAAATTCCCCGGTCAATAACTTCTGCATTAAGCCGCGTTTTTGGATGCGGTAGGATTCTGCTAAATTCTTCAATAGGCTAATTTCTTTTTTGCCTACATCCAGTATCCAAGAAATATTGTGCTGTTCTGGAAGCGGAGGAATAAGGATTTCAATTTTTTGGTAGGATTCAGATGTAAGGCCGAAACGTGTAATTCCATTAGCAAATCTATAAAATTCATACTTTGCTCTCGGAGATGCTAAAGCATAACAAACATATTTCCCTAGGATATGCTTTTTTGGGCGAAGAATTGTTAAGTGATAACCACATAATAGATTGTTCATGGTTTCTTCAACATAGGCAGGAACACCAATGTCGCTAGGCGTTTCAGAATCTTTGGTGATAATCACATCATCTTGAACAATGGAAAATTTTTCTATTTCTTGAGGTTTAGCTGTAGCGGACATAAACTTGATTGTAGAATCAATTGTGTTGTTGTAATAAACATCTGTGTAATTGCACAACTTTACTGGAAGTTCGCCATCAACAGTCTTTTTATCAACAGGGCTGGTAATAATTTCGCAGGCATTCTTCAATGCGACTTTTCGCCATTCAGGATTATTTTGCTGGTCGCTGATGAGGGTTTTCAGTAGCCACTTAAACTGCTTCTGTTTGGCGGCGATGAGTGCTTCGGTTTTTTCGATGGCGGTGTCCCAGGTTGCAAGTAAAGATGCGATGGATTTTTGTCTTTTTACAGTAGGAATAACGATATTAAAATTTTTAACATCTAATGAATTGATGGCTGGATAATTAGAGCCAACATTAAAAGATCTGTACATAGAAAGCATATATCTACTAAACAGTATCTGAAATAAATAACCTGAATCTAATAAATTAGGTTTTGGTGTCAATACTGCGAAACCTGTTGACACAATACAATCTTTCACGGTGTTTCTAAAAATATAGAAACCTTGCAAATTAGGACGAACAGTAGATAGTAAAACGTCTCCTCTTTTGGCTATTCTTCTTGCTCTCAATGGTGCTTCAAAGAATGAAAACTCTTTCGTCTGAATTAGTTGCCCCGATTGAACATCTGACAATGAGATGTATTCAAATCTGTAATCATGCGGTGTTTTAGAAGAAAGGGTCGCATTGTCTATGGCACAAACGTCTCCCAACCTCACTTCTCGCCACCCTTCTGGCAAAGACCCACCTTTGCCTGCCTTTCTATTCATCTCTGTCATTGGTCCTGTTGGCACGATGAATTGCCGCAATGTTAAGCAGCAGATTTATCAGACCGGTGTTGGGGTAATAACTCTCACGCCCTAATCGGGCTTTCTTCAAAATACCAAGCCTGGCGAATGTGTCTAGGTAACGATTGGCTTGGGCCAGGACTTTGAGTATTGCCGGGGTCTCAAAGTCTATCTCGCGGCTAATCTGTTCCAGGGTTGTCAACAGGGTTGTTCCTCAAAAGGTTACATTTTGTTGCTATGTTTCGGTCTATCTTCTCAAGAACTCTAATTTTTGAGAAGGTATAGGAGGAAATGTGAAGTTTTTTGACATTTTCGTTAGGCTCGCTCCCCGCTCCTGCGTAATTCTTGCAACTGCCTATCCATCTTTCCTCGCCCCCTTTTCTCCAACTCTCTTGCTGGCGTGGGTCAGCAAATCGCGTTCGTCGAATTTCATAAAAGCATCTTGATTGTAGAACTGCGTGTTGTGGCTGGTCGGATTTTTAGTGGAATTCTCGGTCACCTGTTTTTTCTCAATAGTAGCAGCACCAATCCAATCATCTTGTCTTTTGAAGCGGGGGCACTTTCTGCCACCAAAAGGGTAAGGGCAGTGAGTGCCTCTGGCGTTAGACTCTTTTGCAGTATTCTCGCTTTGTGGAGGAACCAGATAAAGGAAAAGGCACCACTACGCTTGTTACCATCGGTAAAGGGGTGGTCTTTGACGATGAAGTAGAGCAGGTTAGCCGCTTTTTCCTCTATGCTGGGATACACATCCTGTCCGTTAAAAGATTGAAGCACATTTCCGATAATACCGATTAGGGCACCGTGATGGCGTTCCCTTCCAAAAAGATCCGTGGCCTGTTTATCGTTTACCAACTCTTTCTTAAAAGTGGCAAGGGCGCGCATGAGTTCCTCTGCTACAAATTTTACTTTTCGGCGGGTAGCACCGTTTTTGGGGAAATTCTCGGTATCGTATGCATCTAGAGACACCCAAACATTAGCGAAGGCCTTGACCAGTTCCAGTGTATTCCGCGAGTCCAACTTACCATCATTGGGCAATAGTATCTGTATCTTGCCCACCGAATCCATGAATTGAGCGTAGTTGTCAGCGATACGCTTTTTGTTGATGGTGTAGCCATCAAGCAGGTGTTGTTTAAGTATTTTGGTTGCCCATATACGAAATTTAGTCGCCTGTTTAGAGTCTACACGATAGCCAACAGACAAAATCATATCCAAGTTATAATAATCAATTTCACGAGTAACCACTCGGTTACCCTCCTTTTGAACTGTTGCAATTTTTGCAACAGTTGCATTTTCCTGAAGCTCTCCTGATTGAAATATATTGTTAATATGACGAGAAATTACTGATTTATCTCTGCCAAATAGTTCGGCGATATGATTCAGATTCCCCAAAACTGTGTCATGTTCAAGGTCACCACGAAACTCAATCTGACCACTTTTCGTTTGGTAGAGAAGTGTATTTTTGATACTCTTATTTTCCATTGTTTTTCTCCACATTTCCGTACTTCCACTCGCTCACGCCTGTATCCCCTTGAGCAATTTGCCCATCTTTCCCCGCACTTGGGCCAGTTCCTTTTCCAGTTGATCAATTTCCCCCTGGACTGCATCAATATCAATCTCATCTTCTTCCTCAAAGGTATCCACATAGCGTGGGATGTTCAGATTGAAGTCGTTTTCCTTAATCTCCTCAAAGGTAGCGAGATGGGCATACTTGTCCACATCCTTACGTGCTTTATACGTTTTCAAAATTTTATCCAGGTGCTTCTCGCCGAGGCTGTTCTGGTTCTTGCCAGGTTCATACTCTCTACTAGCGTCAACAAACAACACATTTTTACGTCGTTCCTTTGCACCACCTGACTCGCGAGACCGGTCAAACACCAGAATGGCGACTGGAATGGTTGTTGTCGGGAAAAGATTACCGGGCAAGCCGATGACTGCATCCAACAAGTTTTCTTCAATCAACTGCTGCCGAATACGTCCTTCGGCACCACCACGAAACAACACACCATGCGGGGCAACAAGGGTAATTCGTCCTTTTTTTTTCAATGCCACTTCTACCATGTGGCTAATGAAGGCGTAGTCGCCCTTAGATTGGGGAGGTATGCCGCGCCAGAAGCGGTTGTAAATATCCGTTTCGGCATCATCAGCACCCCACTGCTTGAGCGAAAACGGCGGATTGGCGACCACATTGTCAAATTTCATCAGGCGATCCTTTTCCACCAGCGCGGGGGCAGTGAGGGTGTTGCACCATTCAATGCGGGCGGAATCGGCACCGTGCAGAAACATATTCATGCGCGCAAGCGCCCAGGTGCTGCCGTTCACCTCCATGCCGTAAAGGGAATAATTTTTATCGCCCACCACGCGCGCGGCTTCAATCAAAAGCCCCGCGGAACCGCAAGCGGGATCGCAAATACGCGCGCCGGGTTTGGGGGCGCAGAGTTTCGCCACCAGTTCGGATACCTTGTGCGGCGTGTAGAATTCGCCGGCTTTCTTCCCGGCGTCCGAGGCGAAGCGCTCAATCAGATAGATGTAGGTATTGCCGATGACATCTTCCGACACACGGTGCGGGCTCATATCCAATTCGGGCTTGTTAAAATCCTCCAACAGCA
The DNA here is from genome assembly GCF_965247905.1 of Candidatus Spongiihabitans sp. Classification (GTDB taxonomy): domain Bacteria; phylum Pseudomonadota; class Gammaproteobacteria; order Arenicellales; family Poriferihabitantaceae; genus Spongiihabitans. The sequence continues at coordinate 1,763,715 of NZ_OZ252047.1, read as the reverse complement.
TCTTGAGACGGCGGTTGCGGTCTTTGGTCTTGCCGAGATTCGCCTCGCTGTTGAAATCTATATTGCGGAAAACACCTTCCAGTTTTTTTCGATTGGCAGTTTCAATAGCATCCAGCGCGATGTTGATGAGTTCACCGATATTGGATGCCCTGCGGTTTTCATACAGGTCGTAAAAACTGCAGTCTCTCGGCAGCACAAAACGTTCATTCTTGAGTTTGCGCTGGATGCGTATGTCGTCATCGCCGTGTTGTTTTTTGTATTCGCCGTAATGGACTTTCCAAACATCGGAAATGTATTTGAGAAACAGCATCACCAGGATGTAATCCTTGTAACCAGTGGCGTCCATCACCCCGCGGAAACTGTCGCAGGCTTTCCAAGCGGCGGCGTTGATATCTTTTTGTTGGAGTTGTGTGTTCATGCTATTTACTCAATGCTCGCCGCAAGGCGGCCTATATTTCTGCCGCAATTCTTTCTCAATGCTCATACGATTTATTGCATCACAATAGTAAGCGGCGAAATTCAAAATGGTGTGGGGCCGACTTTCCCAACAATCTTCTCGGTCATGATTTTCTACACGGTGCTTCACATCTTCAGATTCACCAATATCAACCACTTCCCGGTTAGGCATTGTAGGGAGCGGATTCAGAATTGTACGAGGTCGACCCAGAATCGCATAGACTCCTGACTGTTTTTTAAGACTTGATGACGACCCAAATGGGCCTTCAAAAGTGTAATTTCCTATTTTAATAGTCATTTTTTATACCTCTTGCATTGTTTCAGTTACGGATTGGTTCAGAGTGTGTTGCCAGGCACATCAGATCTCTGTCTGTGATATATTTTTTTACTATTGATATCTTCGCCATTAGTTCCCGCTCCCTATCTGCCAATATGACAAGATCAATAATTTTCTTTTGGTCGGCAAGGCTGGGCACAGGCACCTCCAGGGCATGGAGTACGGATATGCCAATCATCACCATCGCCGTTCCGGTAGCCCTGCTATGTAAGAAGGCCTGGGACGATGGCTGGTTGATGAACCAGCAAAGATATATTGGAAGGATATTGTCGTTGGTGACCCGGATTCTTAACAAGGGTGCTACGACAATAGCCCGGTCTATTTCATCGTCGTCAATGATTGCCGCTGTTGTTGTTTTGCCTCGGGAGCGGAATACTAAATCTTGGCGTTTTACAAAATGGTGTTGGTTGATGCCCTGGCTGTGAATAGTCATCAGAAGGTGAGGTTGCACCAGACCCCGTTCCGTGATGTCGCGCATTTGAATCACGGCTAGGTCGCCGCTCTTCTCTGGCTCAAGTCGTGAGCGAAAAGAGAAGCCCATCTGCACAACCGCGATATCTTTAAGTTTCATTAGCATTCCACTATTAGAAAGCGTAATAAGCGGAATGTCAATAAAATTTACAGAAACGCCGTTATTGTTGTATATAAGTAGACGCTATGTAGCAAGCATCTTTACCAATCGCTCCCTGATGGCTTTTCTGACCGCCCGCCTTGCGTTGTAACCTGGAAGGCCGGGGAGCGTAACTTCTTGATTCCCGGCACAATACTCAGTTCATAGGCGGTTCCTTGACTGGGTCTACATCACTGACCGCATCGCCTTAGGTTTTCAAGCGGGTCGAGAGGCGTTGTCCGGCACCCCCCCAGCCGAATCTAAACCCAATCCAATCCTGCTACTCCAGGACAAGGAATCACGTTTAGTTATGGTGGTTACATGTGGCAAAACAGACATTGTCCTGCAAAAATTCTTGGGATTCCTTACAATTAGTTTGATTGCGCCAACTCCAAAATTCAAGGTCGTGACTCAAACAGAAAAAATCCTGGAAAAATTAATTGCCTATCCGACGGTCAGCCGGGATAGCAATTTAGCAATGATTCAATACATTGAGTGCTACCTTGGCGAATACGGCATCACATCAAATTTAACCTTTAACGATGAAAAAACCAAAGCAAACTTGTATGCGGTTTTTGGTCCGGGCCAAACTGGCGGGGTGATGTTGTCCGGGCATTCCGACGTGGTGCCTGTGGATGGGCAGGATTGGTCGGTGGCGGCATTTGAATTGCTGGAAAAAAACGATCGTTTCTATGGACGCGGCACCACAGACATGAAAGGGTTTATCGCATCAGTTTTAGCGATGGTGCCGCGCGCGCTGGAATGCAAATTGGCGCATCCGATCCATCTGGCTTTCTCCTACGATGAAGAAATTGGCTGCGTCGGTGTGCGGCGCATGATTGATATGCTTGAATCGGCATCGGCGCGTCCGCGGTTCTGTATTATTGGCGAGCCAACTGGTTTAAAAATCGCTATCGCGCACAAGGGAAAAACGGGCGCAATCTGCAAGTGCCACGGTGTTGAATCTCATTCCGCATTGACAACTCAGGGCCTCAATGCGATTTATCTGGCGGCTGAAATGATTACCGCCATCAGGGAAATCCAGACCGATATTATCAGCAACATTGAACACGATCATGACTTCGGTGTTCCTTACTCGACCCTGCATGTGGGCACTATCCATGGCGGCACCGCCCTGAACATAATCCCGAATCTGTGCCAGTTTGAATTTGAAATTCGTAATTTAAAATCGGATGATGCAATGGAAATCATGCAGCGCGTCGAAAATTGCGCGACTGAAATTGTTGATCGCTATCGCGCGGATTTCCCGCAAACTGGTATTGATATTGAAATATTTAATCAATATCCGGCCCTGGAGACAGCCCCTGACGAAGACGTGGTGAAGTTCGTTCAGGCTTTGGTCGAATGCGAGCAACCGGTAAAAATTGATTTCGGCAGCGAAGGCGGGTTGTTTCAAAAACGGTTAGGTGTCCCTACCGTGGTTTGCGGTCCCGGGTCAATGGCTCAGGGTCATAAACCCGATGAATATATTCTGAAATCAGAACTCCAACGCTGTGATCAGTTTTTGTCGGGCTTGTTGGCGCAGCTAACCGAAACAGCGAGTTGAAATATGTGCGGAATAGTTGGGTTATATATTAAGTCCCCGGAGTTGGAGGCAAATTTAGGCGGCATGTTGTCTGACATGCTGATGCAAATGACCGAAAGAGGCCCGGATAGCGCCGGTTTTGCGATATATCGTAATCCGGTTGCTTCAGGACAGGTAAAGATTACCTTGCAGTCCAGCGATGCTGATACGGATTGGGAGGCCATACAAGCCCGTGTTCAAGCCGAAATTGACCCCCAAGCGATGCTCTCATCGGTGGCTAATCATGGGGTTTTGATTGCTCACTTGAATAATAAGGCGGATAATAAGGTGGATAACGGGGCGGAAACCGAGGCACTGCTGGATTGGGTTGAAAATAATCTCATCGGAATTAAGGTCACTAGTGTCGGCTACGCTATTGAAATATATAAAGAAAAAGGTTCACCAGATCAGGTTATTCGTACATTCGGTCTTAACTCAATGGCCGGCACTCATGCCCTCGGCCATACTCGAATGGCGACGGAGAGCGCGGTCACAACGGAGCACTCCCATCCATTTTCAACCGGGCGCGACCTTTGTCTGGTGCACAACGGCTCCTTGTCCAATCACAATAATCTGCGTGAAATGCTGATTGGCAAAGGAATACGTTTTACCACCGATAACGATAGCGAAGTAGCGGCTGGATACTTGACTTGGCGATTAGGGCAGGGCGCAACATTAAACGAGGCGTTGGAAGCGGCGCTGGCAGACCTGGATGGATTTTATACCTTTGCGATTGGCGCCAAGGATGGCTTTGCCGTGCTAAGAGACCCGATTGCCTGCAAACCTGCGATTCTGGCGGAAACCGACGATTGGGTGGCGATGGCTTCCGAGTATCGCGCCATCGCCCAACTTCCCGGCAGCGAAAATGCAACCATCTGGGAGCCGGAACCGGCTACCATTTATAGCTGGAATAGGTCGTAATGCAAGAATTTGATTTGCGGAATAGCGGTGTTCGGGATTTGAATTCTGCTTTGCATCAGGCTGATGCCGAGGGCGAATCATTTGTCATCGCCAATCCCGGCGGCAAGCATAACATTGTTTCAGGCGCGATGTTTTCCTGTGAGGTCAGCGTACACGGGCATGTCGGTTATTATTGTGCGGGCATGAATAAGAGCGCCAATATCACCGTAAACGGAAACGCCGGCCCCGGGCTGGCGGAAAATATGATGTCTGGCAAGGTTCGAATCAAGGGCAATGCCTCGCAATATTGCGCCGCGACTGCTCACGGCGGGTTGCTGGTGGTGGAAGGGAATGCCGCCGCACGCTGTGGGATTTCGATGAAAGGGGTGGATATTGTGGTTCGAGGCAGCATAGGCCATATGAGTGCCTTTATGGCACAGAGCGGGCGGTTGGTGGTTTGCGGCGATGCCGGTGAATCGCTTGGCGATTCGATTTATGAAGCGCGTTTGTATGTACGTGGCTCGGTAAAAAGCCTCGGCGCCGACTGTATCGAAAAACCGTTGGATGATGAACACAAAAAGGAGCTTTCACGCCTGCTCAAACAGGCGGCAATTGATGATGTCGATGTCGATGAATTCAAGCGCTATGGCTCTGCCCGAGAACTGTACCATTTTAAAATTGACAATGTTGGCGCGTATTAGGCGCGTCATGGGCAATAAAGCATGGGCAATAAAGCATGGGCAATAAAGCATGAGCGAAAAAATTGATAGATCATGGCTGCTCGAATCGGCAACCTTTAGCCGTCCGGTCATCCGTGAAATTCAGCGCGCCGCCACCGCGGGCATTTACCACATTCGGGGATTTGGCGCGAAGCGTGCACTCCCGACTTTTGATGACTTGCTTTTTCTCGGTGCCAGCATGTCGCGCTATCCGCTCGAAGGTTACCGCGAAAAATGCGATACCTCGGTTACGCTGGGTACGCGCTATGCGAAAAAGCCGATTACGATATCGACCCCAATCACCATTGCCGGAATGAGTTTTGGCGCGCTGTCGGCACAGGCAAAAGAAGCGCTGGGGCGCGGTGCCAGCGAAGTGGGCACCAGTACCACAACCGGTGACGGCGGCATGACCGCTGAGGAACGCGGTCATTCCAGAATCCTGGTGTATCAGTATCTGCCCTCGCGTTATGGCATGAATCCCGACGATTTGCGTAAAGCCGATGCCATCGAAGTCGTGGTCGGGCAGGGCGCAAAGCCAGGCGGCGGCGGTATGTTGCTCGGGCAAAAAATCAGCAAACGTGTCGCCGCTATGCGCGACTTGCCCGAAGGGATTGACCAGCGTAGTGCGTGTCGGCATCCCGACTGGACCGGCCCGGATGATTTGGAAATCAAGATCGAAGAGCTGCGTGAACTGACCGATTGGCAGGTGCCGATATATATCAAGGTGGGTGCGACCCGAACTTTTTTCGATGTGCAACTTGCGGTCAAAGCGGGTGCTGATGTAGTCGTGGTCGATGGAATGCAAGGCGGCACCGCGGCGACGCAAGAAGTGTTCATCGAGCATGTGGGCATCCCCACCTTGCCGGCAACGCGGATGGCGGTCGAAGCGTTGCAAGACATCGGCGTGCACCGCGAAGTGCAACTCATCGTTTCCGGCGGCATCCGTTCCGGAGCCGATGTCGCCAAAGCCCTTGCACTCGGAGCCGATGCGGTTTCCATTGGCACCGCGGCATTAATTGCGATGGGTGATAATTCTCCTGAACACGAAGCCGCCTATAACGAATTGGCAACCAGCGCAGGTTATTATGACGACTATCAGGACGGCCTGGATCCTGTCGGCATATCAACCCAGAATCCAGACTTGGGTGCTCGACTGGACCCCGAAATCGCCGGGCGACAGGTCGCTAATTACTTACGCTGCCTGACGCTGGAAACCCAGACTCTGGCCAGGGCATGCGGCAAGACCAATGTGCATAATCTTGAGCCGGAGGATCTGGTGGCTTTGACCATTGAAGCGTCAGCGATGGCCAAGGTGCCGCTGGCGGGAACCGATTGGATTGCTGGCACCGGGAAATTTTGATCGCGTGGTTCTGGCCTGAGCATATACGCGTCGATTAAAATATCATAAAATGCAGCCAAGGCGGGATGATCAAACACATGAAAAAAAACACACTCTACTACGGCGATTGTTTGGATGTGATGGCCAAATGGGACGATAATTCCGTTGACTTGATTTACCTGGACCCGCCCTTCAACAGCAAAGCGAACTACAACATTCTTTTCGGCACGCAAAGGAACGGCGGGGATAAAAACGACTTAGCCCAACTCACCGCCTTCACCGATACTTGGGAATGGGATGGAGATGCGGAAAAGCGTGTTGATTTGATAAACAGCGCGATTGCCCACCCGGCGCATCGCGCCATCCGCGCATTCAGCGAAATCTATCCAGACGGCAGCGGCATGCTTTCCTATCTTTCGTATATGGCGGAACGCATTGCCGCGATGCTCCGCTTGTTGAAAGATACTGGAACCATCTATTTGCATTGCGACCCGACAGCATCGCATTACTTGAAAATCATTATGGATGAGGTTTTTGGAAAACAAAATTTTCGCAATGAGATTGTTTGGAGTTATCCAGCCAGCCCATCAACCACGACTAAAGATTTTCCACGGAAGCACGATACAATTTTTCGATTCGTGAAAACACAAGAATTTATTTTCAATCATATAGATGTTGCTATCCCATACTCTGACGCAAGCATAAACAGAAGTAAGTATGCCGCTAAAGCGTCGACAGTCCTTGCAGGAACAGCGATAAAGTTAAGGGATTCGGGGAAAATTCCGCCGACGGTATGGCAAGATATTCAGCAAACCTACCGATATAGGAAAGAACATCTCGGCTACCCCACTCAAAAACCGCTTGCTCTGCTGAAACGTATTGTGAAGGCGAGCAGTAACGAAGGCGATTTGGTGCTGGACCCGTTCTGCGGTTGCGGCACCACTGTTGAAGCAGCGCATTCCTTAAAGCGTGATTGGATCGGCATTGATATTTCATCCTACGCCATTGAGGTGGTGCGGCGCGAGCGCATGAAGGATTTGCGCATCGACTTGGCGGGCGTGCCAAAAGACTTGAAAGGGGCGATGGATTTTTCCAGAAGAAACCCCTTTGATTTTGAGAAGTGGGCGGTGACGCGCATTCCCGGCTTTGCGCCGAACGCGGTGCAGCGCGGCGATGGCGGCATCGATGGCCGCGCGCTGATTTTTGGCGCGGAAAAAGAAAGGAATTTGTGCATCGCGCAAGTGAAAGGCGGCAAGCCGAGCATTGATTCCCTACGCGCTTTTTTCGGCATGATCGCCAGTGGCAAAGCGGCGATTGGCGTTTTCATTACTTTGGAAAAATGGGACACGCCATCGGTGAAAAAATGCATCGTTCAAGCGGGAACGTTGCAAGTGGGCACGAAAGAATACAGCCGCTTAATCATGTACACCATTGACGATCATTTTCATGGCGTTGAGCCGAAAATTCCACCGCTTGCGCATCCGCGCACCGGGCAAGCGTTTCAGGCAGAATTAGCCGGTCAATCACGTTCGCTTTTTCAACATCAGTGACAAGAAAATGCCGAAGTTAAAACAGTCACGATAGACAATCAAATGACAAAAAACCTAGCAGCAATCGCAAAACAGCGGAAAATTAAATATTTTCTGATCAGTTTCGTCGATTTGTTCGGCGTGTTGCGGGCGAAACTGGTGCCGGCGCGGGCGATTGGCAGTATGCAAAAAGACGGCGCCGGCTTTGCCGGTTTTGCGGCTTGGCTGGATATGAGTCCGGCCGACGGAGATATGTTTGCAGTGCCTGATCCTGATAGTTTGATTCAGTTACCGTGGAAAAAAGAAGTAGGCTGGCTGGCCGGAGATCTTTATCTGGATGGCAAAGCGATTGAAGCGTCGCCGCGGGTGGCGTTGAAGGCGCAAATTGCCAAAGCCGAGAAAAAAGGCTATCACATGAAAACCGGGGTCGAGTGCGAGTACTTTTTGACTAACGAAAATGGCACAAAAATTGCCGATAAACGCGACACGCAGTCAAAGCCCTGTTATGACCAATCGGCTTTGATGCGGCGTTACCATATCATTACCGAAATCTGCGATAGCATGATCGAATTGGGTTGGCGGCCGTATCAAAATGACCATGAGGATGCCAATGGCCAGTTTGAAATGAACTGGGATTATGACGATTGCTTGAAAACCGCCGACCGCCATGTGTTTTTTAAATACATGACCAAACAAATTGCCGAGAATCATGGTTTGCGCGCGACCTTTATGCCGAAACCGTTTAGCAACCTGACCGGTAACGGTTGTCATGCTCACGTCTCGGTGTGGGATAAAGCCGGTAAGAAAAACCTGTTTCATAATTCCCGCGATGAAATGGGGTTATCGAAGTTAGCGTATCATTTTCTCGGCGGTATTATGCATAATGTCGAGGAACTCACCTCGATATTCAACCCGACCGTGAATAGTTACAAACGCATCAATGCGCCACGCACGCTTTCCGGCGCAACCTGGTCACCCAACTCGGTCAGTTATGGCGGCAACAATCGTACCCATATGATACGGATTCCTGATGCCGGACGTTTTGAAATGAGATTGATGGACGGCGCGGCCAATCCGTATCTGATGCAGGCCGGTATCCTCGCCGCCGGACTGGACGGCATCAAACACAAACGCGACCCCGGCAAACGCCTGGATATCAACATGTATACCGACGGTCACACCGTCAAAGGGTTGAAAAAACTGCCGTTGAATCTTCTCGATGCGATTCGCCTGACGCAAAATGGCAAGGCGTTAAAAGAACAACTCGGCGCACCGTTAATCGATGCCTATTGCAAATTGAAAATGAATGAATGGGATGATTTCGCCAAGTCGATCAGCCAGTGGGAGCGCGAGCATACGCTGGATTGTTAGGGATAATGCAAAATAACAAAACAGACGAAGACAATGAATAAACACTTTCAGCCCATCAATACAATAAAACACGGCAACTGTATAAGTTTGATGCATGAAATGCCCGACGAATGTGTTGACTTGATTGTTACAGATCCACCATTTGCAATTGACTTCAAGGCGAAAAAGCACAACTACAATAGAAAACAAAGCCGAGTTCTTACTGGATACAAAGAAATAGAAGGAAGTAATTATCAGTTTTTTACTTCTGAGTGGTTATTACAAGCGACCAGAATTCTTAAAAATTCTGGCAGTATGTATATCTTTTCTGGCTGGAATCATCTCAAAGATCTTTTGATAGCAATAGATGAATGCAAACTTACCACGGTCAATCACTTAATTTGGAAGTATCAATTTGGCGTCACGACAAAACGAAAGTATGTAACTTCCCATTATCACTGTCTTTTTGTTTGCAAGGATGACCGCAAAAGATATTTCCAACCTTATTGTAGGTTTGGCAAAGATGAGCGTACTTCAAACGGCGGGTCGGCGCATTACAAAGACAAAGAGGATGTGTGGGAAATCAAACGAGAATATTGGCATGGTGACAGGAAAACCCCGACAAAACTGCCTGCAGAAATAATAAAGAAAATTCTTGATTATTCCAGCAAAGAAGGGGATCTGGTTTTCGATCCGTTTTTGGGTTCAGGACAAGTTGCTGTAGTCAGCAAGATGAACAACAGAAATTACATAGGATTTGAAATTGTGCGCGATTATTACGAGTTTGCGCTTGAAAGGTTGAATTCTGGAAACTATAGACTTAATGCAACAGAAGAAGATGCTGATATGATAATAACATCACTATTCGACTAATCATGAACAACCTAAAAAAACTTGTAGTTGCTATCGCTAAAGAAGGGCTTTGTAACAGGCTTGATCCTCCTGTTCATAAACTCGACACATTTAATCATTTTCCACTAATGGAAGTCTTGACCGGTCGCGTTTGGATGATATGGACGGCTGTTGCACTCGTAGAGAATTGCTACTGCGAATGTTGCTACTGAACGCAGTACTTGACCAAGGTCCCGATATAGAAGGTGTTAGGGACATGATGGTGAAGGTTGTAAATAATCTCTATAAAAAAGAGGTGCGCATATTTCACAGGCCTTTGGACTTTTTCAAAGAAATAAATATTTCTGTGGATCAAATATGGAGCATCCATGAAGAAGTAAAGTCTGTCAGATCTGCGAAGTGGGCAAAGGACAACCAGTCATCTCCGCAGAAATACAATCTGTATATGGATGGCAGTAAGCAAACATTGAATTATGCTGTTTTCCGATGGGGTGTTCCATTGGCATTACCCTATTTGCTAGACAAGAAGAATGAATGTGGACGATCTACATCTCTTTTAGACTATTTGGAAACTTATTCGTCTGCAGAAAAAATGAGCAATGGTTTAAAAGATAATGAAAAATTTGGGTTGGGCAAAGCAATAGGTGACAAAGCGTGCCATTTATTTACCAAGTGGATGGTTTCTACTTTTCGCCTTGCAAGAAAACAAGATGAACTCGGTTGGGGTGAATTTTCTTATGAAGTGCCTTTTGACTCAAATGCTGGTCGAGTTTTATGGAGAACTGGTTACTTATTCGGTCTTGCAAATGAAGAAGAATACATAAAAAAAGAAGTTGTACAAAAAAATAAGGGCAAAGGTGGAAAACACTATATTCGTGTAACTAATATGAGGGGCATGGCTGTAAGTAAAAATGTGCCTTCGGATTTAATTAAAATATACAAAGACATTTGTACTAAGCACTTAAAAACACATAAACGAGAACCCAGAAAGATAGAAATTCAAAGATTTCAACATGCACTCCTTAGTCAAAATGGAGATAAAAACCTTACCGTGTCAGCCTTTGATGATGGACTTATTAAAATCGGTAGAAACTATTGTTTCAATCACGAAAACCCACGTTGCGAAGAGTGTCCTATCAACCGACACTGCGATGGGAGAAATTCTAACAGTTCATTAATTACAGACTACAGAACCTAATACTTGCAATCGCCACAGGTCGAGATGGGATGGGATGGTAGGCGCGGTGATAACGCGACACAACTAACACGCCACAACTAACACGCCACTCGCCACATTCACGACGACTCCAGCGACAATAACGTGGTGTTTCCCCCGGTGGCGGTGGTGTCGGTGCTGACCGATCGCTCCACCGCAAAGCGGTGCAGGTAATGCGGGCCGCCGGCTTTTGGGCCGGTTCCAGACAGCCCTTCGCCGCCGAAAGGCTGGACGCCAACCACCGCGCCAATCGTGTTTCTATTGACGTAAACATTGCCCACCTTGATACGACTGACAATTCTTTTTACCGTGGATTTAATGCGGCTGTGTATTCCGAAAGTCAATCCATAACCGACGTTATTGATGTCATCGACCACGCCATCAATTTCGGACGCGGCGAATCGGCAGACATGGAGTATTGGGCCAAATACTTCCTTTTGCAGTTGTCCAATACCCTCAATTTCAATCAGAGCAGGGCTTAAATAATAGCCTGCGCCATCTTGAACCGGCGCGCCTCGAATAACCCGGTCGCCTTGTTTTTCATGGGTCGCGATATGATTCATTAGCGACTTGCGCGCTTGTTGATCAATGATGGGGCCAATATCGGTGCTGATTTCAGCAGGATCACCCACTTTCAGCTCGGCCATTGCACCGATCAACATTTCAATCATTTGCTCGGCGATATCTTCCTGTAAATACAAAACACGCAGTGCTGAGCAGCGTTGTCCGGCGCTTTGAAAGGCAGATTGAATCACATCGGTAATCACTTGCTCGGGCAGTGCTGTGGAATCCACAATCATGGCATTGATGCCGCCGGTTTCGGCGATTAACGGCACCATCGCCCCTCGTTTGCTTGCCAGATCTTGTTGTATCAATTTTGCGGTTTCGGAGGAACCGGTAAAGGCAACCCCGTCAATTTGAGGATGATTAACCAGTGCCGAGCCCACCTTTGCGCCGTCGCCGGGAAGGAGTTGCAGGACATCTTCGGGAATGCCGCAATCATGCATCAACTGCACTGCGCGGTAGGCGATAATCGGGGTCTGTTCGGCCGGTTTGGCGATGACGCTATTACCCGCAGCCAGGGCCGCGCTAATCTGACCGGTGAATATCGCCAGGGGAAAGTTCCATGGGCTAATACAAACGAACACGCCACGACCATGCAACGACCATTGGTTGAGCTCGCCGGTGGGCCCGGTCAGTGTCTGTGGCTGCTCAAACTCGGATTCACATTGCTGCGCATAATAACGCAGAAAATCCACCGCTTCGCGAATCTCCGCAATCGCGTCCTGCAACGTTTTGCCGGCCTCCATGATACATAGCGACATTAATGAGTCGCGATTATTTTCGTAACCATCAGCCACATCCAGGAGTAATTTTGCACGGCGCTTGCCGCCAATGTTGTCCCAGTCCTCGGCGCGCTGCCTGGCATTTTCCACCGCGATATTGACATCGTCCGCGGTCGCGTTGGCAATCATGCCGATGGCCTTTCCCGTTGCTGGTGAAATAGCGGCAACTTGCTGTTCAGTGTTGGTGCTATTTTTCTTGTTGGAACCGCCAATCAGAGGCTTGGCATGTAATTGTCGGGCATGATTTTTCATCGCGCTGATGAAAAATAGTTCCAGTTCAAGCGCATTGTCCAGATTCAATCCCATCGAATTTAGCCGTGCGCCATAGATATTTTTGGGTAACGGAATGTTCGGATGAGGCTTAGCGTCCAGCGCAGCCAGGGTTGCGATCGGGTCGGCGACGATATGTGCAATCGGTAAATGCCGGTCAACCAGACGATTGACAAAAGAGCTGTTCGCGCCATTTTCCAATAGCCGCCTTACCAGATAGGCCAGCAAGTCTTTATGCGCCCCGATCGGCGCGTAAATGCGACAATTGACACCATATTGCTTAATCACATGGTGGTACAGAATTTCGCCCATGCCATGCAGGCATTGAAATTCAAAATCTCGGCGAGCGCCAACCAAGTTTAATATCGAAGCCACGGTCAGCGCGTTGTGGGTCGCGAATAACGGATAAAACGCATCGGGATTTTCAATCAATTTGCGCGCACAAACCAGATAAGCAACGTCTGTCGTGATTTTTCGGGTATAGACCGGATAGCCTTGGTAACCTTCGACCTGCGCTTGTTTGATTTCCGTATCCCAATAAGCGCCTTTCACCAGTCGGATCATCATTTTTCGCTGGGCCTTAACCGCCAATTCCTCGATCCAATCGATGACCGCCGGCGCGCGTTTTTGATAGGCCTGAACCACAAACCCCAGACCGTTCCAATCATCGAGGTCGGGGTCATTGCACAGCATCTGCAACAGGCTCAATGACGGCTCCAACCGCTCAGATTCCTCGGCATCGATGGTCAGCCCGATATTGAATGATTTTGCCTGGATGCAGAGTTGTTTTAACCGCGGCAATAGCTCATCGATAATCCGTGCCGCCTGAGCATACTCATAACGCGGATGCAATGCCGATAACTTCACCGAAATACCGGCGCTGGAATAAGGGTCGCTATGGATATTTTTGCGTGTATTTTCGCGCGTATTTTCGCGTGTATTTTTATGCGCAATAGCATCGATGGCGGTTTGGTAGGCGCGCAAATAGCGCCGCGCATCGTGGTCGGTGCGCGCCGCTTCGCCCAGCATGTCATAAGAATAGCGATAGCCTTGCTTTTCTTTAGATTCGGCAGTTTTTAATCCGAGTTGGATAGTCTCGGCCAGCACAAACTGCTTGCCCATGATTTTCATGGCTTGCTTTACCGCCGCTCTAATCACCGGTTCGCCGCTGCGCGCGACCAATTTGCCCAGATAATCCCCGGCATCCTCCACAACCGCTTTGTCCAAAGCCATGACTTTGCCGGTAAGCATGAGTCCCCAGGTTGACGCATTGACGAAAAATGATTCGCTGCCGCCCAGATGCGCGGCCCAGTTGCGCTCCGATAATTTATCCCGAATCAACCGATCAACGGTTTCCGCATCGGGCACCCGCAACAGCGCCTCCGCTAAACACATCAAGGCAACCCCTTCCTCGCTGGACAATTTGAATTCTTGCAGAAAGGCGTCCAATCCGCCGTGGCTTTCATTTTGCTCCCGGATTTTCCGGACTAACTTGATTGCCTCTTGTGCGATGCTTTTTTGCTGGTTTTCGCTGACCTTTATCGAATCCAATAATTGATCGACACATTCTGTTTCATCGGCATGGTAGCGCTCGCGAATCGCACGACGTTTCGGAGATGAATCAGAAAATGGGGCGGTGAATTTCATCGCTATTGAATGATTTGACGATTTAATGTCGATTAACTGTTCCAGAGTATCCGTAAATTGAATACAATAGGATGCGTCCTGATTTTAATCAATCAGGCGCGTGAGGTGTTGTTTCATCTATGGCGGTGAAAGCGTGTCTCCTTGGCGACGATGCGTTGTCAACCCGGTCAGGTCCGGAAGGAAGCAGCCGCAGCAACAATTTCGGGTGTCAGGGTAAGGTACGCCGGATCCGCCACCTCAAGGCATCCGCAGATGTCGCAGATAACGCAAATAAAAAAGTAATAGCATTCAATTTGTGAAAATCTGTGACATCTGCGGATAAAAAAATAATAGCATTCAATTTGTGAAAATCTGCGACATCTGCGGATAAAAAAATAATGAGTTACCTAGCCCTTGCCCGAAAATGGCGCCCAAAAATATTTTCCGAAGTGATCGGGCAAGCGCATGTGGTTTCCGCGCTCAGCAATGCCTTAAATAATCAACGGGTTCATCATGCGTTTTTATTTGCCGGCACCCGTGGCGTAGGAAAAACCACCCTTGCCAGAATCTTTGCCAAGGCATTGAACTGCGCTACCGGCGTAAGCGCGGATCCTTGTGGCCAATGCGTGGCTTGCAACGGGGTTGACCAAGGAAATTTCGTCGATTTAATCGAGGTGGATGCCGCATCCCGGACCAAGGTCGACGACACCCGCGAGCTGCTTGATAATGTTCAATATACGCCGACTCAGGGGCGTTACAAAATTTACCTGATCGACGAAGTGCATATGCTGTCAATTCATAGTTTCAATGCGCTGTTGAAGACGTTGGAAGAGCCGCCTGAGCATGTCAAGTTTTTGCTGGCGACTACCAATCCGCAAAAACTGCCGACCACTATTTTGTCCCGTTGCATTCAGTTCAATCTTAAATCGGTGGACCTCGGTCGCTTGTCCGCTCAGTTGGAAAAAATTCTGGATGCGGAAAAAATCAAATACCAATCATCCGCATTGATGGTATTGGCGCGCTCTGCGAATGGCAGTGTGCGCGATGCGTTGAGTTTGCTCGATCAAGCGATTGCATTCAGCAATGGCGAGATAGGCTCTGAGCAAGTGAGAGCAATGCTCGGAATGGTGGATGATCAGTTTACTGTTCAACTGTTGACGCAAATTATCCGAAATCAAGCGGACGGGGTATTGGAAACCATATCTCAAATGGCCGAACGCTCTGTGGATTATGGGTCGGCTGTGGATGAATTATTAACCTTGATCCATAATGTTTCGTTGTTTCAGGTAAGCCCACAAGCGGTAGAATGGAAGGGCATTGATAGCGCTGACCTTGGCGGCCTTGCCGAAAGCGTTGACGCGGAAACCCTGCAACTGCTCTATCAAATCGCGATAATGGGCAAGCGCGATTTTGATTTTGCCCCGGATCCGAGATCGGGGTTTGAAATGGCGTTAATTCGGATGTTGGCATTCCAGCCGCGGCGGCGCGATGGCGCTAACGATGCCTCAACAGCGCGACCAAAGGTGTCGCCCACTGAAAAGATTACCTCGCCTAAACAAGAAAAACCTGAGCAAGAAAGTCATGTGCAAGAAAAACCTGAGCAAGCGAATAAGGCGCAGCCGATAATCTCAAACAATGCGGAAGCCGCGAAAGCTGACTGTGGCGCAGCGCCTCGACAACAAATCGGCAAGTCCTCGACCACGCCCGCAATAATAGACATTCAGAAATTCATGCAGGCAGACGGCTGGCAGAGCTTCATAAATAGTTCCGGTCTTGGCGGGATTTCAAAGGAAATCCTTATGAATATGGTGCCAAAGTCGGTGGACGGCAAAATCGTCAACCTGACTCTGGATTCCGCAAGCAGTCGCCTGTTTAACAACGGTCGGCTGCAGAAAATTGAACAGCATTGCAAAGATAATTTGTCGCTGGATATACAGTTTAACGTCGAAATTGACGATCTCAGTGATGCTGACCATGAGATCGAGACCCCGACTCAACAATTAACCCGGCAACAAAAAGAAAAAGCATCTGCCGCACGCCAGGCATTTATCCACGATGCCAATGTCCAGGAACTGGTGGACCTGTTTGATGCGGAAATTGTTAACCAATCGATAAAGCCGGGTTAGCATCAAGCATAACGAATGGGGCATAACGAGTGAAGCATAAGATGAATAACGCAAGCACGATTAATCAGGTGGCGCCATGAAAAACGGACTCGGCAATATCATGAAGCAGGCTCAGGCGATGCAGGAAAATATGCAAAAAGCGCAGGAGGAACTTGCCGGCATGGAAGTGACCGGCCAATCCGGGGCCGGGCTGGTCGAGATCACGATGAGCTGTCGCCACGATGTAAAGAAGGTTGCCATCAATTCCGCCATTGATCCTAAACTCATGGGCGAGGACCAAGAAGTGCTCGAAGATTTGATTGCCGCCGCATTTAACGACGCGGTCAGGAAGGTTGAGAAAGCGACCCAGGACAAAATGGGCGGGCTGACTTCAGGACTGAATATTCCCGGCCTGACGCCACCCTTTTAATGGCAGACCCGCGTTCCATAGAGGACTTAAAACAAGCGCTTCAGCGTCTGCCCAGCGTTGGCCCGAAGTCCGCTCAACGAATGGCTTTTCATTTGCTGGAAAGAGACCGCGAAGGCGCGCGCCAAATTGAAGAAGCAATCCGACAAGCGTTATCTCGGGTCAACCACTGCCATCAGTGCAATAATTTTAGCGAATCGGCGCTTTGTGAAATATGTTGTTCTTTGAAGCGCGATGCCAAAATACTGTGCGTGGTTGAAACGCCGGCCGACCTGGAGGCCATTGAGCAAGCCAGAATTTATCGCGGCATGTACTTTGTGTTGATGGGACATTTATCGCCGCTGGATGACATTGGCCCGGATCAATTGGGCATCACTCGGTTATTAAAACTGATTGCCGACAACACCATTGAAGAAGTTATTCTAGCGACCAATTTAACTCTGGAAGGCCAGGCCACAGGGGATTTTTTACTGGACTTGCTGCAAGGAAAATCAGCGCGGATAACGCAACTCGCCCGCGGCATGCCGATAGGCGGAGAATTGGAGTATATGGATGCCGGCACGCTCAATCAGGCTTTTTCCGATCGCCGTTCGGCGCGTTAGTTAGACTATCAGCAAGGCGCTCGACCCTTATTTTCAATGATTCGGCTGGCGGCATGCGTAGAATATTGCGGTCGCAACTATTGCGGCTGGCAGCGGCAGGCACATTCTCCATCCGTACAACAGGCAGTCGAAAACGCCATCAGCAAGGTCGCCGATGAACCGATCACGGTGCTGAGCGCAGGGCGCACCGATACCGGGGTACATGGCATCGGGCAGATTATTCACTTCGATACTCAGCGCGAGCGCACTCAAAATGAATGGTTGCGCGGCGTTAATACTCATCTCCCGGACGATATTTCGTTGGTTTGGACGCGCCCGGTGGGCAACGATTTTCATGCCCGATTTGGCGCGAGACAGCGGCGCTACCGCTATGTGATATTGAATAGACCAGTCAGTCCAAGCTATCTGCACGGTCTGGTCGCCTGGCATTATACCGCGCTGGATCTATTCCTGATGCAACGCGCGGCCAAGGACTTGGTTGGGCGACACGATTTTAGCGCCTACCGCGCCGCCGGTTGCCAAAGCAAAGATCCGGTAAAAGAGGTATGCCAACTTACCCTGGAGCAGTCAGGTCCCTGGATTTGGATGGATATTACTGCGGACGGATTTTTGCAGCACATGGTGCGAAATATTGTCGGCGTGCTGATGCGCATTGGCGAGCGTCTGGAATCGGTGCACTGGGCGCAACAAATATTGGAAAGCCGCGACCGCAAAATAGGCGGGGTAACCGCGGTGGCCGATGGCTTGTACTTTGTGTCGGTGGATTACGATGCGAAATTCGGCTTGCCGAATCCGCCCGAGGCATGTCGATTTTGGTAGAATGACTTGAAAGCCACCCGGAATAAAATCGTTGCGAACCCGAATAAAAATTTGCGGAATCACCAGCCCGGAAATTGCCCGCTATGCGGTTGATGCCGGCGCGGATGCGATTGGGTTGGTGTTTTATCCCAGCAGCAGTCGTTATTTAACCCTTGATCAAGCCATTGAAATTAATCGAACAGCACTGCCGTTTGTGGCCCAGGTCGGGGTATTCGTTAATCCCGAAAAACAGGTAATGGACCGTATTTTAAGCGCGGTGCATTTGGACTATCTGCAATTTCATGGCGATGAGACTCCGGCTTATTGCGCAAGTTTTGGGATACCCTATATCAAAGCCATACGCGTAGCCGAATCCACGGATTTACTGGCGCTGGAAAAACAATATCAAGATGCCGCAGGATTGCTGCTCGATAGCCATATATCCGATCGCTACGGCGGCACCGGAAAATCATTTGCCTGGGGTCGGGCGCAGTATGGCGGCCAAAAACCGATCATTCTTGCTGGCGGCTTGAGCACCGACAATGTTCAGGCCGCCATTGCCGCGGCCTCTCCCTATGGCGTCGATGTCAGCAGCGGAGTGGAAACTGAGGGCGTGAAAGCGCCAGCAAAAATGCGTGCATTTTGTCAAAATGTCAATCGCCAAAGTCAATAGATACCATAAATAACATTAATAACAAGACACAACGATATGAATTGGTTTGATAAAATACTGCCGCCAAAAATAAAAACCGTCCGCAAAATAGGGCGCAAGGGTGTCCCTGAAGGGTTGTGGAACAAATGCACTGCCTGCCAGGCAGTGCTGTATGGCGTGGAGCTTAAACACAGCCTGCAGGTTTGTCCGAAATGCAACCACCATAT
Source organism: Candidatus Spongiihabitans sp. (assembly GCF_965247905.1). GTDB lineage: Bacteria > Pseudomonadota > Gammaproteobacteria > Arenicellales > Poriferihabitantaceae > Spongiihabitans. The sequence goes on along the minus strand of NZ_OZ252047.1, from coordinate 1,744,769 downwards.
GCGCATGGGCGCGCAAGAGCGGCTGGAATCGTTTTTCGATCAGGGTTCAATCCAGTGGTTAGCCGAAAATGTCATGCCGGTCGATATTTTTAAGTTCAAGGATAAAAAGAGGTATAAAGATCGATTGCAGGAAGCGCGCAAGGCCAGTAAATTGTCCGAAGCGCTGCTGGCGGCGACTGGACGGATTAACGGATTAAGCGTTTGTGCCGTGGCCTTTGAATTCAAGTTTATGGGCGGCTCCATGGGCTCTGTGGTCGGTGAGCGATTTGTTCAGACGGCCAACCATAGTCTCGAAAATCATCAACCGCTGATTAGTTTCACCGCCAGCGGCGGGGCGAGAATGCAGGAAGCGCTTTTTTCCTTAATGCAAATGTCAAAAACCGCGGCCGCGATTTCCAAACTTCGGCAACAGGGCATTCCCTATATTTCAGTCCTGACCGATCCCACAATGGGTGGCGTGTCAGCCAGTCTGGCGATGTTGGGCGATATTATTATTGCCGAGCCCAAGGCGTTAGTGGGGTTTGCCGGCCCCCGGGTGATTGAACAAACCGTTCGAGAAACCTTGCCCGATGGGTTTCAGCGCTCGGAGTTCTTGCTTGAATATGGCGCCATTGACATGATTGTTGATCGATCAAAAATGAAACAGGAAATTTACTTGCTGCTCGAAAAACTTGGGTTCAGTACCCGGGCTCACTCAAATTCCGAGCCACCGTATGGGAATGACCGAGCCGGGAATGATCGGGCCGGGAATGATCGGAATGTGGTGGAAGGCGAGTTGCTGCCGGCCTCAGATAAGTAACCCTTTGCGTGGCCAAGTTATGTGTATGGTCATGTGTATGGTCATGTGGGTTAGTGGACAATGGGAAATATTAATTGAACACCGCATACCCGGATTTAGATCCGGATTTCGACATGTATTCCGACATGTATTTCGACCTGAAAAAATGGCTGGAACATATCCAGAATCAACACTGGCGTAGCATAGACCTTACGCTGGATCGTATTTCTCGGGTTTGGAATAATCTCGAGGGCGAGTGCGCGAATTTCACGCTGGTCGTGGCCGGGACAAATGGCAAAGGCTCTTGTGTGAGCATGCTGGATGGCGTGTTCCAACAATCTGGCAAGCGCACCGGAAGCTATACCTCTCCTCATCTGGTGCGCTTCAATGAACGCATAAAAATCGATGGCGCAGAAGCGACCGATGAAGAGTTATGCCAAACCTTTGCTCGGATTGAACAAGCCAGGGCTGGCATCCCGCTGACCTATTTTGAGTTCGGGACGTTGGCGGCGCTGCTGGTTTTTCAACAGCATAAGGTCGATATTACGATACTGGAAGTGGGCATGGGCGGGCGCCTCGATGCGGTTAATATGGTGGATAACGATCTGGTCTTGATGACTTCCATCGGCGTTGATCATGAGCAATGGCTAGGTTCGGATCGGGAATCCATCGCGGCGGAAAAAGCGGGCGTCATCAAGCGCGAGGGCATTGTTGTTTGTTCCGACCCGAATATTCCAGACAGTGTGTTGGCCATATCGGAGCAGCAAAATGCCACGGTGATCGCGGCCGAGCGCGACTATTCGATTGAACAAATCGCCACTGAGACAGAAAACGGCGGCCGGCTGCGGTGGAAAAGCAGTCATGCTGAAATTCCGCAAGATTGGCGTTGCATCCGTTCGTTAGTCGCTCCGTTTAACGGCAATCATCAAATTGCCAACCTCGGCGGAGTGGTGGCTGCGTTGGCGTTGACCAGCGGCAAAACCGGGGTAACCGTCGCAGATCTGACCCAAGGCCTGAGCCGAGCCAGGCTAACCGCCCGGTGTCAGGTGATGGCTGACCGATCCAATCATTGCCCGGAAGTCATCGTTGATGTTGCGCATAATCGGGATTCCGCCATCGAACTTGCCCGATTTCTCGACGGCCGGGAGTGCGCTGGAAAAACCTATGCCGTCATTGGCGTGTTGGCTGACAAAGCCCTCGATCAAATTATCAAGCCAATGATGGCGCAGGTGGATTATTGGTTTTTAGCGTCCTTGAGCGGCGCAAGAGGGCAAACCGGCGAGCAGTTAGCCGATCAGTTCAAGCAACTTGTCAAACGCCCGGCCAAACACCCGACCAAACACCCAAAGTGGGTAGTCAGGCGCAATCCTGTCGATGCGTATTTAGCCGCAATGGAGCAAGCGAAGGCCGAGGATAGAGTGGTAATCTTTGGGTCATTTTATACAGTCGGTGATATAATCAACCACCTTGAGCAAACCAATTAAATGCGCCGATACCCGTTCAAATGGGACATGGCTTAATCATGAGACTAATCCACAGCCTGTGTCTGGAAAGACAAAAAACCTGGATTAACTGCTTTAGCGCGATAAACGATCGGTTGCCCGTCGCCCATGACCATGTTTAGATCGAATACAAAAATTCAGCCGCAGTATAAAATGAAACACCGCTTAACCGGCGCGGTCATTATCGTTGCGTTGGCGGTGATCGTGATTTCTGTTTTGTTGAAAGAGCCGGAAAGCCAGGGCAACGCGAAACTCAATCATCATGATGACGACTCCCAGACTTTGCAAACCACACTACAACCGCTGAATCTTGACACAGTGAACCTGGAGCAAGCCAAACTGCAAAAAACCGAGGTGTCCATTAACGCTGCATCGGCCACCGCCGGACGCCTGGTGCTCACCGCCGATAAAAAGTCAAATTCGGATTCCGCTTTCGGGTTGACCGCGCCTAAAACCATCGCTTCACCGCAACCGCCCGTCCCGTCGGCGCAGGACATTTCCGCCGACGACATGTCCCAGGACGGATGGAGCGTGCGTGTCGGCACTTATGCCGATGCAGAAAATGTGGATTCGGTCTCTGCGTTGCTCAGTAATCATGGATTCCAGGCCCGACATACTCAGGTGCAAACCACCTTGGGGATGGCCACACGAATATGGCTCGGGCCTTATACAAGAAGGGCGGCCGCCGAAAAAGTCAGCCTGCGCCTCAAAGCCATCATCGGCGAAAAAGGTTATGTGACCGAACACTCGTCCTGACAAATGCCATTCCTCAAATCAATCATAAGCGTCAATCATAAGCGTCAATCATAAGCATGAAGCATAAGCGGTAACTTCCAGGTGATAAAGTCAGTGATAAATTTTAAGGCATGGTTGAAATTGATTGATAGCATTCACTGTCGACACCTGTTTTTAACCAAACAGAAAATTCCTGGTTGCGGTTTCAGCGAGATATTTCATGACAACCTGCCTGACAACCTGAATGTATCAATTTAATGAATGTTGTTGATATTGCCATCGTCGCCATCGTTTCGATTTCATTGATTATTGGATTATTCAGAGGATTTATCCGCGAAGCATTGTCGTTGTTCTCGTGGATTGTCGCCTTATGGATCGCTTACACTTATGCAACCGCAGGCGCAATTTATCTGCAATCCTATATTGATCAGCCACCGTTAAGAACGGTCGCCGCCTTCGCCGCAATATTTGTGGTGGCGCTGATTTTAATTTCCATGCTCAGTCATTTAATCCACAGAATACTTTCCATCACCGGGATTTCCGGCGTGGATCGCTCGCTCGGCGCGCTGTTTGGCCTGATGCGCGGCATTATTATCGTGGCGACGCTGATATTGGGCGCTACCTTCATGGACTTGATGTCTCAGCCATGGTGGCACGATTCGCTGTTGGCCGGCTATTTCAACCCGGTCACGGACTTTATTCGCTCGCTGCTGCCTGCGGATATCGCTGAATTTGTGACCCCAAAGATTGCTTGAACAAGGTCCCTGGTTGACGTGAATTTATGTGCGGATTGGTAGGCCTTCTCGGCAACGAGCGCGCGAACCAGGCGCTGTATGACAGCCTGACCGTGCTGCAGCATCGTGGCCAGGATTCGGCAGGCATCATGACCAGCGACGGCAACCGGGTTTATTTGCGCAAGGACAATGGCTTGGTGCGGGATGTTTTTCATACCCGCCATATGGTGCAGTTGCAAGGAACCATGGGAGTGGGGCATGTGCGTTATCCCACCGCGGGCAACGACTCGCGCGCCGAAGCCCAGCCGTTTTATGTGAACTCGCCATTTGGAATCGCGCTGGCGCATAACGGGAATTTAACCAATGCGGATGAACTCAGGCATGACTTGTTCAAGCAGGATTTAAGACAGCTTAACACCTCGTCGGATTCTGAAATCCTGCTGAATGTTTTTGCCCACGAACTTCAAGCGGCGGTTGGCGAATCAAGTCTGCCGGCCGCGCCGCAAGATATTTTTGCCGCAGTGGGCGGCGTGATACGCCGTTGCCAGGGGGCTTATGCGGTGGTGGCGATGATAGTGGGGGTCGGGATTGTCGCGTTTAGAGACCCCTGCGGCATCCGCCCGCTGGTTTATGGCGCTAAAAAATCCGATGCCGGGACCTCGTATATGGTTGCCTCGGAAAGTGTGGCGCTGGATGTTTTGGGTTATCAGCGAGCGCGGGATATACGACCCGGTGAAGTTATGCTGATCGATATTGAAGGAAAGGTTCATCATTCAATTTGTGCGAGCCGGACCAACCAGGCGCCCTGTATTTTCGAGTATGTGTATCTGGCCAGACCCGATTCCATACTCGACGATATTCCGGTTTACCAAACGCGAATTTATATGGGAGAGCGTTTGGGGCATCGAATAAAACAGGAATGGCCGCAGCGCGATATTGATGTCGTTATTCCGGTTCCGGATACCAGCAGAACGGCTGCGCTGGAAATGGGAAAAGTGCTGAAACTTCCCTATCGCGAAGGCTTCATCAAAAATCGTTATATCGGCAGAACATTCATCATGCCGGGTCAGGCGATGCGAAAAAAATCAGTGCGGCAAAAACTGAATGCGATCGCCTCAGAATTCACCGGCAAAACGGTTTTGCTGGTCGATGATTCCATCGTGCGCGGCACCACCTCGCAAAAAATTATTGAGCTGGCGCGGGAAGCCGGGGCGAAAAAAGTGTATTTTGCCTCCGCGGCGCCGCCGGTGCGTTACCCCAATGTTTACGGAATCGATATGCCATCGACGATGGAATTGATTGCAAATAATAGAACCCATGAGCAGATTTGCGCTGAGATTGGCGCGGATAAATTGATCTACCAGAAACTCGATGACTTAATCACGGCGGTCGCTCAATGTAATCCAAATATCAAACAGTTTGATACCTCCTGTTTTGATGGCAAATATATTACTGGAGATGTTACCCCGGAATACCTGTGCATGGTGGACCGCAAGCGTAATGATACAGCGAAAGATCAGGATCAGAATCAGGATCAGGAGAAGAACGAACTGGATCTTTCAGAAATAACCGATATACAGGAAAAACGCGCTTAAAACTTTGCCCCTGAGGCGCACAGAATTAACGGGTGTGCGCTTACACAAATTCAACCTGCGGACATAACGATATGAAACACAGTTCTGGTTACGCTTATATCCTGAATCAAATCGAGAATGATCAATGCGTTATTCTGGATGGTGCTATCGCAACCGAATTACAGCGATCCGGGGTCGGTCAGATTAGATTGAGCGATGAGACCCATTGGGGGTTCGATGCCTTGCATATTTCGCCTGAATCGGTGCTGGATGTCCACCAAAGGTATCTGCAATCGGGCGCTGAAATTCTGACCACCAATACCTACTCTATTCTGGATGCGCCTTCCTACACCGCGGACTATGATATCCACGTGGCTCGACCGATTCACTGGATGGACCTGGCCCGGGATGCCATTGAATTCCCCAGAAAAGCGATTGCGACTAGTCACCGGCATGCCACCGCGGCCGTCGCCTTCAGCATCGGCGGGGAAATAGAAACGCGCGATCAACAGGCCACCGTTGAACTGTTGTTGAAAATATTCGAGGACACCCCGCCGGACCTGGTCTTGTTCGAGACGCTTTCGCTGATCGAGGACAATCTTACGTTTGCAACCATTGAAATGCTCATTGAAAGCGGGTGGCCGGTCTGGGTTTCATTTCGCCGCTGCCGCAAAGGGGTGTGCGGCATTCATGGACAGCTTTGGGGCGGGCCGGAAGGCGATCGATTCGGTCGGCTTGCCCAGTCGCTGGAACGCATGGGTGTTGAGGCATTGATGATCAACTGCTTGCCGGTCAACAGAGTCGAAGGCACGTTATCGTGGCTGCGGGATTTCACAAGTTTGCCGCTTGGGGTGTATCCCAATGTCGGCCGCTATGCCGAGGCCGGATGGCAGTTCGATGGTCAAATGAATGCCGAGAAGTTTGCCGACCTTGCGCTTGGGTGGCGAGCGGAAGGGGCGCAGTTGATTGGCGGGTGCTGCGGGGTTGGTCCAGCCGAAATCAAACTGGTTGCTGAAAAATTAAGCGGTATATCGAGAGGCCGCCCGGCAAAAAAAGCCGTGCGCAAATTGTCTGCTACCGGTCGGTTATCTGAAGTGCGCCAGAATGCGGCCTTAGGCGCAGTAAAAAATTGGACCGACCAGAAAGGTCGCCAGTTATTTCCGTTGCCATTCCCCGAAATTACCGTCGATCCGGGCGTGTTCGTGCCCACTCAAGGCAGTTATTTGATCTGGAAATACCTGTTTAACAGCGGCATTGGAGAATCCAAATCCTGCCTGGATGTCGGCTGCGGCGTCGGTATCCTGGCCATTCAATTGGCATTGAACGGGGCCGCTGGCGTGACCGCGGTGGATATTCAGCCGGCAGCGGTTGAGAACACCTTAACCAATGCATTTCGCAACGGCGTTGCGGACAAGATGACCGGGGTCGCCGCTGATTTGTACTCGTTTATGCCGGACAACAAATTTGACGTGATTGTGGCCAGCCTTTACCAGATGCCGACCAACCCTAGAGGCCAGGTTAGCGGTCACCGAGATATAGATTACTGGGGCAGGAATCTGCTGGATCATTTTATAAAGAATCTGGATAACTATCTTGCCAAAGAGGGGGCCGCCTATTTGATGCAAGTTTCGATGTTGGGCGCGCAACGCACAGAAAATCTGTTACAGAAATATGGATTTCAATACCGCATTGTTGATTTTAATTTATACCAGTTTAACGCGGTATTTCGGGACAACCTTGACCAAATACAGGCGGTCGAGAAGTTGTCGGACGCCTATCATTTTAAATTTGGCGCCGAAGAACACGCCATGGTGATGTACCTGCTTGAACTCAGGCATCGCTGAAAACCAACGTCAGGATGGTATGATTAGCGATTGCCGCCATGCTTATCCGCGCAGCGCAAAACCGCCATGGTCGTAATACAGCACGCTCTTTTGCGTGTACCAATCGCCAAGCACGTAGCGTTTTGCCGGCGCGCCATCCAGGCTAAATTCATGCACTGCGGGCTTGTGGGTGTGCCCGTGTATCATGGTCAGCACGCCGTGTTCACGCATGACTTTTTCAACCTGTTGCTGATTAACATCCATCATCGCCATGCTCTTGGTTTTTTTGGAAGTCTCGCTTTGTGTCCGCATTGACCGGGCGGTATCCATTCTTTGGTTGACGGGTTTATTCAGAAACGCCATTTTCCATTTGGCAGTCAGCATTTCCTGGCGCGCGGTTTGGTGTTCGATATCGTCAGTGCACAAGGCGTCGCCGTGGGTCAGCAACACTTGTTTTGAGTCCAGCGTAATCAGCGTGGGGTCCGGGAGTATTTTGCAGCCGGTGCGTTTTGCGAAATCATTGCCGACCAGAAAATCCCGATTGCCATGCATAAAAAATATATCCAGTCCGGCATGCACCGTTGCCTTGATTATATTTTCTACGGCGCCCTGGCCCAGGGTGTCCCGGCCGTCATCCCCAATCCAGACTTCGAACAGATCACCTAAAATATAAAGTCGACTTAGCCGGTCGATTGAATGACTCATGAATTCCTTGAACCACTGGGTTGACTCTGGTCGCACCGGATCTAAATGCAAGTCGGAAATGAATGCGATAGTCATCGTATGGGCATCGTCGTGTGTAATATTTTTCTCAAGTTCATCAGGCGCAGGCATCAAAAAATGGAATGCAAGGCCAGAATATTATACCATCGCCGACCATAATCCGACCGTGCTCCGACCCCCCATGACATTATTTTGATATTATTTTGACACTATTTTGATACGATCTTGATCAGCAAAGCATTTTGAGCATTTAGGCGCAACCCATGAAAATAAAGTTGTACGACAGCTATTCGCGCAGTCTGCGTGAATTCGAGCCGATTAAAGGCAATCGGGCAAGAATTTATGCTTGCGGCCCGACCGTGTATGATTACGCCCATATCGGTAATTTACGCACCTATATTTTTGAGGATACGCTGCGCCGAACACTGGAATTCTTCGGCTACGAGGTTACCCACGTGGTCAATATCACCGATGTCGGGCATCTCACTTCCGATGCGGATACCGGCGAGGATAAAATCGAGCAAGGCGCGAAAAAGGCCGGCAAGACCGCTTGGGAAATTGCGCTGCTTTATACCGAAGCGTTTAAGCAAGATCTGGTTCATCTTAATATTCTGCAGCCGGATATATGGTGCCGGGCGACCGACCATATTGCCGAACAAATCAGCGCCATCAGGGCAATCGAAAAAAAGGGGTTTGCCTATATCACCACTGACGGGGTGTATTTCGATACCTCAAAACTCGAAAACTACGGATACCTGGCGCGACTCGATGTTGCCGGGTTAAACGCCGGTCAACGGGTTGATATCGGTGAAAAACGCAACACCACGGATTTTGCGCTGTGGAAATTCAGTCGCAAGGATGCGGCCAGGCAAATGGAATGGGACAGCCCGTGGGCGCGCGGTTTTCCTGGCTGGCACATTGAATGTTCTGCCATGGCGGTCAAGTATCTTGGAGAAATGTTTGATATACACTGCGGCGGCAAAGACCACATTACGGTGCATCACTGTAACGAAATCGCGCAAGCGCAAGTATGCTATGGCACTCAATTGGCAAATTTCTGGCTGCATGGCTATTTCCTTGAGACCGATCAAGCCAAAATGTCCAAGTCGGACGGCGAATTTTTGCGCTTGGCGAGTTTAGTTGAGCGCGGCCATGACCCACTCAGTTATCGCTATCTTTGCTTGACCGCCCATTATCGCGGCGATCTCAAGTTCACCTGGCAAAGCCTGAATGGCGCGGAAACCGCATTGAATCGATTGCGCGCGGCAGTACACGCCTGGGGTGAGCCGGACAACCCTGACGATCAATATCTGCAGCAGTTTCGCCACGAAGTCTATAACGACTTAAACACGCCCAAGGCGCTGGCGGTGATATGGAACCTGGTTAAAAGCAATCTTGCCCCGGCCAGAAAAAAGGCTACGATACTTGAATGCGACAAAATTCTCGGTTTTGATTTGGCGAACTGGCGGCCCGTTGTGCTGGAAATTCCGGACACCGTTAAAACGTTAATGGCGTTGCGGACACAAGCGAGGCAAGCCCGAAACTGGGTCGAAGCAGACAAATTCAGGGAGCAGATTGCCGAATTGGGGTATGACATTGAAGATTCCGCGAAAGGCGCAGTGCTACGAAAGAAGCCATTGCCTTAGTATGGCAGCGTGTGGCCTGCAATAGGGTCATATGGATGACCCAGGATATTCGACCAAGCGGAAATTTTAAGCAGTTTCTAATCGTTTGAGGCCGGGCTGTTTATAGGGGAGTCAACAAAATAGTTCATAATTCATAAAAAGACTCCCTCTAATGGGTTGAAACAAAGGCCACGAATAAGGTAGAATCCACGACTTTAATGCGGGGTGGAGCAGTCTGGCAGCTCGTCGGGCTCATAACCCGAAGGTCGTAGGTTCAAATCCTGCCCCCGCTACCATATTTGGCTGGTATTTTTTACTGGCATTTTTTACTGGCAAATTTTAACCAGTTTGGTACGACCCCGCAGTTTGCGGGGTTTTGCTTTTGCGGGTTTTGCTTTTGCGCGGTTTGCTTTTAATGAGCAGCCGATTGAATGATTTATGCTGCCTGGGCCAATGGCTCATTTTTTGTGTGTTTTTGTAAGGTGAGTGTGCATGATGCGTGGTGTGACCGGAAAATTGAGAGCGGTGCTTGAACCGCCGGTGGAAAACCTGGGTTATGAGTTGTTGCACCTGGAGATGACTCGCCAGGGCAAAGACGCCGTGCTACGGGTTTATATCGATGCGCCAGGCGGTATTCAGGTGCGTGATTGCGCCTCGGTAAGTCGGCAGTTGAGCGCCGTATTGGACATCGAAGACCCGTTAAGCGGAGCCTATTTGTTGGAAGTGTCCTCGCCCGGATTGCAGCGGCCTCTGGTAAAGCCTGACCATTTCAAGCGGTTTGTGGGAGATAAAGCCAGAATTGTAATGGCAGCCCGCATTTTTGGACGGCGGCGATTTACCGGCCAGATGGTCGAGGCTGGCGATGAATCAGTGGTGTTGGAAGTTGATGGCGAGCGTTATCCGTTGCCTTATCGCGATATGGAGTCAGCTCAATTGCAACCGATTTGAATGTTAAGTGGATGTCGATAAATTATGGCGATTACCAGTAATGAAATTTTATTGATGGCGGAAAGTGTTTCCCGGGAGAAAGATCTCGATAAAGAGATTATTTTTAGCGCCATCGAAGCGGCCTTGGCCACCGCCACCAAGAAGTGGCATTCGGGTGATATTGACGCGCGGGTGAGCATCCATCAGGATACCGGAGAGTATGATTCCTACCGGGTGTGGGAGGTTATCGCCGATGACGCCGAAGTGGAGTTTCCGGACCAGCAAATTCCGTTGACCGAAGCACGCGAAAGCGACCCAGAACTTAATGTGGAAGATCTGATAGAAGAGCCGATGGAGAAAGTGGAGTTTGGGCGCATCGCGGCCCAGGCCGCCAAGCAGGTGATGTGGCAAAAACTCAGGGAGGCTGAAAGACACCAGATTGCGGAACGCTATAAAGACAAATTCGGGACGCTGATTTCCGGCACCGTAAAACGCCTTGAACACGGTAACGTTATCGTGGATTTAGGCGATGCGGAAGCGTTGTTGCCGAAAAATGAAATGATCCCCAGAGAAGGACTTAGGCCCGGCGATCGCATCCGTGCATTGTTAAAGGAAATAGACCTGGAAGCACGCGGCCCGCAATTAATTCTTACCCGCATATCGCCGCAGTTCTTGATTGAATTATTTAAACTGGAAGTGCCCGAAGCGGGCGATGGCCTGATTGAAATTCTGGGCGCGGCCCGGGATCCCGGTTCCCGAGCAAAAATATCGGTTCGCACCCATGATCAAAGCATCGATCCAGTCGGCGCCTGTGTCGGTATTCGAGGATCGAGGGTGCAGAGCGTGTCCAATGAAATAGCCGGCGAGCGGGTTGATATTATAGTTTGGTCCGAAAATATTGCGGAGTTTGTTATCCAGGCGCTGGCGCCAGCGGAAGCGGAATCCATATTTGTTGATGAAGACCTGAAATCAATGGATGTGGTGGTGACCGAGGAGAATTTATCGCGCGCGATTGGACGCGGCGGTCAAAATGTGCGGCTGGCATCTGAGTTGACCGGTTGGGAACTCAATTTAATGACCGATAAGGACGCGCTGGAAAAACAAGACCTTGAACAACAGGAGCTGGTGCAGAAGTTCATGAGCCAACTCGACATCGACGAAAACATTGCCAAAATTCTGGCCCAGGAAGGATTTAACTCCCTGGAGGAAATCGCCTATGTGCCCAAGCAGGAGCTGATGGACATCGAGGAGTTTGACGAAACGCTGGTGGATGAGTTGCGAAATCGCGCCCAGGATAACTTGCTGACCCACGCCATCGCCAGTCAACAACAGAAAGAGCCTAGCGAAGACCTGCTGGGCATGGCTGGCATGGACGAGGAAACCGCGCGCGCCTTGGCGCTCGGCGGTGTGCGTACCATGGAAGACTTGGCGGATTGCGCTTGGGATGAGGTGCTGGAAATTATCGACCTCGAGGAGCAACGCGCGAAGGATCTGATAATGACTGCCCGTGCGCCGTGGTTTGAATAATATTATTTATAAATATTAATAACATATAGCCGATATGTCACAAATTACTATAGATGATTTTGCCAAGCAGATCGGTATCAGTATCGACAAGCTGCTCAATCAACTTGAGCAGGCGGGAATATCATGCAAGGTCAAGACCGACTTGCTTGAGGGTGACGAAAAAATACAACTCTTGCAGTATCTAAAGGGTGATGCAAGCCAGAAACAGGAGTCCAAAGAGCGTATCTCGTTGAAACGAAAAACCACCGGTCAGATCAAGCAGACTTCCAGAACGGGGGCCGCGCATACGGTGCATGTCGAGGTTAAAAAACGCCGCACATTCGTAAAACGCAGTGTATTGGAAGCGCAACATGTCGAGGCGCAAGCAAAAACCGCGGCGTTGGAAGCGGAACAAAAACGCGTCATGGAGGAGCAAGCGAAACAGGTTGAACAGAAACAATTGCATGCTGAGCAAGAAGCACTCGAAAAATCCCAGCAGCAAAAACCGCAGACGCCGGGCGACGAGATTCAGGCCGATGCGCCGACCGACACCGAAGATGAATCCCAAAAAACGGCTCAGAAACTTTCAGAATCCACTCAGGTGGATTTGGCAACGTCTAAAATTAGTGCAAAGCAAACACCCGATAAGTCTGTTTCCGCGGCGCCTTCCGCGCCTGAAAGCACGGCTAAGCAACAAGATGACAAACCGAAAAAAGGCAGAAAAGGCAAACGCGGCAAGCCCGCATCGAATGAACGGGCCGGACGCAAGGAACTGCACGCCACTAAACGCAGAAAAGATAGAGCTCGACGTCAGCCGTTTAGAAAACCAGGCAATATTTCCTCATCAATAGCGGATCAGCACGCTTTTGAAAAACCCACAGAGCCAGTCATTCACGATGTGCATGTTCCCGAAACCATCACGGTGGGTGAATTGGCGCAAGCCATGTCAATCAAGGCCGGGGAAGTGATTAAAGCCATGATGGGCATGGGCTCCATGGTGACGATTAATCAGATTCTTGATCAGGATACGGCGATATTGCTGGTCGAAGAGATGGGGCATGTTGCCCAGGTTGCGGCTACGGACGACCCCGAAGCGTTTATAGTCCAGGATGACGCCACAGAACAGCTGCCGCGAGCGCCAGTGGTGACCGTAATGGGACATGTTGATCACGGCAAAACCTCACTGTTGGATTATCTCCGAAAAACCAAAGTCGCCGCCGCCGAAGCAGGCGGCATCACCCAGCATATCGGTGCCTATAAAGTTAAGATAAAGGATCAGGAAATTTGCTTTCTGGATACGCCCGGTCACGAGGCATTTTCAGCCATGCGCGCCCGGGGCGCTAAAGCGACCGACTTGATTATATTGGTCGTGGCCGCGGATGACGGCGTGAAACCCCAAACCATTGAAGCGATAAATCACGCCAAAGCGGCGGACGTGCCTATCATTGTGGCCATCAATAAAATCGACAAAGAGCAAGCGGATCCGGAACGGGTAAGACAAGAGCTGGTGAATCACGGCGTGGTCGCGGAAGCATGGGGTGGTGATGTATTAATGAACGAAGTATCCGCAATTACCGGCCAGGGCGCGGATGAGTTGCTCGAATCCGTATTATTGCAAGCCGAAGTCGCGGACTTAAAAGCGCAGCCGACGGGGAATGCGAGCGGGCTGGTTGTTGAGGCCCGACTGGACAAGGGCAGGGGACCGGTTGCCACGGTGCTGGTTCAGCAAGGCTGCCTTAAGCCGGGCGATATTGTGCTTGCTGGCCGCGAAACCGGTCGGGTCAGGGTCTTGATTGATGATCAGGGCCGAAAAACAAGCCAGGCGGGGCCATCAACGCCGGTCGAGATTCAGGGTTTGACCGGTGTTCCGGTTGCGGGAGATGATCTGGTGGTCGTGAGCAACGAAAGAAAGGCGCGTGAAATAGCGCTCAGCCGACAAGGCAAATCCAAGGAGCTAAAGCTCGCCCAGCAACAAAAAACAAAACTGGAAAGCATGTTCAATCGCATGGAAGAAGGCGAGGTCAAGACTTTGAATGTGCTGGTTAAGGCCGACGTCCAGGGCTCAGTGGAAGCATTACGGGATTCGATGGAAAAACTTTCTGTGGACGAGGTTAATGTCAACGTCATTCACGGCATGGTCGGCGGCATCAACGAATCTGATGTGAATCTGGCGCTGGCGGCGGATGCCGTCATGATTGGTTTTAATGTCCGGGCCGATGCGACGGCGCGTAAGTTAATCGAAAATAATGAGATCGGCGTTTTCTATCACAATGTTATTTACGATGTTATTGACACGATAAAAGCGATTATGACCGGGATGCTGTCTAAAATCTCCAAGGAAGAGCATGTTGGATTAATTGAAGTGCGTGATATTTTCCGGGCGCCAAAAATTGGCGCGATTGCCGGATGTTTCGTTTCACAAGGCGCGGTAAAACGAAATCTTCCAGTGCGCGTGCTGCGAGATAACATGGTGATTTTTGAAGGCGCCATCGATTCGTTGCGACGATTCAAGGATGATGTGGCTGAAGTGAAAAATGGCTACGAATGTGGTATCGGCATCAAGGATTACAACGATATCAAGGTCGGAGACCAAATCGAAGTATTTGAAATTGTTGAAACCGCTCAGACACTATAAGCGCACACCATAGCGCCCCGGAATCCGACTTGGAAATCAGGGCTTGGCAATGGGGTTGCGGAAATTGAAACGATAATCCACTTGGGCCGCCTTGGTTCATTAGCGCAATGGGGGCTCAGTTAGCCATCATTTAACCTGAAACCATGTTTGAAACAGACCGAACCCGACGAGTTGCCGAGCTGATAAAACGCCAGCTCGCGATGCTGATTATGCGGGAGTTGAATGACAGCCGAATCAATTCTGTTTCGGTTACCGGGGTGACGGTAAGCCGGGATTTGAAGCAATCGACCGTTTATGTCTCGACCCTGGATAAAACTCTGGAACCTCGCCAAATAGAACAATTATTGAACAGGTCCTCTAAATATTTACGACATTTATTGAGTCAGCAAGTTGACTTGAAAATGACGCCGAAATTAGTCTTTGAATACGACCACAGCCTCCAGCGCGGCGTTGAACTGACGCAACTGATCGATAAACTAAATAACAACAATGCCGCCTAGAAGACGGCGAGACGGCGATGTTGTAAATGGAATGCTGTTGCTTGACAAGCCCAGCGGCCTTTCTTCAAACCAGGCATTGCAAAAAGCGAAACGACTGCTTAATGCGCAAAAGGCTGGTCATACCGGCAGCCTCGACCCAATCGCCACCGGGCTGCTTCCCCTTTGTTTTGGCCAGGCGACCAAAATTTCGGGGATGTTTTTAAATGCGGATAAATGTTACCAGGTTAAAATTCAATTGGGCGTAAAAACCGATAGCGGTGATTGCGAAGGAACGATAATCGAGCAGCCGGAGGGTAATGCTGCCCTGCCTGCCTTGCCGCAGATCGAAAAAGCCCTGCAACAATTTCGCGGCCGGATTGAGCAAATTCCGCCCATGTATTGCGCGCTTAAACGCCATGGCCAACCGCTCTATAAACTCGCGCGGCAGGGCATCGAGGTGCCGCGGCAACCGCGTTGGGTCACGGTTTATGACTTGTCCATTATCGATTTTCAGGAAGATTTTCTAACTCTGATAGTATCGTGTTCCAAAGGGTTTTATATTCGAAGTTTAGCGATGGATCTGGGTCAAGCGTTGGGATGCGGCGGCCATGTTCATGCGTTACGGCGAGTTGCGGTCGGCGCCTTCACCATTGACCAGGCCGTTACCCTCGAGCAGTTGGAGGCGTTGGAATCTCCGCAACACCGCCAGCGGCTTTTGCTGCCTGCTGATCATGCGCTTGCTCACCTTCCAAAAGTGGCGTTGACTGCAAAAACAGCCGATTATTTTTGTCAGGGCCAGCCGGTACGAACGTTAAAGCCGCCCAAACCTGGAATGGCTAGAATATACGCTGAAGACAATTCATTTCTTGGCTTGGGAGAAGTCGTTGCGGATGGGACGGTCTCGCCGAAACGATTATTTGTTTAACGCGTGCAGAGGATATGGCTGCCGAAATCTGGCTCCCCGGGACAGACTCGAACTGCCGACAAGGTGGTTAACAGCCACCTGCTCTACCAACTGAGCTACCGGGGAACGGAGGAAGCGGATACTAATTGTCGAGCCCGCTTCGGTCAAGTCATTCCAGCAGTCATTCCAGCGGTCATTGCGGAAAAATCACCTTGCTCGGTCGCCGGCGGCACTCAGGCACAATATTCTTTTTAACCGTGCGCGCTCGGCTAAAATCAAACGATGACAACCTCAGGCAAATACAAACTGGTCAGCGAGTTCAGTCCAGCGGGAGACCAGCCCGAAGCGATCAATGCGCTAATCGATGGCGTTCAAAACGGAGAAGCATTCCAGACCTTGCTCGGGGTAACGGGCTCAGGCAAGACCTTCACCATGGCGAATATCATTGCTGCGACCGGTCGCCCGGCGCTTATTCTTGCTCACAATAAAACCCTCGCCGCGCAACTCTATTCGGAGATGCGGGATTTTTTCCCGGAAAATTCGGTTGAATACTTTGTTTCATACTACGATTATTATCAGCCCGAAGCGTATGTTCCGAGCTCGGACACCTTTATCGAAAAGGATGCTTCGGTCAATGATCACATCGATCAAATGCGGCTTTCCGCGACCAAGGCATTATTGGAAAGACGCGATGTGGTCATCGTCGGAACGGTGTCCGCAATCTATGGCTTGGGCGATCCGGCCGCTTACCACGGCATGATTTTACACTTGAACAAAGGAGAGCAAATCGATCAACGGGCAATACTGCGGCGACTGGCTGAATTGCAATACATTCGTAATGATCTGGAATTGAGACGCGGCACTTTTCGGGTGCGCGGCGATGTGATTGATGTTTATCCCGCGGAATCGGAACGCCTGGCAATACGCATTGGATTATTTGGCGATGAAGTTGAAAGCCTTTCCAGGTTTGATCCCCTGACCGGCGGGGTGGAACAGCATATCAATCGGGTGACGGTTTATCCGAAAAGTCATTATGTCACCGCCAGGGAAACCATCCTCGGCATTCTTGACGACATCAAACTGGAGTTGCACGAACGGCTGGCGCAGTTGCGCGACGCCGGAAAATTGGTCGAAGCCCAGCGCCTCGAACAACGCACTTTATACGATTTGGAAATGATGCATGAACTGGGATATTGCAATGGCATCGAAAATTATTCGCGCTACTTGTCCGGACGCAACGCGGGAATGCCGCCGCCGACATTAATGGATTACATGCCGGATAACGCCATCGTGTTCATCGACGAAAGCCACGCCACCATTCCTCAGCTTGGCGCGATGTACAAGGGCGATCGCTCAAGGAAGGAAACCCTGATTGAATATGGTTTTCGATTGCCGTCGGCATTGGACAACCGGCCGCTGCGATTTGATGAGTTCGAAAACCTGCTGCCGCAGGCGGTGTTTGTTTCGGCGACGCCAGGGCCTTATGAAGCGACCCGTTCACCGGGCGTGGTCGAGCAAGTGGTGCGGCCAACCGGTTTGCTCGATCCCGAATTGGAAATCAGGCCGGTGGATTCTCAGGTCGACGACTTGCTGTCGGAAATAAACAAGCGAGTTGCATTAAACGAGCGGGTTTTGGTGACCACCTTGACCAAGCGCATGGCCGAGGACTTAACCGAGTATTATCATGAACATAATGTTCGGGTGCGTTATCTGCATTCGGATATCGACACCATCGAACGGGTCGAGATTATCCGGGATTTGCGCAAAGGCGTATTCGATGTGCTGGTCGGCATTAATTTGCTCCGGGAAGGGTTGGACCTGCCCGAAGTTTCCCTGGTGGCGATACTTGATGCCGACAAGGAAGGGTTTTTGAGGTCGACGCGCTCGCTGATCCAAACCATTGGCCGGGCCGCCAGAAATATAAACGGGCGGGTGATTTTATATGCAGATAAGGAAACCAATTCGATTCGGCAAGCGATGCAGGAAACGGACCGGCGGCGGCGAAAACAACGCGTTTACAATGAGATAAACAACATCACGCCCAAATCCATTGTCAAGCCGGTTAAGGATATTATCGATGGCGTGACCGCAAACGATTCATCGTGGAATGATATGCCAGACCGGGATAAAGTTGCCGAAGATGCCGAAGAGTATTATCGACAGTCGCCTAAAGAACTCGGCAGGTTGCTGAGAAAACTCGAAAAGGAAATGTACGCCTATGCCAGGAATCTGGAGTTTGAAGCGGCCGCTTCGGTGCGCGACCGCATCAATCGAATACGAAAAGCGCAAATTTCAGGCGGCGCGGATACGGTGTCATAAATCCGACGCTATAAATCTGGCACTATAAATCTTGTGCCATAAATATTGTGGCGACGGATTTTCGATTTTGCGCGGCTCAAATCAAGCGCACGCCTTCGGCTTCCAGCATGGGGATGAGTTTTATCAGCGGCAACCCAAGCAAGGTATTGGGGTCATTTCCGCTTAACCGTTTCAACATGGCGATGCCGATTCCTTCGACTTTTAAACTGCCGCAACTGTCATACGGTTGCGCGGCTTCGAGATAATTATGTATTTGCTCATCGCTGAGTTTTCGATACGCCACTTCAAACGCGTCCACCTCGGATTGTAGGTTGCCGGTTTTTGTGTTCAACAACGCGACGCCGGTGTAATGCGTGAGCGTCGCGCCCGATGCGTTTTTCAACTGCGCCACCGCGTCGTCATGGTCGCGTGGCTTGCCTATTATTTTGCCGCCATTCAACTCGGCGACTTGGTCGGAGCCGATGATCAATGCGTGCGGGAATTGCGCCGCGACCGCGCGCGCTTTTGCGACCGCCAAGCGGCGCACTAAATCTTGCGGCATCTCACCGGCGTGCGGCGTCTCGTCAATGTCCGGAGGCGCGGCGGTAAAATCAATGTGCAGTCGCGCTAGAATTTTTTTGCGCGATGACGATGATGATGCGAGGACAATCTGCGGGAACATAGGCGATGAAAAAAGTGACGACGATGGTCGTTTCTGCGCCCGCGACATATATGCCGTTCAGGGAAAAAAAGACGCGAAGCACCATAAATGGCGAGCCCGGAGGGACTCGAACCCCCGACCACCTGGTTCGAAGCCAGGTACTCTATCCCGCTGAGCTACGGGCCCACGATTACTTTGTACAACACTTTTACGGGTTAGTCGAGTTTATTGCGTAATAAATCGTTTACTTGTTTTGGATTGGCTTTACCACCGCTTTGTTTCATAACCTGGCCTACAAAAAACCCAAATATCTTTTGATTGCCTGCTTTGTATTGTGAAACCTGAGCCGAATTTTCCCGTAGGATGTTATCGACTATGGCTTCTATTGCGCCAGTATCGGTAATTTGTTTTAAGCCATGGTCATTGATCACTTGATCCACAGAGTTCCCAGATTCCCATAATAACGTGAATATTTGTTTCGCGATTTTACCGGAAATAGTGTCATCGTTGATTCGGTCAAGCAGGTTGGCCAAGCGAACGCTATCCACCGGAGAGTCGCTGATTTCCAGTGCGGCGTGGTTCAGGGCCGCGCTCAGCTCGCCAAGCATCCAGTTGGCAACGGTCTTGGCGTCCGCTGATGTTTGCGCGCATACATTTTCAAAGTAATCCGCGGTGTCGCGGTCGCGGGTTAAATGCGCCGCATCGATGGACGACAAATGATATTCGCGCTCCAATCTGGATTTGCGCGCGTCGGGCAGTTCGGGAAGCTGATTACGAATCTGCTCGATAAATTCATCGTCCAGAATCATTTCGGGCAAATCCGGATCGGGGAAGTAACGGTAGTCGTGGGCTTCTTCCTTAGAGCGCATTGACCGCGTTTCATTTTTATCCGAATCATATAAACGTGTTTCCTGAACAATCTCGCCGCCATCTTCCAGAATACCGATTTGCCGATCAATTTCAAACTCAATGGCTTTTTCCACGAAGCGAAAGGAGTTAATATTTTTCAGTTCGGTGCGCGTGCCTAATTTTTTTTCGCCGCGCGCGCGCATGGACACGTTGGCATCGCAGCGCAACGAGCCTTCCTGCATATTGCCGTCGGAAATATCCAAGTAGCGCACCAGCGAATGTATCTTGCGCAGGTAGGCAACGGCTTCCGCAGCCGAGCGCAGGTCCGGTTCGGAAACAATTTCAAGCAGGGGGACGCCAGCGCGATTAAAATCAATGCCGGTCATGTCGTGAAAGTCTTCGTGCAGCGATTTGCCAGCGTCCTCCTCAAGATGCGCCCGGGTGATGCCGATCATTTTGCAGCCGTCACTGGTTTCGATTTCAATCCGGCCTTTGCCGACTATGGGCAATTCGTATTGGCTGATTTGATAGCCTTTGGGCAGATCCGGGTAAAAATAGTTTTTACGGGCAAAAATAGAGCGTTTATTAATGCGAGCGCCGATTCCAAGTCCAAACCTTACCGCTAAGCGCGCGGCTTCCCGGTTCATGACCGGCAATACGCCGGGCAGGGCGATGCTGACATCGTCCGCCTGAGTATTGGGTTGCGCCCCATACGCGGTGGACGCCGCGCTAAAAATTTTGCTTTTGGTGAGCAGTTGAACATGAATTTCGAGTCCGATTACCGTTTCCCATTCCATGCTCACTCCAGCCCTCCGGTCGCGCCCGGCGCGCCCGGGATTTTCAAGTGCCAATCGGTTTGTTGCTGAAACTGATGGGCAACCGTCAACAGGGTTGATTCATCCAGATATTTGCCGATCAACTGCAACCCGATGGGCAGGTTTTTGTCATCGAAGCCGGCCGCGATTGACATTGCCGGCAGTCCGGCCAGGTTTGCGGCATTGGTGAAAACATCATTTAAATACATCGCCACTGGATCATCATTTTTTTCGCCGATGATAAATGCGCTGCCTGGCGTGGTTGGGCCGGCAATTAGATCGCATTTTTCAAATGCGCGGCTAAAATCATCGGCAATCATTCTGCGCAGTTTTTGCGCTTTTAGGTAGTACGCATCATAATAACCTGAAGATAATACATAGGTGCCGATCATGATTCTGCGTTTCACTTCGGCGCCAAATCCTTCAGCCCGGGTCTTTGCATACATATCATCGAGGTCGGCATAATTTTCAGCCCGATAGCCATAACGCACGCCATCGAATCGAGACAGGTTGGAAGACGCTTCCGCGGGCGCAATGACGTAGTAGCAGGGAATGCCGACTGCGCTATTCGGCAGTTCAACCTGCACGGTTTTCGCGCCCAGGGATTCCAACTCGCGGATGGCCCGCTGAATAGCATCCGCAATGTCTGCATCCACGCCATCGCCGAAAAACTCTTTCGGCAAGCCGATGGTTTTTCCGCGTATGGATTGTTCCAGGACCTTGCCATAGTCTGGAACGGGGTGTTGCGAGGAAGTCGAATCGCGCGGGTCAAATCCTGACATTGCCTGTAAAACCAGTGCCGCATCCCGAGCATTGCGGGCGACAATCCCGCCTTGATCCAAAGAAGAGGCAAACGCCACCATGCCATATCGAGACACCCGGCCATAACTGGGCTTAATCCCGGTCAGGCCGCAAAAAGCCGCGGGCTGACGAATCGAGCCGCCGGTATCCGTGGCCGTGGCAATCGGCGCTAATCTTGCGCTCACCGCCGCGGCTGAGCCGCCTGAACTGCCGCCAGGCACCCGCTGGACATCCCAGGGATTTTTTACCGCGCCGTAATAACTGGTTTCATTTGACGAGCCCATGGCGAACTCATCCATATTTGTCTTGCCCAACATCACCATGCCTTGTTGTTTCAGTTTTTCCACAACCGTGGCATCGTATGGCGATACAAAATTGCTCAGCATTTTCGACCCGCAAGTTGTCAATACCCCTTTAGTGCAAAACAAATCCTTATGCGCCACAGGAATTCCGGTGAGCTCATGCGCCTCATTATGGTGCAGCATCCGGTCGGCATGGCGCGCTTGCTCAAGCGCCAATTCTTCGGTTACGGTGATAAACGCATTAAGATTCTTGGCCGAATCGATACGTTTTAAATAGTGTTGAGTCAATTCGACGCTGGAATACGCTTTGTTGCGAAGCGCTGCGCTATGTGCGCTGAGGGAGTTTGAGTGCATAATAATCTTGGTCGATTACCCTGGTCGATTACCCTGGTCAATTACCCTGATCAATCACCTTGGGCACCAGATAAAGTCCGTTTTTAGTGGCCGGCGCAACGGCTTGATAATCTTGTCTAAGATTCGCGGCGGTCGCTTCATCCGCGCGCAACCGTAACGCTAGGTCCTGAGGATGGGACATCGGCTCGATATCGCGGGTGTCGACGGCATTCATTTGCTCAACCAGATCCATAATCCGGGACAGTTGCGCCGCATAAAATTCAGCCTCCACGCGGCTGGTTTTTAAGCGCGCAAGGCTGGCGATATGGGTAATTTCCTTCGGTGTCAGAGACATAAACTTAAACAATAATAACCCGCATTTTACCCGTAAAACGCAACAACTTAACATAGGATTGCGTGGTTGAATAGTGCGGCTTGGATTGTTAAGCTACGCAGATTATTTTTCCGGCAAAAAAGCCGCATTTTCACCCTTCAGGTTAGATGAAAAACAATGTTAAAACGCCTATTAGGCTTCTTCTCGAATGACCTCGCCATCGATCTTGGCACCGCGAACACCCTGATTTACGTCAGAAACAAAGGCGTAATCCTCAACGAGCCCTCAGTAGTTGCCATTAAAAGCTCAACCGCAGGCGGCCGCGGCAAGACGGTGCTGGCGATTGGTCAGGATGCTAAACGAATGTTGGGTCGGACTCCGGGTTCCATTCAAGCCATCAGACCGATGAAAGACGGCGTCATCGCCGACTTCAATGTTACCGAAGATATGCTCAAATATTTTATCCGCAAGGTTCAGGAAAACAAGTTCTTTTCCAGCCCAAGAATTATCATTTGTGTGCCGTGCGGCTCCACTCAGGTGGAAAGAAGGGCGATCCGGGAATCGGCGACCAGCGCCGGCGCCCGGGAAGTTTATCTCATTGAAGAGCCGATGGCGGTGGCGATTGGCGCCAACCTGCCGGTAGCGGAGCCCACCGGATCGATGGTTGTTGACGTCGGTGGCGGCACCACCGAGGTCGGGATTGTGTCATTGGGGGGAATGGTTTATTCAAACTCGCTGCGAGTTGCTGGTGACTCGTTTGACGAATCAATCGTAAACTATGTACGCCGTCGTCATGGTTTGCTAATCGGAGAAGCGACTGCGGAGCGGGTAAAACAAAGCATCGCAACGGCGTGGTCGGAATCCGAGCATATGGAAATGGAAATCAAGGGGCGGGATATTTCAGAAGGCCTGTCGAGAAGCATAGTGCTCACCGGCGAAGAAATATACGAAGCGATTAACGATTCATTAGAGCAAATTATCCGGGTTATCCGCGAGGCCTTGGAAATGACGCCGCCGGAATTAATCGCGGATATTGGCGACAAAGGCATGGTTGTCGCCGGGGGAGGGGCGTTGTTACGCGATATCGATCGACGCTTTATGCAGGATACGGGGTTGCCGGTGATTCTTGCGGAAGATCCCTTGACCTGCGTGGTTCGAGGTTGTGGTCGGGCACTGGAAGAAATGAATACAATGAGTGACGTGTTCGCCGGCGATGACTGACTATAGGGTGCCCGTTTCTTGCCCATGATTTTTTACTTAGACCTGAAAACTTAGACATGAGCAAAAAAATTAGCGCGCAATAATTTTACCTTATACCTGTCTATTTCAAGGAAACGGCACCAGCCAAAACGACACACCTAACCTAAATACAAAGACGTTTATGCCCTATCCAAAAAATAGACAACAAAAGGGTGCAAGCGGCATGTCAATAGAAAATAACCGCCGCTTATCCGCGCTGTATTGGCACGAGTTATAACGACATGAGTTATAACAGAAGATCTCCGCTGGCTCGTTTTTTTCTGCTTTCGGTGCTGTCGATAGGGGTAATGATTATCGACCATCGCAGCGAATGGTTAAAACCAATCCACACCACTGCGACCGTTATTAACATCTTCTTTGAATCGGTTGTCGCCATTCCGAAAAATACATTTTCATTATTGAATCGTTATTATCCCGACGACCGCTTGCATCAGCGTTTGCTCGAACTGCAACAAAAGCAATCCATACTGGAAGTTCGGTTACAACGCTATGAAGCCCTGGAAAAAGAAAATCAACGGCTGTCGAAATTATTGTCAACATCAAAACGCTTTGCCAATGAAGCGCTGCTTACCGAAGTTGTTGGATTCGGTCCCGAGCCCTTTAGTCACAGAATCGTCATAAACCGTGGCGTCGAAGCGGGGGTTTACCTCGGCCAGCCCGCCATCGCCGCGCAAGGGGTGCTCGGCCAGGTGTCCAAGGTCGGTTATCGCCGCAGCGTGGTAACCCTGATAACCGACCCGAGCCATGGGCTATCGGTGCAGATTCAACGCAATGGGCTGCGCACCATTATTCAAGGTTCCGGAAAATCTGATCAAGTGACGGTGCCGTTTTTAGAGAACCCGGCCGACATTCAAATCGGCGATTTGCTGGTCACCTCAGGCATGGGCGGGCGTTTCCCGGTGGGTTATAAAGTCGCTGAGGTAGCGGATGTCGTAAAAGATGCGAATCAAGCATTTTTGATTATTACTGCGCGCACCACGGCGCAGACCGGCATCGTCAGGGAAGTGCTGTTGCTGCGCAACAACGATAGCAGCAGCCACGATGTTGCCGGCGCTCCGGGTGAATCAGGTGAATAAGGCGGCTTCCGCAAAATCACCATTTTGGGTCATTCTGTTCACGTTTGTGATCGCCTTGTTGTTGAATATGATGCAATACCCGGAATGGATGACGTATGCCAAGCCCGATTGGGTTATGCTGGTTTTGTTTTACTGGTGCTTGGCGGTGCCGCATCGCGTCGGCGTCGGCTGTGGCTGGCTTGCCGGCATGGCGCTGGATGTGTTGTATTACTCGCTATTGGGCCAGCACGCCGTCGGCAAGGCATTTGTTGCGCTGATAGCCGTCTCAACCCATCGACGAGTGCGGCTGTATGATCTGTGGCAGCAATGCATACTGGTATTTATCGTCGCCTCCATAGATATTGGATTTACCGTCTGGGTTTATCATTTGACCGCAAACACAGAGATTCGCCTGGTGTTCTGGCAGTCGGCTTTGACCTCCTGCTTGATTTGGCCCATTGTGTATAACGTGCTGCGCCGGGTGCGCCATAGAACCGGGATAAGCGAATGATGCCGATCCGCGATTACCTGCTGGAGAGAAAAGTGGTTCAGGGGCGGATTATTTTTGTGTGCGGCCTGATAACGATATTGGTTATTCTGCTGGTTCTGCGACTCGGCTATCTGCAAATACACCAACATCAAAAGTTCACCACATTAGCGCAAAATAATCGCATTAATTTTTCCTCATTGCCGCCGGTGCGCGGATTGATTTATGACCGCAAAGGCGCAGTGCTGGCCCACAATATTCGGGTCTTCAATCTGGAGATATGGCCGGATAAGGTGCAAGATCTCGATGCGCTGTTGCGTGACTTAGGACAGCTTATCGAACTCACCGAGGCTGACCTCAAACCATTCAGAAAACTGCTCAAGCAACGTCCTGCTTTCGAGCGGCAAACACTCAAAGCCAATCTCAACGAACAAGAAGTTGCCATATTGGCAGTCAACCAGCATAGACACCCCGGGGCGGAACTGCAGGCGCGTCTGCAACGACACTACCCGAAAGGGGGGCTGACTGCGCATGTCGTCGGTTACGTCGGTCGAATAAGTCCAGTGAATCTGGAAAGCATGGACCATCAGGTTTACCGGGGGATGGAATACATCGGCAAGACCGGCATCGAATCGTATTACGAATCCATCTTGCGCGGCAAGTCCGGGATAGAGCAGGTGGAAACCAACGCCCATGGCCGGATTGTTCGTCGTCTGCAACAAACCGCCCCGGATACGGGCAAGACCCTTCACCTGGGTTTGGATATTAAGTTGCAGCAAAAAAGCATTGAAGCGTTGGCAGGATTTGAAGGCGCGATAGTCGCGATTGAACCGCAATCGGGCGATGTCCTGGCTTTCGCCAGCGCGCCCGGCTACAATCCGAATCTATTTGTCAATGGCATCAGCGAGGCCGACTACTCAAGTCTGCGCGCCTCCGAGCGCAAGCCGCTGGTGAATCGCGCGCTTTATGGACGTTATGCCCCGGGATCGACCATCAAGGGGTTTATGTCGCTGGTGGGCATGGAAAATGGTATTGACCACAGTAACACCGTTTTTTGCCCGGGATGGTATCGCTTGCCGGGCCTTGAACATCGTTATCGCTGCTGGAAAAAATACGGACATGGTTTGCTCGATGGCTACGACGCAATCGTGCAGTCCTGCGATGTGTATTTCTACACATTGGCGCGGCAGTTGGGCATCGACCGAATGTATGACGGGATGACCCGGTTTGGATTTAGCAAACCAACCGGGATTGATATGCTCGGCGAGCCATCCGGTTTGATGCCGTCCAGAAAGTGGAAACGCCGCGTTCGGAATCAAGTCTGGTATCCGGGTGAGACCATCATCACCGGCATTGGCCAGGGGTATATGTTGGTCACGCCGTTGCAGTTAGCCGGCATCACGGCGACTTTGGCAAATAGAGGCAAGCGCGTTACCCCCCGGTTTTTGTCCGCCATAGAGCACCCTCAAACGCAGGTTAAGCAAGACCTGGCGCCCAAAATAACCGGGATTGAAAAGCTTGGCGATGACGGATTCTATGACGCGGTGATCAATAGTATGCGCGATGTGGTGCATGGCGCGCGCGGGACGGCGCGGGCAATCAACCGCGGCATTCAATACGAAATGGCCGGCAAGACCGGCACCGCGCAGGTCAAGAGCGTCGCCCAGGACGAAGAATACGACGAAGCCGAAGTGGAGAAGAAATTCCGCGACCATTCGCTGTTTATTGGTTTCGCGCCGCTGAACGATCCGAAAATCGCCATCGCGGTGGTGGTCGAGCATGCGGGCAGCGGCAGCCGAACCGCCGCTCCGATCGCCAGACGGTTAATCGATTATTATCTGATTGACCGTCTGAAATTATTTGACTCGCCGGCGCCGGATTCCCCCAACCTGGTCGGCCAAAACCAGACCGCCCAGCAATAAAAAATGCCGGATTGTTGTTTCACAAATGCGCCAGACTGATAATCCTTCTTATATTGATTTACCACTATTGACCGTGGTGCTGATGCTGTGCGCTTTGAGTTTGATTATGTTATACAGCGCTGGCGGAGAGAATCTGGATCAAATCGCCAGACGCAGTATGCATGCGGGTTTTTCGTTGGTGGTGTTGTTGGTTTTCACGCGCATTCCGCCGGCGCTACTGGCGCGTTGGTCGCCCCATGCTTATGCTGTCGGCTTGGCCTTGTTGCTCATCGTATTGGCGGTCGGCGTCATCGGCAAGGGCGCGCAGCGTTGGATTGATTTGAGCGTTTTCCGATTCCAGCCGGCCGAGATAATGAAAATCGCGGTGCCGATGATGGTGGCGTGGAGCGTAACGCGATCGACGCTGCCGCCTAATCCGCTGTTTATAATACTGTCTATATTGATTGTGCTCATTCCCACCGTGCTGGTCATTCTGCAACCCGATTTAGGCACTGGATTATTAATTGCATTAGCGGGAATTGCAGTTATATTCCTGGCCGGAATAGGGCGGAAATTTATCGTGACCATGCTGCTTTCCCTGGCGGTCATTGTTCCGGCAATGTGGGTTTTTGTGCTGCACGACTATCAACGCAGCCGCGTGCTGACCCTGTTCGACCCGTGGGCCGATCCGTTGGGCCGAGGCTACCATGTCATCCAGTCCATCATCGCCATCGGTTCCGGCGGGGTGCAAGGAAAAGGGTGGCTGGCCGGCACCCAGTCGCAACTTGAGTTCATTCCCGAACAACGCACCGACTTTATATTCGCAGTGTACGCGGAAGAATTCGGCTTGATCGGGGTTATTGTATTATTAACGCTTTATCTGTTTTTAGTGTTTCGTGGATTATTGATCGCTTTTCACGCCCGCGACACGTATTCTCGCTTGCTCGCCGGCGGCATATCCACAACCTTTTTTTTCTATGTGTTTGTCAATATGGGCATGGTGTCCGGCATCTTGCCGGTGGTCGGCATTCCCTTGCCGCTGATGAGTTATGGCGGCACTTCTATGGTAACACTGATGATCGGATTCGGGATTTTAATGAGCATAGCGCGAGATAGCCGCTCGCGCGGGTGGCGACGATGAATGATTTCAGGGTGGCATTTTTTGCCATGGTCACGGCCATGGTTGTGGCCATGACATTGATTATGTTATTGGCTAAGCCGGCGCGCGTGTTGGCGGTGGAGATCGAAAAATATCCGGTGCTGGTCGAATTAGTCGAGCAAATGACGGCCGAGGACGGCTATCCAAAGGACGAATTAAACCGGGTTTTAGAGCAAGCGACCATCCAGCAAAACACCATTGACCTGATGAATCGGCAGCATGAATCCTTGCCTTGGCATCGGTATCGGAAAATATTTTTAAGCCAAAGCCGCATCAAGCACGGCGTGAGATTTTGGAATGAAAACCAACTTGCGTTAGCGCGGGCGCGCCAGAAGTTTGGCGTGCCGCAGGCCGTGATTACGGCATTGATCGGAATAGAAACCAATTACGGCGCACGCTTGGGCAACAACAGCGTGTTGGACAGCTTGGTCACGCTGTCGGCGCAATACCCGCGGCGCAGCGCATTCTTCACTGCGGAGTTGCGAACATTCCTGAACATCACCCGCACAGAGGGTATCGACCCGGCCACAGTCCTCGGCTCGTTTGCCGGGGCCATCGGCATCCCGCAATTCATGCCGAGCAGTTATGCCGCGTATTCGGTTGACTTCAATGGCAATAACCAAAGAGATCTGGTCAATGAAATCGATGACGCCATTGGCAGCGTCGCCAACTATTTGAAAGCGCATGGCTGGAATCGTGCCCAGCGAATCTATGCGCGCGTTACCGAACCGTTATCCGCGTCCGCCGCAAAGTTGGTTGGCGGCAACGCAAAACTTGTGCATACGCCGCAGCAGTTGGCCGCGGCCGGGGTGACCTTCGATGCCGACCGCGGCGGCGGCCAGATGGCGCTGATATCGTTGCAGGAGCGGGCGGGGAAGCGATACATTGTGGGCTTCGGCAACTTCTACGCCATCACGCGCTACAACCCCAGCGTCAATTACGCGATGGCGGTCACGGAACTTGCGGATGCGATTGCAGAAGCCCGCGACGACGACAATGACTAAAAAACCCATGGCGATGCGCGCCCAATCAAGTTTGTTGTGGTTGGCGCTGCTGGCGCTACTGGCGGGTTGCGCCAGCGGCGTGGCGAACAAGCCGG
This sequence comes from Candidatus Spongiihabitans sp., assembly GCF_965247905.1. Lineage (GTDB taxonomy): Bacteria > Pseudomonadota > Gammaproteobacteria > Arenicellales > Poriferihabitantaceae > Spongiihabitans. The sequence goes on along the minus strand of NZ_OZ252047.1, from coordinate 1,715,470 downwards.
ATGCCGGAGGTTTTTATGGCGGCGACAGCGCGCCCGCCGATCAACAACGGGACTTCGCGGCGATTGCGGACGCCACGCCAAAACATGAACCACTGAGCCGAACCGGCAACAAACCCTACACCGCGTTGGGCAAATCTTTCACGCCGCTCAGTTCATCGCAAGGCTATGTCGAGCAGGGCGTCGCCTCCTGGTATGGCACCAAATTTCACGGCAGACGGACATCGAGTGGAGAGACTTACGATATGTGGGGCATGACCGCGGCGCATCCGACATTGCCGCTGCCGACTTATGTCGCGGTGACTAACCTGAACACCGACAAAAAAGTTATTGTCAAGGTCAATGACCGCGGTCCTTTTCTGCATGATCGAATCATTGATTTATCCTATGCGGCGGCGCATAAATTGGGCATTGCCAGTCATGGCACCGGTCGTGTTGAGGTCAGAGCGCTCAATCCCGATAACTATCTTGGGTCGGATGATTTTGCTGAATCCGGTCGCCTTGTCGGGTCGATAGATTCAGTAAAGGATGCTCAGTCGAGCAACGTGGCGGACGAGTATTTTATTCAAGTTGGCGTGTATTCTGAATTTGGCAATGCCCGCTCAATGAGAAATATGCTGCGTCAGCAAGGGCATCCGATTTACCCCGACTCGGAGCAAGAAAACCAGGCCCAAGGCGCGCCGTATAAAGTCAAGGTGGGCCCGTTCCAAACTGTCAGTACGGCATCGGCAGTAAAACGCACCCTGGAACAACTGCTCGGTCAGACGCTTATGCTGATCAGTGAATGATGGCGCGGCTTCGCTGGAATAGATGAGCAAGAATAATGACCGGTGCGGTATCGCAGAGGATGGTTGGTAGTCGGCGTATGCACAATAAATACAGGAAGCCTGAATGAATCCGTTTCCTTTATAATCAAGCCCCACATCCAAATCGTTTAAGTCATGCGCCTTTTAATTTATTTCATAAGTTTTCTGTTGTTCCATCCCCTGAGCGCCCATAGCGCTTTGCAGGATATCCCCGATGCGGTGAAATCCAAAATCGCGCCGCCGAGCATTGACGCAAGCAGCTGGCTCGTGGCCGACTTTGAAACAGGCTGGGTGCTGGCCGGTAAAAATACGGATCAAAGAATCGAGCCGGCGAGTTTGACCAAGCTGATGACCAGTTATCTGGTGTTCGAGGCGCTGCGCAATAATGAAATAACCATGCAGGACCGGGTTTATATCAGCGAGAAGGCGTGGCGAACCGGTGGTTCAAAAATGTTTATCGAGGTTGGCGCGCGGGTCAGTGTCCTGGATTTAATTCAAGGCTTGATCGTGCAGTCGGGCAACGATGCCGGGGTGGCGTTGGCCGAGCACATCGATGGCTCGGAACAGGGCTTCGCCTCGCGCATGAATTTGATGGCGGCGGAATTGGGCATGACCAACACAAATTTTACCAACAGCAGCGGGATTCCAGAGGACAATCACTATAGCACCGTGGAAGATATGACGCTGCTTTCCATGGCGTTGATTCGAAAATTTCCCGAACTGTATCGTTATTATTCTCAAAGCGAATTCACTTATAATGACATTACCCAGCAAAACAGAAATATTTTGCTGACGCGAGATCCCACCGTTGACGGCATTAAAACCGGCTATACCAAAAATGCCGGTTACGGTTTCATTGGCACCGCGTTGCGTGATGGAATGAGATTGGTGGCGGCCGTTACCGGATCGAGCGGCAAAGTCGCACGCGCCGATCAGGTGCAATCACTGCTGCAATACGGCTACGGCGCTTACGAAGGATTAATCGCCTACCAAGCGGGGACTGAGATCAAATCCTTGCCGTTATGGTTTGGAGAAACTTCACAAGCCAGCATCGGCGTTCTAAAAAAATTGAGCGTTATTTTTCCCAAAGGAAAATCCGATAAACTATCCGCTACCCTGGAACTGCCTGCGAGCCTTGAAGCCCCCATCGCCGCCGGCGCGCCGGTCGGATATATACAAGTGAAATATGACCAACAACCCATATACAGAACGAGTTTGCAGGTCAACGAAAGTTATGCCGAAGGGCCCTGGCATAAGCGCATACTGGATTATATAAAACAATTGATATTTTAAACCCTGCATTTATTCTGACCGTCCCGGATATGGCTTGCTTAGAGATGGCGTAATTCGATATCAATCCATGACAAAAACGCCGCGCAAGATGCCGATGCCAGAAAGCCTGACCTTTCCCTGCATGATTGATATTAAGGTATTTTTGCATGCGCGCGACAACAACTCGGAATGGGTAAAAAAATTGCTGTTGCAATCAATTGCAACAGCCGATTTGAAGGAAATATCGATAAAGGAGAGCAAAAGCGCCAAGTATCATTCGTTAAGTTGTCGTGTTCACGCGCAAAACAAAACCCTGATGGACCAGGTATTTACCCGACTATCGTCGCACCCCGATATTTTAATGGTGCTTTAATGGCATCGTGCCTGTGATCATTCGTCATCGAGGGATTTGCGACTATCAGGAAGTATGGGATGAAATGATTGCGTTCACTCGAAATCGCGGCGCGGATACGGACGACGAAATCTGGTTGTTGCAACATCGCCCGGTATACACCCAAGGCACGAGTTCCTATGAGTTTCCCGAAGCGCAGGCCGAAGCGAATGGCACGGTGATTCCGGTCATCCATGCCGATCGCGGCGGACAAATAACTTATCACGGCCCCGGCCAACTGATTGCTTACCTGTTAATGGATATCAAACGGCTTAAAACGGGGCCAAAATCGTTTGTGAATCAACTTGAGCAATTGGTCATCGATTTTCTGGACTGCTATGGCATCTGCGCACACCGAAAAGCGGGCGCGCCGGGGGTGTATGTTGCGGATGAAAAAATCGCCGCGCTCGGCTTAAGAATATTCCGGGGATGCTGTTACCATGGTTTAAGCATCAACATCGATATGGACTTGTCGCCGTATCAGTGGATCAATCCATGCGGTCACGTCGGGTTGGGAATCACCCAGTTAAAGCATCACGTTAAAAATATTTCATTCGATCAGGCACGCCGGGAATTTGCCAAAATCCTGCCCGATCTTTTTTTGCACCCACCAATTAGTATGAAATAACCTTAATTAGTAGTTTTAACATATTGTAATTTAACAATTTTTTATATTTTAAGATCGTGTTCTTGCTTGCGCCAGCCGCTCCGCATTACCGACATCGATCCATAATGTTCGGTGTAGTTGACCGGAAATTTCACCGTTGCGTATCGGCTGGTCGAAAACCTGGGTTAATCCACATTTTTCTATATCAAGCGCTTCAAACATGGTTTTGCGATACAGGCCGATACCTGTAAAGGTAAACGTGGTTTGTGCTGGATTAGAAGGATGTTGCACCATGCCATCGCCATCATCATCGGTCAGGCAATAGTCCCCATTGAGGTTATGGGCGGGATTCGGCGCCAATACCAGGTGCGCTTTGGATGAGTCTGGCAGTTGAATTTGTGAAAAATCGCAGTCGGTGAAAATATCACTATTAATGACCAAAAACTGCTCTTCCTTAAAACGATCCAAGGCGTTAATGATTCCGCCCGCAGTGCCCAACGCGCCGTTTGATTCTATCGAATAACTGAGTTTCAAATCAAAACGGCTGCCGTCGCCCAGAAACTGCATAATTTTTTCACCAAGGTAGGCAACATTGATCACCACATGGCGGACTCCCGCAGCGGACAGCCGCACCAAGTGATGTTCAATCAAAGTGCGCTCACCCATCGGCACTAAAGGCTTAGGGATGGTGTCGGTGATCGGCCTTAACCTTTCGCCGCGCCCAGCCGCCAAAATCATGGCTTCCATAATCATGCAAGTTATGTCATTTCTGATTAATCGTGAGATTGGATTATAAACGCCCAAAACCCTATAATCCTGACTAAATCGAGCCCGCCTTTGAAATAAAAACCAAGAAATAAAAACCGTGCAAAAATGCGTCCGAACAAATTTAAAAATCACATGCTGGCTTCCCTCGCTGCGGTTATGACTATGGCGCCGGCGCTGGATGTGGTTGCGCAATCAAATATTTCGGCAGATATTTCGACAGCAGGATTCGCTGGAATCGATATTTGCACATCCGACAGCATAGCAGTGCCTGCTGCTTTAAAAGAAGCCGCCGCTGGCGACCAAAGCGAGTTGCCCATCCGCATGCAAGCGGATCAATTGGAAGCCGAATTGCCCGGCCAAATGAAGAATGGCCTGGTCAAAAAAGCCTTGATCAAAAAAGGCATGATTAAGTTGTCGGGCAAGGCCCAGCTGGTTCAGGGAAACCGCGGTGTGTACGCGGACGAAATTACTTATGATCAAAATGCCAATCAAGCGACCGCCAGTGGCAATGTCAAATTTTATACCTCCAGGGGCGATGAAGTGCTTGCTGATTCGCTGGACTTAGAGATGTCTGCGTTTACAGGATCCGCTCAAAACGTGAGTATTAAATTTGCTCATGGATTCGATGGTTCGCCGAGCCGCGCAGAACGTCGGCACGAAAATTATGTTGAAGATGATTCTATGCTGGCGCCATTTAGAAACCGGGTTTCGCAAACCGAAGCGCCGCAACAAATCATGGGTGACAATACTTATGTTCGCGCCCGGGCAACCGCTGAGACGATTGAGTTTGCAGGCGCGGATCATGAGCGGTTATACAACGCCACATTCTCCAGTTGCGCGCCCGGCAATGATGACGTGTTGTTGGTGGCAAAAGAGATTGATCTGGATCATGCCGCCGGCATTGGTACCGCAAAGTCGATGAAGGTGAAATTCAAGAATGTCCCGATTTTTTATTTTCCGCGCGTTTCATTTCCGATTAACGACCAGCGAAAAACCGGTTTTCTATTTCCGAGCATCGGTTATGAAAAAGAATCCGGCGCGATTCTCGAAGTTCCCTATTACCTGAATATTGCCCCGAACCGCGATGCGACCGTTATCCCCAAGATTTTAAGCAAACGCGGCGTGCAGCTATACGGGGAATATCGTTACTTGACCCAAAAATCCAAAGGCAGCGTACAAGCAGAAGCGCTCCCTTCAGATAATGTATTCAACGATGATCGATACGCATGGCGTTATGATCACCAGCAGAATTTTAATGATAACTGGAATGCGGAGGTTGATTTACAAACCGTGTCGGACATCGATTACGTACGGGATTTTACCCGCGATGTCGGCAATGCTTCCTCGCGTTACCTGCCCCGACATGCGAGTTTATTTTACCGCAGCCCTAAGCTATTTTTTAAAGCCAGCGCATCCGCATACGAGCCGGCCAACAGCGACGTTATGGCGGCTGACCGTCCCTATGACAGACTGCCGAAACTGAATCTGGATCTAAAACAACAGGATCTGAGCCTATTCAAATATGGCCGATTCAAATATGGCATAAGTTCTGAATTCACTTATTTTGACCACGATAAACCCGAGGCCGGTAAACCGGGGTCAGCAACTCGACTTAGGATCAATCCCTATATCAGCCTGCCGATCGACCGTATTCATGGTTATGTCATCCCTAAACTATCATTGCAAACGATTAGTTACTCGCTGAATAACAGTTCTGACAATTCTTTTGGCGACGAGGATTCTCCGTCGGTCACGGTGCCGATAGCAAGCGTTGACAGCGGATTATTTTTTGAACGTGTGTTTCAAAGAAACGACAGCATGTTTTTGCAAACGCTGGAACCCAGATTGTTCTACCTCAACATTCCAGAGAAACGCAAACAAAAGGCGTTTCCAAACTTTGACAGTGGCAACGGAAGCAAGAGCAGTTTCGGACATTTCTTTCGGGAAAACCGATTTTTCGGCGGTGATCGCATCGGCGATACCCACCAGATTACCTTAGGGTTAACCAGCAGAATCATTAACCACGATGACGGGCGGCAAAGGTTGAAGCTCAGTGCGGGGCAAATATTTTTTTTCGAAGACCGCCATGTTGGACTGAAAGAAGAGGGCGCACCTGAAACCGAGCATCGTTCCGATTTTTTCACGGAAGCCGCCGCAAGCGTAACCGAAGACTGGAATATTCGTGGATTTGTCCGCGTGGGCAGCGAATCGAACGATCTGGAATTCATCCAAATTTCCACGGATTACTATCACAGTAATCGAAGCAACGCCTCAATCGGCTATAGCCGAACCAAACATGTATCGGAACAAGTCAACCTGGAATTGCAAACCCCGGTTGGCCGACGCTGGCAGCTAAATGCGAAGGCCCGTTATTCAATTCGGGAAAATGAAACCCGGTCATCTGAAATTGGATTGACATATGACGGATGTTGCTGGGCCATCAGACTGCTTGCCCAGCGCTATTTAAATGGGGCGGATAACTTTAAAAATCGTTTTATAATCACATTTGAACTAAATGATCTGGGCAGGATTCGCTCTGCTCTTTAAAATCCGCCATGCCCTTGTTATGCTGAAACTTGTTATGATGAAATTTATTATGAAGACCCCGCTGGCGCAATTTGCACTCGCGCCAATGATAGCCATGACGATAGCCATAACGATAACCCTGGCGGCAACCTTAACGATATGGTTTTCATCTTATGCCGACGCCGCCACCGTCGCGCTGGATGAAGTGATTGCGATTGTGAACAATGAAGCAATCACCCGCTCGGAATACCAAACCCGTTACAAACGAAAGCAACTCGAGACCGACCAGGGACTCGAACAGATTCCCGAGCAAATTGATTTTGACATTCTTGAGTTGCTCATCGACGAACGCATTCAGGCGCAAGCGGCGCAAGCGGCGGGAATCTCAATCGGCCGCGCCGAAATAGAAAACGCGATGGCAAACATGGCGGCGCAGAACAATCTTTCACAACAGCAGTTGATCACCGAGTTGGAAACTCAGGGCATTTCCGCCATTCAGTTTTTACGCAGCATTAAGGAACAAAGATTAATTCAGCGACTGGTCGATATTTCGGTTAATGCCAGAGTGAGCGTCAGCGAGCAGGAAATTGATTATCACCTGCAAGCGCACAAAGAACTCTATATGCCTAACATATCTTATGAGATCTCTCATCTATATGTATCCACTTCCGGAAAATCGGCAGCCGAAATCGAGCGCGAATCTGAAAATGTAAATCACATTCACCAGGGTTTGTTACAGGGGCAATCTTTTTCCAGCGCCGTTAGGGATTTTTCCGATGGCGAAAACCAGGAAGAGGGCGGGTATGCGGGCTGGAGAAAAGAGAATCAACTTCCCGAATTATTTCTGGCGGCGTTGCGCCAAACGCCTATCGGCGGCGTGACCGAGATTATGAAAAGCGTGAATGGATTTCATATTATCAAGTTACATGCCAAGGAAGGCGACACGAAAATAGTGACGCAACAACGGCTGCGGCATATTCTGGTGCAGCCGCAACGCAGTAATTTGACCGACCGGGAAGCGATAGACTTGCTCAATGATGTCGCCAATAAAATCAGGCAGGGGAGCGATTTCGAACAGTTTGCGCGCCTGCTCTCAGATGACGCCGCCACCGCCTCTCGGGGCGGCGCCCTCGGCTGGACCAACCCCGGAGACACGGCGCCGGCGTTTGAGCAAGCCGCATTAAGTCTGCCCTTAAATCAATTAAGCGATCCGGTGCGCTCCAGATTCGGTTACCATCTCATCGAAGTCCTTGATCGCAGGGAAAGAGACATCAGCCGGGATATAGCGAGAAATAGCGCGCAGCGGGAACTGTTCAAACGCAAGGCGGAGGAACGCTATCAAAATTGGTTTGGTCGATTGCGCGAGGGCGCGTACATTGAATACGTGGCAAACAACTAAAATGCGGGATAAAATCAGACAAGCCATACAAGCCGTGCTGCCGCCGGAGCTCGCGGCTGAGGTTAAAAATAATATTGATGCGGTGGTAAAAAGCAATTTTGAAAAAATGAATCTGGTCACGCGGGAACAACTGGAGATTCAGGAAAAAATCTTAATGCGCACACGCCAGCGGATTATTGAACTGGAACAGCAAGTCAAGGAAATGGAAGCCCGATTAAAGGTTGAATAATTCAGTTTTCTTGAATATAATTTTAGGGGCTGTCCTAGATAACAAAGTTTATCGTAGGATAGCAGAATGAGAAAGAGTCGTTTAAGCAAGCATAAACAAAATCGATTAATTGAGTTATTTGTGGCGGGTGCGACAGCCAGAACGGCAGCGTCGTTAGTGGGTATTAACAAGACGACTGCCGGTTATTATTTTCACCGTCTTCGTGAGCTGATTTATCGCAACGATGACAATGGCGGGTTGATGGCCGGCGAGATTGAGGTGGATGAAAGTTATTTTGGCGGAAAACGCAAAGGCAAGCGCGGTCGCGGGGCGAGTGGCAAGGTGCCGGTATTTGGCTTGCTTAAACGAGATGGCAGGGTGTATGCGGTGCCCATAGCCGATGCTCGGAGTAAAACCCTGATGCCGATTATTCGGCGCAAGGTGAAGCCGGACAGCGTGGTTTATTCCGATTCATTTCGCGGTTATAATGTGCTGGATGTATCTGAGTTTAAGCATCTGCGTATTAATCATAGCAAAATGTTTGCCGACGAGCAGAATCACATCAATGGCATTGAGAATTTTTGGAGCCAGGCGAAGCGGCAATTACGCAAGTTTAACGGGGTTCCGCGGGATCATTTTCCGCTGTTTTTGAAGGAGTGTGAGTGGCGTTTTAACAACAGTGACCCGAAGTCTCAATTAAACCAATTGAAACAATGGGTTAGAAACGATATGGGTTAGTTATCTAGGACAGCCCCTAATTTTATGTTATAAGCCGATTGCTTATGACCTCAGGCGCCCTAGACGCCCCTGAGGTCACGTCAGGATGCAGTCGTGTTAGGATCGTTAAATTTACAGCAACAAGGAGATAAGGAATGTCACTCGCCATCGTTAATAGCCGTGCCCAAGTGGGTACGTCGGCCCCTGAAGTTTTCGTCGAAGTTCACTTGGCGCGCGGCCTGCCAAGATTTTCTATCGTTGGTTTGCCGGAAATGGTTGTCAAAGAAAGCCGCGATCGGGTTCGAGCCGCAATTATTAATTCAAATTTTGAATTTCCGTATAAACGTGTCTCAGTCAACCTGGCGCCGGCCGATCTGCCAAAGGAGGGCGGCCGGTTTGATTTGCCAATTGCGCTTGGCGTATTGGCGGCCACCAACCAAATTCCAAAATCCGCGTTGCGCGACAAGGTGTTTCTGGGCGAGTTGGCATTTAGCGGCGAGCTGAGGGATATCGGCGGAAGTTTGATTGCCGCGCTTTCACTGAAAGGCTCCCCCGAGTCGCTTATCCTGCCGCAGAAATGCGCGGCGCAAGCGGCGTTGGTTCAGGGCGTTAATGTATATGGCGTGGATAGTTTGTTGAAGTTAAGCAGTATTCTTAACGGTCTGGATGCGTTTTCAGAGGCCGCGCCGATTGAACTTCCAGAGCAAACCAAGTACCCGGACATGTCCGAAGTCATTGGCCAGACGTTTTCAAAGTTCGCTTTGGAAGTTGCCGCATCCGGCGCCCACAGCGTGTTGATGATGGGCTCTCCGGGCACCGGTAAAACCATGATCGCAAGTCGGTTGCCCGGAATATTGCCGGAGATGAGCGAGCAAGAAGCTTTAGAGACGGCTGCAATTAATTCTTTGGTTGACAAGGATTGGGGTCCGGAAAATTGGCGTTGCCGGCCATTTCGCGCGCCCCATCACAGCGCTTCCGGTGCTGCATTAATCGGTGGCGGCACCATCCCCAAACCTGGGGAAATTTCTCAGGCTCACAATGGCGTGCTTTTTCTGGATGAATTGACGGAATTTGACCGCAGGTCTTTGGAGTTGCTGCGGGAGCCGTTGGAATCCGGGCATATCAACATTTCCCGGGCGGCGATGCAATTGAAGTTTTTATCACGCTTCATCTTCGTCGGCGCGGCCAATCCTTGCAAATGCGGATATCTTGGCGACTCATCCGGGAAATGCAAATGCACGCCGGATCAGGTTCAACGCTATTTGTCCAAATTATCGGGCCCGCTGTTAGACCGCATCGATATTCAGTTGCATGTTCCGAAAGTTCCGCATTATGAATTGCGCCAATCAGGCATGAACGCCGAAAGCAGCGTGGATATCCGCAAAAGAGTCATTGCCGCTCGCGCAATCCAACACCATCGGCAGGGGAAATTGAATAGCCAGTTGTCAACCAAGGAAATCGGACACTATTGCGATCTGGATGACAATGGTTATGGTCTTCTGGACAAGGTGATATTACAGTTCAATATGTCAGCCAGAGGATATCATCGTATTCTGAAACTATCTCGGACCGTGGCCGATATGAAAAATTCTGCGCGCATATCCGTGGCGCATTTATCCACCGCGGTTAAGATGCGATGCATGGACAGAAATTTAAGTTAATGCGCTAACTATTTCTTTAAGCCGATTTTAGAAGTTCGCCGCTATCTATAATCCTCTGCTCGGCAGTTTTGCAATATTCATCGGAGCAATCAATGCCGATATAGTGGCGTCCGAAGTGATGCGCGGTCAGGGTGGTGGTGCCGACGCCGTTGAATGGGTCCAAGATGATGTGCCTCGGTAACTGAACAGTTTCAATGCGCGCATCACCAATTTTTCAGGAAACATGGCCGGGTGGCCGTATTTTTTCATGTCGCGCTCGGGGGCGATGGACCATTTTGCATTGACCCAGCTTTTGAACTCGTCATCATTAATATCAATGTCCTCTTTGTTGCCCGGTTTTTTCAAATCGCCCTTGCAAAAAATCTCCAGAAATTCCCAAGTATATTTGAGATACGGGCTGGAAGGGCTTTTCCAGCTTCCCCAAGCCGTGTACTTGCAATTGTAATTATTCTTCTCCCATAAAATCTCGCCTTTCCAAATCAGCCCCTTGTCCAGGAAGAAGTTGCTGATGATATGATGCGTTGGAATGTAATCCGAAAACAACGGCTGCACATTCACAATAATTCGGCCGCCGTATTTGACCACGCGCGCACATTCATCGAAAATCGCAAACAGTTTATCGAAGTAGACGCGCCAAGGATCCGCGTCCTCCTGCGCCCTCTCTTGCGTATCGTAGTCCAGCCCGAAATTATACGGCGGCGAGGTGAGCACCATATCCACGCAATTGTCCGGCAGACCCCGCAGAACTTCCGCGCTGTCGCCAGTGATGATTTTGTTGTGATATTCTTCTGGCAGTGCGTTGTTGGTGCGCGTGAAATCCTTTGCGAAAGTCTCATAGCCCAGCCGCTGTTGCTGTTTCTTTTTGCGCCCCTTTACTTTGCGCTCGGCGTTATAGCCCTCATAGATGCGCTTGCCGCCGCGAAGACCATAACTGCGGTTTTTTTTGTTCGACTTCGGTTTAGTAAAATTTGCCCGAGTTAAACTATTCTGAGTCAAACTATTCTTGGTCGCTGTGTCACTCATATTTTTTACTCATGATTTTTATCTCTATTCAGCGTACTGCCCCGTAGCCAACACCGTGGAGACGCACAGGCAGCATAAACCCTCTGCGAGGTGTTGGAAATCCGCCGTCCGGGTGCGCCACATATCGTGCTTTGGCTACTTTTCGATTATAACCTGAACAGCCCGCCTTCAATGCCCGTGTTCAAGATCAGGTTGGATATTGCGCGCCAGCCAATTTGCAAGATTTTCTTTCTCATGCTCAGTGAACAGCAGACCCAGTTTAGTGCGCCGCCACAGAATATCTTCTGCGGTTCTCGCCCATTCATGGGAAATTAAATACCTCAACTCGGCTTCGTAAAGCTGATGACCAAAGTGCTCGCCCAGATCTGCCGGCGATGAAATATGTTCAAGCAACGCGGCGGCGTTCGCGCCGTATCGGTCAACATAGGTTTTGACAATCTCAGGCGCCAGAAATTTGTATCTGGATTTTATGTTGCGGAAAAACGCGTTCATGGTTTTGAACGGGATGTCGCCGCCGGGCAGTTTGGAGGCGGCTGTCCAGACGCGCGCGGCGGCGCCGGACAATGCGGGCAAGTAGGGCTTGAGCGCATCCACAACCGATTCGGAAAGTTTGCGATAAGTGGTCAATTTGCCGCCGTAAAGGGTGATTAATGGCGCGCGTGGATTTATGTCATCCACTTTTATTTTGTAGTCGCGGGTGATTTCCTGGGCTTTGGCGCTGCCGTCATCGTAGAGCGGACGCACGCCGGCGTAAGCGGACACCACATCCGCGGCAGAGAGGCTATGGTCAAAATAATCATTCACGGTTTCGCACAGATAATCAATTTCAAATTGGGAAATCGCCGCGTCGCCAGGATCACATGAATCACATGAATCACATGAATGACATGAATCGCCCACATCACCAGGAAACGGCCGCTCAGTGGTGCCGATAAGCACATAGCGCTGCTGAAAAGGAATCACGAACACAATCCGCCGGTCATCGTTTTGCAAAAGATAAGCGTACTCGTGAGCGAACCATTTCGGAACAATGATGTGGCTGCCCTGAATCAATTTTATCCTATCGCTGGTCGCTTTTATTTGCGCAGGATTGACGCAATCGGTTATAAATCGCGGCAACCAGGGCCCAGTTGCATTGACCAGCGCGGTGGCGCGCACTTCCTGGCCAACGCCGTTTTTATCCAGAGTGATCGACCAATGATGGTCGCGTCGATCCACTGCGACACATCGGCTTCGCGTGAGAATGTTCGCACCGCGTTGTCGCGCATCTTGCGCGTTGGCAATCACTAAGCGCGCATCGTCGGCTAAGCAATCGCTATACGCGAATCCAAATTGATAGTTCGGTTTTAACCCGTGCCTGAGTTTATCGTTATGGAGTTTAATCGATCGACTTCGGGGCAGGGCGCCGCGCGCATTCAGCCAATCGTAAATGAACAAGCCGAGACGCAGCATCCAGCGCGGGCGAAGGCCAGGGTGATGCGGCAAAATAAATTCAATCGGCTTGATCAGGTGCGGCGCCGCCGCCAATAATATTTCCCGCTCTTTCAAGGACTCGCGCACCAACTTGAATTCATAATGCTCAAGATAGCGCAGCCCGCCGTGGATTAACTTTGAACTTGCCGATGAGGTTCCAGACGCGAGATCATTTTGCTCGCATAAAACAACATTCAATCCCCGTCCGGCGGCATCGCGCGCAATCCCGCAACCGTTGATGCCGCCGCCGATGACGCATAGGTCAAACATTTCATTGCCATTAGTTGACAGAGTCACGGCTGATTTAAGCGGGTTGATTTAAGCAGGCTGATTTAAGCGGACAATGCAAACAGCGCTTTAATATATTCCTGCTTCCAGACCGGCCGCCATGGTCGTCCCCAAAGTCTCGCATTGGCGCAGAAACGCCGGCTGAAATTCACCTTTCATCACCAATGGCGGCTGTATGAATTTCCATTTAAGGCCAACTAAAATGCGCTCAACGCTGGTTTTTGCACCTTGGCCATCCAGTCCGCCTTTTACGAAAAGGGCGACCGGCTTGCCTTCGGTAAGTTCGAGACAAGGGTAGTAAACACGCTCCAGAAAATCCTTGATTGCGCCACTCATATAACCAAAATTTTCGGTGGTGCCGAGGATGATGCCATCGCACCACAAAACATCATCGGCGTTTGCGTCCCATGGAATTCGCGCACGCACTTTGCACTGCGCGATGTCTTCGTGTGCGCACCCCTTGACGACCGCGTTTTGCAGTTTTGTTGTGTTGTCCGAGGGACAGTTGGAGACGACCAGCACCTTAGGCATACAAAAATTATAACAAAATTCGCGCGCTTAAGTTTTTCATTGCGGCGGGTATATTCGAGAACGCGATTGTAAGATATTCTTGAACATTTAATCCGTGCTTTGCCCAGTAGATACGGAAAACGACTGCGTCAGATAGCCATCCAACTCAAAGGACAAGGGTTTATAGTCACTGTTCCAGGAAAATTAAATGATGACATAGCAATTGGAACAAGAAACAGTGTTTTTAAACAAGCGAGGCTAAAACAATGAAATATTTAATGGTGATTGAAGAAACCAAAACCGGATTTTCTGCTTATTCTCCAGATGTGGACGGTTGTATTACAACGGGTAAAACAAAACAAGAAGTGGAAAATAATATGCAGGAAGCCATGGAGTTTCATGTAGAAGGGTTATTGCTGGAAAATCAAAAAATACCGCACTCACCACAGTCTATTCCAAACCTAAAATGATATTGAACAGGGGGTTATCGTTGGGGTGACGTTGTTTCGCAGGAATGACAGTGAAGAGGCAGCCTGAATTCCCGCCATTAGGCCCATCATTATCGGGCTTGACCCGATAATCCAGTGAAATACGGGCGGCGCAAGCCGCTGACATCGCCGGCGGTCTGCCGTCGGCTTGGATTAAAACTGTCGCACGAATCTTAAATCCACGCGGTCGCGGCGATAATGATCTAACTCAAAGTTGGATTGTTGCCGTTCGCGCGTGGCGATTATCTGTGGGCTAAAACCGAACACGGTTACCCCGCGGTTCAGCAAAAACAGGCGCACGGCGCGCTTGCGGTCGACTCGGTGCTGGTTTGAAAACGGCGCATTGAGTCCGTGCCGTTGCCGCGACAATACTAAAACGTAACCGTGGCCCGGTGTGATTACCGGGCCACGGGCACAAGAGGAAACAAAATTACCGACTAAAACCCCTTTCCGAAACCAATGGTGCCGCTGGTTCCGCCGCTGGAAGTGGAGATGCCGAACCTGATTAGGCTGCTGCCTTGATTGAGGTTGTAGTTTGCTCCGATGGCAATTGCGGTTTCGCCCTCAAAAGAGCCGAGCGCAATTCCCCAGCCACCGGTGCCGCCTTTGAAAACCGGCAGACCGGCCAAAGCGACTGCGGTGGCGATGCCGGCGGTGTTGGTCTCAATATCGTCAGCGTTTCTGCCGATAGCGCCTTTGTTTTCGCCAATCAGGCCGGTGTTGTCATCAACGGCCTGGTCAATACCAGTGAGGTCCATGCCACCGACCGTAACGCTAGTGTGTGCTTCATTACCAATGACAATAGCATTTTCGCCAGCGGTAACGCCCGCACCAATAGCGATGCTATTGTCACCCTCGGCGGTTGCGCCCTTGCCGAGAGCAACACTGCCTGTGCCCGTGGTTGTAGCCTCAGCACCAACGGCAACGCTATCAGATCTTTCTACATGTGAACCAGCACCAATGGCTACCGCGTTATCCGCTGCGCGGGGTACCAGGATAGGATTGTCATTGTCATCCACGCCCACCTGGTCCACTGCGGCTCCCAGGGTTGCACCTTGACCTATGGCGACGCTATTTTCTGATGTGGCACGTGCCGCCACTTGGGCAGCAATCTCCGCGCCCTTTGTCCCAGCAGCGGCAGAGGTGTACTCGGTAGTGATTGCTGTATATTCCGCACCCGCGGCCATCGCCTCGTTTTCCGTAGTACCAGGGTCATCTAAAACAGGAGCAGCGTAGAGGGCGGTAACTGCATCTCTTCTCATTGTTGCCGCCTCATCTGTCTCATCATCAGCAGCACCTTCATTAGACGCTGCTAGTGCTTTCGTCCGTGCCTCCGCCACTGCGATCTCTCTTGCGACATTTTGCCTGGAGGTGCGCACCGCGGTCTCCTCAGCGGCGATAGCAGCTTTAGCACCTGCCACAGCGGCGGCGGCGTCTGTAGCCGCAGTAGCGGCATCAGTGGCAGCCGCAGTAGCCAGGGCAGCAGCATCGTCAGCGGCAACGATTTCCACGGCTATCGCATCATCAGCGGCAGCAGTTCGTGCCATGGTGACTTCACCTTCAGCCATGGTGACTGCTTTTGTAGCCGTGTCGACTGCTCTCGTAGCATCGGTGACTGCTTCTGTAGCCGTGTCGACTGCTGTTGCAGCCGTGGGGATTGCTGCTTCAGCCGTGTCGACTGCTGTTGCAGCCGTGGGGATTGCTGCTTCAGCCGTGTCGACTGCTGTTGCAGACATGGCGGCATGTGTTTTAGCCGTGGCGAGATCACTTTCAGCCGCGGTGACTGCAGAGGTAAGTGCCAATGCCGCAGTAGCGTCAGGGGCAGCTCTCACAGCCGCACGGGCAGCTTCCGCAGCCGCTTCGGCAAGTTCCACAGTCTCATCGGCAATTACCACAACCGCTTCGGCAGTTTCCAAGGTCATTTCGGCAGTTTCCAAAGTCGTTTGGGCAGTTGCCGCTGCTGTTTCCGCAGTTGCCAACTCCATTTGCCTGGTTGCCAAGCCTTCTTGCGCGGTTCCCAGATCCATTTGCCTGGTTGCCAAGCCTTCTTGCACGGTTGCCAGGGCATCTGCCTTCGTAACAACTTCATCGGCAAGTACCACAGACGCGGTGTGAGCATTTGTAGCATCTTGATCTGCACCAGCGGGCACTGCTCTGGCTGCAGTCGCTGCATCGTCCGCAGCAGTACTAGCCGTGTCCGCGGCAATCTTAGCCATGTCCGCGGCAGTATCGGCGGCATTGATGTCATCAATATAGCCATTATCTGCAGCCGTCTCAGTGTCTGCACAGCCCACAAGCAAGGTACCCTCACCAGTGACCATAGCAGCAGCCGCCGCCGTATCACACGTCACCTGCCCCCAAACTGGCATTGCCAGCCCAAGCGCAAGGCTGCCGCACAATAAAATCGCGGTAGTCTGTTTTACGCGTTGATTAGATGATGCGCGAACGCGCACCGATAGGTCGTTTTTCATCGTTCACTCCGGTTGCATAGAGTTGTTTATTTCCGGCGTGGTGCCGGGCCTGCAACCAACAGAACGAAAGCATTGTCGTCTCGCCGATTTCCCAGAAGCGAGTGATCAAGCCCGCTCCGTTTGGAGGTGTTGTATTGAGCGAGAGACCCGGCAAGGCGGGCCTTCGTCCAGTGGTTGCGAGGGGGAATATAGGGCATTTTGATGCGGGTGTATAGCCTAAAATGTGCCTATTTTGATTTTTTTTTGACACCAGCGATGGTGGCGGATGGGCGTGATTTGGGGGCAGCGCAGGACAGGGCGCGACCATCGCGTCGCTTCGCGTCGTTTCAAGTTATACTTTGCGGTCAACTTTCATCGCTAACTTTTCAGCATCATCATGCCCGACCTTGTCATCACGCCGCTTACCTTGCATATGGGCGCGCAAATCGGCCGGCGAATCTCGCGAACTGGCGGTAGAGCAACTCAAGCAAGTGCGTTACTTCTGGCGGCAAGCGCATTGGCTCACCGCGCATTTCCCCGATGCCAAACTCCGCGATGTGGAAGGGTTGGTTAAACTGGTGGAGCGCGCCGAGATTAAAGCCAACGACTGGAGTCTGACCCCCGGCCGCTGTGTCGGTGTTGCGCCGGAAGAAGCGGATAACGATTTTGATTTCGGGAAAACAATGCGGAAAATTCACGAGAAGTTGGAAGACATCAACACCGAAGCAAACACGCTGGCGAAAAAGATCAAAAAGAACTTTGCGGGTTTGGAGATATGAACGGCGACAAGAAAATCATCATTATCGCCGGGCCAAACGGCGCCGGCAAAACGACTTTCGCGCAGGAATATCTGCCGAAGGAATCGAGTTGCCCGATCTTTGTCAACGCTGACCTTATTGCCGGGGGGTTATCCCCTTTTCTGCCGGAAGTTGCCGTAGTTCGCGCCGGACGTTTGATGTCGAAAGAAATCAACAACCACGCAAAACGAGGTGAAAGTTTTGCCTTTGAAACAACGCTTGCCGGGCGCGGGTATGTAAAACGAATAAAAAAGTGGCGCGCCGAAAGTTATCAAGTCAAACTAATTTTTTTATCGCTCGCAACACCCGAAGAGGCGATTGATCGGGTAAAATCGCGCGTGGCGCAGGGCGGGCACAATGTTCCGGAAGCCGTAATACGCCGTCGGTTTGATAACGGATTGAAAAATTTTGAGACGCTGTATCGGCATTGCGTTGACGACTGGCATTGGTATAACAATAGTGGCGCAATACCTGTTCTACTCAAACAGAAAAACGCTCATGAAAAAAACTCCTGAAACAAACCCCACGCATCGAGACGATTTATACACCCAGGGTATAATGGCCGCCCTCATGCGAGCCGTCCGGCGCGCCCATCTGGTTGCACATCAGACCGGTACCGGAGTGATTGTCAGGCGTAATGGCAAGGTCGTGGAGATTGATCCCGATCCGGATATGTATGAAAAGCATGAAGAGTTCAGGGGATGAGTTGGCATTGTCTGGGCTCAGATACAAATGAGATTTTATTAGTTAAGAAAATCGGGGAGTCTAAGGTGAAATCTTTTTCACTTAAATCACAGGATACTACCCGTTGCAGATCAAAAACCTGCGTATCAAATCATACCGCAGTTGGGCGATTGCCGATACCGCCAGTGAAGCAGCCATCGCCCGAATAAAGAAACTGGAACTCTATGCGAACTCAAATCAGCAGGCTGCACGACGTATGCCTGAAAACCATCGGCTGGTCGAAGGCGACCTACTACCGTTGGTTAAAACGCTATCAACAGCACGGCTGGCGTGGCTTGGAAAGCCAAAGCCGTCGTCCGAAGCGTATGCGGTCGCCAATGGCGGGTCATGAGATGTACAACACCAGGTGCTTCATCGCGGCTGTTGGCTTCAAGTTCATCGACAATGGAATGCTGCTGCTGATTGCCCCCGCCGCTCCGCTACTAAAAAAATTGTGGCGCAGAATAACCTATTCTCGGGAAGTTTAAGGGAATATCTTATTAGCCTGCCGGGCGCGGAGGCTAAAAGGGGTGTGAAATACTTTACATTCAGCCCGGAGGAGTGATGGCAACCGCGGTCGCCATTCCGTATGAGATTTTGGACGAGGTTGGCTTTCACGACACGCCGCCTAAAATTGCGCATCATCACATTCCAGCGAAAGAGAACAATTCGCGCACCCCAGAGACGATGGATTAGGATATACGCCGCAAGTTTGGTAACTGTCTATCTTAGATAACTTTAAACTTTTTCATAGTTTAATCCTCATATATATTTGTTAATTTCTAGCAGAAATCTAAAGTCGTCACATATATTTTGGGTGCAGGTTCCCGGGGAATTGGAAAGCATTTAAGCGCGCTGAGGGATTGTATTCGGTGGCAACCCGACCTGGAGGCCCGTATCTGTTTAGTCATTCTGGGGTATAATATTGGCAGACTAAAATATGCAACTTTTTAGCTGTTTTCTTACATTAATACCTTAATCTAGGGAATCCAGTTTAATCATGACACTACTCAAACATGATCGAAGCGCAAAAGATCCCGCATACAATGCTGTTCAAGAAGAACGGACGGGCAGGCTTGTTCAGGGTCGTCCACCAGATTTCATGAGGCAACATGTTGAAGAGTTGTACTCCTTAACTCAACATGTTCTTGATGAAGATTTTGCTGCACAGATCAAGCACAACTTTCATGCTCGCTATGCAGAAATGTATTTTGCTGCGACTTTTATAGAGAGAAATGGCTTCAAGGTCACACATCCGTCGGATACAGGCCCTGATTTTTTTCTGGAGAATTTAAACTGCTGGGCAGAGGTGGTTACTGCTACTGACGGTGACAAAAGTAATCCAAATTCTATTGAAAAACAGAGTATAGGAGCGAAAGACACGCCCCACAACAAAGTTATTCTTAGACTAAGTAGCGTTTTTTCCAACAAATCAAAGAAAACCAAGTGTTACATGGCTACGAAAAGGATTAAACCATCTCAGCCGATTGTCATTTGTATTCACGGAGGTGGAATGCAAAACGAACGAATACCACGTTTTGCTGAAGATGGTGTTCCTCCGATTGTGGAAACCTTGTTACCTATGCAACTAGTTGCGCGTAGATCTAAAATAAAAAATAAAGTATCGTTCGAACACGTCTATCATAACGGTGTAGAAAAGCAAACAAAATGTGGAAATAAACTAATCAGCACAAGCTCATTTTTAAAAGATGAATTCGCGCACATTAGTGCAGTTATTTATGCGTATGCAAATGCTGCTGATGCTTTGCCGAGAAATAAATGGGGTGTAGACTTCTTTACAGTACACAACCCTAAAGCTATAAATCCATTGTCAGCAGGCTTTATTAAGTGTGGCACAGAATATTTAGTATCATGTGCAGAGGATAGTTTCACAATAGAACCTATTGATCATGATTAGAGTTACCATTATAAACCGTTGCATAATCCAACAAAATCATACCCAGACGGGTAAACTAACATCATCAAAACAACCTTTAAGGATTAACTCAAATGTCATCCCGGTCGGCTATCGGATGATAAAAAAGAAACAGGCAAACGGATCTTTAAAAAATTAGAATAAGCACACCGCAAGCAGAATCTGAAAGAACATAGAAAAGGCGCAAAGGAAGGGCGTTAAAAAAGCCGCCAGAAGGAACAATCAAGCCATGGTGTTAGCCATATGATGAACACTCAGCGCCTTTTGCCGTTACACTTCCTGCACTAAATTCATTGGCAAATTCATGGCCAAACTCAGAGACAACTAGAGAATGACCGAACTGACAATTACGCCGCTTACCTTGCATATTGGCGCACAAATCGATGGCGTTGATGTCACGCAACCGCTCGATGAAAACACGATTAACCTTATTCGCGCGGCGTTATTGAAGTGGAAGGTTATTTTTTTTCGTAACCAAAATTTAGACCACCCGCAACACATTCGCTTCGCCAGATACTTTGGCGCGCCGACGCCGGGGCATGTGATATTCGGCAGCGATGAAACGTATCCGGAAATTTATTCGGTGGCGAAACACCGCACCGCCAATGCCCGTCGGGCGCCCGTTATTCATAGCTGGACGAACTGGCATACCGATATTACCGCCGCCATCAACCCGCCTTTTGCTTCCATCCTACGCGGCGTTGTGGTGCCACCCTACGGTGGCGATACCCATTGGACGAACGCCGCCAAAGCCTATCAATCGCTGTCGCCGGCGCTGCGGAATTTTTTGGACACGCTGCGCTGCGTGCATCAATACGCCCCTAGCGTCGGCCCGGCTACCGAAAACACCGCCGACCAGTATGAAAAACAGGTAGGCAAGACCGCTTTTATATCCGAGCACCCGCTAGTTACCATACACCCGGAAACCGGAGAGCGCCTTCTATATATCAGCCCGGATTTTGTGGATTGCATAGTCGGGCTATCGCCCACCGAATCCCGCGCCATGCTGGAGATGTTGTGGCGGCATTTGGTGCGCAACGAATTCACCGTGAGATTTAAGTGGGAGCAGGGCAGCATCGCGTTTTGGGATAACCGCGCCACCGCGCACTTGGCGCCGGCCGATATTTTTGACTCCGATTTTGACCGGCAGTTTTATCGCATCACCCTGCAAGGCGAGGTTCCTGTAGGCGTGGACGGCAAACCCTCCACCGCGATTTCCGGGCAACCGATAGAGCCGATTACTTAGCAGTTTCTTTTACGAGTTCTAGTGCTTCAGATGGAAAGTGATCGATATGTCGGATACTGCCTTCAAACGATGTAGTTTGAATATCTCCGTTCTCTTCATTAACTTCGGTAACTGTCATTATTGGACTTCTAGTTTTCAATTGAACAACATCACCTATTGCATATGTATTTGGCATTTCAATTATCCTCGTAGTGTTTTATTGACAGTATATTATAGGGAATAACATACATAAATCCACACAATACCGTGATTTATTAGTTAAACCAATAAGATACAAAGCCTTTACAATGATCGGTTTTCAGGGTAGAACAATCCACATTCAACCGATATGCACAGAAAAACTGGTCAATCGAAAACCAACAGCGGCGCAAATGAACGCACCTGTTCGTTGGGTAAAATCGGCTAAAAAATAAACCGAATGTGGATTTATGTATGTTATTCCCATATTATATATTGAAAAGCGGTTATTTGGTCGCACCGTGTTTGCGGAGAAACCTCGCAATCTTGTAGTTTTCGTTGTCTTCCGCCCACCACAACGGCGTCTTTCCTTCCCTGTCCTTGGCGTTGACATCGGCACCCTTGGCAATCAGCCGAGCCGCGGTTTCGTAGGCATTGCTTATTGCCGCAATATGCAACGGCGTCCACCCAAAATCGTCCTTGGCGTTGACATCGGCACCAGCAAAGATTAGCGCACCCGCGTGGGCGTTTGCGGATGCTGCCGCATGCAACGGTGTCAACCCCTTATTGTCCTTGGCGTTGACATCGGCATCCTTGAGAAGCAGCAGAGCCGTGGTCCAGTGGGCGTTTTGGAATGCCGCCAAATGCAACGGTGTCAACCCCTTCTCTCCCTTGGCGTTGACATCGGCACCGGCGGCAATCAACTTGTACGCGACATCAGAGGAGTCTTCGTGTGCCGCCCAATGCAACGGTGTCAACCCCTTCTCTCCCTTGGCGTTGACATCGGCACCGGCGGCAATTAGCCGGGCTACGGTATCGTGGTCGTTTTCTTTTACCGCCTTATGCAACGGTGTATCGGTCTGTGAAATTATCTTATCGTTAGTATCATTATCCGGCGAGCAATCGCTAAGCAAAACAACGGCGGCGGCGAGTAATAGCAAGCGTTTCAGTTTCATAGCGGTGTCCAGCGGCGAGTTAGTGAATGGCGACGAAGTATTGCCGACCCCGCCGCGATGTTTTGCGGCGAGGTTGTTTGAACGGATTGGCGGCGGTTAAGTTTCCGCCGCGTCCTCCAACGCCGCCGACTTGCCAGTGATGAACGGGTCGGTTGCCAGCGACTTGAATAAGCCCCAGGTCATCAGCAACATAATGATGCTGACCGGCAAGGCGGCGGCGATGGAGGCGGTTTGCAGCGCCTTCAAGCCACCGACGGACAACAACACGGCGGCCACAAGACCTTCGCCCATGCCCCAGATAATGCGGAACTTTTTCGGCGGATTATCGTGCCCCATGCTCAGCATCGTGGTAATGACCAAGGTGCCGGAATCGGACGAGGTAATAAACCAGGTCGCCAGCAAAAGCGTCGCCAGCGCGGCCATCGCCCAGCTCAGCCATTTTATCGAACTGACTTGATCGATGGTGCTGTACAGCGCCTGCGGCAGATCCCACGCCATCACGGTCTCCGCGATGCCAGCGCTACCGCCCGCGGCGGCGGCCTGCAACTCGAGATAAATCGCGTTGCCGCCGAACATGCACAGCCAGAAAAAGGCGATGGTGGTCGGCACAAACATCACCCCAACCATAAACTCGCGAATCGTGCGTCCGCGCGAGATGCGAGCGATGAACATACCGACGAACGGCGCCCATGAAATCCACCATCCCCAGTAAAATATGGTCCAGCCGCCTTGCCATGCGGCCGCGCCTTCGGAGTTAAAAGTCTGAAAGCCCATGGGAATCACATTCCACAGATAATCGCCGTAGGTGGTGACAAAGAAGCCCATCAGCCATTGGAACGGGCCGGCGAACATAAAATACGCCAGCAACACAATGGAAAGATAAATGTTCCACTCGCTGATGATGCGAATGCCATTGCCGACGCCAGAAACCGCGGACAGGGTGGCGATCACGGAAATGACCCCGATCAGCACAATCTGCGTTACCAGTCCGGGGTCTATGCCGAATAAATGATTTAAGCCGACTGCCATCTGTTGTACACCCAATCCAAGCGAAGTGGCGACGCCAAACACGGTGCCAAACACCGCCAGCAAGTCCACGGCGTGACCAATCGGGCCGTATATTTTGTCGCCGAGAATCGGATACAAGGCCGAGCGCAAGGTCAGCGGCAGTTTGCGGCGATAGGCGAAATAAGCGAGCGACAATCCGACTACCACATACACGGACCAGCCGTGAAAGCCCCAGTGAAAATAAGTGACACGCATGGCCGCAACAGCGCGCGCTTCGTTCATTGCGGTCGCCCCGATTTGGTCGGCGTAGGGGTTGTTGGGGTAGCCGAAACCAGCCGAGTTGTCAAAATAGAACACCGGCTCGGCCACGCCGAAAAACAAAATGCCGATGCCGACGCCGGCTGAAAACAACATCGCAAACCATGAAAAATTCCTGAATTCCGGTCGACTGTCGTCATCGCCGAGGCGGATCGATCCGTAGCGGCTGAACATTAAAAAGAAGCAAGCGAACAACATTACGGTGACCGCGGTGATGTAATACCAGTTAAGCGACGCCTCGATCCAACCCCGGACCGCAGCATAAAAGTTGCCTGCCAAATCGACATTGAGCGCGGTAAAAACAACAAACGCAACGATCATGCCCTTGGAAGCGAGCCCCATGCCGGGATGCATTCCGGCCCAAAAGCCGCTCTTGGCGGTTATGGATGGTGTATCATTATTCATTTTTAGCCTCTCTTTTTAGTGGGTGTGAATTTGATTTATTTTAACCCTATCACAGTTTTTCAAAAATAAGGGCATTTATATGCGGTTGATTAGAAGCCGAATGTCATCATTTCTTGACATGGATTGGTGTTCGCTGGAAAATAGACGCAGAGATAATATGAAAATTCCCGCATGAACATTCCCTCATGAACAGTCCTCGCCTGTCGCCATTCTCGCATAGTTGAAACCAAAATCCGGATCGAAGTGGGTCGTGATCGCGGCCCTGGTCGGCAATGCGCTCATTGCCGTCACAAAAATGATTGCGTCTGCCGTAACCGGCAGCTCCGCCATGCTGAGCGAGGCGGTGCACTCCATTGTCGATACCGGCAATCAAGGGCTGTTGCTGTGGGGCATGAAGCGTTCATC
This sequence comes from Candidatus Spongiihabitans sp., assembly GCF_965247905.1. GTDB lineage: Bacteria > Pseudomonadota > Gammaproteobacteria > Arenicellales > Poriferihabitantaceae > Spongiihabitans. The sequence continues at coordinate 1,690,915 of NZ_OZ252047.1, read as the reverse complement.
CAAGCCGGCGGATGAACGGCATCCATTCGGCTACGGCATGGAACTCTATTTCTGGACGTTTGTCGTGGCGATATTAATTTTCGCCATCGGGGCAGGGGTGTCGCTGTACGAAGGATTTACTAAAATTAACAGTCCCAGGGAGATTCAGCGCATCTATATCAACTACGTCGTCCTCGGCGTGGCCATGATATTCGAAGGGATTGCCTGGACGGTCGCTTTTCGGGAATTTCGCAAACACAAGGGGAAAATGGGCTATTTCAAGGCCATGCAGGCGAGCAAGGACCCCACTGTTTTTACGGTATTATTTGAAGACAGCGCCGCCATGTTGGGCTTACTCGCGGCATTTATCGGGTTATTGTTGACCCAATGGCTCGGTCACGCGCTATTTGATGCTTTGGCATCCATTGTTATCGGGGTAATTTTAAGCTGTACCGCGATGCTGCTGGCCTATGAGAGCAAAGGTTTGTTGATTGGCGAGGCCGCCAGCCACGAAGTCGTGTCCGGGATACGCTTAATTTTAAGCCATGAAACGGATATTCTCAGTATTAATGAGATACTGACCATGCACATGGGACCGGAAGATGTGCTGCTGAACATCAGCCTGGATTTTCATGACCATATTTCCGCCGGCGATGTGGAACGAACCATAACCCAACTGGAAAACAGCATAAAAACAAAATACCCGCAGGTCGCCAGAATATTCATTGAAGCGCAAAATAGAATCGCGCATCTGCGTAACATCGCAAATAAAAATGGCAATTTGTAGTTATTTATTTTTATAAAGTAATACAATAAAAATATCATTTAACTATTTATATAATAAGGTAAATATGTGATATTCTGCTCTATTATTTGACTTCGTATAATGTATATTATGTAAAGTATTAAATATTTGGGTGGATTCCGACAGAATATGAGTTTTCGGACAACAACACGCTGATAAATACCGCATGCTTTGCCCTGCTTCCATGCCATGCCATGCCTTAATTTGACTGACAAATAAAACGGTGCCAACGGCATCATTCCGGGCTTAAATTTGCAATAATCAAAAATGATTATCGATTTTACCGTTCGTATCCGGGTTGTCCGTGACAACGCACCAAAATTCAGAGATGTTCAATGATTTATAAAATTTCCAACCCGCTGGCCAATTTGGTCAAACGCTCGCCACTGGTTTCCATTCAAGAACATATGCGCGCGGCAGTCGAATGCGCGCAGGAAGTCCCGGCCCTGCTTGAGGCGTTATGCGGAGAAAACGATGCTGAGTTTCAAGCGATAAAACAGCGCATTTTCGATAAGGAAAGCGAAGCCGACCGCATCAAAAATTCTCTTAGAGGCCGACTGCCAAAATCCTTGTTTATGCCGGTTGATCGCCGTGACCTGCTGGAAGTGCTGCACATCCAGGACAGCATCGCGGATACTGCCGAAGATATTGCGGAGTTGCTGTTTGAGCGGCAGATGAAGATTCCGGCGCCGATGCAAAAACCATTGGTTGCATTGGCAAAGACCAGCGTGAAAGTCTGCGAACAATCGTTGAAAGTTATCGAAGAGTTAGATACGTTGCTGGAAACCGGGTTTCGAGGACATGATGCCCGGCAGGTTGAAGAAATGGTTGATGAATTGAATGCCATTGAAGATGACGCTGACGCACTGGAATTGGAGTTAGCGCGCACCCTGTTTAGCCTGGAATCAACCATCGATCCGGTATCGGTCATTATGTGGTATCGAATTATCGAATGGATCGGCGATCTGGCAGACTATGCGGAAAAGGTGGGCGATCGAATTCGCCTGTTTATTGCACGCTAATTCAAGTGTCCCTGCCTTTTGTCGTCATTTGTCCCCGCCGTAATGAATCCGGCTATGCCGGATATTTTTTAACTGGATTCCAGCATGCGCTGGAATGACGGTTTTGGGTTTAATTGTGGTGTAGAGTATTTATCTCAGGACCGTCATTCCGTGCTTGACACGGAATCCAGTAAAATACTCGTCCGCGTAGCGGGACACATTAATGAATCTGCTAATTGGTCATTCCTGCGACAGTAGGAAACACTGAATAAAAATCGCTTTCAAAACGCTTCCCATTTTTAATCCCCTGCCCTGCTACCTATGGAAATACTCGCTCAATACGGCCCCATACTGATTGCGATTGCGATTGTATTCGGGTTTTTTATGACCTGGGGCATTGGCGCAAACGATGTCGCAAATGCGATGGGTACGTCCGTGGGCTCGCGCGCGATCACGGTCAAGCAAGCCATTATCATCGCCGCAATCTTCGAATTCGCAGGCGCATTTCTGGCCGGTAGCCATGTCACAAAAACCATTCGCAAAGGCATTATCGATCCCTCTTCCATCGCCTCGCAACCGGAAATATTGGTATTCGGCATGTTGGCGGCGTTGCTGGCGGCGGCGATTTGGCTGCTGGCGGCGTCATGGAAAGGCTGGCCGGTTTCCACCACCCACGCCATTGTCGGCGCCATCGTCGGTTTTGGCATCGCCGGCATCGGCGTGGAGGCGGTGCAATGGGCAAAGATCGGTACCATCGTAGCGAGTTGGATTGTGTCGCCGCTGGTTGGCGGCGTGCTGGCGTATTTGCTTATGATCAGCATCCGCGCGCTCATTCTGAACCGAAAGCGCCCATTCGAAATGGCAAAACGCTGGGCGCCGATGTACGTTTTCATGGTGGGGTTTATCGTTGCTTTGGTCACCGTTTTCAAAGGCTTAAAGCATTTGAACATCGAACTTTCCATCGCCCAAAGCTTTGTCGTCGCCATTGCCGTGGGCGGCCTCGTCTCGTTGATCAGTTGGCTATTGATTCGCAAAATAGAAATCGACGCCAACGCCGACCGGGAGTTTCACTACGCTAGCGTGGAGAAAGTATTCACCCCAATGATGTTATTCACCGCCAGCGCCATGGCATTCGCGCATGGCTCGAATGATGTCGCCAATGGCATCGGGCCGTTGGCCGCAGTCGTGAGCATCATTCAATCCGGCGGCGAACTGGCGCAAAAGGCGGCCATTCCGGTGTGGATATTATTATTGGGCGGCGGCGGGATCGTGCTTGGGTTGACCACCATGGGTTACCGCGTCATGCAAACCATCGGCAGCCAAATTACGCCGTTAACGCCCACCACAGGCTTCTGCGCAACCCTGGCCGCCGCGGCAACCATTGTCATCGCCTCGCGCACCGGCTTGCCGGTATCCACCACGCAAATTGCAGTCGGCGGCGTCATCGGCGTCGGCATGGCGCGCGGCATCGCCGCCATCGATCTCAGAGTGGTCGGCGGAATCCTCGTCTCCTGGCTAATCACCTTGCCCGTCGGCGGCATCCTCGCCGCGGTGATTTTCTTCATGTTGAAAGCGATTTTTATTTAATGTTTCCTACTGCCGCAGGAATGACCAATTAGCAGATTCATTATTAACTGAATTGCGCGTAATTTCGTACCCGCGCGAAATGACCTGCACCGTATTTCAACCTACACCGTCATTCCGTGCTTGACACGGAATCCAGTAGAAAAAATATCCGGCGTAGCCGGATTCATTAATGTGTCCCGCTACGCGGAGCCTGTCCTCGCGGAAGCGGGGAACGAGTATTTAACTGGATTCCTGCTTCCGCAGGAATGACGGCCGGGGTCAAATGACATGGCGCGCTTCGTGGCAGTAACGATTGACCATCAACCGTCATTATCGGGCTACGCGCAATTTCGCTCCCGCGCGAAATGACCTGCACCGTATTTTAACTTAACACCGTCATTCCAGCGCACGCTGGAATCCAGTAAGACAACTATCCGGCGTAGCCGGATTCCTTGCGGCGATAGCCGCTGACATTAAATGTGTCCCGCTACGCGGGACGAATAATTGACTGGATTCCGTGTCAAGCACGGAATGACGGTGCAGGGAGTTGCGCGTGCGGATGATGCGCGCCCTTACGGCTTACGCGCAATTTCGCCTAATTTTGTTTTTTGCCAAATTGCTATCACTCCATCCCCGCAATCAACCGTTTCTCGCGCGCAATCTCGGCAATCAGTTCTTCCTCGCTGGGCAATATCCTCCGGTATTTGGAGGCGAAAATCTGTTCACTTTCTTTGAGCACCGAATACTTAACGATAGTGTCATCTTTGTTGTCACAGAGAATAATGCCAATAGTCGGATTGTCATCTTCACCTCGTTTTAAGTCATCAAACAGCCGCACATACATATCCATTTGACCGATATCCTGATGACTGAGCTTGCCAGTTTTCAAATCAATAATGACAAAGCATTTAAGCAGGTAGTTGTAAAACACCAAGTCAATATAAAAATGGCTGGTTTCGGTGCTGATACGCATTTGTCGGGCAACAAAAGAGAAACCCTTGCCCATTTCTAATAGAAAATTCTTTAACTCATTGATGATGGCTTGCTCTAGCCTGGATTCCTTGAGTTTGGTTTGTTCGGGTAGTTGCAAGAATTCCAGCACATATGGGTCTTTGATAAAATCAAGTTTGGTCGTGTTTTCTGCTTTATGTTCGGTGTGGGATATTTGCTCTTGTGAAGAAAGTAAGCGTTGATAACTATGGCTTTTGATGTTTCGTTCAAGTTGCCTAACATTCCATTGCTGTTCACTTGCTTCAGTTAAATAATACTGGCGCGTTTTTGGATCATCCACACGCATAATCAAACGGTTGTGACTCCAGCTCAATTTGCTACACACTGTGTAGCAAATCTTCTGACCGGGGTAGGTCAGGTAGAATTGGCGAAAATTTCTAAGATTGGCATATGAGAAGCCTTTACCATATTCTTGACCCAGATCAATGGACAGATTTTCCAACAACCTTTTGCCATATGTTGCTCTTTTTTCGCCTTGTTGCTCTTCTTCCACAATGCGCTTTCCAATGAGCCAATAGGCTTCGACCATGGCAGCATTAATGGCTGAATGCGCCCGGTTCCGGGCGGCTTCCAGAATCTGCTTTATATCAGCATGAAAACTTGGTATTGCGCCCACTACACCAACTCCTTACGTAACTGCTCCAGCAATTTATCACCCTTGGCGAAGGATTGATGCAACATATCGAGCAATTCATCGCTACCTGTGCCGGTGTCTTGACGCATGATTTTGTGTGCTGATTCTACGATGCCGGAGATGTTGGCCATATTTCTTGCTCAATTATTTTTGGAACATTTTCCATTGTAACCCATCAGAGATGGTCTCTTTAATCAGGCGATTAAACTCAATCAATCTTTCGCCGTACTGAGTAAAGTAATCCCGCTTTTTGACATTGTTTACGCGCTCGGCACGAGCGAGTGGCGGCTGGTCAAAGGCGATGTGGCAAATCATATCAAAAATATCCATCTCTTTGTTCACGGATTCATTAATGTGTCCCGCTACGCGGGACGAGTAATTGACGGAATTCCTGCTTCCGTGTACAGTCCCGCCTGATTAATTATACTCGCCGGGTAGTATGTCAGGCATCAACTATGTCAATCGGAGGCTACCCAATGAATATTAACCTACACAAGCTGGTGTCCACCACGCAAATCGCGGTCGGCGGCGTCATCGGCGTCGGCATGGCGCGCGGCATCGCCGCCATCGATCTCAGAGTTGTCGGCGGAATTTTCGTCTCTTGGCTAATCACCTTGCCCGTCGGCGGCATCCTCGCCGCCTTGATTTTCTTTGCACTGAAAGCGACGTTTAGTTAAGGTTTTCTGATACTTGCAATGTTGCAATATAAAAGCCGCGTGGCCATGCCAGAGTCGCCGCGTTTTTTATTCGTGATAGTCGCGATTTTTAACCGTTAGTAATTTTGTCATAACACCACATCGCGCGGTCTAAAGTTCTCATGCATACTCCGTAGCTTTTCGCGGTAGCGCGACAAAATGCGACATATTTTTTCCAGAATTCATATTTGTATGTTGATGGAACAGTGTCGATGCCGGCGGATCGCAACGCCCTGAAATCTAAAATCGGGTAAGGATCGTTGTGGAAAAAATGAAGCACTGCCGATGCGGTCGGCCAGCCCACGCCATCAAGCACGGTTAGCGATTGAATTCGCGCTCGCTTGCTTGTTGTCGATAACGCAAACTCGGTCACTTTCTGCACATACTCATCATCATTGTTTTCAATATGCCATACATTCCTCGGCGACTTCCAATGCGCAAGAGCAAATAATTGCGTTTGATTGAGGCATCCTTTTTCCTTAACGCACTTGCGCAAATTCATCAGTTCAACCTCTTCGTTCCAGTGTTCTGTCCCAACCTCGTCTTCATATTGAGAGGGATAGGTTTCTATGGCAAAAGCACAGTCGAGATTTCTATTTAGCACGAAAGTCGGCATGTTTTCATCTTTGCGCCTCACCCCGCCCTACTCTCAATCAATTCCTCGACTACGGCCGGATCGGCCAATGTGCTGGTGTCGCCGAGGTCGCCCAGTTCGTTGGCCGCGATCTTGCGCAAGATGCGGCGCATGATTTTTCCGGATCTGGTTTTGGGCAAGTCCGGCGCCCATTGAATCACATCCGGTTTGGCAATGGCGCCGATTTCTTTTTTAACCAGTTCGAGTAATTCGGTTCGCAACTGTTCGCTCGGTTCGGTGCCAACCATCAACGTGACATACGCATAAATCCCCTGCCCCTTGATTTTGTGCGGGTAGCCGACCACCGCCGCTTCGGCGACTTGCTCGTGCAGCACCAGCGCGCTTTCCACTTCGGCGGTGCCGAGGCGGTGGCCCGAAACGTTAATGACATCGTCGACCCGCCCGGTGATCCAGTAGTAGCCGTCTGCATCGCGGCGCGCGCCGTCGCCGGTGGTGTAGTAACCCGGATAGGTTTTGAAATAGGTCTCACAGAAGCGCTCGTGGTCGCCGTAGATGGTGCGCATCTGTCCGGGCCAGGATTGCTTGATCACCAAGTTGCCGGCCGCCGCGCCTTCCAGTTCGTTGCCGTCGGCGTCCATCAACGCCGGCTGAATGCCGAAAAATGGCAACGTCGCCGAACCCGGTTTCAACGCGGTCGCGCCCGGCAGCGGCGTGATCATAATGCCGCCGGTTTCGGTCTGCCACCAGGTATCCACTATCGGACAACGCCCGTCGCCGACCACATGGTAATACCATTCCCACGCTTCCGGGTTGATCGGTTCGCCCACGGTGCCGAGCAGGCGCAAACTGGCACGGCTGTGTTTTTTCACCGGCGCATCGCCCTGCCCCATCAAAGCCCGCAATGCGGTGGGCGCGGTGTAAAAAATATTGACATTATGCTTATCCACCACCTGCCAAAACCGCCCGGCGTCCGGATAGGTCGGAATGCCCTCGAACATCATCGTGGTCGCGCCGTTGGCGAGCGGGCCATAGACGATATACGAATGCCCGGTCACCCAGCCGACATCGGCGGTGCACCAATACACATCGCCATCGTGGTAGTCGAACACATATTTATGCGTCATGGCGGCGTATAGCTGGTAGCCGCCGGTGGTGTGCAATACGCCTTTGGGCTTGCCGGTAGAACCGGAGGTGTACAGGATGAACAACGGATCCTCGGCATCCATGACCTCCGGCGGGCAGTCCGCGGAGGCCTCGGCCATGGCTTCGTGATACCAGACATCGCGTTGCGCGCTACCGGTCACCGGGTTGCCGGTGCGCTGCACGACGATGGTGGTATGCACCTCAGGACAGTCCGCCAACGCCTGTTCCACATTCTCCTTCAGCGGCACATTCTTGCCGCCGCGCGGGCCTTCATCGGCGGTGATGACCACGCGGCAATCCGAATCCAGTATTCGGTCGCGCAAGGCGTCCGGAGAAAAGCCGCCGAACACCACCGAATGCACCGCGCCGATGCGCGCGCAGGCGAGCATCGCCACCGCGGCTTCGGGGATCATCGGCATGTAAATGGACACGCGGTCGCCTTTGTTCACGCCGCGCGATTTCAGCACATTCCCAAACTTCGCTACTAACTTGAATAACTCGTTATAAGTGATTGATTTATCAATATCTATTTCGTCCCCTTCCCACAAAATCGCCACCTGCTTGCCGCGCGCGGCAAGATGCCGATCGACGCAGTTGTAGCAGGCGTTGAGCGTGCCGCCTTCAAACCACTTAATGCGCGCCGCATGAAAATCCACATCCATGACCCGCTCCCAAGGCTGATACCAACTCACAAACTGCTTGGCTTGCTCAGCCCAGAATCCTTGTGGATCGTCCACCGATTGCTGGTACATTTTCAAATAGCGCGGGTTGTCGATGTGCGCATTTTCAGCAATTCCGCTATCTACGGCATAAACTTTATCATCTGGCATGTGTATTTCTCGCGTGTTATGTGGGTTTGGATTTTTGAACTTTACGGTCAAACGGCGCAATGCGCAACCACAAGAACGCTCGGCTAATCGCTACGAGTGTTCGTAAATAAACCGCGCGGTCATCAAATCGATATGACCGCCGCCGCCGTTTTTAAATACGGTTATCTCTTGGTCAGAGGTTCGGCCGGGATGTTTGTTCTGACATAAATCGTAATGATCAGCAAGCACATCATCTGCGTTAATCACGCCGTTTTTTATGGGAATCATGAGCTCGCCGATCTCGCCGATGGTGGTCAGACGAGAATTAACGAATAGTCGGCTGCGTCTAATGGCTTGATCATCGACTTCGCGCATATCCGGCGTGAAAGCGCCCACTAAATCGACATGCGTGCCGGCTCGCAGCCATTGACCCTTAATCAATGGCGCGGTAGTGCGCGTCGCGCAACATATCAGGTCGGCCTGCTTCACCGCGTTGGCAAGATTCTCGACTGCTTCGACTTCGATTTCACCGTTGTTTAAACGCTCGGCCAAATCAACGGCGCCACGGGTCGTTCGATTCCACAACAAAATTCTGCTGATGGACGGCCGCACCGCTCGATGGGCCTTAATCAGGTAGGGCGCCATAGCTCCGGCGCCCACCATCAGCATGGTTGCCACCGCTTGTCGGGCCAGATAACGCGCTCCCAAGGCTGAGTCTGCGGCCGTTTTGTAGTAGGTCATCACGGTGCCATCGATGGCCGCCAAGGGCAAACCATTTTGACCATCCAGCAACACGTAAACAGCCTGAATCACGGGCAGATTAGTGGCGGAATTTGCGGGAATGATGGAAATAATTTTTGCGCCCATAACGCGATCATGCTGCCACGCGGCACGGATGAAAAACGAATTGTTCATCTCGGGCGATGCGGCTGCGGCGGGCTGGGTCAGCAGTAAATCACGCATCTCATCGGTGGGCTGTTGATGCAATTGCGCGAGCCGATCGATAAGCCTGGAAAACTCGCAGATACGATGCACTTGCTCAGCGTCAATAGATTTCATCATTCCAACCTGTCTTGCTAACCTGTCTTGTCAACCTGTTTCGCCGTGATTGGCAAGCACGGATACCGAAGTGAGCGCGATCACCCTTAACCCGTCATCGTGCACTTGATAGCGGTCGGGGCAGTCGATTTGCGCCGAATTTTGCGGTTCATTACACTTGAGCATGCATTAAGTCAAGAAACACCATTATACAATCTGGATGCGGTATGCGCGTCAAGACGACATGCCACTCAACATGCCACGCAGTTCAATTGTTCACTATAAAGGCAACGGCAACCCGACCGCTTGCATCGGCCCGCTGGTCATTCCCGCGCAAACTGGAATGACAAACTTTGCTTAGTCCGTCATTATCGGGCCCGTCATTATTGGGCTGGGCCGATAATCCAGTGAAACACCCACGGCGCAAGTTGCAACATGATAAAAAGCGGGAATGGCGAGGGGTGTGATCAAGGCGGGGGGCGGAATAGATAACCATTCTTTTGTCGCATGATGCCAACCGCTATGGTATCACTGCCGCGTGCGCTTGCTGTACGGCCTCAGCAAGTTGCTGGTAGGGCACATACCCGCCCAGCCGGCTGCCGTCTTCGAGAATGATCGTCGGGGTGCCTCTGATGCCAATCTGAGCGCCCAACTCATAGTGCGCGCTAACCGGATTTGAGCATTGTTTCTGTACTATCGGCAGCCCGGCTTTGGCATCAGTCATTGCCTGGCGGGGATCATCCGCACACCATACAGAGGCCATGTCGTCGGCGACAGCAGAAGGAATGCCGGCACGCGGATAGGCGAGATACCGAACCTTCACCCCATTTTCGTTGAGTTGCGGCACCTCGCGATGCAGTTTCGCGCAATACGGGCAGGTGATGTCGGTAAAAACCGTGATCGTGCCTTTGACTTGTTCAGGGGTAAACACGATCATGCTGTCCTCGCCGATTTTCTCGATCACTTCAGCCAGCTGTTTTTTACGTTCAAGTTCAGTCAGGTTCACGCCCTGCTCGATATCAATCAGGTCGCCGTCCACCACATAGCGACCGTCTGCGGACATATACACCACGTTAGACCCAAAAGACACTCGGAATAATCCCGCTATGGGCGACCTTGCGGCATTTTCTGCGGCAAACCCAGGCAAAAATTTATTTGCCGCATTAATAACGGCTTGCGGAATAGGCTCGCCCGCAGCGGCTGTGAGCATTGAAAAGAGGCTAAACACAACCATTAAAACCAAGTTTGTTTTCATGTCCCTGCTTTCAGGTTTATGTTCATGTTTATGTTCATCGGGCTAAATGGTTATTGTGCGTTTCTTTGCGTCATTGAAACTGATTTATGAAACTGATTTATGGAAATGATTTAATGACATTTTCCTGACTTTTTCAATCGCCAGTCATTATAAGTCCCCGGCACCGGAAATCCAGCGATAACAATAAAAAAATATTTTCAACCTTTGCTATTGACCTGGTTGCCGATGCAAGGTTTAAATTCAGGGTTTAATGCGGCTGAATAAATCATTCATTTTAATTTAGGCGAGGTTATGCGTATGAAAAATTATTGGGAAAAAGTTCCGTCGCTTGGCGCGATTGTTGCGGCCGCTGGCTGTCCAATTTGTTTTCCTGCATTGGCTGCGGTCGGTTCGGTTTTCGGCCTGGGCGCCTTGGCCGCATACGAAAACCAATTTATTTTGATTACCCAAATATTTGTTGGGTTGAGTTTAGTGTTTGCGGTCATCAGCTTTAAAAGAACTCGATTTAAGTTATCGTTAACGATCGCCCTGCTTTCCGGCATTTTGATTTTCGCGGCCTGGTATGTGTTTTGGAACGAGGCGCTGGTTTATCTTGGATTGGCCGGAATATTTATTTCCGCGGTCTGGAACATTATTCTGGAAAAACGTATCGGTGAATGCAAAACGGCGAATGTAAAACTTGGCGGCTTTCGTTGATCGAGTCATGCAAGCGCCAATGATTCATCTAATCAAAGCAGAAAATGGCGCGCCAATCCAGCCGTAGAAACCGTCACCGTCGTGCTTCAGCGCAGCAAGAAGTCGCTGCCATCGGTTTGCCTCAACTCGAACGTAAAAAGTTGCGTAACCGTTTCGCGCCGGTGGAGCCGCTGGATCAGGAGCAGGTCGAATTAATCCACGATGCTTCGCTGCGACTGCTTGAACAACAAGGCATTGAAGTTCTCGGCGACCAGGCGCTGGCGCGGTTTCGCCAGGCCGGCGCCGTTGTGGATGCGGATGGCATTGTGAAAATGGAACGCGGGCTGGTGCTGGAAACCATTGCTAAAGCACCTGCTGAATTCACGCTGATGCCGAGAAATTCGGAAAATGCGGTGCGAGTTGGCGGTGATGCCATTAATTTCGGACTGGTATCCGGGCCGCCCAATGTTCACGATAACATCCACGGTCGGCGCGCTGGCAATATCGATGACTACCGCAAGGTCATTAGTTTCGGTCAGTACTTTAATGTACTGACATTCTTCGGAAATCAAGCGCTCGCGCCCATCGACCTGCCGGCCAACAATCGCCACCTTGATACCACGCTGCTCAATTTAACCCTGTCAGACAAAGTGTTTTTTGCCACCGGCATCGGCGGCGGGCGGGCACGCGATGCGGTTGAACTATGCGCCATTGCGCGCGGTCTCAGCCTCGATGAGATGTTGGATAGCCCCGCGGTGCTGACCAACATCAACATCAACTCGCCGCGCAAACTGGATGACTCAATGGCTTACGGCGCGATGCAAATGGCGATGCTCGGTCAAGCGGTTGCGGTGACGCCGTTCACGCTAATGGGGGCAATGACGCCGGCGACCATGGCCGGCGCATTGGTGCAACAAAACGCCGAGGCTTTGCTGGGCATATCCTTGGTGCAGTTGACCCGTCCCGGCGCGCCGGTGGTGTATGGCGGATTCACTTCAAATGTGGATATGCGCTCTGGAGCACCGGCCTTCGGCACGCCGGAGAACGCGCTTGCGAACATGGCCGGCGGCCAGTTTGCGCGCAAATACAACCTGCCCTATCGAACCAGCGCGTGCAACGCCTCCAATACCGTGGACGGACAGGCTACCTGGGAAACGCAAATGGCGTTGTGGGGCGCGGTCATGGGACATGGCAATTTGATTTACCATTCTGCCGGCTGGCTTGAAGGCGGATTGGTCGCATCGTTCGAGAAAATTGTGATGGATTGTGAAATGCTGCAGCACATGAGCAGCATGCTCGAACCGATCAAAATTGATCTTGCCGAAATGGGTCTTGAAGCGATCGAAGAAGTGGGGCCGGGCGGTCATTTTTTTGGCTGCGCGCACACCCTGGAGCGATACAAAACCGCGTTTTACCAGCCCTTTCTGAGTGACTGGCAGAACCATGAAAATTGGGTGCTGGCCGGGGCTAAGGACGCCACCATGCGCGCGACCGAAACCTGGCAGCGCGTGCTCAATGAATTTGAGCAGCCACCGACCGACCCGGCGATTCGAGAGGCCCTGCAAGCCTATGTCGCCAAGCGCAAGGAAAAACTGAAAACCAACGAACCCGAACTTGAGCCTACGCCGCTGTGAAAATACAGATTTCTTTCCATTGATTTGAAGTGAGACACCGGCGTAGCCGCGACATTATAAAAAGCGGGAAGCTCATCCGACAAAAGCCAAACCGGTTATAAACCCTCCCTTACGGTGCGCCCATTACAGTCGTTGCAAAATCCTCTTTCAACACTTGCTCCAATGTGGAGGTAAATTGATCCACATTTTCCTCGGTGAAACATAACGGCGGTTTGATTTTCAGCACATTGCGCAACGGCCCGTCCGCGCTAATCAGCACCCCCTCCTGCTTCATTCTCTCCACAATATAATCGGCCTGCTCGGCGGCCGGCTGCAAGGACTCGCGGTCATCGACCAATTCTATTCCAATAAACAAACCCAACCCGCGCACATCGCCAATCAGGGGGTAACGCGCTTTCAACTCGCTCAGTTGCGCCAGCAGTTGCGCGCCGACACGCAGCGCATTTTGTTGCAATTGCTCATGTTCAATCACCTCCAGCACCGCGTCGCCGATGGCGCAGGACACCGGGTTGCCGCCGAAGGTGTTGAAATATTCCATGCCATTATTAAACTCATCAGCGATTTCCCGCGTGGTGATGACCGCGGCCAGCGGGTGACCGTTGCCCATCGGTTTGCCCAGAGTCACAATATCCGGAATCACGTCCTGAGAGGCGAAAGCCCAAAAATGGCTGCCCACTCTGCCAAAACCCGTTTGCACTTCATCGGCAATGCAAAGCCCGCCAAAATCCCGCACCTGTTCGTACACGGCCGTAAGATAACCATCGGGCAGCACCATCTGGCCGCCGCAGCCCAGTATTGATTCGGCGATGAATGCGGCGGCGCCGGACTGATTTTCCGCGCTTTGCAGCGCGTCTTTTACCGAATCCACGTATTCCAGCACCGCGTTGGCTTCGCTGGAATAGGGGCCGCGATAGCGATCCGGCATCGTTGCGATATGAATGTGACTGGGGGGAATGTGACTGGAGGCGCCCGCTCCTCCTGGTCCATTGTGTTTATACGGACTGATCTCGATCAGGCTGGCGAGGTTGCCGTGATAAGCGTGATCGAGAATGATGATATCTTTTCGGCGGGTATAGTGTCTTGCCAAGCGCAAGGCCAAGTCGTTGGCTTCGCTTCCGCTGTTAACCAAAAAACAAACACTCAATGGGTCAGGGAACTTATTCAGCAGACGTTCAGAATATTTTTCTATCTGCGAATATAAATATCGGGTGTTGGTGTTCAATACGCCGCTTTGCCGCCGCGCCGCTTCCACGACTTGCGGGTGGCAATGGCCGACATGCGCTACATTGTTAACCGCATCGAGGTATTTTTGCCCGCTATAGTCATACAAATACTGCATACTGCCGCGGGCCAGATGAATGGGTTGCCGGTAGGAAAGGCTGAGTGACGGGCTAAGCGATTGCGCCCTGCTCGATGCAATGCTTTCAGCGATCTTGTCCGGGTCGTTGGTATGCGGATTTAACCGGGAATCCGGGATGCCCGGAATGCCTAGAATCATATTCGCATCGGGACATAAATTCAGCCAAATATTTCGATGGGCATGGCTGCCAACGCCGACGAAGGTATCGGTTTGCCCGAGCATGTCGGTGATAATTTGAAAATGAACATGCGGCGGCCAATGGCCGTTTTCGTGGATGTCGCCCAATTCGGCAATCTTTTGAGCCGGTGCGACGGCATCTCCAATAGTGTGGTGCGCTAACGAGACCGGTCTCAAATGGCCATACAAGGTATAAAACTTTAGCGCGCCATCCTTACCATCAACCAGATGCTCCAGGATTAAAGTGCCGCCATAGCCCAAGTCGTCGTGATTATTTTCAACGCCGTGAATTTTTCCGGCTAGTGGCGCGTATAGCGTTGATCCGGCTGGCATGAAGATATCAATGCCAAGGTGGAGGGTGCGGCGGTGACCGGTGGCATCGGTAAAATCCTCGGCACTGTATATCAATCGGTACTCGTCGTATTTACCGATGGCGGCGACGCATTGCGCGTCTTCAATCGCTCGCAATATATTTTTCGCGGCGCGCACGGGATCAATCGTTTCGGCCGGATTCGGCATTTGCGCGCTGCCGACGCTGACATCCAGAATCAGCAGTGGGTCAGCCCTGAGATCAACCTCTACGATAGATTTGAATTGTTCAGAATTGGACTGCAGCCATGACACCACCCGCGCCGTGGTCGGCACCGGCGCGTACCCGCAACTATCGCGAAACAAATAATGCGCGAAATCCGCGGAGATTAATTGCAACTGCGCCAACGCGCGCCATGCGGATTGCTCGCTAATTCGTAAATATTCATTGTCCGGGGACTGCGATTTTTGCTCGGCGCAAATACAAACGCTCAGGCACAAGCGCATGCACATCAACTCGAACAAAACGCTTATTTCAACCTCGGTTAACGGAAATTTTCGGCAGTAGCCTTTGATAACGGACGCGGCCGCATCCAGCGGATGATGCTTGTCCAGCATGGCATAGGCCGCGGCAACGGCTGGATCCACCGCGATCCATGAATACACCATATCGCCGTAATCGATGATTCCCTTTACCCGTTGGTTCCACGGGCCGCCTTCAACAATCACATTGTCGCCGTTTGCATCGTTATGAATCGCGCCGAAACGTAATTGATGCGCTAGCGGCAGTACCCTGCGGATAAAACGATTCTGGAAAAGAGCGATCAACTCGGTTTTGCTGTCATCGCCCAGCAGCGGTTTATATCTTTCCAGAATTTCGACCGCATCGTTCATATTCCACAACAAGGGTCTTTCGATAGCGTCATGCTTGAAATCTGCGAGAACCTGGTCAACCTGGCCGACGGTTTCGCCCAAACTCTCGAGCAACTCGGCGGTGTGCGGATTGACCGCGGACATCAAGCGGCCTGCAACAAAACCGACGGCGCGGCAAAAGTGTTGTTCTCCGCTTGCGGAAATGACCGACTCGACCGACTTGCCATTGACCGATTGAATGGTTTTCGGCGCGGCTACTGCGCCATCGCCCCGGTCCACTTTAGCCATTGCGGTAAACACGTCATGCTGACATTCCAGCATGGCCGCGTTTTCCTGGCTATTGGCGATTTTGAAAACGACTTGCCGCTGTTGCGATTGACTCGCCGCCGATGTGATCAAAAAATTCAGGTCGCGTTCGCCATTGAGGCGTTTGATCGTGCCTTCAATGCCGTATAGGATTTTCGCCGCATCTGCGGCTTGCTGGTCCAAAAATTCGGGGAGAATGCAGGTTTTGGTCATGGCGCGCGGTCGATTAAACAATCGTTGTCCTGACGAATACAAGGTGAAGCGTTGACTTTTAGCGTTGGCTATCCTGCCAGTTATCGGCCAAGCCAATTGCGGCACTGGAAGGAACGAGCATGCCTTTTCCCTTGATCATATCGGCCGCGCGTTCGGCGACCATGATGGTCGGCGCATTCAGATTGCCGTTGGTGATGAGCGGGAAAATAGACGAATCCACAACTCGCAATCGGTCGATGCCATGCACTCGGGTTTCAGGATCAACCACCGCCATCTCATCGGTTCCCATCTTGCAGGTGCAGGACGGATGGTAGGCGCTTTCCACGCCCTGTCGCACATAGGCATCGATTTCATCATCGCTGACCACCGCTTCGCCGGGCTGTATTTCCGCTCCCCGATATTCATCCATGGCCGGCTGCTGCATGACTTCCCGCGTTAGTCTGACACACTGCCGAAATCCTTCCCGGTCGCTTTCCTGTTGCAGATAATTGAACAGGATGGACGGTTTGTCCAACGGCTGCGCTGATTTAATTCTGATCCGGCCGCGGCTTTCGGGTTTGTTATGCCCGACATGAACCTGGAATCCATGCCCGTCAAACGCGGCGTTGCCATCGTAGCGCATGGCCGCGGGCAAAAAGTGGCATTGAATATCGGGCGCTTTTATGCCGGATTTGGAGCGTATAAAGGCGCACGATTCGAAGTGATTGGTGGCGCCCAATCCGCTTTTGAACAGATACCACCTCGCGCCAATCAGGAATTTATTCCATAGATCCAGTTTGCCGTTCAGCGTGATGTTTTGTTTGCATCTAAATTGAAAATAAAACTCAATATGATCCTGAAGGTTTTCTCCGACGCCGGGAAGATCGTGTATCACCTCAACACCGGCTGCCTTTAATACTGCCCCCGGCCCGATGCCTGATATTTGCAGTAGTTGCGGCGAGCCTACCGAGCCGGCACTGAGGATGACTTCTTTTTTGGCTTCAACCGTATGAATCCGTTCGCCGATTTGGTATTCAATTCCCCATGCGGTTTTTTTTGCCCGGTGGCTGGCGGTTTTATTGTCCATGACGATGCGCCGGGTTAGCGCATGGGTGACAATTTTTAGATTTTGCCGTTGCATGGCCGGCTTCAAATAGGCGTTTGCGGTTGACCAGCGCACACCATTTTTGACCGTCATCTGCATGGGGCCGAAACCTTCCTGACGATGGCCGTTGTAATCTTCCGTGAATAGATAACCCGCTTGCACCCCGGCATCAATGAACGCCCGGTAAAGCGGGTTTTTCATTTCATTTCCCTGGTTCACCGCCAAAGGCCCGCCCTCGGCCCGGTAGTCGTCGCTGCCCCATTTCCAATCGTCCGCTTTTTTAAAGTATGGCAGGCAATTCGCATAGCCCCAATCCGTGGCGCCGCTGTCTTGCCATTGCTCGTAATCCATGGCATGGCCGCGCGCATAGACCATGCCGTTTATCGAAGACGAGCCACCCAACACTTTTCCCCGCGGGCAATGCAGCGATCGGTTATTGAGGTACGGTTCAGGTTCGGTGTGAAACTGCCAGGCAAACTTTTCGGTACTCATTGGAATCGACAACGCGGTTGGCATTTGCAGGAAAATGCTGTTGTCCTGGCCGCCAAATTCCAGCAACAATACCGAAACATCGGGGTTTTCCGTTAGCCGGTTAGCCAGGACACACCCTGCGGAACCAGCGCCGACGATGATGTAATCGAAACTCTCAGTCATGGTTACGCATCATAACAAACTGCCGCGCCGTCATGTCAAGCGCAACGACAAACAGGTTAAACCGCCCTCCATTTTTGAAATTTCCGATACCGGCATCTCAATCGTTTGAAAACCATTTTCTTCGAGCAGGCGTTGCGTCCCGGGATAACCGTCAGGAATCAATATCGTCCCGTTTATCCACACCACATTGGCGGCATATTCCTCACCCTCGGGCACAACCAGTTTTCTGTAAGCGGATAAGCAGTCCAGATGAAAACAGGATTGGGTCACCAGCAAGGTATGTGAGTCGATAAAATTCACGCTGGATTTAAAGTGCAAAGCCTCGGGCGCATCTACGCCCAAGTCCACAATATCGCCTCGGTAACCATACTCGCTTAATATGCCGCAAAGTTGCTCGGCGCCGGGTTGATTGGTGCGTGCGGACAAACCGACGATACAGTGCCGCATCGCTTCCATAATCAAAACATCGCCGCCGTCCACGATGCCGGGGTCAGTAATATATTTTAACTGCCGAAATTTCGCCAGCGCATCGGTGATATGTAACGTCTCGCCGCGCCTGGAGTCCGCGCCAGGGCGCATGATCACCGCTGCTTCCGGCGTGACGATGGCGACATCCTCGGTGAAGTAGGCGTCGGGGAATTCTTCCAACGCCTCAAGTTCGATAATCTCCAATCCAAGACGCGCCAGCGTGTTCGCATAATGACGATGTTGTTCCATTAACCGCGCAAAGTCCAATTTGCCGCGATCAACCGAAGTCAACCCGCGCCGCGCGCTGTTGCCCGGTCGCCGAACGATTGCGTGTTTGTACACTGAAATATGTTATTGGAAGTCCCCAAAACCTTTAATCAAGGCGGCGAAAGTTTTTATCTTATATTTTTTAAACCCCGCCTCATCCACATACAAAAAACGATATGTGGTCGTTGACTGCAATCTATTCACATCCTCGCACCACTGTTTCATGCGTGCTTTTTTGTTAATAACATCTAATTCTTCGCGACCTTTGGTTTCTACGATAAAGACATCGTTCTCGGATGCCTTTACCAAAAAATCAGGATGATAATTGGCAATGTTGCCATCAGATTTTACATAATCCACCCGGAAACCCACGGCAAAATAATTTTTCGCATAACAAATAATATCATCGCACTCCTCCAGAAATTTTGCGAATGTTAATTCCAGAGAACTGTCGCCGATAATTTTATTAAAGATGCTTTTTTTCGGAATGATACATTCTTGCTTTTTAACAATAAAAGGGCGAGTTGCTGAAGTATTTATCTGCTTGCTAATTTCGGTGCTGCCCTTATCTTGCAAAGTGATGTTGTTGATATTTTTCTTGAAGGTTTCTATGATGATTTTAGTGACTCCAGGTTCGGAAAGATTGCGCAGTGTGTTTTGATCTTCAAGGTTAACCGGATTCACAAACAAATCTTCACTGATGAAAGTTTTCATTTTTTCATACACCAGATCATAAACACTTGCCAGTTTTAATTCTTTCATAATGATGCGACTGAAAAAACTCACAACCAACCGATAATCGGAAACTCCGGCATCGCCCAGTTCGGTCTCATGACTGCTTTCGTCTTTCGCCAAGTAGCGAAAAATAATGTTTCGTTTTTGCTGTTCGTCGAATTGTTTAACGAGCGGCTTTTCGTGAGTGAATTTTTTGCTGTCCAGCATGTCCAGACGGCCGTGTTCTCGGTAGGTTCTGGGCGCCAGTATCGGAATCTCAATATTCAGTTCGTCAATATTTTTTCTCGGATTATCTTTATCTACCTCAATCACCAAAGGCCCGGTTGGATCAGAATTCGTATCCATGCGCTCCCGTTCCAGCGTTATGCCTTCTTTCTCTATCGACTCGACAAAATCCATAAACGCATCGGTGCCGATGACGCTCAGCTTTTCCTCGGCATCGGCATCAGGATACATGCGCCGCAATCCGCGTCCCAGGGTTTGTTCGGGCAGGATATTGCTTGTTGCCGAATAGACGCGTAGCCCGACGATGGTGGTTACATTGCGCACATCCCAGCCTTCTTTCAGCACCAGCACCGAGACGATGGCTTTGTATGGACTGTCTATGTTGTCTATGTCGTTGGCTTGTTTGCGTAGTTTTTCCAGTTCTTCCTTTCCTTTGCCAGTGGTAGTTTCAGCAATGTCGCCATTCTTTTTGGTATGAATTACCAGCACAGCATCTTTCAGTTCAAGATAAGTGTCTTCCAGATACTTGGCAACTTCATCGCAATTTTTTGTATCATCAGTCATCACGAATAGCACCGCTTTTTTGTTCATTTTTTGATGTTCTTCGTGTACCTTGCGCCATTCCACAACACCGAGATTTAGATAATCGGCGTATCTTTCCGAAAATTTGCTACTGCTTTTTTCTTCCAGTTTGTTGCGGCTGGCGACATCGGGAATCACCGGATGCTTGACCACATTTTGCGCAATGGCCTCCACCAGCGGATAGTCCGTCACCGTCTGCACGAAGATAGCGCCGTTGTTGTGTTTGGGCGTGGCGCTGGTGTCCACCTGCAACGCGAGTTCGCCTCCCTTTTGTTTCAGACGGTTGTGGATGTCTTCAATCGACTTAAACCACGCCATCCGGGGGGCGTGGATATGATGCGCTTCGTCGTTAAACACAACCAGTTCATCTATGTCGCGCACGATCATGCCCAGGTCCACCTTGGAATCAGTAGTCGCACCGGTCGGACGCTTTCCCAAAAAATAACCCATGGTATTTTCATCGTCCGGTGAAGGCGGAATATCGTCACCGGCATACACGCGGTGGATGTTGGTAAGAAAAATATTGCCGGTTTTTCTAACCACCGTCACATCATCCTGAATATGCAGAGTTAGTTGAAAGTCATCCCGCCAGTTACGTCCTTCGTATCCACTATCCGGCAGCACCGGATCGGCATAAAAAATTTTCAGACCATCAAAATCCTTTTTCAAACGGTCTAACACAATAATATTCGGCGCGATGAGCAAAAAGTTGCGCGCAAGTTTTGAATCGGGTTCGTAGAGTTTATGAAAATAACACCAAGCCAGAGCGAGGCTCAGCACCTTGGTCTTACCGCTACCGGTTGCCATCTTGATAACAAAACGCAACCAATCTTCGTCAAATAGATTGCGCGAAACCTCTCCGCTTGAATCAAAACGTATCAGATCAAACTTGTCCTTGACTGCGGCAACTTCATATAAATAAACAATCGTCTCAATCGCTTCTCGTTGCGCGAAGTAATAGCGGAATTCCCGCGCTATCCCGTCGGCCCCGGTCAGCAGATGATCTCCACCAAACCACCAGCGCAACAAACTGCGACCGGTGTCCGTGGCGCCCTCGTAGTCTTTATCGCGCCAAGTTTTGACCTGCTCGCGCAACTTCTGCACCAGCGGCGGCAATTTATCCATGCGCTGGTCGGGTTCGCCCGGTAGCCAGCGCGTGTCGGGATTAAGAATATCGTGGGGCGAGACGGGGAAGTTAGGTGGAAGGGGCATGATGCAACGCTACTGTGACAAGGCGAGCAAGATGCCGGCGAATGTAATCAAATCGTCGGCATGCTTTTTGACTACATCTTCCACCAGGCGGTAGTTAATCTTCTGATATTCGTGGATAACAATGTTTCTGAATCCCACCATGCCGATAAGTTTCTTTTCCAGTTCGGCATCTATGATGCCCGCCTTCCCCAGTAACCTAAAGCTATCGGCTGTTTCAGTAGGCAATCCCAGTTTTTTCACGCGAATCAAATGGTTTGCCATATCAATGCACTGCTCGCAGGCTCTGTGCAAATTGGCGACAATCGCGTCCTGTCTAAGAAAATCTTCGGAGAAAGGTTTTTCCGATGCTATTGCATAATAATCCCGCGCCTGTTTGATGCGTCGCTCGATGCTGGCTTTTTTCTGCATGAGAATGTCAGACATCGTAAAACCTCCCCCTACTCAATCCGCTGGCAATTATTTCCCGCCTCTCCCTATTCAATTGTTGATAAAAAGACAGTGTCAGCATTTCAAATTCATCGACCGCGTTTTCATCAGCACAATAAATACGCCGCTCGGCGACGATGATTTCCTTGCGCAGGATTACCGAAACCGCATGCAGGTTAATCAAATCAGCACGATCCACCTTTGCCGCAGACGAAACCGCCACCGAAAGGCGACACCATTCCCAAAAATCGACCGCGCGCGCCGTCGTGTATGGCAATAGCACGGCAACATCCACATCGCTGTCCGGTCGTTGATATTCGGTGCCCCAGGTGCCGTAGAGGTAGATGGCCTGGGTGTCAGGGTGGGCGGCGAGGATGGGGGCGGTGATCTTGGGGTGGTTCATAGCAATCATGCCTGCCAAAAGTTACGAGCAATGTTCATTGTTGCAATGACTTTGCAGCGTAGATTGTTAATTTTAATTCTTCACCAATCAATTCATAGACCGGCCGTTTGCCGCTGAGTTGTTCAGTGTCGTTGAATATGATGCCAACACCTTCGCCCCGGCGTTCCAAAAAATACTTTCTATTAACGGAATCATTCATCCCATCATCAATTTTTAATTCAGACAAAAGACGCGATAGTAGTTCATTGCGTGTAAATTGATTATCAATCATATTTTCAACAGTTAAAGTATTCGCCAATGCTCCGGGAGAATATATTTCCAGCCGATCGGAAAACATAAATAGGCGGATTTTTGATCCATGTTTAGCGTAGTCACGGTGCACTACCGCATTGACTAATGCTTCAAATACAGCTCGCATGCTGTACTGTGGTTTCTCTTCTCTGCCAACCTCTTTTTTTGCGGAAATATGGTTGTATTGATTAACAAAATTATACGCGCCTATTATCTGTTTATCTAAGGGTCCATGATAATCTTTTGCGTCGTTTTGATAGTTAGCATCTTTGGTCTTACCTCTATAAAAAACGGCTTGGATATAACTGTTGTAGATGTGGCCATCAGGTGTAGGGTTGCACATCAAAATCCCGGAAACTGTCGCATTCAAAGTATCGTTGTTTGATACCAGCAGTCTGCGCTTGCACAATAGTTGTGTGTCGTCATCGCTGATAAACCGCATGTATAATTCTTTTTGCAACGTGTCTTGGTTGGTATTGGGGACAGACTGTTCATCAAAGTTGATGACACGCACTTGGGAACGGCTTTGACCTACCCGCAAAACGTGCGCTGTGCTCATTTTCCTTTTGCTATTGCCGTGCCGGTAAAAATACCCGTTCTTGCTGTTATGGAGCCAAAGGCTGCGCTCAATCTCCACATAAACCAGATGCCTTTCTGCATTTTCATCATTCGGTTCGGGGATTTGTATACTATCCACATAAAAATTGACGATGGGGGGCTCAATGGAATCGTGACAAATTTCGCTGATATGTGTAATCAGAGCCGGTATATCTACGGCATCAATGCCCTTAATTTGATGGGTGCCATCTACAATGCCGAAAATCACCACGCCGCCTGACTGATTGGCAAAAGCGGCAAATTCGTCAGACAAGTGGTCTCTGTGCGTGGTTTTTATTTTCCCACCACTAATCACCACCTCTTTAAATTCTACCCCTGAGCTTTCACCGGCATTGATTTTGTCGAGCATGTCATGAGAGGTCAGCATTATTAATCCTCAAGGTGAATTCTTTTATAACGTTGTATCCGCTCGTTTCTCGATCCCAGAGAAGCATCTTTGGGTTGACTGGTATTTGCTCGCTCATACCGTCACCTCCACAATTTTCATCGTGTCATTGCCAAAAATATCGTTTTTCAATTCTTGGTAGATTGCCGTATCAGATGTAATCAGCGGCACCATAAATTCAGAGACAAACTCTTGCCAATTTCCCCCAGGTTGCGGAATACCAAAATTGTCTTTTGCCGCTATACGGATTGCTTCCGCGGCTTCCTTTACTTTACCATTGCATATGTTTCCGTTTTCAATTTTACCATCACGTAGTTGAATTAAATCGCTTGCCTTTTCTATTCCCACATATTCTTCACACCAACGATGAATAACTTCATCGTCAATGAGATAATTCTCCAGGGCACGCCGATTTAAAACTAACACTCCCTCTTGTCGCGCTTGATTCCGCTCACCGTTGGTCATTTCATCCCGGTCAATTAAAGGAATCACTTCCGCGTTTTCTGCTATGGCCTGGATAACTGATCTAAGATTTTTGACATTTCCACTACCTTTAGCGGATACGAACAGTGTGTCATGAAATTCCTTGCCGAATATTTGGTTATAGCAACGTGCATCAAAACCATCTTTGCCCGGCTCCCCCTCACAAAGAATTATCCGTTTCGGCACAACTAATTTAGCCAGATCATCAAGCGCGATTTCATATGTTTTTTGCCAGAATGCTCGAGTGGGTACAACCGGAGTAATAGTTTCGGGCTTATCAAAATCCCTATCATCAAAATCTAAAAACGCTACTGCCGAAGGATTTTCTTGCTGAAATTCCCGTGCCTTGCGTATCATCCCAATGGAATGCGTGGCAATCCAGAGTTGGCAATATTCAGGGATGAGTTCGTAAAGACAAGCTAACAAATCTTTTTGCAGGCGGGTACTCATGTGCGCTTCTGGTTCATCAATGCAATACACGGTATTGTTAAATGCAGTTCGTTTAATAACTAAATCAAGAATTAAGTCAAATGCCGCCTTTTCCCCACCTGATAGATTCTCATACGAAAATCCCTGTGAGACTCCCTTGTCAAATCTAAAAGTGCTGGCACTTTCAAGCGGATTCCCTAAACTTTTGAGGACTAAATCCGGGAACATTTTTTTCAGGTTGTCCGCTATTTCTCCTATGACGTTGCGCCGAAACTTCTCCATTGTTGTTTTGGGATTCTCTTTTTCAAAGGCATCTTGAAATCCTTTAGAAATAAGCCGGATATAGTTATTGTCTGCTGCCTTATCATCTTGAGAGAAACGAGAAAATCTACGTTCTTCCAAGACAGGAAGAATTCGGGAAAGCTGTTGCTGATCAAAAGAGGAAACATGTCGATAAGCGGTTCGCGGATAAACGGCTCTCCGCCATTCCTCTGGATCCGTGGGAGCTTCTTCGTGAAACTCAATCTTAGTTCGTTCATTTATTCCTCCCCCACTTTGCATGTTGCCAGCGTCCTGAATGCTTTCTTTTCCATAATAGTCCCGCCATTGATTTTCTAGCCCGTAATGGTTCATACTTGCGAAAGCATAAATCGCGTCAAACACGGAAGACTTCCCGCAACCATTCGGGCCAAGCAGAACAACAAGTTTAGCAGTGTCAGGCAGGCCGGTGATTTTTAAGTCAGTGAATCGCTTGAATTCTTTAAGATGTATGCTTTTGATTTTCATACCGTCACCTCCACAATCTTCATCGTGTCATTGCCAAAAATATCCACCACTTTCACTGCGATTTTGCGGCGTCCTGGGCTACATTCGTGCGTTGCGCTTTTTAGTTCCAGGCTGCGGTCTTTTTTGGTGCGAAAACTTTGCCATTCGTTTTCAAAGATGTAGTCGCCGCTCCACCGTTCTTCGGTCTCGCCGCTTTCTTCATCCCGCACGCGGATGATTTCTCGTTTGTTTTCAAAGTCAAAATCCACCGCCCAGTAATCTATCCAGTCGGTCCATTCTCGGGTTAATACCTCGCGGGAGATGTTACCAGTTTTGTCTTTGCTGATGCGCAAGATCTGCCCTTGCTCGACGACAACCTTGTGCTTGCCGTTTTTAAGCGTTGCTGCGGCGTTTGGGTCTTGAGAATAATGCACCGAGAAATCGGTCAACTCCACCGTTACGGTGGCGGGCATCTTGCTCTTTCCCTTGCCTTTGCCCTTGACGACATGCGCCTTGACTTCAACGAACGACACATCGTGGAACACCACCTGCTCCCGCTCCATCGCACGTTTATCAAACACCTCTGCGGGGATGTATTTCATCGCCAGATTGATGCCTTTGTTTTTCGCCTCGTCCATGATTTGCGGGAACAAACCCATTTCAAATTCAAAGGCGAGGATGTCGGCACGGGTGATGCGTTGCTTGCGACATTCCAAAATAATCTCTTCCACGAACAGGCGTGTCACCGGCAGGTTGATGGGCCCGATGGCGACCATGCGCCCGGCCTTTTTGCCGTGGAACACGCCGGACTGGGCTACCGGTTGCGCGGCGTAGGCTTTCAAAATCAATGCCTGATATTCCCGCGACTTGGCGGCGATTTGCTGTTGTTGCTGTTCGGGACGCAGGCCGGGATTGACGCCGATGTAATGTTGGCGTTCGTATTTGCCGAGGTTGAGAATCTCAAAGGCGCGGTAATCCTGCTTTGCTTCTTTGCGTTGTCGCTGCACGCCAATCATGCGTTTGCGCGTGGTATGTATGGCGAACTTGCCGAGGTCGGAGACGATCCATTTACGCCCCAGTTTTTCCGCCACAGCCGCGGTGGTGCCAGAACCGCAGAAGAAGTCGGCGACGATGTCGTTTTCGTTGGAGGATGCTTTGATGATGCGTTCGAGCAGGGCTTCGGGTTTTTGAGTAGCATATCCAGTAGCTTGCGAATCATTCCTAAAGATTGATGAAATGTCGTCCCAGATGTCCCGTGCTATCACCATTCTGTATTTTTGACCGGGGTTTCCATTTTCACAAAGCTCGCAAACTGTGTCACGCTTCACCCTGAGTCGTTTACCGGAATTTGTATGAGGTTCTGGCAAGGTGGGAACATACGACTTTTGCCGTAGCTGATTGAAAATAGGTGATTCAGATTGCGAATAAAAAAGAATATGATCGTGCTTTTTTAAAAACCCTACGATCTCAGGTATGCCACCAGTCTTGTAGCTCCACTCAATCTGATTTACAAAACAGTTTTTACCAAACACCTCATCCATCACCAACCGAATATAACTATTCACCCGCCAATCGCAATGCACATAAATACTGCCGTCCTCGGCGAGCAGGTCGCGCATCAACACCAGCCGCTCGTGAATCATGGCGATGAACGAATCCGCGCCCTTGCCCCAGGTGTCGCGGTAGGCGAGTTCCTCCAGCACATTCGGTTTCTTGGTGAAGGTGTCGTCACCGATGGCGATGTCCATGGAAAAATCCGCACCCACATCAAACGGTGGATCAATGTAAATCAATTTGATGCCGCCCTGGGCTTCAATTTCCTCGCGCAGGGGACCGTTTTTCAAGGACGACAGGATCAACTTGTTGTCGCCCCAGATGAGTTTGTTGCTCCAGCCGGTCAGTTGCCGCCCGCGTGCATCGGTGTCGAACATATCCTGTTGCAATGCCGCATCCTCCGGCTTCTCCGCACGCGGCTCGTCCACTTGCTCAATCACCTGAAACGGCAGCACCACATTGCACACCTCGTTGCTCTTGCCGTTCCACACCAGTTCCACCTCGCGCTTGTCATCAAACAGCAGGAAACGATACTTATCCGGCAAGGGCTTGCCCGATTCAATGCTCTTTATCGCGTCACGCTTTTCGTTGGGCGTGAGGTTCATAAGGAAAAATCCGGTGCGAGGCGGAGGCCAACAAGATAACAATACAGGCTGGTGGGAAGGTACATCATCTTTTGGTTTCCTATATCAAATTGCCCAGTTTTGGTGCGTGTAGTAAAAGAACAAGCATGCATGTTTGGATGTTTCTTGAGAAATATCCGCAAGGGTCCGCGCTTTTGCCATTGCTCGATATTATTGTCAGACCATTTGACTTCCAAACATCCGTCGGGATGCCCGCGCTCATTAAGGAACACCATGTCTACTTCGCCGCCCTTCCATCTCGCATAGTGAAGCACTTGGTCTTTCAAATGAAACAACTGAGCGAATACCGCGGTTTCGATCAGTGCTCCCGATGGTTCTTGGTTTGTTGATGACCCAAACAGGGCACAATGGATGGAAGGATTGGTTAGATACACCTTGAAAAAATTGACGCGCTTGAAGCGTTTGGCATTTTGATCTATTCGGTGAACGGTTTTGATTAGAAACGCGGCTTCCAGATATTCCAGATAACGTTTGAGCGTGGGTTTGGTAACACCAGAGTTTTGCGAAAGTTTGTCCAGTGATACTTCCTGAGCGGTGTTCCAGGCAAGGGACATGAACAGAGAGTTGAGTTCCTGTATATCTTGAATACCATAAAGGCTCGGCAGGTCGCGTAGCAATACCTTGTCGATGATGTCGCTTCGGACATAACGGCCCATGTCCTGTTGGATGGTTTCGGAAAAAACAATTTCGGGGTAACCACCGATTTGGATGTAGCGGATGAAGTGCTCGTTGAGTGTCTCGATAAAGCCTTCCTCAAGAGTCCACATGTCTTTTTTTAGTTCAATCGGTACATTGATTTCTTGTAAATCCAGATACTCATAGAAGGTCAGTGGTGGCAGAAAAAAATCGGTGAAGCGACCGGCGCCAGACTCAATGCTTTTGAGTCGCAAGGCTGCCGCCGCCGAACCGGATACTACGCATTTGATGTGCGGATGTACATCGACAAACGCCTTCAAGTGCCGCTCCCAATCCCGCAGGTATTGGATTTCATCGAGAAAGAGAAAAACCGGCACTGCCTTTTCCAATAGGCTGGCTCCCAGTACCTTGCCAGCGAGTTCTTCGATGGAAAGATTGGAATAGAGGGGCTGGTCAAGGGATAGATAGGCAATGGAACGCGCAGGGATGCCTTTGTCCAACAGTTTTTGGATGATGTGTTGTAGCAACACGGTTTTGCCTACGCGCCGCGGACCCATCAGCACGACCGCACGACGCACATCCACCGCTTCCACGAGTTCGGCAAGGGGCTCAAAATAGGCACGGGGGCGCATGTCGCGATACATCTGGTCTGTCTGTGACGGCATCTCACTCCACCACGGATTTTCAATGCGCATGCGCTCCAGGAGTTGTTCGTTGGGGATAGGTTGCATAATGGCGGGAGTTTAGCGGGGCTGGGATGAAAAGTCAATATAAGGAAAGTTGACTTATCATACACTGATTTTCTTTGTATTTTCTTTATTTATCAGAAGGTTAGGTATTCACCAAAATACGCAAAACAGTCATTTTCGGCATATTTTCCCCTCATATAAATATTGAGAAAGAACTCAAAATGATCGTTTGCATAAATCCTTCTTGAGAAGGTTTTTGTGTCCGCTACCAGAATATATTTTCCCCCTGGGATCGATAATTGCCTTCTTTTTGAAGTCAGCCATCAGATCTTTATCTCCAGTGTAAAGAAGCCGTGCACCGCTTGCTTTGGCAAGCGCAAGAATATGAATATCATTAGATATATGTTGTCCGAGATTTTCCAAGTGCTCTTTTTCCGGTGCAGTTTGTTTTTCGGTGAATACTCTTGCTTGCCCTTTTCGAACATACTCTAAAAGTCTGTATTTGACCGTTTTTAATTCTTCCCCATATTTACCATCAGTGGTATAAACAAATGATCCTCCTTTTTGAGCAAGCCAAATGTGTATGGGTTGCGTATCATCCGATGGGGGATCTTTCAGGAAATCATGTATTTTATTCGTGTCAATAATGATGCACATGGCCACAGTCTCGTTATGAAAAACCAAGTAATTTATCGCTCTCTTTCATAAAGAAGTCTCGGTAGCCTGGAGGGGTATCAATGAGATTCCCTTGCTTATCTACTTTAATGTTGTGAATCTTTACAGACCCTCCCCTTTTCTCTGGATCAAAATACAAAATGGATACATCATCGGGGTTTTTTATAATTCCATCACGCACTGATATCCGCATTCTGTCAATGATGTAGTCGCTGTGCGTCTCAATTAAGAAGGAATGTCCTTTCTTGGATACAGATTTAGCCAGGAAGGTGGAAAACTCTGCTTGTGCGCGTGGATGCAGGTGTACCTCTGGTTGCTGCAATAGAAACGTTGTTCGACTTGAGTGTATGATTTCAACCAGAATAGGTAGTATCTGATTAACTCCGTAACCGACATCTATGATGTTGGACTGAGGTCCTGTTCTAACTTTCACCCGCAACTGGAAGGAATCATTGATCTGTTTACCGTGGCCCTTGATTTTAATATCAGAAAACAAGCCAGATTGATTGCCGAACTCCACTAAATCCTCGTGCAACGTATCCCACTTTTTATCTTTAGTGCGTAGCAAGCGCATCATCAGCATGGGAATATGATCGCCCTCTGGAGTAGAAACTTCAGTGATTGGGTCGTAGGTGCGTTTTGGTTTTGATCGCAAGGGAGCAATTGATTTTTCCTCCCCAAGCCAATAAGGTTTAATGTTAGTTATTGAATTCGCTGCATGGTGAATTGCTAATTTTTCACTCAAAAACTTATTTAATATGTCAGCTTCTTTTTCTTCGATGTCTATTATGTTTAAAATTCTTTCCTTATCTGGTGGGTAAAAACCTCTTCCAAGAAGAATAAAAAATAAATAAAGTTCATCATAATGAAATCTTGTTCTCTTTGCTTTTATAGTGTGACCTGGGATTTTTAGAATAATATTTTGGTCCTGAGTAATCTGTATTTCTAGATAAGATTTCTCAGATATTTGGAAACGCAAAGATGTAATCGCTGGTTCAAACCCTTTTTCAGTGAATCGCAGAAAAATATCGTGCTTGTTGTTTCCATCATCCATGCTACAACCCAACATAAAATCGTCTCTCCCGTTAGATTTCCCTCGCTTTGATCTATAAATATCCCTGAATGCGCCCATCTGAAAGGGTTCCACATTGAAATTTAAATGCCACAGCATCGTGGGAGCATATTGATGGCCATTCAATACCTGATGTAATGCTCGATAACTTCCCAGGAAAGAGGTTTTGCCGGTACTGTTTTCACCAACGAGCAGAGTGATGGGGCGAATATTTGCCCGCTGTTCTCCTTCAAAACAGCGCACATCTTTTATAATAAATTCACGCAATTTACTCATCGTTTTTCCCCGTAATAGATGTCTGGCGAGATTGTCTTACCGATTGTATGCTCTGCGCATCACCTCGCCCCCAAAATCATCATCGCATCATTATAAGGCATTGTCACCAGCATGTGTCGCTTCACTGCTGTCCCATTAACTTTCACAGCAACGAGGCTTGATTGCGATTGAAGCCGGGCCTGGCGGGATTTTCGCCGAGTAGTGTCTTGGTCAAAATTTTTTCCATAAAAACCGACAGCGGATCCTCCGTATAATCGCCGAAGCAGGCGCGGTGGCGATAGTTCGATTTTTCATATAAACCAATGGCTTCAAGTTGATGGATGCCGGTTTCAAGTCGCACAATTTTGACGCCTTTTTTACGCGCATCATTTTCAAGATACGCCATGATAAGTTTGGATATACCCTGGCCGCGCTCTGCTGCCCTGACGTAGACCCTTTTAATCTCGCCATAGTCACAATCGTGGCATAAATACTTTATCGCCCCAATGCCGAGCAAGTTATTTTCATGGCCATGTTCATCGTACGCGCCGACAAAACAGACATTGGGCTTAACTAATTGTTTGGCAGGGTCCAAATGGTTTGATGGTTCCGGGTAGATTGCCCGATGATAGTCATCCAATTCAGAAATCAAGGCTCGAACGCCAACATCAATCGGGTTGGTTGGTCGTATTTCGATCATGTTTTTAAGCCGGGTGCGAAATAATTCCGACCGTGATAGGTTGCCAGGCAGCCGTGCATAAAAACCAGACGCACTTCATTATAACCACTCCTATGATCAGTTCTATAACCAAGCCTACAACCAGTCCATCTCCATCGGATAGCGGGTCAACTGTCTTACACCCTCTTTTGTTACCAGCACCTGCTCTTCGAGTTTGACCCCTTCGCCGGACTTTTCGCTGCCGATATAGGACTCCACGCACAGAGTCATGTTTTCCGCGATCATCCCATCATAGCCTTTTTCCGCATAGTCGCTGAGGTGCTTGATGCTCGGATATTCGTCGGCCAGGCCGACGCCGTGGATGATCGAGCCGTATTTGTCATCGGCAAACTCCGCCGGGATTTTCCACGCGGCTTCTGAAACTTCACGGAAAGTCATGCCCGGCTTGATTACGGATTTGTTGTGCTGAATTTGCTCATACGCCAAGGCGTATATTCGGCGTTGCTCGGCGCTGGGTTTGTCGCCGCACACCCAGCTGCGCGACATATCCGCGCAATAGCCATAAGGGCCGATCAAATCCGTATCGAAACTGACCATCTCGCCGCGGGCGATGACCCGCATCGAACATTCCCGAAACCACGGGTAGGTTCGTGGCCCCGAGGACAACAAGCGGGTTTCAATCCATTCGCCGCCGAGGGATATATTGGCTTCATGCAGGTTCGCCCACAATGCGTTTTCGGTGATGCCGGGTTCAAGCGCGGCGCGCATTTTTCCAATGCCAATCTCGCACACGTCGATTGCACACTGCATCAGCACTAACTCTTCCGCCGATTTGATTGCCCGCGCCAACTCCATAATCTCTTGCCCGTCATGGATGACAATGCCGCGGTTAAGCAATGGCTGGCAGCCAGTGTACGACAATCGGTCGATGGCAAGGCGCGAATTTCCGCCGCCGTGCTGCTTGATTAAATCGGTAATCTGCGCGGCGAAATTTTCCGCTTTTTCCTGCGTGCGGTTTCCTGCGGTGAAAAAATAAAAAGACGAATGAACCCGATATTCATCGATGGTCGGAATGCCTTCCGCCAAGTGGGGATAGTTGCCGTAGTCAAAAAGAACCAACGGGCCTTGCGTGGCGATGAAAACGCATCGGGTTTCGTAATGCGCGCACCAAACCTGCATGTTGGTGGCGTCGCAGGCATATCTGCAATTTATCGGATCGAACAGCAAAATGCCGGCGTAGTCGCGCAGGCGCAATTGCTCGTGAATGCGCGCCAAGCGGTATCTGCGGACGCGGTCTATGTCAACCGGCGGCTCGCTGTATTCCATCGCGCCATGCTGTCGCGCCACCACATTTCCACAAGAAAGATTCATCGCCACAATAAGAATAAACCGCGTATTCTTATTTTACACCGTGGTGGTGGCGAGCAAGACCTACTTGCCGGTCCATACCGGTTTGCGCTTTTCCACAAACGCTAACGCACCTTCATGCATATCTTCACTGTTATACAACTCGTTCACGGTTTTAAGCGTCTGCGCATTAACCAAATCGATGGATTCCTGAAATGACAGTGTCTCGGTTGCGCGAACGGTCTCCTTGATCGCCGCAAAAACCAGTGGCGGGCCTTGGGCAAGCGTCTGCGCCAATTCGCCGGCCCTATCCATTAGCGCATCGGCCGCGACAATTTCATTCACCAAGCCCCATTTAGCCGCTTCTTCGGCATCCATCCAACGACCGGTCAACAACATCTCCATAGCGATATGGTGCGGCAGCCGTTTGGGCAGCTTGATGGCGGCCGCGTCGGCCAAAGTGCCGGCGTTAATTTCCGGCAAGGCGAATGACGCATGCTCGGCGGCGATAATAATATCGGCGGATATCATCAACTCGAATCCACCGCCGCAGGCGATGCCGTTGACCGCGGCGATAATCGGCTTGTTCAAGTCCGGCAATTCCTGCAACCCGCCAAAACCGCCGGCGCCAAAATCAGCCGTTACGCCCTCGCCTTCCGCCGCCGCCTTCAAATCCCAGCCAGCACAAAAAAACTTTTCCCCGGCGCCGGTAATAATGGCTACACGTAATTCGGGATTATCACGAAACCCCGCGAACACTGCGCCCATCTCGCGGCTGGTCGCGCTGTCGATGGCGTTGGCTTTCGGCCGGTCCAGCACCACTTCCAGCACCGCGCCGCGAATATTTGTT
This sequence comes from Candidatus Spongiihabitans sp., assembly GCF_965247905.1. Classification (GTDB taxonomy): domain Bacteria; phylum Pseudomonadota; class Gammaproteobacteria; order Arenicellales; family Poriferihabitantaceae; genus Spongiihabitans. Next base: position 1,657,409 of record NZ_OZ252047.1, on the reverse strand, counting down.
TTTACCGCTTCGGACATAATTGTCGCCTCGTAGTTAGGTTCAGAGATGATTGATTGTAGCACTATCAAAAATGAGTATGCCGACGGCTATCGCGGCAAGATGAAATTCATCACAACTTGCGCATGCGAACCAGCGCATCGGCGGCGACCACGCCTTGGCGCCTGCCTTTGACCATCAGCGGATTTATCTCCAGTTCCACAATGTCATCTTTCCTTTGTTGCACAAGATTAGCGATGGCAAGCGCGGTGTCGACCACTTTATCGACATCGGCCAGCGGCCGGCCGCGAAAGCTATTCAGCAACGGCCAGGTTTTTAATTTTTTCAACGCGCGGATAACCTCATCCCGACAAATCGGCAACAACAAAATTTCACTATCGCCGATCAACTCAACCATGGTGCCACCAAACCCGACTACCAGATAGTGGCCAAATTGCGGGTCGTGGCTTACGCCGAGCAATAATTCCGCGACCGCGTCTTCCACCATTTCCTCGACCAGCAATGATTCTGAAATGTTCAGTAATCGCTCGACCTCTTGTTCAAGTTGTTGCACTGAGGCGATGCCGACCACGACAGCATTCAATTCTGATTTATGCGTCATTTCCGCAGCCACCGCTTTGAGCGCGAGCGGATAACCGATTTTTGCCGCCGCCCGAGCCGCCTCGGCTTGGCTGGACACCAGCGATGATGCGGGCACCGCTACGCCGGCTTGCTTTAGCAACTGCTTGGCTTGATATTCATCCAGCCCATAAACCTGATGCGCTTCAACCGCCGTTGTGCTGACTTGAATTTTCGGCGGCAAGCGCCGTCCGTCTCGGATCATGTTCCAGGTCATGCCGATGCGGCACGCCGCTTCAATGGCGGCCAACGCTTGCTGCATGCCTTGCAGCGGCGTGATGCCGTTTTCGATCAATTTTTCCCGCACCGAATCGGTCATGGTTTCCGACATAATAGACACCGTCGCCGCCGCGCCGCCGCTATGCGCGCGCGCGTCGATAAACGCCTGTATGGCGTGTTCCCACTCCTCGGCATCACCACCCGTGACCTGCGGAATATCGATAATCAGTAGATTTAAATCATATTTGCCGTCCATCATTGCCGAAAATGTTGCTGTCGACCGCTCCTGATCGCCCCATATAAAGGTGTGGTAATCCAGGGGATTATCGACGTTGACATATTCATTCAGCGTGGCCTGCAACTTTTTCTTATGGTCGGGTTCGACTTTCGGAAAGTGAATCTCTCTAGCGACTGATAAGTCGGCAATCAACGCCGCCTCGCCGCCTGAGCAGCTCATTGAGGACAGGCGGTTGCCCGTCAGCGGCCCGGTCACCGCGACCAGTTTCAACGCCTCCAAAAACTCTTCTATAGTCTCTACCTGCCCTATTCCCAGGCGTTCAAACAAGGCGGTATAAAGCTCGCTTTCCCCGGCCAGGGTGGCTGTATGGCTCAGCGTGATTCTCGCGCCAAGGTCCGACTTGCCGGTTTTCAATGCGATGATCGGAATGCGTTTTGCATGCGCCCGATGCGCCAGTTCCACAAACAACGGCAAGTTGTTCAAGCCCTCGATATGGATGCCAATGGCGGTAATTTTGCCGCTGTTCATGTTTGCGTTCATGTTTGCGTCCAGGGCCGCGGCGATGCACTCTTCAATGCCCAGCACCGCTTGATTGCCGACCGTCACCAACCAGGCCACCGGCAAGCCGCGTTGCTGCAGGGTGAAGTTGATACTGACGTTGCCGCTGCATGAAAAAATCGCCACGCCGGATTCGCTGCGCGTCAAGCCGTGTTGCTCGGGCCATAATGCCGCGCCCGACAAGGTGTTGATATAACCGAGGCAGTTGGGGCCGAACACCGGCATGTCGGCCGCGGCGTGCAACAGTTGACGATGTCGCGCAACGCCGTCGGCGCCGACTTCCCGAAATCCGGACGAGTAACAAATCGCGCCGCCGGCGCCGGCGTGGTTCAGTTGCGCGATGATGTCGATCGCGTCGGCCGCGGGGATTGCCACAAAAGTCGCATCCGGCGCGGCCGGAACCTCGTCGAGCAGCTGCGCCAGGGAATTGAAACAAGGCAAGCCTTGCATCGTCTTGCGCTTGCGATTAATCGGCCAGATATCCCCTGCAAAACCAAATTTCAGGCACTGTTCGACTACTCGATCGGCTTCTTTTCCACCGACCACGGCGATGGATTTAGGGTTAAGACAACGCGCCACGCGTTGCGCGTCGACCGTCATGCGCGGCGTCCTTATTTGTTTTCCAGCGGCCGCAACAGTGACCGGGAAATGATTAATCGTTGAATCTCGCTGGTGCCTTCCCAAATCCGTTCAACTCGGGCATCGCGCCAGATGCGCTCCAGCGGCAAGTCGGACATCAAGCCCATGCCGCCATAAATCTGGATCGCCTCATCGGCGATGAACGCCAAGGCTTCGGTCGCCGACAACTTTGCCAACGCCGCATCCATGTCGCTCATCGCCGCATTTGTATTTGAATTGGCATTTGCCTTTGCCGCAGCCTGGTAGGTGATCAACTCGGCCGCGCGGCGGCGCATTTCCATGTCTGCCAGTTTGAAGCCGACGCCCTGAAACTTGCCGATGGTTTGATTGAACTGCTTGCGCGTGGCCGCATATTCGCACGCCAGTTCAAAGGCGCGGTCGCAACGCCCCAGGCAAATCGCCGCCACTTGCAGGCGGGTGTTGCCGAGCCAGTCATTGGCGATGGCGAAGCCTTGGTCGACCTCGCCCAAAACTTGACGCGTCGGCAGCCGACAATGATCAAATTCCAGAATGCAGTTGTGATAGCCGCGATGCGAGACGCTGTCGTATCCATGTCGCACATGAAATCCCGGGCTGTCCATGTCCACCAAAAAGGCGGTGATTGTTTTGCGCGTTCCTCTGCGCGAATCGAGCTGCGTCTCCTCAACACCGGTAGCGGCAAATAAAATCACGAAATCGGCGACCTCGGCGTGACTGATAAAATGCTTCGTGCCATTAACTACAAAATCATCTCCATCCCGTTCCGCTTTACAGGACATCGACCGCAAATCAGACCCGGCCCCGGGTTCGGTCATCGCCAGGCAATCTATTTTCTCGCCCTTGATGCATGGAAAAAGGTATTTCTCCCGTTGTTCGCCAACACAGGCCTGTAATATATTACTCGGCCGGCCAACGGTATATTGCAAGGCCATGTTCGCCCGGCCCAACTCACGATCAAGCATACACATCGAAAGCGCATCGAGACCGCCGCCGCCCAAATCTTCGGGCATATTGGCAGCGTAAAGCCCAATCGCAAGCGATCGATCAATAATTTGCTGTCTCAATTCTGCCCGGACTTCGCCGGTTTTCTCAACTTCTTGTTCGTAAGGATAGAGTTCTTCCTCGACAAAACGCTTGGCGGTTTCGATTAACCGCAACTGTTCTTCGGTGTGGTCAAAATTCATCTTGCTTCACCTCGCGCTACCGTCATGTCGTCAATGGTCATGTCGTCCAACCCGCCATAATGTTCCAGATGCCCGTCCACATTCATAATTTGCCCGGTGACTTTCGCGGCATTTTCGGAAGCCAGAAAAAGCGCCATGTCGGCGATATCCTGGCCCGATATGAACGTTCGCATTGAACAGCTTCTAGTATAGTTTCTTCGCACTTCCTGTTCGGAAATTTCTTTTTCCTTGGCTTCCGCCGCAATCACCCGATCCATGCGCTCACCATCCACACTACCCGGGCAAATGACGTTTGCGGTAATGCCGTATTGTCCCAACTCCATAGACAAGGATTTGGTCAAGCCGATGACCGCCCACTTCGCCGCGCAATAGGCGGCGCGCAACGGATAGCCATGCCAGCCAGCGGTGGACGAGATGTTGATGATGCGTCCCGCGCGTTTTTGTTTCATTGCCGGGATGGCTTTTCGTGAGCACATAAAGGTGGCATCGAGGTTGACCGCAAAACATTCCCGCCAATCGGCAAGCGACACCTGCTCGGCCAGTGCCGTGGGGCCCGCGCTGCCTGCACAATTTACCAACACCTCAATGCCGTCAAATTGTTCAAAATGCCTGGAAAAAATTCGCTCGACTTGATCCTCTTTGGAGACATCCGCTTGTGTGACCAGCGCCTCAGGAAAGTCCGAGCTTGCCAAATCCGATTTTAAAGTCACCAAGGCGCTTTTGTCGACATCCACAATGTGCACGCACGCGCCCGCATTGACAAATGATGCGACGATATATCTGCCGATACCGCCCGCGCCGGCCGTGACTAAAACCGATTTATCATGTAAGGATTTCATGGCAAGAATTTCATGACAAAAGATTCACTGCGCGGTTATGGTTATGGTCATGATTATTTTCGTCCAATCGAGCGGCCGGCTTGGCGCGGTCGGCGCAACGCCGCTTGGGCGGCGACAAGTTTTGCTACGCGCTCGGCGACATCGGCTTGCGCCGGGCAAACCCGCCCTTGGTTCGTGTTGACATGCAGCAGCATTTGTTCGGTGGTGGCCAATAGCGTGTCGTCTTCGCTCAGGTTTTCGTTCAGGTTTTCATTCAGGTGCATGGAATGAAAAATGTGCAAACGTTTTGAGTCGCCGCCAAGAATTTGCGTGGTCACGTATAGCAGCTGGCCCGCGGCGACTTCACGGATATAATTAATATGGGTTTCCGCGGTATAGTAACTAAACCCTTGCGCATGATAATCCTGATTGACGCCGAGGTATCGAAACAGCGCGTCCGAGGCATCGCCAAAAACCTGCAGGTAGCGACTCTCGGTCATGTGATTGTTGTAATCAGTCCATTCAGGCTGCACCGAGTCAGTATGCAGTTTTAACGGTTGCCGCACGTCATGGACTCCGACATCCGACTCGGACATCACTGCTTGATGAGCGGCTTCGTATAATTTTTCTTCATAACGATTCAGCGTCTTGCCCGCAGCGTAGTCATTCGCGCGCAACGCTTGCAGCACGGAGACGATGCAGTCATCGCGCTTGCGTTCAAGTTCAAGTATAGAGCGGCCGGCCGCTTGATCATCGGATTGCGCGACGAGGGTATCGAGTAGTTGGTCGGTCAGCTCGGGGCCATCAAACCGCGTCCACGGCCATTTCAAACTGGGTCCAAATTGCGCCATAAAATGCCGCATGCCCCCGTCCCCGCCGGCGATCCGAAAGGTCTCAAACGGGCCCATGAAAGCCCAGCGAATGCCGGCCCCATAACAAATCGCCTGATCGAGTTCAGTTACCGTGGCGACGCCTTCATTGAGCAAGTGCAATGCTTCGCGCCATAACGCTTCCATCATCCGGTCGGCCAAAAACGCCTCGATTTCCCGCTTTACAATCAGCGGGTGCATGCCGATATTTTGATAGAATTCAGCGGCTGCCTGCTTGACTTGATCCGTGGTTTGGCGGCCGCCGACTATTTCCACTAGTGGCATCAAGTACACCGGATTAAACGGATGGCCAACGATCACTCTTTGCGGATGATTCACACCTTCCTGCATCGCGCTCGGCAACAAGCCGGAAGATGATGAAGCGATGATGACCTCGGCATCGGCGTGGTCGCCAATCTCGCGCATCAACGCGTTTTTGACATCAATGCGCTCGGGCCCGCTTTCCTGAATAAAATCCATCCCGACCACCGCTTGCTGCACCGAATCGACCAACGTGAGCGCGCCGCGCGCCACAATCGGCGCCAAGGTCATTTTGCGATAAGCGCGCAACGCGTTGTCGAGCACCGCGTCGATTCGCTGCGCGTTAATTGCCGGGTCGTAAAGATGCACATTGATGCCGTTGATCAGCAAGCGCGCGGCCCAGCCCGAACCAATCACCCCGCCGCCAATCAACCCGACTTTTTTTACAGCAGGTTTTTTTACAGCAGGTTTTTTTACAGCAGGCATCGCGACCCCGGTTTATTTAATCGCCGCCGATAAACTGCCAATCCGCAACCGGAATGACCACTATCATGACTGATTCTTGGTTGAATTTTTTTGCGTAGGCTTTTGCCACGGCGCGCGCCTTGGCGATTTCTTTTTGCGGCAAAATCACGGTGACCACTTTGGCGCGTTCCGGTTTGCCGCGATAATATCCCAGCGAGTCAACCACATTAAAACCGGCGAAGGTCGTCGCTATTTCGCGTTCCAAAAATTGCTCCCAGTCGTGCGCTGAGACCACGTCATCGGGAGTTGATAAACCGAAGAACAAACGCACGCGCTGGATGTCGTCGGCATGAATGTTATGCGTAGCGAGCGCGCTGAAAAACGCCAGCAACAGCGGTGCGATTTTTTTACTCATGGCCAGGCCTCAAGTATACCTTCTTTGATGATAAAGTCACAAATCGCATCCAATGCCTCGCCGGAATTAACCACTGCCCGACAACGCCATTGAACCAATCCGCCCAGCGTCATTGAAACCCGTTCCTGAATTATTCAAATCTTAACTGTCAACGAAAAACCTGGCCAGCCAGCAAAGCCCTTTCCGCCCGGCAGGTTAGTTCCACCAAACATTCCAATGTTTCCCACATTACCTATAACCTCTAACGAAACATCCACCGTTTTTTTATTTAACCTCTTCCTGCCGAGAGAACCTTGAATAATCTGCCCATTGTTAATCGCCACCTGTATTGCATTATCTCCAACACCGCTGGGCTCGGATTGTGCCAATTGATTTATATCCGATAAACTTTCATCAACTCTCCCAAGGACAAATTTTACAACTGCTCGGTTGGAGTATGCTGGTCTATAATTAGCATCCACCTTGATTGATTCATCATAACTTTTCAATGCATCTTCAAGATTGATCAGTTTAGCTTCCGCATTACCTCGATTGAACCAACTATCACGAAGATACGTTCCACAAGAAATAGCGTTATCGTAATCTTCGACAGCACCAGAATAATTTTCAATAGAAAATTTAGCATTTCCTTGATTGTAGTAAATCATACCCCGCTCAGATATAGTAGAGTAGATTGCATGATCAAGGGCGATGTTGTAATTAACAATGGCTTCTCCGTAATTAGGAGGCTGAAGTTCTGCGCAAGCATTTCCTCTATTAAAATGTGCGTTACGGGACATAGTTATCTTCCCTTGAGCATTTCCTGATTCTGATGCAGGTTGCCTTTCAATAAACCCAGTGTAATCTCTTATAGCATTCTCATATTTGCCAAGATCGGCATTTACATTGCCACGATTGAAATAAACTTCCACATGATTGGGATTTAGACGGATTGCATTAGTATAGGCATCAAGCGCATTTTGATTATTTGAGTGGTCGGCGGCTGTGGGCTTTTTTAGTTGGAAAAGATAGCCGACAGAAAACCAAGTGTCTGCGGCAGCCTCAGGATTGCTCTCTTCCGCGGCCTTAGCTGTAGCTTTTCGTTGTTCAATTGTATCCTTGGATTTTTCGATTTGTTGAGATAATAAATCTCTGGTGGAATCTTTGTCTAATGGAGATTCTTCGGGAGCGTTTTTTATTTCTTGTGCATCCTTCCCATCTCCTCCTTGCGTATTGTATTGAGCAGCATTTTTTCTCTCTTCTGCGATTTTTCTTCTGTCCTCTTCTGCTCCTTCTTTGAGGACGGCAACTTCATCTTTGATTTTTTTGGTTTCTTCTAAGATTTCTGTTGCTTCTTTTTTGAAGTCTTGAAACTTTCTGTAACTGAAAAGACCAGCGAAAAAACTAACGACAGGAATAACAATCGCGAAAAAAGCAATGATTACAAGGGCAACTTCCAGCCACCAAGTTATCGTATCTGCTCGATTATCCAGAAGTTCACTCCTGAGTTCCAGAAGTTCACTCCTGAGTTCATTATCGATTGCCCGTTTCGTATTAGTTGAACTCGGGTTTTCGATTACAGCAGATTGCATCATATTTTCAGATAAAACCTCTGAACTTGCCGTAGGCACGAACACAAATGTTATTGCAGACAGCAGGATGCAATAGCGAAGTATTTTAGAAAGCTGGATCATAAGGGTTGTCTACATTAGATTGATTTTTCTCTCCGATTTCTATCCCAATAATACCAAAGATGAACTAGTAAAACACAAGGTAGCGGATGCCATCATGCCCACTTTTATAATGTAACGACTTCATCAATCACCTCGATCAACCGCTCGGTTTCGGTTAGGGCGATTATTATTTTTTGGTAGTGGCGGATGTCGTCAGCGGTTAGGGTTCTACCTTTGCGGTCTTTTAGCCATTTTTGCGCGGATTGGTAGCCGCCGATGTGGAAGTGCCAAGCGGTTTCGGGGACATTGCTGAAGTATTGCGTTTTGTTGATGTGGACTTTGCCGAGGCGGTTTTTGGCGTCGGTGATTTCGTAGTTCGGCTTGTCCACCTTGTGGTCGCCATCTTTGAGGTAGCCGGTGATGAGGTTGTCCAAGGTCGGGCTTTCCATCAGGTGCAGGGCGCGCAACTCGCCGCCGAGCGCGACTAGTCGGCGGAATTGTTTTTTATCGGCGGGATACGGCACGCGGGGGAAGTCTATTTTCAGGAACTCTTTGTAGCGTTCGCGGTAGGCGGGCGAATGTAGCACGGCGTAGATGTAATCCAGCAGGTCGATGGGCGCGAAGGTGTCGGCGTTGTCGGCATCGCTATGTGGTGCGGCTATCGCCGCGCGTGTCTCACTGGATTCCAACTTTCGTTGGAATGACGATGGGGGTGGTGCGTCGTCCCTGGCGGTCGCGGCATCACCGTCATGGTCACCGTCATCGGCGGCTTCGGGCGTGAAGCGCAAGCCGAGGCCGGCGGCGATGGTTTGCACGATGGTGGGGTTGAGGTTTGGTTTTCGTCCTTGCTTGTCGCCGAGGTTTAGTTGTTCGGCGTCGGGGATGAATAACAGTTTCTGTTTATAGATGAACTACTTGCGCCACTCAATATGTCCATTCACATCACAGTTTTCATAAACCGTTAAAATTTTCTCGCAGAACTTCATAACTTCATCATCGCCAATTTCTTTGGCTTGTTCATACAGGCGGATAAACATTTTCTTGCCGGCTTCCGTTTGTTTGTAATTTTTTTTCCTATAGTTATGCATCGCGCAAAGAGTCTGCCCATTACTAATCGTCGCCGCCCCGCCTTTGTCTTTCGCCTTGACATGGTCAACGTGCAGTTCAACTCCTTCGGCTTCGCTGCGTCCGCACATAACGCACCGATAACCATCCCGTTTCAAGATGGCATCTTTCTGTTGTTGGGTAAAATCATGCAGGGCGGTTTCCGTGACAGAATCCGGGTCGTATTTATACACGCCCTTGTCCACTTTGATTAAAAAACCGCTTTGATGTAACGACCGTATTTGTCGGTCAGGGTCACGAAAAACTTCACTTGTTCTCTTTTTATATTCAGCGATGAGCCAGTCTACAATTTCGGCATGCTTGATTTCTCGCGATGGATTATCCTTAAAATACCCCACCACCAGTTCTTTTTGCGTAATTGGCTTCATCGTTCTTGCCCTAAAATAATCTACCTACCTCGTTGATGATTCTCCTTTTCGCCAACTCGCAATAGCTAGCGTCGATGTCCAACCCGACCGATTTACGTTTCAGGTTCGCCGCGACAACCAACGTCGTGCCGCTACCCATGAACGGGTCAAACACCAAGTCGTGTTGAAAACTAAAAAGTTTGATTGCCCGATACGGCAACTCCTTAGGGAACGGCGCGGGATGGCCGATTCTTTTTTTGCTCTCGCCGGGGAAAGTCCATACGCCATTGGTGTATTCCATAAATTCCTCTTTGGTAATGTCGGATATCTTGGAGCCTTCGGTTTTTTTCCACTGCTCTTTATACAACACCACGATTAACTCCACCGGGGCGATGACATACGGGGCAGATGCCTGCATCCATGAACCCCACGCGCTTCGTCGAGAGATGTTGCCTTCGTTCCAAACAATCGTCGAGTGATATTGCCACCCTGCATCTTGGGCGATTTTGGTTAAATCCGAGCCAACGCTTTTATGCCCGCCCTTGTTTTTATCCAGCGGAATGTTAAGCAAGAATCGCGTTTGGCTTTTGCTCCACTGATAACAATTACGCATCCATTTTTCGGAAAACTCCAGGTACTGTTGATACGATAATTCGTCATCGTTGGAGTTGTATTCAATGCCGACATTGTAGGGCGGCGAAGTGACAATTAAATCAATGAACGGCTCGCCGAACAACGATGCATTCAAAACATCTCCATGAAAAATCCGCAAGTTGTTCTCGCTGAAATACAAATGCCCGTCCACTTTCCCGCACGACTTAGATTGTGGACGAGTTGTTTTAGTGGCGGTTGCGATAGTCATACAATTTCTCCATGATGAAAAGGTGATTGGATAAAACAAGGCAAATTATACCCCACCAAACCACCAAAAATCCAACCTTGATCTCGGGTAGCGTGATGGTGGTTTTGCCGGTGTCGGCGAAGGCGGCGGGGGTGATGTCGTGAATCAGGTGTTTCTGGAACGCGGCGAGTTGGCCTTGCCGGGCACTGTTTATTTCGCTGAGTTGGCGGGATTGGTCGATTGCGCCTTCGTCCTGGCGCAGCACTTTGGTAATCGTCTCTGCCAGCAGGCGCGCTTTACGCGCCATGTGTTTGGCAAGGTCGTTGGCGGTTTGGATGGTTTGGCCCTGGTAGCCGATGAAGGCATCGAGGAGCGCGGTGAAGCCAGCGAAGTTTTTGGTTTTGCTTTTTATTTTTCCGTTGACGATTTCGCCGATAGCAACCGTTTGTACCGGTTTGCCATCGCGAATGAGGCGGAACTCCAGGTAGTTGGTGAAGATCAAGTTGCCGAGCGATTCGGTGTAGCGGCGCAGTTGTTCCTTGTGGGCTGGGTCGTTCAAATCCTTGCCGAGGTCTTTGGCTTCAATGTAGCCCAGAGGTATGGCGTTGCGGGTCAGCACCAAGTCGGGCGCGCCGCACGCGATCTGCTTCGGCTCGTTGGTGACCGCGACGCCCGGTAGTGCCGATTCCAACAGGGCTTGCAACGCCGCGCTACAGGTATGCTCGGTGGCGATGCCGGCTTGGTAATGCTGATCGAGTTGCTTGAGGTAGATTTGGGCGGTCATGGTTGTTTCTGCAATTTTTCAGGTTACCTTACGAAAACGCGCATGATCGCCCGTTCACCTACTCCGCTTCGATCTCTGGTAGAAGTGATTTAAGGTCTTCAATGAGGGCATTGATTCCGGATCCACTACTATATTTGCCAATAACACCGTCTTTTCCCGTTTTCCAGAAATCAATACCAGCAACATGATCGTGGTGGCCATTGTTCCCTTCTATGTTGTTCAGAGGGTCTTCAAGAATTTCTTGGTAAGCCACGTCACTATAAATTGATCCTCCTTTGGACCTTACATGTTCTATAACAATTGGGAAAATTCCGTGCAGTGCTTTTACACCGATGCCTTTTTGGATGCTGTACTCCCTCGGCTTATCAATAGCGTCTTCTAAAATTTTCCTAATACCTTTCCAGTAAGCATCGATAATTTGCATTTGCTTTTGCGGGTCCTTAATTGCTATGAATGTTGGTGTATGACGAAAAAGAGGTTCCAGAGATTTGGCCATTGATGCTGATGGGATGGTCGTATCTCCCTTCGGCATGTTAGCGAACCGAATTTTATCTTTCCATATTGAGGATGATTTCGCGAGCAATTCTGCAGCAGTCTGTGCTTCAATCTGCCATTTCTTTCCTTTTTCGATTAGATCTTTCATAAATTCACTGTTTTTTGAGCGTTCTTTGAGAAGTTCTAGAGCGAGGTCTGTAGGCACTGACTTAGCGTTTGAATTAACAACATGGAATTGCTCCATTTCCTGTTCTTCGGTTGCCCCAATCATACATACAAACGGAATCTTGAAATTTCTTAGCCCTGTGACTCCATCTTCCATTGCCTTTTCAAGTGCCTTAATTCTGTGTTGACCATCCACGATATAGAGGACAAGGGAATTATTTTTATCATCTTCCCCTAAATCAAGAATGAGTTGGTTGCTATTAGGGTCGGAAGAGATTACATCATCTGAGGTGACATCCCTGATGTTCAGCAAGACTGCTGTGGGCAGATCAACCTTTTTTTTGTTAAGTTCGCTCGCCAAGCGGTTCACGCGAACTGTTGAAGCGACCCGTTGATAACCAGTCTTTTTAAGGTGATGTCGTGCTGGAACATTATGTCGTTTGACTAATGTGTCAGCACTTATGACACCCACAACAGTCATAATGTCGTTGGCGCGAAGGTCGGACCCTTTTACTACGGATATTTTTGTGCGATTCATGGTTAAGCCTCATAAGCTGTTAGGACAAAGTAAAGATAGACGTTACCAGATCTGTATTCCCATGTCAACAATAAAGATCACAAAATCATGATCTTATTTTTGACATTGAGACTATGAATGCTGATTTTTTGATGGGGAGGTTTGAGATGAGAATTCCGTTACCCAAGATGAGTGTGTTTCCACTAAACCTGCGTACGCTCCACCAGCTTCTCGCGCATAGATCGAAAGGTTGATTCACAAGCAAGGCGCGCAGGTGTCACGGTTGATGCTGGCGATTTGTTTGCCATCGCGGATGAGGCGGCTCGTTGGTGACCGCGACGCCCGGCAGTGCCGATTCCAACAGGGCTTGCAACGCCGCGCGATAGGTATGCTCGGTGGCGATGCCGGCTTGGTAATGCTGGTCGAGTTGTTTGAGGTAGATTTGAGGGGTCATGGTTGTTTCTGCAACTTTTCAGGTTACCTTACGAAAACGCGCATGATCGCCCGTTCACCTACTCGCCCAGCAGGGTTATCAACTGGGTGTTGATATAATAATACTCGCGTCCGCGTTTGATACGTTGGAGTAAACCGAGGTCGGTCATCTCATTGAGGTATCGGGTCGCCGTGATTCTGGAACATTCCAGTTCCCTCTCGACAATACCAATCTTGCAATAGGGCCATTTGAACAGGAGGTCAATAAATCCTTGCCGTTCCACTGCTTTGGTTTTTCTCGTCTGCGCAACACGGGTAATGTCATCCATCAATATTCGCACCGCTTCAATTCTTGCGATGGTATCCCGCGCGGTTTGTTCCACAGCCTTCATGATGTAAAGAATCCACTGTTCCCAACGCCCTTGCTCGGTCACTTCCAGCAGGAAGCGGTAGTAGTCTTGGCGATGCTCAATGAAAAACCGACTGAGATACAGCACCGGGGCGTTCAGCAGTTGGCAATGCACCAGATAGAGAATATTCAGTATGCGGCCCGTTCTTCCATTGCCATCCTGAAAAGGATGGATGGCTTCAAACTGATAGTGCATAACGGCCATTTTGATAAGCGGGTCCACTTCATCTGCGTCGTCGCCGAGGAAACGCTCCAGGTTGGTGAGCAGACGGGTTAGATGCTGCTCGCCGACAGGCGGTGTATAGGTAACGCTACGGGTAACCGGATTGCCGACCATGACTTGCTGGTCGCGGCGCACTTGGATCGCCACGCCAAGAACACGCGAACAAGTCCACTCAAACAAAGGAGTGGTTAGTCCCCTCCATTCCTGCAACAGGTTCACGCCTCCCCAGAGGGCTTCGCGGTAGCGCAATACTTCCTTGGCATTGGGGTCGACTCCCTCGGACTGGGATGCCAGAGCCTGATACAACACATCGCTGGTCGTAACGATGTTTTCAATTTCGGAACTGCTGCGCGCCTCCTGCAACTGGATGGTGTGTGTCAGGATATCCTTATTCGGCAAGGTCTCCACCAAGGCATTGACCCCGGCCAGTTTGGCTCTTGCCGAAATGCAGGCTTTGAGGATTGTTTTTGATTCAATATCAACCCCGGGCGGCAGTTCCGGTAGGCTATTCCACGGCTGCTCTGGGTTGTAGAATGACAATGCGGGGGTCGCATCCTGTGCCATTGACTGCTCTCTAAATGTATACTTTTTTGTAGTTTCTATACATATTTGTATGGATATGTATAACTTCCATACATATCAGACGATTCATGTATAGATGCCGATACTTATGATACACATTTTAGTAAATTTTGTGCATGTAATCAGCACATTTGGTGTTCGGTTTGGTGTCGATGGTAGCGGTGTCGATGGTAGCGGTATCGCTAAATATTATGGATTGTGCAAGAGACATTCCCGCAGAAAATTGCCACTGCCTTTGCCGCCGTAGTTCAATCTGCCTTTTTTGTCATAACTCGTTTGCGTGAGGGCGACCGGCTTGCCGCGCCAGAGTTGCAACACAAAAGCACCATCGTCGTCTAACTCGCCGAGATAAAAATCCGCGCCACGCAACGCCTTGCCGTCGGCTAATTTTTCTCCCTCCCAAAAACTGGAGGTGACCCACAAACCGCCGTCGGCATGGCGCAAACTAACCTGGCATAGTTCGTCGGTGGACTTAAACCCGACTGCAAGGTTGAATGGGTCGGGCACGATAACCTTGCCTTCATGCACAGGCATCTCCTGCGCGGCAACTTGTCCGACGAGTGCATACATTGCCACGACGCACATTGCTACAATGTTGGTCAGCGTTTTCATTTTACTGCGGACTCATAATAACACGACACGACAACACCGCACGATAATGTCGCACAAATTTTATCGCGGTGCACGGATGATTTTTATGCATACTCAATCGAGCATGCCTTGGGTGATGATGAAGTCGGCGATCGCATCCAGTGCCTCGCCGGTTTTCATGTTGGCGAACACAAACGGTTTGTCGCCGGCCGAGACATCGATGACATAGATGGCGAGGTCGGCCAGTTCCGGGCTGAAGGTCGCGCTGAGATTGTCGCCGCCGCTTTCAATCAGCGCGAGTCGCAAATCGGGAAAGCGCCGGACGAGGTCATCCAACGCGGCCAAGTTCATCGAGGCGTCTTCGCGAATCGCGGTGTGCGGGCAGCCGCCGGTCTCCACGCCGATGATGCGGTCGGCGGTCAGGGCTTGCGATTTGATTAGGAACTCGGCGTCCTCACGCGTGTAAATGTCGTTGGTCACCACCGCGATTGGGTAGCGCCCGCGCAACTTCTTGCATAACCTATCCACCAACGCGGTCTTGCCCGAACCCACAGGACCACCGATGCCGACGCGTAGAAAATCGGGAGGTGTCATCCAAATATAATAGTCGCAGGCCAGCCCGATATCGACGACCGCATTAAGCGTGTTATTCGCGCCCTGTTTACAGCCGCAGTAAAAGTGTTGATCTCCCACTCGACTATATCTTTATAATCCTCCGCTTTGGCTGTTTCGGCAATGGCGTTTATCGCATCCTTGTAGCAGGCGATCGAATCTATTTTCGGCCACTTAGTCTTCGCCCAGCCCGCCGCACTCAGAATGATGCTATCAATAGGACAGTGCGGCGATTTGTTTGACATGCCCGCGCACCATAAATATTTTAATTGGAGGTTTAACAATTTTTGCGCCAATCCAATCGTATATGGTTTATCGAGCACGTATTTGAATATGCGTGAATTAGCGTAATGTTTCAATTCCTCAATATTTTCGTAATGCACCCATTCAAAAACTTGGTTGTCTTTATACATAGGCAACAATTCTTTCTCGCATAAATCAATCAAATATTCGCGAAACAAACTTCTATCAGAATCGTTTGCTTTACTGTCATATAATTTATTTGGTCTTGGCATAGAACCTCGCCAACTTAACATCCAAAACTCACGGCGTAAAAATTTCTCTTGCTCTTCATTCATGATCATTCCCAAACGATTATCATCATCACCATTATAATGCAGCGGCGACATCACGACCGAAACAACCGCGTGTGCTGGGTTTCATGTAGCGCGCTGGCGATGCCGAGACCGTGCGCGGTCATGCCGATGTCGTCATCGGCGCAAGCCATGCCGCGCGCAACGACATCGGGCATGGCGGCGCCGAGTTCAAGCAACATGCGTTGCCCGGCGGTCTGCCCGAGTGGGATTAACTTGACCGCAGCCGCGACCTGATTCTCGCACCACGACCACCAATATCCGCGCAGCGCATCGCGCGCCTCGATGTCCCAACACACGCTCAGCCAAGCGAACGCCGCGGCGTAACTGAGCGCGTCGGTTGAGCGTAGCGAGGTCGGCAGCGCGCACTCCAAATCGTGCGCCAACCTCGCGAGCGCCCGCCCCATGGCGCAATCCTCCTGCAATAATTCGCTCGATTCGCGCATCGCCAGAAGATAGCGATTCCACTTCATCGCGGCCGCGACATCATTGCGCTGCCACGCTTGGTACATTCGGTGCAGCAAGGGCAAATCCACATAGGGCATGACCTGCGTCGCCAAGCCGGCAATCCATTCCAGGCAGGTTTTTTCATCGCGCAGCCAACGCGCCTCAACCGCGTATTCCAGCCCCTGGGGAATATGCGTATGCGCCCACCGGCAAGGTCGGGCTGATCAACTGCCAGAGACGTTGCGAGTCAGCCATGCTGCTATTGATGATCATGATGATGGGCCGGGTGATGGGCATGGTAGGCGCCGCCTTCCGGCTCAAACGGCACCCGCTGATGCGTTACCTCGCAACCCATGGACGCCAGCATGCCGTCTAACACATGATCGGTGAGATAGCGAATCCAGCCCTCGCCAATCTGCACGTGCACATGCCGATTGCCTAGATGATAGGCGGCGCGGGCGAGCAGGCCGGCATCCTCGTTGAACACGGTCGAGACCGCTTCTTTGGCGGCAATGATCTGGATTATAGTCGCGTCGGCGGCGCGCAGCAGATCGCCGTCTCGCAGCACCGAACCGCGCGGCAGCATCACGCCGACCTCGGCGCCGGAGCGATCCAGCACAATCCGCAAGCGCGTTTTCTGGCGTTGTTCAAACGGCATCGTGGCGCAGTCATCCACCTTCACCGCATCCGCCTCCAACCGGGCTTGAACACGTTCGGTGTAGCGCACCAGGCGCATGATCAGAACAGGAAATAACGCTGCGCCAGCGGCAAAATATCGGCTGGCTCGCAGGTCAGCAGTTCGCCGTCGGCCCTGACCTCGTAGGTTTGCGGGTCAACCTCGATAACCGGCAGATAATCATTGTTGCGCATATCCGCCTTGCCGATGGAACGGGTGCCGCGCACCGCGTGCACGCGCTTGTTCAGATCGAGCGCCTGTTTGACGCCGCCGTCCAGCGCGGCTTGTGAGACGAACGACACCGAGGTCGCGGCGAGCGCGCCGCCGACCGCGCCAAACATCGGGCGGTAATGCACCGGCTGCGGCGTGGGAATAGACGCGTTGGGGTCGCCCATCGGCGCCGCCGCGATCATGCCGCCCTTGATGATCAGGGCCGGTTTCACGCCGAAAAAGGCCGGCTTCCACAACACCAGATCGGCCAGTTTACCGACCTCCACCGAGCCGACCAGCGCGTCTATGCCATGCGCCACGGCCGGGTTGATGGTGTATTTGGCAATGTAGCGTTTTGCCCGGAAGTTGTCGTTGCGCGCGCTGTCCTGCGCCAACGGCCCGCGCTGCGTTTTCATCTTATGCGTGGTCTGCCAACTGCGGATAATCACCTCGCCGACCCGCCCCATGGCCTGGGAATCGGAGGCAATCATCGAGAACGCGCCGAGATCGTGCAGAATATCTTCGGCGGCGATGGTCTCGCGGCGGATGCGTGATTCCGCAAAGGCCACGTCCTCGGCGATGCTCGCGTCCAGATGATGGCAAACCATCAGCATATCGAGGTGTTCGTCCAGCGTGTTGACGGTATACGGGCGCGTCGGATTGGTTGAGGACGGCAGCACATTGGCCTCGCCGCAAGCCTTGATGATGTCCGGCGCATGACCGCCGCCAGCGCCCTCGGTGTGGTAGGTGTGGATGGTGCGCCTCTTGAACGCGGCCATGGTGGTTTCCACAAACCCGGATTCGTTCAAGGTGTCGGTGTGAATCGCCACCTGCACATCGGTTTCATCGGCCACGCTCAGGCAGACATCAATAGCAGCCGGGGTGGCGCCCCAATCTTCATGCAGTTTTAAGCCCATGGCGCCGGCCGCAACCTGCTCGCGCAACGGCGCGGCGCGGCTGGCATTGCTCTTGCCCATAAAACCGAGGTTCATAGGCAGGCCATCGGCCGCCTGCAACATGCGCGAAATATTCCACGCCCCCGGCGTACAAGTGGTCGCCTTGGTGCCAGTGGCCGGGCCGGTGCCGCCGCCCAGCATGGTGGTCACGCCCGACATCAAGGCCTCTTCAATCTGTTGCGGGCAGATGAAGTGAATATGCGCGTCGATGCCGCCGGCGGTCAGAATCAAGCCCTCGCCGGCAATTGCCTCGGTACTCGGCCCAATGACGATACCCACATTGGGCTGAATATCCGGGTTGCCGGCTTTGCCAATGCCGTCGATATTGCCGTTCTTAATGCCAACATCGGCTTTGACGATTCCCCAGTAATCCAGAATCAGGGCATTGGTAATGACCGCATCGACCACGTCTTTCTCGCCGAGTTGGCTCTGACCCATGCCATCGCGGATAACTTTGCCGCCGCCGAATTTGACCTCTTCCCCGTAACTGGCGAAATCCTTTTCGACTTCAATCAGCAAGTCGGTATCCGCCAGGCACACGCGGTCGCCGGTGGTTGGCCCGAACATTTCAGCATAGGCTTGCCGGTCGATGGTGGTCATTCCGCAGATTCCACAGATGAAGAGATTATCCGCAGATGCCGCAGATTAACGCGGATACAGAAAAGATTAATAATATCTGCGTCATCTGCGGATACGGATTAATCCAGCGCCCCCATCACTCGGCCGTTGAACCCATACACATGTCGCCGACCGGCCAAGGCAACCAAGCCAACGGTGCGCGCCTGCCCCGGCTCAAAGCGTATCGCGGTGCCAGCCGCAATATCCAGGCGGAAACCACGCGCCGCCTCGCGCTCGAAATCGAGCGCCGAATTGGTTTCATAAAAGTGGTAATGCGAGCCTACCTGAATCGGCCGGTCGCCGGTGTTGGACACGGTAAGTGTCAGCGTATCCCGACCTGCATTGAGTTGGATGTCGCCCTGCACGACAATGAGTTCACCTGGTTTCATGACATCGGGTTTCATAACATCAGGTCCATAATAGATGGCCCTCCTTAAGGAATGGGGTTGTGCACGGTCACCAGCTTGGTGCCATCGGGGAAAGTCGCCTCGACCTGGATGTCCGGCACCATCTCCGCGATCCCTTCCATGACATCCTCGCGGCGCAGCAAGGTTGTGCCATAGGCCATCAATTCCACCACCGTCCGGCCGTCGCGCGCGCCTTCCATAATCGCCGCGGAGATGAAAGCCACGGTCTCCGGATAATTCAACTTAACGCCGCGCGCCAGGCGTTTTTCCGCCACCAGCGCGGCGGTGAAAACCAGCAGTTTATCCTTTTCTTTCGGGCTTAATTCCATTGTGCATTTTCCTCGCCAGGCAGTAACACCGCACCATAACACTATGCCATATCATTGTGCAATAACACGATGCAATACCTCGGGCGCTGACCATGCGACATCCCATACGCTATCAGGTGTTCCAGATTCGGGGCACGCAGACCGCGCGCTGCAATACGGGTTGGCGCAACAACTTCCACACTTGCACAAGCAATTCGCGGCATTGCTCGGCGCTGCGCCCGGCGCATCGGAACACCAGTACATCGTTCAGACAGGTGCTGGCGCAGCGGACCCCCTCGCGCGGCGATAAATTATCGCGCACCAGCCCCAGCATAGCGGTGGTCGCAGGCACGGCGTACAGAGTTGCGACCACCGTGTTTCCAGCCAGACCCCATTGCGCCTGCAACAAGTCATGGGACGGGTCATGCGCCGGGTTATGCGACAAGTTATGCTTGGGCAAGTAGCGATTTCTCTCTATCAGCAACGGCTCAGCGCCCCGCAAAATTTGGTATTGCTGGTCAAGGCTGCCGCTAGTATAGCGGTCACCGGAGGCCGGAAGACCCAGACAGGTCATATCCCAGCCAATGAAACGCGCGGTCTTCTCCAACTGCACCGTTGTCGCCATCTCAACCTGGCTGCCTGAAAACAGAATCGTATCCTGCGGCAACCACTCCAGCGCGGCATCGGCGCCGATAGTCAGGCTTTGCCTTTGCGTTGCGGCCGCGCCGGCACTGCGGTAGAACTTGGTCGCGCCCGGCGTGGTCAGGAGGACCTTGGCGCGCGCTTCCAATACCATCTCGAGTTGCAAGCTATCTCCCCCCACCACACCGCCCGGCGGATGAATCAGATAGATATGGCAGACGCTGTCGCCTTCGGGATACAACGGCTTTTGCACGACCAGAGGGCCGCGCGACCGCCGCGAGCGCAATACCGTGCGGCCCTCGTCGCAGCCGAACTGAAGCCGCAACTCGGCCTGCCAATTCGACTGCGTTTGCAGGTTAGCCGCAAGCACTTAACTTAGCCTCCCGGAATATAGCCGACCGCGACCAGCGTTCAACCTGCGGATAGACCCCATTGAACACCCCGCTTAAAACAGACATGGCCAAAACAGACAAGATATCCGGTCGCCTGTTACATCGGCAGAATTAATATCGGGCAAGGGGCTATGCTCTAAAGGGATTATGCGCTCATTATGCGCTCATGGGCGACCGTGTTTCCGCCATTCTAATCATCACTTATGGTATCTCATTTTGGCTGACTCCGCCAATGACAGTATAAGCACACCCTCCCCGTTAGCAGGCGTCGCAAAACCACTGCGCCCGGCGGTGTGGCCGGCGCACGCCCTGAGCGTGTGGTATGGCGTCCCGCTACGTCGGCCTGCCCTCGCTCAAGAACGTCACCCCTGCGGAGTGTTCCGTGTCGCCTGATTAGTCAGGACTTCCAAAGGCGCGACCGAGAATCGTTTGGCGGTGTACCGAACGCTTGCGTCCGACAACAGATATAGATAGGCGTTAACAATGTCAACATCGTTTGCCGCGCGCAACCCTTTATCGGGCTCACCGGGGTAAAAGTGTTTCCGAATTGCGGTCTTGACCTTGCCCGCATCCAGCGTGTTCACCCGGATTTTATAATCGGAAAATTCCGCGCTTAATGATTCACAAAGATTTTCCACGCCAGCAAATGCCGCACCAACCGCGCCCCGCCCGCCCAATGTCCATCACGCTGAAAATGATTGATGCCGGGTTGGGGTGATTTAGATTTGGACAAAGCGTTCTGGTTAGATACATGGGTTTTATCAACTGTTGGTCCAATACTTTTGACCAGGCTTCCATTTCCGCATGCGGCGCAGGGGTGAGCGCAGCTCCCCACATTGCACAATGCACCAGGCCATGAATTTCCGGAAACTGAGCCAGTAACGATGTCCCTAGCGTTTCAAAGGCATCAGAATCAGCGCGCACCATATCAAACTCAATCATCATCGGTTCGGCCAACCCCTGAGCGCATATTGCGTCATATCGCGCGGTCATGGAATGCTGTTT
Organism: Candidatus Spongiihabitans sp.; assembly: GCF_965247905.1. Taxonomy (GTDB): domain Bacteria; phylum Pseudomonadota; class Gammaproteobacteria; order Arenicellales; family Poriferihabitantaceae; genus Spongiihabitans. Next base: position 1,636,120 of record NZ_OZ252047.1, on the reverse strand, counting down.
CCGGTCCAGCATCAACACCACGGCCCCCGATTTGGCCGCAGCCAATACCACCGCACTGCCAATTTCCGATGCCGCTGCGGTTACCAGAACGACGCGCTCGGCCAAGGTGGATTGATCGGGGGTAAAGTCGGGCGGGATGGTCAGGATGTCATTTTGCGTCATTCATTTTAGTTCATGCCGTTATTGATTGGCATAAGGCTAATGCGTAATCGGCAGGCTGTTCAACGCGGCCACCACCCGGTCGCCAAACTCGCCGGTGCTGACCATGGTCAGGCCGGCGCCGGGCTTTGACAAATCAGGCGTGGCGTAACCGGCCGCAAATACGGATTGCATGGCTTGCCACAGGTTGCCGGCCTCCTCGGTCATTTGAAAACTCATATCAAGCATCATTGCCACCGAGCCGATCATGGCGTACGGATTGGCGATGTTCTTGCCCGCAATATCCGGCGCCGAGCCATGCGCGGGTTCGTAATACGCCTTGTCCGGGCCCACGCATGCCGACGGCATCAGACCCAGCGAGCCCAAAATCCCGCCGGCCTGATCGCTGAGAATATCGCCAAACAAATTTTCCATGACCATGACATCAAACTGCCCCGGGTTCAGGCATAAATGCGTGGCCGCCGCATCGACCAGCATATGTTGGACTTCCACCTCAGGAAAATCTTGTGCCACTTCGCCGACCACATCGGTCCACAACACGCTGGATTTCAACACATTGCTTTTGTGAATACTGTGCAGCAATTTTCTGCGTTTCATGGCCGATTCAAAACCAATTTTCACAATGCGCCTGATTTGCTGTTCGTCGTATTCAAGCGTTTCCCGCGCAAAGCGCAGTCCGCGTTCGTCCACCCCGGTTTCTTTTTTTCCAAAATACAAGCCGCCCACTAATTCGCGGATGATCATAATGTCAATGCCAGCACCGATGATTTCCGGTTTTAGCGGCGAGAAGCGCGCACAGCAAGGCGGCAGATATACCGGCCTGAAATTCGCATAGGTATCGTAGCGCCTGCGCATTGGCAGCAAGCCGCCGCGCTCGGGCTGTTGGTCGATGGGAATTTTTTTCGCTTCCTCGTGGCTGAGCCCAACGGTGCCTTTCAAGATCGCATCGGCTTGGTCGCAGATGGCGATGGTCTCCTCGGGAAAGCTGCTGCCGGTTTCAAACCAGGCCGCGGCGCCGAATAATCCCGGCCTCAGGTTAAAGGCAACGTGGTTTCGCGATTCGACTACCTTGAGCACCTTGATAGCCTGTTCCATGATCTCTTCGCCAATGCCGTCTCCTGCCAACACCGCAATATTGTATTCAGTCATTTTTAAGTCTTTGTTTAAGTCCTGCCTTATTTAAGTCCTGATGGCGTTTTACAATGTCCAATTGGGAGGGCGTTTTTCGATGAAAGCATCAATTCCTTCCTGGGTTTCATCGAGCATCATATTTGCAGATATGGTGTCCGTCGCATGCGCATAAGCCGCACTTAAATCCTGGTTGATTTGTTGGTAGAACATTTTCTTGCCCAGAGTCACCACGCGATGGGGATGGCGAATAATTTTGCCAACCAAATCATCGACTGCTTGATCAAGGTTTTCTGAAGGCACGACTTGGTTAATCAGCCCATAATTCAATGCGCTTTGAGCATCGATGAACTCGCCGGTCATGAGCATTTCCAGTGCGTGTTTACGATTAATATTTCGACTCAATGCGACTGCGGGGGTGGCGCAAAACAATCCGACGCGAATGCCGGAGACGGCGAATTTTACGCTGCTTGCCGCGACCGCGAGATCACAGGTCGCGACCAATTGACAGCCGGCCGCAGTCGCCATGCCCTGCACTTTTGCGATGACCGGCTGCGGCAAGTTAACCAGTTTCATCATCATTTCACTGCACTCGCTGAATAACTGCCTGCTGAGTGACTGCCCGCTGAGTGATTGATGCTGTGATTTTTGGTCCTCATTCTGGCGCATTTGCCGACGCATTTCCTTGAGGTCGTGACCGGCGCAAAATGCTTGCCCGCTGGCAGCAACGACAACAGCACGGATGGTTGAATCGGCCGCGATAGCATCAAGCTCAGCGGATAACAAACTCAGCAGTTCGCTCGACAATGCGTTGTATCGTTGCGGGCGATTCAGGGTAAGGGTTGTGACACCGCCCTGCTTTTGGGTTAGCAGTATATTGTTTTCGGACATCAATGAATATCGGGTATTTAGCGTGCCCTTAAATCAAGCAGGCATGAATCAACAGGCATGTTTTTTACTTAATTTGATCCACCATAAACTGCACCGCAGCGGTGACTGCATCATCGCTCAGAGAAACGTTGCCGCCTTTAGGCGGCATTACCCCGGACGACCCGGTAAAACCCAGCAGCGCACGTTCTACCAGACTATCCATTCCCTGTTCAATGCGCTCCTCCCAGTCGTCGACTGCTCCTAAAATCGGTGCGCCGGCAACGCCGCTGGCATGACAGGCGGCGCAGGTCGTGTTGTAAACCGTTTCGCCATCTTGCACGCCGTCTTCAGCGGCGGCAGAATCGGCTTCGCTGGTTGCGGCGCCTGCTGCAGCGCCGTCGCTGCCAATGTTTAACGTCCCTACGGCCGCCACTCTTGCTTCCAGGGATTCAGGTGAATTGTGATGGGCAAGCGCATTTGAAAACAGCAAAATGGCCATAACGCTGGTCATAACACTGGTAACAGCAATACTAAAATGTTTCATCATTCGCTAATCAAATAAAAAATACAATTAAAACTGATGTTGTATGACTGCTGACTCATAATTACTGACTCGGTAATAATTGTCATATCGCTTTTCGAATCAGCTAATGTTGTGCCAGAAATTCGGCGGAATTATACCGTATTTTGTACAAAACAATTTGCCCCCTAAATAATGCAGGTCGGCCGCAAGTTACCGAGCAAGCGGGAATTTCGTCTCAGTTTGCAAGGCCAGCACCAAACCATTTCTATACCAAATGGCGCAAAAAACAGTTTTTATATTTTTCGTAAGCAAGTAAAATGGATAGCCGTTGCCTGTTTTCGTAGAGGCGACGGATACAATAAGCAGGCCGCCACAAGTTGGAATCTTTGGTATATCCTGATGCTTGGAGGTGGCCATAACGCAAAACAATTTGTAAGCAACCTTATTACAGGAGGGAGCAAATGACTCTAGAAGAACTCGAAGCGGCCGTTATGGCGGCCAATACAATAAACCTCGAGGTTTATTATTATTGGTGTACCGCCATAATGATCCTGATTCACGCTGGCTTTTTGATGTACGAAATGGGCGCCTCCCGCGTCAAAAACACCCTGGCTTCCAGCACCAAAAACATTCTTGCCTTTGCATTCATGATTCCAACATTCTATATGTTTGGATGGTGGATATATCTGGCAATGATCAATGGTTTCATACCAGATTTCGAAGCAGGTGCAGGCGGTGTGCCATGGGGTGATTCCATGGGTCCAAACCTGCAGGATCATGCCACGGGCGTATTCTGGGGTGCGTTTACCTTATTCGCCTGTACAACGGCTTCCATCATGTCTGGTGCGGTTATCGAGCGTATCAGAATGGCTGCATTCATCGTGCTGGCGGTGGTGCTCGGCTCTGTGGTCTGGAATCTTTCTGCATCGTGGGGATGGCACTATGCTGGCTGGATGGTGACTGGGTGGGGATACCATGATTTTGGCGCCTCTGGTGTGGTACATATCATTTCAGGGTTTTTTGCCCTGGGTATTTTGGTCAATCTTGGACCTCGAATCGGCAAATACAACGACGATGGCTCAGCCAACGTAATCAAAGGTCATAGTTTGCCCATGACCTGTGCGGGATTAATGCTGATTGTTTTTGGTTTCTTTGGCTTTCTGGGTGGTTGCCTCATCTTTCCGGGAACTGGAGTAAGTTTTGACCCAGTAAATTGGACCAACATCTACGGTCAGCCAACAACACTATCAGCAATTACTTTCAATACGCTGATGGGGGTAGCAGGCGGCATTATTGGTTGTTACGCCATGACCCGGGATCCTTTCTGGATGATGTCCGGAGCCCTTTGCGGGATTATCTCCGTAGCTGCGGGCATGGATGTCTGGGACCCAAGTTTGTGTTTCGCCATAGCCTTCGCGGGCGGTATTCTCGGTCCATGGGCCGCGGGTGTTTTCGAGCGTATGGGTATTGACGACGCAGTAGGCGCGGTATCTGTTCACGGTATTTGCGGTATCTGGGGTGTGCTCGCTGTTGGCATATTTATGGGTGGTTATCCAGAGTTCTCTGCCGACATTCCCCCAGCGACTTTCATGGGTCAGTTTAAGGGCATGATTGTTATGGTCCTACTGGGTTTTATCCCTGGATACGTAATCTCACTGATTTTCAAAATGTGTGGCATACTTCGCGCCAGCGATGCAATTCAACGAGCGGGTATGGATGTTGAAGTGGTTGGTACAGCCTATCCTGAAGAAATTAAAAGCTAAACCTTAACTATCGGAGAAAATTACTATGTTTAATTCAAGTCCAATTCAAACTTGGGACGGTGCGGCTGCATTCTTCAGCTATGCTGGATCCGGCGGCCCCGTACTCTGGTTCTGGGTCAGTGTGATTCTTTGCATCATTCCTGTGTTGGTGTCTTTAAAAGCAGAAAAGGCTGCCGAGGACAAGTACAAATCATAAATAATTAGTTTTACATTCAAGCCGCGGTTGGTTTCCAGCCGCGGCTTTATGTACATGGATGTACTGGCAGATATTTGCTCCTCGGCAATTGCTCCTGCAGGTGATGAACAGGAAGTTCAAATGTCGCGATGGCAGGATGCCAATGAGCGACCTCTAATAAGTTACGTCCATGTAACGATGCAATATCTGCACTCCCGCCGTCAAGAATCCTTCAACAAATCTTTCTTTGCCTGACTCAGGTGTTGAATCATTAGATTGGATGCGCTTTCCATATCGCGCCTGATTATGGCGTTTAGCAGATCGCTATGTTGCTGATTGTATTGGGCTATTTTTTCCGGCGTTAATATATTATGTTTACGGTGGCTCCACTGGGTATGGCTGCGAATATCATTAATGCGCTGATACATCCAAATCAGCAAGGGGTTTTGCGAGCAGTTGGCCAACATTAAATGGAAAGCCTCGTCTGCGGATGAAAAGGAATCCGGGTCTTGTTGACAATTAACCACATGGTCTAAGGCTTGTTCCAGTTTTCTTAACTCCCGATTGTTGGCGTTAGAGACCACCAATTTAACCATATAGGGCTCTATGGCCAGCCGCGTCTCGATCAAATCCAACGGACTGGTTTCTTCGGATATCGTGTCGTGGTCGAATTTGATGTCGTAATTAATAAAGGTGCCGCTGCCAAACTTTTTTCTGACAAAATTCGCTCGTTCTAATTGATTGAGAGCGGCTCTTACGGTTCCTCGCGCTACGGAAAATTGCTCCGCCAAGGCTCTCTCGGAAGGCAGGCGCTCGTTATAAGCGTAGTCGCCATTAACAATAGCGGCACGGATATGGTTAAATAATCCGGTAGCACCGATTGTGACTTTCAAGTGGTCTTGCATGGTATTTTGAAGTGGGTTGTCTCTATCCGGTTAGAATGATAAGTTGATTGGTTCGGAAATGGTCTATGATAATTGTTCTATATCGGTCAATTTGATATTGCAACCCCTCGGTAGGTCATGGTTAAATAAGACCGGGGTTAAATAAGAACAGGGTTAAATACGGCCCACTGTAAATTATCTGGCGCAAATTATCCGGCGAATGGTATAAAATTGTTTAAAATTATATGCACCTAAAATGTACCATAAATTTAATATCATCACCATATAAAAATCAGCCATGGCCTTTCCTCAACACAGTGATTATTTAATTATTGGTGCCGGTATCCACGGACTAAGCACTGCCTACCATTTGGCGTTAGCACTCAAAGCCAAAGGCAAGGGCGACGGCGGCAATATAGTAGTCATCGATAAAACCGCTATCGGAGCAGGCGCTTCGGGCATCGCCTGCGGCGTTGTCCGCAATAACTATTTCCAACCGGCGATGCGCGAGTTAATGGCGCAATGCGTTGAAGTATGGGAAAGCGACGCCGAGGCCTATAGTTATCACCCGGTCGGCTATATGCAGATTAGCCCGGATTCCATGTTTGAAGATGTGGCCTCCATCGCCGAACAACAAAAAGCGATTGGCTACGAATCGGTATTCATCGACGGCGAGCAAGCCTCCGCGGACTATATGAAAGGGCTGTTCCATGACTGGCAGGCAAAAGGCATCACCTCGGTACTGCATGAAAAGAAAGGGGGTTTTGCAAATAACACGAAATCGCTGTATGGCCTGGCCGGCAAGGCTGAAGCGCAAGGCGTAAGAATATTGACCGGCGTAAAGGCCACCGGTTTTCAAAGCGATGACGCCAGCAACTCGATCAAGGCAGTGGTAACCGATAAGGGCAATATTGCTTGTGAGCAATTGATTGTTGCGCCGGGACCCTGGGCCAAGACTATTTGGGATATGCTTGAGTTGCCAAAAACGGTGGACATTACGGTGGATATTAATTGCGCGGGCGAAATTCATCGGAATATCCCAATGTGGGTTTACTGGTCATTGCAGGAAGGCACGCTGGGCGTTGACCCGGATATGCAAAAAACCAATGATGGGAAATTGCCGCCGGTTATTCATGTCGATTCCGATGCGCCGTTGTATTCCGATGTGGACGGCTCATTGATTACCGATGAAATGTGGGGCGTTTATTATAAGCCCGATTTTCATTTTAACGGCGTGCAAGGCGGCGCCGCGCCGTTCAAGGTGGAAACTGATCCAGACAAAGTCGCGGTTGATCCTTATGGCGCGGATTCGCCGGAGTTTATCGTCGGCCCTGAATTCGCGCATATGTGGACCTCGGCGTTAGCCCATTGCCAAAAACGTTTTCAAGGTCAGGCGCCGAAATACAACGACCAACCGTCTGGTGGAATAGGCTCGTTTACCCCGGATAGTTTTCCGGTTTTCGATAGATTCAGGGATAACTGTTATTTCATCACCGATTCCAATCATGGCTATAAAATGCTTGGGGTTGGAAAATTGGTCGCCGAAGAACTGCTCGGCACAAACAGCAGGCTATTGGAACCATTCCGTTTTTCGCGTTATATTGAAGGCAAGCTGCATCCGCTATCCCACAGCCCATTTCCATGGAGTTAGTGAATTTGGAGTTAATGGATGGAGTTAGTGAACCTTCGGATAAAACTGATACCCGAAACACCCCATAAATAAACATGTCGTCTATTGGAGAATAAAATGGCTAAAAAGAAAACCGTGACAAAGAAAATCTCGACAAACAAAACCGCGGGTCGCAAACGACCCACCCGTCGTGCGCAAACCTCGACTGATTTAGAGCGTCAGGTCAATGCCCCGGGCCGGGCGCAACTGGTTAAGCAGGTGCGCGCAAAAATCAAGGAAACCGGGGTAACCTATATTTACTTTCAGTTTGTTTCCGTGACCGGGCGCATTGTCGGCAAAGGCATCCCGGCCGACCATTGGGAACGAGTCGCGGAAAGAGGCTTCCAACTGGTTTACGGCTCCACCGCAAACCTGTTCATCGACCGCCACGGCGATTACATCGGCTATGGTCCCGAAGCCTCCGAGTTAGTCGGCATCGCCGACCCGGAGACCTTCGTGCAACTGCCTTGGGACAAACGCATCGCCCGCGTATTTTGCACTTGTTACCGCAACCGCGAAGAGCGCGTTGATCCCGGCGCGCACCTGACCTCCGATTGTCGCGGCAACCTGGCGCTTATCCATCAAGAGTTCGAGAACAAGCACAACATGCACATGCGCGCCGGCACCGAGCCGGAAATGATGTGGCTCAGGCTGGACGAGAACAAGCAACTCAAAGGCGGCGTCACCAAGCCCAACTGCTATCACATCGATCAATTCGAAGAGTTGCGCCCGGCGTTTATGCAGGTCATCGAATATGGCGAAAAGATGGGCTTCGACATGATTCAGGGCGACCACGAGGACGCGCCGGGGCAACTGGAGTTGAACTGGATGTTCGACGATGTCCTGAGAAATTCTGATCGGCTGACCACCTATCGTCAAATCTGCGCCCAGGTCGCCCGGGAACAAGGCCTGCATGCCTGTTTCATGTCCAAGCCGTTCATGAACGTCTCGGCGTCCGGTTGCCACCATAACGTGTCGTTATGGTCGGGCGGCAAGGACAAAATCAACAAACTTCACCAAAAATCCATCCCCGGCATGGATGGCGTATTCACTTATCGTGAAGGCGGCAAAAACCATTTCATGCCCGACCCGAAAATCGATGCCGTTAAACCCGGCCCGATCGGTCTGCATTCCATCGGCGGGGTTATCGAGCATCTCGCCGCCTTGACCTCCATCGGCTCGTCCACGGTTAATTCCTATCGGCGCTTGTGGGACACCGGTTTCTGGGCGCCGGTTTTTGCCGACTGGGGATTTCAGAATCGCACTTGCGCGTTACGCGTTTCGGCGCCGGGCCGGTTTGAATATCGTTCGGTGGATTCCATGGTAAACCCGTACCTGATGGGCGGCGCGCTGCTCAAAGTGTTCGCTGACGGCATAGCCCGCAACCTTGATCCGGGCGAGCCCGAAGAGCGCAATATCTACACGGCGATGGAAGCCGGCAAGCAAGTCAAAAAACTGCCGATGACTTTGGGCGATGCCTTAAAAGCGCTTGCACAAGACGATGTGGTGCGCTCGGCCATGCCGGGCGAAATGTATAAGGTTTACCATCATTACAAGAATGATGAATGGGAGCGGTTTAATCATTCGGTGTCCGATTGGGATCTGGAAAATTATCTCGATTGCCTGCCTTAGCCCCTCAAAAAAAAATTTTCACAAACTTTAACGAGGACTTGCACAATGTGCGGTATTGCAGGACTAATCCATCGCGGCAAAAGTTCCGACATTGGCACGGAAATGACGGCGATGCTCCAATCTTTGAAGCATCGAGGCCCGGATTCCACCGGCTTCGCGCTTTACGGAAAGCCTACGAAAAATCAGTATGTGATGCGCTTCAAAGTCGCCGAACAAGAAGACATGAACAAGGGCTTTGACATACATCGACAAATTGCTGAACGCCTAAAAGAAGTCGACCATAGACTGGAAAGTCTGGGCGTAAACGTAAAACGTCGCAATCAAGCGACCGAATATTCCCACCGATACACTTTTTCCTTTGCTGGCGATATGAGACAACTGGCCGCTTATGTTGAGGACATCGACGGCGTGGAAATCCTGTCCATCGGGGCGTGTCTGGAATTAATCAAGGATTTGGGTGACGCGGCAGTGGTGTCCGAGCAATATGGCTTGGCCGGTTTCGAAGGCACACACGGCATCGGACATACCCGTATGGCGACCGAATCGGATGTGGATATCCGCTCGGCCCACCCTTACTGGGCTTATCCATTTAACGACGTATCCGTTGTGCATAACGGGCAGCTTACCAACTACTGGAGTTTCCGCCGCCAGATGGAACGCCGCGGCCATCGTTTTGTGTCCGATTGTGATTCGGAATTAATCGCGGTGTATATCGCCGACCGCATCGGCCGCGGCGATGATCTTGAACAAGCCATGACCCGGTCGGTCGACCAACTGGACGGTGTTTTCACGTATCTGGTGGCAACCAGCAACCAACTGGGAATGGCGAAAGATGTCATGGCGGCCAAGCCGATGGTGTTATATGAAAGCGATGAATTTGTCGGGCTGGCTTCAGAAGAAGTCGCTATCCGCAGTATATTTCCAGATGAAATTGAAACCTGGGATCCCTATCACGGCGAGGTAAAAGTATGGCAGGTGTAGAGCGCAAATCCCATGATATGGGTCTGCATGACGAGCAGTTAACCGGTCGAACGCAACAGCGTTTCTTTAGCGCCGCCGAGGAAGAAAATTTCACCTATCCCTGGGCCTACGAGGTTGACTTTGATAAAACCGCGGAGTTTGATGCGGAGGCAATGGATTCATCCGCCATTAACCTGAAAATTCGTGAACTGATGCAATCGGGTCACGGCACCATTACCGTAAAAAATCCGCGCGCCAAGCACGGCGTCGGCGTCGGCATTCTCAATCGCCTGAACCTGAAATTTGAAGGCAGCCTCGGCTATTTTGGCTGCGGCTTAGTCGATGGCCCGAACATTCATATCAGCGGTCGAGTCGGTTGGTCTTGTGCAGAAAACATGATGGCGGGCAAAGTCGTGATTGATAAAAACGCCGGTTCAACATTTGGCGCGGCGATTCGTGGCGGCGACTTGGTTTGCCGCGGTGATGTCGGCTCGCGCACCGGCATCGACCAAAAAGGCGGCACCATCATCGTCGGCGGGCGCACTGGCGCGTTCTCCGGCTTCATGATGCAACGCGGGCGTATGATCATTTGTGGTGACGCGAGCAAGAGTCTGGGTGACTCCATGTATGACGGCACCATCTACGTCGGTGGTCAGGTCGAAGATCTGGGTGTAGATTGCGTGCCGGGTGAAATGAATGACACCGAGCTGAAATGGCTGAAAACCAAGTTGGGCATGTATGGCATTGAACCGGCATGCGGGATCGAAAATTTAAAGAAATTTGTGGCCGGCAAACAGTTGTGGAACTACGACAATCTTGAACCCACCGAGAAAAAATTGGTGCTCTAGCGCCAGGAAAATAATTATGTCAAAACCAATGCCAAAAATAGACCGAGACCCCCATCACCTGGGACAAAGTTTCATGTTCCCGCCAGCGGTGATCGATGATATTCATATCAAAGCCGAGTTGGGACGTTACCGTATGCGCGGTTTTTCCCTGTTCAAAAAAATCCCGACCTGGGATGATCTGACTTTTATGCCGGGCACGTTGACTCGTTTCGTCATCGAGGGTTACCGCGAAAAATGCCTGACTGAAACCATAATTGGCCCAAAAGCAAAACGCCCCATGGTGTTGGATATTCCGATTTATATTACCGGCATGAGTTTTGGCGCATTGTCCTATGAAGCCAAGACCGCATTGGCGCGCGGCGCGACCATGGCCGGCACTGCGACCTGCTCCGGCGAAGGAGGCATGATTCCCGATGAACGCCGCTACTCCGAAAAGTGGATGTATCAATGTATTCAATCCCGTTACGGTTTTAATCCAAATCACCTGCGCTTGGCGGATTGCGTGGAATTTTTTATCGGGCAAGGCTGCAAGGTGGGACTCGGCGGCCACTTAATGGGGCAGAAGGTCACCGACCAAGTGGCCGAGATGAGATCGTTGCCGGCTGGCATCGATCAGCGTTCCCCGGCGCGCCACCCTGACTGGCTGGGACCCGATGATCTAGCTTTGAAAATCGATGAAATTCGCGAAGCAACCAACAGCGAAATTCCCATTCAGCTAAAACTGGGCGCCGCGCGGGTTTACGATGACGTGCGCATGGCGGCAAAAACCGGTCCCGACTCCATCTATATCGATGGCATGGAAGGTGGCACTGGCGCAGGCCCTCATCTTGCAACAGAAGAAACCGGCATCCCGGGCATCGCCGCCATTCGACAAGCGCGCCGCGCGCTTGAAGATGTCGGTAAAGCCGGGGAGATATCCTTGGTTTATGCCGGCGGCATCCGTAACGGCGGTGATGTGGCCAAGGCGCTGGCATTGGGCGCGGATGCGGTCGCCATTGGGCATTCCGCGTTGATGGCGCTGAACTGCAACAAAGCGATTCCTGAGGCGGATTTCGAGAAAGAAATGGGCGTTGCCGCGGGTCATTGCTATCATTGTCACACCGGCCGCTGCCCGGTTGGCATCGCTACCCAAGACCCGCAACTGCGCAAGCGCTTGAACCCAGACGAAGCGGCCGAGCGCGTGTATAACTTCCTGCATACGCTGACCATCGAAGCGCAACTTTTGGCGCGTGCTTGCGGAAAAACCAATATCCACTCCCTCGAGCCTGAAGATTTAGCCGCATTAACCATGGAGGCTTCCGCATTAGCGCAAGTCCCGCTGGCAGGCACCCAGCATACCGTCGGGCGGCCCGACATGACTCGATTTTAGGAGGATGAAAATGAGCGATGATATGCGCGACCACGCGCGCGATGACGTGAATAAATTTATCGAATCCGATGGCTTGGATACAGGCCGCGAAAAAGATATTGGCCAACACATCGGTTATCGTTACGATGTGAATCTGGTGCCGAATATGGATCGTTGCCCGGCATTTCTTAAAAAATACATGGAGATAATGGGCTGGGACGATTTGAACTGGCTGGAGGATGTGCATATGGGCTACGAAGAAAATCGACCGGCTGTATTCGACCGCAACATCAATGGCTGGGTGCAGGTTCCGGAAGATATGACACTGCCGGATAACCAACAGGATCGCGACATGATTGCGCGTGAGTTGCTGGTCAAGTTCCAAATGGCGCAAACTCATCCGATGGTGGAGTTAATGAAGGCGTATAAAAAGTTCTAAAGTGTGCGTGCTAACGATGTGCTATATTGAGAGCATTCATATCAAAATGATGTGAGGAGATTAAGTCATGACCATAAAAGATGAAGTCAAAGCGGCAGAACGCGAAGTGAATGACAACTACAAATACTTCAAGAAGATGTTGCCCGAGTGGCGCGACGATCACTTGTCCGAGCACGCGCTTATTCACAGACAGGAATTAGTGATGTTTTTTCAAACCACGCATGATGCGATCCAAGTCGGCATCAAAGATTATGGGTTGGGAAATTTTTCTGTCCAATCAATACGACATACTCCAGCTGATTTCGGGCATCAGTCTAATGCCATCTTTTAGGAAAGATATAAATCTGCAAAAGCAGTTCATCATTGCGATAAAAGTTCTCCCGCCCGCTCAAAAGGTTGAAGCCTATAAAACCGCCGCCAGTTATCGCGCATTGATTGATACCGGGGCTAATCGTTGTGGCATTTCCAACAAAATCGTAACTGATTTAAAGTTGCGGTCACATCATAAGATGGAGATAACGACGGCGGGCGGACCTCACGAAACTCTCGTGTATTTAGTTGGAATTGCGGTTCCCGTAACCCAGTTCGAAACACAGCATGGAACGAAGGAAGATGGCAACGTTACTACGCGGCAAGCGGTGCATGAATCATGGCACGGGTTGCAGCAGGTCGAAGTCACCACCTTCCCCGACATCGGCATAGACCGCGGCTTTGATATCATATTAGGCATGGATTTACTTATGCCATTTCACATAACTATCCATGACGGAAACATCATCGTCTCTGTTTAACCAAAGAACAATAGCTATACTCTCCGAGTAAGTGACGACACCCGTTGTAATGATGCGTAGTTTGTTTTCCACCCCACCATGACCCGCCACTCTGCTTAGAGTGTTTTCAAAAACGGCATTATCCAAAATCCGTGAGGATGATCGTGCGCCTGACTGGAATTTCCCGCCTCAAGGGTAGAAGACAATGACAAACCTAAGCATTAACCTCAATAAAATTGCATTGCTCAGGAACTCGCGCGGGCGCGACTATCCTAATGTGGTTGCTTATGCGAACAAGTTTATCGATCTCGGCGTTCAGGGCATTACCATTCATCCGCGCCAGGACCAGCGTCACGCAAGGCGTTCGGATGCTTTCGACTTGGCGAAATTTCTCGCCGACTTCAACCAGGTTGAGTTTAATATTGAAGGTTATCCCGCGGATGATTTTCTTGAGTTAATCGAGCAAACCCGGCCAGATCAATGCACCTTGGTGCCCGATGATGTCAATCAACTGACTTCAGATCATGGTTGGGATGTTGCCGAATCTCAGGAAATTTTAAGGCCCAGCCTGGAACGTTTAAAAATCGCAGGCGTTCGCAGTTCGCTTTTCCTCGATCCCAATCTGAAACAAATTAAAGCCGCCGCGGCGGCTGGCTGTGATTGTATTGAATTGTATACCGAACAATTTGCGCACACTTATAACTTGGCATATAACCCAGCATTTAACCAGCACCATGACCGGACCGCGCACCAAGAAAACGCGGCGGCAGTATTCGAAAATTATAAAGCGGCAGCGGCGTACGCGCAGTCGCTGGGATTGGGCGTCAATGCTGGACATGATTTAGACCTCAACAATCTGGGTCGTTTCCTGGAGATAGACGGTATCCTGGAAGTGTCCATCGGTCATGCGTTGACCATTGAATGTCTCGATTCCGGTATGCAACAAGTGGTTGCCCAATATTTGCGGATTTGTTCTAAATAAATTCTATGCCGTGTGGAGACAAGGGCCGCCCCTAATTAATCGTTCTGTTTTATTAGTGCGTTTTCGCCATTTCAGCGGCAAAGTCAACGGCTTGATTTGATAACGCGGAACCCTCCGCAGCCATCAGGATTTTTTCTGTCAGGTGCAGAGGTCGCTCAGTTTTTTTAAATCATGACAAGCCGAGTTTTTCTTTGCGCCGCTTGCTCCATGCGCTGATGATGCGATCCGCGATGATGCCGAGGAAGGCGATGCACAAACCAGCCACCAAGGCTCGACCGGTTTTATTGCCGGTGCGGGCGCGGTTGATTTCCGAACCGAGATCCTGAGTGCCGATCAGCGCGGTGATCGCCACCATGAACAGGGCCATGAAAATAACTTGATTAATCCCCAGCATGATTTCGGGCGTGGCAATGGGGAGTTCGACCTTCATCAGTCGTTGCCATGGCGAGGCGCCTTGTTGAATCGCCGCCTCGCGGGTTTGGAAAGGCACGTTGCGGAATCCAAGGTTGGTGTAGCGAATCATCGGCACCAAGGCAAAGGCAAGCACCGCGATAATCACCGAAATATCGCTGACCTTGAACAGCATGATGACCGGAATCAAATAGATGAATGACGGAAAAGTCTGGAAGAAATCGCACATCAGAATAATCACTTTCGAGAGGCGCCCGTTCTTGGCCGCCGCCAGACCGATCGGGAAACCGACAATAATGCACACCACGGCCGCGGTGCCAATCATGTAAATCGTTATCATGGTCTCTTTCCAAAGACCCATCAGCAGCGGAAACGACATCATTGAACCCACCAAAATCGCCGCGCTTCATCCTCTCCGATAACGGCTCGGAGTTCATGGGACACTTCCAGCAACGCCTCGATGAGCACCGCATCACCCACTGGTGGACCTACCCCAGATCGCCCAAAATGAACGCCCATGCAGAGCGCTTCAACCGCACCATCCAGGAACAGTTTGTCGACTATCACGAGGAGGAACTGTTCTATGATCTGCCCGGATTCAACCGCAAACTGGCCGGCTGGCTACTCGATTACAACACCGTCCTGCCTCATCATAGCCTCGGCCTGCAATCTCCTGTAAACCACCTCATCCACAATCAACCCGAGTGCCAAAGGGGGTGGACTTATACAAGTCATTGACATCTATGAAAAACAGGCCTATTATTCGCTCTCAGGTTTCGGACGAAAATCCCGGGAACTGTTACGGCTGTTTTGCTTGGACATCGCAGCCGAAATTGCAGAACTCAACCGCCCATCGGTGAACAAATTGTTTGACAGGATTAGCGCGCGCATTGCCCATGACGGCGAACAGAGCAACCCATTTGATCAGGGTGAGGTTGACGGATGAAAGCTGCTCTGGGGTCAGACAAGTGCGTGGCGCAAAAGGCAAAGCGCCAGTGTTCGGCAAGCTTAAACGCGGACCGATTCCGGTGAACGGCGCCAATATTGAAGCGATGCTCGACAGCATCGACGCAATGGCGGCCAGCCCGGCTGTTTAAAAAATGTCGGGCAAGGTTTTTTTAACTGGAGCGCGGGGATTGATTGGGCAAGCGGTGCGAGACATGCTGCAAGCCCGCGGCTTTTTCGTCATCGGTTGCGATTTGCGCGCCGACCTTGAGGCCGAGAAATATGATTTTCGCGATGTCCGCAGCGTGCGAAAAAATATAACCAAGTGCGACGGCGTGATTCACTTGGGGGCATTGTCTCGCGTTATTTGGGGGGAGCAATATCCGGCATTATGTCGCAGCATCAACATTGACGGCACCCGGATCATCCTGTCCGCGGCGGCGGAATCACCGCGAAAACCATGGTTGATTTTTTCCAGTTCGCGCGAGATATACGGCACACCGCCGACTCTCCCCTGTTCTCCCGACACGCCGTTTAATCCCGAAAACACCTATGCCAAAAGCAAACTGGCGGGAGAAACCATGGCTTTGGATTTGCGGCGGCACGGCAATCGCGTGGCGGTGGTGCGGTTTTCCAATGTTTTCGGCACGGCCACCGATTATCATGACCGAGTTACGCCCGCGTTTGCCAAAGCCGCGGCCAACAACGGCGTCTTGAAAGTCAGGGGCGCGGACCATGTTTTCGATTTCACCGCGCTGGACGATGTCGTTGCCGCCGTGTCAAAAACGGTGGACGCGCTCATTGCTGGCATCGGCGATTTGCCGCCGATCGATATTGTCAGCGGTCGCGCCACGTCGTTGCGGGATTTGGCGGAAATGGCGCTCGCAAAAGGCGATGGCAGGATAATCATCGCTCCGCCGCAAGGATTTTACCCCAAACATTTTCAGGGAAACCCGCGTCCCGCTGAAAAATATTTAGGCTGGCGTCCGCAACAGATTTTGGAAGAAGCGGTTGGCCGGTTAGTGGGCGATTTTCATCGCCGGAGAGAGAGCAATGCGCATACTAAAAGTCATTCATGGGTACCCGCCCTGCTATAATGCCGGGTCGGAAGTGTATTCACAAACGCTGTGCAACGAGTTGTGCAAAACGCACGAAGTGCACGTGTTCACCCGAGAAGAAAATCTTTTTGCGGCCGATGGCGAGTTAAGACAAAGCGTCGATTTGCTCAACGACAACATTCGCTTGCATATTGTTAACGCCGCCCGCGTCAATATAAATTACCGCAACCCGGCTGTCGAGCAAGCTTTTAGCGACACTTTGAAAAAAGTCAATCCCGATATTGTCCACATAGGACATCTGAATCATCTGTCGCTGGGCATTGTGCCGATGGCGGCAAAACGAAACATTCCCATTGTTTTTACGTTGCACGATTTTTGGCTGATGTGCTTGCGCGGACAATTCATTCAATACGCCGCTTCGGGGAAAGATGAAGTTTGGCGCCTGTGCGACGGCCAGGAAGATAGCAAATGCGCCGACCGTTGCTTGAAAAGATTTTATTCCGGCGCAAAACCTGAAGCACAAAAAGACGCCGATTATTGGACGCAATGGAGCGCGCAACGGGTGGCGGAAGTCCGCCGTGTGACGGAATTGATCGATATTTTTATCGCCCCGTCCCGTCATGTCGCCAAGCGCTTCGCCGAGCAACTTGATTTGCCGACGGGGAAAACCGTGTTGCTGGATTATGGCTTTGAGCGACAACGCCTGCAAGGCCGGCGCCGTTCGCCGGGAGAGCCATTTACCTTTGGTTATATTGGCACGCACATTCCGGGCAAGGGCATTCACCATTTGCTGAAGGCGTTCAAACGCCTGAGGAAAACACGCGCCGATTGCCGTTTGCGTATTTGGGGGCGTGAAACCGTCAACACCGCCCACTTGAAAACGATGGTCGCCGCCATGCCCGCCGCCGTTCGACAAAACCTGGAATGGGTCGGCGAATACGCAAACCCGGACATCGTGCAAAATGTATTCAATCGCGTGGACGCCATTGTTGTGCCAAGTATTTGGGAGGAAAATTCGCCGCTGGTCATTCACGAGGCGCAACAAGCGCGCGTGCCGGTCATCACCGCCGATATGGGCGGCATGGCGGAATATGTCGGCCACGAAGAAAACGGCCTGTTGTTTGCCGCGCGCAACCCCGAGGCGTTGGCGGCGCAAATGCGTCGTTTTATCGACAATCCGGAGTGGGCTGGAAAACTTGGCCAGCGCGGTTACTTGTTCGACAAAAGCGGCAATGTGCCGGACATTGAATCGCATGCGCTGAAAATCGAGCAAATTTATCGACGCGCAATCACCGCCCGCGACAACGCCGCGGTTCCCATTTTGCCGGCGCCGTGGCGAATAACATTCGACACCAACCCCGACCACTGCAACTATCGTTGCACGATGTGCGAGGAACACAGTCCGCATTCCGCCTTGCAATTCATGCGCCGCGCTAACGGAACATCCAAACGAGTCATGCCGTTTGAACTCATACAGCGCAACGTGCGCGCCCTTGCCGACAAGGGATTGCGCGAGATTATTCCGTCCACCATGGGAGAACCTTTGCTGTACAAGGATTTTGAAAAAATTATCGCCCTGTGCGAGGAAACGGGGGTTATGCTAAACCTGACAACCAATGGCTCGTTTCCACGATTGGGCGCGCGCGAATGGGCGAAACGACTGGTGCCAATCACCTCCGATGTTAAAATATCGTGGAACGGCGCACACAAGGAAACACACGAGGCGATTATGCAAAACGCTGACTGGGAAACCATGCTCGCCAACGCAAAGGATTTTATCGCGGTGCGCGATGCTAGCGCACAAGCGGGCGGCAACCGTTGCCGCGTCACTTTTCAGATGACTTTTATGCAAACCAACAGCGGCGAATTGCCGGATATTGTTCGCCTGGCCGCATCGCTGGGCGTTGACCGGGTAAAGGGGCATCATTTGTGGGCGCATTTTGCCGAAATTAAAAATCAGGACATGCGCCGAGATGCAAAAGCCGTCGCCCGCTGGAACAATATTGTAGCCGAAACCCGTCGAGTTGCGCGCGCCTGCCGGTTGCCCAACGGGCAACGCGTGTTGTTGGATAACATAACGGAAATCATTGCCGACGAAAACCAATGGGCGCCAACTGGACCATGCCCTTTTTTGGGAAAAGAAGCGTGGGTTAGCGCACAGGGAAATTTTAATCCTTGTTGCGCGCCGGATGCCGAACGGCAAACGCTGGGAGATTTTGGATCCCTGCACGACACCGATTTGTTGGATATATGGCGCAGCAATCAATATCAGTTCCTTGCGCAAACCTATCGCTCGCGAACGGTTTGCCAAAAATGCAATATGCGAAAAAACAGTTGATTGGCCGCGGCTGGCAAAACACCCGAGTGTCTCCTTGCGCGACGCATCATTTGCGCGACGGCAAGCCATTATACGCAAAACGTTTTGTGCGCATTCTGCCTTTTCACGCTCCCGGACTTGCGCCGGCCCGCTTGGGCGACCAGGCTTTTCACATTTTGCCGAACGGAAAGCCCGCATATCTGGAGCGGTTTGACCGGACTTTCGGCTTCTACGAGAATTTGGCAGCAGTCAATGACGGGCGCGACTGGTTTCACATCCACCCCGATGGCGCGCCCGCCTATGCCGAGCGGCATTCATGGTGCGGCAACTTTCAAGGCGAACGGTGCGTGGTTTACAAACACGGGAGGTATTACCACATCGGACCCGACGGGCGCTCGCCGTACCGTGAAAAATACGCTTATGTCGGCGACTTTCGCGAAGGCTGCGCGGTGGTTACCGGCGCCGATGGCTTATGCGGACACATTTTGGCGGACGGGACGCCGGCCCACCCATACCGCTATCGCAATCTTGGGGTCTATCACAAGGGTTACGCTTGCGCGCAAGACGAAACCGGTTGGACGCATATTGATCGAACGGGAACGCCGATTTATAAAACTCGTTATTCGTCAGTGGAGCCTTTTTACAACGGCCGAGCGCTGGCGCAAACATTCGCCGACAAAACTTTAGTCATTAACCAGCTCGGCGACGCGGTTGTTGTTATTAAGGATCCCGCGCCTGCGGCGCCGGCAAACAATGTCAGCGAACGATACCGACAGTTCCATGAATTGTCATCGGACATGGTCGGCTATTGGAAGACCTTTACCATTGCCGCGGCGGTAAAACTGAATGTGCCGGGGCAACTGCCCGTCGCCGATGCGGCGATGGCATCTCGCTTCGGGAAATCCGCCGCCAGTATAAGATTATTGCTCAGGGCATTGGCGCAAATGCACATCGCCGCAAACACCAACGGCGTTTGGCAACTTACGTCAAAGGGTGCTTTGTTGCTGTCGAAAGGCGATTTTTCGCTTGCGGCGGCGGCGGTCGTTTGGGGAGAATTCGCCGATGGCGGCGCGGATGCGTGGGCGGACGCGCTGTCCGGTAAAAACAACGCCGATTTTTTCGCGGCGATTTCGCGGGATATTGCAAAGGTGGAAAGAACCCAAAAAATGCTCGCCGCTTACGCAAACAATGATTACGAATTTCTGGCAGATATGTTGCCCTTGGATAATGTGCGGCATCTGCTCGATGCCGGCGGCGGTTGCGGCACAGTAGCCCGGATGATCGCCCGAAAATGGCAAAACCTGAACATCACGATTCTTGACCGAGCGGATGTTCTGTCCTTGTTTGATGATTGGGGAAATTTTGGTCGGCGGATAACAAAATTGGACCGGGATATTTTTCTGGATTGGCAAACCGGAGCCGACGCGGTGCTGTTGGCAAGGGTGTTGCACGATTGGAACGACCAAAAAGCCGCCCTCATTTTGACAAAAGCCAATCTGGCGTTGCCGCTCGGGGGCAAGTTGTTCGTCGTTGAAGCCGACGGGGAAACGACCGAGGCCATGGTTTCCTTGCATTTGCTGACAGTCGGCGGCGGACGGCAAAGAACCCGGCAGGAATATCAAGCATTGATGACGGAAAACGGTTTTTCATTTGTTGAACACCGTTACATGAACCCGTCCGTGTCTTTATTGATCGGCGAAAAAATCAAATGACCGATGCAAAATCCTTGGGCGCCTTGCAACACGCCGCCCGCGCATTGGCGTTGATTCCGCTCACGGCACGGGTTGCCGTTTTGATGCGCCACGCCGAAAGAGACATCATTCCAAAAGGGCAGCACGGCAACGAAGCGCCTTTGACTGCGCAAGGAGAAAAAGACTCCGCCGCCATGGGCGATGTGTTGAAAGAGCGAAACATTGAACTGTTTCACAGCCCGGCTCGCCGTTGTGTGCAAACGGCCAATGGCATCGGCGGCGCAAACCATTCGCCGCTTGGGTCGAAAGAATCCATGCCTTTGCGTTGCGATGCTTATGTTGAAGATTATGAAAGCGCGCTGCCGACGTTATCCCGCTTTATTTCCGAACACGGATTCTACGATCTGTTTGTGACGCAGTTGTCGACAGAAGCGCACAATCCGCCGTATCCGCATTTTCGCCCGCCGTTGTTAGCGAGCGCGGAGTTGATGGCGGGATTGCTGCCGCATGGTAAAGGACGGACCGGCATTGGCGTTACCCACGATTGGCTGGTTAATGTGGCGGCGGCGCATGCTACCGGCATCGTCACCGAGCGCAAACATGACGCCCATTTTTTGGGCGCGTTGTTTATATGGAAAGATGGCGACGACATTGCGTACTACCACAAGGGCAGAACCGGGCAGTGCCCGAAGGATTTTCAGCAACTCTTTGTTCGGGCCTTGAAAAACGATCACGACCCATAATTTGCGGCGCGACTTTGCGTTAGCGATCGGTTTTAGTCATGGCGGCGCATCCAAACATATTCAACTGAACAAGATTTTTCAAACGCGCCTTGACCGGCAGAATAGGGTAATGTCGCGTTCGTTATCAATGAAATAAACTTGATATTGACCATCAGCACCCGCCGCCGCTTGATCTCGGGCAATGGTCGCGCGGCGTTGATGTTAGCGAGTGAGTTGATTTCGAGATTGGCCAATCATTTATCCTCGCGGATGGTGGTGTTTATGCAGCTCTTTCAAGCGCGCTTGGGCGATATAAGTGTATATCTGTGTGGTCGATAAATTGGAATGACCCAATAGCATTTGCACGCTCCTCAAATCAGCGCCATTGTTCAATAAATGCGTGGCAAACGCATGCCTTAAAGTATGCGGAGATAGCGGGTTTGAAATTCCGGCGATAAGGGCATAGCGTTTTAAGTTCTGCCAAAAACCTTGGCGGCTCATGGCACCGCCGCGGCGAGTAATAAACAAGGCGATGCTTTGCGCCGAACCAAGAATATCCGGCCGCGCCTCTTTTAAGTATCGGGTAATCCATTCAACGGCATCATCGCCGAGGGGCACTAACCTTTCCTTGTCACCCTTGCCAGTAACACGACAAACGCCCGCGGTCAAGTCGATCTGGTTGACCGGCAATTCAACCAATTCGGTGACGCGCATTCCAGCAGCGTATAGCGTTTCAATCATCGCCCGATCACGAATGCCCAGCGCGGTGGTGGTATCCGGCGCTTGAATCAGTTTTTCGACATCATCTTCCGATAGGGATTTTGGCAACGATTTTCCAATCGCTGGCGAGACCACATTGGCGCATGGGTCATGGTCGATTTGATTTTCCTGTAATAAATAATGATAGAACCGTTTTATCGAGGACAAGGATCGAGCAGCACTTCGATTGGAGGACTTCAATGCGCGGTCAGAGACAAACAGGGCGACGGCTTCAGGACTGAGGGCAGTCGGACTCAAGCCTTTCGAATCAGCCCAGACAAAAAACCGGGTTAGATCATTGCGGTAAGCCAACAAAGTATTATTACTTAGCCCAGATTCCATCCATACCACATCCAGGAAAAGATCAATCAACGTATTCTCTGTTTCCTCGGTCATCGATCGATCAGGCTGGTCTGTATGAATTGATTGATTATTGGCCGTGGGTTATTGAAATGACTCAACAGAATTCAAACTTGATTCATGTAGCCATAGTTCCTGGAGTTTTTGTTTCAGTTGTGTTTTTCTGCTGTCGGTGACGGCGCGCGCCAACAGGTCTTTGAACAGCGCGCGTGAATCTGAAATCAAGTTAGCGGAAAGAAGAGATTGCGCGGCTTGATACCGCGCCGCCTCGCCCCACTGGTCAAATCCATTTTTCTTCTGCAACGCCGAGAACAAAAAATAATTCGCGGCTTTAGTATATTGACGCGTTGCCTGGTAAGACTCTGCAATCCAATAGGCAATTTCACGCCGATGTCTATCTGAAGGCGAACGAGTATTCACTGCATGCAGTAGTTTCAAAGCCAACTCATGTTGATTAGCGGTTTGCAAGTCAAAAATCGGCTGCAGCACCCGGTCGGTTTGCTCAGGCTCAAGCCTCCCGGATGCATCATCCGACTCTTCAATCCACAGCATTAAATCCTTCGCGCCTTGGTCATAGTCTCCTGCGATAATCGAAATGCGCGCAGTATGCAGCAACCAATCGGTGCGCTCCATTCCTTGAGGAATTTCCGTCACCGCCTGGTTCGCTTCCGCGGCCAACCGAAAATTGCCCATCGCCAGCGCCGCATTCGATAATTCGAGACCAACGTCTCCGCTCAGCGCTAACTTCCCGAAAGGTTTGTGCGCGCCGTAAAGCTGAGGAATAATATCAATGCGCTCAGATTGAATCAAAGCGGTCACGAACAGGTTGTTGAGTTGCCGCCGAATAAACTGATCTTTTGGGTTTTGCAATAAATAGCCGTATAGGGGTTTTTTCCTTGCAACCTGTTTGGCAGGCAGTTGCATAATGTAGTCCAGCCATCCCAAATTGTCGCCACTGAGAAATCTCGCATGGGGCAGTTCCGCTTGGGCTGCTTCAGCCAGCGCCGCCGCCTTGTACGCCGCCAGCAAATCAGACGCGGTGTATTGCGGATATACATTGTCCGCATCGGCAACGGCGTTATCGCCATGGACGGCGTGGTCGATACTCGTTCCATACGGTATCGACACTTCCGCCTTCCCTGGCGGTCGTATGCCGCGGGCGCAGGACGCGCAGGAGCGGCCGCCAATCTCAATCAAGTATTGCTCGAGTTCGTCAACCGCGGGCGGCAACTCGTCGCTGAAATGCTTGGCATAAATAATCACCGCTAAAATTTGGTGCGCCTTAAGCGCGCTTCGCCCAGACGAAAACTTGCGCAAAAACCTGAGTTCGGCAAACAGCCGTTGCGCCTCGCTAATCGCCCGAGCTGGGTCTATGGATTGATTTTTCAAGCGCGAGAATATACGCAATAATCGGGCTGCAGGGAGCGTGATTGTCGACAACAAGTTGGCCGCGGCACCAGGGTAATTGTGCTTGAGATAAATCTTCGCGCTGAGCAACAACCAATCTTCTTGCGCGGAATCAAAATCGGACTGGTAATTTTTCATCGCCACGCCGGCCTCGGTCAACAAGTCGTCCGCCAGGTAGCTTTCAATGATTAATTTTCGAAATCTTCGCCTTTCAAGTTCCAATAACCTACCCGATGACAAATGCTTGCGCAGCAAGACACGGGCTTGTTTTCCATCGTTCAGCTTGAGCAACGCATGGATTGCCTGGAGGTCCGCTTCCCGGTGTATTTTTTGCGGAAACGCGGAGGGGATTTGCCGGGCGCGTTGATAAAGACCTTGCCAGTTTTCCCTGATCTGATAAAGTTTCCACAGTTGCCGTTCCCAGTTTAACCATACTTTATTCGGCAAATCCGGCGGACCTTCAGTCTCGAGAATTAATTGCGCCAAATCCAGAACATTGGCTTTTACCAAGGTACGCACGTTAAGCAATTCAGGGGAAAACTCGGTGGAAAAAGAGGGGTCATTATTGTCATACAGCTGCGGGGACGACAATTGGCTATAGGAAGGCAAACCGGCCAGCAACAATGCAGTTGCCACAATAAACTGGCTAACCGGGATTATTGTACCAGACCGGGAATCATGCTTATTCATTACCAAACACATCACGAAAGATATTACGCAACGCTCAATAATTTATTCGGGCAGCGCTAAAATAATCGAGCACACAAAAATGCAACCTTGCCCATGCCCGTTTTTATTTATGACCCGCTTTTATAGATAACAGAAAGAGCCATTGACATCATCCGCCCTTATCACAAGCCGACGCTATTTTCGCACTTTCTCCTTAATGCGCGCCGCTTTTCCGGATCGATTCCGTAGATAATACAATTTTGCGCGTCTCACATCACCTTTTCTGAGCACTTGAATTTCGCCAATAAGCGGGCTGTGCGTCTGAAAAACGCGCTCCACCCCTTCTCCACTGGCTATTTTTCGAACCGTAAATGAAGAGTTCAAGCCCCGGTTCTTCTTGGCGATCACAACCCCTTCATAAGCCTGCAGACGCTCGCGCGCGCCCTCCTTCACCCGCACCTGGACGCGCACCTGATCGCCAGGACTAAATTCAGGAATATCATGTTTCATCTGCTCCGCTTCGAGTTGGTCAATTATATTAGTCATCTTGTTGCTCCGATTTGAAATTCTTTCAATAATTTAATCTGTTCAGTATCGAACTCACCCTCTTCCAAATTTACCCGTTCCAGTAAATCTGGTCTACGTTCACCGGTTTTAGCAATCGATTGATTCAACCTCCATTGCCTGATTTTTTCGTGATCACCACTTAACAATACCTGGGGCGCCTTCAACCCCTCAAAACACTCGGGCCGGGTGTAATGCGGGCAATCCAGCAGTCCATTCGAAAACGAGTCCTGCCTGGCTGATAAATCATTTCCCAATACGCCGGGTAATAATCTCGCAATCGAGTCGATGACTGTCATCGCCGGAATTTCCCCCCCCGCCAATACATAGTCACCAATCGAAACTTCACGATCCACACGACTTTCAATGACTCTTTCATCGATACCTTCGTATCGTCCGGCGAGCAGCGTTAAACCGGCATAATCGGCCAATTCTTCAACCAATTGTTGATTGAGCAAGTCACCTTGGGGTGACAAATACACTACCGGGCCCGGATTGGAACCTGAGTTGGAAAGCCTAGCATCGTCAATACAACGTGCCAAAGGCTCCGGCTTCATCAACATACCGGGGCCGCCACCATATGGCCGGTCATCGACCGTTCTATGTCGATCCTCGGTATAGTCCCGGGGGTTCCATAACACCAGTTTCAATAAGCCTTTTTCGATCGCCTGTCGGGTAATCCCAAATTCGAGAACCGCATCGAACATAGTCGGAAATATCGATATCACGTTTATTTCCATTGGTTTATGTCCATTATTTTTTTGTTTAAAACTGCCAAAACATATTCAAAATTTCTTCAGGTATTACTTCAGGCATTAGCTGCTTTGCTCCATTTCACTTTTGTATGGCGTGGCTCAGCGTTAAAATTGGCGGCGATGGCGGGAATGGATGGCGCCAAGAAACACCACCAAAAAAAGGAAGGCGAACAATTCCTCTTTTCCCGGAATGACCATGGTTTTTTGTCATGGTTTTTATATCTTATAGTAATTTGCCGTATTCATTTCGGTTTGATTAAAGATGGCAACAGCGCATGAGCATTCGTTTCCAACCCTTGAAAAACTAATTATTTTTCAACAAATAGATGGACGACAGCATTAAACCGAAGATCACCACAAGAGATATGGATATCCAGAATGGATCGTCGAGGGTTTCGGTGACGATAAAGTTTTCGACAACGACGGCGAGCGCCAGAATCACGCCGCTCGCTCCGATGATCATGGCGATGGTTTTGTGCGCCGCCATGAGCATGCGGCTGACCGCAATCAACAACACGGCTTCAACGGAATTGACGACCAGCCACAGGCCTTGATGTACTTCAATCAAGCTGACGCTGGAAACATACAACCCGTGCTGAATGAGAACCAGCGCAATGGCAAGGCCGGCGAGGAGGCATTTTGGGGTGATGGTACTCATTGGAGTCAATCCTTCAAGTAGTTAATAGAGTAAAAGCAGTTTTAAGTTTGTTGCGCACCGATGATAGCACATCGTTCACAAACCACCGGGTATGGCGCCTGGGGCTGACATTCAGTAGTCTTCTTTCCAGTCCACTGTCATGACCCCGCTTTCGAGGTCAATCCGAGTCACCACATCGGGTGTCCACGGCACTAATCTTTGTTCGTCATTATTTTCGGCATTATTTTCTTCTATGGCATCCTGAGACGCTCCGGAACGAACCACCAGAACATCGTTCGCGCCTGTTTCCAGCAGGTGATCGACCTTGCCCAATATCACGCCTTCAAGGTTGACTACACTCAATCCTATCAAATCCAGCCAGTAGTAATCACCTTCTGGAAGCGGTTCCAGTCGAGACCGGTCTATGCCGATATTACTGCCCATCAGCACTGCCGATGCTTCGCGGCTATCATAACCCACCAGTTTAACCACGAGTCCTTTGGCATTTTTTTTAAATGCCGATACTTCGCCCTCTACCCAGAGTCGTTTCTCGTTTAAACAGCCCGTCTTATCCAAACAAACCAGAGTCCAATTGTCATATTGAAAAATTTGACTGGCCGGACGGGTATAAGAAACGATCTTAAGCCAGCCGTTTACACCAAAATGTCCGCAAATTTTACCCAGTATTACGGGATTTGCTGCGGCGTAATTTTCTTTGGCAGGATTTGCCGTCAGGTTGGTGACCGGATCGGAACTCACTGTTGCAGTCTCACCGCTTGACCCCCGATGAACCGCGCTGGCGCAACGCCGTCAGGTCGATGCCTGTGTAGCCTGAGTAGTGGCCGCGGATTTCGCCTGCTTATAAAGCTGTTTAACGCGATCGCTGGGTTCAGCGCCCAATCCAACCCAATGCTCGCATCGCTCGGTGTCCAGGCGAAGTTTTTCTTCGCTGCCACGCGCCGCAGGATTGAAAAATCCTATTCTTTCAATATACCGGCCGCGTGTCGAACGACGTTGATCTGCGACTAAAATCGCATAAAATGGCCGCTGCTTGGAGCCGCCCCGCGATAAACGAATGGTTACCATATTTTGCTTGTTCCCCGCTGGAATTGTTGTCTGAAATAGAGATTTTACCACAAATGCAGATTTATAAAACACGAAATCAATCAAATGAAAATACGCTCTGATTGAAGAACTATCCAGATTAACGCTACAATCGAAATCATGCATCGCCCCATGTCTAACATTGCGTATAACATTGCGCACATCCTTATAAATTCGTTGCCCGGTCATCCCGAGTGGAAGCGCACATTATACCGATGACATCCGCAACCAGCAGGTTTGTTTATACCGTAAAACAGCTTAACAGCGAACTTCGTGATCTACTGGAAACCAGTTATCGTTCAATTTGGGTTGAAGGCGAGATTTCCGGGCTGGCCGCGCCGGCATCCGGGCATCTGTATTTCTCTTTGAAAGACCAAACTTCTCTCATTCGCTGCGTATTTTTTCGCAATCGGCAAAACCGGAATCGCGCCACTCCCATGGCCTCTCCAATGGAGGGGATGGGAGTATTGTTGAACGGTCAAATTTCTTGCTACGAACCGCGCGGCGACCTGCAATTCATTGTCAGTTATATGGAGCAAGCCGGAGAGGGCGCACTGCGCCGCGCATTTGAAATTCTTAAGCAAAAACTTGCTGCAGAGGGATTATTCGAGCCACAACATAAATCGGAAATACCGACTCATCCAGGCGCTATCGGCATCATTACCTCGGACAACGGCGCGGCATTGCACGACATTCTGGTCACCCTTGAACGCAGATTTCCCTTGGCCAATGTGGTTCTCTACCCCGCTCTCGTTCAAGGGGCTAAAGCACCGAAAAGCATAATAGCCGCGATCAACCTGGCGGAAAAACGTAACGAGGTTGATACCCTCATCCTTGCCCGCGGCGGAGGGTCAATGGAAGATCTGCAGGCATTTAATGACGAAGGGGTTGCCCGAAAGGTGTTCGGGTGCGCCATCCCAATCGTCTGCGGCGTCGGACATGAAGTGGATTTTACAATTTGTGATTTTGTCGCAGACCAGCGCGCGCCCACGCCGACGGCGGCGGCGGAATTCGTCACCCCGGACATCCGGCAGATAAAACAGGAATTTCTTTTACGACACAACCGCCTGTGCGAGAACACGCTTAAATATATCCAGGACTTTCAACAATCAGTAGATTATTTCACTTCCGGATTGCTTCACCCAAAACAGAAACTGGCCGGTTATCTGGCCGAACACAAGCATCTATATAAACAACTTACCTTTTATATTCATAGTCATATAGAATTAATCAATAATTTACATGATAAATATTTAAGCTTAATCGCAGCTCACTCCCCCGATTCCATGATTCAATATTTAGGACAGCAACTGCGCGCAAATCGGCATGCGCTGAGTCGTTCTGTTGGTATTCAAATTAGCAACAAGCAACAGGCGTTGCAGCAAAATCATGGAAAAATTACACTCATGAGCCCTGAGCATACTTTGCACCGTGGTTATGCCATTGTGCAAAACCGCAAAAATAAAGTAATCACCGACCCCCGGCACACCAAACTTGGGGAATCACTGCGAATCAAGGTGTCCAAAGGTCAGATCAACGTTTTAGTCGATGAAATTTAAACTGCGAAGAGACCGAAATACGGGTAGTTTTTGCCGTGCCGATGATTGCTAAAACGTAAAAATCGATACGTGTGGTTGAGCATTTGCTTGATCCTTTGCTTGATTTTTTTACAATTTTCGCCGTCGGCCTGAGCGTTGTTTAAACACGGCATGCGCTGGATTGCCTGATTTAAAACTGCTTGATTTAAAACTACGTGACCTAAATGGATTTTCACTGACTCGGGGTATGATTCGCACTGGCGTGCCCACCAAGTGGTAGGCTTTGGCGAAAAATTTGGATAAATACTTCTTATAAGAATCCGGTATGGTGTTCGCCTGGTTGCCATGTATCACGATTACCGGCGGGTTTTTTCCGGCCTGATGGGTGAATTTCAACCGTACCGGTCGCTGGTTGTGCATGGGCGGCGGGGTTTGGGTCAAGGCGTTTTCAAGGGTTCGATTCAAACTGGAAGTGGCTATGCTAATCATCGCCGAATCATAGGCGCGGCGCGCAGCGGGCATAATTTCAATGATGTTCGAACCATGCAGGGCCGATATATAAATCATTTCAGGATAGGGCAGAAAGGCAAGTTTGTTTTTTATCTCTTGCTTGATTTTATTGCGTTGCCGAATACTCAGCCCATCCCATTTGTTCACCACGACCACGATGGAGCGACCAAAATCGCTGACCATCCCGGCCAGGGTCGCGTCCTGGGCGCCGATCTCGGTTGAAGCGTCCACAACCAGCAGCACAACATGGCAAGTTTCAATCGCCTGCAAGGTTTTGATGATGGAGAACTTTTCAATGACTTCATCGACTTTTGATTTTTTTCTGACGCCGGCGGTATCAATCAATACGTATTTGTTCTGGCCAACAACGATGGGAATGTGCACGCTGTCCCTGGTGGTTCCCGGAATATCGCTGACAATGACCCGGTGTTCACCTACAAGTTTATTGGTCAGCGTGGATTTTCCGACGTTAGGCCGGCCGACAATGGCAATCTTCGGCGCGCGCTTATCGTCGTCATCCTCCATCTCGGCATCGTCCTGCATGGCCGTCATCACTTCCGTAATCAGCCGCTCCACGCCATCACCTCGTTTTGCCGATATGGCGATGGGATTCCCCAATGCCAGTTCTTGAAACTCCGCAGTCGCCAAACTCGGCGCAACGCCTTCAGTCTTGTTCACCAGCAGATAAATCTCTGTGCCACTGTGCCGCAACTGCATCGCAATTGCCTTGTCCTGATTGACTATTCCCTCACTGGCATCAACCAGAAACAAAACCACTTCCGCTTCTTCGATGACCTGTTGCACTTGCTGTTTTACCAACGATGTAAAATCCCCTTCAGCCCCCTCTATGCCGCCGGTATCAACCACCAGATAGGGTTTCTTGCCGATACGACCTAAGCCGTATAATCGGTCTCGGGTCACGCCAGGCTGGTCGCCAACCAACGCATCCCTGGAGCGCGTCAACTTGTTGAACAAGGTTGACTTACCGACGTTCGGGCGACCCACCAATGCGAGTACCGGGAGCATAATCTAATGAAACTCAAATGCGCGCGTTGGATGGAACGCAAACTTTTAGCGGCAACTCGTGGCCAGCCCAAACATCACAATGTCAATGCAGCAATGTCAATGCGGCAATGTTGCCTGCGGACGAGAATACCGCCACTTGCGCATCTGCGGTGATGATGCCGACAATCGCGCCGGACACCACTTTTTTGCTTTCCACCCGATCCCCGCTGGCGCTATCCAGGGTGTGAATTCTGCCGCTTGAATCGCCGACGATGACGCGATCATTCAATACCACCGGCCGGCTGATTCCGTGGCCGCGAAATGCCGGCTGTTCCCAAACGATGCTGCCGTCAGTAATATTCAATGCGATCACTGCGCCGAGTTCGTCGGTGACGAAAAGATGTTGTTGCGAAATCGCCATCGGCAACCGCGTGGAAATTTTCGTGCGCCAATTGACCGCGGCGTTTTGCAATTGCAAGGCGACCACGCTGCCTTGATAGGTCGCGGCATAGACCGTTGCGCCTTGGACAATGGGGGCGGCGTCTGAATCGATCAGCCGCTCCAACTCGTCCTGCCCGCGAATCCGCGCAATTTCAGTCTCCCAATAATCACTGCCATTGATCACATTATTGGCAATCAATCTGCCGTTTGCCAAGCCCGCCAACACCGCGTCGCCCGTGATCACCGGCATGGAATCGCCATGCACGCTCAATCCAGGCGTTGTTTTTTTAATCCGCCAGACAATGTCTCCGGTACGCATATCCATGCCTATCATCAGGCCATCCGCGGTGCGAATAAGCACGCGCTCCTTGCCGATAACCGGAACGGCTGAAATTTGATGCTTGAGCGAAGTCTTCCAGGCGACCGAACCATCATTGGCATGCAACGCAGTAACATCGCCATTATCATGGGTCACAACCGCAAAATTGTCATTCACCCCAATCGCGGAAAAAATCGGCGTTTTCAGGTCTCGCGTCCATTGCGCGGCGCCGGTTTGCGAATCAAAACTGAACACTTTGCCGGTGCGGTTGGCGACATAAATATTGCCCTGATAGTAAACCGGCTTCAGCAGGGCGAAACCAACGCTGGCGCCGCCGCCAATATTTTTTTTCCACACGATTTGTAACTCGCGCGCGCCGCTGTCTTTCGGCAACGCTTCAGGCTTGATCGGCTCCTGATAGACCCCCCAAAGGGATTCCTTTTCCTGCTTGCTCTTGCAGCCCGACGCCAGCGCCAAGACCACTGCCAAGGCAACTAACGCCAGGCTCAGATATTTATTCATGGGTATTTATTCATGGGCTTTCTCCGACATTATCCCGCTTTAACTGAATTAGCCCGGCGTGGGAAGAGCCGTCAGGCAACGTTTCCAGGCTTTTTTGGTATTCAAGCCTGGCCCGTTCATTATCTTCGTCCTGGTTTTCCGCGGTTATGTTTTCCGCACCCTGATTTTTTGTGGCTTGGCCTCGTTGCGCATAAGCGTCTGCGGTGAGTTCATGGTATCTCGACTCGAAACCGCCCGTATCCGTTATCGTCAGTATTGCCAACGCTTGGTCCGGGCGCTGTTGCGCCAACGCCACCGCAGCCAATCTTAATCTGGCAATGTGCTGAAACCCTGAATCTTTTGAATGATCCATCACCCAATTAAGTTCGCGCGCCGCCGCCGCGAGGTCATTTTTTTCGACAAATTGTTTTGCCATCGCCAATGCGGCCAAGTCCGCATAGACTGTGGAGGCGTATTTTTCCTTTAACTCATCGGCCACTGAATTCATGTCAATGTCATGGTCAATGTCATTCTGACCGGAACTCAATCGATCGAATAAAAATGAGGCGTTTTCCCCTTCGGTTTGTTGGTAACTTTTCCAGTAATTGAATCCAACTATGCCTCCCAGCCCAATAATAACCCCCGCTACGATGGACTTTCCGTTTTCATTCCAAAACGCCTTGGCTCTGGCGACATCGTCGTCTTCAATAAATCGAGGTAATTTATCTTCTGCCATTACCGCCTCTTATCAATAATATTTTGCGTTTTATCGTATGTTGTCGTTGCACCATGCCACTAAATCATCCACGGGAATTGCTTGCTGGTCAATCTTGGCACGCAAATGCTTGACCTGAACGACGTTTGCCAAGCCATCGACCTGGCACTCGTCCTGGCCCATAATCAAAGCGATGACAGCCCCTGATTGATCGGCGCGTTTTAACTGCGCCTTCAGCTTGCCGCCGCCGCAGTGACTAATCACCCGATAACCGTTATCCCGTAGTTGTTCGGCAATGATCCCGGCGCGGACATTGGCCGATTCGGCGACATCTATCAAGTATATGACGTTTCGTTGATGCCTTTCATTATTTCCCTGATTAGCAACCAACTCAACCAGCCGTTCCATTCCCATCGCGAAACCAATCGCCGGGGTGGGTTTGCCGCCGCGCTGCTCGACCAGAGAATCATATCTGCCGCCGGCGCAAACCGCGTTCTGCGCGCCCAGTTGGTCGGTGCTCCATTCAAAAACCGTGCCGGTATAGTAGTCAAGCCCGCGCACTAATTTTGAATTTATCGTATAACCGATAGCGGAATTTTCCAACGACTCGCATAAGCCGTCAAAATGGTTTTTTTCCGATGGTTCCAGATACTCAAGAATATGAGGGGCATTGACCAAAATTGCCTGGGTTTCAGGCCGTTTACTGTCCAGGATGCGCAACGGATTGTTCTCCAGCCTGCGCACGCTGTCATCGTCTAATTGTCCGAGATGATTTTTTAAAAAGCTTTGCAGCGCAATGCGATAGGCTTGCCGCGACTTATTCGAACCCAGTGTATTGATCTGCAGCGTGATGCCTTTAACCTTCAAGTTTTTCCAGATGCGCTCGCCAACGCGAATAATTTCCACATCAATATCCGGCCCAGCCCAGCCAAAAGCTTCGATGCCAAATTGATGGAATTGCCGATAGCGTCCTTTTTGCGGGCGTTCGCGCCGGAACATCGGTCCCATATACCAAATGCGTCGTTGTTGATTGTGCACGATGCCGTGCTGGATGCATGCGCGCACGGTACTGGCGGTCGCCTCGGGCCGCAACGACAGGCTTTCTTTGCCGGCATCCGCAAAGGTATACATTTCTTTTTCGACGATGTCGGTTTGGTCGCCGATGGATTGCTGGAACAAGGCGGTTTTTTCCAGCATGGGGGTACGAATTTCCTGATACCCATATTGCCATCCGATCTCCCGCAACACAGATTCCACCTGGTGCCAGACATCAATTTCATCAGGCAGCAAATCGTTCATGCCGCGCACCGCCTGAATTCTATCGGTCATTGAAACAGTCCCCGAATGGCACTGAATAAACGCGCGCTGGTCACTCCGCCGAACCCACTGCAAAGCGCGCATAAATACCGTCGTCGGATTTCAACTCAATCGCTTCGCCCAAATATTCGACCTGCACCCCTTCGGTCGCGCCCACAAACACATAAAATGGCGGCTGCCCATGCAACTGTATGGCTTCGCCAATCTCCGCAGTGCGGTAAATCAGCTTTTCGCCGGTAACATCGCGCACGTCCAACCAGGTTTGTTTTTCTACATTCAAGAATATCCAGCGCGGGGAATCCGCCGCCGGAGATTCAGCTTCCTGCGAAGGCTCATCTGCGGGTTCACCTGAGGTTTCACTTGAATTTTCAATAGATTGACTTGGATCTTGAATTGACGGTTGGGCTTCCCCGACTTTTTGTTCCTGCTCTTGCGCTATAAAAACGCCATCAGGTTCAATTTCGGTTTCAACGATTACGCGGTCTTCATTGTTCAACGGCTCCTCTGAATTTTTTGACGCCTCTGCTTGGTCTGCATCAAGTGCATCAGTATCAGGCGCATCAGTATCAGGCGCATCAGTATCAGGCGCATCAGTATCAAATTCGTCGGAAAAATTGGGTTCGGGCAATGCGATGATGGAATATTGATCCGATTCCAAAACTGTTCCAGATGTGATTTCAGCACCCGCAGACTGCCTTTCATCATCACTTCCGTTATTGGCATCATTTCCATTATTGGCATTTATGTCGGACAATGGGCGATTCGATTGACTTTCAATCCATTGATTTATGAGGTTGTCAACCGGATTTTGCCAATACCATATTCCGGCTAAGGAGATTGCCGCCAACAAGCCAAAAAGCAATGCCGTTTTTTTTCTGGATTTTTCATGCTGGCCATGGGTATGCCGATGGTGCGCTTCCAATACAATGACAGAATCAGACCTCTCAATATTATTTTTGTGAAATTCGATTGATTGTGAAGCATCAATTTTGAGCAAGCTCGCGTAGCTCCGCCAGTAGCCGATAATGTAAGTGGCCCCCGGCAACTTATCGTATTCATCATTTTCCAAGGCCTCAACCTGACTGATCGATAACAACAATGCTTCCGCCACATCTTCTTTGGACCATCCATTTTCTCTTCGTTTGCGCTCAAACAATTTTCCGGGCGTGGCAACGGCAGGGGTGGCTGAAGATGAATTTGCGGCTGACTTTGGCATCGTAATTCTTGTTTAAGAAGGCATCATGCTCTATTGAAGACGAAGTGCTATTTTAAACTGGACGTAGGATAAACAGTATCTCATTGCGGGCAATCGAAATTGCCAAGTTAAATGCACGGCGGGTAAATTCACGGCGGGCATGGTTCACGAAAACACCACGGTTTGCTGTTGCATCCGCCTTGAGCGGCTGGTTCGATCGACAAAATCACCTGCCAACTGCCCGCAAGCCGCATCAATATCGTCGCCCCGGGTCGTGCGCGTCACCGTGAAAATATTTTCAGCCAATAACATATCACGAAAACGATCGATGGTTTCTGCTTCCGATCTCTGGAACTGAGTTTGCGGGAACGGATTAAATGGAATCAAGTTCACTTTGGCGGGGACATGCCGGATAATTTTCGCCAGTGCCCTGGCTTGTTCCGCACTATCGTTGACACCCTTTAACATCACGTATTCAAGCGTTACCCGTCGCCGATTATTCTCGCCAACGTATCGCCGGCAACAATCGAGTAGCGGGCCAATCGGATATTTTTTGTTTAGCGGCACGAGTTTATCGCGCAAGGCATCGTCGGGAGCGTGCAACGAAACTGCAAGGCTGACCGGACATTGTTGCCGTAGTTGGTCGATGGCAGGAATCATTCCAGCCGTGCTCAGCGTTACTCTTCTCATTGACAACCCAAACGAATAATCATCCATCATTAATCGCATCGCGGAAACCACATTATCAAAATTGAGCAACGGCTCTCCCATGCCCATCATCACAATATTAGTAACCGGTCGGCGTTGATCCGCAACATCGCGGACAAAACAATTTTCCGGTTTGTTCTCGATTGCCTCCAACACGTTATTTGCGATCCATACCTGAGAAATAATTTCATCCACATCCAGGTTTCTATTAAAGCCCTGTCGCGCAGTAGCACAAAAAGTGCAATTCAAGCCGCACCCAACCTGAGAAGAAACACACAGCGTGCCACGCCCGGATTCCGGAATATACACGCTCTCAATACAGTTGCCGTCCTTGAGCTTGAGCAGCCATTTAAATGTGCCGTCGGTTGAGCGTTGCTGACTAACGATTTCGGGCAAGTCCAGATTGGTATTTTGCTGAAGCGTTTGGCGCAAGCGCTTACTCAGGTCAGTCATATCCGGGAAACGAATCACCTTCTTTTGATAAACCCATTGCAACAACTGCTGCGCGCGGAAACTCTTCTCCCCCATATCGAGGAAATAGTTTTCCATGGCCGATCTATCCAATGACAGCAGATTGACGGAGGCGCCTTGCGTGTTAGACATTGCAAATGGGCTAACGGGTTCGCGGACAAATTTCCGCGTCATCGAAGAAAAAAGCAATCTCGATTGCTGCGGTTTGCGGCGCATCGGAACCATGCACCGCGTTTTGTTCCACTGAACTGGCGAAATCCGCGCGTATTGTGCCCGGTGCCGCGTCCGCTGGATTGGTTGCGCCCATCACTTCACGATTTTTAGCGATAGCATTTTCACCTTGCAAAACCTGCACCACCACCGGACCGGAGGTCATAAAATTGATCAGGTCATTATAAAAGGGACGCTCTCGATGAACAGCATAGAACTGTTGCGCTTGCTCTCGGCTGAGATGCAACATTCGTGATGCCACAATAGTTAAGCCGGCATCTTCAAAACGTTGATAAATGCGACCAATCTTATTATCGGCAACGGCATCCGGTTTTATGATGGAAAAAGTGCGTTCAACCGCCATATTAAAAGCCCCAAAAAGTTAAATGAAAATCTGATTGTATATTCATCCGTGCTCGCGGTCTAATCGACGGCCTAATAATGTGTCGCTGCCCACGCCGGTAATTTCCAAATCCACCCAACGGCATTTTTGATCTTTCTGTCTTTGATTTTCACGGCTCCGATTTTCATGACGCCGATATTCATGGGCGTTGGGCTTGACCGCGTCGGTCTCTTGAAACTTGACCGGAAAGTAATTCGCCGCCCTGCCGACCGACCAACCCGGATCGCTGGTCGCCTTATCATTCGCCGATTCAACCAGCACGGTTTTATGCTGGCCAATCTGACCTTTTGCCACCTTCATCCAAACTTCTTTTCCTGCTTCGCGAGCCGCTTTTGCCCGTTGCTTGCGTGCCAGTGCTGGGACCTGGGAAGGAATTCTTGCGGCCGGGGTTGCCGGCCTTGGGGAATAGCGGAACACATGCGGATAGGCAATTTCGAGTTCATGTATAGCGCGCAAGGTATCCGCGAAGTGCGCCTCGCTTTCGGTCGGAAAACCCACCAAAATATCAGCGCTCAAAACCAAGTCCGGAAGCGCGGCGCGTAATGCGCCAATGCGCTCGTAAATCAGCGCTCGTGTGGCGCGGCGTTTCATTCGTTTCAATATCAAGCTGTTGGCGCTTTGCAGGGATAAATGCAGTTGTGGACAGATGCTGGAATGGTGGCTTAACAAATCAATAAATTCATCCGTGATGTGCGCCGGATCGATGGAACTCAGCCGCAACCGATAATCGCCGTCGATCTCCCCTTTGATTTCCAGCAGTGATCGCAATAACGCCGACAGGTTGACCTGGCCGATTTCGTTATCCTTGAAATCGGCGCCATACGAGCCAATATCGACCCCACAAATCACAATTTCGCCATAGCCGTTCATGATCAGGCGTTGGCACTGTCGCTTGATCATGTCTGGCGAGAACGACCGATTGCGGCCCCTGGCGGTATGAATGATGCAAAATGTGCAGCCCTGATCGCAGCCCTGCTGAATTTGCACAAAGGCCCGGCTATGTCCCTCAAAACCCTGCAGCAACTGATTGGGCAGACTAATCTCCCGGTCAATGTCCTTCAATAATATCGGCGGAAGATTTCCTTGATACAGATCGTCCAGCAACTCGGGAATATCCAACTTTTGACTGTTTCCCACCACCAGATCAACACCTGGAATTTCAGCACAGGTTTGCGCATCCATTTGTGCATAGCATCCGGTCACGACCACCTTGGCATCTGGATTTTGCCGCACCGCGCGCCGCACCAATTGCCGGGCTTGCCGGTCCGCTTCAGCCGTCACCGTGCAGGTATTGATGACATAAAGGTCGGCCCGCTCTCCGGCATGCACTCGACGGTATCGATCGCCCACTATTTTTTCGGCTATCAATTCCGTTTCAAACACATTCACTTTGCAACCAAGCGTTGGAAAGGCAACGCTCTGCATGGGCATTGCCCTGGGTGCCGGTTGTTGTTTCGGCAGGGATACGTTCACGGAAGCCACGGCCATTAGCCTAAAATATTAACTTGAATATCGCTCGAGAATTAACGCCTGATGAGCATGGGGATTGGCCCGGTTTAAGGGTCCAATTATCGTGAACGGTATAGTGAACTGCGCGGTCAATAATTCTGCGGCAATAATTCCGCGGCAATAATTCTGGTTGGTTCAGTGCAAGACTATTTGACCGTAAAGCTCTCGCCACATCCACATTGCTCGGTAACATTAGGATTATTGAAATGAAAGGCCGATGACAATCCATCCTCAACATAATCCAGCTCCATGCCCTGCAGCAATTCAAGATGATCTTGTTGCACCACAATCTTCACGCCATGGCTTTCAAACACCTGGTCGATATCGTTTATTTCGGTCGCATAGTCCAGTTGATAGGCGTACCCTGAGCAACCGGAATTTTTTACGGTCACACGCAAACCGATGCATTGATCACGGGCCTGATCACGAGATTGCCCACGGGTTGCAAGATGAGAACTCACCTGCTGTGCGGCGGCTTGTGTTAATGTAATAGACATGATCTTTAATATGTGCTAACAAAAAATATCATAAACATATTATAAACATATTATAACTATGGGGTCGCCGATTCGGTCATTCGCTTTATCATTCGCGCCTTATCTTGCGCAAAACCAATTATAGCACAGATATAGCACAGAAATGAAAATAAATAGCGCGCAAGCCCCCAATATAGCGCCCGCGCAATTCGCGTTATTTGATATGGACGGCTTGCTGCTGGATACCGAAATAATCTACACTCAGGTGACGCAACGCATTGTCGGCCGATTCGGCAAGACCTTTGATTGGTCACTCAAGGGCAACATGATTGGCTTGCCGGACACGGTTTCTGCAAATTATCTGGTGCGCGCACTGCAACTGCCAATCAGCGTTGAAGATTATTTGCACGAGCGCGATCAATTATTGCGCGCAAAATTTCCGAGTTGCAAGGCCATGCCCGGCGCTGAAAACCTGATACGCCATCTTCATAATCATCATATTCCAATTGCCGTAGCGACCAGTTCCAGCCGCGAATTTTTTGCATTGAAAACTTCCAATCATCAGGATTGGTTCGAACTTTTCAATATTGTCGTCACCGGAGATGATCCTGACGTTAAGCGCGGCAAACCGGCCCCGGATATCTTTAATGTTGCCGCCAAACGCCTCGCTGCCAGTCCACAGAACACTCTGGTATTCGAGGACGCGCCGTCAGGATTGGCGGCTGGCATCGCTGCGGGAATGCGCGTTATTGTGGTGCCTGATCCGAATATGGACAAATCGCGTTATCGCCGCGCCGAGCGCATCCTGAATTCTCTGAAAGAATTTAATCCCGCGGAATTCGGCCTGCCGGATGGTTAGCGGGTGACGAGTGCGCACTGTTGCACTTTGCAGCGATGTAGGGGTCAGAGTAGAAATTATTTGTTAAGCAAATAGATTCATTGCATGATAACCTGAGAAATGCAACAAATAGCGGTATAGCGTTTGGAAGTGAAATGAAAAAATTTTAGAAGCCAGAAAAACCTGGTCCAAAGCCCCAATAATTTCTACTCTGATCCCATCTCCAATCTCCTACCCTCTCATGCGCTTGCCATCGGGATCGAACAGGGGTTCGGTAAACAAGACGGCACGCCTGCGCTCGCCCAAAATCTCAATCTCAACCTCGCGACCTTCCTCAATCAAGGCGACTGGCAGGAAACCGATTGCCACGCTCTTTTGCGCATAGTGGGCGTAGCCGCCAGAGGTGACGAAGCCCACGACCTGATCGTCATGCCAGATGGGTTCATCCGCGACCGCGTCAGCGTCGTCTGCTTGCACAATAAACGTGCATAACTTTCTCGATGCCCCTTGATTTTTTTCCGCCAGCGCCGCTTCTTTTCCAATAAAATCACGCGGCTTGTTATACGCCACGAAACGATCCATGCCGGTTTCCAGCGGCGTGTAATCGGGCTTGTATTCCCGCAACCATGAACCGAAGGATTTTTCCAGACGCAGGCTCATCATCGCGCGCATGCCAAAAGGCCGTAGCCCTAAATCCCTGCCGGCCTGGCTCAGCACATGATAAAGACCGACTTGCTGGCTGGCCGGAACGTAAATTTCATAGCCTAAATCCCCGGTATAGGATACGCGCTGCACAATCGCCTGGCACGAACCGACCTGCATGTGTTGTACGCCAAGGAACGGCAACGCATCGGTTGAAACATCGCCGCGCGCCACGCGTGACAATAATTCCCTTGATTTTGGTCCGGCAATCTGGAAACCGATGCGCTGCTCGGAGAGGTTGCGGACTTGAACGCCGGACTCGGGCAGATGTTGCTCGAACCAGCGCATATGAAAAGATTGCGCCGCATACGAGGCGTTCATTTGGAAGGTCGCCATGCCGGTTTCGTCGCCCAAATGCGACACGGTGAAGTCGCCGATCAGTTTGCCGCGCGGGCTTAACATCGGCGTCAAGGTTAGCCGTCCCAGCTTGGGCATTCGTCCCGCCATGACCGTGTCAATCCAGGCTTCCGCGCCGCGCCCGGTGACCTCGAACTTGCTGAAATTATGGATTTCATTGATGCCCACGCCATTGCGTACCGCATTACATTCCTGTGCCACCGCGGCGAAGGCATTGGAGCGTCGGAAGGTCGGGGTTTCATACGGCGGCTCGCCTGGCGGCGCAAAATAGTTGACTTGCTCCATGCCATAGCCTGAACCGAATACCGCATTCTGTTGCTGCCAGATGGCATAGGCTGGCGTGGTTTTGAACGGTCGCGCGGCCGGCAATTCTTCATTGGGATAGGACACCGAAAATCGGCGTTGGTAGTTCTCGGTGACTTTTAGTCGGGTATAGGATTTGGTGCAATAATCGCCAAACCGCGACACATCCATCGCAAACACATCGCGCGACGGCTCGCCCTCAATCATCCACTCGGCCAGAATCAGCCCGACCCCGCCGGCCTGGCTGAAACCCGCCATCACGCCGCAAGCCGACCAATAGTTGCGCAAGCCGGGCACCGGCCCGACCAACGGATTGCCGTCCGGCGCAAAGGTGAACGGGCCGTTGATGATCTGCTTGATGCCGGCTTTAGCCAATACCGGATAGCGCGCAAAGGCGTGCGCCATGGCGTCGCCGATGCGGTCAAGATTGTCCTCGAGCAACTCGTTGCCGAAGTCCCACGGCGTGCCGTCCACGGCCCAGGGGACGCATTGTTGTTCGTAAAATCCGATGACCAGCCCCTGCCCTTCCTGACGCAGGTAGCTCTCGCCTTCCGGGTCCATGACATGCGGCAGCTCGGTGGGATGATTAACCACGGCATCTATTTTTTCCGTGGCTAGATATTGATGCTCCATAGGATGCAATGGCAAATAAACCCC
Source organism: Candidatus Spongiihabitans sp. (assembly GCF_965247905.1). Lineage (GTDB taxonomy): Bacteria > Pseudomonadota > Gammaproteobacteria > Arenicellales > Poriferihabitantaceae > Spongiihabitans. Next base: position 1,594,396 of record NZ_OZ252047.1, on the reverse strand, counting down.
AGCCATTTCCCCGACTTCACGCGCCCATAATCCACCCGCATTGACCACGTGCTCGGCGATCAAATTGCCCTGTACGGTAATGATCTCCCAAGTGCCATTACTATTCGGTTTAGTCTCTAGAACGCGGTTGCGCAGGATGATTTCAGCACCTTGTTTTTTCGCGGCGCGGGCATAGGCATGAGTGGTGCCGTAGGGATCGAGATGCCCGTCCAACGGATCGTAAAGCGCGCCCAGCACGCCATCGGTATTGGTGATGGGCGACAACTCGCGGATTTCTTCAGGGGTAACCAGATGGGTGTCCAGCCCCATGTAGCGATGCTTGGCGCGCTCGGCGCGCAGATAATCCATCCGGTCCGGCGATCCCGCCAGCGTAATCCCGCCGACATGATGCAACCCGCAACTCTGTCCGGAAATTTCCTCCAACTCCTTGTATAAGCCGATGGTGTAGCCCTGCAAGGCGGCCATGTTGGTGTCGGCATTCAGGGTATGGAAGCCGCCGGCCGCATGCCAGGTTGAACCCGAGGTCAATTCCGCGCGCTCGATTAATGTGACATCGCGCCATCCTAATTTGGTCAGATGATACAGCACGCTGCACCCGACCACGCCGCCGCCGATAATCGCCACCTGAGTATGTGTTTTCATAACGTTTTTCCGCGTTGTGTTTAAGGGTTCAGCATTGATTGTCATGCTGATTGTCATGCCGATTCTACGGCATTTTTTATCCGCGCGGCTTTTGCAAAAGCCGCCAACCAGGCCTACCAATCAGGTTTGATTTCCCCCTTGCGTCTCATGACATATTCATCCAACTGCTCGCGAATAGCGACATCCAGTTCCGGCTCCTCGAAATCATTGAGAATTTGCTTGAACAGTTTATTGGCGCGCTCGGCAGTTTGCACCGACCCATTTTCCTGCCAGGTTTCAAAGTTACGCCAATCGGTTGCAATGGGCGCGTAAAAGGCGTCTTTGTAGCGCTCAATAGTGTGGCAGGCGCCAAAAAAATGCCCGCCGGCGCCGACCTCTTCGATCGCATCAAAGGCTAATTCCGCTTGGTTCACTTCGATGGGCTTGAGCGTCTCAGCCATCATTTGCACCATTTCCATATCGACGATCAATTTTTCAAACGAAGCGCACAACCCGCCCTCCAGCCAGCCGCCGCTGTGCTTGATCATGTTGCCATGCGACATCACCGCAGACCACAGCGACATACCGGATTCCCAGGCGGCCTGAGCATCCACACAGTTGGACGCATTGACATTGGAGGTGCGATAAGGAATGTTATATCGGCGCGCCAGTTGACCGCCAGCCAGCACCGCTTTGGCATATTCTGGCGTACCAAACGCCGGCGCGCCGGACTTCATATCGACATTGGAGGTAAAGCCGCCATACATCGCCGGCGCGCCCGGATTCACCATTTGCGTGACCGCTAACACCCCCAAAGCCTCCGCATTTTGCTGCGCCAATGCACCGGCCAACGTCACCGGGCTCATCGCCCCGGCCAGGGTGAACGGCGTGACCACGACCAGCTGCCCAAACTCGGCCATGGTCATCAGCCCATCCAGCATCAGACCGTCCACTTTCAACGGCGAGTTGGTATTGACCACGGTCATAATGCTGGGCTCTTTTTTAAGCGTTTCCTGATCGATAGACCGCGCCATGCAGATCATTTCAATCGCGTCCTCAATTTTTCCGTTGCCCAAACTATAGGCGTGCCAGGGTTTTTCCGTGAGCGTAATGAAAGCGCGATAAGCGTCAAGATGACGAGTGTGGGGCGGCAAGTCAATCGGCTCGACCGGGTAACCGGAATGTGCACCAATAACATTAAATGTCTGCCCTAACTTCAGGAATTTACAGTAGTCTTCATAATTGCCGGTGCGCCGCCCACTATCCAGATCAGAACAATTTGGCGCGCTGGCAACCAAAGTGAAATTGATGTGATTGCCGCCATAAACGGAATTGAACTTTGGGTTGCGGGCATGCAGCGTGAAGCGCGGCGGAATGGTGGCAATCTTTTCCAACACCATGTCGCGCTCCATCTTGACGTAACCGGTTTTATCATCGATAGTCGCGCCATGCTTCAGCATTAACCGACGCGCCCGGTCGTTGACGATTTGCAACCCAATGCGCTCCAGAATTTTCATCGAGCCGTCATGAATCAGTTCGATGGATTGTTCGCTCAAAATCTGGATGGGCGCATAGGGATTTTGCAGTTGCCGCAGCGGCAGTTGCTCGAGTTTGAAGGTGGGCTTTTGCCTTGCTCGATGGGATGGTCTGCTCATAAATTACAACTCATGGATTACAACAAAATATTGATGCGTCCGCCGAATATAATACAGAATATAAAACATAATATAATGGCGCATTGATAAAGATACAATATCATCGACGCGCACCAAACCGCCATGCCCAAGTTAGCCGACAACACTACCATCAGTCGCGGCATAATTAGTTGCGGCATGTACGCATTTACCCATAGACTGCGATGCGCCTGGCGGCAAATTTTGGGCGACCTGCACCATCACTTGCCGGCCCCTTATAATCAGGCGTTTGATCTTCGTTTTGATGATGCAACAAAAATATTAAGCGACCCGGAACTGTTCATGGGCCAGACCTGCGGTTACCCCTATGTGGCTAAATGGCGGCGCACGCACGATGTTGTTTGCGCTCCTGAATTCACGATTGAGGGTTGTGAAAATATTAAATGCTCAAGCTGGTTTGTCACCCGCGCTGACTCCGGGAAAGTCAGTCTCGATGAATTTTCCAATGCCCTCGCGGCGGTCAATAACACCGATTCAAATAGCGGAATGAATGTTTTTCGCTATGAAATCAGCAAGCATGCGAATTCCATGCCATTTTTCAAAAATGTATTGGTGAGCAATTCTCATTTACAAAGCATGAAGTGGATTGCCCAAGGCGCTGCCGACATCGCGGCGATTGATGCCGTGTCCTATCATTTTGCGATCGCCGCGGATTTAATCAACGCGGATGACCTGAAAATTATCGGGCAGTCGCGGCATACCGCCGGCCTGCCGTTCATCGTCCATAAGGGGTTGGAAGTCGATCGGCAACTTATTGTCAATGCGCTGAATGCGTCCCTTGAGGCCATGTCGCCGAAAAACAAGGCCTTCCTGAAACTCAAGCAATTCACGCCGGTCGACGAGCATGACTATGCCTCGATAAAGGAGCTCGAAACCAAAGCCCAAGACCAGGGCTACGCGATTTTACAATGAGTCAGGATGCCGCGATTATAAAAGCGGCAACGACACCGTCAGTGACATCCCGGCAACAATACGGTTATACTTCGCTGGCTGTTGCGCTTCAACCAATCAGAATAATCATCATAACCGAATTTCATTTATGCCGAATTTCATTTATGCCGAATTTTATTTATGAATGACGCCGCCTCAATCCCGACTATCAAAGTCGATGATCTACACAAGTCTTTCGGTGCGCTCGAAGTCATTAAGGGCGTGTCGATGACCGCCTATGAAGGCGATGTCGTCTCCATTATCGGCGCCAGCGGTTCTGGCAAGAGCACTTTTTTAAGGTGTCTTAACCTGCTGGAGAATCCGAGCGCGGGCAGCATCGAAATAAATGGTGAAGCAATAAAATTCAAGGCCGATAAAAGCGGCGATATGGCGCCCGCGAACAAGCGGCAAATCGAGCGCATTCGCACGCAGCTTGGCATGGTGTTCCAGGGCTTCAATCTTTGGCAGCATATGACGGTAATGCAAAACGTCATTGAGGCGCCAGTGCATGTTTTGAAGATCAAAAAAGCGGAAGCCCAGGAACGCGCCGAAGTTATTCTGAATAAGGTTGGCGTGTGGGAAAAACGCAATCAGTATCCGGCGGTGTTGTCCGGCGGCCAGCAGCAACGGGTCGCGATCGCCAGGGCGCTGGCGATTGAGCCGAGCGCGCTGCTTTTTGATGAGCCGACATCGGCGCTGGACCCTGAGTTGGTGGCGGAGGTGCTTAAAGTCATAAGGGAATTGGCCGAAGAAGGTCGCACCATGATTATGGTGACCCATGAAATGAATTTTGCCAGCAACGTCTCATCCCATGTGATATTCTTGCACGGTGGGCGTGTTGAACAACAGGGATCGCCGCGGAAAGTATTCAAGGAAGCCGAGAGCGAGCGCTGTCGTCAATTCGTCCGCTCGGTTAGTTAGGTTCATTTAACTAACGATTATTAAAACCAAAATGAGGAAAAAGACAATGAAGAAATTTACTAAATTAATCATCGCGGCAAGCATTGCCATGTTCATGTTTAGCACTAACGTTTATGCCCTGAAACTCGGTGTTGCCGCCGAGCCTTACCCGCCCTTCGCCGAGAAAGACGCCTCGGGTACGTGGAAAGGCTGGGAGATTGAAATTGCCGATGCCATTTGCGCGGCCATGGGCGAGCAATGCGAATGGGTCGAAGTGGCCTGGGACGGCATCATCCCGGCGCTGATGGCGAAAAAATTCGATGTGATTATGTCGTCCATGTCGATCACGGAAGAACGCATGAAAACCATCGCGTTTACGGATAAGTACTACAACACCCCGGCCGTCATCGTCGCGCCCAAAGGCTCCGGCATTGATGGCAGCCCGGCCAGCGTCCGCGGCAAGATTATCGGCGTCCAGGTTTCCACCATCCACGAAAACTATGTGTCCAAGCATTTTGGCGATTCAGCCGCAAGCATTAAAACTTACCAGACATTTGATGAGCATAATCAGGATCTGGTGGCCGGTCGGATTGACGCCGTGGTCGGCGATTCCTTGGCGATGAACCCGTTTTTGGACAGCGCCAGTGGCGCGTGCTGTGAAATCGCGGGGGAACTCAATGATGTTGCGGTATTCGGTCCCGGCGTTGGCGGCGGACTGCGCAAGGAGGATACCGAGTTGAAAGCAAGATTCAATGCGGCTATCGCCAAGATTCGCGCGGACGGCACCTTCCAAAAAATCTCCGAGAACTACTTCAGTTTCGACATTTACGGCGGCTAGGCACGCTGGAAATCACTCCCTCGTCCGCGCGATGGGCCCGCGCGATGAAGGAGTGAAGCGATATGACAAAGTGATATGACAAAGCAATATGCTTGAGTCATTAGGGCTGGAGTTGCTTGCTTTCTCGCCGCCCGGATGGGGCGGCAATCTGTTGCGCGGTTTAGGCATGACCCTGCAAATCGCATTCGGCGCTTATGCGCTTGGATTGTTCATCGGGCTGGGCGGCGCGCTCGGAAAAATATACGGCGGCCCCACCCTGCGCTGGTCGCTCGAAATCTACACCACGCTGGTGCGCGCGGTGCCCGAGTTGGTGTTGATACTGCTGCTGTACTACGCCGGCACCGACCTGCTCAACCGACTGCTGGAGTCGTTCGGATTTGAGCGGGTTGACATCAGCGGCTTGGCGGCCGGCATCTATGTGCTTGGCTTCGTGCAAGGCGCATATATTATTGAAGTCATTCGCGGCGCCATTGTCGCGGTGCCGATCGGTCAGATAGAAGCCGCCAAAGCCTGCGGCATGTCATGGGTGGTCACGCACCGCCGCATCATCATCCCGGCCATGGTGCCGCTGGCGTTGCCGGGGCTGGCGAACTTGTGGCTGATTGTGACCAAGGACACCGCGCTGTTGGCGGTGGTGGGATTCAGCGAACTTGCGCTTGAGACCAAGCAAGCGGCCGGCGGCACCAAGGAATACTTGATGTTTTACTTGGCGGCTGCGTTTCTCTATCTGTGCGTGAGTCTCATATCAAACGTTATTTTTAGATTATTGGAACGCTATTATCGGCGTGGCCAACCTGACTTGTCATAGGACGGTATGGGTATGGAATGGTATTGGGTCGCTGAGTACACGCCGAAATTTATTGAAGGATTATGGATAACCATTAAATTACTGGTGCTGTCCATCGTCCTGGGCATGAGTCTGGCGACGCCGATCGGTTTGGTGCAAGTTACCGGACCAACCGTGCTGGCATGGTTGGCGCGGGGATTTTGCGCGGTGATACGCGGAACGCCGCTGCTGATTCAACTGTGGCTGATCTACTATGGGCTCGGTTCTGTGTTTCCCTTTATTCCGGGCATCCGCGAAAGTTTCATTTGGCCGCTGTTGCGCGATGCCTTTCCCTATGCCATTTTTGCATTTTCACTGAGCGTGGCCGGCTACTCCGGCGAAGTGATGCGTGGCGCATTCAAGAGCGTCAACAAGGGCGAGTTGGAGGCGGCGCGCGCATTCGGCATGAAGCCTTTTACCGTGTTGCGTCGGGTCTGGTTTCCGCGCGCCGTCCAAAATGTATTGCCCACGCTCGCGGGCGAATTTATTTTGACCCTGAAGTCGACGCCGCTGGCCGCCACCATCACGGTATTTGATGTCTATGGCGTCGGCGGCATGGTGCGCCAGGAAACTTACCGAATATACGAACCGCTGCTGTTGGTAGCGGGAATATATATCTGCCTTTCAGGCATCATCATCGCGTTCTTTCGGTGGCTTGAGCATCGCCATGCGCGCCGCCGGCTGTCCACTGGGCAATGACCCGGTCAGTTTCCGACCACTAAGCTAACCAGCACAAACGCTTCCGCGGTTTCGACCAGGGCGCCGTAAATATCTCCGGTAGCGCCCTTGACCGGTTTTATCAGACACCGATAGATGAGCAAAAATGCGAGCGCGCTCGCGACCGTTGCAATAATAAATGACTGCAACGAAACGATGCCAAGCGCCAGCGACAAAACCAATCCGGATATCCCAATCGCTTTGGCCGACATAGTGGATGGCAACGACCGACCAATGCCATCGGATCGAATGTAAGGCGTTGCGCAAATAACGATGCTCAAGGCAATGCGCGCCATCACCGGCGGGAAAACTAATAGCAGCCAGTCGCCTTGCGCCAGCAGCGCCGACAGCGCGCTGAACTTCACCAATAGAACCAGCGCCAGCGCCACAATCGCGCCGACGCCGCAGGCGGTATCTTTCATGATCTCCAGCATGCGCGCAGGCGTATGCCCGCCCATCCAGGCATCGCCGCAATCGGCCACGCCGTCCAGATGCAGCGCGCCGGTGATGCCGACCCATATTATCAGCACGACCATCCCGACTATGGCTGGCGGCAGTTGGAGCCATTGCGACAAAACCCAGGCGATGGCGGTCATTAAAATACCGATGACCATGCCCACTGGCGCGTACCAGGCCACCGTATCGCCGGACAATGCGGGCGGGTGTTCAAGCGCTTTTCCGAATGGCAGGCGGGTCAGGAATTGCAGCGCGCGCAAGAAAGAATTCATCATGAAATTCATCATGCAGAACTCGAATTGTGGGAGTCGAGTTGGAACCAGTCCGCGGCATTGGCTTGGTGATAGGCAATGATTCGGCTATGGCAGGCGTGCGGCACGCGAAATCGAAACAGCGTGCCTGGCGCGAGATCGAACACGCTGGCGAAAATTGCCCGGGTAACGCCGCCGTGAATGACCAATAATATTCGTTTGCCTTGGCGCCGATTGATCAGCGCGATCCAGGATTGATGAATGCGCTGCAGAAATTCTGCGTATCGATCGCCGCCGTGCGGAGCCGGCTTGGTGGGTTGCGCCAGCCAGGCTTGCCACTGCCCCGGATATGTGTTTGCTATTTCACGATATGACCGACCTTCCCATCGTCCAAAATCCACTTCCGCGAAGCCGTCGTCAACCACGTATTCGATGGCCAGACGCTGGCTCAAGTGTTCGGCAAAGTCGGCGCAGCGCTGGCGCGGCGAAGTGATGCAGACATCCCACTGCGCCCCCTGCTGCACCAGCCTGGCGCATTGATTATGCAACTGCGCCCAGCCTGCTTCCGACAACTTCGGGTCGGTGACGCCGCAAATCACGTCGCCGAGAACATGCTCGCCGTGCCGCAACAAATCAATTTCGGTGCGCTTGGCGCCGTTATTCATCCGCGCCGTCTGAGACCCCGGCCTCGGCAAAAGTCGCCATGTCGTTTTGCAAGGCGCAGGCGCATCGCAATAAGTTGACCGCGACTGCCGCGCCGCTGCCCTCGCCTAACCTCATTCCCAGCGAAAGCAAGGGTTGCGCCGATAAAGCCTGCAATACCAAGCGATGGCCGGGTTCGGCGGAGTCATGCGAAAACAACATCCACTGCCTGACCCCGGAATTAACTTGGCATGCCGCAAAGGCCGCGACGGTGGAGATGAAGCCATCAACCAGAATAGTCATGCCGCGTTGCGCCGCGCCGATATAAAAACCGACCAGCGCGACAATCTCAAAGCCGCCCAATTCGCCTAATAAATTAATGGGCAAATTAATGGGCAAATTAATGGGCAAGTCAATGGGTTGTCGTGGTTGCGGCGATCGTGGCTGCTGGGTTTCTTGCAGGCGCGCCAATGCTTTTTCGATGATTTTTAACTTATTGGCAACCCCCTGGCTATCCAATCCGCTTCCGGGACCCACTAAGTTTGCGGCCGCGGAAATGCCAAAAGCGGCCGCCAGCGCAGTCGCTGAGGTGGTGTTGCCGATGCCCATTTCGCCGCCAATGACCAGGTCAATATTATCGGTGTATTCATCGATAATGCTCTTCCCCAACGCCAGCGCCGCCATACATTGCGAGCGCGTCATGGCCGAGCGCAGCGCAATATTCTGAGTGCCCTGAGCAATCGGTTGATCGATCACCGGCGCGCCAAAATCCTCTGGGTTAATGGCGCCGGCATTGACCACGGTTAACCCGGCGTCAATCTGCTTCGCGATCACACTAATGGCGGCGCCGCCGCGAACAAAGTTTTTCACCATCTCCGCGGTAACCGCCTGCGGGAACGCGCTGACACCCTCATTGGCGACGCCATGGTCGCCCGCGAATATCGCGATTTCAACATTGTCCACGGTCGGCGCCAGGCTGGACTGCATTGACGATAACGCCACCGCGACTTGCTCCAGACGACCCAGCGACCCGGGCGGCTTGGTCAGTTGCTGTTGTCGTTGTTGCGCCTGTTGCGCCGCGGCCTCGTCTATTGACGGGCAGCGATTTAAAAACCAATCATTCCGGCTCATTTCATTCATGTCATTGCGATTTTATCATTACGATTTAAGCAGGTGGGGAATGCCATGCGTCATCGTGGTCACACGGCTCGCGATTTGCGCCAACTCCTGATGCAGCCACCCGCTTTCATCGATGAATTGCCGACTAAGACGGTTGGTCGGGGTAACGCCCATTCCGACTTCATTGCTGACTAGCAGCCAATGCGCCGCGGACTGCTGCAAGCCATGCTGAAAATTCTGTTTTTCTTCATGCCATTTCTCATGCCATTGTTCATGTCCTTGATCATGTCCTTGTTTTGGCATATCGGAGCATAACCAGTTTGACAGCCACAGCGTCAGGCAGTCCACCAGCAGCACATCGGTCTCGCCGAAATGTTCAGTAATCCGCGACAAATAGCGCGGCTCTTCGATTAAATTCCAGCGCGCGCCGCGCTGGCGTTGGTGGCGTTCGATGCGCGCCGCCATTTCATCGTCGGCCGGTTGCGCGGTCGCGACAAAATGCAAATCGGCATCACGCGCTTCGGCAAGGGATAAAGCGTGCGCGCTCTTGCCGCTACGCGCACCGCCAATGATCAGTTCAATCATGCGCGGTTTGGCATTGCGGTGTGCGATCATCCGCATCGGGCGGCCCGCGTTTTTGCCGCAACCGCCGCGCTTCTGCAATGACTTGTTCAGGGAACTGGCTCATAAAACAGCAGCAAACCTGCTCATCGATCATGCTTCTGGGACCATGCGGATGGGCAATATGACGATAATATTCGTGTCTGTGACCGCGGTCGTGGTCATGGCTATGGGAATGATCATGATTGTGCGGCCGATCGGGTTCAAATTCAGCATGATGATGATGAACGCTGGCCTCGCCTGCGGCCAGTCTGGCCTGGAAGTTTTCCAGCAACCCGTCATTGACTGCAGGCTGGGACACCGTTTCCTCGATTCTGATCATAAAGGCATTGATAACATGGGCCTGATCACGCAAATAATCCGCCAGCATAAACTCGATGTCGGGATTTTTCGCCGCGATCTTTTCGACATAGGCGTTAATGCGCCCAATCAGTCGGCCAGAGAACAGAAAATACGGTGCCACCACAATCTTCTTGAATCCCAGTTTGACCGCCATTTCCAGGCCGCGACCGACTGATGGAAACGTCACCCCGGCGTACACTGTCTCGCACCAGCCAAAGCCCATATTCTCAGCCACAATCCGGGTCAGTTTCGCAACCTCGGCATTGGCGGTCGCCACCGAGGTGCCGCGTCCCACCACCACCAGCAGGGTGTCATACAGCGCGCCCGCTTCAGGTAGGCGTTCCAATCCCACCGCCGCCATGATGCGATGCTGAAAGGCCTGAATCATCTCATCATGCAAACCCAGCGCCGTGCCGTATTTAATGGTAATCCGCGGATGCTTTTGCATATAGGCGGTCAACACCGAGGGAATATCATTGCCGGCATGGGTCGCGCTGAACAACATTCCGGGCAGCGCGAATATATTTTTCACGCCGGCCGCAAGCAGCCGATCCAGCGCCATGTGAATATTCGGCGAAGAGTATTCCAAAAACCCATATTCAATCTGGAGATTGGGGCATCTGGCGCGCAAGCCCGACATCAGCAGGCTGAACTCTTGTTCGGCGATTTTCGCCCGGCTGCCGTGACCGCAGATAATGATTCCGCAATTGTCGGGCAGTGCATTTAGAATTGACATTGTAACATTGATATTGTGCTTCTGAATCGGCGGATTATACCTTTCAATTTCAAAGCGGTGTTATAAATGCCGGCCCGCAAAATATATCTGAAATGACATAGTCACGGACAGATCGGTATCGGTCAACACAAAAACCGCAGAAAAAAATCATGAATAAACAGATCAACAGGATTACTTTTTGAATATGTTTGCTATAATGCGGCGGATTAAGTCAAGGTCTCTTTCAGAATTTACTGGCAGAGTTTATTGGGAAGACAGAATATTTTGTGGTATTGCTGATGCGAGCAAGCCCAAGATTAGCCTGCGCTGCCCCCGCAACGGTTCAAATACGCAATGCGAATTTGATAAAGCCCGGAACCAAGCCTTGCTTGATTGGGATACAACGTGCAGATAACCCGCGTTTGCTGTCTGTCTTCAAATCTGCATTGCGTATTAAAATGAATCACTATTTGCACACGGGTGTGTGTGTACCGGAGAAATCACAAATGCAACAAACTTTCCAACAAATTTTCAAGGCGGCAGCGCCAAGCAGTCCAGCCATCGCCGTCAGGTCCATTGCTCTCAGGTTCACTGCTATTAGGCAATCCGCTATGGTTCAAATTTTTGGCGCGATTTTGCTGGGCCTGGTCATGCTTTATGGAGTCGGCTTCGCCTCAATCGACGTGGCGCATAATGCGGCGCATGACGGCCGACACGCGGTCGCGTTTCCCTGTCACTAATACGCTGGCAGTATTTAAGCCTTAGTGTTTCCTGGGCGCTCTCTGCGGCGCCGGCTTGGATCTTCGTGCAACGCTTTCTCAGGGTTATCACTCAGGGTTTATCACTCCGGGTTTATCGGTCAGGGGTATCCGTCAATGACGTTTAGAAACATCGTGTTTTCCGCATTGGTGGCGGGCCTCATCGCCGGCGCTTTATACGGGCTGTTCCAGCAACTCAAAATCAACCCGATTATTTATGCCGCCGAAGTGTATGAAGTCAATGAGTCGAACGGTCTTGCGGCGGCGGATCTTGCATGGGCGCCGGCGGACCGGATGCAACGAATACTGGCCACGCTCGGCGCCAATATCCTGATCGGCATGGGATTATCCCTGCTGCTGATTTGCGCGATGTCATTGCACAACCTGAAATCCAGCAAACTCAAGGTCAATTGGAAAACAGGCATAATATGGGGGCTTGGACTGATGGCATCAATGTTTGTCGCGCCAGCGCTATTGGGGCTGCAACCGGAAATACCCGGCACCCTCGCGCAACCCCTGCAACATCGCCAACTAATGTGGATCTCCATTGCCATTTCGACCGCCGCGGGATTATTGATTATTTACTATGCTCGTCGGCTGGTTAAGTTTGCAGGAATCATCATGATTGTCCTGCCTCATTGCATCGTCGCGCCGGCCCCAACCGCCCACGGTTACGTCAATAGCGACCCTGCTGCGGTGGCGGCATTGAACGAACTGTCGCGCCAGTTTGTGATCATGTCGTCCATCGGCATGTTGATTTTCTGTGTGCTACTGGGGTCGCTGAGTGGATTCATCAGCACTCGTTTTGTGCGCTTCGACTGATCTCCGCGCCATCAAAACTATAACCAAACGATGCAACCAAACTTCCCTTTCTCCGCCATTGTCGGTCAGGATCAATTAAAGACCGCGCTATTGCTGATCAGCGTCGATCCGCAAATAGGCGGGGTGCTGCTCAGCGGGCCACGCGGCAGCGCAAAATCAACCGTGGTGCGCGGTCTTGCCGACCTGACCCAAAATCAGCCGTTTGTTACCGTGCCGCTGGGCGCCAGCGAAGAAATGATCACCGGGTCATTCGATCTGGAAAAAGCGCTGAACCATTCCGAAGTCGCGTTCCGGCCAGGCCTGTTGGCAAAAGCCAACGGCGGCATTCTCTATGTTGACGAAGTCAATCTGCTCAACGACAATCTGGTCGATCTGCTGCTGGACGCCGCCGCATCAGGAATCAATCTGGTCGAGCGAGATGGCATCAGCCATCGACATGACGCCAAATTTTCACTGGTCGGCACGATGAATCCGGACGAAGGCGAACTGCGGCCGCAACTGCTGGATCGTTTTGGCCTGATGGCGCAGGTTGCAACCACGTTTTCATTGGTCGAACGCGAGCAAATTGTGCGCCAACGCTTGGCTTATGACCGCGACCCCGAGCAGTTTCTTGAGCATCATCGCGCCGAGCAAGACGCGTTACGCGAGCAGATTGCGTTGGCGAAAAAACATTTGTCAACCGTGACCGTGCCGGATTCAATGCGCGCCCAGATCGCGCAACGCTGCGCCGACGCCAATGTTGAAGGTTTTCGGGCGGATCTCACCATGCACCGCGCCAGTTGCGCTAGCGCGGCACTGGACCACCGCCGCGTAGTGTTCGCGTCTGATTTGGACGCGGTCGCGCCTTTGGTATTGGCGCATCGCCGCCAGGCAGCCGAGCGCAAGCAACCGGCGCCAGCGGACAACGACGGGTCATCGGGCAATGCCGGCGGCGAGCCTTCGGCGCGAAATCAGGACGCCTCCAGCCCGGGCTCGTCCAGGCCAAAGTCATCCTCGCAAGCATCATCCAAACAAGCATCATCCCAGCAAGGATATGGCGGCGCCATGGCTACGGTGTCAACCGCCACGGCGGCGGCGCGCCTGATGCCCGCGGCGGCGCGCGTCATGTCCTTGCCGGCGGCCCGCGGCGGTCGCGCGTCATCGGCGCAAGCCACCTACGCGGACCAGCGCAGCGGCGCATCGCGGTCGCCCCGGTTTACCCGTCAATGCCAGCACAACCACCGCCAGAATAACAACCGCAAAATAGACTGGTTCCGAACCTTGGGCCTGCATCATCAGGTCGGCGCGCCTCATAACGGACGCCGCCGCGTGCGCGCGCATAACCGCGAACATAACCTGGAGTTGCAATTTCGTTACCCGCGGCCGGCCTCCATCGAACTGGATTTGGTGTTGCTGGATATATCCGCATCAACCTTAAGCGGACAGGGGCTAAGTCAGGCCAAAGGCGTGCTGAAAGCGTTATCAAAACGCAGTTATCAAAAACGGCGACAGTTGAGTATTGTCACTTTTGGCAATGATCGAGTCAGCACTTTGCTTCATCCGCAACGCGCGCCGCATGATATTCAAGATAAACTGGATTCGATTCGCGCTGGCGGCGGCACCCCGGCAGGACAAGCCCTGAATTATGCCGAGAGCCTGCTTAACCGCCAGCGTTATCGGCACTTAAATTGCTCCATTTTTCTGGTGACCGACGGCAGATTGCCCCTCATTTCAATGCAGTCGGCGATGCGCCATCCGGTGTTGTCAGCGCACCCCATAACCATCGTGGATATTGAATCGAGCCGTATTAAACTGGGACAGGGCAAGTGCTTGGCGGAGCAAATCCCCGCACAATATATTCATGTCTCCGAGTTGCCGCTGGCCTGAATTACGAACCTGAGTTACGAACCTGAATCACGAGTACACTGATGACCGATGCCCACAAAAACGATAGCGTCGAGGACGACCGGCACCGCGCCAGGATGCTAAAGAAAAAAGCGGTGATCGACCAACGCATCGCCCGAGCCAATCAACAACGCGGAGTTTTGATCCTGATGAAGGGCAACGGCAAAGGCAAGAGTTCGTCGGCATTCGGCACCATGGCGCGCGCGCTCGGTCATGGCCAGCAAGCGGGCTTGGTGCAGTTCATCAAGGGCCGGAAAGAAACCGGCGAATATCGGTTTTTCAAGGATCACCCGAGCGTGGATTTTCATGTCATGGGGCATGGCTTTACCTGGGAAACCCAGGACAAAAACCAGGACATCGCGGCTGCGGCGCAGGCTTGGCAAATAGCGCGGAAGATGCTGCAGGACGACCGCTATCATATTCTGGTATTTGATGAAATGTCGTATATGTTTAAGTATGACTATCTGGATGTTGAACCCGTGGTTGCGGCGTTGAACGCGCGCCCTGAAAATCAAAATGTCATTATTACCGGACGCACCATGCACCGCGCGCTGATGGACATTGCCGACACGATTAGCGAAATCGCGGATATTGAGCATGCCTTTCGCAAAGGCGTGAAAGCGCAACCCGGCATCGAATGGTAAATCCGACAACGCGGGCGGCGCGGGCAACACGGGCGATTCATGCAACCCGGGCAAAAGTCAAATGCCCGGCCCTGTTCTTTTGCGCGCCCGCTTCCGGCCAGGGGAAAACCACCATCACTGCTGGCATCGCCCGCTACCATCGCAACCGCGGCTTGGATGTGCGCGTGTTCAAAACCGGCCCGGACTATCTCGACCCGCTGATTCTGGAGCGCGCTTGCGGCGCGCCCGTGACCCAGATCGATTTGTGGATGGTCGGCGAGGCCGAATGCAAGCACATTTTATATCAAGCGGCATGCGAGGCCGACCTGATTCTATTTGAAGGTGCGATGGGCCTGTTCGACGGCGCGCCCAGCAGCGCGGACTTGGCGGAATATTTCGGCATTCCCATTGCTATCGTGATGGACGCCCGCGCCATGGCGCAGACCTTCGGCGCCATTGCCTTGGGCTTGGCCACGCACCGGCCGCGGCTGCAGATTGCCGGCGTGATCGCCAATGCGTTGGCCGGTGAACGACACCAACAACTGATTTCTGAATCAATGCCGCGCCAAGTTGCGCTGCTCGGCTGCGTCGGCCGCCATCCCGATATTGCTCTCCCAGAGCGGCACCTGGGCTTGGTGCATCCCGACGAAGTGGCGGATATCGACCAGCGGCTGGATGCGTTGGCCGAGGTGATGGCGCAGTCTGGCCTGACAAAAATTCCTGACCGCGTGGAGTTTGCCGATCATGACATTGCCGAACCCGAAATGTTGCTCGGTGGATCGACCATCGGCATCGCCAAGGACGACGCGTTTTCCTTCATCTATGCCGCCAACATAAAATTACTCGAGCAAATGGGGGCGACTTGCGTTTACTTTTCGCCGTTAAACGACCGGGCAATTCCAGCGGTGGACGCATTATGGCTACCCGGCGGTTACCCGGAATTGCATCATCAAAAGTTGTCGTCCAACGACGCGATGCGACGCCAAGTCAAAAAGTTTCATGCGAGCGGAAAGAAAATTCTGGCCGAGTGCGGCGGCATGCTTTATCTGATGAATTCGCTCACCGACGTGCCCGGCGAACGAGCGGAAATGATGGCGGTTTTGCCGGGCGATGGCGTGATGCGCGAGCGCGGCGGCTGCCAGGGCATGCAAATCGCGCCGTTGCCGCAAGGCGAACTTCGCGCGCACGCTCATCACCGCACGCGATGCGAAAATACCATGCAGCCGATTGCCTTCGGAAAAAGACTGCGCCACTCGGCGCCGGGCGAGCCGATCTATCAAACCGACAATATCACCGCCAGTTATTTGCATTTCTACTTCCCGTCAAACCCAAAAGCGATCGCCAAACTGCTGTCATGAAGTCCTGCTTTTTTGATGCGGTTTGTTTTTAACGCAAGGGGTGGTGAAACCGTAATCCAAAACAAGCGCTCAGGTCTGGTCTGCAATCACGCCTAAAAATCGTTCGCCATATCGTTCCAGTTTGGTATCGCCGACGCCGTTAATGGCCAGCAATTCGCTCAGCGTCTTTGGGCGCAACAGCATCATTTCTTTCAAGGTGCTATCGTGAAAAATAACATAAGGCGGCACGCCATTTTGTTCGGCAAGCGCCGTACGGCAACGTTTCAGCGCGTCCCACAATGGCGGGAATTCCTCGGGCCCACCGGAGATAACGCCGGATAAGGCGGTCGGCGTATCTTTGCGCCTGCGTTTAATTTGGTCATCGCCCTGATCATCACTTTGGTCATCACTCCGGTCATCACTTTGGGCTTTGCCTTGACTCTTGGCAACAACGCCATCGTGGCGTAGCATCAATGCAATTTCGCCACGCAGCAACGGACGACTCTTTTCGGTTAACCGCAGCGCGCCATATCGCTCCGCATCACTATATAAGTATCCCTGCACGATCAGTTGCCGAATGACCGACCGCCAATGTTGCACGCTGTCTGACTGACCCAATCCAAAGGCGCTCAGTTGGTTATGCCGATGTTGTTTTACTTTAACCGTGGTCTTTCCAATCAGCACGTCGATGACATGAGCGGCGCCGAAACGCTGCCCGGTTCGCACCACGCCGGACAGCAGTTTCTGTGCATCCAGGGTCGCATCCCAGGTTTCCGGCGGCATCAGACAGATGTCACAATTCCCGCAAGGCGATTGTTCCAAGGGCGGGCGTGATTCGCCAAAATAATCCAGCAACGCAATACGGCGGCAACGGCTGACCTCGCACCAACCCAACAAGGCATCCAGTTTAGAGCGCTCGACTCGTTTGAATTGTTCATTGGCCTGCGACTCCGCCAACATTTTGGATAGCCGAACGACATCCTGCAATCCATAAACCATCCAGGCCTCGGCCGGCAAATCGTCACGACCGGCGCGGCCGGTCTCCTGATAATAGGATTCGATGCTTTTAGGCAAATCCAGGTGTGCCACAAATCTGACATCAGGTTTGTCGATGCCCATACCAAACGCAATGGTGGCAACCATGATGACACCTTCCTCAACGAGAAAGCGTTGTTGATGGTTTGAGCGCGTCTGGCTATCAAACCCGGCATGATAAGGCAAAGCCGGAAATCCTTTGTTGTTCAACCATTCGGCAGTTTGCTCGACTTTTTTGCGAGACAGGCAATAGATAATGCCTGATTCATGCTGATGGGTTTGCAAAAAGGTCAATAGTTGTTTGCGGGCATCTAGTTTGGGTTGCACCAGGTAGCGGATATTTGGGCGATCAAAACTGCTGATAAAAAACTCGGGTTTTTTCAAAGCCAGTCTGAATGCAATTTCCTGACGTGTTCGTTGATTAGCAGTCGCCGTCAACGCCATCCTCGGTGTTTGCGGAAAATGCTGCGCCAAGATATCCAGGGAAAGGTAGTCCTGCCTGAAATCGTGGCCCCATTGGGAAACGCAGTGAGCTTCGTCAATGGCAATCAACGACAGTTTTATTTGCGTTAGCCGCTGTAGTGTATCGGGTTGCAGTAATCGCTCTGGCGCGACATAAAGAATTTCTAATTTATTGGCCGACTGACCGGACTCAAGCTGACGAAAAATCTCACGTTGCTGGTTAAATGAAAGCGTGGAGTTTAAAAATGCGGCATTAAAACCCAGTTGACGCAATGCCGAAACCTGATCCTGCATCAGTGCGATGAGCGGAGAAACAACCAGAGCGAGTCCCTCGCGAAGTATTCCGGGAATCTGGTAACAGATGGATTTACCGCCGCCAGTGGGCATCAATACAACACAGTCGCGTCCCGCCAATGCAGTCTCAATGATTGCCGCTTGCGACCCACGAAAGGCCGGATATCCGTATCGTTGTTTTAAAATCTCAAGTGCTTGTTCCGTGGTGGCTGCCATGATGACTGAATGAAATCCTTAAAAAAATATGCCGTGAATTCTATACCTCATTTTCTGTTTTTTACAATAGGGTTTTTATTTTTGATTATAATGGCCACCGCATTAAATCAGTTATTGACAGGTTTTGAACATAATACCAATTAGGCATTGTTGACAAGATTTAACCAATGGCAATGAAAAAACACATGGTTTTATTTTTAGGTTCAAGATACTTTAAGCGGTCGATTTCGGATAGATTTTAGCAGATATTGACACCTATTTTCGTGGCGCATATTGAAGCGAGACTCACACTCTTTCAAAGGAGTCCGGCTACGCCGGACTCCTTTGCTTTGATGCCGCGCCGTTCAATGCGAGAATGACGGCCGAGAGGGCGGTGCTAAAACACCGCTGGAAAGGAGCAAAACGGGCAATGAATCAGACAACACATATGCTCGCATTGCCCGGCGATGTGTTGTCTGATTTGAATATACAATCGGCTGGTCCCTGGGCCAGAGATGCCAGTGATTTGAGCGACTTCGCAAGCCTCGATATCAAGGCAAAACAGCCGTGGAATCGCCCTGAATTTATTATCCGAATTCGGCAACGAATGACATGCTTGTTTTTCATTTATAGAACAATTAGGTATGACCATTTCACTATACCTTAAAGTATCTTGAACCTATTTTTAATACGGTATACAAAAGCAATAATGCCTTAATACTAAATGTTAGTACCCAAAGAAAGATATGAAACACATCAAACTTAAAACGGTGAATTTGAAAAACCATCCACAGTTTAATGAAAGATGGTTGCAGGACATTATTGCTGACGACCCTTCAATTATCGGTGTTGGTGATGTCATTCTAAAAGATAAAGAAAGAAGTCATATTGGTGCTGGTCGGTTAGATTTGCTGTTGCAAGATGCAGATGGACATGGAAGGCATGAAGTGGAAATACAGTTAGGTGCAACCGACGAATCCCACATTGTTAGAACCATTGAATATTGGGACATTGAAAGAAGAAAATATCCCCAATATGACCATACGGCGGTACTAGTTGCTGAGGATATAACGAGTAGGTTTTTGAATGTAATCGGTTTATTTAATGGTTTTATTCCAATTGTTGCAATTCAGGTGATAGCCATCGACACTCCAGAAGGTATAGGACTTCAATTTACTAAAGTCCTTGATACCGTGAAACTTGGATACCTTGGAGAAGATGAAGAAGCATCAGAACCAACAGACCGAAGTTACTGGGAAAAACGAGGCGCCAAAAAAACAGTTTTACTAGCAGACAAGATTCTTGATATATCGGAATCCTTTTTGCCTTCTGTCGAGTTTAGTTATAACAAACATTATATCGGGTTTTGGGTTGATGGCCGCGCATGTAATTTTGCAGTATGCCGTCCTCAAAGAAGTGGGTTGCGTCTTGACATACGCCTGCCTCAGACAGAGAAAACAGAAGAGATCACTTCAAGTTCGCTTGATGTGCTTGACTACGACAAACGCTGGGGAAATTACAGATTAAAATTAACGGAAAAAGATATTTCTGAAAAGGAAGAGATTATAAAATCTTTACTAAAACAAGCATATGAACTACGCAAATAGCGCTAACAATCGGTTGCACTCGGACACTGTAAAAGCTGGGTGTTAGTTCAAGAAACGGAGAACGAAAATGATGCCAGGACCCACAATAATCAAAACATGCTCAGAATGTTCTGGCTTGGTAGAAGAACATACTATTGCATCAGGTAATACGTTTGGCGCTACATTTTAGACTGATGGCAAAAAAGATGCGCCAATGCTTCCTGATCAGCCTTGGCTTGTAAAATGCCCTCACTGCCAAGCCCTCGTATGGGCTGATGAACAGGAGAAAATAGGAGAAGTTGACCCATTCCGCAATAGTGGGGCTACTAAAAGCGCGAAATCATACAGCGCGCCAGAATTACATGATTATTTTTCTAAACTGAAAACAAGCGATCTCAGTGAAAAAAAAGAACAGTACCTTCGTTTGCGTGCATGGTGGGCTGGAAATGATAAAAGAAGAGGTGCTAATAAAAAACAAAATTTGTCTGATGAAGAACGGGGGAACTTGCAGTTACTTGAGATGACGATGAGCGCATAATGAAGGCTGAAATCAAGAGGGAATTAGGTCAATTTGAAGACGCAGAAGCCATTATAAGGCACTTTCAATTCAACCATCCGGCCGCAATTAGCGCCTAACAAGGCAAATCAACACGCCTCATATTTCGCTGGTGCTTAAAATGCGCCGGTTATTTGCGAAGTTAGGTATCAAATTCAATGAGTCAAATTAATATCACACCAGGCGACATCACAACTGCATCCGTAGATGTAATTGTTAATGCTGCCAACCCCATTATGCTTGGTGGCGGCGGTGTAGATGGCGCTATCCATAAAGCTGCGGGTTCAAAACTATTAGAAGAATGTCGCAGGGTTAAAGCAACTAATGGTATTCGTTGTCCATCCGGAGAAGCAAGAATCACTTCTGGTTGCAATTTAAAAGCAAAGTTTATTATACATACAGTTGGCCCCAGGTATAAAATCGAGAAAACCCCTGAACATTGTCTTGCCTCAGCTTATACTAACAGTTTAGACCTTGCTGTTTTAAACGACTGCAAGTCTATCGCTTTCCCAGCAATTTCTTGTGGGGTCTATGGTTACCCTATTCAAGAGGCGGCTGAAATCGCAATATCAACTTGCCTAAAAAGTAAATATAAGAATTTGGCAATTAGTTTTTTTCTATACAACAAATCAACTTTTGAGTGTTGGATTAAAGCGCTTGAAAGGCTGAGTGCTTAACAAAACGATGCCCCGGACAAGTTTCGCTAACGCTCAACGTTGTCGGTGATATCAGTGTTATCTGTCATCATAATTTGGAGTAACGAGTGCCGATGATAGAAATTCGTCAAGCGACTGTTGAAGACGCTGCGCTGATTCTCAAGTTTGTGACGGAACTTGCCGCTTATGAAAAAGCCAGGAATGAAGTGGTCGCCACAGTGGTTGATATTAAAAATTCTTTGTTTTGCGGCGACTCGACAACGAGTGCCGTAATATGCAGTAAAGGGCATGAGCCTATCGGGTATGCCGTGTATTTTTTTAACTACTCAACCTGGCTGGGAAAGCCTGGGCTGTACCTTGAGGATTTATACGTTTCGCCAGAGCACCGGGGCATTGGCGCTGGCACGGCTATGCTAAAACACTTGGCAAAAATCGCGCTTTCAAAAAACTGTGGCCGCTTTGAGTGGAGTGTTCTTGACTGGAATGAATCGGCGATAAAGTTCTATCAATCAATTGGCGCAAAATCACAACAGGAATGGGTGGGTTACCGTTTGTCCGGGAAAGCCCTTGAAGAATTTGCTAATAACTAAAAATGGTTCAAGATACTTTAAGGAAAATATTATGACGATAAGTTATTATCAACACTATGAAAAGCAAGTATATCATCCGTTCCCGAATTTCGGAGAAGGCATTTAGGGAGATATTGAAGTTGTTTTGCATAGATATAGAAGCGTCAAAGATAGCTAAAATCACCGGCGTGAGTCGTCCGGCGATCAACCGAATTGTCGATAAGATCAGAGACAGAATTGCCCATGACTGCGAACGCATCAGCCCGTTTGAACCTGGTTCGGTTGAGCTGGACGAAAGCTATTTCGGCCCCCAGCGCGTGCAAGAAAACGCCGGTTTTCGGCATGTTGCAGCATGGCGGTCAAAAATTTCAATTCGTATCCAGAATCTCCCGAAGTCATTAGATTACGCGAGGGAACGTACGAATTGATTCGTGCGCGACAAACCATTGAAGATATGGTCAAAAACGAAATTGACGTACAGTTGGAAAATTTACCATAAACAAATGAATCAACTGTTCCTTTTTATTTTGTTCACTGTGCCGTTGGTTTGGAGTCCCGGTCCGGTCAACATCCTGTTGGCCGGTTTGGGCGCCAATCATGGCATTTGCAAAAACCTGCCATTTGTCGGCGGATTGATTTGTTCGGCAACTCTGATTTCAATTGTCTGCTTGTTAGGTTTTCAGGTTGTTCTACAAAACGAGGGAGTTTATCGCGGGCTGGTTGTCGCCGGCTCGTTGTACATTATGTATTTGGCAATCAAGTTGTATCGTCTGCAACCAAATACCATCGACAAAAATGTCGTTACACACCGATTTCGAGACGGGCTGTTGGTCACGTTATTGAATCCAAAATTTTATATGATGGTTACCGCGGTTTTCGCGCAGTTCATTGCTTCCAACGCAAGCAACGCGGCATTTGTGGTAGTCGGGTTTATTTTTATTTTATTGGCGGCGCGCATTACTTGGCTTGGTGTCGGTAGCCTACTAAGCCTACTAAAAGAAGCCACGCAAAATGTACGACGTCTGTGCTTGCTGAATAGGGTGATGGGCGCCTTGTTATTCCTGTTTGCGCTGTATTTTTTGTATCGTGCGTAGTGCACCTGTCGTCAGCTCGTGTCGTGAGATGTTGGGTTAAGTCCCGTAACGAGCGCAACCCTTATCCTTAGTTGCCAGCGCGTAATGGCGGGGACTCTGGGGAGACTGCCGGTGACAAACCGGAGGAAGGTGGGGATGACGTCAAGTCATCATGGCCCTTATGGGTAGGGCTACACACGTGCTACAATGGGCGGTACAGAGGGCTGCGAACTCGCGAGAGCAAGCCAATCCCTAAAAAACCGCTCGTAGTCCGGATTGGAGTCTGCAACTCGACTCCATGAAGTCGGAATCGCTAGTAATCGCGGATCAGAATGCCGCGGTGAATACGTTCCCGGGCCTTGTACACACCGCCCGTCACACCATGGGAGTGGGTTGCAAAAGAAGTGGGTAGCTTAACCCCGGATCTTCGGAGATGGGGAGGGCGCTTACCACTTTGTGATTCATGACTGGGGTGAAGTCGTAACAAGGTAGCCGTAGGGGAACCTGCGGCTGGATCACCTCCTACTAACGACCCGGTCCGGTAAATTGTTGGTACGGTTTCTTCATATCGCTCGAAATTGGTTTGGTTAGAGCGGCTAGTTTTACTGGATGCTGACCGACAATTTTTCACGTGTTGCAGTTATTGTATGAATTCGGGAGAAAATAAAAACATGGCGAATACCTATTGGAACCAAGCACTAGAAACCTTGCCGGAAAAAGATTTGCAGGCTTATGAAGTCCCACTGCTTGTGAAACAGATAGATTATCTTTATCACTCCAGTGATTACTATCGGACCCAATTTGCCGAAGCAGGAATAAATCTTCAGGATATTAATTGTCATAAAGCATTGGAGGCCGTGCCTTTCACAGAAAAGAAAACACTGGCTGAAACGCAACGCGAAGGTCAGTTGATTGGGCCGCATCAATGTGCACCTCGCGAAGATATTGTTCGATTGGTTGGTACGGGTGGCACCAGTGGTAAGCCTATGCGCATTGCCTGGACGCGTAACGATATAGATGTTTACAATGAAATGGGTGCGCGTGCACTTTGGATGATGGGTTGTCGTCCTGGAGATCTGGTCGTCAATTGTTTTAATTATTCTATCTATGCTGGCGGCATCATGGATCATATGGCATTTGAAACCTTGGGAGCTTCAATATTAGCCTATGGTGTAGGTAAATCACGAGAGTTGCTGGAGCTGTTGGCGGATCTTTCCGGTGAAAAATGTCTGTATTCAACACCTTCTTATGCCGTCCTCCTGGAGGAAGTGGCGGAGCAGGCAAACATTAATCCTTTGGATTTAAATCTACACAAAGGTTTTTTTTCGGGTGAGGGTGGCTTGCAAGTTCCCGGTTATCGACAGCGCATTGAAAGTACTTGGGGTATGTCATCGCATGATTTATATGGTATCGCAGAATTGGGGTGCCAAAGTGCGGAATGTGAATACCGTGAGGGCATGCATTTCTGCGGTGGCGGCTTGGTGATTGCTGAATTGATTGATCCCGACACGGGCTCGGTAAAACCTATGATCGATGGAGAAACTGGCGAGCTGGTTTATACTTCCATCAAACGCGAAGCATCACCATTGTTGCGTTTTCGTTCGCATGATCATGTGCAGGTTTTTACCGATCCTTGCCAATGTGGCCGACACAGTTTTCGCTTTCGTACCTTGGGTCGAAGTGATGATATGTTTGTGGTTAAGGGAGTGAATATTTATCCAACTGGGGTTCAGGATGTCGTGACGCAATTTCGACCACGTTTGACCGGCGAGTTTCAAATCATACTAGATCAACCACCGCCGGTTGATTATGCGCCACGCTTGATGGTTGAGGTTGTGCAGGATTTTCCAGAGCAACAACATGAACAGTTAATTGTCGAAGTGGGAGATGTTATTAAGAGACGAGCCGGATTTACCGCTCAGGTTGAACTGGTTAAACAGGGTACTATTGCATCAGAACATAAAACCCATCGTGTGCTGCGGTTGTATGAAAATCTTTAAATAACACAGGAAATTTCCGATTCTCAAATTCTCAGAGAGACAATAATGTCTATTGATTACCACGTGAAGAATAGCGTTGCCTGGGCAACGCTGAATCGCCCAGAAGCGTTAAACGCTTTTGATATCCCCGATCTGGAAGCGCTATTATCCGTATTCCGAAATGCCAAGGCCGATGATGCTGTTCGTGTATTGGTGATTGCCGCTACAGGTCGTGCGTTCAGTGTTGGGGCAGATATTAAAGCGATGGAAAAAATGGCGGAGGCGGATTTTTCTAAAGCGGCTTCTCTCTATCAAATTTTGGCTTTAGAAGCCCGAAATTTAGACAAACCAATACTGGGTGCGATTAATGGATTTGCTTTTGGTGGCGGTTTAGAAGTTGCGCTAATGTGCGATTTACGGATTGCCGGGCGTTCGGCAAAATTGGGATTGCCAGATGCCCAGCTGGGTTTTAGCCCCACCGGAGGGCTTACCTATTTATTGGTGCGGATGGTAGGTTTAACGCGGGCAATGGACATGGCATTAACCACCGACACGCTCAGTGCTGAAGAATCTGAGCGTGTAGGTTTGGTTAGTCGCGTCGTCGAAGACGATGGCTTGCAACAAGAGACTGAAGCATTGGCTGAACGTATTGCGGCTTTCCCCAAAACGGGTTTGCGCAATATCAAACGCGCATTTTATATGGCAGCTGAATCAAACTTTGCTTCAACACTGGTGCTTGAAGAAGCATATGATGCCGACTGTTTTCGTTCAGATGACACACAGGAGCAATTACGCCTGTTTATCGAATCACGACGCAATAAGAAAAAATCGTAATGATGCAGCAAAAATCTAAGCATCAAGGGACCTGGGTTGTTCTTGCCAGTATGTTACTCGTATTGGTGCTTGGTTCGGTGCACGCTTTTTCTGTCTTTCTAGAACCTATGGAAAGACATTTTCAGGTTTCACGCTCACAGGTCAGTCTTACGTATTCCTTTACGTTGCTAACATTGACAGTCGGTGTATTGTTTGGTCATCGTTTATACGGCTTGTTACGTCCGGCTGGTTTTGCTATTGCTGTTTGCACGTTAGCGTTAATTGGTGCATTAATTGCTGCATCGGCAAATCATATTGCTACGGTCTGGTTCGGGTATAGCTTGTTATTTGGCTTTGCGAACGGCCTCGGTTATGGGTTTGCTTTACAAATATCCGCTCAGTCCAATTTGGACAATAAAGGCTTTGTCATGGGTCTGGTCACAGCCAGTTATGCACTGGGGGCAGTTCTATCACCTTGGCCGCTTGCTTTTGCCTTAAGCACTTTTGGTTTGGTCGGTGCAATGCTGAGTTTGGCCCTGGTTTTATTATTGATCATGCCGATCGCTGGTGGCTTGTTAGATTTGGCCCAGGCTGAGTTACATGTGTCAGCTTCTAACCATCAAAATAGCGAGAGTGTGGATAAACAAGCGGTCTTTTTTTTCTGGTTGGCTTTCGGCTTGGCCGTCATGGCCGGACTAATGGCGACAGGCCACGCAACAGCGATTGCGCAGCAGGCTGGATTGGATAAACGACTGATGTTAATTGCCCCTAGTGTATTGGCACTATTCAGTATGGCAGGTAGCCTACTGGGTGGTTGGATAGCAGACCGAATATCATTCAGAGTCACGTTGACATTATTGCCTTTACTATCGGCAGTCAGTCTATTACTACTATCCCTGTTTTTGATAGATAGTAGTGTGTTGTTTGGCTTAGGTGTAATTGGGTTTGCTTATGGAGCGATTATCTCTGTATACCCAGCAGCTATTGCGACTCGATTTGGTGTTGTTGAAGGTGTTCGGATTTACGGTAAAGTTTTTATCGCTTGGGGGATAGCGGGATTTTTGGGGCCATGGGTCGCGGGTAAGTTATACGATATTCATGCAGATTATAGGCCTGCGTTAATCGTTGCGAGTATTGCAGGTATATGCTCTGCGCTATGTATAGGAAGCATAAAGCCTAAATCGGATGCGAAATTTGACAACCTGCTCGTGCCAAAGAGCAACACAATCCCCTGCAAAACCAAAAAAACCCGAAAACCACGGAGAATGGTTAACACCAATAAGCCCATAAAGACCACATTATCCTCTTGTTGTCCCACCGATAGAGCCTGAGTTTCTTGACTGGAATGAACCAGCGATAAAGTTCTATCAATCAATTGGCGCAAAGCCACAATAGGAATGGGTCGGTTATCGTTTGTCCGGAAAAGCCCTCGAAGAGTTTGCCGCTGGATAAAAACCCGCTGGATGAAAACATGCAGCCGGAATATTCGACCAATCGCAGCCAGCCAAAATCGTGGGCGTTTTCCGTTGCCGGATGGTCGATCACGGCGGCGGCGCACCATCGCCATGACCTGCGCTGGCGGCGACTGAGGCGCGCGCGTGCTGTGATAAAATAGCTTGGTTGTAACCTAACTTCATTGTTCAAACAGTTATGGAACCGTCCGTCTTATATAGCATACTTACGCTGGGTTTCGGCCTCGGCTTGCTGCATGCGCTGGACGCCGATCACATCATGGCGGTGTCCGCGCTGGCGTCGGGCGCACATCAAGATTCAAGGCAAAATTCAAGTGGATGGTCAATCCGGCGCATGATGGGTTTTTGCTGTACCTGGGCTTTAGGTCATGGCGCGGTCTTGTTCGCGCTTGCGGCGTTGTTGATATTCGCAAAAATCGAGCTTCCCGCCATGGTTGCCCATGTCGCCGAGAAGCTGATTGGCGTTCTTTTGATTGGTCTTGGCGCCTGGATATTCTGGAATATACGTCAACACAAATTATCCCTGGAAGCGCATAGCCACGATGCCATAACGCATGTGCATCTGTCCACCGGCAAAACCCATCACACCCATCAATCCGTGCTGGTGGGCGCTACCCATGGCCTTGCTGGCAGCGCGCCTGTTTTGGCGTTGATTCCCGCGCTGGAAACCACCAACACATGGACTGGTTCATGGATTGGCCCGTGGATCGGATTGGGCTATGTCGCGTTGTTTTCGTTGGGTGCGCTAAGCGCCATGTTGGTCTTCGGATTGTTTTTCGGGCAACTGCAAAAATGCATCGCCGGGTTTGGGCAAAAATTATTCCAGTTCAGTCGAATGGCCGTGGCCTCAGTGTCCATCGCCTTTGGTTGTTACTGGCTATTCGCGTAGATTTTCCGTCATGCGCGAAGAATCATCGGAAACAAAACAAACACTGCGCAGTGGATTCACTACCGGAGCGTGCGCCACGGCGACATCGTTGGCCGCGGCCAATCTGCTAATAAACAATATATTCAGTGAAAATGTACGCATCGTTCTTCCGCAGAGAAGTCGGACCAGGGGAAGTCAGGCCAATGGAAATCAGGCCATGAAAAATCGGATTGGCGGCAAGCAGGTGGAGTTCAAACTTGAACGCTGTGAACGCATCAGCGCGCGCCGGGCTATCGCCAGCACGATCAAGGATGCGGGCGACGATCCGGATGCCACTCATCTGGCGACTATCTTTGCAGAGGTTGAATTGTCGGCTATCGCTGGCATCCGGTTTCATGCGGCTGAAGGCGTGGGCACGGTCACTCGGGATGGGTTGTCGATCGCCGTCGGCGAGCCGGCCATCAACCCGGTGCCGCGCAAAATGATGACCGAACACCTGCTTTTGCTGGCCGATGAAAGTGGTTATGCGGGCGGATTTGAAGTGCATATCGGCGTGGTCAATGGCGAGGCGATCGCGCTCAATACGATGAACGGAAAACTTGGCATACTGGGCGGTCTGTCGATTCTCGGCACCACCGGCATCGTCAAGCCGTATTCCTGCTCAGCCTTTATCGCCTCGGTTCATCAGTCCATCGATGTGGCGCATGCCAATGGCGTCTCGCATATCGCCGCCAGCACCGGTTCTACCAGCGAACACTATATTCAAAAACGTTTGCAACTGCCAGAAATTGCACTGGTGGAAATGGGTGATTTCGCCGGCGCCGTGCTCAAGCATTTAAGAAAAGTACCGATGAAGAAATTATCGCTCTGCGGCGGCTTCGGAAAGATGAGTAAAATGGCAGCCGGACATCACGCGCTGCACAGCCAAGACTCGTCGATTGATTTTAACTTTCTCGCCGGACTGGCCGATGAGTTGGGTGGCAGCAAGGCGTTAACCGACCAGATCAAACACGCCAACACCAGTTTAGCGACCCTGAAATACTGCCAGGCGGACGACATTCCGTTAGCGAACAAGGTCAGCCAACTGGCGCGCCAGACCGCCTTAAAGGTAGCCCAAAACAAAGTGCATATCGATGTTTACTGTATCGACAAAGCCGGAAACTGCGTCGGCACCAGTTTCGTATCATGAGAATTCTTATCCTCGGTGGCGTTGCCGAATCCAAGGTTCTTGCAAACGAACTGATCGATCACGGCCATATCGTTATTTATAGTTTAGTGGGGTTGGTGCGCCAACCGGATTTGCCCTGCGAAATTCATGTTGGCGGATTCAGCCGCGCCGGCAAGAGCGGGGCGCAGGGCCTAGCCGAATATTGTGGTCATCGCCGCATCGAATTATTACTGGATGCGACGCATCCCTATGCGGCGGGGATTTCCGCTAATGCGGCACAGGCCGCTAAACAAACTGCCATCCCCTGCTGGCGGTTCAATCGCCCGGGCTGGAATCCGGCGGATTACCCCAATTGGCATAGCTACCATAACTGGGATGATCTATTCCCGCAAATCATGCGCTGCCAGCGTCCGTTTTTCAGTATCGGCGTCAGCGCCCTGAAGTTTGCCGACCAACGGCCGCCAGCAAATCCACAATGGCAACAACGGCAACAATGGATTGTTCGCAGCGCGCGCCCATTTCCCGAAACCGAGGGCATTATTCAAATTATTGCGATCGGCCCATTTGGCTATGAAGACGAGCGCGCGCTGATGCTGGAACATAAGGTGGACGCGTTGGTCAGCAAAAATAGTGGCTGCGGTCGAGTTTCCCAAAAACTTGATGCCGCTCTTGACCTGGATATTCCGGTGTTCGTTCAAGCGCGCCCGGCTCTGGCTGCGGTGGACAAAAGTTTCAACGCAATTGACGCGCTGGTCGCTGCGGTCGTCGAAAACTAATGCGCGACTACATAAAAAATCCGGCGGAAATTGAGGCGCAGTCGTTTCAGTTAATCCGCGCGGTCACTGATTTTTCTGGTTTCGACGAAACGCAACAGCAGATCGTTATGCGCTTGGTGCACACTTGCGGGAATCCTGAAATCGCCCGACAGGTGCGCATCAGCTCGGTTGCCATTGATTCAGGCATCAATGCGCTGAACCAGGACTGCAATGTGCTGTGCGATGTGGAAATGGTGAAACAGGGCCTGATTAAGGGCATGCCCAAACGCGAGTTAACCCGCGATCCGCTGTGTTTTCTTAATCACCACAAGACCGCTGCGCGCGCTGCCGCAACTGGAGAGACCCGAACCATGTCGGCGCTGGCGCTGTGGAAGCCTTATCTGGAAAACAGCATTGCCATTATTGGCAACGCGCCAACCGCATTGTTTCGACTGATGGAAATGCTGGAAAGCGGCCACGGCAAACCGGCGCTGGTAATCGGTATGCCGGTCGGATTTGTCGGTGCGCCGGAGGCGAAGAATTATCTTTGGGAGCACCATCGTGAATTAGGCGTGGAATGTATTACCTTGGCAGGCCGTGTCGGTGGCAGCGCGCTGGCGGCGGCGGCATTCAATACGCTGGTCATATTGAAAAATGACTTACGATTGCAGCCGACTTCATGACATGACTGATTCGACCGCGCCCGATGCGGTAATCACTGATGCGCTCAGGCGTGACCCGGGCATTCATTTCAAGCCGCGCGAACCGCAGCCAATCCAGTGGCGCGGCAGCCCGATTTGTGTTGTCAGCCTGGGTTGCAACGAGCGCAGCGTGCTGATGCCCGCGGCCGATATTGCGCTTCAGCAAGCCGAAATAATTTTCGGCTCAGCACGCCATTTTGATGCAATCGCGCATATCGCAACCGCTGCGGAAAAACTGATTTTCGCCTCCCCGTTTTGCGGGTTGGCCGATCAACTTAATGCCAATCAGCAAAAGTCGATAGCGGTTTTAGCCTCCGGTGATGCGCTAATCCATGGCATCGGCAGTTGGCTGAATCGGCTGGTCGGCAACGCCAATTTAATTTTCCATCCGAATATTTCCAGTATTCAATCGTGTTTTCATCATCTTGGTTTGGCCTGGCAAAGCGCGCAAATAATCAGCCTGCATGGGCGGCCTCTGAGCTCGCTTCGGCGTTATTTAAAAGACCAACAACTCATCGCCGCGTTTACCGACCCGCAATCCAATCCAGTCGCCATCGCGCAAGAACTGTCGGCGCAAGATTTTGGCGAGTCGCGGATTTGGGTTTGCGAGGCCATGGGCGGCAAACAGCAACGAGTAACACAACATCGTGCCGCCGAGTTGGCGGCCTTGCCACAAAGTTTCCACGCACTCAATGTTTGTGTCATCCACTTGCACGGCAACCCGCCCGCCCTGCCCGCTTTTCCGGGCATCGCCGACCATTTCTTTTCCACCGGCGCGCAACCCGGATTTGGCATGATCAGCAAGCGCGAAGTTCGTCTTGCGATTTTGTCATTGATGCAACCCGGCAACGGTGAGATTGCCTGGGATATTGGCGCCGGATGTGGCAGCGTCAGCGTCGAATGGGCGCGCTGGAACGAGCAGGGCCGGATGTACGCTATTGAGCGGGAGCCTGGACGTATCGAACATATAAAAACCAACAGCGAGCGCTTCGGCAGCCGGTTAAATTTAACCGTTATCGAAGGTCATGCGCCGCACTGTTGCGCATCGTTGCCCGACCCTGATTGCGTGTTTATTGGCGGCAGCAATGGCTTGCGCGCGATGCTTGAATATACCTGGCAACGGCTTAAGCCCGGCGGCAAGTTGGTGGCTTCGGCAGTGACCGCGCCGAGCCGCTTGGCGTTGCAAAAATTTACCCGCGGCAAACACGGGCGCGAATGGATTGAAATTCAAGTTTCAAAAAATTTGCCGGACAGCGACCATGAAAGAGCCCTGTCGCCGGTGGTGCTGGCAAAATGTCTTAAACCATGACCTGAAGCCATGACCTGAAACCCTGATTTAAAAATCTGATGGAGCAAAATGACGGAATAAAACACATGAATAAAACCTCGGCAGGCACTTTCTACGGCGTCGGCGTTGGCCCCGGTGATCCGGAACTATTGACCCTAAAAGCGCTGCGCATTATCCAGCAATGCGATCTGGTAACGTATCTGCGTAGTGATCGCGGCCATTCCATGGCCCGGGATATTGCTTCGGCGGCAATGTCCGCGGCAACACATTCGGATCAAAAAGAGTACGCAATTATCCTGCCCATGTGCGAGACTCGGGAGGTTGTCAATGCGGTTTATGATGAGGCCGCTCGGGTAATCGCCGACCATCTTGACCAGGCACAAGACGTTGTGTTTTTGTGTCAGGGCGATCCGTTTTTCTTTGGCTCATTCGCCTATCTGCATGATCGATTGAATGATCGGTACTCGATCGGAATTGTGCCAGGCGTGACTTCGATCAACGCGGCTTCAGCCTTGTGTGGAAGACCGTTGGGCTCGCTGGCAGAAAACC